>NZ_PKFT01000004.1:0-290128 GCF_002870005.1 Lelliottia sp. F153 | reverse complement strand
AAGCATGAAGTTGAAGAGAGCCAGCTTCCACTAAAAGAGGTGTGAAGGGAAGGCTCTCAGAGTCTGGACTTAGTACGCCCCTATGGGGCGTTATCAATGCCACCTGCTATGCAGGTGGTTTTTTACTTTTAAACTCAGTCACCAGATGCCTGCGGGCATCGAAGAAAGGAAATCGAGATGGAATATCAAGCTTTGGCGAAGGATATTCTCGGCCACGTAGGGGGCAAAGAGAACATCATCAGTCTAGTTCATTGCGCCACCCGGCTTCGCTTCAAACTGAAAGAAAATCAAAAAGCGGATGCCGAAGAGCTGAAGAAAAATCCGGGCGTGATCATGGTCGTCGAAAGCGGCGGACAGTTTCAGGTGGTGATTGGAAACCATGTGAATGATGTCTGGAAAGCGGTACGGGCTGAAGCGGGTTTGCATGACGATACGCCAGTGGCAGCAGACGAGAACGGAGACAAGAGTCATCTTCTCGGGCGCTTGATTGATGTGGTCTCCGGCATCTTTACCCCGTTTATTGGCATCCTGGCGGCATCCGGTATTTTGAAAGGATTGCTGGCGCTGGCCGTGGTTTGCGGGTGGCTCAGCCCCGACAGCGGAACCTACAAAATCTGGTTTGCGGCAAGCGATGCCTTATTCTTCTTCTTTCCGCTGGTGCTGGGCTACACGGCCGGGAAGAAATTTGGCGGCAATCCGTTTATCACCATGGTCATCGGTGGCGCGCTGACCCATCCGATGATGATTCAGGCGTTTGAGGCCAGCCAACAAACCGGAGCCGTAGCGGACGCGTTTCTCGGGATTCCGGTCACCTGGTTCAACTACAGCGCGTCGGTTATCCCGATTATTCTCGCGGCGTGGGTCAGCTGTTGGCTGGAAGAAAAGAGCGGCAAACTGCTGCCGTCGTCGATGAAAAACTTCTTTACGCCGCTGATCTGTTTAGCGGTCACCGTCCCGCTGACCTTCCTGGTGATTGGGCCGGTAGCGACCTGGCTGAGCCAGCTGCTGGCTAACGGATATCAGGTGATTTATGTCCTGGCCCCGTGGCTGGCTGGCGCAGCGATGGGTGCGCTGTGGCAGGTGTGCGTGATCTTCGGCCTGCACTGGGGGCTGGTGCCGCTGATGATCAATAACCTGGCGGTACTGGGGCATGACTCAATGCTGCCGATGCTGCTGCCTGCGGTGATGGGGCAGGTGGGTGCCGCGCTGGGGGTCTTCCTGCGCACGCGCGATGCGCGTCTGAAAATGCTGGCGGGCTCATCGGTAACAGCGGGGATTTTTGGCATCACCGAGCCTGCGGTGTATGGCGTGAACTTGCCGCTGCGTCGACCGTTCATCTTTGGCTGCGTGGCCGGGTCGATTGGCGGGGCCATTGTGGGCCTGAGCCAGGCCTATGTTTACTCCTTTGGGTTCGCCAATATCTTTACCATTGCGCAGATGATCCCGCCGGGTGGCATTGATGCTTCGCTGTGGGGGGGCATTATCGGAACCGTAGTTGCTCTGATTTTAAGTTGCGTGCTGACGCTGGTTGCAGGGATGCCGGGGCGCGCAGTTGAGACGACGCCGGTCGCGCTCACCGCTGGCGAAGACGAGGTACTTTCGCCAATGAGCGGAACGGTGCTGGCCCTGAGTCAGGTGCCGGATGCCACCTTCGCGAGCGGTCTTCTCGGTCACGGCGCGGCCATTATCCCGTCCGACAACCACGTTTTCGCCCCGTTTGCGGGTGAGGTTGCCTCGCTATTCCAGACCAAACACGCGATAGGCCTGCTAAGCGACAGCGGCATTGAAGTGCTGATCCACGTCGGTATCGACACCGTCAAGCTCGACGGCAAGCATTTCACCGCTCACGTGAACGTGGGCGATAAAGTGAAGCCTGGCGATCTGCTGCTGGAATTCGACAGACAGGCCATTCTTGACGCCGGATACGATCTGGCCACCCCGATTATTATCAGTAACAGCGACAGTTATGCAGAGGTGATCACCGTGGCGGCCAGCGCCGTCAACGCCGGTTCGCCGCTGCTGACCGTCAGCCATCAATAACAGGAGAACGTGATGAAAACTTTCCCGGATACATTTTTATGGGGCGGCGCGGTTGCTGCCAACCAGGTAGAAGGCGCTTACCTTGAAGATGGCAAAGGCCTGTCAACGTCGGACGTCCAGCCGAAAGGGGTATTTGGCCCGGTGGTAGAGCGCGTTCCGGGCGACAGCGGAATTAAGGATGTGGCGATCGATTTTTATCATCGCTACCCGGACGATATTAAGCTGTTTGCTGAAATGGGATTTAGCTGCCTGCGTGTCTCTATCGCCTGGACGCGTATTTTCCCGAACGGGGATGAGCCGCAGCCGAATGAAGCGGGTCTGGCGTTTTACGACAAACTGTTTGACGAACTGGCCGCGCACAATATCACTCCACTGGTAACGCTGTCGCACTATGAGATGCCGTGGGGCCTGGTGAAACAGTATGGTGGCTGGGGCAGTCGTCAGGTGATTGGTTTCTTCGAGCGGTATGCGCGCACGGTGTTTACCCGCTACAAAGAGAAGGTGAAGCTGTGGCTGACATTTAACGAAATCAATATGTCCCTGCATGCGCCAATGACGGGCGTCGGCCTGCCGGAAACCAGCAGTAAAGCGGAAGTCTATCAGGCAATCCATCATCAGCTGATGGCCAGCGCATTGGCGGTTAACGCCTGTCATGAGATTGTCCCGGAAGGCAAAATTGGCAATATGCTGCTGGGAGGGCTGGTCTATCCGCTCACCTGCAAGCCGGACGATGTGCTTGAAGCCTTGCAGGAGAACCGTGCATGGCAGTTCTTCGGTGATGTGCAGTGCCGTGGCGCTTATCCGGGCTACATGCTGCGTTTCTTCCGCGATAACGGTATCCAGCTTGACGTAACCGATGCCGATCGCGAGGCGCTGAAATCGACCGTAGATTTTATCTCTTTCAGCTATTACATGACCGGTTGTGTGACCACGGATGAAGAGTTAAACCAGCAGGCGCGCGGCAACATTTTAAGCATGGTGCCAAACCCGCATCTCGCAAGCTCAGAGTGGGGCTGGCAGATTGACCCGGTCGGCCTGCGTACTCTGCTGAATGTGCTGTGGGATCGCTATCAGAAGCCGCTGTTTATTGTCGAGAATGGTCTGGGCGCGAAAGATAAACCCGATGCCGACGGTGTCGTGCAGGATGACTACCGTATTGCCTATCTCAATGATCATCTGGTGCAGGTGCGTGAGGCAATGGAAGACGGCGTAGAGGTGATGGGTTACACCAGTTGGGGACCTATCGATCTGGTGAGCGCGTCGAAAGCTGAGTTGTCCAAACGCTACGGCTTTATTTACGTCGATCGTGACGACAGCGGTAATGGCACGCTGGCCCGCAGCCGTAAGAAAAGCTTCTACTGGTACAAAGAGGTCATTTCGACCAAAGGCGCTTCGCTAAAAGCGTAATGACACTACTCTTTGCCCGACCGGTAAAAATCGGTCGGGCAAATCATCAGAAAATCATTTTAAATACGCCCGTCACCACCAGTAAACCTATTAAGAAAATAATCAAAATAACCCACAGTAATATTTTCATTCCCTTCTCCTTCAACTTTGCTATTGGGCTTACGTCTATTTAAGTGTAGCAGCCGCATCAAAGGCTTAATTAATAAGTGCTGTGAATGAATGTAATTATCTAATTCGTAAGGGGAATATTTTTCTGAGTGTGTGAATGTATGACAAAGTAAGGGTTGCCACGCGTTACTAAAAAAAAGAAAAGCAGCAGGCGTAATTTGCCCCTTTCTTTTTTGCGTGAATGGCGTAATGAAACCTTCAGTTATTTTCTCTTTTAGCTTACCTCTCTCTTTATTGCTGGTGGCCTGTGCGCCGGGCCACGACACGGCGGCGTCTCTGCATCAGCAGGCTCCCGTGGCGAAAATCAACACTCAGCTGGCCCACACCCAGTGGCCGAAAAATGAGTGGTGGAAAGATTTCCACGACCCGGAGCTGAACGCCCTGATTGCCAAAGCGCTGGCCGATGCGCCGGATATGCAGATTGCCCACCAGCGTATCGCCCTTGCGGAAGCTCAGGCCAAAATGGCTGTGGCTGCGGGCGGCCCGCAGATTGATTTTTCGGCGGACGCCGAGCGGCAAAAAATGTCGGCAGAAGGGCTGATGGGTCCGTTTGCCGAGACCGATCCTGCGGCGGGCACCACCGGGCCGTGGTACACCAACGGCACCTTCGGTCTGACGGCGGGATGGGATCTGGATTTGTGGGGGAAAAACCGCTCCCAGGTCGAGGCCCGGATCGGCAAAGTCAATGCGCAGAAAGCGGAGATGGAACAGACCCGCCAGCTTCTCGCCAGCAGCGTGGCGCGCCTGTACTGGGAGTGGCAAACGCAGGCCGAGATTGGTCATGTGCTGACGGACATCAAACAGGAACAAGAGTCGATTATTGCCGTCGATCGTGAACTCTACCAGCACGGCATTACCTCCTCCGTAGAAGGTGTCGTCACCGATATCAATGCCAGCAAAACGCAGGAACAGAGGGCGGAAGTCAGTGGCAAAATGAAAGCCATTGAGGCGCGGTTGCAGGCGCTGACCAATACCACCTTAGTGACGCTCACACCGCACCCGCTGCCGAAAATCGACGCTTCGCTACCGCCGACGCTGGGCTATGACCTGCTGGCCCGTCGTCCCGATCTTCAGGAGGCGCACTGGTACATTGAGGCGTCCATGAATGACGTGGATGCAGCGAAAGCCGCATTTTATCCGGATGTTAATCTGATGGCTTTCCTGCAGCAGGACGCCCTGCACTTAAGCGATCTGTTCCGCTCATCGGCCCAGCAGATGGGGGTCACTGCCGGACTGACGCTGCCGATCTTCGACAGCGGTCGCCTCAACGCGAATCTCGACATCGCCCAGGCGCAGAGCAATCTGTCCGTCGCGAACTACAACAAAGCGGTGGTCGATGCAGTGAATCAGGTGGCGCGCACGGCCAGCGAAGTGGAGACGCTGATGAACAAAAATCAGCAACAGCAGCAGGTTGAAGCCGATACCGCACGGGTGGTGGCCCAGGCGCAGGCCCGTTTTCGTGCGGGGATCATCGCCGGCTCACGCGTGAGCGAAGCGAAAATACCGGCGTTGCAGGAGCACATCGCGAGCCTGACGCTTCAGGGGCAATATGTGGACGCCACCCTGCAGCTGACCTCCGCCCTGGGTGGCGGGTATCACCACGGTTAACAGGACGTTATCTATACTTACCTTTTTGCGTTATGGCGGAGGTAGGTATGGCATCAGTTCAGCGCGTGGCCATTGTTACGGCATCAGATTCCGGAATCGGTAAAACAACGGCGCTACTTCTGGCGGAGCGCGGGTTTGATATTGGCGTGACCTGGCATTCGGATGAAGAGGGGGCACTCCAGACCTGTCGTGAAATAGAAGCCCTGGGGCGTCGCGCCGAGGCGATACAGCTGGATCTTAGCCACCTGCCCGAGGGGGCGAAAGCCATTGAGACGCTTATCGCCCGCTTTGGTCGGCTGGATGCGCTAGTCAACAACGCTGGCGCGATGGCCAAAGCCCTGTTTCTTGATATGACGTTTGACGACTGGCGCGGGATTTTTACCGTGGATGTGGATGGCGCGTTTCTCTGCTCACAACTTGCCGCCCGGCAGATGGTGAAGCAGGGGCAGGGTGGGCGGATTGTGAATATTACCTCGGTGCATGAGCACACCCCGCTACCGGAGGCCAGCGCCTATACCGCAGCGAAACACGCGCTGGGTGGCCTGACAAAATCGATGGCCCTTGAGCTGGTGCAGCACAAGATCCTGGTCAATGCGGTTGCCCCTGGCGCTATCGCCACGCCGATGAACGGCATGGATGACAGCGAAGTCGAAGAAGGCTCCATGCCCGAGATCCCTCTCGGTCGACCTGGGCAAACCCATGAGATCGCAAGCCTTGTCGCATGGCTGTGCGACACGGACGCCAGCTACACCACGGGGCAATCGTTTATTGTCGACGGCGGCTTTATGCTGGCGAATCCGCAGTTTAAACCGGCGGAGTAACGACGCTAGTCGCGATCGTTTTCCCGATGCTTGCGCCACAGTCGCCAGATAATGACGCCTGCCACCACCAGCACCAGCCAGATCCAGTGCTTCAGATGCTGGTCGAGGTTGTGCAGCCAGGGGCCAATCACTTCGCCGCCCACATAGCCGAGCGAAGTGAATATCAGCGCCCAGGCGATGGCACCGATGATGTTTAGCGGCAGAAAGATTTTCGGCGGCAGGCGGCTGGCGCCAATCAGCAGCGGGCCGATGATGCGAAAGCCGTACATAAACCGGGTACCGATCACAAACAGATAAGGGTGACGCTGAATCAGCCGCTGCGCGCGGTTGATTTTTTTCTGATGTCGGGCAAAACGTTTGAGCAGCGTGGGGCCAAAGCGCAATCCCAGCAGATAGAGCAACTGATCGCCAATCATCCCACCCAGCGCTACCGCGGCGACCACCAGCGGGAAACGAAGCAGCCCCTGATGTGCGGCCACCCCGCCTAGCAGGGTGATGGTTTCCCCTTCCGCCACGCTCCCTATCACCAGCGCCGCATATCCGTACTGTTCAATCAGACTATTGATATCCATGAGTTCAGCGGTGTCTCCCTGTGTAAACCTTCCTTAAGCATACACCCTGTGAATCAATGGTGTGGCAACCAGGACGATTTCCCCGAAGCGGCAATTTTGCCGCTGGTCATAAAATAATCTAAAGCTGCATTATACTTACAGTATCGCCTTGCGGGCCGACAATGAGGGGGCTGTATGAACCATGTCTGGGGGCTGTTTTCCCATCCCGATCGTGAGATGCATGTCATCAGAAGCGAGAACGAAACGGTCGCGCATCACTACACGCACCATGTCCTGCTCATGGCTGCCGTACCGGTGATCTGCGCGTTTATTGGCACAACACAAATCGGCTGGAATTTTGGCGATGGCAACGTCGTGACGCTCTCATGGATGACGGGGCTGGCACTGGCGGTGGTCTTCTACGGTTTAATGCTGGCAGGCGTGGCGGTGATGGGGCGGGTGATCTACTGGATGGCGCGAAACTATCCTCAGCGTCCCTCGCTCACCCTGTGCATGGTTTTTGCCGGATACGTGGCAACACCGCTTTTCATGAGCGGCATCGTGGCGCTTTATCCGCTGGTCTGGCTGTGTGCGCTGGTGGGTACCATCGCGCTGTTTTACACCGGCTATCTGCTGTATGTGGGGATTCCGACCTTCCTCAACATTAACAAAGAAGAAGGCTTAAGTTTCTCCAGTTCAACCCTCGCGATTGGCGTGCTGGTGCTGGAGGCGCTGCTGGCGCTCACGGTGATCCTGTGGGGCTACGGCTATCGTCTCTTCTGAGGTAAATGCATTGCTGGCGTAAATGCCAGCAATGCAGCATCTGTTCACGATTCTCCGCTGGCGACAACTCAGCAGGGCAGCTATGATGCCTTTGCCAGCCTGTTTCGCTCGTTGTAACGGGAGGCGTACGTCATCACGTGCATGAATAATTATCAGAAGTCTCACCATGCTGAAATTCCGAGTTTCTTTACTTAGCCTTGCGCTGATCCTGGCTGTGCCCGTTGCCGCGCCAGCGATTGCCAAAACAACCGCAGTGACCACTGCCGCTCAGCCGGAAATCGCCTCCGGAAGCGCGATGATTGTCGATCTGAATACCAACAAGGTGATCTATTCCAGTCACCCGGATCTGGTGCGTCCGATCGCGTCGATTACCAAATTAATGACCGCGATGGTGGTGCTCGATGCACGACTGCCGCTGGATGAGAAACTGAAAGTTGATATCAGCCAGACGCCAGAGATGAAAGGGATATACTCCCGCGTGCGTCTGAACAGCGAAATCAGCCGTAAAAATATGCTGCTGCTGGCGCTGATGTCCTCGGAAAACCGTGCTGCCGCGAGCCTCGCGCACCACTATCCGGGCGGATACAACGCATTTATCCGGGCGATGAATGCCAAAGCCAAATCCCTGGGCATGACCAACACCCGTTTTGTCGAGCCAACCGGGCTGTCGATTCACAACGTCTCCACCGCACGCGACCTGACCCACCTGCTGATCGCCAGCAAACAGTACCCGCTGATCGGTCAGCTGAGTACCACGCGTGAAGAGATGGCGACCTTTGCGAATCCGGCGTACACCTTACCGTTCCGCAATACTAACCATCTGGTGTATCGCGAAAACTGGAACATCCAGCTGACGAAAACCGGCTTTACCAATGCGGCTGGTCACTGTCTGGTGATGCGTACCGTGTTTAACGGCAAACCGGTGGCGCTGGTGGTGATGGATGCGTTTGGCAAATACACTCACTTCGCTGATGCCAGCCGTTTGCGTACCTGGATTGAAACCGGAAAAGTGATGCCAGTTCCGGCGGCGGCCTTGAGCTATAAAAAGCAAAAAGCGGCGCAGATGGAAACCGCACAGAACGACTGATCGTGAGGCAGGTGAATCCACGGTTTGCAGGCCGGGCAGGCGCAGTGCTGCCCGGCAAAACGTTTTGCCTCGCGAATTACTCCGGCAGCGTCCAGTCACCGTCGTTCAGGGGGCGCTGCATAATCAGCGTATCCCGCCAGTTTCCCTTCTTATAGCCCACGCTTCTTAACTGCCCGGCCACCTCGAACCCATGCTTTTTATGCAGCCGAATTGAACCGGCATTGTTATGCCCGTCGCCGACCACGGCAATCATCTGCCGCCACGGACCCTGCTCACAACGTTCAATCAGGGCATCCATCAGCGAGCTGCCAAAACCACGTCCGGTGGCGCTGGCATCCACATAGATCGACTCTTCAAGCGTATAGCGATAGGCAGGGCGCGCGCGATACAGCGCCGCATAGCAGTATCCCACCACCACCCCGCGATAGAGCGCCACCAGCCACGGCAACCCTTCGGCGGCAATCGTGCTCATGCGCTGGCGCATCTCTTCGATGGTGGGGGGAACTTCTTCAAACGATGCACGCCCGTTAAGCACATGCCAGGCGTAGATCGCGGCAATGGCATGTACGTCGTCAGGTTGGGCGTCGCGCACCTCGACTTCGGAAGCGGACAGGATATCAACGGCCGACATGATGAGCGGGCTCCTCAGGAAAAAAAAGCCGGAGAAGCGGTTCTCCGGCGGGGTGAGATTACTCTAGTACGATTGTTACTGGCTTAACAATAATTTCAGTGTGGCTATAGTGTTTGATCAGAGGGTTGCGTCTCGTCGCGCTCTGTCTGGACCGCTTCTTTCCAGTATTTATGCTTCGTCGTCTTACCAATGCCGGGATTCATGCTGTTTGTCGGGTCATTCTCGCGATAAAAACGTTTAAGCGTTTCTGGCGCTTCATACAGGTGCCCGACGTTATGTTCGGCTGGGTATTGTGCCCCGCGCGCGCGCAGCAGTTCGAGCATCTGCTCCTTCAGGGCATGCGCATCAACGCCTTTTTTGACGATGTAATCCTGGTGGAAAACGTGGCACATAAAGTGGCCGTAGTAGAGCTTATGCACCAGCTTACTGTCGATTTCCGGCGGCAGGTGTTCAAACCACTCCGTATCGTTACGACGCAGGGCGATATCCAGCGCCAGAATATCTTCCACTTCGTCGGCGTGAACCGCCTGATAGCGAATCGCGGCGCCCGCCGCGGCGAAGCGGTGCAAGAACGCCTTGTTGCCTTCTTCCGGCGTACAGGCAAAGAAATCGCCCTCGGCTGTTTTAAAGTATTCCGCCAGCCAGATTTGCGCCTCGGCAATCCCGTCGCCCGACATTTTGAGCAGCAGGTGGTGTTCGTACTTATCGCGCCAGCTCTTCATGCGCGGCGGCAGGTGCGCCGGGAAAGCCGTGCCCAGCTTCTGCATAAAGCGATCGGTGAAGTGCGGTTTGAACAGGGACACTTTGCCAAGCATGGCGTCGGCGCGGCCTTTCATCGTAAAGAAGAACGGCATTTTGTCGGTGCCGAGCTTGTCGATCATCAGGAAGGTGTCTTTGCCGTAGCGCTCGGCGATATCGTAAATATCGCGATGCATGTACTCACCCGCGACCGGCAGATTTGTGAACTCGCCCAGAATATGACGACGGATCTCGGTCAGCACTTCCGGCTGGTTGGTGCCGATATAAAAGACCTGCTGATTTTTCTGCGCCGGGAAGGTGTCCAGACGTACGGCAAACACCGCGAGTTTGCCCGCGCAGCCGGAAGATTCAAACAGACGATCCGGATCGGCGTTATAGCGCGCCGGGGTATCGGCTTCAATGTCGCGCACGCGTTCGACGTAATCGTGATCGTGGGCGTGACGGCCATCGTGCTGCACGTCGGCGTCGTTCACGCGCTCATCGTCGAGCTTGCTCAGGATCTGCTCCGGCGTGACACCCAGGTTGATCCCCAGATGATTCACCAGCTGTAATTTTCCGTTCTCATCAATGCGTGCAAACAGGGACATTTCCGTGTACGCCGGGCCGCGCTGCACCAGCGACCCGCCGGAGTTGTTGCAGATCCCGCCGATCACCGACGCGCCAATGCAGGAGGAGCCAATCACCGAGTGCGGCTCGCGACCCAGCGGCTTGAGCGCTTTTTCCAGCGAATAAAGGGTCGTGCCAGGATAGGCCAGCACCTGCTCACCTTTGTCCAGCAGATGCAGTTTATCGAGACGCAGGGTGCTGATAATGACGATATCCCGGTCGTAATCATTGCCGTTTGGCGTCGAGCCTTCCGTCAGGCCGGTATTGGCCGCCTGCATCAGAATGATTTTGTCGGCGTTAACGCAGGCGCTCAGCACACGCCACAGCTCCAGCAGCGTGCCGGGGAAGACTACCGCCAGCGCTTCACCCTGGCCGGAACGGAAGCCCTTGCGATAGCGGGCGGTTTTTTCCGGGTCCGTCAGCAGGTGTGAGTGACCGACCAGGCGAGACAGTTCGTTAATAAAAGTGTTGTTATTTTGTGTGCGAACAGAAGTCATCTTCCACTCCTTGTGGTGGGGCAAATTTCTCGCTGTAAAGCATAGCGCGATTAACTGTTAAGCGAACAAGTATTCATGAGAAAAATCAGAGAATAACCCTGCAAGGTTGAAAGGGTTTGTGGCACACTGCGCTTTTCGCACGGTCTGGCCGAGTTTTCCGGCGGTTAATGATGAGAGAGTACAACACATGAAATGGCTTTGTTCTGTAGCTGTCGCAGTAAGCCTGGCGCTGCAACCCGCGCTGGCTGAAGATCTGTTTGGCAACCACCCATTAACCCCGGAAGCCCGCGACGCCTTCGTCACGGACTTGCTCACCAAAATGACGGTCGATGAAAAAATCGGCCAGCTGCGTCTCATCAGTGTCGGGCCGGATAACCCGAAAGAGGCGATCCGCGAGATGATCAAGGAGAGCCAGGTCGGGGCGATTTTTAACACTGTCACCCGCGAAGATATCCGCAAAATGCAGGACCAGGTGATGCAGCTCAGCCGCCTGAAAATTCCGCTTTTCTTCGCCTACGACGTGGTCCACGGCCAGCGTACCGTCTTCCCGATTAGCCTCGGTTTAGCCTCTTCCTTTAACCTGGATGCGGTCAGAACCGTCGGGCGCATTTCGGCCTATGAAGCCGCCGATGACGGTCTGAACATGACCTGGGCGCCGATGGTCGACGTCTCGCGCGATCCGCGCTGGGGCCGTGCCTCAGAAGGCTTTGGTGAAGACACCTATTTAACCGCCACCCTCGGCAAAACCATGGTCGAAGCGATGCAGGGCAAAAGCCCGGCGGATCGCTACTCGGTGATGACCAGCGTCAAACACTTTGCCGCCTACGGCGCGGTAGAGGGCGGGAAAGAGTACAACACCGTCGACATGAGCTCGCAGCGCCTGTTCAACGACTACATGCCGCCTTACAAAGCCGGGCTGGACGCGGGCAGCGGCGCGGTGATGGTGGCCCTGAACTCCCTCAACGGTACCCCGGCGACCTCCGATTCCTGGCTGCTGAAAGACGTACTGCGCGACCAGTGGGGCTTTAAAGGCATTACCGTGTCCGATCACGGCGCGATTAAAGAGCTGATCAAACACGGCACCGCCTCCGATCCGGAAGACGCCGTGCGCGTGGCGCTCAAAGCCGGTATCAACATGAGCATGAGCGACGAGTATTACAGCAAATACCTGCCGGACCTGGTGAAAACCGGCAAAGTAACCATGGCAGAGCTGGACGACGCCACCCGCCATGTGCTGAACGTGAAATATGACATGGGGCTGTTTAACGATCCGTACAGCCACTTAGGGCCGAAAGAGTCCGACCCGGCGGATACCAATGCCGAAAGCCGTCTGCATCGTAAAGAGGCCCGTGAAGTGGCGCGCGAAAGTCTCGTGCTGCTGAAAAACCGTCTCGAAACGCTGCCGCTGAAAAAATCCGGCACCCTCGCCGTGGTTGGCCCACTGGCCGACAGCAAGCGTGACGTGATGGGCAGTTGGTCCGCTGCGGGCGTGGCCGATCAGTCCGTCACCGTGCTCACGGGGATCAAAAATGCGCTGGGTGAAAAGGGCAAAGTGATTTACGCCAAAGGCGCTAACGTCACTAACGACAAGGATATCGTCACCTTCCTGAACCAGTACGAAGAGGCGGTGAAGGTTGATCCGCGTTCGGCGAAAGAGATGATCGACGAAGCGGTCAACGCGGCGAAACAGGCTGATGTGGTGGTGGCGGTCGTCGGTGAAGCGCAGGGTATGGCCCATGAAGCGTCGAGCCGTACCGATATCACCCTCCCGCAGAGCCAGCGCGATCTGATCAGCGCCCTGAAAGCGACGGGTAAACCGCTGGTGCTGGTGCTGATGAACGGCCGCCCGCTGGCGCTGGTGAAAGAGGATCAGCAGGCTGATGCGCTGCTCGAAACCTGGTTCGCCGGGACCGAGGGCGGTAACGCCATTGCTGATGTGCTGTTTGGCGATTACAACCCGTCTGGCAAACTGCCGATGTCCTTCCCGCGCTCAGTCGGCCAAATTCCGGTTTACTACAGCCACCTGAATACCGGTCGCCCATACAACGCCGATAAGCCGAACAAGTACACCTCACGCTATTTCGATGAAGCCAATGGTCCGCTTTATCCGTTTGGTTATGGGCTGAGCTACACCACCTTCAAGGTTTCTGACGTGAAAATGTCTGCACCCACCCTGAAGCGTGACGGCAAAGTCACCGCCAGCGTGGAAGTGACCAACACCGGTAAACGCGACGGTGCCACGGTCATCCAGATGTACGTGCAGGATGTGACGGCCTCCATGAGCCGCCCGGTGAAACAGCTGCGCGGCTTCGAGAAGGTTGACCTGAAGCCGGGCGAGACCAAAACCGTGAGCTTCCCGATTGACGTCGATGCGCTGAAGTTCTGGAACCAGCAGATGAAATATGACGCGGAACCAGGGAAGTTTAACGTCTTTATCGGCGTGGACTCTGCGCGAGTGAATAAAGGCGAGTTCGACCTGCTTTAACGACAAGAGACGAAACCCGCCGTTGTGCGGGTTTCGTGACGTATCCCGCAAGGTTTCGCGCCTTTCCTGCCTGATTGCTTTGATTCCCTCTTTTCTTGTCTCTTACTCGCCGTTAAATGTGACCTTTTTCACAGTTCATTTTTATCCCGCAGATGAAATCGTGAGGACGATCAAAACTCACTCCCGCCACACCCGGCAGGCGTGACTCTCTTCACTCTTCGCGAAAAAGCCCGGTAAACACGCCACAAACACGCCGCAGAAAAGCCGTGTAATGCCTGTCACATCACAGCTGACAGGTAATCACATGAAGCTCTCATTAGAAAACATCTCCCTCGATCGAAGCGGGTCGACCCCCGTCACCACCGCGCTGCAGGAACTCATCGATACGCTTGCCGTGAACGGAGGAGGCACGCTGGTGGTCACGCCAGGCATCTACCTGACCGGAACGCTGGTGCTGCCGTCGAATTTCACCCTGCATCTGGAAGCGGGCGCGCGCCTGCTCGCCAGCCAGAATGTGGATGATTACCGCGCCGCAGAAACCCAGAGCACAGCCGAGCTGTCGCGCATGGCACTCATCTACGCCCGCGATGCGCGCAACCTGACGCTCGGCGGCGCGGGTTGGATCGACGGCAACGCCACGGCCTGGTTTGCCGCAGAGATGGATGACCAGGGGTATCGTCAGCCAAAACCCCAGCGCCCACGCCTGCTGGTGCTGGAAGGGTGCGAACAGGTACGGCTGACGGATATCACACTGTGCGACTCGCCGATGTGGACCGCGCATCTGGTGAGCTGCAACCATGTTTTCATCCGCAATATCACCATTGATAACGATCTGGCGCTGGCTAACACCGACGCGCTGGACATCGACAGCTGTCAGCATGTGCTCATCAGCGACAGCTACTTCAGCGCCGCCGACGACGGCATCTGCCTGAAGACCACGGCCAAAGCGCCCGAACTCCAGCAGCCTATCTACAACGTCACGATCAGTAACTGCATCATTCGCTCCAAAAGCTGCGCAATTAAAGTCGGGACCGAAACCTTCGCCGACATCACCCATCTGACGGTCAGCAACTGCGTGATTTTCGATTCTAACCGGGGCATCGGCCTGATCTCCCGCGACGGCGGCCAATTCAGCAAGATGAGCTTCAGCAACATTCTCTTCGACTGCCGCCACGGCCATCCGTGTCACTGGGGCAAAGCTGACCCGGTGTTTATCTCCGTACGCCATCGCGCGCCGGACATCACGCCAGGCACGATCAGCCAGATCACCTTCTCGGGCCTGAACGGGACGGGGGAGGGGGCGATAAATCTGCACAGCGAAACGCCCGGTGCGATACGCGATATCACCTTCAACGGCCTGGCGTTCAGCCAGCTTGCCTCCCGTTCCGATGAACAGGGCTGCTACGACGTTCGCCCGCCGTGTAACCCAGAGCGCCCGACCGGAATGGGGCTGGACAATGCCTATCGTGTGAATACGCAAACCGGGCGCGCTCACGGCGTGGAGTTATATCCGCACGGGCTGCCGGCCCTTTACGCCTGCGGCGTCGAAGGGTTGCATCTGCATGCCATCACCATTACGCGCCCGTCGCCGCTGCCTGCGGGCTGGGATAGTGAAAAAATCCGGAGTGCAAAATGATCAAAAAAGTGCGGGAAATAAAGCTGCGGAACTACGTGTGCTACGGGCTGGCGGATGTGATTGGCTCGGGGGCCTTTACCCTGGTCAGCGCCTGGCTGCTGTTTTTCTTAACCACCTTTTGTGGCCTGACGCCGATCCAGGCCGGGTCCCTGTTTGCGGTGGCGAGAATTGTCGATGTGATCATGTGTCCGGTGATCGGCTACGTTTCTGATAACTTCCACAAAACGCGCCTGGGGCGCCGCTTTGGCCGTCGCCGTTTCTTCCTGCTGGCCAGTATTCCGCTGGTGTCGGTCTACAGCCTGCTGTGGGTGGAAGGGTTCAACTACTGGATGTACCTGCTGTTCTACATCCTGTTTGAAATCGTCTACACCATGATCATTATTCCGTACGACACGCTCTCGGCTGAGATGACGTCGGATTTCAAAAAGCGCTCAAAACTGACCAGCGCCCGTATGTATATCGCCCAGCTCGCGGGATTTGCGGCGGCGTTCCTGCCGGGGCGTCTGGTGGCGTACTTCGGCCCGGACTCTTCCGACTCCTTCTTCTATACCGGGGCGATTTTCACCGTCTCCTTTATGATTGTGCTGTTCTTTGTCTATTTCGGCACCTGGGAGCGCTCGCTGGAAGAGATCCAGCAGAATGAGCACCACGACGAAGACGACGAAAAAGAGCCATTCGCCACGCGCGCATACCATATCTATTACGATTTCGTCTCAACGTTAAAAATCAAAACCTTCCGCTCGCATCTGGGGATGTATCTCGGCGGCTCGGTGGCGCAGGACATTTTTAACTCGGTCTTTACCTACTTTGTGGTCTTCGCCCTGATGACCTCGTCTGTAATGGCCTCCAATCTGCTGGGCGTCGTAAACGGTCTGCAGTTCTTTGGTGTGGGGATTGCCACCTGGCTGACCCTGCGCTACTCCCCGTCGCGCGCCTTTGCGACCCAGGCCACGATGGCGCTGGTGGCGTTTGCCCTGTTTGTGTCCGCGTACTTTAGCGGCACCGGCGGGATGACCCTGCTGTACGTCGGTGCGGCGGTCGCCGGGCTGGCGCGCGGCGGTATCTACGCTATTCCGTGGAATAACTACACCTTTGTCGCCGACGTGGATGAGATCCTCACTTGCCGTCGTCGCGAGGGGATTTTCGCGGGCTTTATGAGCCTGCTGCGAAAGGCGTCGCAGGCCCTGTCGATTTTCCTCGTCGGCGTGGCCCTGCAGATGTCCGGGTTTGTCTCCGGGCAAAACGCCCAGCCGCAGTCGGCCATCAACATGATTTTAATCATCATGATTGTGCTGCCGGTCGCACTGACGCTGTGGGGGATCTGGTCGGCGTTCCAGTTTAAGGTCAACAGCCGTACCCACGCGATTCTGAACGAAGAAGTGGCGCGTCTGAAACAGGGCGGCAGCAAGGCGACCGTCAGCGCGGAAAACAAAGCGGTGATCGAAAGCCTCACCGGTATGCCGTACGACCACTGCTGGGGGGAAAACAGCGTCGGCTATCTGAATCGTAAACGCATGAATGTGCGCGCACTGCGAGACAAAATGGCATGACGGAGCAGAGCGTATTTATCCAGCAGGGCCTGTGGGCCAGGCTGGGATTGCCTCGTGAACTGTGCTGGGGCTTTGTCGGGATTTTCCTGTTTATCACCGGCGCCACCATCGAGCAAAGCTGGCTGGCGTCGATGCTTCAGCATCGCGGTTTTGATGCCATGCACATCAGCCTGCTGTCATCGGTGTTTGGGCTGTGTGTCGCGGCGGTATCGTGGTTTTCCGGAATAGGGGCGGGCGTACTCGGCCTGCGCCGCCTGATGTGGGCGGCGACGCTGTTCTACTTTATCGGTTCAATTCCCTTTATCGCTTACGCGCTGCCGCAGGGCAATTATCCCCTGATGGTGGCGAGCTACGCCCTGCGCGGCGTGGCGTATCCGCTGTTCGCCTATTCGTTTCTGGTGTGGATTAACCAGCGCTGCGAGCCAGGTATTCTCGGGCGCGCCGTCTCCTGGTTCTGGATTGCGTTTGGCGTAGGCATGACCATCGTCGGGCCGTGGTACTCAAGCCTGATGCTGCCCCTGATCGGCGAAACCTCGACGCTGCTGAGCGGGTTTATCTTTGTGGCACTCGGCGCATTCTGCGCGCTGGTGCTCAACCGCGATCGCCCGCACGTGCAAAGCAACGGGCATCTCGGCGCAGCCTTTGCCGAAGGGATGATGGTGCTGGTGCGCGAGCCGAAAATGCGTCTGGCGGTGATCGTCAAAACCATCAACGATATCGGCAAGTTTTCGCTGGTGATCCTGATGCCGGTCTACCTGCCGCGTTTCGGATTTAGCATCGCCGAGTGGTTGACCATCTGGGGGCTGGTGAACGTGGTCAATATCTTCGCTAACTACTTCTTCGGCTGGCTCGGCGATACCATCGGCTGGCGCAAGACGGTGGCCTGGTTCTCCGGCACCCTGTGCGGTCTGGCGATGCTGGCGGTGTGCTACGCGCCGGTACTGTTCGGTGACAGCGAAACGGCGCTGTTTCTGGCTCTGGCCCTTTACGCCATCGGGCTGGGTGCTTTTGGCCCGCTGAGCGCGCTGATTCCGTCCCTGCTGCCGGAGAACAAAGGCGCTGCCATCTCCTGCCTGAATCTTGGGTCGGGGCTGAGCAATTTCGCCGGTCCACTTATCGTCACGCTCTGCGTTTCGCCGTTTGGTGCGGAGGGGACGTTGTGGGTGATCGCGCTGCTCTATTTTGCCGCCAGCCTGCTAACCGTCCCGCTGAGGTTGCCGGAAGAAGGATGATTCCTCAATTTTAGGCTACGCTTTTCTCTCAAGCCCCTGATAAAGGCGGCAAATTAATGAGGAAAGCAGAATGACAATCACAAAGGGGATATGGGGTTCAGCGGCGTTACTGGCGGCGCTGAGCCTGCCTTTACAGGCGGCAGAGCCGGTAAAGGTGGGGTCTAAGATCGATACGGAAGGGGCGTTGCTCGGCAATATCATCCTGCAGGTGCTGGAAAGCCACGGGGTGAAAACAGTCAATAAAGTCCAGCTGGGTACCACGCCCGTGGTGCGCGGGGCCATCACCTCCGGCGAGCTGGATATCTACCCGGAATACACCGGTAATGGCGCGTTTTTCTTTAAAGATGAAAACGATGCGGCGTGGAAAAATGCCAGCGCAGGCTACGAGAAAGTGAAAAAACTCGACGCCGAGCAGAACAAGCTTATCTGGCTGACCCCTGCGCCCGCCAACAACACCTGGACCATCGCCGTGCGCAAGGATATCGCTGAGAAAGGCAAGCTGACCTCTCTTGACGATCTAAGTCGCTATCTGAAAGAGAAGGGCGATTTCAAACTGGCGGCCTCGGCGGAATTTATCGAACGTCCGGACGCGCTTCCGGCCTTTGAAAAAGCCTACGATTTTAAACTCGACCAGAGCCAGCTGCTGTCGCTCGCGGGCGGTGATACGGCGGTGACGATCAAAGCTGCTGCTCAGAAAACCTCCGGCGTAAATGCGGCGATGGCCTACGGCACTGACGGCCCGGTGGCGGCGCTCGGTCTGCAAACCCTGACCGATCCGAAAGGCGTTCAGCCGATCTATGCCCCTACGCCTGTGGTGCGTGAAGCGGTGCTGAAAGCCTATCCGCAGATCGGCGACTGGCTGAAGCCGGTGTTTGAAACTCTCGATGAGAAAACCCTGCAACAGCTCAATGCGAGCATAGCGGTGGAAGGGCTGGATGCCAAAAAAGTGGCGGCAGATTATCTGAAGCAAAAAGGACTTGTGAAGTAACAGGATAATGCTGTGCCGATAACCTGTCATAACCGCGTACTGCTGCTGCTCGCGTTTGTCGCGCTGGCGGCGTGCGCGCTTCCGTTTGTGAACTTTGCCCCTAATCGGCTGGTGTCCGGCGAGGGGCTGTCCGTCTGGCAGGTGTGGGCGTTTTCGCCCCTCCTGCTGGCCCTGTCCCTTCTACTGGCTGCCGTGCTGGCCTTTTGCCGTGGGCGCTTGCCGCTCATTTTCACGCTGATCCTCTGCGAAGCGTTAGTTGTGCTGCTGACCTGGAGTGCCGGGCAGGCGGCGACGCATCTCGCCACCGCCGAAACACCGCTGGCGCGCACCTCGGCAGGCAGCGGGCTGTGGCTGTGGATGGCCCTGTGCCTGCTCGCCTGTAGCGATGCGATCCGCCGTCTGACGCAACACCCGCTCTGGCGCTGGCTGCTCCACGCGCAGATTTGGGTTCTGCCGCTGGCGCTGCTGTTCAGCGGCGAACTGAATACCCTTTCTCTGCTCAAAGAGTACGCTAACCGCCAGGAGATTTTTAACGATGCGCTGTTGCAACATCTGACTATCCTGTTTGGCACGCTGGTGCCTGCGCTGCTTATCGGCGTGCCCATCGGCCTGTGGTGCTACCGCCACCCTACGCGCCAGGGACCGGTATTTACCGTGCTGAACGTGATTCAGACAATCCCTTCCGTGGCGCTCTTCGGCTTGCTGATTGCGCCGCTCGCCGGGCTGGTGAAAAGCTTTCCTGCGCTCGCCTCGCTCGGTATCGCCGGAACCGGACTGACGCCCGCGCTCATTGCGCTGGTGCTGTACGCGCTGCTGCCTCTGGCGCGCGGCGTGCTGGCGGGGCTAAGCCAGGTTTCCCCTGAAGTGCTGGAGAGTGCCAGCGCGATGGGGATGAGCGCCCGCCAGCGATTCTGGAAAATCCAACTGCCGCTGGCACTGCCGCTGCTGCTGCGCAGCCTGCGGGTGGTGGCAGTGCAAACCGTCGGCATGGCGGTGATTGCAGCGCTGATCGGCGCTGGCGGCTTTGGGGCACTGGTATTCCAGGGCCTGCTGAGCAGCGCGCTGGATTTGGTCTTACTCGGTGTGATTCCTACCATCGCGCTGGCGGTGGTGGTGGATGCGCTTTTTGCCCTGTGGCTGGCCCTGCTGAAGGGGAAAAATGATGATTGAATTTCACGATGTGAACAAAAAATTTGCCGGGCAGATGGCTGTCAGCAACCTGAATCTGCGTTTTGAAGAAGGGGCCTTTTCGGTGCTGATCGGCACCTCCGGCTCGGGAAAATCGACCACCCTGAAGATGATCAACCGGCTGGTGGAGCATGATAGCGGGCTAATTCGTTTTGCTGGCGAGGAGATCCGCAGCCTGCCGGTGCTGGAACTGCGCCGCCGGATGGGGTACGCCATTCAGTCCATCGGCCTGTTCCCGCACTGGACGGTGGCGCAGAATATCGCCACCGTGCCGCAGCTGCAAAAATGGTCGCGGCAGAAGATTGCGGATCGCGTGGACGAACTGATGGCGCTGCTGGGGCTGGAGCCTGCCCTGCGCGAGCGCTATCCGCATCAGCTCTCCGGCGGGCAACAGCAGCGCGTCGGCGTGGCGCGCGCGCTGGCCGCGAATCCTGAAGTGCTGCTGATGGATGAGCCTTTCGGCGCGCTGGACCCGGTTACCCGCAGCGCGCTGCAAACGGAGATGACCCGCATCCACCGCATTCTGGGACGCACGATTATTCTGGTGACTCACGATATCGACGAAGCCCTGCGCCTCGCCGACCGCCTGGTTTTGATGGACAACGGCGAAGTGGTGCAGCAGGGGACGCCGCTTGAGCTGTTAACCCATCCGGCGACGGATTTTGTGCGCGAATTCTTTGGCCGCAGCGAACTGGGCGTACGCCTGCTGTCGCTGCGCACGGTCGGGGAGTATCTGCGCCGGGAAGATCCTGCCGTTAACGGCGAACCCCTTCAGGCACAAATGAGCCTGCGCGATGCGCTCTCTGCGTTTGTCGCGCGGCAGTGCGAGGTGTTACCGGTGGTCGATGAGCACGGCGCGCCCTGCGGCACCCTGCATTTTCGCGATTTACTGGCCGGGGAGGTGGAACGTGAAATGGCTACGTGATCCGCTCCTGTGGCTGGTGCTGCTGTTTGTCGCGCTGCTGTGGCTGATGCCCTACAGCGGCGGGCTGTTTGGCGCGTTGTTTCCAGGCCTCCCGCGCCCCGTTTATCTGCAGGAGAGTTTTATCAGCCTGACGCTGGCCCATTTCTGGCTGGTGGGGATTTCAAGCGCTGTGGCGATTGTGATCGGCGTCGGGGCCGGGATTGCGGTGACGCGCCCGGCGGGCCGAGAGTTTCGCCCGCTGGTGGAGACCATTGCCGCTATCGGGCAGACATTCCCGCCGGTGGCGGTGCTGGCGATTGCGGTGCCGGTGATCGGTTTTGGTCAGGAACCGGCGATCATTGCGTTGATTCTGTACGGCGTCCTGCCGATTTTACAGGCGACGCTGGCCGGGCTGACAGCGGTTCCGGCGGCGGTGAGCAGCGTGGCGGAAGGCATGGGGATGAGTGCGGGGCAGCGTCTGCGTAAAGTTGAGCTGCCGCTTGCCGCGCCGGTGATTCTGGCGGGTGTGCGCACGTCGGTAATTATCAATATCGGGACGGCGACCATTGCCTCAACGGTCGGAGCCAATACCTTAGGCACGCCGATCATTATCGGCCTGAGCGGGTTTAACTCGGCTTATATTGTGCAGGGCGCGGTGCTGGTTGCGCTGGCGGCGATCGTGGTTGATCGCGGATTTGAACGGCTGGCGCAGTATCTCAGCCGACACCGCCACGTACGATAAATGAGTAGCCAGCCAGCATTACGCCGCCAATGCCGCTGATGGCCATTAAGGCGAAGAGGGTAATTACGGCCACTTTGGTTGCCTTCATAATGTGCTCCTTTTGTTAACCGCCCAATTATACGGTGAAGCACACCTGTTAATGAACCATTAAATGCCGTTAAGACATTTACGGGCCGAGGGTAATGACGGGGTAGCCGTGTTCGCGCCATTCGCTCAGAAGCTGCTGTTGGGCGGCAGTGGGGATTTCTCCGCACCAGACCAGCAGGGTTTGCCCTTCGAAAAGCTCCGGGCGAAACTGCGCTAATGAATGTGCCAGCACGTCTACTCGCCAGCCTTGCTGCGTGGCGATCCAGGCTTCGAGCCATAAGCGGGTGGTGTCGTGAATATTCCAGCCGACCACAAGCGCGTCCTTTCCGCTCTTCTTGCGTGCCGTCGACAGGCACACGGAAATGTAATTGATTAACGCGCCATCCAGCATGCTTAGCAGCGTCTGTAATGCCGGCTGCTGAGACTGCAGACGGCGGCGAAGCGGTATAAAAAGATGAGCGATTAACGTCTGGGCGGGATAATCCCGACCCTGCTCCTTGATCCAGGTTCGCAGACGTTGAAAGTTACCGGCCTGCAACAGCCGAAGCAGGGTTTCCTGATGTTCGCGCCACTCGGCCAGGCTGTCGGGATCGTGTTCGCATAAGAGCGATTTGACCTTACTGACCTGCACACCGTTGTCGATCCAGCTTTTGATTTCGCGAATGCGATCGATATCCGCCTCGTTAAACAGGCGGTGCCCTCCGTCCGTTCGCTGCGGTTTAAGCAGCTCGTACCGCCGCTGCCATGCCCGCAGCGTCACAGGATTGATATCACAAAGCAGTGCCACTTCACCTATCGTGTAAAGCGCCATGTTCGCCCCCTGGCTTGCGCATCCCCAGAGTAACTGTAGTCGTTGATTCGCGAACCAGGAAGAATCGACCGTTTTTTGAACAAATAATGCGAAGGGTGGAATATCTTGCGCTAAACGATGTGATGACGGGCACGAATTGCAGCTTTTTTGGAATGCTTCAAAGAAAGTTAATGTGTATCAGTGTATGTTACGCGTTTTTAGAAAGTGCGGTTTGCGGTCATGTACGAATTTAATCTGGTGTTGCTGCTGCTTCAGCAGATGTGCGTTTTTCTGGTCATCGCGTGGCTGATGAGCAAAACGCGGCTGTTCATTCCGCTAATGCAGGTGACGGTACGCCTGCCGCACAAACTTCTCTGCTACGTCACCTTCTCGATTTTCTGCATTCTCGGCACCTATTTTGGCCTGCACATTGAAGACTCGATCGCCAACACCCGCGCTATCGGCGCGGTGATGGGCGGGCTGCTGGGTGGCCCGGTGGTCGGCGGTTTAGTCGGGTTAACGGGCGGATTGCATCGTTACTCCATGGGCGGCATGACGGCCCTGAGCTGCATGATCTCGACGATTGTCGAAGGGCTGCTCGGCGGCCTGGTTCACAGCTACATGATCAAGCGTGGCCGCCCGGATAAAGTCTTTAGCCCGCTCACCGCCGGGGCAATAACTCTGGTGGCAGAGCTGGCGCAAATGCTGATTATCCTGCTGATTGCGCGTCCCTTTGAAGATGCTCTGCATCTGGTGAGCAGCATCGCCGCGCCGATGATGGTCACCAATACCGTCGGCGCGGCGCTGTTTATGCGTATCCTGTTAGATAAGCGCGCGATGTTTGAAAAATACACCTCGGCGTTCTCGGCCACGGCGCTTAAGGTCGCCGCCTCGACGGAAGGCATTCTGCGCCAGGGCTTTAACGAAGAGAACAGCATGAAAGTGGCTCAGGTGCTCTATCAGGAGCTGGATATCGGCGCGGTGGCGATCACCGATCGGGAACGGCTGCTGGCGTTTACCGGCACCGGTGACGATCACCATCTGCCCGGCAAACCGATCTCTTCGACGTATACACTGCGCGCCATAGAAACGGGCGAAGTGGTGTATGCCGACGGGAATGAAGTGCCGTACCGCTGCTCGCTGCACCCGCAGTGCAAACTCGGCTCAACGCTGGTGATCCCGCTGCGCGGTGAGAATCAGCGGGTGATGGGGACGATTAAGCTCTACGAAGCCAAGAACCGGTTGTTCAGCTCCATCAACCGCACGCTGGGGGAGGGGATCGCCCAGCTGCTGTCGGCGCAAATCCTGGCGGGGCAGTACGAGCGGCAAAAGGCGCTGCTGACACAGTCGGAAATCAAACTCCTGCACGCCCAGGTGAATCCGCATTTTCTGTTTAATGCGCTGAACACGCTCAAGGCGGGGATCCGCCACGACAGCGATCAGGCGACGCAGCTGGTGCAGTTTCTGTCGACCTTTTTCCGCAAAAACCTGAAGCGCCCTTCAGAGATTGTGACCCTCGCCGATGAGATCGAACATGTGAATGCCTATCTGCAAATCGAAAAGGCGCGATTCCAGTCGAGACTGCAGGTGTCACTGTCCGTGCCGGACGAACTGGCCCATCAGCATCTCCCGGCGTTTACCCTGCAGCCGATTGTGGAAAATGCCATTAAACACGGCACCTCGCAGCTGCTGGGCACCGGCGAAATCCATATTTCTGCCAGCCGTTTTAATCACCATCTGGTGCTGGACATTGAAGATAACGCCGGGCTTTATCAGCCTGGCGCCGAGTCGGGCGGGCTGGGGATGAGCCTGGTCGACAAACGTCTGCGCGCGCATTTCGGTGATGATTGCGGTATCACCGTCGACTGCGAGCCGGACAGTTTTACCCGTATTACCTTACGATTGCCCCTGGAGGAAAACGCATGCTAAGAGTGCTGATTGTCGATGATGAGCCGTTAGCGCGGGAAAACCTGCGGGTTCTGTTGCAGGAACAGAGCGACATTGAGGTGGTGGGAGAGTGCGCCAACGCCATCGAAGCCATTGGTGCGGTGCATAAATTGCGCCCTGACGTGCTGTTTCTCGATATCCAGATGCCGCGCATTAGCGGCCTGGAGATGGTCGGAATGCTCGACCCGGAGCATCGTCCGTACATCGTTTTTCTGACGGCGTTTGATGAATATGCGGTGAAAGCGTTTGAAGAGCATGCGTTCGATTATCTGCTAAAACCCATCGAAGAGAAGCGGCTGGAGAAAACCCTCAACCGCCTGCGCCAGGAGCGCAGCGTGCAGGACGTTTCGCTTCTGCCGGAAAACCAGCAGGCGCTGAAATTTATCCCCTGTACCGGCCATAGCCGCATCTACCTGTTGCAGATGGACGACGTGGCGTTTGTCAGCAGCCGCATGAGCGGGGTGTTCGTCACCAGCGCTGAAGGCAAGGAGGGCTTTACAGAGCTGACGCTGCGCACGCTGGAGAGCCGTACGCCGCTGATCCGCTGTCACCGCCAGTATCTGGTGAACATGGCGCATCTGAAAGAAATTCGTCTTGAAGAGAACGGTCAGGCGGAGCTGGTGCTGCGTGCCGGGCAGACGGTGCCGGTGAGTCGGCGCTATCTGAAGAGCCTGAAAGAGGCGATTGGACTGTAAAACTGGTACACTGCGCCCCATCGCATCACCGACAGCTGAAGGCTCTATGTTAAGTAACGATATTCTTCGTAGCGTGCGCTACATCCTGAAATCCAACAATAACGATTTGGTTCGTATTCTGGCGCTGGCCGAGGTCGAGACCACGCCGGCGAATATCGCCAGCTGGATCACCAAAGAGGACGAAGAGGGCTTTGTTCGCTGCCCGGATATCATTCTCTCTTCGTTTTTGAATGGCCTGATTTACGATAAACGCGGCAAGGATGAGTCTGCCCCGGTGCTGTCGCCTGAGCGTCGCGTGAATAACAACATCGTGCTGAAAAAACTGCGTATCGCGTTTTCCCTCAAATCTGACGATGTGCTGGCGATCATGACCGAGCAAAAATTCCGCGTGTCGATGCCGGAAATCACCGCCATGATGCGCGCGCCGGATCATAAGAACTACCGTGAGTGCGGCGATCAGTTTATGCGTTACTTCCTGCGCGGGCTGACTCACCGTGTGCATAGCGCGAAGCCGTCAGCCTAAGTTTGTTGGCGTTACGCTACGCTTTGTAGGCCGGGAGCCGGTAAACAAGGCATAAAAAAAGCCGGAGAACGCTCCGGCTTTTTTGTTTATTTCACCTGCTGACCCGGTTTCGCCCCGTCATCCGGGCTTAACAGGAAGATATCCTTCCCGCCAGGACCGGCGGCCATCACCATCCCTTCCGAGATGCCGAAGCGCATTTTGCGCGGCGCAAGGTTGGCGACCATCACCGTCTGGCGACCGATCAGCACCTGCGGGTCCGGATACGCAGAGCGAATGCCAGAGAAGACGTTACGTTTCTCACCGCCCAGATCCAGCGTCAGGCGCAGCAGTTTGTCAGAGCCTTCAACGAACTCCGCGTTTTCAATCAACGCAACGCGCATATCAACTTTGGCGAAATCATCAAAAGTGATTGTTTCCTGAATCGGATCGTCTGCCAGCGGGCCAGTGACTGGCGCAGCGGCGGCTTTCACCTCTTCTTTCGACGCTTCAACCAGCGCTTCAACCTGTTTCATCTCAATGCGGTTATACAGCGCTTTGAAGGTGTTCACTTTATGGCTGAGCAGCGGCTGCTGGATAGCATCCCAGGTCAGCTCGGTGTTCAGGAAGGCTTCTGCACGTTCCGTCAGCTGCGGCAGAACCGGCTTCAGGTAGGTCATCAGCACGCGGAACAGGTTGATGCCCATGGAGCAGATCGCCTGCAGATCCGCATCGCGGCCTTCCTGCTTCGCGACAACCCACGGTGCCTGCTCGTCCACATAGCGGTTTGCCAGATCGGCCAGAGCCATGATTTCGCGCACTGCTTTACCGAACTCGCGCGCTTCCCACGCCTCGCCGATAGTGACGGCCGCGTCGGTAAAGGTTTTATACAGTTCTGGATCGGCCAGTTCAGCTGCCATTACGCCGTCGAAACGCTTGGCGATAAAGCCCGCGTTACGGGACGCCAGGTTGACCACTTTATTCACGATGTCTGCGTTCACGCGCTGCACGAAATCTTCCAGATTCAGGTCGATATCGTCGATGCGGGAAGAGAGCTTCGCGGTGTAGTAGTAGCGCAGGCTGTCGGCGTCGAAGTGGTTCAGCCAGGTGCTGGCTTTAATGAAGGTGCCGCGTGATTTGGACATCTTCGCGCCGTTCACCGTCACGTAGCCGTGCACGAACAGGTTGGTTGGCTTACGGAAACCGCTGCCTTCCAGCATCGCAGGCCAGAACAGGCTGTGGAAATAGACGATGTCTTTGCCGATGAAGTGGTACAGCTCGGCGTCGGAGTCTTTTTTCCAGTACTCTTCGAAGCTCTGAGTGTCGCCGCGCTTGTCGCACAGGTTCTTGAAGGAACCCATGTAGCCGATTGGCGCATCCAGCCAGACGTAGAAATATTTGCCCGGCGCGTTCGGGATTTCGAAACCGAAGTACGGCGCATCGCGGGAGATATCCCACTGCTGCAGACCGGATTCGAACCACTCCTGCATTTTATTCGCCACCTGCTCCTGCAGCGCGCCGCTGCGGGTCCACGCCTGCAGCATTTCGCTGAAGGACGGCAGATCGAAGAAGAAGTGTTCGGAGTCGCGCATGACAGGCGTCGCGCCGGACACCACGGATTTCGGCTCAATAAGCTCGGTCGGGCTGTAGGTCGCGCCGCACACTTCGCAGTTATCGCCGTACTGATCCGGGGATTTACACTTCGGACAGGTGCCTTTCACAAAACGGTCCGGCAGGAACATGCCTTTTTCCGGATCGTACAGCTGAGAGATGGTGCGGTTTTTGATAAAACCGTTCTCTTTCAGGCGGGTGTAGATAAGCTCCGACAGCTCGCGGTTCTCGTCGCTGTGCGTCGAGTGATAGTTATCATAGCTGATGTCAAAGCCAGCAAAATCAGTCTGATGCTCCTGACTCATTTCGGTAATCATCTGCTCCGGGGAGATCCCCAATTGCTGTGCTTTCAGCATAATTGGCGTGCCGTGAGCATCGTCCGCGCAGATGAAGTTTACCTGGTGGCCGCGCATTCGCTGGTAACGGACCCAGACATCAGCCTGGATATGCTCCAGCATGTGGCCGAGGTGGATTGAACCGTTTGCGTACGGCAGAGCGCACGTTACCAGAATTTTTTTCGCGACTTGAGTCATAGTGGGCATTACTTCTTTAACAGTAAAAAGGGTTTTTGATAGTAACAAAAGGGCCATTATTAAGTAAGCACAAACCACGGCCTTTCAGGTAAACTTGTTCAACTAAGGTCTTATTCACAAGAACAAAGGAGTCGGGATGAGTTCTCAATCCCAGGCCAAATCACCGGAAGCCTTACGAGCAATGGTTGCCGGGACGCTGGCTAATTTTCAGCATCCAACCCTGAAGCACAATCTGACCACGCTAAAAGCGCTGCACCACGTGGCATGGCTGGATGACACGCTGCACGTAGAACTGCAGATGCCGTTTGTCTGGACCAGCGCCTTCGAAACCCTGAAAGAGCAGTGCAGTTCCGATCTGCTGCGTATTACCGGGGCGAAGGCGATTGACTGGAAACTGACGCACACCATCGCCACGCTCAAACGCGTGAAAAATCAGCCGGGCATTAACGGCGTGAAGAATATTATTGCCATCAGCTCCGGCAAGGGTGGGGTGGGGAAATCCTCCACCGCCGTGAACCTTGCGCTGGCGCTGGCCGCAGAAGGGGCCAAAGTCGGTATTCTGGATGCCGATATCTACGGCCCGTCGATTCCCAACATGCTGGGTGCGGAAAACCAACGTCCAACCTCCCCGGACGGCACCCACATGGCGCCAATCATGGCCTACGGCCTGGCGACTAACTCCATCGGCTATCTGGTGACTGACGATAACGCGATGGTCTGGCGTGGCCCGATGGCCAGCAAGGCGCTGCTGCAGATGCTGCAGGAGACCATGTGGCCGGATCTCGATTACCTGGTGCTGGATATGCCGCCAGGCACGGGCGATATCCAGCTGACGCTGGCGCAAAATATCCCGGTGACGGGAGCGGTTGTGGTCACAACCCCGCAGGATATCGCGCTGATCGACGCCAAAAAAGGCATCGTGATGTTTGAGAAAGTGGAGGTGCCGGTGCTCGGCGTGGTCGAGAACATGAGCGTGCATATTTGCAGCAACTGCGGTCACCACGAGCCGATTTTTGGCACCGGTGGCGCAGAGAAACTGGCGGCGCAGTATCACACTCAGCTGCTGGGGCAGATGCCGCTGCATATCACCCTGCGTGAAGATCTCGACCGTGGTAAGCCGACCGTGGTGGGCCGTCCGGAGAGTGAATTTGCGGGAATGTACCGCCAGCTGGCAGGGCGCGTGGCCGCGCAGCTGTACTGGCAGGGTGAAGTGATTCCGAGCGAGATCGCGTTCCGCGCAGTCTAAGCATTAGCCGTAATGGGCCGGGGGCACTCGCTTACCCGGCCTGCAACAGGCTGTTCCGTGGGTCTGCGCAAGCGCAGCGCCTGCGGGCTATTACCGCAAAACGTAATGCATCAGGTAATACTCTCCGTCCGGAGAATCTCCCGTCGCCTCAATATGCCAGCCGTGTCGCTGGTAAAATGCCACCGCGCGTTCATTTCTGACCAGACACTTCAGCGAACCGGTGCTGGTGAACGTCTCTTGCACACGTTTGAGCAACAGGCTGCCAGCGCCCGCACGCTGATACTGCGGGTCAACAAACAGATTGTGCAGAAAATTATCGTTGCTCCAGACCGACGCAAACCCGACGCGATGGCCGTCTTGCATCGCCACCCAGATTTGCTCGTCACGCGTTGCCGCGTCGAAATCCTCTAGCTGCCAGTCGCTGCTGTCCAGCCACGGCCAGGCTTCACGTCGGGCGTGTAAGTAGAGGGTGCGCAGGAAAGGGCGATCGCTTTCCTGCCAGGCCCGGACGATGAGGGGATCAGCGGTGATAGAAGATATCTCCGTTGTAGGCTTTACGGATTTTACCGTCGGCATCACCAATCAGAACGTAGTTCTCACCCATGTAAGTCCAGTGTGTACCCGCGTCAGGCGCTGGGAGGTTACGCAGCTGGTACTGTTTAATGGTGTATTCAGGCGTTTGATACTGAGCTGGTGCGGTGTCGCCAATTTTGAATTTGGTGAAATCGGCAATGAACTCTTGTTCTTCGTATGCCTGGATACCAGAAGGGGCAGCGGCAGGCTGCGGCGCGGCGTATACGGCACCCGCCAGTGACATCAACACACCCAGAAGCAGCAATTTACTCTTAGCCATTTTTTCTCCAGTTAAACCGTTTTGCTGATGCTTCAGCCCGCTGTGGCGTCACAGCGTGGCAAGCAGCCCATTTTAGGGGGCACAGTCGCACTTGTTTGAAAAAAAATGTAACAAATCTGAACAGCTTTGCCCACGAATTCTTAACCACGTCGCTGAATGACATATCGCATCTCAATATTCAGAGAAAATAACGAATTAGAGGTGTGCGAATTTATGGGTAAGCTGGTCGGGGAAAATCGCAGTGGCAAAGGAAAAAGCGGAATAGCAAAATTGTCCCCGCACCAGAGGGTGCGGGGAGCAAGGACTTACTTCGCCAGAATCTCGTACGCAGTGCGTTCAACCAGCGACAGCAGGACTTTCACGTCGTCCAGCGTTACCGTTGGATTCAGCAGCGTCAGTTTCAGGCAAGTCACGCCGTTGTGCTCGGTCACGCCGACGTTTGCACGGCCGGAGTCGAGCAGGGCGTCACCAATTTTCTGGTTCAGCAGCGCGATAGCTGCATCGTTCAGCGCCTGCTCAGGGCGGAAGCGGAACAGCACGCTCGCCAGCTGAGGCTGCATTACCAGCTCCAGCACCGCCTGATCTTTCACGTACGCGGCAACGTCCTGCGCCAGCGTCACACCGTGATCGATAATGGCCGCGTATTGCTCCTGACCCAGCGCTTCCAGGCTCATCCACAGCTTCAGCGCGTCGAAACGGCGCGTAGTCTGCAGTGATTTGGAGACCAGATTCGGCACGCCCGCTTCTTCGTCAAACTCAGAGTTCAGGTAGGCCGCCTGGTAGCGCATCAGCTCGTAATGGCGCGCTTCTTTCAGCAGGAATGCGCCGCAGCTGATGGTCTGGAAGAACTGCTTGTGGAAGTCCAGGGTGATGGAATCCACCAGTTCGATACCGTCCAGATAGTCGCGATACTTATCGGACATCAGCAGTGCGCCGCCCCAGGCTGCATCCACATGTACCCAAATCTGCTGCTCTGCGGCCATCTCTGCGATAGCGCGCAGCGGATCGATCGCACCCGCATCGGTGGTCCCGGCAGTCGCGACGATCGCCAGAATCTGCTCACCGTTGGCATTGCACTGGGCAATTTTCGCCGCCAGATCGCTCAGATCCATGCGTGAGCACTCGTCGGTTTTCACCTGAATGACCGACTGATAGCCCAGACCGAGCAGCGCCATGTTCTTCTGCACGGAGAAGTGCGCGTTTTCAGAACAGAGTACGCGGATCTTACGCAGATCACCGATCAGACCGTCCTGCTGGATGGAGTGGCCCTGACGCGCGAAGAACGCGTCACGTGCCAGCATCAGGCCCATCAGATTGCTCTGGGTGCCACCGCTGGTGAACACACCCGCATCCCCGGCCTGATAACCCACGCGGGTACGCAGCCAGTCGATCAGCTTCATCTCAATGATGGTTGCTGACGGGCTTTGATCCCAGGAGTCCATGCTCTGGTTGGTGGCGTTGATCAGCACTTCCGCCGCCTGGCTCACAACCAGGCTCGGGCAGTGCAGGTGCGCCACACACTGCGGGTGGTGAACCGACAGACTGTCTTTCAGGAAGTACTCGACCGCGCGGGCAATCGCCGCTTCGTTGCCGAGGCCTTTCTGACCGAAGTTCAGGGAGATATTCTCGCGCAGCTCGGCGACGGTTTTCCCCTGATACATCTCAGACTGCTGCAGCCACTGCATCACCGCCTGAGAGCTTTGCTCGATGGCCTGCTGATAGGCCTCGATGCTTTGCGCCGACGACGACAGAATTGGGTTTGACTCAGACATCTTTTTCCTAACTCCGTTAGACCGGGCGAACGCCCGCAGCAAGCAGCGCCTGCTCGAATTTATCCAGGAAGACTTTCAGTTCCTGATCGCTAATCAGCAGGGATGGCAGCAGACGCAGAACCACGCCGTTACGACCACCGCGCTCCAGAATCAGGCCTGCTTCGAAGCATTTCTTCTGGATCAGGGCAGAGAGATCGCCGTCGCCCGGGAAGCAGCCCATGTGATCTGCCGCTTCGTTCGGTTTCACGATCTCGATGCCGATCATCAGGCCCAGACCGCGCACGTGGCCGATCACCGGATAACGCTGCTGCAGCTCAACCAGCTGGCCTTTCAGCCATTCGCCCTGAGCGGCCACTTTGTCAGCGATATTCTGATCTTTCAGAATTTTCAGCGTGGTCAGACCTGTTGCCATCGCCAGCTGGTTGCCACGGAAGGTGCCGGTGTGATGACCTGGTGCCCAGGCATCGAACTGTTTTTTAATGCCAAGAACAGCCAGTGGCAGACCGCCGCCGACAGCTTTAGACATTACGATGATGTCTGGCTCGATACCCGCGTGTTCGAAGGCAAACTGCTTGCCGGTACGGCAGAAGCCAGCCTGAACTTCGTCGAGGATCAGCAGAATGCCGTGTTCCTGAGTCACTTTACGAATGCGCTGCAGCCACTCAGCCGGAGCCGGGTTCACGCCGCCTTCGCCCTGAACCGCTTCCAGAATCACGGCTGCAGGTTTACGCACGCCGCTTTCGACGTCGTTGATCAGGTTATCAAAGTAGTAGGTCAGCGCTTTCACGCCCGCGTCACCGCCGATACCCAGCGGGCAGCGGTACTGGTGCGGGTAAGGCATGAACTGCACTTCTGGCATCATGTTATCGACCGCTTCTTTTGGTGACAGGTTACCTGTCACAGAGAGCGCGCCGTGGGTCATCCCGTGATAGCCGCCGGAGAAGCTGATAATGCTGCTGCGACCGGTGACTTTTTTCGCCAGTTTCAGCGCGGCTTCTACCGCATCGGCACCGGATGGGCCGGTGAACTGCAGGCAATATTCTTTGCCCTGGCCTGGCAGCAGGGAGAGCAGATACTCAGAGAACTCGTCTTTCAACGGTGTTGTCAGATCGAGAGTATGTAACGGCAAGCCGCTGGTAATGACATTTTGGATGCTTTTCAGCACATCAGGATGGTTATGGCCAAGCGCGAGGGTGCCAGCGCCGGCAAGACAGTCAAGGTATTCTTTATTATCTGCATCGGTAATCCACACGCCATCTGCTTTAGCGATCGCTAAAGGCAGTTTGCGAGGATAACTCCTGACGTTCGATTCAAACTCGGCCTGACGGGCCAGATAGGTTTCGTTGCTTTTGCGGGCATCTGCGGTGTCAATACGGACTTTATCCGTCATCATATCACTCCCACAACCGGGGCAGCCTTATGCGCCTCGATTGAATAAATAGTTAGTAAAGGATAGGGCGAGTAAAAAACGCGGCCAATATAGAGCCTTTTGGCGCGTGGCTCAATGGTTAATTTGTTTACTGTTTTGTTACAAAAGAGGGGGGTTAAAGAGCGTTCAATAACCCGATGTTTTTGATAACAAAAATCTGCCGCTTCGACGCAAAAAGCCCTCACCCCGCGCAATACAAAAAAGGCGGCACGTTAGCCGCCTTAACATTACTTCTGCGTGAACTGCAGTAAGCCATGATCGCGGCCATGGGTTTTATTCCATGACGCATCGGTAATACCGTCTTCATCAAGGGTGATGGAGAGTACGTAACCCGCGCCTTTAATCTCATAACTATTCGCATTAAAACGCTTTATCGTCGCCTGCTTACCGTTGATTTTGGCGGTGAAAAAGCCGTTGCTGACGCTGGCTTTGATCCCGTTGGCCGTGAACGAAGCTTCACGCAGCGGGTCATGCACTTTGGCGCTCTGACCGTGTTGCACGGCGTTGGCGGCATTCTCAAGCGCCTGTTTTTCGGCCACGGCGTTCATCGTCGTGGTGCGGTTTTGCTCCGCTAAATAACAGGTGTCGCGGCTGACGCCTTGCGCTTCACACTTCGCCATACGCTCAGCCGGAGAGGAACAGGCCGAAAGCGCAGAGACAGCAATGGCGACCATCATTAATTTCTTCATTTAATAACCTCTAACACATTGGATACAATTTAAAGATGAGATGAGATCGCGACAGGAGAAATAATCTCTGTACATCGTCCCGAGCCAAAATCCGGTCAGTATTAATAAAATATAAAGCACAGCTGAAAATATTATTATTTTTATCATGATGGCTATCATCAACAGGTACAAAATCACTCTTTAATAACGATGAGCAGATTTATCAGAAGCCAATTCCGATACCCGCGCCCATCGCGAAATCGTTGTTGGTGGAATCACTGACACCCGCTTTAATCACGGTTGCGTCGCCTGCATGGAATGATGCGCCCACGCTCAGCGCCTGCTCATTTTTGAATGTCCCGACGCCTGCGGAAAACATCACCTGCTGGCCCACCTGCACCTGAGGCATCGATGCAATGGCGATGGCCGATGCCGCCCCGCTGCGGGACTCTTTCTTGTTATCGTCCACTTCATCTTTCAGGTTTTTGAACTGACTATTACTGGCGGACTGCTGTTGAGCAAACGACTGTTTCGCGTCTTGCAGGTCTTTCTCGACGCTCGCCGACTGCTGGGCAGCGGCACTCTGCAGATGGTTAATCTGCTGATTCACATCCTGTTTAGTCTGCTGAAGATCTTTATTCAGGCTGGCCGACTGCTGCGTGCTGGTGTTCTTCACCGTCGAAATCTGCTGATTCACATCCTGCTTAGTCTGCTGAAGATCTTTATTCAGGCTGGTCGACTGCTGCGTGCTGGCGTTCTTCACCGTCGTAATCTGCTGATTCACATCTTGCTTAGTCTGCTGAAGATCTTTTTCAATATTGGTTGTTTGCTGCGTGGTGGTATTTGTTACCGTCGTAATCTGGTTAGTGATGTTCGTGTTTGTCTGCTGCAGTGCATTATCGATGTCGATTTTCTGCTGAGTGACCGCATTATTCGTATTATCAATTTGCGTGTTTAAATCTGCTCGCGTCTGCTGTAAATCATAGTTGACCACCAGTACTGCATCTTTAGTGCTATTCAGATCGTCATCTACGCCACTGATACGCGTATTCAGTCCCTGAAAAGCCTGTTCGCTATCGACTTTATTTTGGGTAATCTGGTTCTGATGATCGTTGATAAGACCGATAGCCGCCTGGTGATCGGCTTCAACGGTATCACCCCACGCTTGAGAATAATCTATTGGTGCAGCAAATACGCTTCCGGCGCAGATGAGAGTCAACGCAAATACAGCGACAGGGGTTTTACGAGTAAGCATTAATTTCACGATCTCAATCTCAACAATAAATGCATAATTCTTAGATATAACGCAGCTAAAAACCGACGCGAAAAATCGAGTCGAGTAGGTCTGCTCCAGAGGATGTATTTTTTTGATGGTCACAATCTTATTAACCGGGCTGAACTATCGTCTAACTGACGCGTGTGAACTTTGACGCAGATCACGTGCAATGCATATATCTAAGTTGCTGAAAGTAAACATTAATTTTGCATAAAGCGTTGTTTTTATTTGTATTGTTACCCTGGTTTGCGAGGTGGTAGTGCGAAGAGAAGCGGAGAGTTAAAAACATTAAATCTGAATAATCAAAGAGATTAAATGTATACACAGTAAATGAATGTTGAGGCTATTTTTTTAATATTTTTTCCCTGACGCACGACAGAAATCGGCTCGCGAAGGCTTGCCTGAGGCGATGGCTTGCTCTACCCTGCTAAAATTACTGAACTGCTCAGTAAGTTGACTCGGGGTGCCCTTCTTTGTGAAGGCTGAGAAATACCCGTACCACCTGATCTGGATAATGCCAGCGTAGGGAAGTCAGATGCCCCCCACGGCTATCGCTTCTTGACGCAAGGCAGGAGCGAAACCATGCAGCCTGACCTGCTCGATTTACACGTCTTACACCACTTCCGTACCCGTTCTCCGCTTACTCACTGCATGACCAACGATGTAGTGCAGGCCTTTACCGCGAACGTTTTACTGGCCCTCGGGGCCTCTCCGGCGATGGTTATCGAAGCCGAAGAGGCGGAGCAGTTTGCCGGGATAGCCGATGCGCTGTTAATCAATGTCGGTACGCTCACCTCGCCGCGCGCGCAGGCCATGCGCCGGGCAATTGAACGTGCGGTTGCCGCAGGGAAGCCCTGGACGCTCGATCCGGTGGCGGTCGGTGCGCTGGCGTTTCGCACCCGCTTTTGCCAGCAAATTCTCACTCTGAAACCCGCCGCCATCCGTGGGAATGCCTCAGAAATCCTTGCCCTTGCCGGCATGAGCGCGGGAGGTCGCGGGGTAGACACCACCGATACCGCTGCCAGCGCGTTGCCCGCAGCCCAGGCACTGGCACGCCAGACCAACGCCATTGTTGCGGTCACGGGGGAGGTGGATTACGTCACCGACGGGCAGCGAACGAAAACCATCGCTGGCGGCGATCTCATGATGACCCGCGTGGTCGGCACCGGCTGTGCCCTGTCGGCGGTGGTTGCGGCAAGCTGCTCGCTGCCGGGCGATCGGCTGGATAATGTGGCTGCCGCCTGTGGATGGATGAAGCGCGCGGGAGACGTAGCCGCCGCACACAGCGCCGGGCCGGGCAGTTTTGCGAGCGCCTTTATCGACGCCCTCTGGAATCTGGAGGCGCAGGCATGAAACGTATCAACGCACTAACCATCGCAGGGACCGATCCGAGCGGCGGCGCGGGTATTCAGGCCGATCTCAAAACGTTCTCCGCTCTCGGGGCTTATGGCTGCTCGGTCATCACCGCGCTGGTGGCGCAAAATACCCGTGGCGTGCAGTCGGTCTATCGCATTGAGCCAGATTTTGTCGCGGCACAGCTCGATTCTGTGTTCAGCGACGTACGCATTGATACCACCAAAATCGGCATGCTGGCCGAAACCGATATCGTTGAAGCGGTGGCCGAGCGGCTGAAGCGCTATCAGGTACAAAACGTGGTGCTCGATACGGTGATGCTGGCGAAAAGCGGCGACCCGCTGCTTTCAACGTCTGCCGTTGAAACCCTGCGTAAAAAGCTGTTGCCGCAGGTTTCGCTCATTACGCCGAATCTGCCGGAAGCGGCAGCGCTGCTCGATGCGCCGCACGCCCGCAGCGAACAGGAGATGAAAGAGCAGGGCCGTGCATTATTGGCGCTGGGCTGTAAAGCGGTGCTGATAAAGGGCGGTCATCTGGACGACGCCGAAAGCCCGGACTGGCTCTTTACCCGCGACGGTGCGCAGCGATTTACCGCCCCGCGCGTCATCACCAAAAACACCCACGGCACCGGCTGCACCCTGTCGGCGGCACTGGCGGCACTGCGTCCGCGTCATGAAAACTGGGCCGATACGGTGCAAGACGCCAAAGCCTGGCTCTCACTGGCGCTCGCCAAAGCCGATACTCTGGAAGTCGGTCACGGTATTGGCCCGGTTCACCATTTTCATGCATGGTGGTAAAGCGCTGAAGGAGTATACTGATTAAGGACTTTCTGCCAGGAAAACAGAGATGGAACAAGCGCATACCCGGTTAATTGCTCAACTGAATGAACGGTTTGCGGCGGTGGATAATACCCCGCTTTATCTGAGATTTGCCGAGACGGTAAAAAACGCCGTGCGCAGCGGAATGCTGGAGCATGGCAACATTTTGCCGGGCGAACGCGATTTGAGCCAGTTGACCGGGGTGTCGCGCATTACCGTGCGCAAAGCGTTGCAGGCGCTGGAAGAGGAGGGCGTGGTGACGCGTTCTCAGGGCTATGGCACGCAGATTAATAACATCTTTGAGTATTCCCTCAAGGAGGCGCGCGGGTTTTCTCAGCAGGTGGTCCTGCGCGGCAAAAAGCCTGACACCCTGTGGGTGAACAAACGGATCGTCAAATGCCCGGATGAAGTGGCGTCGGAGCTATCAATCGCACCGCAAAGCGATGTGTTTATGCTCAAACGCATTCGTTACGTCGACGACGACGCCGTGTCGATTGAAGAGTCCTGGGTGCCGGTTGGGCTGATCCACGACCCCGATGCCATCGGTATTTCTCTGTACGACTATTTCCGCAGCCAGAACATTTTCCCGCAGCGTACCCGCTCGCGCGTCAGCGCCCGGATGCCGGACAGCGAATTCCAGATGCACATCAAAATGGACGAAAAAATACCGGTGCTGGTGATCAAGCAAGTCGCGCTTGACCAGCAACACCGGCCGATTGAGTACAGCATTAGCTACTGCCGTAGCGATTTATACGTCTTTGTGTGCGAGGAGTAGTTCCTCGCGCGTCGGCGCACAGTCGCCGCCGCGATGACTAACTACCCACGCGGCCACCGCATTACCGAGTAATACGGCGTCCGGGAGCGCCCAACCCGCCGCAAGCCCGGCCAGCGTTCCGCCTGCGTGGCTGTCACCCGCACCAATGGTATCCACCACCGTGGCGGGAAATGCCGGAACATGCCCGGCATTTTCACCGTCGTAATACTCTGCGCCGTCTTTATCGTGCCGCACAATCAGCGGGCAGCTGTAATGCGCCTGCCACGTCTTGCCGAGGGCTTCCACGGACACACCTAGACGCTCCGCCGCAATAACGGCTTCCTGGCGATTCAGCGACACAATCGGTTTGCAGGCCATGATACGTGCCATCAATGCATCAGGAATATCCGCGATGCGTGGCCCAAAATCGATAAACGCCGTTACGTCTTTAAGCCCTTCCAGCCAGTGTGTCAGCAGGTCCCCGCACGGCGAGGCCAGCTGGTAGCCTGAGAGCGATACCAGGCTGTGAGGCGGCACCACAAGCGCGTCCAGCCAGCTCTGCTGCCACTGGTTTTCCACGCCGCTGAAAGACATAAAGGTGCGCTCGCCGTCCGGCTCCACCAGCGCCAGGCACCAGCCGTTATCACCGCTTTCGGCTTCCACCGCGCTGTGCAGATCCTGTTTCGCCATGGCGTTACGAATGATATCGGCCCACACGCCGTGTCCGACCGGCAGCGCGTTTTGCGCCGTGATCCCCAGGCGTTTCAGGGCGATAGCGATGTTCAGCGCACAGCCGCCAATGTTCACGCCCTGCTGTTTTAATTCGATATCACACCCGCGCCAGGGCAGGGCGTAGGCATCGGCGATCACGTCGATGACCGCCGCACCCAGTACCGTCACCGGACGCTGGGCCGTTAAGGTTTCAAGCTGGTGAGAAAGTTCGGTTCTCATGCGCCCTCTCTTTCTTCCCGATAGTGCAGCAGATGCTCGCAGTAGTAGCCAAAGTCCAGCTGATTCACCGCATCCAGCTCGGCTTTCAGGGCCGGATCAATCGCCTGCACGCCGTGCAGCGCGCCGCAAATCGCGGTCGCCATCGCACCGATAGTGTCCGTATCCCCGCCGAGATTTGCGCATAAAATTGCGCAGCGGTTCGGGTCTGTCCCGGCCAGTTCCACCATCGCAATCGCCGCCGGAACGGACTCGATGGTGCTGGTGCCTGCGCCGACGAGCTGGTAAATCTGCTCGCTTGCGGAGTCGATGCCGTTGGCCTCGCGCACGGTTTTAAGGGCCAGTTCCAGACGCGCAGCCAGAGAAGCGCTGAACGTGGTGGATCTGGACTCCTGGGCATAACGCGCGATGCCGGGCAGGGCGTCGACGATGTTCTGCCAGCTTTCCCCGTCAATGGCGCGGGAGATTGCCCAGGCGATTACCACCGCACCGGCAATCGCCAGATCCGATTTATGCGTTGGACTGGAGGCGAGCGCCACCTGCTCAACAAAATGCTCAAGGCGGGTGGCCGGGAGCAGGCAGCCGAGCGGTGAGGCGCGCATCGCCGCGCCGTTGGTAACGCCATTATTTTCCAGCTCGCTCACCGGTTTACCGCTGCGGATGGCGTTCAGGGCAATTTTTGACGTCGGGCCGAGCACATTCTTATTAAAAGCATCAAACTCTTCGGCCCACAGCAGGATATGCCTGCCGATGGCATCGGGATCAATCTGCCCGTCGCATTCGATAATGGCATCCGCCAGGCTCAGGGCCATGGAGGTATCATCCGTAAACTCCGCCCGGCCAAAATAACAGGCGGCATTATTCTCTGCCGGGCCGGGCAAAAAGCGGTCGATCCAGCCAAAATGGGCTTTCACGCGGCTTCTTGGCCACAGCTCTGACGGCATGCCCATCGCATCCCCCAACATCTGCCCGTACAGGGCACCGAGAATACGTTCTGCTTTCATTTTACTTCCCCTCGTGTCAGCGCAGTATCGGCATCATCCACCTCAATGGCGGTGATCTCTTTATCCGATTCGCGGAAAAACAGCATAAACAGCACGGCGATAACGGCGATCATAATGCCGCCGAACGCCCACATTCCGGCCCAGTTGAAGGTCAACCCGTTCACAGGCTCTTTATAAGCAAACATTTTTTCCATCATCACGCCGCCCAGACGGTAGCCCAGCAGACTGCCAAAGCCCTGGCAGCAGAGTGTGATCAGCCCTTGCGCTGCGGTACGCATATGCACTGGCGCTTTTTTGTCCACGTAGATATACGCGGTGACGTAATAGAAGTCGTAGCTTACGCCGTGGAGCAAAATGCCCAGGAACAGCAGGGCGTAGGTGAAGTACTGATCTGCGCCACCGAGGACAAAGAAGCCGTAGCGGATGGCGGCGGTAATCAGGCCCAGCAGCAAGACCTTTTTAATACCAAAGCGCTTGGTGAAGAAAGGCAGCGCCAGCATAAAGAAGATTTCAGAGAATTGGCCGAGGGTCATCCAGCCGGTGGCGTTTTTCATGCCCACTTCCGTGAGATATCCGTTCGCAAAGATGTAGTAGAACGCCAGCGGCATCGCGAACAGGAACGAGCAGAAGAAGAACACGAGGAAGTTTTTATCGCGCAGCAAAATCAGCGCATCCAGCCCCAGCATCACTTTGATATCCAGCTTGCCGGTGCTCTTCGGCGGCGTGTTCGGCAGGAACAGGGCAAACACGCCCAGAAGCGCAGAGCTGGCCGCCGTCATCATCAGGGGAATATTGGTGTCAGAAATATCGTTGTAGCCGAGCATCTGCGGCAGGAACCCGCAGGCCAGGCCTGAGGCGATCCAGCCAATCGTCCCCATCACGCGGATGCGCGGAAAATCGGCCTCCACGTCGTCGACGTTCGCAAAGGCAATGCTGTTGGTCAGGGCGATGGTCGGCATGTAGGTCAGAGAGTAGAGCAGCAGCAGCGGGAAGAAGGCGCTGAACTGCGTTTGCTGAGCGGCAAAGTACATCAGAATTGCCCCGGCAAACATCAGCACCGCCAGCACTTTTTGCGCGGCAAAGAAGCGGTCTGTCAGCGAGCCAACGAGGATCGGCGAGAGGATCGCGGCGATAGCGGTACAGGCATACGACCAGCCAATTTCCCCGGCGGTAAAGCCGCTTTTACTCAGCCACAGCCACAGCGGCACAAACCACGCGCCCCAGATAAACCATTCAACAAACATCATGAATGACAGTTGGACTTTCGTTTTCATTGTTTAATCCTGCATGTCAGAGAGGGTACGCCTTTAACATACCACTCAATAATACCTTTTAAATACCTTTGCGGTGATTGTTTGATCAATGTAACAGTTTTGTTGTACACGAAACGAGCCAGCAGATTGTGCTGAAAAAAAAGACTCAGGCTGGAAAATAGGCTAAGACGGGTCCAGGCTTAGTCTGCTCACAAAAATGTGGGTATGGATATCACGCTCCGACACGATGTCGGAACTTACGGGAGCATCGCTATGACTGATATTGCGCAGCTGCTTGGCAAAGACGCCGACAGCCTTTTACAGCATCGTTGTATGACTATTCCAGCCGATCAGCTCTACCTGCCGGGCCACGACTACGTTGATCGGGTAATGATTGATAACAATCGCCCGCCTGCGGTTCTGCGAAACATGCAGACGCTTTACAACACCGGGCGCCTCGCCGGATCAGGCTATCTGTCCATTCTGCCCGTTGACCAGGGCGTCGAGCACTCTGCGGGAGCGTCGTTTGCCGCCAATCCGCTCTATTTTGATCCGAAGAATATCGTTGAGCTGGCGATTGAAGCCGGCTGTAACTGCGTGGCGTCTACTTACGGCGTGCTGGCCTCCGTGTCGCGCCGCTACGCGCACCGCATTCCCTTCCTCGTAAAACTGAACCATAACGAAACCCTCAGCTACCCGACCGAATACGACCAGACGCTGTACGCCAGCGTCGAGCAGGCGTTTAACATGGGCGCGGTGGCGGTAGGGGCGACGATTTACTTCGGCTCTGAACAGTCCCGTCGTCAGATTGAGGAGATCTCCGCGGCGTTCGAGCGTGCCCACGAGCTGGGGATGGTCACGGTGCTGTGGGCCTATCTGCGCAATAACGCCTTCAAGAAAGATGGCGTGGATTACCACGTTTCTGCGGATCTCACCGGCCAGGCGAACCATCTGGCGGCGACCATTGGCGCGGATATCGTGAAGCAGAAAATGGCAGAAAATAACGGCGGCTATAAGGCGGTAAACTTCGGTTACACCGACGACCGTGTTTACAGCAAGCTGACCAGCGAAAACCCGATTGATCTGGTGCGCTACCAGCTCGCCAACTGCTACATGGGCCGCGCGGGGCTGATTAACTCCGGCGGTGCGGCAGGCGGCGAAACGGATCTGACCGATGCGGTACGCACGGCGGTGATCAATAAACGCGCGGGCGGTATGGGCCTGATTCTGGGCCGTAAGGCGTTTAAAAAATCGATGACCGAAGGCGTTAAGCTGATCAACGCGGTGCAGGACGTGTATCTGGATACCAAAGTCACTATCGCGTAGGTTTACTGCAATCCCTTCTCCGAACGGAGAGGGGATTTATCAGATCCGATAATTTCCCTCTCATTTCTATGGGAAAAGAGATAACCCAAAACTCCGTTTCATTTCAGCCAAACCCTTATCCCGATCAACTTCACACTTCCCCTCTCTTTTGTGAAAACTGTCACTTCTCACCGTGCATATGCCCAATAAATGGTCGATGCTTAGCGGAATTTGTCTAAGGCAGCGGACGAATTTTGCGCTTAAAGTTACTTTCGAAACAGCTTTTCAAATTACGAAGTCGCTCTGAACCTCTGTTGTTTTAAGGACTGATAATGAAAATTGAATCTGTAAACGTCACCGTCTTCCAGTACCCGACGCGCCGGGTTTCCGACAGCGCCGGGCACTCGCACCCTGGCCCGGAAAGTATGGCCAAAATGGCGATGCTCTCGATCACGGCAGACGATGGCACCAAAGGGTACTCTTTCGCGCCGCCGGAAGTGGTGCGCCCCTTTGTGGTCAATACCTTCTTTCGCAAAGTGCTGGTCGGCCAGGATGCGTTCAATCGCGAGAAAATCTGGCAGGAGCTGGCGCACTGGCAGCGCGGGAGCGCGCACCAGCTCACCGAGCGCGCGCTTGGGTTCGTCGAGCAGGCGCTGTGGGATCTGATTGGTCGCAAACTGAATATGCCGGTCTGGAAACTGCTTGGCGGCTATCGCGATAAAGTTCCGGCCTACGGCAGCACAATGTGTGGCGACGATCTGCCAGGCGGCCTGTCGACGCCGGATGAGTACGCGAGCTTCGCTGAAACCCTGGTGGCGCGCGGATACAAAGCCATCAAACTTCACACCTGGATGCCACCCGTCTCGTTTGCGCCAAACCCGAAAATGGACGTCAAAGCCTGCGCCGCCGTGCGTGAAGCGGTCGGGCCGGATATCGATCTGATGATCGACGGCTATCACTGGTACAGCCGTACTGAAGCGTTGTATATCGGCAAAGAGCTGGAAAAACTCAACTTCGCCTGGTTCGAAGAGCCGATGGAAGAGGAGAGCATGGCCTCCTACGCCTGGCTTGCGGAAAACCTGTCGATCCCGATTATCGGCCCGGAAAGCCTGGGCGGAAAACACCACAGCCGCGCCGACTGGGTGAAAGCGGGGGCGTGCGACATTCTGCGCGCGGGCGCTAACGGCGTGGGCGGGATATCACCGACGCTGAAAGTGGCGAACCTTGCGGAGTCCTTCGGCATGGACTGTGAAGTGCACGGTAACGGCGCGGCAAGCCTCGCGGTGATCGGCGCCATTAAAAACTGCCGCTGGTATGAACGCGGCCTGCTGCACCCGTTCCTTGATTACGACCAACCGGCGGCGTATCTCCACAGCCTGGTCGACCCGATGGATGAACATGGCATGGTCAGCCTGCCGAATCGCCCTGGACTCGGCGAAGACATTAATTTTGCGTATATCGAAGCCAATATCGTCAGCCACGACTGACACATAAAAACGTACCCTACAGGCGATATATACATGAAACAAACTCCGCTGTGCAGAGCGTGTGTACTCGCGCTCTCGCTGATGATGGGGAGCGGTGCGGCGTACGCGAAAACGCCGCCCGACCAGCTCATCATCGGCATGAACATGAACAACCTGCTGACCCTCGACCCGGCGGCGATGACCGGCAACGAAGTGGTTGGCATCGTGGTGAATCTCTACGATTCGCTGGTGGAGCTGGATCCGAACGAACTCACCCACGTCAGGCCCGCGCTGGCGAAATCCTGGGATATTGCGCCAGACGGCAAAACCCTGACTTTCCATCTGCGCGATAACGTCAAATTCCACTCGGGCAATCCGCTCACGGCGCAGGATGTGGTGTGGTCGATGCGCCGTTTGCTGCACCTCAATCTGGCGCAGGCGTCCGTCTGGAAATCCTACGGCTTTTCGAAGAAAAACATCGACCAGCAAATCCGCGCGACCGACGACTACACCGTGCAGATCGTGCTGCCCAAGCCTAACGATCCGCAGCTGGTGATTTACTCTCTCGGGGCGCTCGGCAATCTGGGCGTGCTCGACAGCAAAACGGTGCAGTCCCATGAGGTAAATAACGACTGGGGTAACCGCTGGCTGACCACCAACGAGGCCGGTTCTGGCCCGTTTATGCTGGAAACCTGGCAGGCGAAAGATGTGCTGCGCATGCAGCGCAACCCGCACTACTGGCGCGATGAACCGAAAATGAATCGCGTCGTGCTGCGCCACTTCCAGGAGTCGCAAACCCTGCGCCTGATGATTGAGAAAGGCGATCTGGATATTGCCAGTAACATGGCGGTATCGGATATCAACGCCCTGCGCAAAGACCCTCAGCTTACGGTTGAAGCCGTGCAGAAGGGGACGGTCTATTACGTGGCGATGAGCATGAAAGAGGCGCACTTCGCCAACCCGAAAGTGCGCGAAGCGGTGCGCTATCTGATTGATTATCAGGGCATCAACAAAGCCCTGATGCCGGGCTACGGTGTGCTGCATCAGCGCCCAATCAAAGCCGGTATGCCGTCGACGCTCCCTGATCCGGGTTACCAGCTGGATATTTCGCGCGCCAAAAAGCTGCTGGCAGAGGCGGGTTATCCGGAAGGTTTCGACACCACCCTGCGCGTGCTGGCGGATCAGCCGTTCCTCAATATTGCCATCGCGGTGCAGTCGACGCTGATGCAGGCGGGGATCAACGCCAAAATCATCACCGGTACCGGCAATCAGATCTACGGCGCCATGCGCGAGCGTAAGTTCGACATGCTGGTCGGGCGCGGCGGGAGCGGCGTCGAACCGCACCCGCACTCCAGCCTGCGTGCGCTGGTCTATAACCCGGACAACAGCGATGAAGCGCGGCTCACCAACTTCCAGGGCTGGCGTACCAGTTTCTACGACAAGCCGCTGAACGAGATGATCGACAAAGCGCTGCTGGAGCGCGATCCGCAGAAGCAAGTGGCGGATTATCAGCAAATCCAGGTGCGCTACGACGAACTCATTCCGGCGATGGTCCCGCTGTCGCAGATGGTGGATTCCGTTGTCGTGCGTAATGAAGTGAAAAACTTCCAGTCGCACCCGTCGGCCACCACTTTCCTGCGTGAAGTCTACAAAACCGGAGGTGAAAAATGAGCGTCGCAATCCTCTCTCCCGGCTCCCGGACCCGCCGTTTCTCAAAGCGACTGACGCAGGTGCTGGTGACGCTTTTTGGCCTGCTGCTGCTGACGTTCTTTATCGGCCGCGTGATGCCGGTCGATCCGGTGCTGGCGATTGTCGGCCCGGATGCCGACCACAGCACCTATCAGCAGGTGTACCACCAGTTGGGCTTCGACCAGTCGTTGCTGACGCAGTTTGGCATCTATCTGAACAACCTGCTGCACGGCGATCTGGGTAACGCGCTGCTGACGGGTAAACCGGTCACAGACGATATTCTGCGCGTCTTCCCGGCAACGCTGGAGCTGGCGACGATGGCCATTATCGTCGGCGCGGGGTTAGGCATTCCGCTTGGCGTGCTGGCGGCGGCGCGTCGCAACAGTCTTTCCGATTACGTGGTGCGCATTATCAGCCTTGCGGGCTACTCCACGCCGATCTTTTGGGTCGGGATGATGGGGCTGCTGCTGTTCTACGCCTGGCTCGGCTGGGTGGGCGGCGCGGGACGGCTCGATTTAGGGCTGGACGGTATTGTGCCGCGTCGGACCGGGCTTATGACCATCGATGCGCTGCTGGCCGGAAACAGCGCTGTGCTCTGGAATGCGATCAACCACCTGGTCCTGCCCGCATCGTTACTGGGCTTCCATTCGCTGGCCTACATCAGCCGCATGACGCGCAGCTTTATGCTGGCGCAGCTATCCCAGGAGTTCATCATCACCGCACGGGTGAAAGGCTTAACCGAGCGTCAGGTGATCTGGAATCACGCGTTTCGCAATATCCTCGTTCAGCTGTTAACGGTCGTGGCGCTGGCCTACGGCTCGCTGCTGGAAGGGGCGGTGCTGATTGAAACCGTCTTCTCCTGGCCGGGCTTTGGTTCCTATCTCACCGGCAGCCTGCTGCTCGGCGACATGAATGCGGTGATGGGCTGTGTGCTGTTGGTCGGGCTGATCTTCGTGATGCTCAACTTGCTCTCCGACATGCTGTATCAACTCTTTGACCCGAGGACGAAATCATGACCGTTTCTCTGGATACGCCGCTGGGGGCGCGCAACAGCGAAAGTCGCCAGCGTATTAAACGCACCCTGAACCGGGCGGGCGGTTTTGTCGGCAAAATGGCGCGCAATCCGCTGACTGCCATCGGCGGCGGAATTGTTCTGCTGCTGCTGATCGTGGCCGCCTTTGCGCCGCTGATTGCGCCCTACAACCCGCTGGTGCAGGACCTCAACAATGCGCTGGTCGCGCCGAATGCGCAGCACTGGTTCGGCACCGACGAGTTTGGCCGCGATATTTTCAGCCGCCTTGTGTACGGCTCGCGTATCACGCTCTATATCGTGCTGCTGGTGTCGGTCACCGTCGGGCCGCTCGGTTTGCTGCTGGGCGTCACCGCCGGGTATTTCGGTGGCAAAGTGGATGCGGTGCTGATGCGGGTGACGGATATCTTTATCTCGTTCCCGAGCCTGGTGCTGGCGCTGGCGTTCGTGGCGGCGCTCGGTCCGGGGCTGGAGCACGTGGTGATTGCCATTACGCTCACCGCCTGGCCGCCGATAGCGCGCCTGGCGCGTGCGGAAACGCTCTCTCTGCGCCAGGCCGATTTTATCTCGGCGGTACGCCTGCAGGGCGCGTCCCCCGTCCGCGTGCTGTGGCGTCATATCGTGCCGCTGTGTCTGCCGTCGGTGATTATCCGTATCACCATGAACATGGCGGGGATCATCCTGACCGCTGCCGGTCTGGGTTTCCTCGGCCTGGGCGCGCAGCCGCCGGAGCCGGAGTGGGGCGCGATGATCTCCAGCGGGCGCACCTACATGATGGAGTGCTGGTGGGTAGTGACTATTCCGGGGCTGGCGATTCTGATCAACAGCCTGGCGTTCAATTTCTTAGGAGATGGCCTACGTGACATCCTCGATCCTCGCAGCGAATAACGCTCCACTGCTCGATGTGCGCGATCTGCACGTCGATTTTATCAACGGCGGCGCGGTGACCCATGCCGTGCGCGGCGTCTCCTTCCAGCTCGGACGCGAAAAGCTGGCGATTGTCGGCGAGTCCGGCTCCGGGAAATCCACCGTCGGGCGCGCGCTATTGCGCCTGCACCCGGCAAAAGCGCGGATCGGCGCAACCAGGATGCAGTTTGGCGATGTCGATCTGCGCAGCGTCAGCGAGGCGCAAATGCGCGGCATTCGCGGTAAGCGCATCTCAATGATCATGCAGGATCCAAAATACTCTCTCAATCCGGTCGTCTGCGTAGGCGATCAGATTGCCGAAGCCTGGCTGACGCATCATCCAGGGCGCAAAGCCGAGGCCAAAGCCAAAGTGCTGGAGATGCTCGACGTGGTGCGTATTCGCCAGCCGGAGCGGGTCTATCACCTCTATCCGCATGAAATTTCCGGCGGGCAGGGGCAACGCATCATGATCGCCATGATGCTGATCACCGATCCTGAGCTTGTGATCGCCGATGAACCGACCTCGGCACTGGACGTCTCTGTGCGTTTGCAGGTGCTGGGATTGCTGGACGATCTGGTGAAATCCCGCGGGCTGGGGCTGATTTTTATCAGCCACGATATCAACCTGGTGCGCAGTTTCTGCGACCGGGTGCTGGTGATGTACGCCGGTCGAGTGGTGGAATCCATCGCCGCCTGCGATCTGCACAAGGCGCAGCATCCTTATACCCAGGGGTTAATCAGTGCCCTGCCGGAACTTAACCACCGCCGTCCGGTGCTGCCGGTATTGCAGCGTCAGGCCAGCTGGCTTACGGAGTAAGGAGCAGAGATGATCGAGATTAACAACCTCAACCTGGCCTTTGGCGAGGGTGAAAAGCGCAATCAGGTGCTGAGCGATGTGAATATTCACGTCGGCGAAGGGGAAATTTACGGGCTGGTGGGGGAGTCGGGTTCCGGCAAAACCACGGTGCTGAAATGTCTGGCCGGGCTGTTCACCCACTGGGACGGCGAACTTGCCATCGACGGGAAACCGCTGGGGCGAAAGATTAACGCTGAGCGTTGCCGTCGCGTGCAGATGGTCTTTCAGGACCCGTACGGATCGCTGCATCCGCGTCATACAATCGGCGATATTCTGGAAGAGCCGCTGCAAATCCACGGTATTCAGGATCGCGACCGACGTATCCACGGTTTGCTGGATAAAGTGGGGCTGAACCGGGCGTTTCGCGATCGCTATCCGCATCAGCTCTCCGGTGGACAGCGTCAGCGCGTGGCCATCGCCAGAGCATTGATTCTGGAGCCGCAGGTGTTGCTGCTCGATGAACCGACGTCGGCGCTGGACGTGTCAGTGCAGGCGGAGATCCTGAATTTACTGGCGGAACTCCAGCGCGAATCGAATCTCACCTATTTAATGGTGACGCACGATCTGGGCGTGATTGCGCACCTGTGCCAGAAAGTGGCGGTGATGCAGTACGGCAAGATCCTGGAGACCCTGAGCGTGGATGAACTGGTCGCCGGAAACGCCAAAACCGACTATACGCGGATGCTGGTCAATGCCAGCCAGCAGTACAGCCGGGAGATGGCGCGCGAGGTGGCGGCGTATTGAGTGGCGTGGGTGCCGGGGGGAGCTGCACCTTTGCGGGCCTACGGGTGTGCAGGCTCGTGCAAGCGATGCGCCGCCAGGCAAAACGATCACCGCAGAAGCGCACAATCCGGCGGCAAACGGCACTCCAGCGCACCGGGAAGCAGGGAAATACGGAAATGCTCCCCGCTGAGCGGCTCGCCGTCGAGATTAAAGGTCATACCGTGTGGGGCGATAATTTCAAACCACGCGGACTGTCCGTCGAGCACGTTCGGGCTCTCTTCCGGACGGGTCAGTGTGGTGAACAGGGCAGGCAGCATACCGTCGCTGGTAAAGATACGCAGCTGTAACAGCCCATCGTTGATCAACGCGTCAGGACACAGCTGCTGTCCGCCGCCCGCCTGACGCCCGTTTCCGATACCGATCACCAGCGCATCGCCCTGCCAGTGGAAGTTTTCACCGTTAATTTCACAGCGATCGGGCTTGAGCATATCCATGCGCATCAGACCGTGAATCAGATACGACACGCCGCCAAGGGCGGCTTTCAGTTTTTCCGGCGTTTCGCTGGTAATGCGCGTACCAAATCCGCCCGTCGCCATATTGATAAAACAGGTTTTGTCGTTCACCTGGGCAATATCCACTGCTGCCGGTTTCCCGACAATAGCCAGCTGGAGCGCCTTGTCCAGCGTCTCCGGAATGCCTGCGCTGGTGGCGAAATCATTGGCGGTACCGAGTGGTAAAATGCCCATCACCGGGCGCTGAGCACTATCGTGTTCAATCAGCGCCGTCGCGACTTCGTTAATGGTGCCATCGCCGCCCCCGGCGATCACCGTCGCCACCCCGAGCCGACAGGCTTCGTCGATATACCGCGCGGCATCGCCTTTTTCCCAGGTCACGCGAACGTGAATGTTCGCGCCAGTATCACGCAGGTCGGCAATCGCCTGGCGCAGAAGGTCGTTGCCTGCGCTTTTGCCGTTGAGGATCAATAAACTATCCGGATATGTCGCCATTCAGCGTTGCTCCCTTTTTTAGCACTAACAAGAGTGTATCCCAGCGAGGGAAAAAGCGGGTAAGAACAGGATGAAAGGGCAAAAAATAAGCCTGCGTAAGGGAGATTACGCAGGCTAAGGAGGTGGTTCCTGGTACAGCTAGCATTTATGGGTTATGTTTTTCAGCGCAGGGGATAATACCCGTATTGAACGAAGCGGTATGTGATCCGATTCTAAGAATTATCCCATGCTGAAAAAATCCCGACAGTTGACTATTTACTGTGCGGATTACGGGTGCTTTCGCCAGCAAAATTGCGCATCAGCAGCGCGTATTCCAGCTCCACCTCTTCCGGTACCGGCAGCCACACGGTGTGACCATCCCCAGGGGCGACGGTGATTGCTTCGCCTTTGCCGTTTTCCAGATGCTCCAGCGTGAAGTTGATATTGCCCTGCGGGGTCATCAGCTCCAGGCTGTCGCCTTTGGTGAATTTGTTCTTCACTGCCACTGCCGCCAGCGGGCCTTTGCGCGCGCCGGTAAAGTCGCCGACAAACTGCTGGCGCTCGGAGATGGAGTAGCCGTGCTCGTAGTTCTGATAATCGTCATGAGTATGACGACGCAGGAAGCCTTCGGTGTAGCCGCGATGGGCCAGGCCTTCAAGGGTTTCCAGCAGGCTGGTATCAAACGGTTTTCCCGCTGCGGCGTCGTCGATGGCTTTACGGTACACCTGTGCGGTACGGGCGCAGTAGTAGTAAGACTTGGTGCGGCCTTCGATTTTCAGCGAGTGCACGCCCATCTGCGTCAGACGCTCGACGTGCGCAACCGCGCGCAGGTCTTTGGAGTTCATGATATAGGTGCCGTGTTCGTCTTCAAACGCCGTCATGTATTCGCCCGGACGTTTAGCCTCTTCAATCATAAACACGCTGTCGGTTGGTGCGCCCACGCCCAGCGTCGGCTCCACGGTTTTCACTGGAATCGGTTCATGCTTGTGCACGATGTTGCCCACATCATCTTCTTTCCCTTCCTGGACGTTATATTCCCAGCGGCAGGCGTTGGTGCAGGTTCCCTGGTTCGGGTCGCGCTTGTTGATGTAGCCGGAGAGCAGGCAACGGCCAGAGTAGGCCATGCACAGGGCGCCGTGAACGAAGATTTCGAGTTCCATTTCCGGCACCTGAGTGCGGATCTCTTCGATCTCTTCAAGAGAGAGCTCGCGCGACAGAATCACACGCGTCAGGCCCATCTGTTTCCAGAATTTGACCGTCGCCCAGTTGACGGCGTTGGCCTGCACGGAAAGATGGATATCCATCTCCGGGAAATTCTCACGCACCAGCATGATTAAACCGGGATCGGACATAATCAGCGCATCAGGACCCATTTCCACAACCGGCTTCAGATCGCGAATAAACGTTTTCAGCTTGGCGTTGTGCGGCGCGATGTTCACAACCACGTAGAATTTTTTGCCCAGGGCATGCGCTTCGTTGATGCCGAGCTGCAAATTCTCGTGGTTGAACTCGTTATTACGCACGCGCAGAGAGTAACGCGGCTGGCCCGCATACACCGCATCGGCACCGTAAGCGAAAGCGTAACGCATATTCTGCAGCGTTCCCGCCGGGGAAAGGAGTTCTGGTTTAAACATGTTTGTTCTCGTTCTGATGACAGGTCAGATCCGCGTGCACCTGGTGCAGCGGTAAGGGGAGATCCCCTACTTTAAGGGCGGGCATTGTAGCGCTGCGGGGGAGGGAGGTAAAGCGCCGGTTGGCTGCAAAGCCTGCCCGGCGGGTCTGGCGGGTCAGGTTAAATCTTTCACCGTCTGGCTGGTGCCATTATTTTTCACCGAGGCGATACCACTTTCCCGCGTCTGCTCGGAAGCATAAAGCTGGCTTGAACCAATCACCTGGTGGTTTGCCGCCTTCAGGTTGAAGTGATATTTCCCGTTGGTCGCCGTTTTTTTCTCATAGCGCTCGTCGTGCGGGCTATTGGTACGCACGGAGGCAATGCCGTTTTCTGCTGCGGATTTGGTGGTGTACAGCTCACTGGTGAGGATAATTTCTCCGTTTCCTGCTTTCAGAACAAACCTGAACTGCCCGTCACTGCTTTTGCTTAGTTCGAACCAACCAGCCATAAAACACTCCTTGAGGAAAGTTAACGAGAAACAGGCGACAGCTAAACGCACCGACAAGAAGAGTATGGATGATAATGTGAGACTTTCTAGTGAAGAAAAACCCGCCAACAGGCGGGTCAGATTTGATGGGGGAAATTCTTTTACGCTATCCGACAGGCATCCGCCTCCCAGCGATACCCCACGCCGTACACCGCGCGGATAAACGACTGATCGGCGTCGAGCGCCTCCAGTTTACGGCGCAGGTTCTTGATATGGCTGTCGATGGTGCGGTCCGTCACCACGCGGTAATCGTCATAGAGATGATTCAGCAGCTGTTCGCGGGAGAACACTTTCCCCGGCTCGTGAGAGAGGGTTTTCAGCAGGCGGAATTCCGCCGGTGTCAGGTCCAGCAGTTTGCTGCGCCAGCTGGCCTGGAAGCGGCTCTCATCGACAATCAGCGGGCTTTCGGCGTCGAGCACCTGAAGTTCGCGCTGTGGACGGCAGCGGCGCAGAATCGTTTTCACGCGGGCGACCACTTCACGCGGGCTGTAGGGTTTACAGATGTAATCATCAGCGCCGATTTCCAGCCCCAGCAGGCGATCGATCTCTTCGATTTTCGCCGTCACCATCACAATCGGCACGTCGGAAAAACGGCGGATTTCCCGGCACAGCGTCAGGCCGTCGGTGCCGGGAAGCATGAGATCCAGCAGGATCAGATGCGGCGGCGTCTGGCGCACATAGGGCAGCACCTGATCGCCGTGATTAATCAGCGTGGGGGCATAGCTTGCCGCGCGTAAATAGTCGATCAATAACTGCCCAAGCTTAGGCTCGTCCTCCACGATCAGAATGCGCGGCGTGTTTTCGTCAATGGGTAACTCAGTCATACTTCTCTCGATAAATCGCGTTCCAGCGGTAACTCTACTGTAATGCTAACCCCGCCAAAAGGCGAATGGGCGGCGCGGATAGTGCCGCCGTGCGCCTCGACGATGTTAACGCAAATCGCCAGCCCCAGACCCGAACCGCCGCTGGCACGATTGCGGGAGCCTTCGGTGCGGTAAAAGCGCTCGAACAGTTTCTCCAGCTGCGCGTCCTGCACTCCCGGCGCGGAATCGGCAAAGGTAAGGGCGAAGCGCCCGTCTTCGACGCGGCCAGAAATGCGCAGTGCGCCGCCGCCGTCCGTATAGCGCAGGCTGTTTTCCAGCAGGTTATTAAACAGCTGCATCAGACGGTCCGGATCGCCGAAGACCACGGCGCTATCCGGCAGGGAGAGTTCAATTTTCAGATTCCGGCTGGCGAAGCGTTCGCGGAACGCGCCGCTAACCACTTCCAGAATATTGATCACATCGACAGGCGCTTTTTGATAGGCCAGCGCGCCCTCATCGGACATGGAAAGCTGATGCAGATCGTCCACCAGCTTGGTCAGGGTGCCCACTTCTGCCTGCAACGAGGTGACGGACTCAGGCGTAAACTGACGCACGCCGTCCTGAATGGCTTCCAGTTCACCGCGCAGCACCGCCAGCGGCGTGCGCAGCTCGTGGGAAATATCAGCCATAAAATCGCGGCGCATCTGCTGGTTTTTCTCAAGCGTACTGGCGAGCTGGTTGAAGTCCTGCGCCAGTTTGCCCAGTTCGTCCTGGCTACGGGTATCCACGCGGGTGGTAAAGTCTCCTGCCGCCAGCTTGTGCGTGCCTTCCACCAGCCGTTTGACGGGTGCCAGCAGGCCGCGCGCCAGCGGGAACGTCGCCAGTGCCGCAAGCAGGGTGGAGAGGGCGACAATCAGCCAGCTGGTCTGGCGTTGCTGGCGATCAAAGTTGATATCCGTGTTGCGCGTCAGCCGTTCGACCGGAGAGGCGATCACCCAGCCGACAGTGGCACCGTTAAACATAATGGCCCGCCGGGTACCGTCAGGTGGAACCGGCGCGCGAGGCCCGACCAGCACGTATTTATCCTGGTCGATCACCCAGAACTGCGTGCGCCAGCCGTGTGGCGGCATACCCGGTCCCGGACGATCGTCGTCGTTATCGTGCTCAAGCGATTTGAGGATCTGGAACACAAAGCGGTCGTTATTACGCAGGAAGCGCCAGTTGCCGTGCAGGGCATACTGATCGGCCAGCGCGTCGCTCAAGCCCTGCAGTCGCTGTTCGTTTCCGCGCTTAATGTAGTCGATAAAACCCCGTTCGAAGCTGACCCGCACGGCCCAGTGCATGGTGATAAGCAGCACGATACAGGTGGCGAAAATCGCCAGAAACAGTTTTCCAGTAATGCCGGGGCGCCAGAATTTCATGACTCACTCCTTTTACGTCGGCTGATGACGACGTTCTTGCTGGTATCATCCGGGACCCGGGCGAAAATTAAGGCGGGCAGGGCGATAATCACTGCCATGCTGAGATAGGTGTAAAGGAAGACCTGATGCGCGCCAGCGGTATCAGCGCCCAGATGATGCTGACCGTACATGCCGAGCAGCAGGCCCGCGACGGTCACCCCCACGCTCATGGAGAGCTGCATGATCATCGACAGCAAACTGTTGCCGCTGCTCGCCAGTTCGTCGGGCAGATCCTTCAGCGTCAGGGTGTTCATCGACGAGAAACGCGTGGAGTTAATCACCCCCTGGAAGAACAGCACCAGCGGCAGAGCGTAATACCAGCCCATCAGCGCCACGGCCATAAACAGCAGGCTAATCAGCGCCAGTCCCAGCGTTGCGGCGACCAGCACCCGGCGATAGCCAAAGCGGTTCACCACCTGCACCACAATGCGTTTCATGCCCATGCTGCCAAGCACCATCGGGATCATCATCAAACCGGCGTGGAACGGCGAAAAGCCCAGTCCGATCTGCAGGAACACCGGCGTCATAAACGGCAACATGCCGCTGCCAAGACGCCCGGCGAAGCTGCCGAGCAGCCCGAGGCGGAAGGTGTGATTGCGAAACAGCGACAGGCTGAACAGCGCCTGGTCGTTATCCCTGGCGTGCCACAGATACCACAGCACCGACAGAACGCCGATAGTCACCAGCAGCGCCAGCGTCAGGGTGGAAATCCCCAGCCCTTTTTGCCCGTCCAGCGCCAGGGTCAGCGTCGCCATGCCCGCTGCCAGCAGCACAAAACCGAAGAGATCAAAGCGCCGCGTCTGCATTTTGTAGTTCGGCATCAGCCACAGCGTGGCGATTGCGCCGACAACCCCGACCGGAAGATTAATCAGGAAAATCCAGTGCCAGGAGGCGTACTCCACCAGAATCCCGCCGAGGGCAGGGCCGAGCAATGGCCCGACCTGGCCGGGCAGCGTCACGAAGGTCATCGCCGCCATATACTGCTCGCGTGGCACGATTTTCATCACCGTCAGTCTGCCGACGGGCACCATCATCGCTCCGCCGACGCCCTGCAACACGCGCGCCATCACCAGCTCGTTCAGCGTGTCGGCCTGCGCGCAAAACAGCGAACCGAGGGTGAACAGAATAATGGCGGTGAAGAAGATATTGCGCACCCCAACTTTGTCCGCCAGCCAGCCGCTGGCGGGCAGCATCACCGCCACCGTCAGCACATAGGAGACGATGACCATGTGCATATGCAGCGGACTCTCCCCCAGGCTTTTCGCCATCGAGGGGAGGGCGGTGTTAACAATGGTGGTATCCAGCGACTGCATAAAGAAGCCGAAGGCGACAATCCACAGTTGCCAGCGAACATTGTTGGGCAGATCAGTCATTTACTCGCTTACCGTTTCTCTGTTTTTACGTGAAAAACGCACCCGCAGGCGGTCGAAGAACAGATACACCACCGGTGTTGTATAAAGTGTCAACAGCTGGCTCATCACCAGCCCGCCGACAATAGTGATCCCCAGCGGCTGGCGCAGTTCAGAGCCATCACCGCCGGAAATCACCAGCGGCAGTGCGCCAAACAGCGCCGCCAGCGTGGTCATCATAATCGGGCGGAAGCGCAGCAGGCAGGCCTGGAAAATGGCGTCCTGCGGCGACATATTGCCGTTGCGCTGCGCGTCGAGGGCGAAATCGACCATCATGATCGCGTTTTTCTTCACTATGCCTATTAATAGCATGATCCCGATAAGCGCAATGAGGCTAAAGGGCGCGCCAAATAACTCCAGCGCCAGCAGCGCGCCGACGCCCGCTGACGGCAGAGTGGAGAGGATCGTCAGCGGATGGACGTAGCTTTCGTACAGAATGCCGAGCACGATATAGACCGTCGCAATCGCCGCCAGAATCAAAATCACCTGTGAGTTCATCGTCTCCTGAAACACCTGCGCGGTGCCTGCAAAGCTGCCGCGCACGGTCGACGGCACGCCAAGCTGGGTCATGACGCGGTTGATCGCATCGCTGGCCTCAGATAGCGACGAGCCGGTTGGCAGGTTAAATGATACCGTTGACGCTGCCGACAGCCCCTGATGGTTTACCGACAGCGGCGCGTTGGCGGGCTGCCAGCTGGCGAAGTAGGAGAGGGGGATCGATTTACCGTCGTTGTTGATAACGTACATCTTATCCAGCGCGCTGATGTCCTGGGTGTAGCGCGGATCGACTTCCATCACCACTTTGTACTGGTTCATCGGCTGGTAGATAGTGGAAATCTGGCGCTGACCAAAGGCGTTGTTGAGCAAACTGTTGGCCGCTTCAACGTTAATGCCGAGCCGCGCCATGGTTTCACGGTCATAGGTCAGGTTCATCTCCGCGCCGTTATCCTGCTGGTCCGAGTTCACATCAGCCAGCTCTGGCAGGGCCGCCAGCGCTTTGCGGATTTTCGGCTCCCACTCGCGCAGGGCGGCCAGATCGTCTGACAAAAGGGTGTACTGATAGCTGGCGTTAGCCTGACGCCCACCGACGCGGATATCCTGAACGGCCATCAAAAACAGATTCGCGCCCGGCTCTTTGGCGAGCTTCACGCGCAGGCGGTCGATCACCTGCTGCGCCGTTTCGTTGCGCTCGCCGCGTGCTTTCAGGGTGATAAACATCATCCCGCTGTTAACGCGCGAACCGCCGGTAAAGCCCGTCACGTTATCAACAGCAGGATCTTCCCGGATGATCTTCATGAAATCCTGCAGCTTCACACGCATCGCCTGGAATGAAATGCTCTGGTCCGCCTGAATCCCGCCCATCAGCACGCCTGTGTCCTGCTCGGGGAAAAAGGTTTTCGGAATGCTGATGTACATCCAGACGTTAAGCGCGATGGTGCCCACCAGCACAAAACCGACGATTCGCGTATGGTTCAGCACCCATTTCAGTGACTTGCCGTAACCCTCCTGCATCGCCACCAGCAGGCGGCCAACGCCTTTTTTACGCGGCTGGGAATGGGGCTTGCTGCGCTTAAGCATCCAGCCGCACATCATCGGCGTCAGGGTCAGGGAGATCACCAGCGAAATACCAATGGCGACAGAAAGCGTGACGGCGAACTCGCGCAATAACCGCCCCGGCAGTCCGCCCATCAGCAGCAGCGGCAGAAATACCGCCACCAGCGACAGGCTCATGGAGAGCACCGTAAAGCCCACTTCGCGCGTCCCCTGAAGCGCGGCCTGCAACGGTTTCATCCCCGCTTCCAGATGGCGCGAAATATTTTCCAGCACCACGATGGCGTCATCGACCACGAATCCGGTGGCGATAGTCAGGGCCATCAGCGACAGGTTGTTAAGACTAAATCCGCACAGGTACATGGCGGCGAAAGTGCCAATCAGCGATACGGGCACCGCCACGGCAGGGATCAGCGTCGCGCGACCGGAGCGCAGGAACAGGAACACCACCAGGATAACCAGCCCGACGGAGATAATCAGCGTCTGCTCGACCTCTTCCAGCGAGGCGCGAATAGTCGGGGAGCGATCCTGGGCGATTTGAAGATCGATCGCCGCCGGAATCGTCTCCTGCAGTTCCGGCAGGCGCTCGCGAATGCTGTTCACCGTCTGGATGATATTGGCTTCCGGCAGTTTGCGGATCATCAGCAAAATTGCCGGTTTGGCGTTCGTCATCCCGGCGTTACGCACGTCCTGCACCGAGTCGGTGACACTGGCCACATCGCTTAAACGCACCGCCGCGCCGTTGTTGTAGTGAATAATCAGCGGCTGATATTCCGCCGCGGTTTTTAGCTCGTCGTTGGTCTGGATCTGCCAGCGATGGCTGCTGTCCTCAATCGCCCCCTGCGGCCTGCGCACGTTGGCATTGCTGATGGCGCTGCGCACATCATCCAGCGAGACCCCCTGGTTAAACAGCGCTTCCGGGTTCAGGCCCACGCGCACCGCGGGCAGGGAGCTACCGCCGACATCAACGTCACCGACGCCGTCGATCTGGGCGATGGTCTGCGCCAGCTGCGTTGAGGCGAAATCGTACAGTTCGCCCTGAGAGTAGGTGTCTGATGTCAGCGTCAGAATCATGATCGGCGCATCGGACGGGTTGGCTTTGCGATAGGTCGGCCGGCTCGGCATGCCGCTGGGCAGCAGGCTTTGCGCGGCGTTGATGGCGGCCTGCACGTCGCGGGCGGCGCCATTGATATCGCGATCAAAGTTGAATTCCAGAATGATTCGCGTGCTGCCGAGGGAACTGCTGGAGGTCATTTCACTGACGCCCGCAATGCGCCCGAGAGAGCGCTCAAGCGGCGTGGCCACCGACGAGGCCATCGTTTCTGGCGACGCGCCGGGCAGGGAGGCGCTGATCATGATCACCGGGAAATCCACCTGCGGCAGCGGGGCCACCGGCAGCAGCCGGAAGCCGAGCACGCCGCACAGAGTGATGGCGAGGGAGATCAAAATCGTTGCCACCGGGCGGTAAATGAAGAGGGCGAAAAACTTCACTTACGCCTCCTCTTCACGTTTCGGGAAGCGCGCTTTGAGCCTCAGCGCCAGGCTGTCAAACAGCAGGTAAATCACCGGCGTGGTGAACAGCGTCAGCACCTGGCTTACCAGCAAACCGCCGACCATACCGATCCCCAGCGGACGGCGCAATTCCGCACCGACGCCGGTACTGAGCATCAGCGGCAGTGCGCCGAGCAGGGCGGCCATGGTGGTCATCAGGATCGGGCGAAAACGCAGCAGGCAGGCCTGGAAAATGGCCTCGCGCGGGGCCATGCCCTGTTCGCGCTCGGCGGCAAGGGCGAAGTCGATCATCATGATGGCGTTTTTCTTGACGATGCCGATCAGCAAAATAATGCCGATAATCGCAATCACATCCAGCTCACTGCCCGACAGCATCAGCGCCAGCAGCGCGCCCACGCCCGCCGTGGGCAGGGTGGAGAGGATCGTGACAGGATGGATAAAGCTCTCATACAGCACGCCGAGCACGATATACATCGCCACCACCGCCGCAACGATAAGCCAGATGGTGTTCCCGAGTGCGGCCTGGAACGCCAGAGTGCTACCCTGGAACTGGGTCTGGATATCCGTCGGGAAGCTGAGGGTTTTCTCGGCGTTGAGAATGGACTCCACCGCTTCCCCGAGGGAGTAATTGTCCGGCACGTTAAACGAAATGGTGGTGGACGGGAACTGGTCGAGATGGTTGATGGAGAGCGGCGTAAAGCGCTGCTCGACGGTGGCAATTGCGCTCAGCGGCACCATCCCGCCGTCTTTGCTGGTCAGGCGAATCGAATCCAGCGCCGCAAGGCCCGGCGTCTGTTCAGTGTTGTGCTCCAGCACCACGCGATACTGGTTGGCCTGGGTGTAAATCGTGGAGATCAGGCGCTGGCCGAAGGCGTTGTACAGCGCGTTATCCACATCGGCCATGGAAATGCCCAGACGGCTGGCGGTGTCACGGTTAACGTTGACGTAGGCCGCCAGCCCCTGATCCTGCCAGTCGCTGCTCACGTCCGACAGCTGCGGCAGTTCCTGGAGCTTACTGACCAGTTGTGGAACCCAGGTGCTAAGCGCCTCCAGGCTGGTGGCCTGCAGGGTGAACTGGTACTGGGTGCGGCTGACGGTGGTATCGATGGTCAAATCCTGAGTCGGCTGGAGATACAGCTCGACGCCTGGCACTCTTGCCACCGCAGTTTGCAGCCGTTCGATCACGGTATTCACGCGATCGTCGCGGTCGTCCAGCGGTTTGAGATTGATCTGCAGGCGAGCGCTGTTCAGCGACGGATTGGTGCCGTCCACGCCGACAAACGACGTCAGGCTCTCGACCGCCGGATCTTTCATGATCACCTCGGACACCTGCTGCTGGCGCTGGGCCATGCTGGCGAAGGAGACGGACTGCGGTGCCTGCAGCGTACCCTGGATAATGCCGTTATCCTGAATCGGGAAGAAGCCTTTCGGAATCATCACCCACAGCAGCACGCTCAGGGCCAGCGTTCCCAGCGCGACGCTCAACGTCGCCCACGGGTGATTGAGCACTTTGGTCAGCATTCGGCCATAGGCCGCAATCACGCGTTCAAACAGGCGCTCGGAGGCGCGAGAAAAACGGTTTTGCTTGCGCAGGGATTCCGCGCTCAGCATGCGGGCGCACATCATCGGCGTCAGCGTCAGAGAGACCACGGCGGAGATGAGAATCGCCACCGCCAGGGTAACGGCAAATTCGCGGAACAGACGGCCAACAATATCGCCCATAAACAGCAGCGGGATCAGCACCGCAATCAGCGAGAAGGTGAGTGAGATAATGGTAAAGCCGATCTCGCCTGCGCCTTTTAGCGCTGCGGCCAGCGGCTTCTCGCCTTTTTCGATATAGCGCGAAATGTTCTCGATGACCACGATTGCATCATCGACCACGAACCCGGTGGCGATGGTGAGCGCCATCAGGGTGAGATTGTTGATGGAGAAATCGAGGAACACCATCACCGCAAAGGTCCCGACCAGCGACAGCGGAACGGCGACGGCAGGGATAATGGTCGCCGGAACATTACGCAGGAAGACGTAAATAATCATCACCACCAGCGCAATCGCCAGCATCAGCTCGAACTGGGTGTCGCTGACGGAGGCGCGGATATTGGTGGTGCGATCCGACAGGACCTTGACGCTCACCGATTTCGGCAGGCTTTCGATCAGCTGCGGCAACATGGTGCGAATGCTGTCGGCGGTGTCGATAATGTTCGCGCCCGGCTGGCGCTGGACGTTCATCACAATCGCCTGCTGTTTGTTGGCCCATGCGCCGAGCCAGCTGTTTTCTGCGCCTTGCTCTACGGTGGCCACATCGCCGAGGCGAATGGGGGCGCCGTTCTGGTAAGCCACAATCAACTGACGATACTCGTCGGCGGACTGCATCTGGTCGTTAGCCGAGAGCGTGACGGCGCGCGTTGGGCCGTCCAGCGAGCCTTTTGCCGAGTTGACGTTGGCGCTGCTGATGGCGGTGCGGATGGTTTCGCTGGTCAATCCGAGGGCGGCAATCGCCTGGGCGTTCAGTTTCACGCGCACGGCCGGACGCTGACCACCGGAGAGCGTCACCAGCCCGACGCCGGAGACCTGAGAGATTTTCTGTGCCACGCGCGTTTCCACCATATCTTCCACCTGTGTCATCGGCATGGCGGAGGAGGTGACGGCGAGGGTCATGATCGGTGGATCCGCCGGATTGACCTTGCTGTAAACCGGTGGATTGGGCAGGTCGGAGGGCAGCAGATTGGTGGCTGCGTTAATCGCCGCCTGCACTTCCTGCTCGGCCACGTCGAGGGGCAGGGTGAGCTGGAACTGCAGCGTCACCACCGACGCGCCGCCGGAGCTTTGCGATGACATCTGTTTCAGGCCCGACATCTGCCCAAACTGGCGCTCCAGCGGGGCAGTGATCGCCGACGTCACCACATCCGGGCTGGCGCCAGGATAGAGGGTGACGACCTGAATCGTTGGGTAATCCACTTCGGGCAGGGCCGACACGGGCAGGAAGCGATAGCCGATAATCCCTGCCAGCAGGATCGCCACCATCAGCAGCGTGGTGGCGACGGGGCGTAAAATGAACAGGCGTGATGGCCCACCTGTGGAGCTGGGTGGCAATACCTGCATCAGGACGCCGCTCCCTGTTTCACGTGTTCACGTTTAGCCGGTTTTTCGCTGGTGGCCGTATCCGTGTGTGCTTCAACGACTTCGACTTTGGCCCCTTCGGTCAGACGGTCGATCCCGTCCGTTACCACACGATCGCCTGCGGAAAGGCCCGCACTGATGACGACGGTCTGGCTGTCCTGAATGCCCGGTTTCACCAGATGTTTGCTGACTTTATTGTCACTGTTCAGTACCCAAACAAAGTTGCCTTCGTTGCCCATCTGCAGCGCCGCCGTTGGGATCACCACCGCATTCTCTTCGGTAGCGACCAGCATCCGTGCGTTGACGAACTGGTTCGGGAACAGGGCGTCATCCTGATTGGTAAAGCGGGCTTTAAGCTTGATGGTGCCGGTGGTGGTATCGATCTGGTTATCCAGGCTCAGCAGCTGGCCGTCGCTCAGCTTGGCTTTGTTCGCGCGATCCCAGGCTTCTACCGCCAGGGTCTGGCCGTTTTTTTGCGCCTGAACGACGGTAGCGATTTCGCTTTCCGGCAGGGTGAAGACGAGATCAATCGGATGCGTTTGGGTGAGCACCACGATGCCGGTGGTGTCGCCGCTGGAAATCTGGTTGCCGATATCGACCTGTTTCAGGCCGACGCGTCCGTCAATCGGCGCGGTAATGCGGCTCCAGTCGAGCTGCAATTGTGCGCTGGCGACGGCGGCTTCATCCGCTTTAATGGTGCCCTGGGCTTCGCTCACCAGCGACTGCTGCGTGTCCAGCTCCTGACGGGAAACGAGATTGGTTTTCACCAGTTGCTGATAACGCGCCAGATCGCGCTGGGCGTTGGCAAGCGTTGCTTTATCTTTGGCGAGCTGGCCTTGCGCCTGTGCGAGGGCCACTTTGAACTGGCTTGGATCGATTTCGGCCAACAGATCGCCAGCTTTGACCTGTTGGCCTTCCTGGAAGTGGATCGCCATCAGTTGTCCATCGACGCGGCTGCGCACAGTCACTGTGTTTGCGGCGGTAACCGTCCCAAGACCGGTGAGATAACGAGGAACCGATTTGCTGACGGCGGTCGCGGCCTGTACCGGAGCAAGCGCGCCACCGCGCATGCCGTGGCGTCCACCGCCCGCAGGGCGTTGTGTCTGGCCGTTAGCGCCTGCCGGAGCGGCACTCTGCGCCGATTGATTGTGCCAGTACCACGCGGCGGCAAGGGCCACCACAATGACACCGGCGGCGATTGCCCAGCGGAATTTTTTGCTGCCTTTCATCGTTATACGTTCTCTTCCTGAAACACTTCGGGGAATGATACTAGTTTAGTCAGGCAACGCAGTGGAATAATGGAGGAAATATGAAAGACTGTCTGGATTTGTCTGAGAGATAAAAGCAAAACGGCAACCTGAGCTGCCGTTTTGAGGATTTCTCGCTCTCACCGGGCACCGGGAGAGCGCGGGGGGAGAGCATCAGGCCACACAGATCCCGACAAATATCAGCTGAACATCACCTTCGCCCAGCGTGCCAGCCCGGCGGTGACGGAGCCAAAATCATCGCCACCGGCAATCGGAATGCCCGGCAACTGTTCTGCCAGCGCTTTCTTGATCAGCGGTGAACGTGCGCTACCGCCCGTCAGGTAGATCACATCCGGCTTCTCGTTACCGTTTTCCAGTGCCAGCTGGACCTGCTCCAGAATGCGCTGCAGCGGCTGCGACAGCGCCGTCTCAAGCCCATGCTGAGAAATGGCGGTCGCCAGTTCGTCGCTGATAAACGGCAGCGTGACGGCGTGCTCGGTCGCATCGGAGAGGGCAATTTTGCTCTCTTCCGCACTGCGCACCACACGGTAGCTCAGACGTTGACGCCAGACTTTATGCAGCAGGGCCACTTTGTCGCCATCCTGGGCGTCACGCACCAGGTCGTTCAGGAAGCGTCCGTTAGCGGTGCTGTAGAAATCGCTCTGCGCCGGAACGTCGTTAATCGCGACGGCATTCCACCATGGCAGAATCGGCAGGGCGGTCCCTTTTTCCGTTTGCCCGCCCATGCCGAGCAGCGGCATCAGGCTTTTAAATGCCAGGGCGATATCCAGATCGTTACCGCCTACGCGGCAACCGCTGTGCCCTAACAGGCTGTTTTCCCGGTCGCGGCGCTGTTGCCATTGAGGCCCCATCAGCAGCAGGGAGCAGTCGGTAGTCCCCCCACCGATATCCACCACCAGCACACGTTTCTCTTCGCGCAGCGTCGCTTCAAAATCCAGACCCGCAGCGACCGGCTCATACTGGAACACAACGTCGCGGAAACCGGCGCGATGGGCCGCGCGCTCAAGAATACCCTGCGCCTGCTGGTTGGCTTCATCGCCGCCCAGCCCCTGGAAGTTAATCGGGCGGCCAATGACGGCCTGGGTGATCGCGTCTGACACCTGCGTCTGCGCCTGGTTGCGAATGTGCAGCATCATCGCGCACACCAGATCTTCAAACAGGGCTACCTGCTGCGGCTTAAGCCCGCTGGCACCGAGGAAGGATTTGGGGGATTTAACGAAGTAAACTTCTTCCGGATCTTCAATGTACTGCGCCAGAGAGGACAAGCCAAACTGTACGCTGGACGGCGTGACGTCGATATCTTCGTCGCGGTTGAAATTCACGGCACGACGCAGCAATGCCTGCGTCTCTGTGGCAGTCGCCGGAACCTGATGGTGGCGATACAGCCATTCGCTCACGGCTTCGCGCGTCGGCGCGCACAGCATCGACGGCAGCAGCGAGCTCTCTTTTTCCATTTTCAGCAGACGTGGCGTGTTGTCATCCATCACCGCCACAGAGCAGTTTGCCGTACCGTAGTCAAAACCAATAAACACTGACGTAATCCCCATGCCGTTGAGAAGGGGCGAGACTTTAGCGAAATGTCTCGCTCACGACAACAGGAATATGAAAGCAAGGCACGCCGCGTAAGGTCGGGTTATGCTGTGAAGACAACAAAAGGAGCGATGATGTACACCCTGAACTGGCAACCCCCCTACGACTGGCAATGGATGTTTGGCTTTCTTGGCGCGCGTGCGGTCGCGGGCGTGGAGACCGTGACCGATACCTATTACGAGCGCAGTTTCACCTGCGACGGCCATCAGGGGCTGTTTCGGGTCACGCCATCGCTGGCGGATTGCACCCTGCAGGTCACGCTCAGCGAAGGGCTGGTGCCGGTCGCGCAGAACTGCCTGGCGCGTATCGAACGCCTGTTCGATCTCTCCTGCAATCCGCAGCACATCGCTGCCACGCTGGGTGAGCTGGGCGCAGCACGTCCAGGATTACGCCTGCCGGGGGCGATGGATGCGTACGAACAAGGTGTGCGGGCGATTCTCGGGCAGCTGGTGAGTGTGTCGATGGCGGCGAAACTCGCGGCGCGCGTGGTCGCGCTCTGCGGCGAACCGCTGAAGGGATTCCCGGATTACACCTGCTTTCCGACCCCGGCGGCACTGGCTGCTGCCGATCCGCTGGCGCTCAAGGCGCTGGGGATGCCGGTGAAACGCGCGGAGTCGCTGATTGACCTTGCGCAGTCGGTCGTTGACGGCACTTTTCCGCTCCAGCCGCCGGAAGATATTGAGAGCGGAATGAAGGCGCTTCAGGCGCGGCCCGGGATCGGGCGCTGGACGGCTAACTACTTAGCCCTGCGGGGCTGGCAGGCGAAAGATGTGTTCTTGCCGGATGATTATCTGATCAAACAGCGCTTCGCCGGCATGACGCCGGCGCAGATCCGCAAGTATGCGCTGCGCTGGCAGCCGTGGCGGTCTTATGCGCTGCTCCATATCTGGTATACGGAAAACTGGGCACCCTCAGTTGATAGCGAAATAACTGGTGTTCAGCAGTAGTTCCAGCGGCTGCGGTTCGGCAATGGAATCGCCATAGATGAAGTCGATGCCAATGCCGGACAGGGTATCCATCATCAGCGGCTGATTGCTCGGCCCGGCAATGGTTTTCATCCCCAGTCGCTGGGCGTGGCCCTGGATAATGGTCACCATCATTTCGTCCATCAGATTGCCGTGGACGTTAGTCACCAGCTCCGGGTCCAGCAGCAGGTAATCCGCCATGTGGGCGCTGAGGTGGTTAAATATGTCCATATCGCGCCCGACCTGGCTCAGAATAATGCGGCAACCGGCCTGACGCAGTTTTTGCAGCCCGTCCTGAATCGTCGCATCCTGGTTTTGCAGGGTTTCGACCGGGATCACAAGATGCAGCAGACGCCCCGGTAGTGGGCTTTTCTCCAGCAAATCGAGCAGTTCATTTACCAGCGTTGAGCTGGACATCCCTTCCGGTGAGAGCGGCAGCGCCACACCCATCCCTTTATTGGCTACCTGAACGGCAAAGGCGCGGAAAAATTCCTGGAAAATACGGCGGTCGAGGGCATGCAGCAGATCCGGCTCTGCCAGCCCCGAGCGGAACGCGTGTTCTTCGAGCACTTCGCCCTGACTGGTCCACAGCCGCAGGGAGACCAGCCAGAAGTTGCTGCTCTCCGGAATGCGCGGCGACGCGACGCTGCGGCCAATCATCAGCAGATGGTTGTCTTTGATCATGTGCCATTGCTCATCCAGCGACATCATGCTGCGCGCGCTGTGAATTCTCTCCTGCTGCGGTTCGTATACCGTCACTACGCCGCGACCGTTGTTTTTCGAGGCGTAACAGGCGATATCGGCCTGGGACATGACTTCTGCGGCCAGGCTGTTGGTGTCGTCAATCAGCGTGATCCCGGCGCTGGCGCCGATGCGGTGCAGGCGACCTTCCCACATGAAGTGGTAATCGTTGATGGCATGAATAATTCGGCCCGCGATATAGCGTGCGCTCTCGACGTTACAGTCCGGCAGCAGCAGGCCAAATTCATCGCCGCCCAGTCGCGCCAGCACGTCGCTTGAGCGCAACATACTCAGCATCAGAGACGACAGTTCGCGCAGCAGGGCGTCACCCGCCGCGTGGCCTGCGGTGTCGTTCACCGCTTTGAAGCGGTCGAGATCGATAAAGACCAGAGCGTGGCGCTGATGGGTGTCATGCACGGTTTGCAGCAGACGCTTGAGATGGCTTTCAAAGCTGACGCGGTTCGCCAGGTGGGTGAGGGCGTCGTGAGAGGCGCTGTAGCTTAGCTGACGCAGCATTTTGCGCGACTCGGTGACGTCCTGAATGACCAGCACCGAGCCGATATTCTGCCCGTCGAGGGTGCTCAGCGGCGTGATGCTGTAGTGAATATCGAAGCTGCCGCTATTGCGGCTGTGCAGGACCACATCCTGATTAATATCAGAACGTGACATATCGCCGCTGTGAATATTTTCCATCGGCGGGCCGTTTTCGCCGAAGGTAATGTGCAGCACGTTGAGGATGGGCTGTCCCATCGCTTCCTGCTGCGTCCAGCCGCTCATTTTCTCCGCGACTGGGTTCATAAAGGTGACGTGCATATCGATATCGGTACACAGCACCGCCTCGCCGATAGAATCGAGGGTGATATGCAAGCGCTCTTTTTCCTGGAACAGGGCTTCGTTAAGTTCTTTAACTTCGGTCATGTCCATATTGATGCCGAGCAGGCGTTCGACTTCGCCCTGCTTGTTGAGCACCCGATTCGCCAGCGAGCGGATATGTCGCACCCCCTCTTTAACGCGTATGCGGAATTCGAGCTTAAACGGCACGCGCGCCATCAGGGCATCGCGGATCACCTGTTCGGCATGCTCGCGATCCTCCGGAAGCATGCTCTCGTGCCACAGCTGCCAGGTCGGTTTGATATGCGACGGGATCTCGTACATCTCGAACATACGTTTGTCCCAGCTGATCACATCCGGCTGTAAATCCCACTCCCAGATACCGATGCCGCCCGCTTCGTTCGCGAGCGTAATACGCTCCATCAGGCGCTTGTTGACCCACTCCGTGTGCTTGAGGTCGTTGATGTCTTCGATTTGCGCGATGAAATAGAGCGGGGAGCCGTCCGTATGACGCACCACGGAGACGGTCAGCAGCGCCCAGACCACCTCGCCGTTGCGGGTGTAGTAGCGCTTTTCCATCGAATAGCTGTTGATGTCGCCACGTACCAAATCTTCCAGGCTTTTCAGGTCGGAATTTAAATCTTCCGGCCAGGTCAACTGCTGGAAAGTCAGGGCCTGCAGCTCAGGCTGCGAGTAGCCAAGGAACTGGCACAGCGCCTTGTTTGCCTGCAGCCACTGCCCTTCAATGCCCACCAGCGCCATCCCGATGGCGGAATACTCCATCGCATTACGAAAGCGTTCTTCACTCTCGGTGATGTGCTTGCGCTCGGCGCGAAAGGCGTACATCACCATGGTCATCACGTTCGCCGGCAGGAGCATCATCAGGAAAGGCAGCCACGGGGCGTTGAGCATCACGTCGGTACTCTGGGGCGTGAGCAGCGCCGGTTTGGTCGCAATCATCAGCGACACCATCATCACCGTCACCAGAAAGACGAGGAACGCCTCCATGCGCGGCAGACGCACCGCGCTCCACATCAGTAACACAATTACGCAGGTAAACGGCCAGGGCAGGAAAGTGATCGACACCCAGCACAGCACCAGCGTGACCGCCATGGTGAGCAGGGTTTCCAGCAGCAGTTTCGGGTTACGGTGGCGCAGTAAATAGTGCGGTTTAAACAGCAGACCGAGTGGGACCAACGCCAGCGCGCCGATAGATTCTGAAAGCACCCACACAAAAAAGTTACGCAGCGGCTCGGCGCTGGGGACCAGCAGCCAGGCCAGAACACCGCCCAACAGCGGCGGCACCACGGCGCTGCCTATCGCCAGACGAATCCAGTCGCTAAGATTTTTGAGCGGGTTATACCAGGGCAATAATTTACGCAGCAGCAGCGCGCCGACGCACGCTTCGATCACGTTGATGGCCGTGTACCAGAAACTGAGGGTTTCCCAGGAAAACAGCATCCACGAGGCAAGAATGTTACCAAACGAACAGGCGAGGGCGATTCCCGGCCACATCTTTCCGGCGTGGCGGTAGAAGGCGACCATCATGATCGATGTCGGGAACCATAACGGTGCCAGTAAAGTACCGAAACGCGTCAGCTCGAGCGAGAAAAGGGTGAAGATGAAGGTCACCAGACCAAGACTGACAAGCCGTAGTAAAGGATGTGGGGTAGTCACCAAAACATGCTGGTATTGTTTATTCATTACCGCTTTATCCAGAGACGCCATGCTGCCAGGAACAAGGTCCGCACGAATGAGAATTTTAATTTGGATTATGCTAGTACAAACAATTTACAATTCATATGCCGACTGCTCATAATTTGTCATCATAGAGTTATTAAATACTTAGTCAGCAGAAATTTCAGGTTTAACGCGTTAAAAATGACCGTTAAAATTTCGGTCAGGGCGAAAAGAGGGATTTGGAATGACTCTCGCATTACCTGCCCTTTCCACTAGTATCAGGCACGCGAAATCCCTATAATTGCCGCGTTTGACGCTCAGGCGTCGTCCTTCCTTTACATCCAGGTTAATCAGGTCGCTAAATTTATGACTGATAAGTCTCATCAGTGCGTCATCATAGGCATCGCCGGCGCATCAGCTTCAGGTAAAAGTCTTATTGCCAGTACGCTTTATCGCGAACTGCGCGAACAAGTTGGTGATGAGCACATCGGCGTCATTCCCGAAGACAGCTACTATAAAGATCAATCCCATCTGTCGATGGAAGAACGCGTAAAAACGAATTACGACCATCCTAATGCCATGGATCACAGCCTGCTGTTCCAGCATTTGCAAATGATCAAAAGCGGCACGCCTATCGATCTGCCGGTCTATAGCTATGTCGACCACACGCGTACGCAAGAAACGATTCACATTGAACCGAAAAAGGTCATCATTCTGGAAGGCATCCTGCTGCTGACCGATGCGCGCTTGCGTGAAGCGATGAACTTCTCGATTTTCGTCGACACGCCGCTGGACATCTGTCTGATGCGTCGTATCAAGCGCGACGTGAACGAGCGTGGTCGTTCGATGGACTCCGTGATGGCGCAGTATCAGAAAACCGTACGTCCGATGTTCCTGCAGTTTATTGAACCGTCCAAACAGTACGCTGATATCATCGTGCCGCGCGGGGGTAAAAACCGCATTGCTATCGATATCCTGAAAGCGAAAATTAGCCAGTTTTTTGAATAATACGCCCGAATTGTGTACCGTTCAGAGATAACCGGGTTTGCCCTGAAGCCAGTGCGGTTTCAGGGTTTGATGCACGAAAGGAGAAAGTGTCATGCGTCTTTGTGACCGAGATATAGAAGCCTGGCTGGATGAAGGGCGTCTGTCTATCACCCCGCGTCCGCCAGTAGAACGCATTAACGGTGTCACCGTTGATGTGCGTTTGGGCAATAAATTCCGTACTTTCAGCGGCCACACCGCACCTTTTATTGATTTGAGCGGACCGAAAGACGAAGTCAGCGCCGCGCTCGATCGCGTCATGAGCGATGAAATTGTGCTGGCGGAAGGCGACGCTTTCTATCTGCACCCGGGCGAACTGGCGCTGGCGGTGACCTATGAATCCGTCACGCTGCCTGCCGATCTGGTCGGTTGGCTCGATGGCCGCTCGTCTCTGGCGCGTCTGGGGCTGATGGTGCACGTCACCGCGCACCGTATCGATCCCGGCTGGTCTGGCCGTATCGTGCTTGAGTTCTTTAATGCCGGTAAATTACCGCTGGCGTTGCGCCCTGGCATGATGATTGGTGCGCTGAGCTTCGAGCCGCTGACCGGCCCGGCCGAGCGCCCTTACAACCGCCGTCAGGACGCGAAGTACCGCGACCAGCAGGGTGCGGTTGCCAGTCGTATTGATAAAGACTGATTTAGGCTTCATCGAGGATGCCATGAGAAGAGTTCTTACAACGCTGATGATTTTGCTGGTGGTGCTGGTTGCTGGCCTTTCAGCGTTGGTTCTGCTGGTTAACCCCAATGATTTCCGCGCCTACATGGTCCGCCAGGTCGAAGCACGAAGCGGGTATGAACTGAAGCTGGATGGGCCTCTTCGCTGGCATGTCTGGCCGCAGCTCAGCATTCTGTCTGGCCGCATGTCACTGACTGCACCGGGCGCCGCTTTGCCGGTGGTCTCTGCTGACAATATGCGTCTGGACGTCGCCTTAATGCCGCTGCTTTCGCACCAGCTGCAGGTGCGCCAGGTGATGCTGAAAGGTGCCGTCATTCAGCTGACGCCGCAAACAGAAGCCGTCCGTAAACCGGGTGAGCCTGTTGCCCCTCGCGCAAATTCACTCCCCGACGTCCCCGAAGATGCGGGCTGGTCATTTGATATCGCCAGTCTGAAAGTCGCGGACAGCGTGCTGGTCTTCCAGCATGAGGATGACGACCAGGTCACCGTGCGCAATATTAATCTGACGATGGAACAGGACCCGCATCATCTGGCGACGGTTGATTTTTCAGGTCGCATTAATCGCAATCAGCGTGACCTGACTCTGTCGCTAAATGCCCGCGTCAACGCGTCGGACTACCCGCATCAACTTACCGCCGATATTCAACAGCTGAACTGGCAACTCTCTGGCGCCGATCTCCCGACACAAGGGATCACCGGCCAGGGCACGCTGCAGGCGATGTGGCGCGAAGAGCAAAAACAGCTCGAGCTGAATAATCTCAACCTGCAGGCGAATGACAGTTCATTAAAAGGTCGTGCCAGCGTGCTGCTGGGCGAAGAGCCGAAATGGGTCTTTGATCTTCAGTTCGACAAGCTCAACCTGGAAAATCTGTTGCCTCCGCAGCCGGTCCCGGCGAAAGAGGGTGACGACGCTCAGGCACCCGGGCTGCCGAAACAGATGCGACCGGTTATTGCGTCAAACGTCGACGCGCCAGACTACAACGGGCTGCGCAGCTTTACGGCGGATATTCTGCTTAAAGCCAACGCGGTGCGCTGGCGGGGCATCGACTTCACGAACGTCAGTAGCCAAATGTTGAACCACAACGGTTTACTGGTCATTTCCGAGCTAAGCGGTCAGATGGGGGCGGGGCATATCTCTCTGCCTGGCATGCTGGACGTGCGTAAGGATATGGCGAAGGCCGAGTTCCAGCCGCGTCTTGAGAACATCGAGATTGGCACTATCCTCAAAGCCTTCGATTACCCTATCGCGCTGACCGGTAATCTGACCATGGCGGGAGATTTCTCTGGCGATAAGATTGACGCTGACGCCTTCCGTCACAGCTGGCAGGGGCAGGCACACGTTGACCTCGCCAACAGCCGCATGGAAGGGCTGAACTTCCAACAGCTGGTGCAGCAGGCCGTCGAGCGCAGCAGCAATATCAAAGCCAAAGAGAACTTCGACAGCGCGACGAAACTCGACACCTTTACCACCGATCTGACGCTGGACAACGGGCAGCTCACACTCGATGACATGCAGGGGCAATCCTCGATGCTGGCGGTCACGGGCAAAGGCACGATGGACTTGGTGAAAGAGACGACGGATACGCGCTTTAACGTCCGCGTGATGTCCGGCTGGGAAGGCGAAGGCCCGCTGATTGATGTCCTGAAAGAGACGGCTATCCCGCTCAACGTTTACGGCAGATGGCAGGAGCTGAATTACAGTCTTCAGGTTGACCAGATCTTGCGTAAACATCTGCAGGATGAAGCAAAACGCCGTCTGAATGAGTGGGCGGATAAGAATAAAGATTCGCAGAACAGCAAAGATGTGAAGAAGCTTTTAGATAAGCTCTGATCCAATCATCCCCCTCTCCTTGAACGGGAGAGGGGGATGATTGGAGATCAAACCTCAAAATCCAAATCATCCTCTCCGCGCAGGGGGATCAGCTGCACTTTCTGCACGCGATGACTCTCCACCTGCAGCGTCTTCAGCACATAGTCCCCGACCTGAACCTCTTCACCCGGCTGCGGAATACGCTGTAAGTATTCCATTAGCAGACCGGCGATCGTGTGGTATTCGCGCTTCTCATCCAGCGGCAATGGAACGTACTGCACCAGATCTTCCAGCGGCATATGACCGTTGGCAGTCCAGGACCCATCGGCATTTTTCTGGATGTCGTGGCGGGCGTCAATCTCATCCACTTCGTTAGGCAAATTACCGGCGATGGTTTCCATCACGTCGCTCAGCGTCACCAGTCCTTCAACGGAGCCAAACTCATCGACCACAAAGGCAAAGTGGGTGCGCGCGTTGCGGAACTGTTCCAGCGCCGAAAGCAGCGGCAGGGTTTCCGGAAACACCAGCGGCTGGCGGATCAGCGCACGTAAATCCAGTGGCTCACCGCGCAGGGACTGCTGGAGCAGGTCAATGACGTGCACCACCCCAAGCAGACCTTCCTCATCATCACCCCCGGTCACCACCACGCGAGTGTGCTGGTTTTTATCCAGCAGGGCGCGGATCTGCGCTTCCGGCGAATTCAGGTCGATATGTTCGATATCGTGGCGCGACGTCATGATGCTGCTGACCGAGCGCTGGTTAAGATTGAGCACGCGCTCAATCATCCGCCGCTCCTGTGGGTTAAAGATCTGGCTGTCGTCGTGATCGGCAAGCAGTGACGCTGACTCTGCATCCAGCTCGGCGTCCTCTTTCTTACCGCTAAGCAGACGCAGAACGGTCTCCGCCGTGCGCTGACGCAAGGTCTGATTGGCAGAGAGAAAACGGCGGCGGTTGAAAATCGCCAGCTGGTTCAGGGATTCAATAATCACCGAGAAACCGATCGCCGCGTACAGATAGCCTTTTGGAATATGGAAGCCAAAGCCGTCTGCGACCAGGCTAAAGCCGATCATCAGCAGGAAGCTCAGACACAAAATCACAATCGTCGGATGGCTGTTCACAAAGCGCGTCAGGGCCTTGCTCGCCATCACCATTAGCGTGATGGCAATAATCACCGCCGCCATCATGACAGGCAGATGATCAACCATCCCCACGGCGGTAATCACGGAATCCAGCGAGAAGACCGCGTCCAGCACCACGATTTGCGCGACCACGGGCCAGAACTTCGCCCCTCGACGCTGGGTGGGGTTCTCGCTGTCTTTCCCTTCGAGCCGTTCGTTCAGCTCAACGGTGGCTTTGAACAGCAGGAACAGGCCGCCAAACAGCATGATCACGTCACGGGCGCTAAAGCTCAGGCCGTGGAACGAGAAGAGGGGAGTGGTCAGGGTGACCAGCCAGGAGATCGACGCCAGTAACAGCAAACGCATCACCATCGCCAACAGCAAACCGGTAACGCGTGCGCGGTCGCGCTGCGCCGGGGGCAATTTTTCGGCGAGGATGGCAATAAAGACCAGGTTATCGATGCCAAGCACTAATTCGATGACGACCAGCGTCACCAGCCCGGCCCAGATTGATGGATCGGCAATCCATTCCATAGTAATAGCAGTACCTCTGAAGATATGACATTTGTCACACTTCGATCATGGATAAAGCTGGCAAAAATTGCAATGACTGCTTGAGATTTCTCTTAATGAAAGCGCGGGAAATAGTCACGGCGAATAACCCTGTTATTTCTATAAGAAAGTGAAATTATCCGGTTATGTGGATAATTAGGAAATATCGCATGAAATGTTTTATGTCTGAATTTTGTCAATATAAAGAAATTCCTAAAACCATAAAACTTTGCGCTTAATATTATTCTTAAAAACCAATAATAGGACAGTTGTCTCCTTGCCTGCTATTAGGTTAGCTGCAACAATTCTCCAGGCATCAAATGTTAAATCTTCTTGCTGCTATTTATGTAACGGTCTTAAGAGCGAACATTCATTACCGCTCAGGCATTGAAAATGCCGGATATATTTATCCTGCAAGACCTAATTTTAGAGGGTGTCTATCCATAATACATTGTTTCGTCAGTGGATTGGTAACTGAAAGCCAAGGGCGGTAGCGTGCCTGAAAGCGTGTGAATCAGCCTCGATTATTCTGTCAATAGCCAATGGATGAATAAGCGTTTTTTAGGATTGATGCCAGTTATATTTCTATTTTATTAACTGCATTCTGATTGCCTAAACAACCCGCGCTTATTTAAATTGCACAGGATAATTACTCTGCCAAAGTGATAAATAATCAATGATGAAATCCAAAATGAAATTGATGCCATTATTGGTGTCTGTGACCTTGATGAGTGGTTGTACGGTCTTTCCCGGCAGCAATATGTCAACAATGGGCAAGGATGTGATCAAGCAACAGGATGCTGATTTTGATCTCGACAAAATGGTGAATGTTTATCCATTAACGCCGCGTATCGTCGAACAATTACGCCCGCGTCCGAATGTTGCGCAGCCGAATATGTCTCTGGATCAGGAAATTGCCTCTTATCAATACCGCGTGGGGCCGGGCGACGTTGTGAGCGTCACCGTCTGGGATCACCCGGAACTGACCACTCCCGCAGGGCAATACCGCAGCTCCAGCGACACCGGTAACTGGGTGCAGCCTGATGGCACCATGTTCTATCCATACATCGGTAAAGTGCACGTCGTGGGGAAAACCCTCGCAGAAATTCGTAGTGATATTACCGGCCGTTTAGCGCAGTACATCGCTGACCCGCAGGTGGACGTTAATATCGCCGCATTCCGTTCGCAGAAAGCCTACGTCTCCGGCCAGGTCAATAAATCAGGCCAGCAGGCGATCACCAACGTACCGCTGACCATTCTCGACGCCATCAACACCGCGGGCGGGTTAACGGACGCGGCCGACTGGCGCAACGTGGTGCTGACGCATAACGGCAAAGAGGAGCGCATTTCGCTCCAGGCGCTGATGCAGAACGGCGATTTGAGCCAAAACCGTCTGCTCTATCCGGGCGACATTCTGTTTGTGCCGCGCAACGACGATCTGAAAGTGTTCGTGATGGGCGAAGTTAAAAAACAGAGCACCCTCAAAATGGACTTCAGCGGCATGACCCTGACTGAAGCGCTGGGGAATGCAGAAGGTCTGGATCTGACGTCGTCTAACGCCAGCGGCATCTTCGTGATCCGTCCGCTGAAAGGCGAGGGCAGTGCGAAAGGCAAGATTGCCAACATCTATCAGCTGGATATGTCCGATGCGACCTCCCTGGTGATGGCGACGGAATTCCGTCTGCAGCCATACGATGTGGTCTATGTCACTACCGCGCCAGTCACACGCTGGAACCGTCTGATCAACCAGTTGCTGCCAACCATCAGTGGCGTTCGCTACATGACGGACACGGCGCGCGACATTCATACCTGGTAACCCGCGATGTTTAACAAAATTCTGGTGGTGTGCGTGGGGAACATTTGCCGTTCCCCAACGGCTGAACGGTTGCTGAAAAATTATCAGCCCGATCTGGTGGTGGACTCCGCAGGGCTGGGGGCGCTGGTGGGGAAGGGGGCGGATGAGCGCGCAACGAGCGTGGCGAAGTCGCATAACCTCTCCCTGGACGGGCACGTGGCCCGTCAGGTCTCTGGCCGGATGTGCCGGGAGTACGATCTGATCCTCGCGATGGAAAAACGCCACATTAGTGCGCTGTGCGAAATCGCACCGGAGATGCGCGGCAAAGTGATGCTGTTTGGTCACTGGGACAGTGAGCGCGAAATTCCCGATCCGTATCGCAAGAGCCGTGAGGCATTTGAGGCGGTTTATACCTTACTAGACCAGTCTGCCCAACAGTGGGCGCAGGCACTGAAAGCTCAGCAGGGATAACAATGACAGAAAAAACAAAACCTTCTGCCGCCCCGATCTCGGGCAGTGATGAAATTGATATTGGCCGTCTGATCGGGACGGTGGTCGAGGCGCGCTGGTGGGTGCTGGGCATTACCGCGGTTTTTGCGATCGCCGCCGTGATCTACACCCTGTTTGCTACGCCTATCTACAGTGCCGATGCGCTGGTGCAGATCGAGCAAAACTCCGGTAACTCACTGGTGCAGGATATCGGTTCAGCGCTGGCGAATAAGCCACCGGCGTCCGATGCGGAAATCCAGCTGATTCAGTCGCGCATGGTCCTCGGAAAAACCGTTGACGATCTCGACCTGGATATCGCCGTCAGCAAAAACACCTTCCCGGTGTTTGGTGCCGGTTGGGACCGACTGATGGGGCGTCAAAACGATACCGTTAAAGTCACCACCTTTACCCTGCCAAAAGGTTCGGCGGATCAGGTGTTCACCCTGACGGTGCTCGGCCCCAAACAGTATGAACTGACCAGCGATGCGGGCTTTAGCGCACGCGGCGAAGTGGGGCAGTTGCTGTCTAAAAACGGTGTCACCATGATGGTCAGCGCCATTCAGGCGGCTGAGGGCGGTGAATTTACCGTCAGCAAATTTTCAACGCTTGGCATGATCAACAATCTGCAAAACAACCTGACCGTCACCGAAAATGGTAAAGACACGGGCGTGCTGAGCCTGAGCTTTACCGGTGAAGATAAGGAGATGATCCGCAACGTCCTGAACAGCATTACCCGTAACTACCTTGAGCAGAACGTGGAGCGCAAGTCGGAAGAGGCGGCGAAGAGCCTCGCTTTCCTCGCGAAACAGCTGCCGGAAGTGCGTACCCGTCTGGATGACGCGGAGAACAAACTTAACGCCTATCGCCAGCAGAAAGACTCCGTCGATCTGCCACTGGAAGCGAAATCGGTGCTCGATTCGATGGTTAACATCGATGCCCAGTTAAACGAGCTGACCTTCAAAGAAGCGGAAATCTCCAAGCTTTACACCAAACGCCACCCGGCTTACCGCACGCTGCTGGAAAAACGCCAGGCGCTGGAAGATGAGAAATCGAAACTCAACAACCGCGTCACCGCGATGCCGAAAACCCAGCAGGAAATTGTGCGTCTGACGCGCGATGTGGAGTCGGGCCAGCAGGTGTACATGCAGCTGCTGAATAAACAGCAGGAGCTGAAAATCACCGAAGCCAGTACCGTCGGTGACGTGCGCATCGTTGACTCCGCTATCACCCAGCCTGGCGTGCTGAAACCGAAGAAAGCGCTGATCATTTTCGGCAGCATTATTCTCGGCCTGATGCTCTCCATCGTCGGTGTGCTGCTGCGCTCCCTGTTTAACCGCGGTATCGAAAGCCCGCAGGTCCTCGAAGAGAACGGTATCAGCGTCTATGCCAGCATTCCGCTGTCGGAATGGCAGAAGTCGCGCGATAGCGTCAAAACGGTCAAAGGGGTCAAACGATACAAACAGAGCCAGCTGCTGGCCGTGGGTAACCCAACGGATCTGGCGATTGAAGCGGTGCGCAGCCTGCGTACCAGCCTGCACTTCGCCATGATGCAGGCCAAAAATAACGTCCTGATGCTCACCGGGGTCAGCCCGTCGATTGGTAAAACCTTCGTGTGTGCCAACCTCGCGGCGGTAATCAGTCAGACCAACAAACGTGTGCTGCTGATCGACTGCGATATGCGCAAGGGTTACACCCACGAACTGCTTGGCACCAACAACGTCAACGGTCTGTCGGAAATTCTGCTCGGCAAAGGGGAGATCAGCCAGTGCGCCAAGCCGACCTCCATTACCAATTTTGACCTTGTGCCGCGCGGCCAGGTGCCACCGAATCCGTCCGAACTGCTGATGAGCGAACGTTTCGCGCAACTGGTGAAATGGGCGAGTGAACACTACGACCTGGTGCTGATTGATACGCCGCCAATTCTGGCCGTCACCGACGCCGCGATTGTGGGCCGCCACGCCGGGACCACCCTGATGGTGGCGCGCTATGCGGTGAACACCCTGAAAGAGGTGGAAACCAGCCTGAGTCGCTTCGAGCAGAACGGCATCGAAGTGAAAGGGGTGATTCTGAACTCTATCTTCCGCCGCGCAACCGGGTACCAGGATTACGGGTATTACGAGTACGAATATAAGTCTGACAGTAAATAATCGTTTTCCCTCACCCTATCCTTAATTCCCTCTTCCAGTGGGAGAGGGCAGGGGTGAGGGCAACAAGCCATCCGGGGAATAAAATGACAACACCACGCCCTTTGATCTCCATCTATATGCCAACCTGGAATCGTCAGCAGCTGGCGATCCGCGCGATTAAATCGGTTTTACGTCAGGACTATGACCACTGGGAATTGATCATCGTGGATGATTGCTCGTCATCCTTCGAGCAGTTGCAAAAATTTGTCACCGAGCTGAACGACCCGCGTGTGATGTATACCCACAACGCCATCAACTCCGGGGCGTGCGCGGTGCGCAACCAGGCGATTTTGCAGGCGAAAGGGGAGTTCCTGACCGGAATCGATGACGACGACGAGTGGACGCCCAACCGTCTGTCGACCTTTCTGGCGCATAAACATCAGCTGGTCACCCACGCGTTTCTGTATGCCAACGACTATGTCTGCCAGGGCGAAGTTTACTCCCAGCCTGCCAGCCTGCCGCTGTACCCGAAATCACCGTACTCGCGCCGTCTGTTTTACAAACGCAATATCATCGGCAACCAGGTCTTTACCTGGGCATGGCGCTTCAAAGAGTGCCTGTTCGATACGGAACTGAAAGCGGCGCAGGACTACGACATTTTCCTGCGCATGGTGGTGGAGTATGGCGAACCCTGGAAAGTGGATGACGCCACGCAAATTCTGCACATCAATCACGGTGAAATGCAGATCACCTCATCGCCGAAAAAATTCTCCGGCTACTTCCACTTTTATCGCAAGCACAAGGACAAGTTCGACCGTGCCAGCCGTAAATATCAGCTGTTTACCCTCTATCAGATCCGCAATAAGCGCATGAACTGGCGCACGCTGCTGACGCTCTTTTCCGTGCGAAACACTAAGCGTCTGGCCGACGGGCTGCGGGGGAAATAATGATTCTGGAAGATTGCCGCGCAAACAGCTGGAGCCTGCGCCCGTGCTGCATGGTTCTGGCGTATCGCATCGCCCATTTCTGCTCCGTCTGGCGCAAGAAGAATGTGCTCAATAACCTGTGGGCAGCGCCGGTTCTGGTGCTGTACCGCATCATCACTGAATGCCTGTTTGGCTATGAAATCCAGGCGGCGGCCACCATCGGACGACGTTTTACCATTCACCACGGCTACGCCATCGTTATCAATAAATTCGTGGTCGCGGGTGATGATTTCACCGTTCGCCACGGCGTCACTATTGGTAACCGTGGCCCGGACAGCCTGGCCTGCCCGGTGATTGGCAACAACGTCGAGCTGGGGGCCAATGTGGTGATGATTGGTGAGATTACCGTTGGCAACAACGTCACTATTGGCGCGGGGAGCGTGGTGCTGGACAGCATCCCGGATAACGCGCTGGTGGTGGGTGAAAAAGCCCGCGTGAAGGTGTTGAAATGAATATTCTGCAATTTAACGTCCGTCTTGCCGAAGGCGGGGCGGCCGGTGTGGCGCTGGATCTGCATCAGCGTGCGCTACAAAAAGGGTTCAAGTCCCGCTTTGTGTATGGCTACGGCAAGGGCGGTAAAAAAAGCGTCAGTCATGATAACTATCCGCACGTCCTGAAGCAGACCCCGCGTCTGACATCGGTGGCCAACATCGCGCTGTTTCGTCTGTTCAACCGCGATCTGTTCGGCAATCTGAATAACCTCTACCGCACCGTGACGCGCACCCCCGGCCCGGTGGTTCTGCATTTCCACGTTATGCACAGCTACTGGCTGAAACTCGAAGAGGTGGTTGCCTTTTGTGAGAACGTGCAGGCGCACAAGCCGGACACCACGTTTGTCTGGACCCTGCACGATCACTGGAGCGTTACCGGACGCTGCGCGTTCACCGATGGCTGCGAAGGCTGGAAAACGCACTGTCAGAAATGCCCGACGCTCAGCAACTATCCGCCGGTGAAAGTGGATCGCGCGCACCAGCTGGTGGCGGGAAAACGTCAGCTGTTCCGCGATATGATGGCCCTCGGCTGCCACTTTATCTCTCCGAGCCAGCACGTGGCGGATGCCTTTAACAGCCTGTATGGCGTCGGGCGCTGCAAAATTATCAATAACGGCATTGATGTGGCGACCGAAGACATTCTGGCGGAACTCACACCGGTTGCAGTAACGCCGGGTAAGCCGAAAATTGCGGTGGTTGCACACGATCTGCGCTATGACGGCAAAACCAATCAACAGCTGGTGCGCGACATGATGGCGCTCGGCGACAAAATTGAGCTGCACACCTTCGGCAAATTCTCGCCGTTTGAAGGGCCGAACGTGATTAATCACGGCTTTGAGACGGATAAACGCAAGCTGATGAGCGCCCTGAACGGCATGGACGCGCTGGTGTTTAGCTCTCGCGTGGACAACTACCCGCTGATTTTGTGCGAAGCGCTCTCCATCGGCGTGCCGGTGATCGCCACCCACAGCGACGCCGCGCGCGAAGTGCTGGAGAAATCAGGCGGCAAAACCTTCAGCGAGCACGAGGTGCTGCCGCTGGTGCAACGATCAAAAGCCGAGATCGCGCAGGCTGTTTTTAACACCAGCCTGGAATCGTTCCGCAACCGCAGCCGCAAGGCTTACAGCGGTGAACAGATGCTGGAGGAGTATGTCTCGTTCTATCAGAATCTGTAGCTACCTGCTGTTGCCGCTGATCTATCTGCTGGTTAACGTCAAAATTGCCCAGCTCGGCGAAAGCTTCCCGATCACCATCGTGACTTTCTTACCGCTTTTGTTGCTGCTCTATGTCGACAAAATTAGCGTGAAGAAACTGATGATTGCCCTGGGGCTGGGGTTTGGCTTAACGGCATTTAACTACATCTTTGGTCAGTCGCTGGATGCCAGCAAGTACGTCACCTCCACCATGTTATTTGTCTATATCGTCATTATTATTGGCATGGTGTGGAGTATTCGGTTTAAAACTATTTCGCCGCACAATTATCGGAAAATCCTTAGGTTCTTTTATATTGCCGTTGCGTTCATTGTTATGCTTGCCGCCATGGAAATGGCGCAAATTATTTTGACCGGCGGCAGTAGCCTGATGGAGATGATTTCGAAATATCTGATTTACAGTAATAGCTATGTTCTGAACTTCATTAAATTTGGTGGCAAACGCACCACTGCGCTTTATTTTGAACCGGCGTTTTTTGCTCTGGCACTAATCTCAATTTGGCTCAGCATCAAACAGTTTGGTATCAAAACCCCTAAGACCGATGCTATGATTCTTGCAGGGATTGTTCTGTCAGGCTCTTTCTCCGGGGTAATGACATTTATCTTGTTTTACCTGCTGGAGTGGGCCTTTCAGTACCTGAATAAAGACGCGATTAAGAAAAAACTACCCTTGGCTATCATTTCATTAGCCGTATTTTTAGTGGGTATTGTTTTTGCATTCCCCTACATCGCCACGCGTCTCGGTGATTTAGGCACGGAAGGTTCGTCATCATATTATCGTATCATTGGGCCACTGGTGATGGTGGGGTATTCATTAACCCATATTGATGGCGTAGTCAGATTTGGCTCACTTTACGAATATGTTGCATCATTCGGAATCTTTAACGGTGCGGATGTCGGTAAAACCATAGACAATGGGCTGTATCTGTTAATTATTTACTTTTCCTGGTTCGCTGTACTGTTAACAGCATGGTACCTGTTTAAAGTGTTCAAAATGATGATTAACGCGTTTGGTGATAATCAGAATTTCCGTGTGCAGCTTTATCTTTTTACGCCGGTGTCGCTGTTTTTTACCGGGTCAATATTTAGCCCGGAATATGCATTCTTAATTGTCTGTCCGTTTATTCTGCGCAAAGCGCTTAATATTACGAACGTATGACGAAACGAGGTGGTTTATGTTTCTTAGCGTCATTACAGTCGCTTTTCGCAATCACGAAGGGGTTGTCAAAACCTGGCGCTCGCTGCGCAATCTGGCCCGCGATCCCAGCCTCACGTTTGAATGGATTGTGGTCGACGGCGGCTCTGACGATGGCACAGCGGAGTTTCTGGAAAAACTCAACGGTGAGTTCAACTTACGTTACATCAGCGAGAAAGACAAAGGCATTTACGATGCGATGAATAAAGGCATCGACATGGCGCAAGGACGCTATGCGATCTTCCTCAATTCCGGTGATGTTTTCCACGACGATGTGGCGCTGTTTGCCCGTCAGCTGTCGCGCCAGAAAGAAGAAGCCATGTTTATCGGTGATGCGCTGCTCGATTTCGGCGATGGCACTAAAATTCGTCGTAGCGCCAAAAGCGGCTGGTATATCTACCACAGTTTGCCTGCCAGCCATCAGGCGATTTTCTTCCCGACGGCGGGCCTGAAAAAACACCCGTACGATTTGCAATACAAAGTGTCATCTGATTATGCACTGGCCGCCAGTCTGTATAAATCCGGTTATCCGTTCCGTCGAATTAAAGGGCTGGTATCGGAATTCTCGATGGGGGGGGTGTCAACCTCGAATAATCTGGAATTATGCCAGGATGCTAAAAAAGTCCAGCGCAACATATTGCGCGTACCCGGCTTCTGGGCGGAATTATCCTATTTATTACGTCTGAAAACGACGGGCAAAACGAAAGCCTTATATAACAAAGCCTGAATATAAGGAAAGGTGATGCAGGATCTCAGTGGTTTTACCGTCCCGAAAGGTTTTCGCGGTGGAAATGGAATAAAAGTGCAGCTGTGGTGGGCGGTTCAGGCAACATTATTTGCCTGGTCACCGCAGGTGCTGTATCGCTGGCGAGCCTTTTTGTTGCGTTTATTTGGCGCAAAAATTGGCAAAAATGTGGTTATTCGCCCGTCCGTGAAAATTACCTATCCATGGAAATTAACCCTCGGTGATTACGCCTGGGTGGGTGATGACGCGGTGTTATATACCCTGGGCGATATTACGATTGGCGCCCACTCTGTGGTGTCACAAAAGTGTTATTTGTGCACCGGCAGTCACGATTTTATGAGTCAGCATTTCGATATTAACGCCACGCCTATTGTGATTGGCGAAAAATGCTGGCTGGCGACAGATGTTTTTGTTGCACCTGGTGTTTCTGTTGGCGATGGCACCGTTATTGGCGCCCGCAGCAGCGTTTTTAAATCGCTACCGGCAAATAAGATTTGCCGTGGCAACCCCGCAGTGGTGATACGCGAACGCGTTGAAACTGATTAAATTCGATAAGTAGAGGAATATAAACATGTCTAAAGTCGCTCTCATCACCGGCGTTACCGGGCAGGATGGTTCTTATCTGGCGGAGTTTCTGCTGGAGAAAGGGTATGAAGTTCATGGCATTAAACGCCGCGCTTCTTCGTTCAACACCGAGCGTGTGGACCACATCTATCAGGATCCGCATGCTGCAAACCCGAAATTCCATCTGCACTACGGCGACCTGACCGACAGCTCCAACCTGACCCGTATCCTGCAGGAAGTGCAGCCGGATGAAGTGTACAACCTGGGCGCAATGAGCCACGTGGCTGTCTCCTTCGAATCCCCGGAATACACCGCAGACGTCGATGGTATGGGCACGCTGCGCCTGCTGGAAGCCATCCGCTTCCTGGGTCTGGAAAAGAAAACCCGTTTCTACCAGGCATCCACCTCTGAGCTGTACGGCCTGGTGCAGGAAATCCCACAGAAAGAGACCACGCCGTTCTACCCGCGCTCTCCTTACGCTGTCGCCAAACTCTACGCTTACTGGATCACCGTGAACTACCGCGAATCCTACGGCATGTACGCCTGTAACGGCATTCTGTTCAACCACGAATCCCCACGCCGTGGCGAAACCTTCGTGACCCGTAAAATCACCCGTGCGATCGCTAACATCGCTCAGGGCCTGGAATCCTGCCTGCACCTCGGCAACATGGACTCCCTGCGTGACTGGGGCCATGCGAAAGACTACGTGAAAATGCAGTGGATGATGCTGCAGCAGGACAAACCGGAAGATTTCGTGATTGCCACCGGCGTGCAGTACTCCGTGCGTCAGTTCGTTGAAATGGCAGCCGCACAGCTCGGTATCAAACTGCGCTTTGAAGGCACCGGCGTTGAAGAGCGTGGTGTGGTGGTTTCTGTGACCGGTCACGATGCACCGGGCGTGAAACCGGGCGACGTGATTGTTCAGGTTGACCCGCGTTACTTCCGTCCTGCGGAAGTGGAAACCCTGCTCGGCGACCCAACCAAAGCGCACGAAAAACTGGGCTGGAAACCGGAAATCACTCTGCAGGAGATGGTCTCTGAAATGGTTGCCCACGATCTCGAAGCAGCGAAAAAACACTCCCTGCTGAAGTCCCATGGCTACGAGGTTGCCATCGCGCTGGAGTCCTGAGTCATGACCAAACAACGTATTTTTGTCGCCGGTCATCGTGGAATGGTGGGATCGGCCATCGTTCGCCAGCTGGAACAGCGCGGCGATGCAGAGCTGATTCTTCGCACCCGCGACGAGCTGAACCTGCTGGACAGCCAGGCGGTGCAGCAGTTCTTTGCTAACGAACGCATTGACCAGGTGTATCTGGCGGCAGCGAAAGTGGGCGGCATTGTCGCCAACAACAGCTACCCAGCGGATTTCATCTACGAAAACATGATGATTGAGAGCAACATCATTCACGCGGCGCATCTGCACAACGTGAATAAGCTGCTGTTCCTCGGCTCATCCTGTATCTACCCGAAGCTGGCCAAACAGCCGATCGCCGAGAGCGAGCTGCTGCAGGGTACGCTGGAAGCGACGAACGAGCCGTATGCCATCGCCAAGATTGCCGGGATCAAACTGTGCGAGTCCTATAACCGCCAGTATGGCCGCGACTATCGCTCGGTGATGCCGACCAATCTGTACGGCCCGAACGATAACTTCCACCCGAGTAACTCGCACGTGATCCCGGCGCTGCTGCGCCGCTTCCACGAAGCGACCGCCGCCAACACGCCTGATGTGGTGGTGTGGGGCAGCGGGACGCCGATGCGCGAATTCCTGCATGTGGATGACATGGCTGCCGCCAGCATTCACGTGATGGAACTGGATCGCGAGGTGTGGGCTGAAAACACCCAGCCGATGCTGTCGCACATCAACGTTGGCACCGGCGTGGATTGCACCATTCGCGAACTGGCGCAGACCATCGCCCAGGTGGTGGGCTACAAAGGCCGCGTGGTGTTCGACGCCACTAAGCCCGACGGCACACCGCGTAAATTGCTGGACGTGACGCGTCTGCACCAGCTCGGCTGGTATCACGAAGTGTCGCTCGAACAGGGACTGGCGAGTACGTACCAGTGGTTCCTGGAAAACCAGCATCGCTTCCGGGGGTAATCATGTTTTTAAGTCAGGAAGATTTTGCCACGGTAGTCCGCTCCACTCCGCTGATCTCCATCGATTTGATCGTGGAGAACGAACGCGGTGAGTTTCTGCTCGGTAAACGCACCAATCGCCCGGCACAAGGGTTCTGGTTTGTTCCGGGAGGACGCGTGCAAAAGGATGAGATGTTAGACACTGCGTTTGAACGTCTCACCCTGGCGGAGCTGGGGCTGCGTCTGCCGATGGCGGCAGGCCAGTTTTACGGGGTTTGGCAGCACTTCTATGACGATAACTTTTCCGGCACCGGTTTCAGCACCCATTACGTGGTGCTCGGTTTTCGCCTGAAGGTGAGTGAGGCAGACCTGCGTCTGCCTGATTCTCAGCACGACGATTACCGCTGGCTGGAACAGGCCGCGCTGCTGGCCAGTGACAACGTTCACGACAACAGTCGCGCCTACTTCCTGGCGGAACATCAGGCTGAGGTGCCGGGACTATGAAGATTTTGGTCTACGGCATCAACTACTCGCCGGAGCTAACCGGTATCGGTAAGTACACCGGTGAGATGGTCGAATGGATGACCCGTCAGGGTCACGAGGTGCGGGTCATTACGGCCCCGCCTTACTACCCGGAATGGAAAGTTGGCGAGCGCTACTCCAGCTGGCGCTATCGCCGCGAGCAGGGGGACGCGACCGTCTGGCGCTGCCCGCTGTATGTGCCGAAACAGCCCTCGACGCTAAAACGCCTGCTGCATTTGGGAAGCTTTGCACTGAGCAGTTTCTTCCCGCTGATGGCCCAGCGTCGCTGGAAGCCGGATCGCATTATTGGCGTGGTGCCGACGCTGTTTTGTACGCCAGGCATGCGCCTGCTGGGCAAACTATCGGGCGCACGCACCCTGCTGCACATTCAGGATTATGAAGTCGACGCGATGCTCGGCCTCGGTATGGCCGGGAAAGGCAAAGGCGGAAAAGTCGCGAAACTGGCCAGCGCCTTTGAACGCAGCGGCCTGCATAACGTCGATTACGTCTCAACCATCTCGCGCTCGATGATGAACAAAGCGCAGGAGAAGGGCGTCCCGGCGCAGAAAGTGATCTTTTTCCCGAACTGGTCCGAAGTGGCGCGTTTTCGCGACGTAACGGAGAGCGATGCGCTGGCGTTACGTACCCAGCTCGGTCTGCCTTCTGATCAAAAAATCATTCTTTACTCAGGCAACATCGGGGAAAAACAGGGGCTGGAAAGCGTTATCGACGCCGCGCAGCAGCTTCGCAATCACCCGTGGATGTTTGTGATTGTCGGGCAGGGCGGTGGCAAAGCCCGGCTTGAGAAAATGGTCAGCGAACGCGGCCTGAACAACGTGAAATTTTTCCCGCTTCAGTCTTATGAAGCGCTGCCAGCCCTGCTGAAGATGGGCGATTGCCACCTGGTCGTGCAAAAGCGCGGCGCCGCAGATGCGGTTCTGCCCTCCAAGCTGACCAACATTTTGGCCGTCGGCGGCAATGCGGTCATCACCGCCGAGCCGGAGACCGAGTTAGGCCAGCTGTGCGACAGCTATCCGGGGATCGCCGTTTGCGTTGAGCCGGAGTCGGTAACGGCGCTGGTCGCCGGGATTGAACAGGCTCTTGCGATGCCTAAAGAGAATACGGTGGCACGTGATTATGCCGAACGCACGCTCGAAAAAGAGAACGTGCTTAGCCAATTTATTGCAGATATACGGGGATGAATAATGAGTCAGAATAAATTGTACCCGGTCGTGATGGCGGGTGGCTCCGGTAGTCGGTTGTGGCCGCTGTCCCGCGTGCTCTATCCCAAGCAGTTCCTCTGCCTGAAAGGGGAACTCACCATGCTGCAAACGACGGTGTCTCGTCTGAACGGCGTGGAGTGCGAAAGTCCGGTGGTGATTTGCAACGAGCAGCACCGCTTTATTGTCGCCGAACAGCTGCGTCAGCTGAATAAGCTGACGGAGAACATCATTCTGGAACCGGCAGGCCGTAATACCGCCCCGGCGATCGCTCTGGCGGCACTGGCCGCGCGACGCAGCAGCCCCGATTGCGATCCGCTGATGCTGGTGCTGGCGGCTGACCATGTGATTCAGCAGGAAGACGCCTTCCGTAACGCGGTGCGCGCCGCGATTCCTTACGCGGAAAGCGGCAAACTGGTGACCTTCGGCATCGTGCCGGATCTCCCGGAAACCGGCTACGGCTATATCCGTCGCGGCGACGTAACAACCGGAGAAGGCGACAGCGTGGCCTTTAACGTGGCGCAGTTTGTCGAAAAACCGAATCTGGAAACTGCTCAGGCCTATGTCGGCAGCGGCGAATACTACTGGAATAGCGGGATGTTCCTGTTCCGTGCAGGGCGTTATCTGGAAGAGCTGGAAAAATATCGCCCGGATATTCTCCGCGCCTGCGAAAAAGCGATGGCGGTGGTAGACCCGGATCTCGACTTTATCCGCGTGGATGAAGCGGCGTTCCTCGCCTGCCCGGAAGAGTCCGTGGATTACGCGGTAATGGAGCGCACGGCGGACGCGGTGGTGGTGCCGATGGATGCGGGCTGGAGCGATGTCGGCTCTTGGTCCTCTCTGTGGGAAATCAGCGCCCATACGGCGGAAGGCAACGTCCATCATGGCGATGTCATCAGCCACAAAACCGAAAACAGCTATGTCTATGCGGAATCCGGCCTGGTCACCACTGTCGGCGTCAAAGATCTGGTGGTGGTACAGACTAAAGACGCGGTGCTGATTGCCGACCGAAACTCCGTCCAGGACGTCAAAAAAGTCGTTGAGCAGATTAAAGCTGATGGCCGTCATGAGCATCACATTCACCGCGAAGTGTACCGTCCGTGGGGCAAATATGACTCCATCGACGCGGGCGAGCGCTATCAGGTGAAGCGCATTACCGTGAAACCGGGCGAGGGGCTTTCTGTGCAGATGCATCATCATCGCGCCGAACACTGGGTGGTGGTCGCGGGGACGGCGAAAGTCACCATTGATGGTGAGATCAAACTGCTTGGCGAAAACGAATCTATCTATATTCCGCTGGGCGCGACGCACTGTCTGGAAAACCCAGGGAAAATTCCTCTCGATCTGATCGAAGTGCGATCCGGCTCCTATCTGGAAGAGGACGATATTGTCCGGTTCCAGGATCGGTACGGGCGGGTTTAGCACCGGTTAACAATGCCCGGTGGCACTGCGCCATCCGGCAAATAACGACAACGATAATTTTTGGCCACTTTCTGGTCAGGGCCGACTGTTGCCTGAAGAAGGGTAAAAACATGAATAAGTTAACCTGTTTCAAAGCCTACGATATTCGCGGCAAATTGGGTGAAGAGCTGAATGAAGATATCGCGTGGCGCATTGGCCGCGCGTACGGCGAATACCTGAAACCGAAAACCATTGTGCTCGGCGGCGATGTGCGTCTCACCAGTGAAGCGCTGAAACTGGCGCTGGCGAAAGGGCTGCAGGACGCCGGTGTGGATGTGCTTGATATCGGTCTGTCCGGCACCGAAGAGATCTATTTCGCCACCTTCCACCTGGGCGTGGACGGCGGCATCGAAGTCACGGCCAGCCATAATCCGATGGATTACAACGGCATGAAGCTGGTGCGCGAAGGCGCGCGCCCGATCAGCGGCGACACTGGGCTTCGCGACGTGCAGCGTCTGGCGGAAGCCAACGACTTCCCCCCGGTGAACGAGGCCGCACGCGGCAGCTATCAGCAGATTGATCTGCGCAACGCGTATATCGACCATCTGCTGGGGTATATCAACGTGGCAAACCTCAAGCCGCTGAAGCTGGTGATTAACTCCGGCAACGGCGCGGCGGGTCCGGTAGTGGACGCCCTTGAAGCCCGTTTTAAGGCGCTGAACGTGCCGGTCACCTTTGTGAAAGTCCACAACACCCCGGATGGCAACTTCCCGAACGGGATCCCGAACCCGCTGCTGCCAGAGTGCCGCGACGATACCCGCAACGCGGTAATCGAGCACGGTGCGGATATGGGGATTGCCTTTGACGGCGATTTCGACCGCTGCTTCCTGTTCGATGAAAAAGGCCAGTTTATCGAGGGCTATTACATTGTCGGCCTGCTGGCTGAAGCCTTCCTTGAGAAAAACCCGGGGGCGAAAATCATTCACGACCCGCGTCTCTCCTGGAACACCGTCGATGTGGTCAGCGCTGCGGGCGGCACGCCGGTGATGTCGAAGACCGGTCACGCGTTCATTAAAGAGCGCATGCGCGAAGAAGACGCCATTTATGGCGGCGAGATGAGCGCCCACCATTACTTCCGTGATTTTGCATACTGCGACAGCGGGATGATCCCGTGGCTGCTGGTGACCGAGCTGCTGTGCCTGAAGGGACAAACCCTGGGCGAACTGGTGCGCGACCGCATGGCGGCGTTCCCGGCGAGCGGCGAAATCAACAGCAAGCTGGAACAGCCTGCCGAGTCTATCGCCCGCGTCGAGCAGCATTTTGCCCTGCACGCCCTCGAAATCGACCGTACGGACGGGATCAGCATGTCGTTCCCGCAGTGGCGCTTTAATTTGCGCTCGTCGAACACCGAGCCGGTGGTACGCCTGAACGTGGAGTCGCGTGCCGACGTTCCGCTGATGGAGGCACGAACGCAGGACATTCTGGCGCTGTTGAAACAGTGATCATTGCCCTCTCCCGATGGGAGAGGGAACCCGATAACAGGAACAACGATGACAAATCTAAAAAAGCGCGAGCGAGCCAAAACGAATGCATCGTTAATCTCTATGGTGCAGCGTTTTTCTGATATCACCATCATGTTCGGTGGGCTGTGGGTGGTGTGTCAGCTAAGCGACCTGTCGTTTTTATACATGCATCTGTTGATGGCGCTGCTGGCGCTGGTGGTCTTTCAGATGATCGGCGGGATGACCGATTTTTATCGCTCTTACCGTGGCGTCAAAATCACCACCGAGCTGATGTTACTTCTGCAAAACTGGACCTTAAGCCTGATTTTCAGCGCCGGGCTGGTGGCATTCAGCAGCGACTTTGATAACAGCCTGAAAACCTATCTTTGCTGGTACGCGTTAACCAGCGTCGGGATGGTGGTCTGCCGTTCCCTGATCCGCTTTATCGCAGGCTGGCTGCGTAACCGCGGCTATAACAAGCGTTACGTGGCGGTGGCCGGGGATCTGCCCGTGGGGCAGGCGCTGCTGGACAGTTTTCGCAAAGAGCCGTGGCTGGGCTTCGACGTGGTGGGGGTGTATCACGATGCCAAACCGGGCGGCGTGACGTCGGACTGGGCGGGTAACTACGACCAGCTGATCGAAGATGCGCGCGCGGGCAAAATTCACAACGTCTATCTCGCCCTGAAAATGAGCGAAGAGTCTTGTATCAAACACCTGATGCGTGAGCTGGCCGACACCACCTGCTCGGTGATCCTGATCCCTGACGTGTTTACCTTCAACATTCTGCACTCGCGTATTGAAGAAGTGAACGGCGTGCCGGTGGTACCGCTGTATGACACGCCGCTCTCCGGGATCAACCGTCTGCTCAAGCGCGCAGAAGATATCGTGCTCTCCTCTTTGATTTTGCTGCTGATCTCCCCGGTGCTGTGCGGCATTGCGCTGGCGGTCAAAATCACCTCGCCAGGCCCGGTGATCTTCCGCCAGACCCGCTACGGGATGGACGGCAAGCCGATCATGGTATGGAAATTCCGCTCGATGAAGGTGATGGAAAACGACAGGGTCGTGACTCAGGCCACGCAGAACGATCCGCGCGTCACCCGTGTGGGCAACTTCCTGCGCCGCACGTCCCTCGACGAACTGCCGCAGTTTATCAACGTGCTGACCGGCGGAATGTCGATTGTTGGGCCACGTCCGCATGCGGTGGCGCATAACGAGCAGTACCGTGCGCTGATCGAGGGCTACATGTTGCGTCACAAAGTGAAGCCAGGCATTACCGGCTGGGCGCAAATCAACGGCTGGCGCGGCGAAACCGATACGCTGGAAAAAATGGAAAAACGCATTGAATTCGATCTGGAATACATCCGCGAGTGGAGCGTCTGGTTCGATATCAAAATCGTGTTTCTGACCATCTTTAAGGGCTTTGTCAATAAAGCCGCGTATTAAGTGCCTGATGGAACAGGCTTAAAGGAGTGGTCATGAGTTTACGTGAAAAAACCATCAGCGGGGCCAAGTGGTCGGCGATGGCCACCATCATCATCATCGGCCTCGGGCTGGTGCAGATGACGGTGCTGGCGCGGATTATTGATAATCACCAGTTTGGCCTGCTGACGGTCTCGCTGGTGATTATCGCGCTGGCGGATACCCTGTCGGACTTCGGCATTGCCAACTCGATTATTCAGCGCAAAGAGATCAGTCATCTTGAACTCACGACGCTTTACTGGCTGAACGTTGGGCTGGGGATTGCGGTGTTTGTGGTGGTGTTTCTGCTGAGTGATGTTATCGGCGATGTGCTGAACAACCCGGATCTCGCGCCGCTTATCCGCACCCTGTCGTTTGCCTTTGTGGTGATCCCGCACGGTCAGCAGTTCCGCGCGCTGATGCAAAAAGAGCTGGAATTCAACAAGATCGGCATGATCGAGACTACCTCGGTGCTGGCAGGTTTTACCTTCACCGTGGTCAGCGCCCATTTCTGGCCGCTGGCGATGACGGCGATCCTCGGGTATCTGGTCAATACGGCGGTGCGTACGCTGCTGTTCGGCTTCTTTGGCCGAAAGATTTACCGTCCCGGTTTTCACTTTTCGCTGGCGTCTGTCTCCTCCAATCTGCGTTTCGGCGCGTGGCTGACTGCCGACAGCATTATCAACTATGTGAATACCAATCTCTCCACGCTGGTGCTGGCACGTATTCTCGGTGCCAGCGTCGCGGGTGGCTATAACCTGGCGTACAACGTGGCGGTTGTTCCGCCAATGAAACTCAACCCGATCATTACCCGCGTGCTGTTTCCGGCGTTCGCCAAAATTCAGGACGACACGGACAAGCTGCGCGTGAACTTCTACAAGCTGCTGTCGGTGGTGGGGATTATTAACTTCCCGGCGCTGCTCGGGCTGATGGTGGTCTCCAATAATTTTGTTCCGTTGGTGTTTGGCGAGAAGTGGAGCGGGATTATCCCGATCCTGCAGCTGTTGTGCGTGGTGGGCCTGCTGCGTTCCGTCGGTAACCCGATTGGTTCACTGCTGATGGCCAAAGCGCGCGTCGATATCAGCTTCAAATTCAACGTCTTTAAAACGTTCCTGTTTATTCCGGCGATTATCGTCGGTGGGCACATGGCGGGCGCGATTGGCGTAACGCTTGGCTTCCTGCTGGTGCAGATAATCAACACCGTGCTGAGCTACTTCGTGATGATTAAACCGGTGCTTGGCTCCAGCTATCGCCAGTACATCCTGAGCCTGTGGCTGCCGTTTTATCTGTCGCTGCCGACGCTGGCTGTGAGTTACGGATTAGGGTTTGTGCTCAACGGACATCTGCCGCTGGGCGCGTTGCTGGCGGTGCAGATCGCCGCCGGTGCGCTGGCGTTTGTGGTGATGATTGTGCTGTCCCGTAATGCGCTGGTGGTTGAGATGAAGCGCCAGTTTTGTCGCAGCGAAAAAATGAAAACATTGCTTCGTGCAGGCTGATTTTTTTTAAGAGGTCATTATGAAATTATTGATTCTGGGCAACCATACCTGCGGCAACCGTGGCGATAGCGCCATTCTGCGCGGTCTGCTGGATGCCATTAACACACTCGAGCCTGAGACAGAAGTGGATGTGATGAGCCGCTATCCGGTGAGCTCGTCGTGGTTACTCAACCGCCCGGTGATGGGCGATCCGCTCTACAGCCAGATGAAACAGCACAACACTGCCGCAGGCGTTGTGGGCCGCGTGAAAAAAGTGCTGCGTCGCCGCTATCAGCATCAGGTGCTGCTGTCGCGTGTCACCGACACCGGCAAGCTGCGCAACATTGCTATCGCCCAGGGGTTTACCGATTTTGTGCGCCTGCTGTCGGGCTATGACGCCATTATTCAGGTTGGCGGGTCGTTCTTTGTCGATCTGTACGGCGTGCCGCAGTTCGAACATGCGCTCTGCACCTTTATGGCGAAAAAGCCGCTGTTTATGATTGGTCACAGCGTCGGGCCATTCCAGGACCCGCAGTTTAACCAGCTGGCGAACTATGTGTTTGGCCACTGTGATGCGTTAATCCTGCGCGAATCCGTGAGTCTGGATCTGATGAAGCGCAGCGAAATTGATACTTCGAAAGTTGAGCACGGGGTGGATACGGCCTGGCTGGTGGATCATCAGAACGATAACTTTGAGGCCAGCTATGCGGTTCAGCACTGGCTGAACGTGGCGGCCAAACAGAAAACCGTCGCTATTACCCTGCGTGAACTGGCGCCGTTCGATAAGCGTCTGGGCACGACTCAGGCGGCGTACGAGCAGGCGTTTGCCGACGTGGTGAATCGCGTGCTCGACAGCGGCTATCAGGTGCTGGCGCTCTCCACCTGTACCGGGATCGACAGCTACAACAAAGATGACCGGATGGTGGCGCTGAACCTGCGCAACCTCGTAAACGATCCGTCGCGCTACCACGTGGTGATGGATGAGCTTAACGATCTGGAGATGGGCAAGCTGCTTTCCGCCTGTGACCTGACGGTGGGCACGCGCCTGCACTCTGCGATTATCTCCATGAACTTTGGCACACCGGCTATCGCCATCAACTATGAACACAAATCGGCGGGCATTATGCAGCAGCTGGGCATGCCGGAGATGGCAGTGGATATTCGCCATCTGCTGGACGGTTCCCTGGGCGCGATGGTGGGCGATACGCTCGGCCAGCTTCCGGCAATCAATGAACGTCTGGCGCACGCGGTGAAAGCCGAGCGGGAAAACGGGATCAATATGGTCAAATCCGTCCTCGACCGCATCGGGGAGGGCAAATGAAGGTTGGTTTCTTCTTGCTGAAATTCCCGCTCTCGTCGGAGACCTTTGTGCTGAACCAAATCACCGCGTTTATCGATATGGGATATGACGTGGAGATTGTCGCCCTGCAAAAGGGCGATACGCAGAATACCCATGCGGCCTGGACGCAGTATGATCTTGCGGCGAAAACCCGCTGGCTGCAGGATGAGCCACAGGGCCGCCTGGCGAAGCTGCGCTTTCGTGCAGGCCAGACGCTGCGCGGGCTGCATCGCACATCAACCTGGCGGGCGCTCAACGTTTCCCGCTACGGCGCTGAAGCGCGCAACCTGATCCTCTCCTCGATTCGCGGGCAAACGGCCCGGCCATTTCGCGCCGATGTGTTTATCGCCCACTTTGGCCCGGCAGGCGTGACGGCAGCAAAACTGCGCGAGCTGGGGGTGATTGACGGCAAAATCGCGACCATTTTCCACGGGATCGACATCTCCAGCCATGAAGTGTTGAACCATTACACCGGTGAATATCAGCAGCTGTTTCGTCGCGGCGACATGATGCTGCCGATCAGCGAACTCTGGGCCGGACGGCTGAAAACCATGGGCTGTCCGTCCGATAAAATTACCGTGTCGCGGATGGGCGTGAACATGGAGCGCTTTACCCAGCGCCCGGTGAAAGTGCCGGGTAAACCGCTGCAAATTATCTCTGTGGCGCGTCTCACCGAGAAAAAAGGGTTGCACGTGGCGATTGAAGCCTGCCGTCAGCTCAGGGCACGTGGGGTGGATTTTCACTACCGTATTCTCGGGATTGGCCCGTGGGAGCGTCGCCTGCGCACGTTGATTGAGCAATACCAACTGGAAGGTTTTGTTGAGATGCCGGGCTTTAAGCCGAGTCATGAAGTCAAAGCCATGCTCGACGACGCCGATGTGTTCCTGCTGCCGTCCGTGACCGGTGCGGATGGCGATATGGAGGGCATTCCTGTGGCCCTGATGGAGGCGATGGCGGTGGGTATTCCGGTGGTCTCCACCGTGCACAGCGGCATCCCGGAGCTGATTGAGCCTGGCCATTCCGGCTGGCTGGTGCCGGAAAATAACGCGGTCGCGCTTGCCGACAGGCTGGCCGCGTTCAGCGATATCGACCAGCAGGAGCTGGCGCCGGTGCTGCATAACGCGCGGCAAAAAGTCGAAACCGAATTTAATCAGCAGGTAATAAATCGTCAGTTAGCGAGCCTGTTACAAACGCTATAAGCCGAGGTGGTATGCTGAAAAAAATAACCCGACGCAACTTTGTGACCGCCTGCTCGCTGCTGGCCGCGACGCCGTTGCTCACGTCACGTCTCGCACGCGCGGCGGGCAGCGGCACGGTCGATGTCAGTCAGTACAATCGCAAGGACTGGATCGCTGCTTTTAAGCAGGCCTTTGTCGACGGCGATACGGTGGTGGTTCCGGCGGGACTCACCTGCGAGAACATCAACACCGGAATATTTATCCCCGATGGTAAAACCCTGCTGATTCGCGGGGCGCTCACCGGCAACGGGCGTGGGCGCTTTGTGTTACAAGAGGGTAGCAAAGTGATCGGCGAAGGGAAGGGCCGCACGGAAAACATCACCCTGGATGTGCGCGGCTCTGACTGCGTGATTCAGGGGCTGGCGATGAGCGGCTTTGGCCCGGTGACGCAGATTTACATCGGCGGTAAAAAACCGCGGGTGATGCGGAATTTGCTGATCGATAACATCAGCGTGTCGCAGGCCAACTACGCCATTCTGCGTCAGGGATTCCATAATCAGGTCGACGGCGCGCGGATCACGAACAGCCGTTTCAGCCATTTGCAAGGCGATGCGATCGAATGGAACGTCGCCATTAACGACCGCAATATCCTGATCTCTGACCATGTGATCGACAATATCAACTGTACCAACGGCAAGATTAACTGGGGCATCGGTATTGGCCTCGCCGGGAGTACCTACGATAACGACTACCCGGAAAAGCAGACCGTGAAGAACTTTGTGGTGGCGAACATTACGGGCAGTAACTGTCGGCAACTGGTGCATGTGGAAAACGGTAAGCACTTTATTATTCGTAATGTGAAAGCCAAAAACATCACCCCGGATTTTAGTAAAAAAGCCGGGATTGATAACGCCACGGTGGCGATTTATGGCTGCGATAACTTTGTCATCGATAATGTTGATATGGTCAACAGCGCCGGGATGCTGATCGGCTACGGGGTGGTTAAGGGCGATTACCTGTCGATTCCGCAAAACTTCAGGCTCAACAATATCCGCCTGGATAATCGACAGCTGGCGTACAAATTGCGCGGCATACAGATTTCATCGGGCAACGCGACCTCATTTGTCGCCATCACCAACGTGGAGATGCAGCGCGCGACGCTTGAGTTGCACAACAAACCGCAGCACCTGTTTTTACGCAACATCAACGTGATGCAGCAGGCGACAGTCGGGCCCGCGCTGAAGATGAATTTTGACCTGCGCAAAGACGTGCGCGGCAAGTTTATGGCGAAAGATGAGACCTTGCTTTCACTGGCAAATATCCATGCGGTGAATGAAAAAGGGCAGAGTTCGGTGGATATCGACCGGGTGGATCAGCAGGTGGTGAATGTGGAGAGGCTGAATTTTTCACTTCCTCATAAGCAAAGATAACTTTTCTGCTGCATCAAAAATACCGTAGCCCCTAAGAATTTGTTACTGAAGTCACTCTTCTTAGGGGCTATAATCCGTGCCATTACTGTTTGAAGTTTATCTGGTCTACAGGCTGGCACCTCAGGGAATAGATGTATAAATGACCAGAGGACGCTCTACATCTAACTTATTGAGTGGTTTATGAACGATAAAGTTTTATTTATTGGCGCATCTGGTTTTGTTGGGACCCGTCTGATTGAGATTTCTCAGGCAAATTTCGATGTGACCAATTTCGACAAGCAACAAAGTCATTTTTACCCTGAGATCACTGTGTCTGGTGATGTTCGCAATCAGGAACAACTCGACCTGGCGCTTGCTGGATTTAACACCGTTGTGCTGCTTGCTGCTGAGCACCGCGATGACGTTAGCCCGACGTCACTTTATTATGATGTCAATGTTCAGGGGACGCGTAACGTACTAGCAGCAATGGAAAAAAATAATGTAAACAACATCATTTTTACCAGTTCCGTCGCCGTTTACGGACTCAATAAAGTGAATCCGGATGAGACTCATCAGCAAGACCCGTTCAACCATTATGGAAAGAGCAAATGGCAGGCGGAAGAGGTGTTGCGTGAATGGTTCGATAAAGCGCCTCAGGAACGCTCTCTGACCATTGTTCGACCAACTGTGATCTTCGGCGAGCGCAACCGCGGTAATGTCTACAATCTGCTGAAGCAAATTGCAGGGGGTAAATTTGCCATGGTTGGAGCAGGGACGAATTATAAATCGATGGCTTATGTTGGCAACATCGTTGAGTTTATTAAATTTAAGCTCACGAATGTCAAGCCTGGCTATGACGTATATAACTATGTCGACAAGCCTGATCTGAATATGAATCAGCTAGTAGCAGAAGTTGAGAAAAGTCTGAGCAAAAAAATCCCGTCGGTTCATCTACCTTACCCATTAGGTATGTTAGGCGGGTATTGCTTTGACGTATTGAGCAAAATTACGGGCAAAAAGTACGCTATCAGTTCTGTTCGTGTTAAGAAGTTCTGTGCCACAACGCAATTCGATGCAACGAAAGTGCATAGTTCTGGCTTTAGAGCACCCTACACCCTTTCTCAGGGTCTCGATCGTACGTTGAAACACGAGTTCGTCCACGAGAAAAAGGATGACATCACATTTGTATCTGAATGAGTGGCTTGTAGCTACGATTATTCGGAAAAACAGGTGGAGTAACATCTATCCTGCAGGATTCCGATAATTCTGGCTCTCACCTTATCGTGTAAAGGGTAAGTTAAGTGAGTATTCGTTAGAATGTGATTCGCATGCGACGTTTATCAGGACTCTTCAGCTAGGCTGTTTTCCGGTAAGAGTCTATAATTCGTCAACCATTTTAAGGTGGAAGAAATAATGATTAATTTGAAAGCAGTCATTCCGGTAGCGGGCTTGGGCATGCATATGCTGCCAGCCACAAAAGCGATTCCTAAAGAGATGCTGCCGATCGTTGACAAGCCGATGATCCAGTACATCGTCGACGAGATTGTTGCTGCAGGGATCAAAGAAATCGTTCTGGTGACTCACTCTTCCAAGAATGCGGTAGAGAACCACTTCGACACCTCTTACGAACTCGAAGCGCTGCTTGAGCAGCGCGTTAAGCGTCAGCTTCTGGCCGAAGTGCAGTCTATCTGCCCGCCAGGGGTGACTATCATGAACGTGCGCCAGGCACAGCCGCTGGGTCTTGGACATTCCATTCTCTGCGCGCGTCCGGTTGTCGGTGACAACCCGTTTATCGTGGTGCTGCCAGACATCATTCTGGACAACGCTTCAGCCGATCCGCTGCGCTATAACCTCGCCGCTATGGTAGCGCGTTTCAATGAAACGGGCCGTAGCCAGGTGCTGGCAAAACGCATGAAAGGCGATCTGTCTGAGTACTCTGTGATTAAAACCAAAGAGCCGCTGGATTCAGAAGGGCAGGTGAGCCGTATCGTTGAATTCATCGAAAAACCCGATCAGCCGCAGACACTGGCTTCTGACCTGATGGCAGTAGGCCGCTATGTACTGAACGCTGATATCTGGGCCGAGCTGGAAAAAACGGAACCCGGTGCCTGGGACCGTATTCAGCTGACGGATGCCATTGCAGAACTGGCGAAAAAACAGTCGGTGGATGCGATGCTGATGACCGGTGACAGCTACGACTGCGGTAAGAAAATGGGCTATATGCAGGCGTTTGTAAACTATGGGCTGCGCAACCTGAAGGAAGGGGCGAAGTTCCGTAAGAGCATTGAGAAACTGCTGACGAGCGAGTGATTCTACAGGCCACGTAAGCGCGCAGCACGAAAGTAGCGGCAACCGATCATTCTGAGTGAAGGCAAATCCTCAAGAATGCTCGTTGCCGTTTTTTGTTTTTAAAGTTCTCATATTACAATAAGTTAGCTGATGTTTTTTTGGGCGACTTGATAAGGATTTCTACTTGTTTCTAACGCCGATAAGGACGACAATTAACGGACTTCTATGGTTGTCCAGTGGCGTCTGACGCCCAAAAAATGACCATAAGTGAACACATCTTGCGAATCTACTCAGTGCACTGGTAGCTGTTAAGCCAGGGGCGGTAGCGTGCATATTTTCTGTTTTCGCTCATATTACTCTGAATTCAGAACATCAATATCCCGATATATTCAATCAACGGAATAGCTAACGTGAAAATTCTTGTTACTGGCGGAGCTGGTTTTATTGGCTCTGCAGTTGTGCGGCATATTATTAAAAATACCCAGGATGAAGTGGTTAACGTTGATAAGTTGACCTATGCCGGTAACCTGGAATCACTTGCAGAAGTGAGTGACAGCAAGCGTTACGCGTTTGAGCAGGCAGACATCTGCGATAAAGCGGCGATGGAGCGCATTTTTGCTGCGCACAAACCTGATGCTGTCATGCATTTGGCTGCTGAAAGCCACGTGGATCGTTCCATTACGGGGCCTGCTGCATTTATCGAAACCAATATAGTCGGGACTTATGTCCTGCTGGAAGCCGCGCGCGCATACTGGTCTGCGTTGAATGAAGATGCAAAAGCCGCATTCCGCTTCCACCACATTTCGACTGACGAAGTGTATGGCGATCTGCCCCATCCTGATGAGCACCTGGCTTCCACCGAGCTGCCGCTGTTCACTGAAACAACGGCTTATGCGCCGAGCAGCCCGTATTCTGCGTCCAAAGCGTCAAGCGATCATCTGGTTCGCGCATGGCTGCGTACTTATGGTTTCCCAACAATTGTGACTAACTGTTCTAACAACTACGGTCCCTATCATTTCCCGGAAAAACTGATCCCGCTGGTTATCCTCAACGCTCTGGACGGTAAAGCATTGCCGATTTATGGCAAAGGCGATCAGATCCGTGACTGGCTGTATGTTGAAGATCATGCCCGTGCTCTCTATGCCGTTGTCACTCAGGGTAAGCCTGGTGAGACGTACAACATTGGCGGCCATAACGAGAAACAAAATCTTGATGTCGTTTATACCATCTGCGATTTATTGGATGAAATCGTACCGAAAGACGGCTCCTATCGCGATCAGATCACTTATGTGACCGACCGTCCGGGACACGACCGCCGCTATGCAATCGATGCCCATAAAATTGGTGAAGAACTGGGCTGGAAACCGCAAGAAACGTTCGAGAGCGGGATCCGCAAAACAGTGGAATGGTATCTCAGCAATCAGGATTGGGTGAATAACGTGAAAAGTGGCGCTTATAAAACCTGGATTGAGCAGAATTATGGAGAGCGTCAGTAATGAACATTCTCCTGTTTGGTAAGACAGGTCAGGTGGGCTGGGAATTACAGCGCGCCCTCGCTCCCCTTGGTAATCTCATCGCCCTGGATGTCCATTCCAAAGATTATTGTGGTGATTTTAGCAATCCTGAAGGTATTGCCGAGACGGTGCGTGCGATTAAGCCTGATGTGATCGTCAACGCAGCCGCACATACCGCGGTGGACAAGGCCGAATCCGAGCGAGATTTCGCTGAGCTACTGAATGCAACAAGTGTTGAAGCGATTGCAAAAGAAGCTGCCAAGATTGGTGCCTGGGTTGTTCATTACTCCACTGATTACGTCTTTCCTGGCGACGGCGAGACGCCCTGGCAGGAAACCGATGCAACGGCACCGCTGAACGTTTATGGTCAGACTAAACTTAACGGCGAAAATGCGCTGCAGGCGAATTGTGCTAAACATCTAATTTTCCGCACCAGTTGGGTATACGCCGGTAAAGGGAACAACTTTGCCAAAACGATGCTGCGCCTGGCAAAAGAGCGGACTGAGCTGTCAGTGATCAACGATCAGATTGGTGCCCCGACGGGAGCTGAGCTGTTAGCTGATTGTACCGCGCACGCTATTCGAGTGGCGCTGGCAAAACCCGAAGTGGCGGGGCTGTATCATCTTGTAGCATCAAATACCACAACCTGGTACGACTACGCCGCACTGGTGTTCGAACAAGCTCGAGAAGCGGGTATTGAATTGGCAATCGAAAAATTGAATGCCGTTCCGACATCAGCGTATCCGACTCCGGCAAAACGACCGCAAAATTCACGCCTGAACACCGAAAAGTTCCAACGGAACTTTGATCTAGTATTGCCGTCCTGGGATATTGGCGTGAAACGTATGCTCGCTGAGCTGTTTACCGCTCAATCTATTTAATTATTTTAAATGCCCTTTAGAGGGCATTTTGCGTTTATAGAGAAAAATGATGACTACGCGTAAAGGTATTATTCTGGCTGGTGGTTCTGGCACTCGTCTTTATCCTGTGACAATGGCGGTAAGTAAACAATTGCTGCCTATCTATGATAAACCAATGATTTATTATCCATTGTCGACACTGATGTTGGCGGGAATTAAAGATATTCTGATCATCAGTACACCGCAGGATACGCCGCGCTTTGAGCAACTGCTCGGCGATGGCAGCCAGTGGGGGCTGAACCTGCAATATAAAGTGCAGCCTAGTCCTGATGGTCTGGCGCAGGCCTTTATTATTGGCGAAGAGTTCATTGGTGACGATAGCTGCGCGCTGGTGCTGGGCGATAACATTTTCTATGGTCATGACCTGCCAAAACAACTTGAAGCTGCGTTGAATAAAGATGCTGGTGCAACGGTATTTGCCTATCACGTTAACGACCCCGAACGCTATGGCGTTGTGGAGTTTGATAAAAACGGTACGGCCATCAGCCTGGAAGAAAAACCGCTGGAGCCTAAGAGTAACTATGCCGTAACGGGTCTCTATTTCTACGATAACGATGTTGTAGAAATGGCGAAAAACCTGAAACCTTCTGCGCGCGGTGAGTTGGAAATCACGGATATCAACCGTATTTATCTGGAGCAGGGGCGTCTTTCAGTTGCCATGATGGGACGCGGTTATGCCTGGCTGGATACCGGTACACACCAGAGCCTGATCGAGGCAAGTAACTTTATTGCGACAATTGAAGAGCGTCAGGGGCTGAAAGTTTCCTGCCCGGAAGAGATTGCGTATCGTAAAGGTTTTATCGACGCTGATCAGGTTAAGAAACTGGCAGAGCCGTTGAAGAAAAATGCATACGGTCAGTACCTGCTGAAAATGATTAAAGGTTATTAATTAATGAATGTGATTAAGACTGATATTCCAGATGTTTTGATTTTTGAACCGAAAGTATTTGGTGATGATCGCGGTTTTTTCTTTGAAAGTTTTAATCAAAGGGTCTTTGAGCAAGCTGTTGGAAGGCAAATAAATTTCGTTCAGGATAACCATTCTAGATCATCCAAAGGTGTTTTACGGGGGCTGCATTATCAACTTTCGCCTTCTGCACAAGCAAAATTGGTCCGCTGTTTACATGGCGCAATTTATGATATTGCAGTCGATATCCGAGAAGGGTCTTCAACTTTTGGGCATTGGGTTGGTGTAGAACTCAGCGCTGAAAACAAAAAGCAGATTTGGATTCCTGAAGGTTTTGCACATGGTTTCATTGCTCTCAAGGATGACTCGGAAATTTTGTACAAAACAAATAACTATTACTCTAAAGAAAATGAAAGAGCAATTCGTTGGGATGATAGTCAATTAGCAATTGAATGGCCAATTGATCCACTGATCATTTCAGAAAAAGACAATCAGGCATGTTTCTTTAACGAAGCACAAATATTCAGGAACTAAAATGGACATCAAAATTATCCCACTCCAGGCTCATGGAGATGATCGAGGTTCACTGATTGCCTTAGAGGAAGAAAATAATATTCCTTTCGAAATCAAGCGTGTTTATTACATGTTCAACACCAAAGAAGGTGTAAGACGTGGGTTGCATGCGCATCGGAAACTTAAGCAGGTTGCTATCGCGATGCGTGGATCATGTCGATTTGTTTTAGATGATGGAAAGGAGCGTGTAGAAATTTTGTTGGATAATCCAGCGCAAGGTTTACTTATCGACTCATGTATGTGGCGTGAAATGTATGATTTTTCGGAGGACTGCGTGCTAATGGTATTGGCAGACAGTCACTATGATGAGAATGACTATATTCGAGATTACGATGCGTTCCTGGATAAGGTAAACAAAAATGTATGTTCATCCCTTAAGTGATGTTCAGACCAATGATATCGGTGAAGGAACAAGGATATGGCAATTTTCTGTTATTTTAGCTGGCGCTAAAATCGGTAAAGATTGCAATATCTGTGCCCATACCTTGGTGGAAGGTAAGGTTGAAATAGGTGACCGTGTGACAGTTAAATCTGGGGTCTATATTTGGGATAATACCGTTATTGAAGATGACGTTTTTATTGGCCCATGTGTCACTTTTACCAATGACAAATATCCTCGTTCCAAAAATCATAGTAAAGAGTTTGACACTATTCATGTAAAAAAAGGCGCTTCCATCGGAGCTAATGTCACTATTCTTCCGGGAATTACCTTAGGAGAAAAGTGTATGGTCGGAGCAGGTTCTGTTGTTACAAAAGATGTTGCAGATTATTCTATCGTATATGGTAATCCAGCTAAAATAATGGGTATATCTAAAAATGGAAATTGAATTTCTGAGTCTTAAAAATGTAAATTCTCGTTTTAATGCTGAATTAAAAGACGCTTGCGCGAGGGTCATCGATTCGGGTTGGTATATCGCAGGAAAGGAGTTGGATTCCTTTGAAACAGAATTTGCCCAATGGTGTGGTTCAAAGCATTGTGTTGGTGTTGCCAATGGCCTGGATGCATTAATACTGACAATTCGTGCATGGAAATTACTCGGTAAATTGCATGAAGGCGATGAGATTCTGGTACCAGCTAATACTTATATTGCTACAGTATTAGCGATAAGTGAGAATGGCCTTAAGCCAGTTTTTGTGGAGCCTGACGCCAGTACATATAATCTGACATTGGCCGGTATAGAGAAAGCTGCAACGGTTAGAACTAAAGCAATCATTGCTGTTCATCTGTATGGTCGAATTTGCCCGATGGATGAAATTATGGCTTTTGCAAAAGAAAATAACTTGCTGGTTCTTGAAGATTCAGCACAGGCTCATGGTGCTAGCATCGGCAACAAGCGTGCAGGCTCATGGGGACATGCTAGCGGTTTTAGTTTTTATCCTGGTAAAAATTTGGGAGCTCTTGGGGATGCTGGTGCAATAACAACTAACGACGATGAGCTTAATCAGGTCCTGCGTGCATTACGTAATTATGGCTCCCACAAAAAATATGAGAATATTTTCAAGGGTGTTAACAGTCGCCTCGATGAAATGCAGGCTGCAATGTTACGTGTAAAACTCAAATACCTGGATGAAGATACCGATATTCGAAAGAAAATTGCAGAGAAATATATAGCAGGTATTAAAAACCCTTATTTACAGTTGCCACTTAATGATATTGAAGAGCGAAGCGTCTGGCATCTTTTTGTTATTAAAACAAAATTTAGAAAACAGCTCTCTGATTTCTTAGCTAAACTTGGCATTCAGACTTTAATTCATTATCCAATTCCACCACACAAGCAAAAAGCGTATTCAGAATATAATGATTTAAGTTACCCTCTGACTGAATCCATTCATGAAGAAGTAATTTCAATACCGATCGATCCAACTATGGATGATGCGCAAATAAATTATGTCATTGAAAAACTGAATGAGTTTCAGGCATGAAAAAACTGTTGAGTGTAACCTTTTTTACGGGGTTACTTACTTTAAGCAGAATGATGGCCGGATTTTTGGTATCGAAAATCATTGCAGTGTATACAGGAACAACCGGAATGGCATTGTTGGGTCAGGCGCAAAATCTGATTACTATGCTCAACGGAATTATCAACGCACCTACAAGCAATGCCATTGTAAGATATACATCTGAAAATTGCGATAGTGGTTATACTGCATGCTCGCCATGGTGGCGAGCATCAGTGCAATGGGTGGCCGTATTTTGTGTTTCTCTTGTTCCTGTTGGATTATTACTCTCAAAGCATATTTCAAACTGGTTATTCGAAGTTCCTAATTATGGCTGGTTAATCTGCGTAATGTTTTTGACGCTACCATTTTCTGCAATGGCAACGTTAATAAATTCTGTGATTAATGGTCATCAACATTACAAACGATTTGTAACACTTGGTATTATATCGGTTATTATGTCAACAACCATTATGGTTGCTCTGATCATTATGTGGGGTGTTAATGGTGCACTTATTGCTGCATCTGTACAGTCAGGGCTTATTGGCATCGTGATGCTTATCTCCTGTTTAAGGCAACCGTGGTTAAAGCTGACATATTGGTGGGGAGAAACTGAATCAGAGAATAGAAAAAAAGTCGGTGGATATATTTTAATTGCAATTGCATCTGCAGTTAGCATGCCATTGGCGTTAATAGCTGTTAGGAAAATTATTATTTCTCATGTAGGTTGGGATGCTGCCGGACAATGGCAAGCAGTGTGGAAGATTTCAGAAGTCTATCTCAGTGTAATGACGATGGCTTTGGGGATTTATTTTTTACCACAGCTAGCGAAACTCAAATCGTACAACGATATACGAGCTGAGATTAATAATACTGCCATAATAATTATACCAATTGTTATTCTAATGGCTGTCGGTGTGTATTTGTTTCGCGACCTGGCGATCACTATTCTTTTTACTGAAAAATTTCGCGCTGCGCGAGAGCTCTTTGCTATCCAGCTTGTAGGCGATGTTCTGAAGATCACAAGTTGGCTTTATGCTTATCCGATGATATCCCGCGGTGCCACAAAATGGTTTGTAAGTAGTGAGGTGTTTTTTGCTGGGTCATTAGTGCTATTAACTTCTGCTTTGGTTCCTCATTTTGAAACAAATGGCGCTAATATTGCGTATGCAATAAATTACATCATCTATTTAGTTTTTGTTTTTTTTGCCATGAAATATATTATCCGGGATAAAAAAGATAGTTATGAATCTACCTAAAGTAAGCGTATTGATACCATGCTATAACCATGAAAAATATATTGCACAATGTCTTGACGGTGTTAGAGCGTCGTATTCCGGGGAAATTGAAGTTATCATCTGCGATGATAAGTCAAAAGATCACTCCGTTAAAATAATTGATAACTACATTAACATTCATAATAATAGTCATATTTCTTTTATTTTTATTAAAAACCATGTAAACATGGGAGTTACAAAAACATTAAATATTTGTGCTGGTTATGCTACTTCTGAGTATATTTATGTAATTGCCAGCGATGATTACCTCCTTGAAGGTGGCTTAACTCAGGCTATGAAGTTGTTGCTTAAAGCACGTGCAGATGCAGTTATAAGCGATTGCATCGTGGTGGATGGAAATAATGCGGTAATCTGTCAAAGTGCCTTTTTTGAATATCGGAATGCATCCATAAAAAGGCTGAAAAAAAATATAGCGGAAGAGCTAGTTTTCAATTGGGTTGTTCCTGGGCCTGCATTATTGCAAAAAAAATCCACATATGTTGAATTGAGTGGATACAATGAGACATTAAGAGCAGAGGACCGGGATTATTTTCTTAGATTATTAGCAGATAAAAAAGTTATTTTCAATAAACGGTGCATTGCTGGATATCGGGTGCATTTGCATAATGCTAGCCGCAGTGGTGACTATCTAAAAGTAGCTAATGCAGAATTTAATAAAGTAAACTATTCTGCAAGTGTTTTATATAATGGCCTTGCAAGAATATATCTTAAAACTTATTGGCTTGATTTGAAAAAATATCCTGTGTTTATAACCTCTAAAATCCGTAAGATTATTAAGATGTTATATATTCTACGAGGTTTATATGGATAAGGCTACTTTCGCGGATTTATATGCAAGTCATCTTGGTTTTGGTTTACCTATTACATTAATAACAATATTTTCTGTTTATTTCTTATTAAGAAAACAAATTTATAGCTTATTTGATCCAATAAATTTCCTGATCATTGCTGGTGGTTCAGGGTATTCAGTTGTCTTCTTTTTGTACTCTCTTGGTTATATTTCCGATTACTATTTCTATTCTTTCCTTGCCACTCAGATCGCTTTCTTTTTTGGAGTATTATCGAATAGAAAAATTCCAGCGAAAAAAATTCGATCTTCTCAATTAGCTCCACTGCCTACGTATTCTGGATTTATAACAGTAATTTATCCACTTTCCGTTATATTATTCATCGTGTGTCAATTTGTTGTGTACTATACCAGTGGTATTCCGTTATTAATGGCTTCTCGGCTAGAAATATTTTCTGGTGGTGGTGGGTTTGGCATGGTGAACCGTGTGATACAGGTAACACAAGTCATTGCTATAGCCGTCGCATTCTATCGACTCCTTTTTATTAATAAAGGAGTTTTGTATAAAATGACTGATTTCATTGTAATTATGTTTGGTTTACTTGTTGCTGTTTTAAGTGGATCAAAAGCTGCAGTACTCTTTATAATATTCAGTCTAAGCTACGTTGCAATTTTTTCACATAGGTTCGCAGTATCACCGCGAGTATTCAAAAAAATAAATACAATTTCATTTGTCTTATTCATTCTTGGTTTTTTTGGTGGTGTAATTACTATCATATATCAAACAGGGAACTCTGATCTAAACACAGCTGTTTCTGTACTTGCAATGAGATTTATTAATACGGGGGATATATATTATATGTCCTATCCGTATGGGCAAATTGAAAACATGGAATCTGGTAACTTTTTCCTGGCATTATTTAAGGATTTTTTTGGAGCTTTCAGGATATTAGATTGGGATAAACTGCCAGTTAACCTCGGGTTACAGGTGTTTTGGAGTCATTATAATACTGACATGGTTTCCGGGCCGAATCCAAGACATAATGTTTTTGGATTATTTTATTTAGGTCCTGTATTGTCTGTTTTTTATTCTTTTGTAATTGGATATCTCTTTAGTTTTATTCGGAATAAAATTTTATTGAAAACAAAACCCGATTTTTTGGGGCTAATATTTTATGTTTTGCTCGCTTCGAATACTATTTACATGGAGCAGGATATGACCTATGCAATAGGGCAATTAATATCAATTATGATGGTGTATTTGCCCCTGTATGGAATTTCACGATTCATGGCATTTGCTAGTCAAAAACCGAGAGCTATTAATGGATAAGGTATTTTCTTTAATTACTACATATCAACCGGAAATTGAAAGTCTGAGAGTTTTAGTTGATAACTTATTAAGGCAAACTGATTTTGTAGTTATTTCCAATAATTCAAATTTTGATATTTCAGTGGATGAAATTAATACAAGCTTATCACTGCATATTATCAACTTCGGTAAAAATCTCGGTATTGCTGAGGCTCAGACTATTGGGATGAAATGGGCATTTGAAAACGGCGCTAATTTTGTTTTACAAATGGATCAAGACAGTACACCGCATGAAAATATGGTTCAAGAACTGATTAACTGTTATAACGAAATGGTTTCTGCAGGTGAAAATCCCGGTTTGGTTGGTGTACAAGATTATGATAAAATAACAGGGCAAGTGAATCAGGCTCGAGTAAAAAAAGGTACCCCTATCACTGATAGCTATTTCGATGTTGATAGTACGCTAAGTTCAGGTAGTCTTATACCAAAAAAAGCTTGGGAAGTTATTGGTGGCATGCGCGACGATCTCTTCATAGATGCGGTGGACCATGAGTACTGTTGGAGACTTAGGTATGCCGGTTTCAAGGTAATTCGTAATAAAAATGCGTTACTTGCACATCGATTAGGTGACGGCCGTTTTAAAATAATGAATGTAGTATCCGTTGGTATGCCAAGTCCTTTCAGGCATTACTATGCTACACGTAATATTTTCCTTTTATTAAATGAAAAGCATGTGCCATTTTTTTGGAAAATTTCAAGTCTAATTAAGCTTTCTGGGAAAGTTATATTTTATCCAATGTTCTTACCAAAAGGCAAAGAACGCTTAAAATTTTTCATCAAAGGAATATCTGATGGTATTGCTGGGCGTAGTGGAATAATGAAATGAGTCTAGTGACAGAACAATTTTCAGTATTAATCAGCATCTACAAAGATGATGAACCTCGCTATCTTGAGGTTGCGTTAAGATCAATATATGACATTCAAACTCGTAAACCTGAGCAAATTGTTATTGTTGCAGACGGGCAGCTAGCGCAAGCACAAATTGATGTGATTGAAAGTTTTGGGAAAGAGGTATCAGAAAGGCTTATTACTTTTGTGCAACTTCCACAAAACGTTGGTTTAGCTGCTGCTCTGAATGCTGGCCTCCACTGTTGCCGTAATGAGTATGTCGCGCGAATGGACGCAGATGATATTTCACTGCCTGCTCGTTTTGAAAGACAAATTGATTTTTTTCAACATCATCCAGACATAGATGTATGTGGAACCTATATTGATGAAATAGATACCACTTCTGAAGAATATATTTCAACACGCAAGGTCCCTTTGAGTCATAAAGATATTGTTATCTTTGCCAAAAAGAGAAGTGCCGTTAGTCATCCGTCAGTCATGTTTAAAAAAAGTACAGTACTTTCAGTTGGGGGTTATCCATCCTTTCGAAAATCTCAGGATTTTGCGTTGTGGAGTCTATTGCTCGTCAATAATGCTAAATTTGCTAATATCCCGGAAGTATTGCTAAAGATGAGATCCGGACGTGATCTGATGGCTCGCCGTGGAATTTCCTATCTGAAATATGAGCTTCAGGTTATGAGTTTCCAGCGAAACATTAACTTTATTACAACAGCGCAATTTTTGAAATTCGCATTATTGCGAACAGTTTTCCGTATCACCCCTGGAAGAATGAAAAAAGCTTTGTATCAGATTGTTAGAAACCGTCAAGGCTAGTTTATTCGCAGATGTTGGACGATTTTTATACACCAAATCATTAATGGCACAGTGGGTTAAATACGCTACTATCCAAAATCGAGTTTCCTGAGTTAACATCAGGCATACATTTCAAGCCGCGCATACCTTGCGCGGTGACCACACCTGACAGGAGTATGTAATGTCCAAACAACAGATCGGCGTTGTCGGTATGGCAGTGATGGGGCGCAACCTGGCGCTCAACATCGAAAGCCGTGGTTATACCGTCTCCGTTTTCAACCGTTCCCGTGAAAAAACCGAAGAAGTGATTGCCGAGAACCCTGGCAAGAAGCTGGTTCCCTTCTATACGGTACAGGAGTTTGTTGAATCCCTGGAAACGCCGCGTCGTATCCTGTTAATGGTGAAAGCAGGTGCGGGTACTGATGCTGCTATCGATTCCCTGAAGCCGTATCTGGATAAAGGCGACATCATCATTGATGGCGGTAACACCTTCTTCCACGACACCATTCGTCGTAATCGTGAGCTTTCTGCTGAAGGTTTCAACTTCATCGGTACCGGCGTGTCTGGCGGTGAAGAGGGCGCCCTGAAAGGCCCATCTATCATGCCTGGCGGTCAGAAAGAAGCGTATGAGCTGGTCGCGCCTATTCTGACTAAAATTGCCGCTGTTGCAGAAGATGGCGAACCGTGCGTGACCTACATCGGTCCAGACGGTGCGGGTCACTATGTGAAAATGGTTCACAACGGTATTGAATACGGCGATATGCAGCTGATTGCTGAAGCCTACTCGTTGCTGAAAGGCGGCCTGAATCTTTCCAACGAAGAACTGGCGCAGACTTTCACTGAGTGGAACACTGGCGAGCTTAACAGCTACCTGATCGACATCACCAAAGACATCTTCACCAAGAAAGACGAAGAGGGTAAATACCTGGTTGATGTGATTCTGGACGAAGCGGCGAATAAAGGTACCGGTAAATGGACCAGCCAGAGCTCTCTGGATCTTGGTGAGCCACTGTCTCTCATTACTGAGTCCGTGTTTGCACGTTATATCTCTTCTCTGAAAGAGCAGCGCGTTGCAGCCTCTAAAGTGCTGTCTGGCCCACAGGCTAAACCTGCCGCTGACAAAGTTGAGTTCATCGAGAAAGTTCGCCGCGCACTGTACCTGGGCAAAATCGTCTCTTACGCACAGGGCTTCTCTCAGCTGCGTGCTGCATCTGACGAGAACAACTGGGATCTGAACTACGGTGAGATCGCCAAGATCTTCCGCGCCGGTTGCATCATCCGCGCCCAGTTCCTGCAGAAAATCACCGATGCTTACGCGGAAAACGCAGGCATTGCTAACCTGCTGCTGGCACCGTACTTCAAGAAAATTGCTGACGACTACCAGCAAGCACTGCGTGATGTTGTTGCATACGCGGTCCAGAACGGTATTCCGGTTCCGACTTTCTCAGCTGCAGTTGCGTATTACGACAGCTACCGTGCAGCGGTGTTGCCTGCGAACCTGATTCAGGCGCAGCGTGACTACTTCGGTGCACACACGTATAAGCGCACTGACAAAGAAGGTGTGTTCCATACCGAATGGCTGGATTAATCTGATTTAACTCAGTCTGATAGCAAGGCCCGGTTATCGTTACCGGGCTTTTTTATTGTTCCTTTCCCCGTGTCTCCTCGCTTTCCACAGTCTCATGCGAAAATTGCCGAATAATTGACACTGTTATCCCGCTACGGTAGCAAGGTCTTTGCCTTGACAGTGCATAAACATAAGAGGTAAAAACCTCAACAGTTGTTTACAGCGGTGGCATTGTAGATGCCTCCTGACACTCATACTTGAAGAAGTTGAACGAATGAAAATTACAATCTCCGGAACAGGCTATGTCGGTCTATCTAACGGTATTCTGATCGCACAAAATCATGAAGTGGTGGCGCTGGATATCGTGCAGGCCAAAGTGGATATGCTTAACCAGAAGATCTCCCCGATTGCTGACAAAGAAATCGAGGAATACCTGGCCAACAAGCCGCTCAACTTCCGTGCAACAACCGATAAAGAAGACGCATACCGCGGTGCAGATTATGTGATTATCGCCACTCCAACGGATTATGATCCGAAGACCAACTACTTCAATACCTCCAGCGTAGAAGCAGTGATTAAAGATGTAGTGGCATTGAATCCTGAAGCCGTGATGATCATCAAATCGACTATCCCTGTCGGGTTCACCCAGTCAATTAAAGAGAAACTGGGCATCGATAACGTGATCTTCTCTCCAGAATTCCTGCGTGAAGGCAAGGCTCTTTACGACAACCTGTATCCATCGCGTATTGTTATTGGTGAGCGTTCCGCACGTGCTGAGCGCTTTGCGGCGCTGTTGCAGGAGGGGGCGATCAAGAAAGATATTGATGTACTGTTCACCGACACCACTGAAGCTGAGGCTATCAAGCTTTTCGCCAATACCTATCTGGCGATGCGTGTGGCCTTCTTCAACGAGCTGGACAGCTACGCGGAAAGCCTTGGCCTGAACACCAAACAGATCATTGAAGGTGTCTGTCTGGACCCGCGCATTGGCAACCACTATAACAACCCGTCATTCGGCTACGGCGGTTACTGTCTGCCAAAAGATACCAAGCAGCTGCTCGCGAACTACCAGACGGTGCCAAACAACCTGATTTCCGCGATTGTGGAAGCAAACCGTACGCGTAAAGATTTCATCTCTGACTCCATTCTGGCGCGTCAGCCGAAAGTGGTGGGCGTGTATCGTCTGATCATGAAGAGCGGGTCAGATAACTTCCGCGCATCCTCCATCCAGGGGATCATGAAGCGTATTAAAGCGAAAGGCGTGCAGGTAATTATTTATGAACCGGCGATGAAAGAAGACGAGTTCTTCCATTCACGGGTCATTCGCGATCTGGACGCTTTCAAGAAAGACGCCGATGTAATTATTTCAAACCGTATGGCAGAAGAGCTGGCGGACGTGGCGGATAAAGTCTATACCCGCGATCTGTTCGGAAGTGATTAAGCTTTGTTGCTAAACGCATCGAGAAAATGCCCGGCACTGCCGGGCATTGTTGTTTTAAGCCTTGTAAAAATCACGATACCAGTCGACGAAATTCTTCACGCCTTCTTTCACAGAGGTCTGAGGTTTAAAGCCAATCACCTCGTACAGCGCTTTGGTATCCGCGCTGGTCTCCAGTACATCACCCGGCTGAATCGGCATCATATTCTTAACTGCTTTAATGCCTAACGCTTCTTCCAGCGCTGTAATGTAATCCATCAGTTCAACAGGCGAGCTATTACCGATGTTGTAGACGCGATAGGGAGCGGAGCTGGTTGCTGGTGTGCCTGCTTCAACGGTCCAGCTTTCATCTGCCTGTGGAATAACATCCTGCAGACGAATAATGGCTTCGGCAATGTCGTTAATGTAGGTGAAATCACGCTTCATCTTGCCGTAGTTGTACACATCAATGCTTTTGCCTTCGAGCATCGCTTTGGTGAACTTAAACAGCGCCATATCCGGACGGCCCCACGGCCCGTACACCGTAAAGAAGCGCAGGCCGGTGGTAGGCAAGTTATAAAGATGCGAATAGGTATGCGACATCAGCTCGTTGGCTTTTTTGGTCGCAGCGTAAAGTGAAACCGGATGGTCTACAGAATCATCGGTGGAGAAGGGCATTTTACGGTTAAGTCCATAGACCGAACTCGAGGAGGCGTACAGCAGGTGCTGAACCTTGTTATGGCGGCAACCTTCCAGTACGTTCAGATGGCCGGTCAGGTTGGCATCTGCATACGCATGCGGGTTTTCCAGCGAGTAACGCACGCCTGCCTGAGCGGCAAGATGGATGACGCGGTCAAACTTCTCGTCGGCAAACAGGGCTGCCATGCCTTCGCGGTCGGCCAGATCGAGTTTGTGAAAGCTGAAATTCCCGGATGTCAGCAGATCCAGGCGCGCCTGCTTCAGGTTGACATCGTAGTAGTCGTTGAGATTGTCGATACCGACAACCTGATGCCCTGCGTCTAAAAGACGCTTACTGACGTGTGAGCCGATAAAACCCGCTGCACCAGTGACCAGAAATTTCATATCCATCCTCTTTAGAATCAAAAACTGCTATCTGTTAAGCGTAAAACCTATGGCGCACATCATACCTCTAAGCGTGGAGTAAGCAAAACTTCACCAGTCGACAGATTCTCATCGGATTCTTATAGAAAAATTGCCAGCAAGCGATACACTATCTAGATAATATTTTTTGTGATTTTATTGTTGAAGGATTTTATGTCCCAGAATAGCCATAACGAGGTCATTAACCGAAATGACCCGGATCAGATTGATTTCATTGATTTAGTAATGCAGCTTTGGCGTGGGAAGTGGACGATTGCTGCATTTATCGCTGTCGCTATTGTTCTCGCTGGCGTTTATTTGACCTTTGCAAAGGAGAAATGGACCTCTACTGCGATTATCACTCAGCCCGATGCCGCTCAAATTGCTACCTACACCACTGCTCTTAACATTCTTTACGGTAATGCGGCGCCGTCGATGCTGGAATCCCAACTGCGTGTAGTAGCACGTTTCAACTCAGCATTTTCTGCATTGGCACAATCTCTGGACAATCAACAAGAACCGGAAAAGTTAACTATTGATTCAGCAGTAAAGGGACAGTCTTTGCCCTTGGTTGTTACCTATGCAGGGGAAACCGCTGAAGCCGCGCAGAAACAACTGGCTCAATACATTCAGCAGGTCGATGAACAGACCGCGAAAGAGCTTGATATTGATCTTAAAGACAATATTAAACTACAAATAATTACACTGAATGATTCTCTACAAAACCAGGAAAAAGTATCTCAGGAACAAAAAGATCTACGTATCAAACAGATAAGCGAAGCTTTGAAGTTCGCTCAGGCGGCTAAAATTACTGCTCCGCAGGTTCAGCAAACCCAAGATGTTACGCAGGAAACGATGTTCCTTTTAGGTAGTGAGGCACTTAACTCTATGATTCAACATGAGTCTACACGCCCACTGGTATTCTCTTCAACCTATTATCAGACCAAACAGAATCTTCTGGACATCCAGAATCTAAATGTTGATCCCGCGACCATTCATGTTTATCGTTATGTAATGAAACCAGATCTACCTATTCGCCGCGATAGCCCTAAACGTACTATTATAATGATTCTTTCTATTTTACTCGGTGGTGCCATTGGCGCGGGGTTTGTATTGGGACGTAACGCACTTCGCAATTACAGTACGAAGTCCTGACTGGTAAGTTCAGACTTTATTTAACTGAGGGATTTTGTCCAATCCCTCAGTTATAATTTATTCCCAATGAATGAAAACAGTATTAGCCAGGGATGTTGCAAGGAACATCTGGGAGACCAATTTCTTTCGTTATCTGTAATGATAAGCCAACTTAGCTTAATTCGTTGATTAGCTTCTCCAAGATCTCGCTTATATTATGTTCTGATAAGAACCAACTTGCATATGAATCTCTTCCAGTATGCCCTGAAATGAACCGTGCGGTCAGATTAAGGTTAATGAGCCCTTATGCCGTAAAGTCCCAAGCATCCAATGTAATATCATCGCACCATGACAAGCTATATTATGAATGAAATACCGTGTTATACTCAGCGAGAGTAAACTGGCTATATTCTTATTTCAGTTTACGGTGTCCAGAAGTTTTATAATATTTGAGTTAAATGATTTTAAAAAAATAAATATATAATGCCCATTTCGCTGGGCGTTATATATAACTTAGTTAAGTGAGACCGTTATACCTTTTTATGTAATATATGAAAATGTTATTTTCTTGATTACATAGCCTATTAATATTGAAATGATAATTGATCCAAACAGGTATATAGGAAAGGTATAATTATCTTGGAAATGAGAGGTTATGGCAGGTGCTTCTGGTTGCTTATATACATTAAAGATAATAAAGAAAATATCAATCATAGTAAATGAAAGCATATGGAATGTCATAATGTCTTTGCTTTTCCCACCTATTAATCCAAGTGTCTTACTATAAGTTGATGATGATAAAATACTTGATATACTGAATACAATAGCTATCCCGAGCATCGCTCCAATAGTGTGCACTATAAATCCATACGGATATCGACTGAATGACATACCCATCTCTGAAATTATTCGCATATTACTTAATGTAAAGAATGTCAAAAGAAGAAAAAGAAGGATGGATATATTGTTTAATTTAAATATTTTTTCTTTTATTATTGAGCCTAGTAAATAAAAAAAGCTCCCAACAATTATTTGACATAATATATTTAGTGAAAAGCTTTGTGTTGATAAAGCTTCTTTAGAAAGATAATTCATCGCAAAAAATGATGCGAGGGAAGGAATGGCAATAAAGACAATGACTGACACATTTTTTATAAATATTTTGTGATAAATATTGCTTATTAATATAACCAGCGGGTAACACAGAAGAAACCATCCAAAAATAAATAATGGATTATTATTGAATTTATTATCTTTAATTATTTGAATGGTTTCTAATATTGATGATCCAAAAGGATTTCTGGCTAAAGTACCAAAGTAATGATTGAGTAACAATGCAATGAGCCCTGTTATTACATAACAGAATACGAGGTATGTAAAATATTTAATAACTGTATTTTTAACTATGTCATATAAATTTTTTGGTCTGAACACCATTCCGCCGATGAAAAAGAAAAGAGGCATGTGATAAATGTAAGGCCTGAAAATATCAGATGCTAAATTATTAAATTGACCAATCACTACCAATATGATTCCTAGAGCCTTTGCATAATAAATACTTACTCTTTCTTGCTCTGTATACTTTATCATTAAAGCCTCAACATTCTGGATACCAATGATTTTTAATAGAAATTGATGTTAGCTGTATTTTTTGATTTTTGTCGCATGAAAGCCGTTCATCGAGCACCCAATTCATAGTGCTAGCCTGAGTTAGAGGTGATGAAACGTTATGCAAATCAGTTGATTGAGTTAACTTCCAAGTTTACCACGTCGTGAAGTCTTGGGCGACCCTCATATTTTAATACAGCATTAGGCTCTGTGATCTTTATATCACTATAGTAAACTTTAATGTCGCCTTTGTCACATCTATGAAGTAAATCTTGTAGGGTAGCTTAACTTAGCACCGAGATATTCATCTGCAAATAGATAAAGTTTAACTACTACTCAGCAATAATAAACCCAACGCGTGGACTAAGCGTCAGTGATAAGAATCAAAATGCTGTGAGAATAATTATTATAATTTACTAAATATTTGGTGAGAGTCCAAATAGGATCCCTATTTCCTGCGGATGGCTTTGAAGAAGAACGGCTTAAACCTAACAAGTTCTATTTAGTTGAAATTAACTGCAAGTTATTTGGAATGTTCTCATGCTGGGCGATAACAAATTCATCACTGAAGCCCGAACCAAGTGAGTTTGGTTTTCCTACGTCTTGTGGGCTAAACCATTTTGATAAACGAATGGAGAATTATTGCTGCGGACATCAAGGAGACAGAAGATTATGCAGGAGATAAAAGTTGCGATTCACGGTATGATGACAATGTATAAATTATCTCTTTATAGTGAAACATAGACCTGAAATAAGAATGATGCAAATATTAAATCTTTTATTAATTTATTTTCCTTTCCGTGACCGCGGAAGCACTCAACAATAAACGCTTTCTGAGTAAATGTATATAAAACTGAGATGCAACGATCAATATTATTTCTAAATGTTAGTATCGTGTCTGCATGATTATTGATTTTCAATTAAAAATTGGTGTGTTGTTAGCAGCCTAGAAATGCAAGATTAATTTCTGTGGCAAGAACAAGGGGCCACATATTTGAATTTCCAAGTTAGTGCCTTTGGTGATAGGTGTTACTACGCCGCCGATGATGAAATTGGATCAAGGAATAATTAAGAATAGCATACTCCCTCAGAACCCTAAAATAACAGGCTGCATACAACTAACAGCATTCGCCTCTAACATTCAACCTGCCAATTTTGAACAAGAAATGGCCAAAAAATGAAATGGGGAAGAAGATGAAACGATTAATGGTACGCCAAGAGTATCTTAAAGCTCCCTTATTTCTTTGAGGTTATCTGAATATAATTAACTAAATTTGAAAAGCTAAGGGGCAACCCTAATTAGGGCCTTGGTCGATTTTGGTCAAAAATGCAAATGAATATAGTCTAGTAACTGGAGTGATATTTTTTAATTTTTTATCTAGTGATGCTGGTTACTCAGGTAACCAGCACAAAGATATCCCCGGTCTTTTTTTATTTATGCCGTTTTCGCAAATTCTCAATCACCGCCGTTAAATCGAGATCCTGATCCTGGAGCAACACCAGCAGGTGATACATTAAATCAGACGCCTCGTTGGTCAGCTCATCGCGATCGTTTACGGTTGCAGCCAGTGCTGTTTCCACGCCTTCTTCCCCCACTTTCTGGGCGATACGCTTGGTTCCGCTCGCGTAAAGTTTTGCCGTATACGAGCTTTCCGGATCGGCGGTTTTACGCGCGGCGAGCAGTTGTTCGAGCTGATACAGGAAAAGCCATTGATGGCTGGCATCGCCAAAACAGCTGCTGGTGCCCAGATGGCAGGTTGGCCCGATAGGGTTTGCGAGTACCAGCAGGGTGTCGTTATCGCAGTCAGGGGTAATGCTTACCACATTGAGGAAATGACCGGAGGATTCGCCTTTGGTCCACAGACGCTGTTTAGTGCGCGAGAAAAAGGTGACTTTCCCGCTCTCAAGCGTCGTGCTCAGCGCATCCTGGTTCATATAGCCCAGCATCAGGACTTCGCCTGACACGGCGTGCTGCACAACCACCGGCAATAATCCGTCCGTTTTTTCCCAGTCCAGCTGAGCCCGTTGTTGTTCAGTTAACATACCCTAATCTCCACGCCCTGGTTAAGCAGGAACGTTTTTAACTCGCCAATATTGATAATCTGCTTGTGGAACACCGATGCCGCAAGCGCGCCGTCGACATCCGCATCGCGGAAGGCTTCCAGAAAGTGTTCCATCGTTCCAGCACCACCAGAGGCAATCATCGGCACGCGGCACACGGCACGCACTTTTTTGAGTTGCTCCAGGTCATAGCCGTTACGCACGCCATCCTGGTTCATCATGTTCAGTACGATTTCACCTGCACCACGTTTTTGCACTTCCTGTACCCAGTCCAGCGTTTCCCATTGCGTCACGCGGGTGCGGTTTTCATCGCCCGTATATTGATTTACGTGATACTTGCCGGTTGCCGCGTCGTACCAGGTATCAATCCCCACCACGATACACTGTACGCCAAAGCGATCCGCCAGCCGGGTAATCAGCTCCGGGTCTGCCAGGGCAGGGGAGTTGATGGAAATTTTGTCTGCGCCGAAGGAGAGGATCTGCGCAGCGTCTTCCGCCGATTTAATTCCGCCCGCCACGCAAAACGGAATATCGATCACTTCCGCTACGCGCTCGACCCAGCTTTTGTCCACCACACGGCCATCGCTGGAGGCGGTGATATCGTAAAAGACCAGTTCGTCTGCGCCTTCATCGGCGTAGCGTTTTGCGAGGGGGACGATGTCGCCGATGATTTCGTGATTGCGGAATTGCACGCCTTTCACCACCTGGCCATCGCGCACGTCCAGACACGGGATTATCCGTTTTGCCAGCATTGAATCGCCTCCGTCACAGTAAACTTCTCTTCCAGTAAAGCGCGTCCCACGATGACGCCGCGCACGCCGGTGCCGCGCAGAGCGGCTACATCCGCTAAATCGCCAATACCGCCCGATGACTGGAAAGCCACCTGCGGATAGCGGGCGCACACTTCCTGATACAGCGAGACGTTAGAACCAGCCAGCGTCCCGTCGCGGGAGATATCCGTGCAAAGGACATGTTTCAGCCCTACGGGGAGATAAATTTCAACCAGCTTTTCCAGCGTCACGCCGGAATTTTCCTGCCAGCCGCTGACCGCTACCTGCTTGTTACCCTGCTCATCAATGCGCACATCCAGCGCCAGCACCAGCGCGTCGGGGCCAAAGCGGCGGAACCAGCCTTTAACCTGCTCCGGGTTTTTGACTGCCGTCGAGCCGACCACTACCCGCGCCACACCTGCTTCGAGCAGGGCGGCAACATCCTCTTCAGAACGCACACCACCGCCCACCTGCACTGGAACGTTAACGCCCGCGACCAGGGTTTTCAGCAGTGCGATCTGACGTTTCGCCGGATCTTTTGCGCCCGTGAGATCGACCAGGTGCAACACTTCTGCGCCCTGCGCCGCATAATCCTGCAAACGCGGCAGGGGATCGTTACCGTAGTCGCGCTGCTGGCCGTAATCGCCCTGATGGAGACGGACAACGGTGCCGTCAATTAAATCTAATGCGGGAATAATCATCACATCTCCAGGAAGTTTTTCAGCAACTGCGCACCCGCAGCACCCGAACGTTCCGGGTGGAACTGCACGCCAAAGAAATTATCTTTGTTGACCGCTGCCGTGAATGGCTCGCCGTAATTGCACTGGGCGATGGTGTACGGGTTCAGCGGCATGGCGTAGCTGTGCACAAAGTAGAAATAGGCCCCGTCCTCGATACCGCGAAACAGCCGGTCACCCGCTTTCGGGTAAACGCGGTTCCAGCCCATGTGCGGCAGCGGCAGGCCAAAATCGGTCATCTTTGGCACATCTTCTTCGATGATACCCAGAAGGTCCACGCCATTGCTCTCTTCGCTGCGACGCCCCAGGATCTGCATCCCCAGGCAAATGCCCAGCACCGGCTGGGTGCAGGCTTTAATCAGCTCGACCAACTCACGCTCGTGGATCTGATCCATCGCCGCCTGCGCGGTTCCGACGCCCGGTAAAAAGAGTTTGTCGGCGCGCAGCACGACGTCCGGATCGTGGCTGACCACCGGATCATAGCCGTGGCGCGCGATGGCCGATTTCACCGAGTTGAGATTCGCGCAACCGGTATCCAGAATGACAACGTTCATCACAACACCCCTTTCGATGAAGGCAGCGTATCGCCCTCCACGCGGATCGCCTGGCGCAGCGTGCGGCCAAAGACTTTAAACAGGCTCTCGACGCGGTGGTGATCGTTTTTGCCTTTGGTTTTCAGGTGCAGCGTCACGCCCATGGTGTAGGAGAGCGAGCGGAAGAAGTGCTCAACCATCTCGGTGCTCAGATCGCCGACGCGCTGATAGGTAAAGTCGGCTTTATATTCCAGGTGCGGACGGCCGGAGATATCCAGCGCGCAGCGGGCCAGACATTCGTCCATCGGCAGCACGAAGCCAAAACGGTTAATGCCGCGCTTATCGCCGAGCGCCAGCTTCAGGGCTTCGCCCAATGCCAGGCCGGTATCTTCAACGGTGTGGTGATCGTCGATGTACAGATCGCCCTTCACGTTGATCTCCATGCGGAATCCGCCATGGGTCGAAATCTGATCCAGCATGTGATCGAAGAAACCGACGCCGGTGTGAATTTTGCTGCCGCCTTCGCGGTCCAGCCACACTTTTACGTCAATCTGCGTCTCTTTCGTGTTGCGCTCGACGTGGGAGTAACGGTCACGCTTGGTGAGCTGATCGCCAATCGTCGCCCAGTTCAGCTCATTGCGGTCAAAACGCAGCCCCTGAATGCCCATGTTTTCGGCAAGCTGGATATCGGTTGCGCGATCGCCAATCACATAGCTATTCGCTTTATCCAGCACGCCTTCGGCAAGATAGCGCTCAACCAGCTTCACTTTCGGTTTGCGGCAGTCGCAATTATCCGCGGGCAGGTGCGGGCAGATCAGCACGTCATCGAAGGTAATACCCTGCGAAGTGAGGATCTGCATCATCAGATTGTGCGGGCCATCGAAATCGGCCTGCGGGAAGCTGTCGGTGCCCAGTCCGTCCTGGTTGGTGATCATCACCAGCTTATAGCCCGCTTTCTGCAGCTTAAGCAGAACCGGGATCACGTCAGCTTCAAAAGCCAGTTTGTCGAATCGATCGACCTGATAATCACTTGGTGGCTCAGCAATAATAGTGCCGTCGCGATCGATAAAAAGGGTCTTCTGGCTCATACTTTCTCCGCTTTCAGGGCGTCAATCACGCGCTGACTCTCTTCCCGGGTGCCCACGGTAATGCGCAGACAGCCGCTCAGGGAAGGTTGTTTGTTTTGGTCTCGTAAGATAATGCCCTGATCCCATAAAGATTTAAATATGGCGCTGGAGGCAGTGAAGCGCACCAGGATGTAATTGGTTTCCGAGTCAAAAACCTGCTCCACGCAGGGCAGCGTTTTCAGGGCAGAGACGAGATACTGACGCTCCACCAGAATCTGCGCTACGCGCTCACGCATGGCGTTGATGCCCTGGGGTGCCAGCGCCTGCGCGGCGATATCGGCGACCGGCGTTGACAGCGGGTAAGGGGCGATCACTTTCATCAGCAGATCGATGACCTCTTTATTCGCCAGCGTAAATCCGCAGCGCAGACCGGCCAGTGCGAAGGCTTTCGAAAGCGTACGCAGCACCACCAGATTCGGATACTCTTCCAGCCAGCCCGCCAGCGTCGCCTGAGGACAAAATTCGATATAGGCCTCATCGGCAACAACCAGCGCTTTGCCGCGCGTCATCTCAAGCAGGGTGCGGATATCCTGCGGATTAATGAGTTGGCCGGTTGGGTTATTCGGGCTGCAGACGAAAATCACTTTCACGCCGTCAAGATTCTCGGCGATGGTCGGGAGATCAAGCTGCCAGTCATCCAGCGCCAGCACGTTGCGACACGCCACGCCAAACGTTTCGGCGCTAACGCTGTACATGCCGTAAGTCGGCTGGCAATAGAGCACCGCGTCTTTGCCCGGCTCGCAGAAGGCGCGAATCAGCAGTTCGATACCCTCATCGGCCCCACGGCTGACCAGCACCTGCTCCGGCTTCACGCCCGCGTACTGGGCGTAATTTTCAATCACCGCCTTTGGCTGGCACTCCGGATAACGGTTCAGCGTCTGCTGGGAAAGCTCGAACGCGACTGCCGTCGGGAATTCATTGGCATTTAGCCAGACATCACCATTCCCCCCCAGGCGACGAGCAGATTGATAGGGTGTCAGTCGACGAACGTTTTCGCGGGCTAATTCTTCAATGCTCATGCTTGCTCCTTCAGGGCGGCAACGCGCAGCGTCACGGCGTTTTTGTGGGCGGTCAGGCGCTCGGCGGCGGCCAGCGTTTCAATCGTGGAGGCGAGGGCGGCAAAACCTTCACGGGACAATTCCTGCACGGTCATGCGCTTCTGGAAATCAGCCAGCCCCAGGCTTGAACAGGTTGCGGTGTAGCCGTAGGTTGGCAGCACGTGGTTGGTCCCAGAGGCGTAATCGCCTGCGGATTCAGGCGACCAGTCACCGAGGAACACGGAACCGGCGCTGGTGATGCCGTCGACCAGAGAACGGGCGTCGCGGGTTTGAATGATCAGGTGCTCCGGGCCGTACTGGTTAGAGATGGCGATGCACTGCTCGAGCGAATTCGCCACGATCAGGCGGCTGGCAGAGAGCGCCTGGCGTGCCGTGTCGGCTCGCGGCAGTTCTGCCAGTTGGCGTTCTACCGCTTCGCCCACGCGCTGCGCCATGTCAGCGTCCGGCGTCAGTAAAATCACCTGGGAATCGGGACCGTGTTCGGCCTGAGAGAGCAGGTCAGAGGCCACAAAGTCCGGCGTCGCGCCGCTGTCGGCAATCACCAGCACTTCCGACGGTCCTGCAGGCATGTCAATCGCTGCACCGTCCAGACGCTGGCTGACCTGGCGTTTGGCTTCAGTGACGTAGGCATTCCCCGGCCCAAAAATCTTATCGACTTTCGGCACGGATTCGGTGCCAAACGCGAGGGCGGAGATGGCCTGCGCCCCGCCTGCTTTAAAGACGTCCTGTACGCCGCACAGTTTTGCCGCGTAGAGGATCTCATCGGCAATCGGCGGCGGCGAGCAGAGCACCACTTTCTGACAACCGGCGATACGCGCCGGCGTGGCGAGCATCAAGACGGTGGAAAACAGCGGGGCGGAGCCACCGGGAATGTAGAGTCCAACGGAGGCCACCGGGCGCGTCACCTGCTGGCAGCGCACGCCGGGCAGGGTTTCGACGTCCACCACCTGCAGTTTCTGCGCGGTGTGGAAGGTGTCGATGTTTTTGACCGCCACGGCCATCGCCTGCTTGATGTCATCGCCAAGACGGTTGCAGGCGTCATCAATTTCTTGCGCCGTCACTTTCAGCGCACCGACGTCGGTTTTGTCAAACCTGGCGCTGTATTCACGCAGTGCGTCGTCGCCGCGGGCTTTCACGTTATCCAGGATTTCCGCCACGGTGCGGGTAATGCTGTCCGAAGCCGAAATGGCCGGGCGCGTCAGCAGTTCACGCTGTTGTTCAGTGCTGCAGGTATTCCAGTCGATGATTGTATTAAAGCTCATATCACTTTCCTTTTGCCGGATGCGCGAACGCTGACCGGGCACTGTTCGCGGAATTATTCCATCATCTTCTCAATCGGCAGCACCAGAATGGAGCTGGCACCCAGGGCTTTCAGTTTTTCCATGGTTTCCCAGAACAGGGTTTCGCTGCTGACCATATGCATCGCTACGCGCTGCTGATCGCCCGCCAGCGGCAGAATGGTTGGGCGTTCCGCGCCTGGCAACAGAGCAATCACTTCATCCAGACGTTCGGTTGGCGCATGCATCATGATGTATTTCGATTCGCGAGCCTGAATCACACCCTGAATACGGGTCAGCAGGCGGTCAATCAGCTGCTGCTTGGCATCCGGCATGTCGCCATCGCGCTGAATCAGGCAGGCTTTCGAGCGGTAAATCACTTCCACTTCGCGCAGGCCGTTGGCTTCGAGGGTCGCGCCGGTAGAGACCAGGTCGCAAATGGCGTCCGCCAGTCCGGCGCGTGGGGCCACTTCGACGGAACCGTTCAACAGACAGGATTTAAACTGCACGCCTTTCTGATCGAGATAGCGTTTCAGCAGGTGAGGGTAAGAGGTGGCAATACGCTTGCCGTTCAGCCCAGCCGGGCCGTCCCAGGCCTCATCCACTGCGGTGGCGAGGGAGAGACGGCAACCGCCAAAGTCCAGACGACGCAGGGTGAAATAGCGCGGGTCTTCGCCCTGCGCGCGGCGGGTCAGCAGCTCTTCTTCCAGCACGTTTTCGCCGATGATGCCAAGGTCAACCACGCCATCCATCACCAGGCCCGGAATATCGTCATCGCGAACGCGCAGGATATCGATCGGCATATTTTCAGCGAGGGCAATCAGGCGCTGCGTGTGCAGGTTAATTTTAATCCCGCAGCGGGAGAGTAATTCGCGTGAATCGTCGCTCAGGCGGCCTGATTTTTGAATAGCTATGCGTAAACGTGAGTTATCTAACATTCTGTTGTCCTTATTACCCTGTCTGGATACGGTCCAAAAAAAAGCCCCCGGAAGATGATCTTCCGGGGGCTCTCTCTTGCGTTCTCGCACCACTGGAAGATCTGAATGTCTTCCAGCACACATCGCCTGAAAGACTAGTCAGGATGATGGTGATGATGGTGGTTTTTAAAAGGAACGCGTGTCATATAAATTCTCTGTGAATGCTTATGCATCTGATGTCTTTTAACCTAAACCACATTCACGGTGTAAAGCAAGGGCTTTTTTTAATCATTAATTCATTTCATATTGATGCTATGAATTGTCAGTTCCTCAGCGCTGGCGTAGCCTTAAGTCAGACGCGTGCAAGCCAGGAGAAAACGCATGAAAAAGGTCGCAATTGTCGGTTTAGGATGGTTAGGCATGCCGCTGGCGATGTCGTTAACGGCGCGAGGCTGGCAGGTGACCGGCAGCAAAACCACGGTGGACGGCGTTGAGGCCGCGCGAATGTGCGGCATTGAGGGCGTCGAGTTACGCCTGGAACCGGAGCTGGTGTGCGATACGGACGATCTCGACAGCTTGATGAATGTGGATGCGCTGGTGATAACATTGCCCGCACGCCGCAGCGGGCCGGGCGAGGAGTTTTATCATCAGGCCGTGCAGGAGATTGTCGACAGCGCCCTGGCGCATCACATTCCGCGCATTATTTTCACCAGTTCGACGTCGGTGTACGGCGATGTGGAAGGCACGGTGAAAGAGAGTACCGAGCGCAAGCCCGTCACCGCCAGCGGGCGCGTGCTGAAAGAGCTGGAAGACTGGCTGCACAACTTACCGGGTACCCAGGTGGATATTTTACGCCTCGCCGGTTTAGTCGGGCCAGAACGTCATCCGGGGCGCTTCTTTGCCGGGAAAACGGCACCGAATGGGCAACATGGCGTCAATCTTGTTCATCTTGAAGACGTGATCGGCGCAATTACGCTCCTGTTACAGGCCCCGAAGGGCGGTCACATCTATAATATATGTGCGCCCTCTCATCCGGCGCGAAGTCAGTTTTATCCCGTGATGGCCCGACAGCTTGGGCTTGAGCCGCCGCAATTTCGCGACGCATCTGGGGAAGGGCAAGGCAAAGTGATTGATGGCAATCGTATTTGTCGTGAACTGGGATTTGAGTATCAATATCCCGATCCGCTGGTGATGCCAATGGAATAACCCTGCCAGCGGGTTTGATCGCACACCGTTTTGGGGGCGACATGAAACCGCTGCTGGATGTTCTCATTATCCTCGATGCACTCGAAAAAGAGGGGAGCTTTGCTGCCGCGTCAGCGAAGCTCTTCAAAACTCCCTCGGCGTTAAGCTACACCGTCCACAAGCTCGAAAGTGACCTCAATATTCAGCTGCTCGATCGCAGCGGTCACCGCGCGCGTTTCACCCGAACAGGGCAGATGCTGCTCGAGAAGGGGCGCGAGGTGCTTCACACAGTGCGCGAGCTGGAAAAACAGGCGATCAAGCTTCATCAGGGCTGGGAGAACGAGCTTATCATCGGCGTGGATGATACGTTTCCCTTCTCGTTACTCTCTCCGCTGATCGAAGCGTTTTATCAGCGTCACAGCGTCACCCGACTCAAATTTATCAACGGCGTGCTGGGCGGCTCCTGGGAGGCTCTCACTCAGGGGAGGGCGGATATCATCGTCGGTGCCCTGCGCGATCCACCCCAGTCGAGCGATTTTGGGTTTGCGCGTATCGGTACCCTTGAACAGGTTTTCGTGGTCGCCCCGCATCATCCTCTTGCTCAGGAGCCGGAGCCAATTCCGCGACGCGTCATTAAAGGCTGTCGCGCAATCGTCGTCGGCGACAGCTCGCTGCCTGAGTGCGCCGCCTCATCGCAACTGCTCGACGATCAGGAAGCGATCACCGTTTTTGACTTTAAAACCAAGCTGGAGCTGCAAATCAGCGGCCTGGGCTGCGGGTATTTACCGCGTTATCTCGCTCAGCGATTCATTGAAAGTGGAGCGCTGGTAGAGAAGCAAGTGCTGGCGCAAACCAACAGCGAATCGGTGTGGGTGGGGTGGAATGAACAGACGGCTGGGCTTGCCAGCGCATGGTGGCGGGATGAGATTTTAGCAAATAGTGCTATCGCTGCCGTTTACACTTTACCTGAGGGCGGAATATCAACCGCTTAGTAAAAAGAAAATCGCGAAGGGGTTCTGAATCTATTGCCTTTTATGCCAAAGATGGGGCAAAATGCGCCGCTGCAAAAAAATGAGATTAACCGACGATATAAAAGGCGTCGGTTATTTTTTTTGCATGTAACAAACGCCATTTAAAAACAAAGAGGCCGGGCTTCGTACCGGATAGATACTTACTAAAATCCGACAGTTGTTGTCGCTGAGGAATCCAGAAAATGGGGCAATCTTTTGCTTACGTGGCGGTTTTCACCGTAAAGGAGAATAACCATGTCGCATAACGCTACTCCAAAAACCTCTCGCGTGGAATTACGTAAAACACTTACGTTGATTCCGGTTGTCATGATGGGCCTCGCCTATATGCAGCCGATGACGCTGTTCGATACGTTTGGTATCGTTTCAGGCCTCACTGACGGTCACGTTGCAACGGCGTACGCCTTTGCGCTGGTCGCTATTCTCTTTACTGCGTTGAGCTACGGCAAACTGGTTCGCCGTTTCCCGTCCGCTGGCTCTGCGTACACCTATGCTCAGAAATCCATTAGCCCGGCTGTTGGCTTTATGGTGGGCTGGTCATCTCTGCTGGACTACCTGTTCATGCCGATGATCAACATTCTGCTGGCAAAAATTTACTTTGAAGCGCTGGTGCCTTCCGTACCGTCGTGGATCTTCGTTGTCGCGCTGGTGGCCTTTATGACCATCTCTAACCTGCGCAGCATCAAGACCGTGGCTAACTTCAATACCCTGATTGTTATTCTGCAGATGGGCATCGTGGCGGTTATCGTCGGCATGATCATCTACGGTGTGGCACACGGTGAAGGCGCAGGTACGCTGACCAGCACCCGTCCGTTCTGGTCTGAAGGTGCACACGTGGTGCCGATGATTACTGGCGCGACAATTCTGTGCTTCTCGTTCCTCGGCTTTGACGGCATCTCTTCTCTGTCTGAAGAGACCAAAGACGCAGAGCGTGTCATTCCGCGCGCAATTCTGCTGACTGCGCTGCTGGGCGGCATGGTGTTTATCGGTGCCTCTTACTTCCTGCAGCTGTACTTCCCGGATATCTCTCGCTTTAAAGATCCGGACGCCTCTCAGCCTGAAATCATGCTGTACGTGGCGGGTAAAACCTTCCAGTGGGGCGTGCTGATCTTCTCAAGCGTCACCGTACTGGCCTCCGGCATGGCCGCTCACGCAGGCGTTTCTCGTCTGATGTACGTGATGGGTCGCGACGGCGTGTTCCCGACTCGCTTCTTCGGCTACATTCATCCGAAATGGCGTACCCCGGCATGGAACGTGCTGCTGGTAGGCGCTATCGCGCTGCTGGCGATTAAATTTGACCTGGTAACCGCAACGGCGCTGATTAACTTCGGTGCGCTGGTGGCCTTTACCTTTGTTAACCTCTCCGTGATCTCTCAGTTCTGGATCCGTGAGAAGCGCAACAAAACGCTGAAAGACCACTTCAACTACCTGTTCCTGCCGATGTGTGGCGCGATGACGGTGGGTGCGCTGTGGATTAACCTGGAAGAAAGCTCAATGATTCTGGGCCTGATCTGGGGTGGTATCGGCCTGGTGTACCTGGCTTGCGTGACCAAAAGCTTCCGCAATCCGGTTCCACAGTACGAAGATATCGCCTGATCCTGAGCGATGACGAAAAAAAAACCGGAGCATATGTCTCCGGTTTTTTTATGCCTGAAACCCTCAGACAATCTCTTGCGCGTACTGGTACAGCGCTTTAAGCAGCGCCTGTTTCTCCGCGTTCCCTTCATACTGCGTATACAGCATTTCCAGCTCATCGGCGTACTGCTGCAAAAACTCCGGCGTAAAGACGTTACGACGGTGCTGCAACCAGCGCTCCTGCTCGGCTTCATCGAGGGTGCCAGGGAAGTTACGTGCCCGGTAGTTAAACATCAGCTTCTCGATGCGCTTATCGGCAAAGGTGATATCCAGCGCCGGTAAATTTTGTGGATCTGTCTGCAATACGATATTCATGGCAGCACGGTCGGCATCGCTGAAAAAACCGTTATAGAGCTGCGCATCGACGTTATCCGACGGCACAAAAGGCTCGGCTTCGGCAAAGATCGCCACGACTTTTTCACGCACCTGCGGGTTGTCGCGCAGCACTTTCAGGTTATCGAGGCAACGCTGGCGGTTCACACCCAGCCTGTCGGCATCTTCCGGGCGCAGCGTGTTCGCCTGCGCCAGCACCGGGCACTTGTTGATATGCACCAGCTTAACCGGAACGGCGGCGTTATCGCCCAGCTCACTCTTCGGCGTATATAAACGCTCGCGCAGGGCGTCGCTGTCCAGTTCAAGCAGGGGTGAAATATCGCCCGCCAGATCGACCATAATCACCGCATTGCGATTATCAGGGTGCCACGCCAGCGGCGCGACCCAACTGGTATTTCCACGCCATGCGCCGAACATGCCGGAGATATGCACCAGCGGTTTCATCTGCGGGACGTCAATCAGGGTCATCAGTTTCTGCTTGCTGCGATGGCTGAGCAAATAGTCGAACAGTTTAGGCTGCGCGGTTTTCACCAGCTTCGCCATGGCGATGGTGGCGTACACATCGGCCATTGCATCGTGCGCATTGCTGTGCTCAATGCCGTTGGCGCGGGTCAGATGCTCAAGACGGAAGCTGGGTAACCCGTCGTCATTCTCAGGCCAGTTGATCCCCTCAGGGCGCAAAGCGTAGCAGGCGCGCATTACGTCCAGCAGGTCCCAGCGCGAATTGCGGTTCTGCCAGCTCCAGGCGTACGGATCGTAGAAATTGCGGTAGAGGATATTGCGCGTAACTTCATCATCGAAACGGATGTTGTTATAGCCCACCACGCAGGTATTTGGCACGGTAAACAGGTCATGAACGCGACGGGCAAACTCGGCTTCGTTCACGCCTTTCTCACGCGCTTCCTGTGGCGTAATGCCGGTCACCATCACGGCGCCGGGTTGGGGCAGATAGTCGTCGGCAGGCTTACAGTAAAAAACGTCCGGCTCGCCAATGATATTGAAATCAGCGTCGGTGCGGATCGCCGCGAACTGCGAAGGCCTGTCCAGCGACGGGCTGGTGCCAAAGGTTTCGTAATCATGAAAGAGAAATGTGGGAAGCGCGGCGGAATCAGACACCAGTATTACCATCCTGTTAAAAAGTGACACTGCTATGGTAAACGATCGGCGGCGACACGCCGAATAAAAAGCGTTTCTCAGCGCCAGAATTGCGCGCGGCCTTCCGCTAAATCTCTGCGTTACGTCACATTTTTTTGCAATTTAAACAGGTAATGGAGCGAGAACTTCCGTAAAAAGGGCAACGATTTTAAATGACCTGAGGAAATTTCGTTGAAACGCCGTCTGTTTATTGCTGTTTCTTTACTCGCTTCGAGTATTACGTCTGCCCTGGCTGCCGATCCCATGGACTACTCGCCGCAGCCGCCGGCCATTCAGGCTGGCTCCTGGGTTCTGATGGATTACACTACTGGTCAAATTTTAACAGCGGGCAACGAGCACCAACAGCGCAATCCGGCCAGCCTTACCAAGCTAATGACCGGTTATGTGGTCGACCGCGCGATCGACAGCCATCGTATTACGCCCGATGACATCGTGACCGTCGGGCGCGACGCATGGGCGAAAGGCAATCCGGTGTTCGACGGATCGTCGCTGATGTTCCTGAAAGCGGGGGATCGCGTCACCGTTCGCGACCTGAGCCGTGGCCTGATTGTGGATTCCGGTAACGACGCCTGTGTCGCGTTAGCCGACCACGTCGCAGGCGGCCAGCCGCAGTTCGTCAACATGATGAACGACTACGTGCAAAAGCTGAACCTGCGTGATACGCACTTTGAAACCGTGCACGGCCTGGACGCTCCGGGTCAGCACAGTTCGGCTTACGATCTGGCGGTGCTGTCGCGGGCGATTATTCACGGCGAGCCGGACTTCTACCACATGTACAGTGAAAAGAGCCTCACCTGGAACGGGATCACCCAGCAAAACCGTAACGGGCTGCTGTGGGATAAAACCATGAATGTCGACGGGCTGAAGACCGGGCACACTTCCGGGGCGGGCTTTAACCTGATTGCGTCGGCGGTGGACGGTCAGCGTCGCCTGATTGCCGTGGTGATGGGGGCAGACAGCCCGAAAGGGCGCGAAGATCAGGCCCGCAAGCTGCTCCACTGGGGCCAGCAAAACTTCGATACCGTGCAGATTCTGCGCAGTGGAAAACAGGTCGGCACGGAGCGCATCTGGTACGGCGATAAAGAGCAAATTTCACTCGGAACGGATCAGGATTTCTGGCTGGCGCTGCCAAAATCAGAAGTGGCGAACATCAAAGCCAAATATGTACTCGATAAAAAAGAGCTGGAAGCGCCTATCGCCGCGCATCAGCGTGTGGGTGAAATTGAGCTGTATGACCGCGATAAAGTCGTCGCACACTGGCCGCTGGTGACGCTGGAGAAGGTCAACAAGGGCGGTCTTTTCTCACGTCTGAGCGACTATCTGCACCACAAAGCCTGACGGCCCAAAGGGCAGACTGGCACTCCTGCGAGTCTGCTCACATAATAAACATCTCGCATTTGCCGGACATAACGAATCTGCTTTATAGTGTATAAATATACAGTAATAAACGGAGGCAGTATGGACTACAGCATCAAGCAGCAACCAAAACGTAAAATCGCTGGTTTTCATATGGTTGGCCCGTGGGAGCAAACGGTCAAACAGGGTTTTGAACAGCTGGCGATGTGGGTCGATGGCAACCACATCCAGCCCCTCGAATGGGTGGCGGTCTATTACGACAATCCCGATGAAGTCCCCGCGGAAAAACTGCGCTGCGATACGGCGGTGACGGTCCCGGAAGATTTTCAGATCCCCGCGAACAGTGGAGGGGTGATCCACACGGAAATCGCCGCAGGCGACTATGCTGTCGCCGTTGCGCGTGTCGAAAACCACGATTTTGCCACGCCGTGGTATAGCTTCTTCAACAGTCTTCTTGAAGATCACCATTACCAGATCGCCCCCAAGCCGTGCTTTGAGCGCTACCTGAACGATGGCAATGTCGATGGTTACTGGGATATCGAAATGTACGTCGCGGTGCAAAATAAAGTGGGTTGAGCAGCAATCCTGTTATTTGTGTGGTTTTTCTGTCGGACGTGATGCGTCCGGCAGAAAACACAGTACAATTGTGATTTGCCGTGTAGCTGGAGAGCGGGTGTGCGTCCCGACAAATCATTAACTCCTTTTGAAATCCGTTTATACCGACACTATCGCGTTGTGCATGGTTGTCGTATCGCGCTGGCGTTTATTCTCACTTTCCTGCTGGTGAGACTGCTGCACATCCCTGAAGGGACCTGGCCGTTAATCACGCTGGTGGTGATCATGGGGCCAATCTCTTTTTGGGGAAACGTGGTTCCGCGCGCCTTTGAGCGTATTGGCGGCACCATTTTTGGCTCCGCGCTTGGGTTGATTGCGTTAAAACTGGAGCTGATTTCACTTCCCGTGATGTTGCTGTGGTGCGCAGGGGCGATGTTCCTGTGCGGCTGGCTGGCGCTCGGTAAAAAGCCCTATCAGGCGCTGCTGATTGGCATCACCCTTTCGGTGGTCGTTGGCGCCCCGGCAGGGGATATGGCCACTGCGCTCTGGCGAAGCGGCGACGTCATTCTGGGATCGCTTCTGGCGATGCTCTTCACTGGCATCTGGCCGCAGCGTGCATTCCTGCACTGGCGTATTCAGATGGCGAACTACGTGACCGCCGTCAACCGTGTCTATCAGGCGGGATTTTCCCCGAATCTGGTGGAACGCCCACGCCTCGAAAAGCATCTGCAAAAAATTCTCAACGATATCGTCAAAATGCGCGGAATTATTGCCCCCGCCAGCAAAGAGACGCATATTCAAAAGTCTATCTTTGAGGCGATTCAGACGGTCAGTCGTAATCTGGTGTGTATGCTCGAACTGCAGATCAATGCGCACTGGGCCTCGCGCGCCAGCCACTTTGTGCTGCTGAATGCCCATACGCTCAAGGAAACGCAGCAGATGACGCAGCAAACGTTGCTGACTATCGCTCACGCGCTGTATGAGGGGAACCCGCAGCCGATTCTCGCCAACAGCGAGCGGTTGAATGAGATCACCGCCGAGTTAAGAGAGCTGATCAACGAACATCAGGGCGACGGCGTGGCGGAAACGCCTATCCACGGCTATGTATGGTTGAGCATGGAAATGGCGCGACAGCTGGAGCTTTTGTCGCATCTTATCTGCCGGGCGCTGCGCAAATAAAAAGCAGCTATCTCCCGTTGTGATGCCTGCTGCTTCGATTCAGCAGCGATTGGGGTTATGATAGGATCAAACGATATAGTCATTGTCATTCGCAGCGGCTGTCAGTAAGGTTATCTGCACAGTGGTTGCTTAAACGAATCCGAATCTTACATTAGCAGGGGTATCAAAATGGAAACTACTAAGCCTTCGTTCCAGGATGTTCTGGAATTCGTCCGCCTGTTCCGCCGCAAAAACAAACTGCAGCGTGAAATCCAGGACGTTGAGAAGAAGATCCGTGACAACCAGAAACGCGTTCTGCTGCTTGATAACCTGAGCGACTACATCAAGCCAGGTATGAGCGTTGAAGCCATTCAGGGCATTATCGCCAGCATGAAAACCGACTACGAAGATCGCGTAGACGACTACATCATCAAAAATGCTGAGCTGTCCAAAGAGCGTCGTGACATCTCCAAGAAGCTGAAAGTGATTGGCGAAATCAAAAACGGCGAAGCGAAAAGCGAGTAACTGTCGCGAAGATTGATATGGCCTCTCTGCGAAAGCAGGGGGGCTTTTTTTTTTGGGGTATTTTACAGACCCAGAAAAGCAAAAAGCCTGCTTTAAAAGCAGGCTTTTCAAATTTGGCTCCTCTGACTGGACTCGAACCAGTGACATACGGATTAACAGTCCGCCGTTCTACCGACTGAACTACAGAGGAATCGGTTAGGAGGCTTATCTTAGCGGCGAAAAAACTTTTGTCAAACCTGATCTTACACTCAATGGTTCAACTGCTGATTCTGTCGACAGTTTGTCGTCATTCTCTACAATTTTTTGTGGAAAATACTTTGCAGGATTAGCGTTTCTCCCTCATTATTTGAAATGGAGTTTCAACTTTCTCTCGTTAAGGTCCATTTTGAACGTCACTTCCGCTCTGCGCCATGCCGTCATGCGTACGCCCTGGTATGCCAAACGTAAAAGCTATCGTGTTCTGTTCTGGCGTGAAATCACCCCTCTTGCTGTGCCTATCTTTCTGGAAAACACCTGCGTCCTGCTGATGGGCGTCCTCAGCACGTTCCTTGTGAGCTGGCTGGGTAAAGAGGCGATGGCGGGCGTGGGCCTTGCGGACAGTTTTAACATGGTTGTGATGTCATTCTTTGCGGCCATCGATCTCGGTACCACGGTAGTGGTGGCCTTTAGTCTCGGTAAACTCGACCCGAAACGCGCGCGAGAGGCGGCGAGACAATCCCTGATGATCATGACCATCTTCTCGATCATCCTTGCGGCGGTGATCCACTATTTCGGTAAAGAAATTATCGATATCGTGGCGGGGGAGGCGACCAGTGAAGTGAAAAGCCTGGCGCTGACGTACCTCGAAATGACGGTGCTGAGCTATCCGGCGGCGGCCATTACGCTGATTGGCAGCGGCGCGCTTCGCGGTGCGGGCAACACCAAAATTCCGCTGCTCATTAACGGCGGGATGAACATCCTCAATATCATCATCAGCAGCATTTTGATTTACGGGCTTTTCTCCTGGGATGGTATGGGATTTGTGGGTGCCGGGCTGGGGCTGACTATCTCCCGCTACATCGGTGCAGCCGCGATTGTCGCGGTGCTGATGATTGGTCTCAATCCCGCGCTGCGTATTTCATTGAAAAGCTACTTCCGCCCGCTGAATTTCGCCATTATCTGGGAAGTGATGGGAATCGGTATTCCTGCCAGCATTGAGTCGGTGCTGTTTAACGGCGGGAAACTGCTGACCCAGATGTTTGTCGCCGGAATGGGCACCGATGTCATCGCCGGTAACTTCATCGCGTTTTCAATCGCCTCGCTGATTAACCTGCCGGGGAACGCCCTCGGGTCGGCCTCCACGATCATCACCGGCAAACGGCTCGGCAAAGGGCAGATTGCCCAGGCGGAGCGTCAGCTGCGCCACGTGTTCTGGCTGTCAACGATTGGCCTGACGATTATCGCCTGGGGAACCGCGCCGTTCGCAGGGCTGATGGCCTCGTTCTATACCCATGAGGATGACGTTAAAGAGGTGGTTAAAATCCTCATCTGGCTCAACGCGGCCTTTATGCCGATTTGGGCGGCCTCCTGGGTGCTTCCTGCGGGGCTGAAAGGGGCGCGTGATGCGCGCTTTGCGATGTGGGTATCGATGCTGGGCATGTGGGGCTGTCGCGTGGTGGCGGGCTATGGACTCGGGATTATGCTCGGGATGGGCGTGGTGGGCGTCTGGCTGGGGATGTTCCTCGACTGGGCGGTGCGCGGCGCACTGTTCTACTGGCGAATGGTCAGCGGCCGCTGGCTATGGAAATATCCACGAATCAAGACCACGAATGCTGCTCCTGAGGTGTCAGAACGGATGACAAATGTGCGAACTGAGGAATAAAGCAGCAATCGAACGATTTTCTGCAATCTGTCTTTGACAACGAAAGGTGGCGTCGATAATATGCGCCCCGTTCACACGATTCCTCTGTAGTTCAGTCGGTAGAACGGCGGACTGTTAATCCGTATGTCACTGGTTCGAGTCCAGTCAGAGGAGCCAAATTTGAAAAGCCTGCTTTTACAGCAGGCTTTTTGCTTTTCTGCGTTCAGGAAAATTGCCCGATAGCGACCTCGCTTACCGGGCAATACGACGCGCTATCGGTTCACGCGAATCGGAGCCGTCGCTTCAAACAGCCACGGACGCGCATCGCTGTTCACCCGTGGCGACAACATGTCCCGCACCTGCTGATGGTAATCATCCAGCCACTGCTTCTCTTGCTCGGTCAGCAGCGTGAGTTCCACCTGGCTCAAATCAATCGGGATCAGTGTCAGCGAGGCAAACTTGCAGAAGCCCGGCATGCTCTCCACGATCTCCACCTGATTCTCAATGCGAATACCGTGACTGTCGGCCTGATAATATCCTGGCTCGATGGTAATGATATTCCCGGCCACCAGCGGCCACGGATTCACTTTTTTGGCGATACGCTGCGGATTTTCATGGATCAGCAGCTGATGCCCTACGCCGTGGCCGGTACCGTGATCGTAATCCAGCCCCAGCTCCCACAGCGGACGGCGGGCGAATGCATCGAGCTGATGCCCCTGCGTGCCCGACGGGAACTGGAGTGAAATCAGGGATAAAAAACCTTTCAGCACAGCGGTATAGTGCAGGCGCTGCTGCGGGTCCAGCTTGCTGTATGCGAGCGTGCGGGTCGCATCGGTGGTGCCGTTCTGATACTGGCCGCCCGAATCATTCAGGTAGAAATGCCCGCTGGTAATCGCTTTGTTTGATGCTGCGCTGGAGTGGTAATGACACATCGCGGCGTTACTGGCGGAGGCCGAAATCGTCTCGAAGCTCTGCTCGATAAAACCAGGCTGCTGCTCGCGGAAGACCAGCTGCTGCGCCTGCGCTTCCAGCTCGGTCAGCGGCTTGCCTGCGGCCTCGCGCTGAGGGACTTCGTGAGACAGCCAGGCGAGGAAATTCACCCAGGCGGCGCCGTCCTGCTGGTGGCATTCGCGATAGCCTTCCAGCTCGACCGGATTTTTATTCGCCTTCATCAGCGTTACCGGATCGGCCTGCCAGAGGATCTCTCCCTGCGGCTCAATCGCAAAACGTAGCGCAACGGGCGCGGAATCCGCATCCAGCCACACGCGCTTGCCTTCACCCAGCTGCTTGCAGCGAGGCACAAAATCATCCTGCGGCGAGACGACAATCCCCTCCAGGGCTGAGGCGGGCAGATCGCGGATTTTGTCTCCATTAACGAACCATTCCACGTCGCCCGTGCGGCTCAGCAGGGCAAACGAGAGTGGCACCGGGCTGGTGGGGATGTCGCAGCCACGCACGTTCAACAGCCAGGCGATGTTATCCGGCATGGTTACTGCCAGATAATCCGCGCCGTTATCCTGTAGCAACTGCGCCACGCGACGACGTTTTTCGGCGCTGCTTTCACCGCTGATTGCCACCGGCATTTCGCGAATCAAGCCTGCCGGAGCAGCAGGGCGGTCGGTCCAGAGCGTGTCGAAAGGCGATGTCTCAAACGGGACAAATTCACAGGCGGTGGCGGCAAGCTGCTGATATTCGTTGTGAGTCATCAGCAGGGGATCAAAGGCGATGCGCACGCTTGCGCTCGCGTTGTTTTCCAGCCACTGGGCCAGCGGTTCGTTGTGCAGATGATGGATCGCAAAATCATCCATATTGACCTGCACACGGGCCTGCACCTGATAGCGGCCATCGACGAACAGCAGGGCGCGATCTTTAAGGACCAGCGCCAGCCCCGCAGAGCCATCAAAGCCGGTCAGCCACGCCAGTTTTTCGAAATGCGGTGCGCAGTATTCGCTCTGCCACGCATCCGTGCGCGGCACGATCATGCCGTCGAGGCTGTTTTCCTGTAGCCACTGGCGAAGCGCCGTAAGGGGTGATGAGGTGTGCATGAGTAATCCTTGTTTTTAGCGGAACGGCGGCTCGTTGAAGGTACGCAGTTTGCGCGAATGCAGCTTGTCGCCCTCCGCACGCAGTAAATCAATCGCGCGGATTCCGATCTGCAGATGTTCGGAAATCGCCCCCTCATAGAAGCGGTTAGCCTGGCCCGGAAGTTTAATCTCACCGTGCAGGGGTTTATCGGAAACGCACAGCAGCGTGCCGTAGGGAACGCGGAAACGATAGCCCTGAGCGGCAATGGTGGCGCTTTCCATGTCGATCGCCACCGCGCGGCTTAAGTTAAAGCGCAGGGAGGAGGCGGAGTAACGCAACTCCCAGTTACGGTCATCGGTCGTGACCACGGTGCCGGTGCGCAGGCGCTGTTTGACCTCTTCACCGGGCATTCCGCTCACCTGTTTGGTGGCGTCGTACAGGGCGCGCTGGACTTCGGCGATGCTTGGAATGGGGATATCAGGCGGCAGCACGGCGTCGAGAACATGATCGTCACGCAGATACGCGTGTGCCAGCACGTAGTCGCCAATCAGCTGGCTTTCACGCAGCCCACCACAGTGGCCGATCATCAGCCACACGTCCGGGCGCAGCACCGCCAGATGGTCGCAAATGGTTTTAGCATTCGACGGGCCGACGCCGATGTTGATCAGGGTTATCCCCTGGCCGTCAGCGGTAATCAGGTGCCAGGCTGGCATCTGGTGCTTTTTCCACGCCAGATCGGAAATCGCCATTTCTGGCGCTTCGGTCTCGGCGGTGATCCAGATCCCACCCGCGCAGGAGAGCGCCACGTACGGGCTGTCCGGGTCGAGGATCTGGCTGCAGCCCCAGCGCACAAACTCATCTACATAGCGGGTGTAGTTGGTGAACAGCACAAAGGGCTGGAAATGTTCAACCGGGGTCCCGGTGTAGTGACGCAGGCGTGCCAGGGAGAAATCGACGCGTCGGGCATCGAAGTGCGACAGCGGGGAAAACTCCGCAGGATGGTAAATCCCGTCGGCGGTCTCATCGCCAATCTGCGACAGCTCGGTGGTCGGGAAATGGCGCGTCAGCCCGGCGCTCATGGAACGGTCCAGCGTCAGCGCTGAGCCGTCGATGACGTACGGGTAAGGAATTTCATGCAGCGACGGCTCTACGGCGATATGGGCGCCGTAATCCTGATACAGCAGCGTCAGTTGCTCTTCCAGATAAGGGCGGAACAGGGAAGGGCGGGTAACGGTGGTGGAGTAACATCCTGAATGGGTAAAGCGTGCGTAGGCGCGGGTTTTTGGCGTGGTGGTGGTGCCGCCGTCCCAGGTCACCGAAAGCGAGGGATAAACAAAAAGGCCATCGATTCTGGCCTTTTCATCAGGAAGCGTTCCGTTCTCAATATACTCGCTAATGGCGTTGCGCAGGGCGTTAACCGATTGATCGTACAACGCCTCCAGCTTTTCCAGAGCCTGAGCAGGTGTCAGGCTTAAGCCCTTATCATTCATGTCTGTCTCCTTGATCCACAGATGTGCGACGTCACTCGATAGTATGTCACCCACATGTGAAAAAAAAGTCAGGACATCATTCGTGAGACTCTTTCATCAGCATCGCCGTCATCGCGGAGATCAGGCAGCCCGCCAGCAGATAGACCGCCACGCTCTGCCAGTTTCCGCCGGAGAAGGTCACGAGGGCGGCGGCGATAAACGGCGTAAATCCGCCGCCCACCACGCTTGCCACCTGATAGCCGACGCCCGCACCGCTGTAGCGATAGCTTGCGCCAAACATCTCGGTAAACATCGGCTGCTGCACGCACACCACCATGTCATGGGCGACATTGGCCAGCATAATGGCGAAGAACACAATCCAGAACATTGACTGGGCTTCCAGCGCCATAAAGAACGGCCAGGCGCTGAGGCTGCCAATCAGCGCCCCGGTGATGTACACGCGGCGACGACCAAAGCGATCCGCCAGCCAGGCAAAACAGGGGATCGTCAGACAGCTGATTCCGCCGACCAGCAGACCAATATTCAGAAAAAGCTCACGCGGCAGGCCGAGGTTTTGTGTCGAATAATTGAGGGCAAAGGCGGTGACGATATACATCGTCAGCAGTTCGCACAGGCGCAGGGCGATAATTTTCATGAAGGCGCCGGGATGCTGCAGCAACGCTTCCATCACCGGCAGGCGTTTTTTCGCCACCGGCGGTTCGCTCTTCTGCTTTTCAAATTCGGCGGACTCTTCCATGCCGTTGCGGATCCACAGGGCGGCCAGCACCAGCACAATGCTGAACAGGAACGGAATGCGCCAGCCCCAGCTCAGGAACTGCTCATCGGTGGTGAGCGAGCTTATCAACGACACCAGCCCTGTTGAGAGCAACAGGCCAACGCCATACCCCACCTGTACGCCGCTGCTGTAAAAGGCTTTTTTATGTTTCGGCGCGCTTTCGACGGACAACAGCGCCGCACCGCCCCATTCGCCGCCCACGGCAAAGCCCTGAATCGCGCGCAGGGTCACCAGCAACACCGGTGCCCACCAGCCAATGGTGTCGAAGGAGGGCAGAATGCCGATCAGCGCGGTGGCGATGCCCATCATCCAGACCGTGAGCATTAACATCCGTTTGCGGCCCAGTTTGTCACCGAAGTGGCCGAAAATCACACCGCCTAACGGACGGAACAGGAAGCCGACGCCAAAGGTGGCAAACGCGGCGAGCGTGCCCATCGCCGGGCTGACCTGGGGAAAAAATTCGCGGTTAAACACCAGAGCGGCAGTGATGCCGTAGAGCAGAAAGTCATACCAGTCGACGACGGCACCGGCGAAGCTACCAAGAGCAGCGCGTCGGGCGCGGTTAAGCGATGGTGTCTCCTCGTTGGGGCGTTCGGAGATGAGGGTGGAGTCCATTTTTTGTCCTGTCAGTACCAAATTTCTAATTATTAGTATGCTAAAAGGTTGCTCACATCGTCCCCGTCAGAGAGACGGGAACAATGAGACTACCCCGACAGGCAGCAGGCGAAAACAATTTTATCCCTCCTGGGCGGTAAAATTTCCAAAACGCGGCGAAGGAGTTTCCAGAAAGGGGTTAAAGTAATACTTATCGCAGAACGATTTTGCTGAGGGAATGATGATGCACCCGATTCGGATTGTCTTACTCATTATGCTGATGTGGTTTGTGGCTCCCCTGTATGCTGAACCGGGCGTTTACGGGGAACAGCGCATTACCGGCTGGTGGAACAATCTTACCAGCGATGTCTCCCAGACGTGGAACGCCCCGCAAAACTACGATCTCTATCTGCCCTTTTTGAGCTGGCACGCGCGCTTTATGTACGATAAAGAGAAAACGGATAAATACAATGAAACGCCGTGGGGCGGCGGGTTTGGCGTGTCCCGTTATAACGAAGCGGGGAACTGGAGTTCCCTCTACGCGATGATGTTTAAAGACTCTCATAACGAATGGCAGCCGATTATCGGCTACGGCTGGGAAAAAGGCTGGTATCTCGATAATGCGCGCGATTTTCGCCTCGGACTGGGCGTGACGGCGGGGATCACCGCCCGCCAGGACTTTGCCAACTATGTGCCGCTGCCGATTATTTTGCCGCTGTTCTCGGCCGGGTATAAACGGCTAAACGTGCAGTTCACCTATATTCCCGGTACCTATAACAACGGCAACGTGCTGTTTGCCTGGTTGCGTTACGGGTTTTAGCTGCGAGGCGCAGCGCCACCACTGATTAAAGGGTGATGATTTTTTTCACCACCGAGTTTGACAGGGCCAGCATCGAAATCAGCACCGAGGCGATGAACGTCAGCGCAATCAGCAGCAGTTTGGTGGTGAGCGACGTCACCGGGATCAGCGACGTGAGCAGATGAAACACGGAGTAGTGAAGAATATACACCCCGGTCATCGTTTTGCTGACGGCGGCTAAAATGGCCTCTTTGAATTCGATATTTTTCCGAAAACGCACGCCGTTAGCGGCAATCACCAGCGCCACAATCAGGATATAAATCTGGGAGCCGGTCAGAATGAACGCGTTTCGCTCCGCCTTGAACAGGGCGAAAAAGAAGTGCTGCTCATAAAACCAGGTGAACAGATAAATCACCGGAATGGCCGCAATGGCCGTTTTCACGACGTTACCCTTGCTGATCCAGGCGGAAATAACCGGGTCGAAAAAGATCTGTCCGGTGAGATAGAACAGCAGCCAGGTCCAGAGCCGGTACTGCGGGGCCAGCGAGAGCAAATGTTTGTCCGGGTAGAGTGTCGACAGCAAATCATAGCTATAGGCAAAGATTAGCAGGGCGAAGGTCACGCCAATCAACAGGTTGCGCCGCTGGCTTAGCCACTCGATCAGCGGATGGAAGGTGTAAATCACGATAAAGGTGAAAACAAACCACGGCTGAATTAAATACCCGCGCTGATACGGCTCCCACAGGTAATAGACCGTCATCCAGAACAGAAAAACCATCACCACGGCTTTGATTTTATCGAGCTGCCAGCGCGAGCCGTGGCGCGACTGGGCATCCAGATATCCCGCCACCACAAAAAACAGCGGGGTGGCGATGGTCGAGATAAAGGTCAGAAAGCCAAGGATCCAGTGGTAATCGTAATCGTAGCGATCCCAGGTGTGGTACAGCGTGAAAAACGTTACCGCCGTCATGCATCCTAGCGTTTTAATGATGTTCAGCCCTGTGGGGTTCATTGGGGTCGTTCCCTCTCCGTGGGGTGGAAACAGGCATAAATAACCGGAAGTACCAGCAGGGTCAAGATGGTTGCAAAGCCCAGGCCGAACATAATCACCACCGCCATGCTCTGGAAGAAGACATCGCGCAGCAGCGGAGCGAGGCCCAGCACCGTAGTAAAGGCGGTAAGCAGGATAGGGCGCAAACGTGACGTAGCGGCATCAACAATCGCCTGGTACTGCGCTTTGTGCTCTTTCTGCTGCTCGATCTCTTCCACCAGCACGATGCCGTTACGAATGAGCATCCCGCTCAGACTCAGCAGCCCAATGAGCGCCATAAAGCCAAAGGGAATGCCGGTGAGTAAAAAGCCCGGCGTCACGCCAATCAGCGCCAGCGGCACTGTCAGCCAGATCGCCACCGCGTTTCTCACCGAGCTAAACATCAGAATGGTGATGATAAACATCACCAGGAAACCCAGCGGCAGCGTGGTGAAAATACCCTGCTGCGCCTCGCTGGAGTTTTCCGCGTCGCCGCCCCACTCGATGCTATAGCCGTGCGGCAGCGGCAGGGCATCAATGTCAGGTTTGACCCGTGCCAGAATATCGCCGGAGGTCTCCTGACTGAGCGGGTCGGGATCGGTCTGCACCGTCAGCACCCGACTGCGGTCCCGGCGCAGGATCAGCGGGTCTTCCCACTCAAGGGCAAAGCCGCTCACCACGTTGCTCAGGGGAATATACTGCTGACGGTTTTGACTCCAGACCAGCACGTTATTCAGATGGTTTGCGTCCTGGCGCTCGCTTTCCGGCGGGCGCACGATGACCGGCAGCAGATCGGAGCCTTCCCGATACAGCCCGACGCGGCTGCCAGAGAAATTCATCTCCAGTGCGCTGTCGATATCCTGTTTTTCCACCCCCAGCTCGCGCCCGGATGCCGCAACGTACTGCGGGCGAATCACTTTGCTGCGGTTTTGCCAGTCATTGCGCACGCTGTCGGTGGCCGGATCGCGGGCGAGAATCGCATCCACCTGGCTTGCGATCAGGCGCAGCCGGTCCGGGTCCGGCCCTTTAATGCGCACTTCGATGGCGCTGTCGCCGGACGGGCCAAACATCACCCGTTTGGTACTGGCGTTAATTTCGGGATAGTGCCGGGCAATATCGTCGTCGACGTGGCGCGTGAGGGCGGCGATATTTCTCTGATCGTCCATGCGCACCATGATCTGCGCGTAATTGCTGTACTGGCGCTGGCCGCTGTAGGTCAGGATAAAACGCATACTCCCCTGACCAATCGTTGAGACGGTGGTCACCACGCCGGGCTGGCCATTGATCGAGTTTTCAATCTCGCTGGTGATTTTTTCGGTCTGCGCGATATCCGTGCCGTAGGGCAGCCACAGGTCGACAAAGAAGATGGGCGTATTCGACGACGGGAAGAAGTTTTGCCGGACCGCACCAAACCCCCAGATAGCGGCCGCCAGCAGGACCACCATCAGCGCCAGAGTAATGGCTTTGCGCTGCAGCAGGGCGTTGAGCATATGCTGATACAGGCGGTAAAACCGCTGATTATAGGGATCGGCATCCGCAGGGGCGTCAGCGGTTTTCTGCCCCTTAAACAGCCACCACTTGATCATCACCGGCGTGATGGTGAGCGCCGAGAACCAGCTCAGCAGCAGGGAGATCAGCAGCACCTGGAACAGGGATTTACAGTATTCGCCCGTGGAATCCTGGGATAAGCCAATCGGCGCAAAGGCGAGAATGGCGATCACCGTCGCACCCAGCAGGGGCAGGGCCGAGCGGCGAATGACGTAGTTAATGGCGGTCATCAGCGTGGAGCCGCGCTGGCGTGCAATCAGCACCCCTTCGACGATCACAATCGCATTATCGACCAGCATACTCAGGGCAATAATCAGCGCGCCCAGGGAAATTCGCTGTAGCTCAATACCCCAGAGGTACATGATCAGCAACGTGCCCAGCACGTTCAGGGCCAGCGACAGGGCGATAATGATGCCGCTGCGTAATCCCATAAAAATCAGCAGCACGCCGATCACAATCGCCAGCGCCATTAGAAAGTTAATGATAAAACCGTTCACCGAGTGGCCCACTTCGGCGGCCTGATCGTAAAACAGATCGATGTTGATGCCCGCCGGTTTTTCCGCTGACATCTGCTGCAGTTTGGCCTCCAGCGCGTGGCCCACGTCGATCACATTGACGCCCGGAATAAAGGAAACGCCCATGGTCACGGCCTGGCGGCCATTGGCATGGTAAATACTCGACGGCGAAACCGTCAGCCCGCGAGAAAGGGTGGCGATATCGCGCAGGCGCGTCGCGGCCCCGACGCCGGGCGGGGTGATAATCATGTCGCCGAGTTCGTCGAGATTTTCAAATTCGCCCGTCGGATGCAGGCGAATGGATTCGCTGCCGGAGAGGATCTCCCCGGCGTTGGCAACGCTGTTTACCCGCCCCAGCAGGGTTGAAATCTGCCCGAGAGTGATCCCGCGCGCCGCCATTTTGGGGAGCGAAATGTCGACGTTAATTTGCTGCGGAACCGCACCGCCAATCGCCACTTTTCCGACGCCGGGGATGAGCACCAGCTCGCGGCGCAGCTGATCGGCATACTGGGCCAGCTCAGGGTTGGTAAAATTATCGCCGGAGAGGGCAAAGAAAAAACCAAACACATCGCCGAAGTCGTCATTGACGAACGGTGTTACCACGCCCGGTGGAAACTGGCGCGAGGCGTCGCCCACCCGGCGGCGCAGCTCATCCCAGATTTGCGGCAGTTCGTTGGAGTGGTAGCGCGAGGCGATATTCACGGTAATCTGCGACAGCCCGTTTGACGAGATCGAGCTGATGTTATCGAGGTAGGGCAGCTGCTGCAGGGCATTTTCCAGAGGAAGCGTGACCTCTTCTTCCACCTGCTGGGCCGAGGCGCCGGGATAGTGGGTGATGACAACCGCCGTTTTAATAGCAAACGTGGGATCTTCCAGGCGGCCAATGTTCAGCAGCGCAAAAATACCGCCGACGCCCAGCAGCAGAACCGTCAGCCAGACGCGAATGGGGTTATCGATAAACTGGCGAGAGATATCCATTAAAGGCCTCGCTCGCGGGTCCAGATCCGCACCGGCTGTTGGGCGTGAAGTTCGCCGACGCCCGCAGCCACCACGCGCTCTCCGGCCTTCAGCCCCTCGGCAATGATAATCCCCTGAGCGGTAACTTGTCCGACCGTGACTTTGCGATCTTCCAGCTGCAACGTATCACCCTCGCCTTTGACCACCCACACGTGCGGCTCGTTGCGCGGGCTGTTATCCGGATTGAACACCGCCTCCACCGGCACAACCAGCGCATTGCGCCCCGCGCCCGCCGGAAGATTCGCCAGATTGACCGTCACGGTGCCGCTAACGCCGCCGACCGCCGGGAAATCATCCGGGCGCGGCATGGTTAAAATCACCTGCCAGGTGAGGGTATTACTGTCACTGCTGCCCGTATGCTCTTTATAGACCGCGCTGAATTCGCGCCCCGGCAGGGCGTTAATTTTCACCAGTGGGCGGTAATCAGCGTTACGGATATCCAGGGTTTTGAACAGGTTTTCGGGAATGCTAAACACCACGTCGAGCAGATCCGTTCGGGTCAGGGTCACGATCGGCTGCCCGGCAGCAACCACCTGATGATTACGTACCTGAACGCTTGCCGCGGTGCCTGCAAAAGGGGCGGTGAGCGTCATCTGACTCAGCTCTTCCTGGGCGATTTTCAGGGCGGCATTGGCGGAATCACGGGTAGCGCGCTGCACGTCCATCTCGGCTTTGGAGATCGCCTGGCGTCCGGCCAGCGTCTGAAAACGGTCGAACTGGCGCTGGGCAAGCGTGGCGGAGGTCTGGCGGTCTCTTACCCGCTGCTGGGCTTCGCGCGCATTGAGGCTCGCCAGCTGCTGGCCCTGTTTCACAGGGGTACCCTGACGGATATCGAGCGTTTCAATCTGTCCGCCGCGCTTAAAGGAGAGGTCGGTGGCATCGCCGGACTCAATTCTTGCCGGAAAGACGCGCTGTTGCGCCTGGCCTGCATCCATCACCGTGGCGACTTTCACCATTCTCGGCTGAGACGGAACATCTGGCGCTTTTTGATCGCAGGCGGTAATACCAAGAATAAGGGCCGGTATAAGCGAAACGTAACGATTCACACTATTCCCCTAATAAATAAAAACGCCATTTATTACGAATACTTACCTTGAACGGTTTTATTCGGCGAAGGCGGATACCATTAGATACGTAAAGAGTCCTACGGCGGCGCTGGACACAATGGCCAGCACAATAAACAACGCGAGGCGAATCAGGCTATATCCAAACATCATTCCTCCCAGGATCTCAACGCCGGTAAGCCAGGGTGGCTCATTCAGCGTCAGTCGCGGATGTTTAAGCAAAGCATAGCCTGTGAAGCGGGAAAAGGTTAAACAGCGCCTAAAATTGGCAGGCAGATGAAATTGCTACCTTTGAATGAGATATGCGAAAGAACTCAACGTTAATTTATTATTTTTCATGAGATTAGTCAGTCGTCAGAAAATAACGAGTGTCCTGTGCTACGTTTAATAGCATCCCGTTCATTTCTTTGTACCCGGTTGTGGTGCTTATTCCCCTGTGTGTCATGACCCGTAGCGTTATTCATTACATATTCTATTGGTAATTAAAGGATGCTCACTATGTACAGAAATATTCTGGTCCCGGTCGATGTCTATGAAATCGGGCTGGCCGATAAGGCGCTGGCTCACGCACAGTTTCTCGCCGAGGCGGCTTCCGCTGATATCCATTTACTGCATGTGATTCCAAAATTCTCGCCGGAACTGACGCGCGGGTTTATTTCCGACGCGCGAAAGATGGACGACTATATGATTAATAACGCAAAAGAAAAACTCACTGCTCTGGTGCAGAAAACCGCTTTTGCAGCCGATCGGCTCCATTTTCACGTGCGCAGCGGCAACGTGCGCGATGAGGTCACCAAACTCGCCGACGAGCTGATGGCAGAGGTGATCATTATCGGTTCGCGCAACCCGAATATTCAGACCCATTTGCTCGGCTCGGATGCGGCCAATATTGTCCGCTATGCCCACGTTCCGGTTTTTGTCGTGCGCTGAGAGCGAAAGTGACAGTGTGCGTTTTTCGTTGCAGGACTTGAGGACGGAAGAATGAATACAGAAAAACCGGTCCAGCCCTTTTACCGGCTCTCCGTAGAAGAAACCCTGGCACAAACAAATAGTACCCCAGACGGCATCAGCGGGGCGGACGCGACGGCGCGCCTGTCGCAGTACGGTGAAAATGCCCTGCCGCAGAAACCCGGCAAACCCGCCTGGCTGCGCTTTTTAGCGCACTTTAAAGATGTCCTGATCTATGTCCTGCTGGCGGCGGCGCTGCTGACCGCCGTAATGGGGCATTGGGTTGATACGCTGGTGATTCTGGGCGTGGCGGTAATCAACGCCCTCATCGGTCACATTCAGGAAAGTAATGCGGAAAAATCCCTGCAGAGCATTCGCAATATGCTCTCCAGCGAAGCGGTGGTGGTTCGTCACGGCAATCATGAAACGGTCCCGACCACCGCGCTGGTGCCGGGGGATATCGTGGTGATCCGCGCGGGCGATCGAATTCCTGCCGATTTAAGGCTGCTTGAAGCGCACAACCTGCGGGTGGAGGAGGCGATTCTGACGGGGGAATCTACCGTCGTGGAAAAAAGCACCGAGAGACTGGAAGGGGAGCTGCCGCTGGGGGATCGCACCAATCTGCTGTTCTCCGGGACCACGGTCAGCGCCGGTGGCGGCAAAGGCATTGTGGTGGCGACGGGCGGCGACACGGAGCTGGGCCATATCAACCAGATGATGGCGGATATTGAACAGCACCGCACGCCGCTGCTGGTGCAGATGGATAAGCTCGGCAAAGCCATTTTCATTATTATCCTGGTGATGATGGCGGCGCTGTTCGTCTTCAGCCTGCTGTTCCGCGATATGCCGGTTTCCGAGCTTATGCTATCGCTCATCAGCCTGGCGGTGGCGTCGGTCCCGGAAGGTCTGCCTGCGATTATCTCGATTATTCTCTCCCTGGGCGTGCAGACCATGGCGCGGCAGAAAGCGATTATCCGCAAGCTGCCGACGGTCGAAACCCTGGGGGCGATGACGGTAATCTGCTCAGATAAAACCGGCACCCTGACCATGAATGAGATGACGGTGAAAGCGGTGATCACGGCGGAGAAAATCTATCGCGTCGAAGGTGATAGCTATGAGCCGGTGGGGAATATTCACCCGATTGACGACCCGACACCGGTGGCGGTGACTCACGGTTCGCTGCTCGAGCGCTATCTGCGCACGATCGATCTCTGCAATGACAGCCAGCTGATGAAAGACGAACAGGGGCTGTGGAAAATCACCGGTGGCCCGACGGAAGGGGCGCTGAAGGTGCTCGCCGCTAAAGTGCCGCTGCCGCCTTTGCAGACGGAGCTGCGCAGCAAAATCCCGTTTGATTCCCAGTATAAATACATGTCGACCCTCCATCGCATCGGCGATGAAGAGATGATCCTGATTACCGGTGCGCCGGACGTGTTGTTCAGGCTGTGCCAGCATCAGCAGACGGAAAGCGGCCTGCAACCGCTGAATCAACCTTACTGGGAAGCGCAGATTGAAGAGTATGCGCGGGAAGGTTTACGTATGGTGGCGGCAGCCTGGAAGCCCGCAGGTGTTGATCAAACGACGCTGGACCATCCGGATTTGCAGCAGGGCGTGATTCTGCTCGGTATCGCCGGAATGATGGACCCGCCGCGACCGGAAGCCATTACCGCTATTGGCGAATGCCTTCAGGCGGGCATTCGCGTGAAAATGATTACCGGCGACCACCCGCAAACGGCAATGAGCATCGGCAAAATGCTGGGAATTGGCAATGCCGGGAACGCGATTACCGGACGTGAGCTGGAGGTCATGGATGATCAGCAGCTGAGCGAAGCAGCGCAGAGCTATGATATTTTTGCCCGTACCAGCCCGGAAGATAAATTCCGCCTGGTGCAGGCGCTGCAAAGTAAGAAAGAGGTGGTCGGGATGACCGGCGATGGGGTTAACGATGCGCCTGCACTGAAACAGGCTGACGTCGGTATCGCCATGGGTATCAAAGGGACCGAGGTGACCAAAGAGGCGGCGGATATGGTGCTCACGGATGATAACTTCGCCACCATCGCCAGCGCGGTTCGCGAAGGCCGTCGGGTTTACGATAACCTGAAAAAAACCATTCTCTTTATTATGCCCACTAACCTGGCGCAGGGCTTACTGATTATCATCGCTCTGCTTGCCGGGAACTTAATTCCGCTGACGCCGGTGCTGATCCTGTGGATGAACATGGCGACATCCGCCACGCTGTCGTTTGGCCTGGCGTTTGAGGCGGGCGAGCGGAATATCATGAAACGCCCACCGCGCAACCCGAACCTGCATGTCATGGACGGGTTTGCAATCTGGCGCGTGGTATTTGTCGGCTCGATGATCGCCGTGAGTGCCTTTGTGCTGGAAGCCTGGCTACAACCGCGCGGCTATTCACCGGAGTTTATTCGCACCGTCCTGTTGCAGACTCTGGTGACCGCCCAGTGGTTCTATATGCTGAACTGCCGTGTCTCCGACGGCTTCTCCCTGAGTAAAGGCCTGCTGGCCAATCGCGGGATCTGGATAGTCAGCGGGGTGCTGCTGGTACTTCAACTGCTGATTATCTACGCGCCGTTTATGCAGATGCTGTTCGGCACCGAGTCACTTCCGTTCCGCTATTGGGTCATTACCTTTATTATCGGCTTCGCAATGTTCCTTATTGTCGAAATCGAAAAACCGTTGACTCGTAGATGGCGGGTGGACGCGACAGGTTAGCCCTGAGGCCGGGTAAGGTGCAGCCGCCGCCCGGTAATTTCCCTGAACGCAGAAAAGCAAAAAGCCTGCTGTAAAAGCAGGCTTTTCAAATTTGGCTCCTCTGACTGGACTCGAACCAGTGACATACGGATTAACAGTCCGCCGTTCTACCGACTGAACTACAGAGGAATCGTGTGAACGGGGCGCATATTATCGACCCCAATAACGCTTGTCAAAGGGGAGATCGATCCCTTGTGATCGTTTGCTGACAAATTCAGCAAAGTGCTTTCTTTCCCAACAAAATGCACACTTCTGGTGCAGGCTTACCCCTTATGGGGCAGATCGTAAACCGCTGTTTCAGTAATAAAACGGTGCAGGGTGATTAGATTTCCTTATTTTCAGCCGCTTAGCGTACTCATCCGTCCTCTTTTAAAAACTGGCATCCATATTGCAAAAACTCTTTCAACAATGAGCGCCAGTACCGGCACTGTATTTTAACAGGGGGCAAAATGAACTTAAGACGACTGAAATACTTCGTAAAAATCGTCGATATCGGTAGCCTGACCCAGGCCGCGGAAGTGTTGCATATCGCGCAGCCTGCGCTGAGCCAGCAGGTGGCCACTCTGGAAGGTGAACTGGACCAGCAGCTGTTGATCCGCACCAAGCGTGGCGTCACGCCAACCGAAGCCGGTAAGATTCTTTACACCCATGCGCGCACAATTCTGCGCCAGTGCGAACAAGCGCAGCTGGCCGTATGTAACGTCGGACACACCCTAAGTGGACAGGTGTCGATTGGCCTTGCGCCAGGCACCGCCGCGTCTTCCATCACCATGCCGCTGCTGCAGGCCGTTCGCGCCGAGCTGCCGGAGGTGCTGGTCTATCTGCATGAAAATAGCGGGTCGGTCCTTAACGATAAACTGCTCAACGGTCAGCTCGACATGGCGGTCCTGTACGATCGCTCACCGATTGCGGGAATCACCAGCCAGCCGTTGCTGAAAGAAGATCTCTATCTCGTAGGGACGCGCGATTGTCCGGGCCAGAGCATTGATTTAACTGCCGTAGCAGAGATGAATCTGTTCCTGCCGCGCGATTACAGCGCCGTGCGCCTGCGCGTCGACGAAGCTTTCTCTCTGCGTCGCCTGACGGCAAAAATCATCGGTGAGATCGACTCTATCTCGACGCTGACCGCCGCGATTGCCAGCGGAATGGGCGTCACGGTGCTGCCGGAATCCGCTGCGCGTTCTCTTTGCAGCGCCGCGAACGGCTGGATGGCGCGGATAACCACGCCATCCATGAGCCTGCCGCTGTCTCTGAATATGTCAGCCCGCGGCTCTCTGTCGCCGCAGGCGCAGGCGGTAAAAGAGATCCTGATGTCGCTGGTCAGCCGTCCATCGCTGGAGAATCGTGAACTGCAGCTCGTGAGCTGATATTCCATAAAGGAATAAGATGCTGGTTTTTATTATTTGTTCTGCAGGTCTGCTGACTCTAACAATAGGGCTATGTCAGATGCGCCGGAGTGAATCGTGAATTTCCAGCAACTTAAAATTATCCGTGAGGCGGCCAGGCGGGACTACAACCTGACCGAAGTCGCCAACATGCTTTACACCTCTCAGTCAGGCGTCAGCCGCCACATCCGCGAGCTGGAAGAAGAGCTGGGCATTGAGATTTTCATCCGCCGCGGCAAACGCCTGCTGGGGATGACGGAGCCAGGTAAAGCGTTACTGACCATCGCTGAGCGCATTCTCAACGAAGCCAGCAACGTTCGACGCCTGGCAGATCTCTTTACTAACGACGCGTCCGGGGTGCTGACAATCGCCACTACCCATACGCAGGCGCGCTACAGTTTACCGCCGGTGATCAAGGCATTTCGTGAGCTGTTTCCGGACGTCCGGCTGGAGCTGATTCAGGGGACGCCGCAGGAGATCGAAGTACTGCTGCAAAATGGCGGTGCGGATATCGGTATTGCCAGTGAACGTCTGAGTAACGATCCACTGCTGGTGGCGTTCCCCTGGTTCCGCTGGCATCACAGCCTGCTATTGCCCGTCGACCATCCACTTCATCAGGTTTCGCCCCTCACGCTCGAAGACATTGTCAAATGGCCGCTGATTACCTATCGGCAGGGCATTACCGGCCGTTCGCGTATCGACGAAGCCTTTAATCGCAAAGGGCTGATGCCGGATATCGTGCTGAGCGCACAGGATTCGGATGTGATCAAAACCTATGTTGAGCTGGGGCTTGGCATCGGTCTGGTGGCGGAACAGTCCGGCGGCGAGCGTGAGCTGGGGGATTTGGTGCGCCTGGACACCCGCCATCTGTTTGATGCCAACACCGTCTGGCTGGGACTTAAGCGCGGACAGCTGCAACGAAACTATGTCTGGCGCTTTATCGAGCTGTGCAATGCCGGTTTGTCGGTGGATGAAATTAAGCGCCAGGTAATGGAAACGGAAGAAGTGGCGATTGATTATCAGATTTGAGGGTGGAAGGCGGAAAAGCAAAAAGCCTGCTGTAAAAGCAGGCTTTTCAAATTTGGCTCCTCTGACTGGACTCGAACCAGTGACATACGGATTAACAGTCCGCCGTTCTACCGACTGAACTACAGAGGAATCGTGTGAACGAGGCGCATGTTAATGGCCTCGCTATTTTGTGTCAACACTAAATTCAACTTGCTGATTCAAATGATTAATTAAGAGCCAACCTGCTGTTTTAGTGTACTTGAGAGGACGAATGTCCACCAGGTCCCGCATTTTCACGTAGACGTTGCAGCGGATCTTGCTGGTAAAAATGGCAAAAACGCTGCCACAGCGCCGGGAAGCGGGGAGCGAACAGCTCGGGAGCGCTGAAGAAATATTCCGACAACACCGCAAAACACTCTGCCGGATCGGTGGCTGCGTAGGCATCAATGCTGGCCGCGCTTTCACCCACCAGATCGATCTCATCCTGGATATTGTTCATTGCCGCATGGAGATCGTGCTCCCAGCTCGCAACTTCCCGCAGAGGGATAAATGGCACGCCGCTGGCGCGATCGCCGTTGCGGGTATCCAGCTTATGGGCGACTTCGTGAATAATCAGATTAAAACCGGAGGCGTCAAAGGAGTCCTGAATATCCAGCCAGTTGAGGATAATCGGGCCTTGCTGCCAGCTTTGTCCGGACTGCACGACGCGCTGATTATGCACCAGCCCAATGTCATCTTCCCATTCGTCGTCCACCACGAATGGCGCCGGGTAGATCAGCACTTCATGGAAGCCGTCGAGCCACTCAAAGCCCAACTCCAGCACAGGCAAACAGAAGAGCAGGGCGATACGCGCGCTTTTAAGGGAATCCAGCTCAAAACCCTGAAGCGGGACGAGGCGTTTTTGCTGTAAAAAACGATCGGCTAACTGAACCAGTCGGGTTTGCTCTTCAGGGTCGAGACTGGCGAGTACCGGAATAGCCAGCGCCTCTTCCCACGGAAAAGTCGTGTTCGGTGCGGTTTCGTTCGATTTCCAGGGCCACTTAATCATCGCTTCGCTCGCAAACTCATCACTTGAACAATAATGCAGGATAAGGATCTGTTAAAATGCCAAATTACCTGGCATCATGGCAACCACTATAACGGAGAGATGCCGGAGCGGCTGAACGGACTAGTCTCGAAAACTAGAGTAGGGGCAACTCTACCGGGGGTTCAAATCCCCCTCTCTCCGCCACTTCACTGCTTTATCGTCATCATTTCTCATCGGACACCTTCCAGCGCCCTCATTCTGAATGAGGTCAGCATCAAGATGCACCTGAAGTTCGCAGGAGTCTAGCCTTAGTGCTTTTTCAAGTCATTGATGTTTTATGCAACTTGAGAGAGATATCTCGCTCTTAACGCTTTTCCCCCTTTCAAACTGCCCGTTTATCATACTGATGCCGACATAGCGTCCCGACATTGCGGTTGTTGCTTTTCGCGCCAGTATGCAGATAAAGCGGTTTTGCCTCATGTACCCAAAAGCTGTCACCTGCCTGCATTTGTTGATTAAAAATCGTTGCCTCTGGATACAGATCGCGTAACCGACTGCTGCTAAGACCAAACCACTGTCGCGATAGGGTTCTGAACTCCTGCGTGCTCAGGAGCTTGCCGCCAAGACGCGCGCAGTGCGCGCGCGCGCGGGCAAAATTTTTATCCAGTTCGCCATCACCCGTAAGCCAGGTATCGACGAAAAAGTCGTGGCGCTGCGTATTGCCGGTCTTGAGGTTTTTCAGCGTCATCGTCATGGCTCTTTCGTCTGCACGTGGTTGCCTGATCATCCTAAGCTGGATCCGTCCCTCCACGGGCTGCGGCTTTATCACTATCCAGTCATGGTTAACACTAAATTTCAGATCGTTGAGATTAAGAGACTCACTGTTGCTGCTCATCGTGACATAGGCACCCGTAAACCCGGTGCTTAACATCTCTGCCGTTCGAAATCCTGGCATGCTGGGGGAGTGAAAACTGATCTTACTGAGATAATCCGCTTTGTCGGGAGGCGCAGGATCAGCCGATACGGTTAGCGGCAGCAGCAGGGGGAGAGTCGCGACGGTCCGCAGTAAAATAGTCATTATCGGCATCCCAACGGTATTAAGTATGGGCCAGCAAACGGCCAGTTAAGATTTCCTGGTCAAGCTTTCGCGCTTCTTTATTCTGAATATTGCCTGCGGATTTCAGAGCAATAAAGATCAGCAGCGAGCAGGCGATAAAGGCTGCTAAATAATAGCCGCTCATCAGGAGATATCCGGCAAGGGAGATATAAATAAGGCCTGTTACGGCACTTGTCAGTGCAACTTTAAGTGCCACTTTTTCGCTCCGCCTGAATGAGACGCCCATGAGCGTGGCGAAAAAGATCATACTCAGAATGACACCGACGGCGGGAATACTGCAGACAGCCGCCGCGACGATAAACAGAAGGGTCTGGTATTTGCGTAGCAACGGCTTATGGGCAAAAAAGTCCGTTTCATACAGGGTTTGCGTCGAGACGTTGAATAGTCGCACCAGCCGCTGTTTACGTAATAACAGACGAACAACATGACCTGTTTTCAGATTAAGCAGTACTTCCGCCGGGATGTCGAAGACTTCTCTCGTATCGCCGCATTTAAGGACAACAGAATTCCACTGAATCTTTTCAATCTCGCCGATCAGGAGTTTTTTTTCCATTTACCCTTATCATCGTGTCTGAATAACTGCCTGAATTTCCTGCGCCAGATTGTAGGCAATAGAGCCTGTAGAAATGTAAATAACTCTGCGGGATTCATAAGGTATTGTGGATATTATTCAGCCCAGCTCAATGGGCATAACATAAATAAGGTCTTTAATGCAGGCATATGAACGGAACCCGACATGGCCTGTGAGGGGAGCGCAAGGTAAAAACAGGTAAATGAGTCGTTGCAGAAATTAATGATAAGTTAAAATTATTTTTTCTGCTCAGGGGGCAATATGCACATACTGGATGCTTTACTGGCCTTTTCGGCCTATTTTTTTATCGGCGTGGCCATGGTGATTGTTTTTCTTTTTGTTTACACCAAAGTGACGCCGCACGATGAATGGCAACTGATTAAAGATAACAATGCGGCGGCTGCGCTGGCCTTCAGCGGTACGCTGTTAGGTTTTGTTATTCCGCTCTCCAGCGCGGCAGTGAATTCCGTGGGGATCCTGGACTACTGCATCTGGGGTGGAGTGGCTTTTGTCGTCCAGCTTCTGATTTATGCCGGCGTGCGGCTCTACATGCCTACACTGGGTGACAAGATTTCCAGTAACAACATTGCTGCGGGGGTGTTCATGGGCATTTTTGCGTTGGCAGGGGGTATCCTCAACGCGGCGTGTATGACCTGGTAGTGACGACACATTGCGGAAATAAAAAAGCCAGGCCTTACGCCTGGCTTTTTACTTTACAGAATCAATCAACGCTGCGCGCAACCCGCGCACTGCTTGTTCTGGATCTGCTGGAAGAAGTCATTCCCTTTGTCATCCACCAGGATAAACGCCGGGAAGTTTTCTACTTCGATTTTCCAGATAGCTTCCATACCCAGTTCAGGCCAGGCGACACACTCCAGACTCTTAATGCTGTTTTGCGCCAGCACCGCTGCCGGGCCGCCGATGCTGCCCAGGTAGAAACCGCCGTGCTTGTGGCAGGCATCCGTGACCTGCTGGCTGCGGTTACCTTTCGCCAGCATGACCATACTTGCACCGTGCGATTGCAGTAAATCCACATACGAGTCCATACGACCGGCTGTGGTTGGGCCTAATGAGCCAGAAGCATATCCTTCCGGAGTCTTCGCCGGGCCGGCGTAATAGATCGGGTGATCTTTGACGTACTGCGGCAGTTCTTCACCGTTATCCAGCAGCTCTTTCAGCTTGGCATGGGCGATATCACGCGCCACGATAATGGTGCCGTTCAGGGACAGACGGGTCGAAACCGGATGGGCTGAGAGCTGTGCCAGGATCTCGTGCATCGGCTGGTTCAGGTTAATGCTGACCACCTCGCCTTCACCCTGCTGACGCAGTGATTCAGGAATGTACTGGCCCGGATTGTGTTCCAGTTTCTCAATCCAGATCCCGTCGCGGTTGATTTTCGCTTTGATGTTACGGTCAGCTGAGCACGACACGCCCATACCGACCGGGCAGGAGGCGCCGTGGCGCGGCAAGCGGATCACGCGAATATCGTGGGCGAAATATTTTCCGCCGAACTGAGCGCCAAGGCCCAGATTTTGCGCTTCCAGCAGCAGTTCCTGCTCCAGCTGAACATCGCGGAACGCCTGGCCGTGTTCGTTACCTTCTGTCGGCAGGCCGTCGTAGTAGCGCGTTGACGCCAGTTTCACGGTTTTCAGGGTGCTTTCAGCAGAGGTTCCGCCAATCACAAAGGCGATATGGTAAGGGGGGCAGGCCGCCGTACCCAGGGAACGCATCTTCTCGACCAGGTAATTTTTCAGTTTAGCCGGGGTGATGAGCGCTTTGGTTTCCTGATACAGATAGGTTTTGTTGGCGGAACCGCCGCCTTTCGCCATGCACAGGAACTTGTACTCATCGCCGTCGACGCTGTAGAGGTCGATCTGCGCGGGCAGGTTGGTGCCGGTATTCACCTCTTTATACATATCCAGCGCGGCGTTCTGGGAGTAGCGCAGGTTATCTTCAATGTAAGTGTTGTACACACCCTGGCTCAGCGCGGCTTCGTCGCCACCGCCGGTCCAGACACGCTGGCCTTTTTTGCCCATGATGATCGCCGTCCCCGTATCCTGGCAGGTCGGCAGGACGCCTTTGGCCGCGATTTCAGAGTTGCGCAGGAACTGCAGGGCGACATATTTATCGTTTTCGCTGGCTTCCGGGTCGTTGAGGATCGCCGCAACTTGTTTCTGGTGCGACGGGCGCAGCATAAAGGCCGCATCGTGGAACGCCTGCTGAGCGAGCAGAGTCAGTGCCTCTGGCTCAACCTGGAGAATTTCCTGGCCGTTAAATTCCGCCACGGAGACGTGCTCTTTGGTCAGCAGATAATATTCGGTGTCGTCATGTGCGAGAGGGAAGGGGTTCTGATAGTAAAAAGTTTTGTTCGACATTGCGTATCACTCCATAAAATTAAACCGCCGGAGGGTGCCCTCCGGCGGTTATGAATCAGAACATCATGGACATCCACGGATAACCAATCAGCAGCAGGGCCGCCAGGAAGATGGCGCCAAAGATGGTGCCGAGGCGCCAGTAATCTTTGGTTGGCAGGTAGCCGCTCCCGTAGTAAATCGGGCTTGGGCCGGTGCCGTATGGGGTGATGATCCCCATGATACCCAGAGAGGTCACCATCAGCAGGACGAACACTTCCATGTTAATACCCGGAATGGTGGCGGCGATGGTCAGCATCGCAGGCAGCAGCGCGGTGGTGTGCGCGGTGGTGCTGGCAAACAGGTAGTGCAGCAGGTAGAACGCCAGCAGCAGGACCACCGTTGCGACACCCGGCGAGATACCACTCATCAGCAGGCCGCCTTCTTTACCCAGCCAGGCGATAAAGCCGGTGGAAGAGAGGCCATCTGCAAGGGCCACCAAAGTGGCGAACCAGACAAAGGTGTTCCACGCGGCTTTGTTGCCGGTGATATCGTTCCACTCCAGCACGCCGGTCCACAGCATCAGGCCAACAATCAGCAGGGCGGCCAGCGCAGGTTCAATCCACGTGGCGGCGAAAATCCACATCATCAGCGCACAGCAGACAAAGACCAGCAGCAGAATTTCATTGCGCGACAGTTTGCCCAGTTTCTCCAGCTCACGACACGCCCACAGCGGCACTTCGTCGTTGATTTTCACTTCTGGCGGATAGAACCAGTAGGCCAGCAGCGGCATCACCAGAATCAGCAGCACACCCACCGGCAGGAAGGCAATGAACCAGGTGCCCCAGGAGATGTTGATCCCGACGATGCTTTTCACCAGCGCCAGAGCGAGCAGGTTTGGCGCCAGCGCAGAGAGGAACATGGAGCTGGTGATACAGGCGGCGGTGATGGCCACCCACATCAGGTAGGAGCCAATTTTACGCGCGCTTGGGTCGTTCGGTTTTGAACCATACAGCGGCGGCAGGTTAGCGATGATCGGGTAGATAGTCCCGCCGCTACGCGCTGTGTTAGACGGTGTGAACGGGGCCAGCAGCAGGTCCGCGAAGGTGATTGCATAACCCAGCGTCAGGCTGCGGCGGCCAAGATATTTCACCAGAATCAGCGCCAGACGGCGGCCAAAACGGGTTTTGTCGTAGCCCGCGGCAAACATAAAGGCACCGAAAATCAGCCAGACGGTGGAGTTACCGAAGCCGCTCACCGCCCATTTAAAGGAGGCACCTGCCAGCTTGAATTTCGGATCAGCCAGCTGTTCCGGGCTAAACAGCACCCACTGGCTGCACAGGGCGATGGCGACGACCCCGGTCAGGCCAATCACGGCACCCGGCAGCGGTTCGAAGATCAGACCAACGATCACCCCAACAAAGATAGCGAAGTAGTGCCAGGCATAAGGCGGTAACCCTTCAGGAACCGGCACAAACAGGAGGAGCACTGCGACAATAATGGGCAGTGCCATCATCAGCAGACGTTTGTTGCTTCCGTCTTTTGGCTTGCTCGCCACTGGGGGCGTTACAGCTGTTTTATCATTCATAGGTTTGCTTCTTAAGTTGTCAAAAATTCGGTTTAGCAGAAATAACATCGCGACTTTTTTAATTACTTTGCTTTCTTTAGTTATTTAAAGTGCTTTCAGGTTATTTCTTGAATAGCTATTTAGCGCGCTTTTGGAGGCGTTAAATTAAAAATTGATGATGTTTATATAGTGCGCCTTTAGAGGCCAGTGGAATTGATCGCGATCAATAAAATAGAATTGCAGTGTTATTTTTATCCATATTTTAATAACCCTATTGAGTTATGTGGATATTATCCGTTTGAAAGATTTTATTTGGCGAGATTGATATTTCACGCAAACGATTTTCAATTAAAAAATGCATATAAATCATATGCTTTTTTGATTTCTCTTCTCGCGAGTAAAGTAATGAAAACGTTAACGGAATTGATATTGTTGTGAACGCGGTATCCTAATATCAATAACACCAATGTAGTAATAATGTTATTGCAGGGATTAAATAGTTTATTAACTAACGTAATAACTTTAGTAACTAAAAATAGCGTTATATTAATACCATGACATCGGCAAAAAAATTAACCAGAACATAATCCGATAAAGAATTCTCAGATTTCAATTTTAAAAGTTTGGAGTTTCTATTATGAGCACTAACGAACGAATTCTTAGTCCTTTCACCTTACCGAATGGTACCGAACTCAAAAACCGTCTGTTGATGGCGCCGATGACCACCTGCACCGGTTATTACGACGGCACGGTGACCAGCGAGCTGGTGGAATACTACCGCGCGCGCTCCGGCAGCATCGGCACCATCATTGTTGAGTGCTGTTTTGTTGACGATCTGGGGCTGGCTTTCCCCGGCGCCATCGGTATCGACAACGACGAGAAAATCGCCGGGCTGGCAAAAATTGCCGAGGCCATCAAATCCAAAGGCTCTAAAGCGCTGCTGCAGATCTACCACGGCGGCCGCATGGTGGACCCGAAACTGATCGGTGGCCGTACGCCTGTCGGCCCAAGCGCGGTGGCCGCACCGCGTGAAGGTGCCGCGACCCCGGTGGCATTAACCGGCGAAGAAGTCGAAGGCATGATCGGGAAATTCGGTGAAGCGGTTCGTCGTGCGATTCAGGCGGGCTTCGACGGCGTTGAAATTCACGGTGCAAACACCTATCTGATCCAGCAGTTTTACTCCCCAAACTCCAACCAGCGCGACGACGAGTGGGGCGGCAGCCGTGACAACCGCGCCAGATTCCCGCTGGCGGTCCTGGACATCACCCATAAAATGGTCCGTCAGTACGCCGACGACGCCTTCATTATCGGCTATCGCTTCTCGCCGGAAGAGATGGAAGTTCCGGGCATCCGTTTTGACGACACGTTGTACCTGCTGGAAAAACTGGCCGCCCGTGGCCTGGATTACCTGCACTTCTCCGTGGGTGCAACGCTGCGCCCGTCTATCGTAGATACGCAAGACCCAACCCCTTTGATCGAGAAATACCACGCCATGCGTTCCGAAACGCTCGCGCAAATTCCGGTGATGGGTGTGGGTGGCGTTGTGAACGCTGCAGACGTTAACGAGGCGCTGGACCACGGTTACGATCTGATTGCTGTGGGTCGCGCGACCATCGCCTATCCGGACTGGACCGACCGCATCCGTGACGGCGAAACCCTGGAGCTGTTTATGGACAGCACCCAGCGTGAAGCGCTGCACATCCCTGAGCCGCTGTGGCGCTTCTCTCTGGTGGAGGCGATGATTCGCGACATGAGCATGGGCGAATCTAAATTCAAAGCGGGCGTGTTTGTCGAAACGGTGCAGGATGACACCAACGAACTGGTGATTAACGTCAGCCTCGAAACCGACCGTATCGCCGACATCGAACTGGCGTCTGGCCCAACGCAGGACGTTGAGTTCATCTCCAGCTTCGAAGAGATCCGCAGCCGCATTCTCGACGCGAACACTCCGCACGTGGACGCCATCACCGGCGCGACCAGCCAGAGTGAAGCCGTGAAAAAGGCGGTATCTAAAGCGATGGTCAAATCGAGTAAAGTGCTGGCGGCAGAAGAGGGCGTCGACCCGAACGCTGCCAAAGCGTTTGACGTGGTGGTTGTCGGCAGCGGCGGTGCCGGTCTGGCGGCGGCGATTCAGGCTCACGACGAAGGGGCAAGCGTCCTGATTGTCGAGAAAATGCCGACCATCGGCGGGAATACCATTAAAGCTTCTGCCGGGATGAACGCCGCAGAAACCCGCTTCCAGCGCGTAAAAGGCATCCAGGACAGCAAAGAACTGTTCTACCAGGAATCCCTGAAAGGCGGCCATAACAAGAACAACCCGGAACTGCTGCGTCGCTTTGTCGAAAACGCACCAGAGGCTATCGAATGGCTGGCAACGCGCGGGATCATGCTGAATGACATCACCACCACGGGGGGGATGAGCATCGACCGTACCCACCGTCCAAAAGATGGTTCTGCGGTGGGTGGCTACCTGATTAGCGGGCTGGTGCGTAACGTCAATAAACGCCACATCGAGGTGATGCTCGATACCTCCGTGAGTGACATTATCGTGGAAAATGGCGAAGTGACCGGCGTACGTCTGACCACCGAAGAGAATGAAACCCTGACCGTGGCCACCCGCAGCATTGTGATGGCGACCGGCGGTTTCAGCGCCAACAGCAGCATGGTCGTGAAATATCGTCCGGATCTGGACGGTTTCGTCACCACCAACCATAAAGGGGCTACCGGTGGCGGTATCGCGCTGCTGGAACGTATTGGCGCAGGCACCGTCGATATGGGCGAAATTCAGATTCACCCGACCGTTGAGCAAAACACCTCGTACCTGATTTCCGAATCTATCCGTGGCGGCGGCGCTATCCTGGTGAGCCAGAAGGGCAGCCGTTTCTTCAACGAAATGGAGACTCGCGATAAAGTCTCGGCGCAGATTATCGCGTTGCCAGAGAAATACGCTTACATCGTCTTTGATGAGCATGTTCGCGCGAAAAACAAAGCGGCGGATGAGTATATTGCCAAAGGCCTGGTGACCAGCGCCAGCTCGCCAAAAGCGCTGGCCGAAACCCTCGGGATGGATTACCACACCTTCCTCGACACCCTGGAGCGCTACAACGGCTTTGTGGAAAAACAGCACGACGATGATTTTGGTCGCACCACTGCGCTGCGCGCCCCGATCAACGAAGGCCCGTTCCATGCCATTCGTATCGCACCAGGCGTGCACCACACCATGGGCGGCGTGACCATCAACACCGAAACTTGCGTGCTGAACGGCGAACACCAGGTCATTCCGGGTGCCTTCGCGGCGGGTGAAGTGGTCGGCGGTATCCACGGCGGCAACCGTATCGGCGGTAACGCAGTGGCAGATATCATTATTTTTGGTACCCTTGCCGGACACCACGCCGCGATGCGCGCAAAACAGTAATCTCAATGCCCGGTGGCGCTTGCGCTTGCCGGGCACGGTTTTGTCGGCCGGATACGCGCAGCGCCATCCGGCACTCTAACCGAGGAGCGATACCATGTCTGACGACCATCGAGTCTACAGCTATTCCGCCACACTCATGGGCTCCCCCATTCTTTTGAAGCTCTTTTCGAATAACGAAGCCCTCGCATCTCGCGTGTTTCGCCTCATCAAACAGTACGAAGATCTCCTGACCGTCAACCGCGCACCGTCGCAGGTGATGGACATCAACCAGGCCGCCGGGAAACACTCCGTCAGCGTCAGCCGTGCGGTGTATCAGCTGATCCGCGTCGCGAAGGCCGCAAGCACACTGGAAAACAGCGCCTTCAATCTGGCCATCGGCCCGCTGGTGAAACGCTGGAAGATTGGGTTTCAGGGCGACAGCGTGCCGCCCGCAGAGGAGATCGCAGCGCTAATGGCGCTGACCGATCCGGCTGATGTTTTACTCGACGACACGGCCAGCAGCGTATTCCTGACCAAACCGGGCATGGAGATCGATCTCGGGGCCATCGCCAAAGGCTACATTGCCGACAGGGTGCGCGATTACCTGCGCAAAGAGGGGGAAACTCTCGGCCTGATTAACCTCGGCGGCAATATTCAGACGCTCGGCGCGCCGGAAGGGGGCTGGTCCCTCGGCATCAAAACGCCTTTCGGCGGGGCCGATGAGCTGGTCGGTACACTGACGGTGGAGAATAAGTCGGTGGTGACATCGGGCACCTACGAACGCTTTTTCGAACGCGACGGCAAGCGCTACCACCATATTCTGAACCCGCGCACGGGCTATCCGCTGGATAACGAACTCGATAGCGTCACCATTATCTCGACGAACTCTATCGACGGGGATATCTGGACCACGCTGATTTACGGGATGGGCGTGGAGAAGGGCTGTGCCGCGCTGCGCGCGCGGCCTGATATTGAAGCGGTGTTTGTCACCAAAACGAACGAGGTGGTGCTCTCCTCCATGAAGCATTTCCGCTTCACGCTTCTGGATAATCGCTATCGCCTTACTGGCAATATTGTTTGAGCAGACCCGCCTGCTCCGGCTGCAGCCGGTAGCGATACACCGGACGCCCCGTCGCACCATAGTGAATGCTGGTGAACAGAATATTAATCTGCGCCAGCCAGATCAGATATTTACGGCACGAAACGCGGGAAATACCCACTGAGTTCGCCAGATCGTCGGTGGAAAACTCGGTGTCGGGATGAGCTTCAATCCACTGGCAAATGGTGCGCAGCGTCTGCGGGGTTAGGCCCTTTGGCAGACGCTTGCTGTCTGCCAGCTCCGGCGCGCCGCCGTGCAGCAAACGATCCACATCGGCCTGTTCATAATACTGATGCGAGCCCATCAGCTGCTTCTTCTCCTTCCAGCCATTCAGCGCCTCTTCAAAACGTGGGAATTGGAAAGGTTTGATCAGATAATCCACCACGCCGTAGTGCATCGACGTCTGAATGGTAGTGGCATCGGACGCCGACGAAATCATGATCACATCAATCGGGCGGCCAGAAGCGCGAATCACCGGCAGGAGGTCGAGACCGTTGTCCTGCTGCATATAGACATCCAGCAGCACCAGATCGACAGGCTGTGCAGGATTATTAATCACCGCTTCGGCCTGATTCAGCGTAGAGGCTACGCCGCAGCAGCTAAACCCCTCAACCCGGTTAACGTACAGACGGTTCAGGTCGGCCACCATGGCATCATCATCGACAATTAAGACATTTATCACGCGATTTTCCTCTCGCTATCCCAGGGGATCTGTACAAAAAATTGAGTAAATACGCCAGGCTCGGATTCGACGGCAATCTCACCGCCCAGTTTTTCGAGCTGCTGGCGAACAAGGAAAAGCCCCACGCCGCGATTTTCACCCTTCGTGGAAAAGCCCTTCGTAAAAATATGTTCCAGCTGCGCAGGATCGATACCCGGCCCGTCATCGCTGATTTCACAGCTGAGCCAGCCATGTTGATAATGCATCAGCAGACCCACTTCGCCCTCAGGCTGGCCGGTCATCGCATCCAGCGCGTTTTCGATCAAATTACCCAGCACGGTGATCAACACCGTCACCTGTTCCGTATTCGGCGTGTCCGGCACCTGACACTCGTCGGCCAGCGTCAGGGTAAACCCCGCTTCCTTGGCGCGGTTGATTTTACCGAGCAGGAACCCGGCGATGACCGGTGATTTAATTTTATGCTGAATAGCGCCGATATCGGTCTGATAATTCTGCGCGGTCTGAATGACGTACTCTTCGAGCTTGTCGTAGCGCTTCATGTGCAGCAGGCCGAGGATCACGTGCAGCTTATTCATAAACTCATGGGAGTGCGTGCGCAGGGCGTCGACATAGCTCACCATGCCATCCATGCGCTGCATCAGCTCGCGAACTTCGGTCTTGTCGCGAAAGGTGCTGATCGCCCCAATCACTGAATTCTGGCTTCTGACCGGAAAGGTGTTGCACAGCAGCAGACGTCCGTTGCAGTCGATCTCCTGATCCTGCAGGGCTTTTCCGGTTTGCGACACCCGGCGCAGGGAGGCGAGCATCGGCATGTGGCGCGGCTCATCGGTGCTGCTGGCGGGCAGGAGCAGGATTTGGCGGGCGGCGTGGTTAATCATGGTCACGCGCCCCTGGCTGTCGACGGCGATCACCCCCTCTTTCAGAGACTGGAGCATTGCCTGGCGCTGTTCAAACAGGGCGGAGATTTCATAGGGTTCCAGCCCAAACAAAATCCGCTTGAGCAGATGTACCAGCCCCCAGGTGCCGAGCGTGCCCATTAGCGCGCTGAAGAGCACCGTCCAGATCGCCCCCCAGCGGCTGCGGCTGATCTGTTCATCGACTTTGTTGAGGGAAATCCCGACGGCGACCACGCCAATCTGCTGGTGATTATCGTCGTACACCGGCGTGAATACGCGCAGCGCTTCGGCCAGCACGCCGTGGTTGACCGAGACGTTCTCCTTCCCTTCCAGCGCGGGTTTGATGTCGTCGCCGATAAAGCGTTTGCCGAGCAGGGTGTTGTTCGGGTGAGAGTAGCGTACGCCCTGCATGTTGGTGACAACCGCGAAAAGCAAATCGTTGCGGCGAGTGATCGCATCTGAGACGGACTGGATGGGGCTGTTTTCCGGCGAATGTTGCAGGCCGCGTTTCACATCCGGGCTGTCGGCGAGGGTACGGGCGATGGCCAGCGCGGTATCTTTGACGCCGTCGCGCGTGGCGCGGGTGACCTGCATAAAGTAGAGCGCGAACGTCACCAGCAATACCGACCCAATCACGCTGCACACCATTAGCGTGACCAGGGTATTGAGCTTCATCGGGCGCTTGCGCGTCATGGCTAAAGGCTGCAAATCGCTCATCGAAACCCCGTGGATAATTATAAAGGGGTAATTATCGCTGATGACGGCGCTTTCTTAAAGCGATGTAAAAGCTGACGAATGCTCGCCTTTTCGTGACCCCCCTCGCAGGTCATCCATATAAAACACTTTATAGTGTGGGGGAATTCATAAATAAGGAGCAGTTTATGAGCGTTAAGCTGAACGGTTTGGTCACGGAAAGACGCCACGCGGATACGGCGGATATCGACAGGTTGTCGACCCTGGACATGCTGAATGTGATTCATCAGGATGATAAGTGCATTACCGATTCTATTACTCCCTTCTTACCCGTCATTGCCCGTGTGGTCGATAACGCGGCGGCTACACTGAGCCACGGCGGGCGGCTGTTTATTGTCGGCGCCGGGGCCTCCGGACGTGCGGCGCTGCATGCGGCGCTGGAGTTTGCGCCGGGAAAACACCCGGTGATGGGTCTTGATGCCGGAGACGGCGCGGGAAACTACGATCGCGGTGTGGCCGATCTGCAGGCGATGAATTTTGGCGATCACGACATGATGCTGGCGCTCTCTGTCAGCGGCAAAACGCCGTGGGTATGGGGGGCGATGCGCCACGCCTGGTCACTGGGATCGCCGGTCGCCATCATTACGCATGACGCACAAAGCGAAGCGGCACAGCTGGCGAGTATGGTCATTGCGCCGCAAACCGGGCCAGACGCGGTAGCGGGCTTTACGAATGCCAAAGCGGGGATGGCGCAAAAACTGATCCTCAATATGATTGCGTCGGGATTAGCCGTTCGCACGGGCCGGGTTTACAGCAATATGCGCGTGGATCTGGAAGCAAAAAGTATCAAATGGGCCGAACGACAAATTGCGATTGTGATGGAAGCGGGTGGCTGCACGCGTGCCGTCGCTAAAGCGGCGCTGGAGAGCTGCAATCACCACTGTAAGACCGCCGTGCTGATGGTATTGACCGGTCTGGACGCCTGGCAGGCCCGTGATTTGCTCGAACAGAACAATGGATTTATTCGCGTGGCGTTGCAGGAAGCGCCGTAAATCCTGAGGTGGTGAACAAAAAGGTCGCAGATGCGGCCTTTTGTGTTTTTGAGATTCTGATGATTAATTGCGTGCGATCAACTTAAGGTAAATCCCTTCACCTTTACTGTCGCCTGACGACAAAAACAGTGCCAAAATGTGACTTTATTCACACTTTTGTACGTGCAATGTGAAAGCAGTAACGTCGTTACCGCTGCAGTAAAGGTTAAACATGGAACAGAACACGACTCGAGGCCTGGGAGGCAAGCTCGCCCTGTGGGCGTTTTACGCATTTTGCGGGTACTTTGCCTGGGCAATGCTCCGCTATTTATGGGTGGTCAGCAAAATTCCGTCTGCGCCGGATATGGTTGTCGAGGGTGATTTAGGCTCAACCAGCGGGAAGTGGATCGGTGCGTTTCTCGGTTTTCTGGTGCTCGGGGCGGTGGGCCTGATACTGGGCGGTATCGCCTGGTACACGCGCCCGCGCGGCGACAACGAGTGAATGGCTGACGGAAAATTGTTAAGGTGAGCGTTTTGTGAAGGAGAGAGCATGGAACTTGCCCACTGGCCCCAACGCTACGAAACCTGGTTAACGGAACACCACGCCACAGATGATGCGGCCCATGACATTTCGCATTTCCGCCGCGTGTGGATGACGGCGCAGCGCATGATGGTGGGGCAACCCGTCGACGCGCTGGTCGTCCTGACGGCCTGTTATTTCCATGACATTGTCAGCCTGCCGAAAAATCATCCGGAACGCAGCCACTCCTCGCGGCTGGCGGCGCGCAAAACCCGGCAAATCCTCACTGATTTTTTCCCGGATTTCCCGGCGGATCGCTTTCCGGCCCTGGAACATGCCATCGAAGCCCACAGCTTCAGCGCCGGGATTGTGCCGCAAACCCTTGAAGCCAAAATTGTGCAGGACGCCGACCGGCTGGAAGCACTCGGTGCGATTGGTCTGGCGCGCGTCTTTGCCGTTTCGGGAGCGCTTGGCGTGGCGCTGTTTGATGCCGACGATCCCTTTGCGGATCAGCGTGAACTTAACGACAAACAGTTTGCCCTCGACCATTTCCAGACCAAACTGCTGCGTCTGCCAGAGACTATGCAAACCGAAATGGGGCGCGAGCTTGCGAATCATAACGCGCACTTTTTGGTGCAATTCATGGCGAAACTCAGCGCGGAGCTGCAGGGCGATTGTCTTGGCAGCGATGCGCAGGTGCTGAGCCGATTCCAGCGCAGTCTGTAGCGTCGAACTATGGTAATCTGTCCCCAGTCTCTTTTGCCCGGTTAAAGGTATGCAGGAAAAACGATCAGTGATACCGCCCGCACTTCTGCTGGCAGAGAAATCCACGGCCACGGTGCAGGCGTTATTAAGCAAACTGCTGACCATCTATGATGCGAAAACGCTGGTCAATGACCTGAATGCGCAAGGTGAAAGCCACTGGAGTCCTGCGATCCTGAAGCGACTGGTCACCAGCGAGCGGGCAGGGCACCGTCTTAGCGAGCGGGAATTCAGCTACCTGCAAAATCTGCTGCCGCGCCCGCCTGCCATTCATCCCAATTATGCTTTCCGCTTTGTCGACTTGTTCGCCGGTATCGGCGGGATCCGCAACGGATTCGAAGCCATCGGCGGTCAGTGTGTCTTTACCAGCGAATGGAACAAACACGCGGTACGCACCTATAAAGCCAACTGGTACTGCGATCCGCATGCCCACCATTTTAACGAAGACATTCGCGATGTGACCTTAAGCCACAAAGCGGGCGTAAGCGATGCAGAGGCGGCGGAGCATATCCGACAAAATATTCCTCAGCATGATGTGTTGCTGGCCGGCTTCCCTTGTCAGCCGTTCTCGCTGGCTGGCGTGTCGAAAAAGAATGCCCTTGGGCGGGCACACGGTTTTGCCTGCGACACCCAGGGCACGCTGTTTTTTGATGTTGTGCGGATTATCGACGCCCGTCGCCCGCCGATTTTTGTGCTGGAAAACGTCAAGAACCTGAAAAGCCACGACGGCGGAAAAACCTTCCGCATTATCATGCAAACGCTGGACGAGCTGGGCTACGACGTGGCGGATGCACAGGATATGGGTGCCGACGATCCCAAGATTATTGACGGCAAACACTTCCTGCCGCAGCACCGCGAGCGCATTGTGCTGGTGGGCTTTCGCCGCGACCTGAACCTGAAAGGCAACTTTACCCTGCGCGATATTCCGTCGCGCTATCCGGCGCATCGTCCTTCCGTGGCCGAACTGCTGGAGCCGGTGGTGGACGCTAAATTTATCCTCACGCCGGTGCTGTGGAAATATCTCTACCGCTATGCCAAAAAGCATCAGGCGAAAGGCAACGGCTTTGGTTTTGGCATGGTCGACCCGACCAATCCGCACAGCGTCACCCGCACGCTGTCGGCCCGTTATTACAAGGACGGAGCCGAGATCCTGATCGATCGCGGCTGGGATAAAGCGCTCGGAGAAGTGAATTTCGACGATCCGGAGAACCAGCGCCATCGTCCGCGCCGCTTAACGCCGCGCGAGTGCGCGCGCCTGATGGGCTTCGAATCGCCGCAGGGTTACCGCTTCCGCATTCCGGTTTCTGATACCCAGGCCTATCGCCAGTTCGGTAACTCCGTGGTGGTGCCTGCGTTTGCGGCGGTGGCAAAACTGCTCGAGTCGCGAATTCAACTGGCCGTTAAATTACGCCTGAGCGAGGCCGTCAATGACGGATGTGCACAATAAGGCGACGCGCAGCAAAAACATGCGTGCCATTGGCACGCGTGACACCGCGATCGAAAAACGGCTGGCAGGGCTTTTAACCTACAGCGGCTTTGTATTTCGCGTGCAGGATGCGGCACTGGCAGGCCGCCCTGATTTCGTCCTCGACGATTATCAATGCATTATCTTTACCCACGGTTGTTTCTGGCACCATCACGACTGTTATCTGTTTAAAGTCCCGGCGACGCGCACCGAGTTCTGGCTGACTAAAATCGGCAAGAACGTGGCGCGTGACCAGCGTGATATCACTACACTGATGGCGCAGGGCTGGCGCGTGTTGATTGTCTGGGAATGTGCCCTGCGGGGCAGATTGAAGCTCGAAGATGCCGCGCTGACCGAGCGGCTGGAGGAGTGGATCTGCGGCGGCGGTCAAACCGCGCAGATCGACACAAAAGGCATTCACGCGTTTACTGTTTTTCCACCTCACACGGGGTAACGGTCGGTTTCGCCGGGAACAGGTATTTTCCGAGCGTCACCAGTACCACCGCCATAATAATCACCCCCAGCGCTATCCATTCGACGGATGAGAGCACTTCTCCCGCAAAGGTCGTCCCCAGCAACACGGCTACCACCGGGTTGACGTAGGCGTAGCTGGTCGCAACGGCAGGGCTGACGTTGCGGATCAGGAACATGTATGAGTTGATCGCGATAATCGAGCCAAAAATTGCCAGATAACCGACCGCCAGGAAACCGGACAGCGTCGGCATCGTAGTCAGTTTTTCACCGCTCACGGCGGAGACGAAAAGCAGCGCCATGCCTGCCGCCAGCATCTCGATGGCACCGGCCATCATGCCGGAAGGCAGTTCCACTCGAGAACCCAGAACGGAGCCAAAAGCCCAGCTCAGAGAGCCAATCAGAATCAGCACCGCGCCCCACGGATTACCGCTCAGGTTCCCGCCGCTGTTGAGCAGAACAATGCCCGCAAGACCTATGGCGATCCCCATCCACTCCAGCTTGCGGGTGCGGATGCCGAACAGTCGGCTAAAGCAGAGGGTAAACAGCGGCACCGTGGCGACCACTACCGCCGCAATACCGGAGGGGACGTTCTGGTGCTCGGCCACCGTCACACCGCCGTTACCGACGGCCAGCAGCAGCAGGCCGATCAGCGCGGCGTTTAACATCGGGCGCAGCGGTGGGAGTTTATGCCCGCGCAGCAGGAGAAATGTCAAAAGCAGCACACCGGCAGAGAGAAAACGCACGCCAGCCATCATCAGCGGTGGCCAACTCTCCACGCCGATACGAATCACAAAATAGGTCGAACCCCAGATGATGTAGAGCGAAAACAGCGCTCCAATAAGGGGTAGTAATTGCCGAAAACGCATAATCCTTCACCGCGATATAAAAAGGTCGCATACAGTAAACGTGAAAACTATCGGGCTGGCGAGTCCTTTAATTGTGTCTCTGATGTGAATTATTTGTTGACTTGAGCTGCCTGTTTCAGGGTTTCGCTTTTTGCTCCATACTATTCACTTAATTATCAAAATAAGAAGGATCAGATTTTGGCAGGAAGTAGCTTATTAACATTGCTTGATGATATTGCCACCTTACTGGATGACATTTCAGTGATGGGAAAACTGGCCGCGAAGAAAACGGCCGGGGTGCTGGGGGATGATTTATCCCTTAACGCGCAGCAGGTGACGGGCGTGCGCGCCAACCGTGAGCTGCCGGTGGTGTGGAGCGTGGCGAAAGGGTCCTTTATCAATAAAGTGATTCTGGTGCCGCTGGCCCTGCTGATCAGCGCCTTTATTCCCTGGGCCATTACGCCGCTGCTGATGATTGGCGGGGCGTTCCTCTGTTACGAAGGCGTCGAGAAAGTGCTGCACTCCTTCGGTTCCCATAAAGACGCAGAGACCCCGCAGGCGCGCCAGCAGCGCCTGGAAGCGCTCGCGGCGAAGGACCCGCAGGCTTTCGAGCGCGATAAGGTGAAAGGGGCCATTCGCACGGACTTTATCCTCTCGGCTGAAATCGTGGCGATTACCCTTGGGATCGTGTCGGAATCCCCGCTGCTTAACCAGGTGCTGGTTCTCTCCGGTATTGCGATTCTGGTCACCGTGGGCGTGTATGGCCTGGTGGGTGTGATCGTGAAACTGGACGACATGGGCTATTGGCTGGAGCAAAAATCCAACGCGCTGGCAAAAGCGGTGGGTAAAGGTCTGCTGGTGCTGGCGCCGTGGCTAATGAAATCACTCACCATTATCGGCACCCTGGCGATGTTCCTCGTCGGCGGTGGGATTGTGGTACACGGTATTCCACCGCTGCATCACGCCATTGAACATTTCTCCGCTGAATACGGAGCGGTGGTGGCAGCGATAGCTCCGATGATCGCTAACCTGGTGATTGGCTTCATTATTGGCGCCATCGTGATTGCCGCCGTGAAGGGCATCGAAAAGCTGCGCGGGGTTTCGCACTAATTGTTCCCTGCGTCACTATGCAAAAAGGCCATTCCTCGTCTAGATTGAAACAGTTTCACCCTGATACAGGAGGCGGGTATGGTCTTTGTGGTCAGTGATGAAGTTAAGTCAAAAAAGGGTGGTCCACCAATGATTGTCACCGGCTATTCCAGCGGTATGGTGGAGTGCCGGTGGTACGACGGGTACGGCATCAAGCGGGAAGCGTTTCGTGAAGACGAGCTTCTGCCAGGTGACGGACGACAGCGTCGCGACACGGCTTAATCACGCAACGCCCGGCATGTCCGGGCGTTTTTGTTGACTATCGTCCTGCGCAGTGCTTGTCTTAAGAGATCGAACCGCGGCGTTGGGTTATAAGCGGATGATGCAAGATTTCAGCAGGGAGTGTCTGTGCAGCGCGATGTCTATAAAGCAAAAAAGCAATTTCTGGAACGGTTACGCCATCATCCGGGAAAAATTGTTAATCTCTGTTTTTTGGTTGTCCTCATTTTTTCTACGATCCTGACCTGGCGCGAAGTGGTGGTGCTTGAAGAGGCGTACATCTCAAGCCAGCAAAACCATCTTGAAAATGTCGCCAACTCCCTCGACCGTCAGCTTCAGTTCAGCATTGATAAACTGCTCTTTTTTCGTCACAGCATGGGCGATGCGCTGCAAACGCCGCTCGGCTTTCGCGTGTTGCACGATGCGGTAACCAGCTTCAACCGCCTGCGCACCGACCCCTTCTGGCAGCTGGATGTCGACCAGCAGCGCACCTTGCCCATTAGCGGCGTCTCAGACGCGACGGTGGCGCGCACCACCCTATTGGCGCGGGATAATCAGCGCATCGGCAACGAACTCTCCGCCGCGCTGGAGGTGGGGTATTTACTGCGTCTCGCCACCTCAACCACCGGTAAAGAGCGGCGTGTCTCGTACGTCTCGCGGGCGGGATTTTTCCTCTCAACAGATCCTTCACCGCTCAATCACACCCTGATCTCGCGTTATTACGAGCTGGTGACGCGCCCGTGGTTTACCGAGCAGACCGAGCGGCAAAACCGCGCGCGCGGCGTGCGCTGGTTTATGGCACCGGTATCCGGGGCGCAGGAAGAGCGGGTGATCACCGCCAGCCTGCCGGTCTATCTGGACCACTACTGGTACGGCGTGCTGGCAATGGATTTCACCCTCCCGACCATGAAGCAACTGCTGACGGAAGCCGTCGATAAGCGCACGGACGGGGAGTATCAGCTTTACGACAGCCGCCTCAACCTGATCACCACCTCCGAGCCGCCGGACGGCCTGGTGAATCAGTTTGACGAGCGCGAGCGGGCGCAAATTGCCCACGCCATCGAAGGCGACACGGAAGGGGGGATTCGACTGAATTCGCGCTATGTGAGCTGGGAGCGGCTCGATCATTTTGATGGCGTGGTGCTGCGGGTTCATACCCTGCAGGAGGGCGTGAACGGTGAGTTCGGCAGTATCAGCATTGCACTGGCCCTGCTGTGGGCGCTCTTTACGGCGATGCTGCTGATTTCCTGGCTGGTGATCCGCCGGATGGTCAGCAACATGTACCGGATGCAACATTCCCTGCAGTGGCAGGCGTGGCACGACCCGCTGACGCGCCTGAACAATCGCGGCGCCTTGTTCGAACGGGCGAAGGTGCTGGCCGAAGAGTGCCGTCAGCAGAAATTGCCGTTCTCCGTGATTCAGATCGATTTGGACCATTTCAAAAGCATTAACGACAGATTCGGCCACCAGGCGGGCGATAAAGTGTTGTGCCACGCAGCCGGGCTGATCGCCAGCGCGTTACGCACCAGCGACGTGGCCGGGCGTGTGGGTGGCGAAGAGTTTTGCGTGGTGCTGCCAGGGGCCACGACGCAGGAGGCGGCAAATGTCGCCGAGCGTATTCGCGCCTGTATCAATCGCAAAGAGATTCTGGTGATGAAGAGTACCACCACGCGGATCAGCGCCTCGCTCGGGGTGAGCAGTACGGAGGAGAACGGTAATTTCGACTTCCCGCAGCTGCAATCCATTGCTGATATGCGCCTCTACCTGGCGAAGCAGCAGGGGAGAAATCAGGTGATGTGGCGCGATGCCGATAAGAAATGATCGAGTCCTTCACTCCAGCCTTCCGGTCCCGGTTGGGTGGTGTGATAGACCCGCTCAGGAATGTCATCCTGTAGCTGAATACCGAAACGGTTAATGCCTTTTACCACCACGGCGTAATCGACGTTATCGAGCAGGGGGGCGTCATTAGGGCCATCGCCCAGCCCGATGGTGGTGGGAACAAATCCCTCGCGTTTGCGGTACTCGTCGATCAGCCAGTTCACCGCCTGATCTTTACCGCCGCGCGCGTCCAGAATGTGCCAGAACCGTGCTCCCTGCACGAACTTCAGGCCGAGCTGGACCAGTTCGGCTTCAAACTGCGTCATACGCTCATCGCTGTCGCGCCAGATAAGGGTAATCGAGGCTTCATGCAGTCGCGCCAGCGCTGAGCGCTCGCGGTTAAGCCCGGTCCATTCCCCGATGACCCGTTCATCGACATCATCGAAGGTAGTGAATTTATACCCAGTGCGCTCCCGTATCGGATCAATCAGACGGCGAATCTCAGTGTGCGGTGTCCCGTTAATCAGGCGCGGCGCGTCGGGGTGATCGTCCCAGCGTACGTCGAGCTGAATAACCGCGCCGTTTTCGGCAATAAAGGGCAACCCTTCCAGCCCCAAATCCTGCTGAATTTCGAGCGTTTCGGCGGCCGTTTTACTGCTGCATAAAATGACCGGGATCTGATGGTCCTGCAATTTATTCAGCCAGGACGTGGCAGGGCGCCAGTCATAGGTATGAATATCCAGCAGCGTACCGTCGAGGTCGGTAAAAATCAGCAGCGTCTCCTTAAGTAGGGACATAGCATCTCCTGAAAGGTGTTGTGCCTGAGATTAATCCTAAAACAAATTTTGCATAAGCAGTCCCGATTCCGGAACCGATCCCGCCGACCCGCATGGAGCAAGGGCCGCGATTCATAATCAAAACTGACAGTTACCGCAAATAGCATTTATGAAAGGAATATATCCTTGTCATGCAATTTTATTGGGGATAAGGTAAATCCCACATCAGATTTCCTGGTGTAACGAATTTACAAGTGCTTCTTGCATAAGCAAGTTTGATCCCGGTCATCCCCATGACCGGGATTTTTTTCGCCTCACCGATTCACTTCGCTGACACTGAAATCATGAATGTCTAATTCGAACGCCTCGGCCAGCTCACGGTAGGTGTGATAATCCCGTCCGTCGATGCTCACGCGCGTAGGGTCATCTTCCGCACGCTTCACTTCGCTCTCACTGATTTCGTTAATCGCGGCCAGCAGGGCATCGACATCGACGTTCACCTCACGTTTCGCCGTGTCGCTGTACTCTTTCGCGGTCTTCATTCTTCATACCTCATTTCGCCGTTCCCAGCGTTAAGTATAGACTGCCCACAAAAGCGCCATTCACTCTTGCAACCGCTGCCAGTTGCTGCGTTTTGTTCTACACTGGCTCAAAACCACAGGAGGATTTTATGAAGGTCAACGATCGGGTCACCGTCAAGACGGACGGCGGACCGCGCCGCCCAGGCGTAGTACTGGCAGTGGAACAGTTCAACGAAGGCATCATGTATCTGGTGTCGCTGGAAGATTACCCGCTCGGCATCTGGTTCTTTAACGAGATTGGCCACTCTGACGGGATCTTTGTGGAAAAAGCAGAATCTGAGTAAGACGGTGTCGGGTGAGGAGAACTCGCCCGGCCCAAAAACGAAAAATCTCTGGCCAGGCCAGAGATTGATATGTGTGAAGAGTGAAATTATCAGCGCATATTGACAAAAATACCGTTAGTCACATTATCTGTCAGACGAACAACATGATAGATGACCTGTTTATTATGCGTTTTTATTTTCCTTTTAATATTACCCTTATGTGACGATACCGTTTTTGCTTTGATATTCATCTGGTCAGAGATTTGAATTGTGCCTTGTCCCGCCATCCACATTCTCAGCATACTCGATTCAGTACGGCTTAATGATAACGTGGGTAAGTTAAACTCAGCTACACTCTTTGTCTCTTTATTCAAATAATCACCCAAAATGTCATCCAGCGACTCGGGCTTAATTGATTTAGAACTGATTAATAGGTTTTTACGCACTAGCAAATATTCATCGAAATGGATATTTGCAATGGCCATAAAAACAATAAACAGGGTTTTAGGATGTTGATTAATGATCTGCTTAATGTGCTGACTGTTGGCTGGATCGTGAATGAAACAGTCCTCATTAATAAACACCACGCCAGGCTTGTAAGTATCACAAGCGGCTGCAAGTTCGCCAACATCATGAACATCGTTGATGTCTCGCTTTTTAACCCCTCTGCTGGTCAGATACCCGGTTAGCCCTAGCCGGGTGTAACTGCATAAATCCATAATGATCGTTGACATGGCATACCCTCACTCAATGCGTAACGATAATTCACCATCTGCCTGAGAGCTCATAAACAGCCATACGGGATGGAATAAAAGGTATAAACCTGTGAGCAATACAAAGACTTTCAGGCGAACTCACTATCCCGTAAAGTTACGTATAATTTGCCAGGAATCATCTTAAAGTAAAGTAAATGTTGAGTAATGTGAAGGGCATAAAAACAAATAAACCGCACCAGATATATCCTGGTAGATGTTTTTCATGTTTTATTTTAAGAATATCCTTAGAGAGACAATATAAACATCAAGGATTAATATTCTTGGGTAGCTCGTGAACAATATCGGCCAGAAGATTAAACAGTTCGCCAAATAAATGTTCACAGAAGGGGGCGATAAGTGGCATTAACAAGCCCATCAATATCAGACCGACGGTTAAGGTGATCGGGAAGCCAATGACAAATACCGACAGCTGCGGCGCCATACGGTTCAGTAACCCGAGCGCGAGGTTAACGGTCAGGAGAAGCGTAATGACCGGCAGCGCCAGCATCAGGCCGTTGAGGAAAATCAGCCCGGCCGCACGGACCAGCGCCATAAACGCATTGCTGTTCACCGGGTTTCCACCGATCGGCAGCGTGTGGAAGGTATCCACCAGCATCGAAATCAGCCACAGGTGGCCATTGAAGGTTAAGAACAGCAGTAGCGCCAGCATATCGATGATACGCGCCAGCACCGGCATGTTGAGGTGGCTACCCGGGTCAATGAACGTGGCGAAGGACAGGCCCATCTGCAGGCCGATCAGCTCACCGGCGGTACGGATGGCCGCAAACGCCAGTTGCATGGTAAAGCCAATCGCCACGCCAATCAGCACCTGCTGTAGCGCAAGCCAGACGGCCTGCGGGGAGAAAATCGCGACGTTGACCGGCGGCAGATTAGGGGCAATCACAAAGGTAATCAGCATCCCCAGCCCAATTTTGACGCGCTTAGGGATCGATTTTTCGCTCAGCACAGGGGCGGTCATGATCAGCGCCATCACGCGCAGCAGCGGCCAGAAATAGAGTCCGAGCCACTGTATAAACTGGTCGCTGGTGAAATGTAGCATTCAGTCGATCAGCCGATGATGTACGGCAGGTTAGTAAACAGGTTGCGCATGTAGTCGAGCAACAGGTTTAACATCCACGGCCCGGCGATGATAATCGCCACGAAAACCGCGATGATCTTCGGGATGAAGGAGAGCGTCATTTCGTTAATTTGCGTCGCGGCCTGCAAAATACTGATGACCAGACCGGTGACCAGCGCCACCAGCAGCAGAGGGGCGGCCACGGAAATGGCGACTTTCATCGCCTCCGTGCCCATCATCATGACCGATTCGGGTGTCATTCGGCGTGCCTCAACTGTAGAAACTCTGCGCCAGCGATCCGACCAGCAGTTGCCAGCCGTCGACCAGCACAAAGAGCATGATCTTAAAGGGCAGGGCAATGGTGGCGGGGGGGACCATCATCATCCCGAGCGCCATCAGCACGCTGGCGATCACCAGGTCGATAATCAGGAACGGGATAAAAATGGTGAAGCCAATCTGGAACGCGGTTTTCAGCTCGCTGGTCACGTAAGCCGGCAGCAGAATGCGCATTGGCACCGCTTCAGGTCCCTGAATCGGGCCGGTGTTCGCCAGGCGAGCAAACAACGCTAAATCCGCTTCACGGGTCTGGCGCAGCATAAATTCTCGCAGCGGCTGAGCGCCTTTTTCGAGCGCCACCTGCATGGAAATTTTGTCTTCACTGAACGGCTGATAGGCGTCGGCATATATCTTGTCGATCACCGGCGACATAATAAAAAAGGTCAGAAACAGGGCTAATCCGAGCAGCACCTGGTTCGGCGGCGCGGAGGGCGTACCCAGCGCATTTCGCAGCAAACCAAAGACGATAATGATACGGGTGAAGCTGGTCATCATCAGTAGAACGGCCGGGATAAAGGTCAGGGCGGTGATAAACACCAGCGTCTGAACCGGCAGGGACCAGCTTTGACCTCCACCGGCAATGGGGGTCGAAATCAGACCGGGTAATTGGGCATAGACCGCGGGAGTAAACAGGGCGATGCCTGCCAGCGTAAGGGACAACAAACGGCGCATCAGGATCTCCCGGAACGCTTAAGCAAACTCTTCATAACGGACTGAAAATCCGCTGGACTCTCTGCGTTCTCTGGCACCGTTTCCGGCGCAGGAGGCAGTTTATGCAGCACAGTAATTTGTGATGCCGTCACGCCCAATACCAGGCGCGCATCTTCTACTTCAACGATCACCACGCGCTCGCGCGGGCCGAGCGACGTACTGGCGCTCACTTTAAGACCGCGCGCGTGGGCGGTTTTACCCGCCAGGCCAAAACGTTTAGCCAGCCACGCGACGATCAAAATAAAGGCAATAATACCGAACAGCGCGCCGCTCACCTGGAGCAGCGGCGAGCCGGGAACCGCAGAGGGCTGTGATACCGTTGCCTCAGTTTTCATGCTTAACGGCTCAGACGACGCATACGTTCGGATGGGGTGATGATGTCGGTGATACGCACGCCGTATTTATCGGCTACCACCACCACTTCGCCCTGTGCAATCAGATAGCCGTTGATCAGAATATCCAGCGGCTCACCGGCAAGCCCTTCCAGCGCCACCACGGAACCCTGCGTCAGGCGCAGCAGCTCTTTGATGGTCATACGGCTACGGCCCAGCTCCACGGTCAGCTTGACCGGGATATCCATAATCAGATCGATATCCTGCAGCGTACCGCTGACGTCGCCGCCGCCTATCTGCTGAAAGACTGCGTCCGCCGCGCTTTTGCTCGGGGTTGCCTGTTGCTCGTTTAACGCATCAGCCCACAGATCGTCCAGTGCTCCGCTGTTTTCATCGGACGGATTGTTTATGTCACTCATTTGGGCTGTTCCTCATTCAGCGAATTCAATATCGGATTGATCAAGTGCTCAACGCGTAGCGCGTATTGACCGTTAACGGTGCCGTACTGACTGGTCAATACCGGTACGCCATCCACATGGGCAATTATGCGGTCGGGTTTTTCTATCGGCAGAACGTCGCCGGGTTGTAATTTCAGGATCTGGGACAGGCGCAGCGGGATATCCGCAAAGCTCGCCACCAGTTCAAGCTGTGAGTGCTGAACCTGACGCACCAGATTCTCGCGCCAGTTCTGATCTTCATTGCGCGAGTTTTCCAGCGGTGGGTTTACCAGCACTTCACGCAGAGGTTCAATCATGCTGAAGGGCAGACAAATATTAAATTCGCCGGTCAGGTTGCCGATTTCGACGTGGAACGGCGTATTGACGACGATATCGTTCGGCGACGTGGTGATGTTGGTGAATTTGACCTGCATCTCCGAACGCACGTACTCCACTTCCAGCGGGTTAATCGCTTTCCATGCGTCGCTGTAGGATTCCAGCGCCAGCTTCAGCATGCGGTTAATGACACGCTGCTCGGTATGGGTAAATTCGCGCCCTTCGACCTTCGTCGGGAAACGACCGTCACCACCAAACAGGTTATCCACCGCGATAAAGACCAGGCTCGGTGAAAACACGAACAGCCCGGTGCCACGCAGTGGTTTCAGGTGGATAAGGTTAAGGTTGGTTGGCACCGGCAGGTTGCGGGCAAACTCATGATACGGCTGAATGCGAATCGCCCCGACGGTGATGTCCGGGCTACGACGCAACAGGTTAAACAGCCCCATACGGAACTGACGCGCAAAACGTTCGTTGATGATCTCCAGCGCCTGCAGGCGCTCGCGCACCACGCGACGCTGGGTATTCGGGTCATAGGGGCGAATATCAGGTTCGCCGCCCAGTCCCGGTAGTGGTTCATCGCTCTTATCGCTGTCGCCATTGAGCAGCGCATCGATTTCCGCTTGAGAAAGAATACTATCGCCCATGTCTTTACCGCAGGATAAATGCTGTGTACAGAACGTCAGTGACTTCCTGCTTAGGTTGACCTGCTACCAGTGGCGCTGCCAGCGTTTGTTTGATGGCCTCGACCAGCTTTTGCTTCCCGTCATCGGTGGCAAGCCCGGAGGCGTCCTGACGAGAGAAAAGCAGTAACAGGCGGCTGCGCACTTCTGGCAGGTATTCGCTCAGACGGGTGCGAGTTGCGTCATCTTTCAGGCGCAGGGTAATGCCGACGTACAGCACGCGATCCGCATCACCGAGGTTAACGGTGAACGTATCCAGTGCGAAAAAGACCGGGGCCGGAGGCGGCGGGGGTTCGGCAACGGCAGCGGCTGACGGCGCCTGCTGTGAACGCCAGTAACTATAGCCAGCGGTCGCACAAGCGGCGAGCGTAATTAACACCAGCAGCGGGACCCAGATGGAGCGCTTGCTTTTTTTGGTGATAGCGGAGTCAGTCATCTGATTCGAGCATCCTGTTTCGGTACAGCTAATACAGTGATTATCCCGTGTCCTGCTTTGGTCAAAGCGTGGAAAAGACGGGGATAATCACGTTACCTCTGGCGTTTAGGCAAAGATGTCTACGGCGCCATTTCCACGTGCTGCGGACTGCAGTGCAGCAGGCGTGACCAGCAATTCATCGTTGTCGTCGTTAAATCCACCCTGCTGACCAGAGCGCGAAGCCTGCTGTTGCTGCTGGGAAGAGGACTGCTGCTGACCGGCAAAGCTCTCACTGCTGATGTTGCTTTGCGACAGCTGAATGCCGTTCTCCGCCAGCTGCGTGCGCAGCATAGGCAGCGCTGCTTCCAGCGCCGCACGCACGTTGCTGTGGGCTGAAACCATCTGCAACTGTGCCTGGTTATCTTCAAGTTTAAGCGAAATTTGCACTTGTCCCAGATCTTCTGGATGCAGTCGCAGTTCAGCGCTTTGCTGACCTTGTTTCGTGAATAGCGTGACGTGCTGACTGACGGCCTGCTGCCATTCGTGTGTCCCCAGCGGCTGGCTGATAACCGGCGCGGGAGCGGCGGCTGCGGCAGGTGGGGCGGTAATATTGCTGGCGAGAATTGGCGCAAGCGTGGAGGTTGGCGCCGTCGCCGAACCGGCACTCGCGACTTCCTGCTTCGCGGCAGAGGCTGCGGCTGCCGGTGTTAACGGCTGCGCGCTGGCTGGAAGAGGGGGGCTGTCTGCATCGGCACTGTTTGCCTGAGTTTTACCGCGAAGCGAAAAATCAGCGACATCCATCAGTGAACCGCGTCCTGAAGCAGGCTGCGCCGCCGTCGGCTGCGTTGCCACTGTATGGGTCTCAACGGCCTGGGCAACGGCCGCCGTCGCCGTTTGCTGATGCGGTAACATCGCCATCAGCGCGCTCAGCCCGGCCAGCTCTTCGTCGTTCAGATCTGTTTTGAGGTCATCTTTTTGCGCGTTCGCGTTCGCCGTCAGCGCTTTCAGCGCATCGCCGTGAGTGGCAGGAATTAACCCGGACACCAGCGTTTGCAGAGGAGCGTCCTGCGCCGTGTCATCGGCCACGAGCTGATCCTGACGTGCCAGCAGAGTGGCGAGTTTCGTCTGGAGAGCGCTATCGCCGTCCTTAAGGATCGCCTCTTTCGACAGCTTGCTGGTGGCGGCTTTCAGGGACGCCAGCGTAATGGGCGCGTCTTTGCCCTGGCCTGCGGTGTCGCTTAACGCACCCGCCAGCAGGGAGAGAAAATCTTGCGCGCCTTCTGCGCCTTTTCCAGTCTGCGTACCGCCGGACAGGTCAGTGTCGGTCATCAGCAGTTGTTGCAGTGTGATCATTCCGGTTTCCTCGTTGATGCGCGCTGGGCAAACTCATCCATTTTTTTCTGATCAAGGCGGTTCTCGGCAAGCAGGGTGGCGGCGGTTTGTCGGTCCTGTAACGTAGTCCAGGCCTGGAGCCGCTGCTTTTTCTCTCGCCAGAAATTCAGTGCCTTATCGACTTTCTGGTCCCACTGGGACAACTGCTGGCGATGCTGCTCGATCGCCTTTTCCAGCGTCTGAATAAACTGCTGATAGTTAATCCAGCGCTGGCTGCCAATGCCCTGTGTCATATCGGTATTGAGGTTGGTGCGATATTCATGCTGATAGTCGATTAACATCGTCAACTGTTCTTCAGCCTGCTGATATCCGCGTCGCATTGCGCCAAGCTGCAGTGCGGCATCATCAACTTCTTTTTCAGCCAGATCTTTTAGCGTAGCTAATGCGCTGTTTTGCGCCATGATCTTCGCCCTCCACCTGTGTTACACCTGCGGGAATATCAGTTCCAGAGCCTGGATTGAGTCTTCCCAGTCGGCGCGTTCAAAAATACCTTGTTGCAAGAACGCTTCCAGTTGCGGCCAAAGCGTAATCGCCTTGTCCAGCATCGGGTCGCTGCCTTTGGCATATGCCCCCACGCTCACCAGATCGCGGTTGCGCTGGAAGCTTGAGAGCAGTTGTTTAAAGTTACGCACGCGGGCGTAATGTTTTTCGCTGATCAGCGCGGTCATCGCACGGCTGATCGACGCTTCAATATCAATCGCCGGATAGTGGCCCGCTTCGGCCAGACGACGCGAGAGCACGATGTGACCGTCGAGGATCGCACGCGCCGAGTCGGCAATCGGGTCCTGCTGGTCGTCGCCTTCGGTCAGAACCGTGTAAAACGCCGTCACCGAGCCGCCGCCGCTAATGCCGTTACCCGCGCGTTCAACCAGCGCAGGCAGTTTGGCAAACACCGAAGGCGGATAGCCTTTGGTCGCCGGTGGTTCGCCGATCGCCAGCGCGATCTCACGCTGCGCCATCGCGTAGCGGGTGAGGGAGTCCATAATCAGCAGCACGTGCTGGCCGCGATCGCGGAAATCCTCGGCAATACGGGTGGCGTACGCCGCGCCCTGCATACGCAGCAGCGGAGAGACATCTGCCGGTGCGGCGATGACCACGGAACGTGCGCGGCCTTCAGCACCGAGAATGTTCTCGATAAAATCTTTTACTTCGCGGCCACGCTCGCCAATCAGCCCGACGACAATCACGTCGGCCTGGGTGTAGCGCGCCATCATCCCGAGCAGCACCGATTTACCGACGCCGGAACCGGCGAACAGGCCCATACGCTGGCCGCGACCGACGGTAAGCAAGGCGTTGATCGGGCGCACGCCCGTATCCAGCACGTGTTCAATGGCGGTACGTTGCAGCGGGTTAAACGGCTGGGTGATCAGCGCACCGGTTTCGGTGGTATCCGGAGCAGGCAGGCCGTCGAGCGGTTTACCTGCGCCATCGAGGACACGGCCTAACAGCGCCGGACCGAGCGGCAATTGCTTACCGCTGTGCAGCCCGTCGCCAGCATTATTTTTCGCATACACGCGCGCGCCGGGCAGAATGCCTTCCACCTCTTCCAGCGGCATCAAAAACAGTCGCTGGCCATTAAAACCGACGACTTCGCTTTCCACTTCGCGCGTTTCATTGGCGTCCTGACGTTCAATCACGCAGGTCGCGCCGAGAGGCAACTGCAAGCCGGTGGCTTCCAGAACCAGCCCGGTTGCGCGGGTCAGACGCCCGTAACGACGAACCGATGGCAGTTGCGCCATCTTGGTTTCAAAATTGTCGAGCGTGTTGAGCCAGCGCGTGAGACGGGCGGTCATCAGACAACTCCCGGTGCAGCCAGGCGGCACAGTTCCTGCCAGCGCGTGGCGACGCTGGCATCCAGATCGCCTTCGTCGGCAGAGACTTTGCAGCCGCCGTGATGTAGCGACGGATCGCCGCGCAGACGCCAGCCGTGCAGGCTCAGCGTCGCGCCCAGCATCTCTTCGACTCGCTGGAGATCGTCAGGGTGTACGCGCAGCTGAGGTTTACCGCTGAACAGCGGCTCCTGCTGGAGCAGACCCTGGATCTGTTTTATCAGCGCCGAGTTATCTACCACCGGCGTATGACCAATCACCTGACGTGCCGCTTCCAGCGCCATCTGCATCAGGCGCGAGGCGATCACGCTATCCAGCGCGTCGAGGGTATTCTGAAATTCGCTCACCAGCTGTTGCATCCGCGCATGGATCGGCGCCTGCTGCTGGCGAGACTGCTCAAGACCTTGCTCCAGGCCCTGTGCTTTGCCTTCTTCATAGCCCTGCTGGTGGCCCTGATGGCGACCTTCGCTCAGACCGGCGTTATAGCCTTGCTCATGCGCCTGCATTTGCAGCTGCGCCAGCATCTGCGCCCGCTGCTCTTCTTCGCTCAGCTCTGGCGCCTCTTCGTCTGGCTCTTCCGTGAGGGAAGGGGCCAGCGCGGGCATAAACTCCGTCATCGGAGGGGCCAGATCGTCAGGAGTCCAGCGCTTCCACGGCAGCTCCTTAGACATACGCATCGTCTCCGCTGCCAATCACCATCTCGCCGGTTTCGGCCAGACGACGAACGATAAGCAGGATCGCTTTCTGCTCGTTTTCCACCTGAGACAGACGAACCGGGCCACGGTTGGCAAGGTCGTCGCGCAGGATATCCGCCGCACGCTGGGACATGTTGCGCAGGAATTTCTCGCGCAGCGGCTGCTCGGCACCTTTGAGGGCGATAAGCAGGGATTCGGAATCCACTTCCTGGAGCAGGCGCTGAACGCTGCGATCGTCGACCTCGACCAGGTTTTCGAACAGGAACATCTCGTCGATAATTTTCTGGGCCAGCTCGCCGTCGAATTCGCGAACGGCGGTAATAACGGCTTCTTCCTGCTGGGTTTTCATCAGGTTGATGATTTCCGCTGCAGTTCTCACGCCGCCCATTTTGCTGCGCTTGAGGTTCTGGCCGTCGAGCAGGCTGTTCAGCACTTCGGTCAGTTCCGCCAGCGCGGCCGGCTGGACACCCCCGAAGGTGGCGATACGCAGCATCACGTCGTGACGCAGACGCTCGTCGAACAGGGCCAGAATATCTGCCGCCTGACCCCGTTTGAGGTGGACCAGAATGGTGGCGATAATCTGCGGGTGCTCGTCGCGAATCAGGTCGGCGGCGCTCTGCGGCTCCATAAAGTTGAGCGTTTCGATGCCGCTGGCGGTATCGCGCGTCTCGAGAATGTCTTCCAGCAGGCTGGCAGCACGCTCCTCGCCCAGGGCTTTGACCAGGACGGAACGCAGGTAGTCGTTGGCGTTGACGTTGAGGGCAGCAAACTGTTCTGCTTCCTGCTCAAACTCCGCCAGCACTTCCGTCAGCTGTTTGTTAGAGATCTGACGCACGTTCGCCATCGCCGCACTGAGCAACTGCACTTCACGCTGGGAGAGGTGTTTGAACACCTCAGCCGCACGGTCTTCACCGATGGTCATCAGCAGGATGACGCTTTTATCTTTACCGCTTAGATTACTCATCTTCGTTACCCATCCACTGGCGAATCACCAGCGCGACGACGCGTGGATCGTTATCGGACATTTCGCGAATACGCTGGCTCATGACCTCAGCGCCCATGCGCTGGTTGGCACGGCGTTGCTGCATCTGCTCGTCTTTGCTCAGGCGAACTTCAACGGCATCTTCCGTTTCCTGACGCGAATTCATGCTTTCTTGTGCGGCTTTCAGCTGCTCTGCGCGACGGTTGAGCTGTGGACGAATACCTTTACGCCACAGCAGCCACGCCACAATCAGTACCAGTAACCAGCGGCCTGCAGACATCAGCTGATCGATAAACGACTGCTGTTGCCAGAACGGCAGCTCGCCACCCGTTTCGTCGGTCGCCGTGAACGGAGAGTTCACTACGTTCAGGGTGTCACCGCGTTTCTCGGAGTAGCCCATGGCTTCGCGAGTCAGGTCTTCGATCTGCTTCATCTGATCGGTGGTCAGCGGCAGCGGTTTCCCGTCCGGCAGCGTTTTGTAGTTCACCACCACGGCAACGGAGAGACGCTGTACATCGCCCACGTTCATTTTGGTGTGGCGAATGGTACGGTCGACTTCGTAGTTGGTGGTCTCGTTACGGCTGGAGTTACGTGGACCCGTACTGGCCGCCGTCGAGGTGGTCTGCTGTGCATTATTCTGCTGACCGTTCTGCTGATTCGCCGGAGGCGTCGAAATCGGTGCCGCGTTAGCCGGGGCAGGGGTATTCGAGAGCGCACCCGGTACGCCGCCCGGATTCTGGCCGCCGATCTGCTCGGTGGTGTTCAGCTGACGGGAACGCATCACTGCCTGAGCCGCATCGCCGTTCGGGCTGTACTGCTCTTCCGTCTGCTCTTTATTGGCAAAATCGATCTGTGCAGTAACCTGCGCGTGGACGTTGCCGGTGCCAACGATAGGACCGAGGATCGCTTCGATACGGCGCTGGACGCGGCCTTCCACGTCGGTTGCATACTTCAGTTGGGCGTCGTTCAGGTCACGGCTGCTGGTATTGGACTGGGTCAGCAGATGGCCACCCTGATCGACCACGGTCACGTTACCCGGCGGCAGACCGGCTACGGCGCTGGAGACCAGATGGGTAATGGCGCTGATCTGTCCTTCGTCCAGCGCTCGGCCGGGTTCGAGAGTGGCGGTTACCGAGGCGGTCGGCGATTTTTGCTCACGCACGAAGAGGGACGGTTTTGGCATCGCCAGGTGTACACGGGCAGTTTTAACCGGGCCGAGCGTTTCGATGGTGCGGGCCAGCTCACCCTCCAGCGCACGCTGGTAGTTGATCTGCTCGCTGAACTGGCTGATACCGAACTTTTCCTGATCCAGCAGTTCGAAACCGACGGCGCCACCTTTCGGCAGACCTTGCTGGGCCAGACGTAAACGCAGTTCGTGGACTTTGTCCGCAGGAACTTCCAGGGCACCACCGTTATCGGCGAAGCGATAAGGGATGTTCATTTGGGTCAGTTGGGTGACGATAGCCCCGCCGTCCTGATCGGACAGGTTACTATAAAGGGTGCGATAGTCCGGGCTTTTTGCCCACAGGACCATCGCCACGAGAATCGCAATAGCGGCAGCGCCTGCCACGATCAACGGGATTTTAGGGTTCGCGCGCAGGCGGTTCATCCACTCGAGCGATTTATTTTGCGGTGCTGCCGATGCTGTCGCAGTCATAGCGCACCTCGTGGCTCGTTGTGGATAACGTTATTCGTGTAGTGAAACAAAACTGACTCCCGGGTCGGCAAACACGACAAAAGGTCCATATTGATGGCCCTGCCATTATTTGATGATTCGGGATTTTCTATTCGTCAAATAACCTGGTTTTTTAACGCTATTTACCGCCATTATCTCATTGACAAGGTGCTAGTCTTGACCCCGTAAAAAACCATCCAGGGGAGAGTCATGGCAATACAAGGCATTGAAGGGGTGATCAGCCAGTTGCAGGCAACGGCGATGACAGCCCGTAATCAGGACGTTACGGACACACAATCGACGGTCAGCTTTGCAGGACAGCTGCACGCCGCTCTCGATCGCATCAGCGACACGCAAAACGCGGCACGCGCGCAGGCAGAGAAGTTCTCCCTCGGCGAACCGGGTGTGGCGCTGAACGACGTGATGACCGATTTGCAAAAATCATCGGTCTCTTTGCAGATGGGTATTCAGGTGCGTAATAAGCTGGTTTCGGCTTATCAGGAAATGATGTCGATGCAGGTTTAGGTTAGCTAACCTAATGAAATATAAAATTAATAACCATCCGATCCCACTGCGTGGGGCATGGATGGGGCAAACTCACTCAATTTCTGGTTAAGGATGAGTACCTGGTCCTGGTTATTTTCGGACATCCAGGATCCGTACACCCTATAAACCCTTTGCGCGTCGGTGTGGCCCATTTGCTTCGCAATGAAGTTTGGGTTGGCACCGGCAGCTCATGACCAGCAAGCATAAGTGTGTCGGGACTGGTATGCTCTGCGATAGCGAATCCCGGCGCGTCGCATTGCCACCTCCCATGACTGGTTAATCGACCCCACTGCGTAATGATGCCCGGCAAGACTATTACGCGATACGATTTGCGGGTTGAACATGAACGTGCATGGATGCACAACTGAACGACCATACTCGCGTAGTTTCACTTCAACCTGATACTGCTTTCCAAGGCGAGTCATTTCCGCCTGATTCTTCAGCACGTCTAAAGCCGGTTGAATCAGGTTAATGATGCGGTCCGTCCCAGCTTCTGTCTTAGGAAGTGTGAATTCCTTCGTTAAAGTGTGGTTCCGGCGAATGATCATTGTTCCCGCTTTGAGGTCGATATCTTCCCACGCCAAAGACACCAGTTCGCCGTGACGTACCCCGGTGTACACCGCCAGCGACCACATGTTTTTCAGTTGCTGATGGCTACAAGCGTTTATCATCCTGACAAACTCTTCACGTGTTAGCGGATCTGGTTCTGTACGTGACCGCTTGAGAAGGGAGATACCATTGAACGGATTCGCTTTGACATAGCCACTATCAGCCGCAAAGTTGAACATACCTGACATGGTTCTCATGTAGTTGTTCACCGTCCTGACAGAGCGGCCTTTTACAGGTGTTTTCTGTCCCTTTTTCATAACGTGATAGCCGGTTAACAATTCCTTTCGGATAAACAGCAGGTCTTCCTGAGTAACCGCAGATACCAGCCTGTCCCCGCCAATCCTCGGCACCATATTGCGCGCTATAGATGAATAGCGAGACATCGCATTGGTGCTGATCTCCATGCGCTTCAGTTCGAGCCATTTATTAGCCAGCTCTAGCACGGTGATTTCCTTGCTCTCCACGCCGAATTTCTTCAGGTTAGGAGAGTCAGGAAACTGAGCGGCATAGTTGAAATTACCGGTCTTAATAGAAAAGCACACCGACGCTCGCAGTTCGCCAGCGACCTTTCTGTTTTTTGGTGTATCTGGCACACCGAGGCTTTCACGCACCCGGCTGCCTTTATAGATGAACCATATGCGGAGCGTACCGCCATGGTTCTCCACGCCTGTTGGGTATGCTGACTTAGTCATTATTCCCTCCTGACGTCCAAGAACCCGCTAAGCATAAACGGTTCTTCATTGACGTGCACCCGGCTGATTTTTTCGGAGACTCTCGACCCACTGGTCAATGGCCTTACGGTTATACATGCATTCACTGTTTGGTTTCGACACGCCATCAGGGGAGATGTGAAGATATTCTCGCCCTACCATCCAGCATTTTTTGCGCGCCGCCTCGATAGTTCCCGGGCGAAGTCCGGTAATCTCGACCAGCTTTTCTTGTGTTACCCAGTCGTTGGGCACGATTAAGTTCAGTTCGCTCATGGTCGCTCCTATGACATCTTGTTATAAAACTGCGGCTGGTCTGGTGTGGCCGCGCGAAGTTCATTTTCGTTGTGCATCTGATAGCTTCCATCATCCCATCGGCATCAGTATTTATGGTGATCGCTATCTGGTTCTATCTGGCTCTCAACGTATCCATGTATGCCGCCAGTCTTAAGCTGGACTAAGATGAGACGAATGATGTCTGGTATCGATGGGACGATCTTTCATCCATACCAAAAGTTGTACCTGCAGGGTCAACCCCGGATTCAACTGGAGGAATTGGTGACGGCAAATGGGTTGCTGTCGACATTAGTGACGTGCTTCGAAAAGAGTTAGCGACGTCAGGCGGTTCTGCCATGGTGGGGCACCAAGATACGACAGTTGCATTGGCATTGAATGATGTCGCAGATAAAGCAAACCAGTCTCTCTACCTTGCAAAAAATACTCGGTACCTTGGAGTTGCTAATAATCTTCTGCGCTCGGGAGGTTCATTGAAAATAGTTTGTGTGGGGGACCGCATTACTGCGGGGCAGACACTATCAGTTCAGATAAAATCGCCTCGCCAACCGGCAACCCTCAGACAATTGCGCCGATACAGTACCCTGGTAGACTTGAGATTAGGCTGAACTTTTTAACGCCTGCCAGTGTTTCCGTAATTAACCGCGGCTGGTCAGGCGACACGGTGATGAGAAGCTGGACAAGGTGGACCACTAAGCCTAATGCGAATGTCTGCCATTTAATGCTGGGAATCAATGATGCTACTGGTGTCGATGGTGAAACCTTCGAACAATACTGCGATTATTACGAGCGATTAATCCGCCGTTACATTGACTGGGGCTGTAGTGTTGTTGTCCATACTGCAACTCCGCAGTAGTTTGGTCAAAATGATGGTGGGCAAAGATACACAGAATATGTCAGATCGCTAGCTAAGGCGTACGGGTGCCCTGTTTTCGACAGTGACAGCGTCATCCAATATTGCACCTATAACAGTGTTTATTCTGATGCAGTGCATTTCAATAAAGCTGGATATGCAAAATATGGTGACGCGGTCGCCTCTTTCGTCCTTGCTGGCGGATGGGTAAGGCCATTCAAAGGTATTTCATCATTTTCTGCACAACAGCCTGGAAGGAGTTCGGATGGAATTGGGTGGTTTGGAAAGAATACTACTCAGTCAATGAATCTTACCGGATCCTTTGTCTTAAATGGGCAAACAGGGACGATGCCCGCTTCCTCAGGAGCGGTAAGCTTTTTCTCTTTTTATCTTGATTGTGAAGCCGCAAATGTCTTCATGGTTGGTTATCTGGAGGGAGGGGTAATTTCAATGGCGCAACCTGAGAATACCGTTGACGGGTATGCGGCTATCAACCGCATCCAGCCGAAACATATGTCATCTGAAATTCGTGAGACGGTTAACTATGTAGCACCAGCAAGGCCAACATCCGAAACCAAGAAATCATGGGTAGGATCGCTTGTTGGTAGAGGTTGGAAATTTGTATATGTACATAACTCAGGTCCAAATGCCCTTAACCTTTGTTATTTTGTGTTAGAACCATGTGATCATGAAGATGTGTTCAAGACAAATGCAGCCGTCACAAACGGCAGCAAGCAAGTGTTGTTATTCAAGCAACCAACAGTAGGGCGCGCTAACACAGGCTCCATACTTGCTACAGCCGCACAGATGCCAGCGCAAGTTGATTTCCCACTGCCCAGGGGGCTTTATAGACAGGCTCAGCTATGGAACCACGTATGGGATTCCTTTACCTTTGAAGCTAAGCTTAAGACAAATGGGGCAAGCGATACGACATTGAATGGAGTTTCGAAAATTATTGCCCTTCCGAGAGGAGATGCATTCTTTGATTTGTTCTATCCGTTCCAGTCGCAGGCCACCTTGCTAAAACCAACTTCTGTTCAGGTTGTCTGGTCGGACCCAAATGCGACTACTGAAACAAAGACTGCGGGCTTTCCAACCATCAACAGGGCAAGGGTGTACCTGCGTTTCAACTTCCCTACATCCGGAGCTAATGTCGCCGCCTATTACTCTCTGGAGGTTGAGTGCAACAGTTCTAACGCAGGTTATGGTGCCTGGATGGATTAACGATTGTATTTGTAAGTAACTTCAGGTGGGAAGATGACAATATTGCCATCCACCAATTTGCATTTTCCCACCGAGTCCTCCGGAAAGTTCTCCCCATTTTGATAATGCATAATGACAGCCACTTCTGTATCGGATGAATTTGTTGGCTTGATATCAAGAGCCAATGCGCTGCCTGACATAAGCGACCTGAATGCCGAGACACAAAAATCTGGTGAAAGTCTTAATGCTTTTGTCTCACCAATTGCTGACACACTTATAGCTGCCATACATGAAGTGAGAAGGATTGCTATTTTCTTCATTAGTGTCTCGTTCCAATGTTAGTTGGGGGTGTTCCCAAAGTATCCAGATACAGAGTTACGCTCAATGGTTGTGATGATAACGAGGTCTGGCTTGAATTCCTTTATCAGTTTTTCCATATTTTTTGGATCGGACAAGACCTCTTGGTAGTGACGCTGAATGATGGTGGAGAATGTCGCGTTCATGTACGGATACAGCGCCACCCCGAAAGAGTCTCTCAACCATAAAACTTTCTTGTCATTAAGCGCGTTTGAAGAATGAACAATCAGTTGCTTTTCCATATTTTCCTGGCGATCAGACAGGTCACCGTTTCTAATATGATGGCCTTCAAAATCAGTGATTTCCAACTCCGATTCACGTTTAATCCTGACTGAAACTTCCGTGTCTTTAACGTATGGAGTAATGTGAAGAAAACGACTTAAATCGCCCCCTAATTTTTCACTGAATGACAAATGGATGTCATCCGGGCCAAGCCAATGCAATGAAGGCAAGGTCTCGCTGATTTTTCTTTGTAGGTCTTGGTAGCCATACCATGCGCCGAATTCGTTCCAGTGTGTATCGGTTTTGTAATATAAAGGCTCGTGAGAAGAGTTTTTGTATCTTTTGATAGATGAGCTAAGGTCCGCTAAAGTCCTGTCCTTTTTTGACTGTAACAGTAAGTATTCAACGTTTGGGCTTGCTTTTGACTTAAATGCCCAGTCAGGCATCATCTCGCGATAAATTGTATGAGAGTTCGGAGCAATGCTGACAAAGTAACCAAGCCCGCCTTGAGATTTCACGAATCCATCCCATTTAGCTCTTGCCTCAGCAAATCTGTCCAAACGATCTTGATTGAACGGTTTCATGCCTCTTGATTCAGACATGACGTAAGCGTGTCGGTCGCCTAAAAAAAGCCACCCATCTTTTCCAACAATGGTATTTTCTGGGGAAATGGATGCGCCATTTTTATAATAGGCATAACCAAGAAGTGGAAGCGCAAAGTCCATACTGAAGAGATTGCTATGGTGAAGCCAGGTAATCCCATTTTTGTTGATATTTTTTGGGCCAGTAAAATCATTATAAATATTTATAACTGGCACAATGGACAGACCGATAAGGGAAGTAATGATGAAGTTATGAATGTACTTTTTCATCTCAAAATCCTCAGAAGTTAAAGTACAGGAATACTGCGCTTGTTGACTGAATGGTTGCATAAACTGCGATTATGAACAGGATGCTCATCCACACAGTTTTTAAGCCGTACATACCTTTCGTTACTGTCATTTCATATGAGTTTTTGAAAGGTGTAATGATAAACCCGGCAATTATCAAACCAAGGCATACAAAGTTTTCTACGGCACCTACTGGCAAATGCTGAGCCAAGGAATCGCCAAGAATTCCGCTCCAGGCGATCATCTTTGTCGGAGCCTGCTCAATAGAGATTGAATATAGCGAGTTGATATCAATCATGCCGTGTAAAATGCGCTTCGCATCCTCAAGAGAATGAGCCCTGAAAAAGACCCAGGCAGTGTTCACAAACAAGAAGGTAACGACCCATGCCATAGGTTTTGGCATACTATAGCCGCGCTTTTTCCACCACCGGTGGATAACTAAGGCACCGCCATGCATAGCACCCCAGATCACAAACATCCAGCTTGCTCCGTGCCAAAGCCCACCTAGCACGAAGGTAATAAACAAGTTCAAATACACTCTATAGTTAGCGCAACGATTTCCGCCAAGTGGGATGTAAATATAGTCACGTAAGTAGCGACCAAGCGTGATATGCCAACGACGCCAGAAGTCCTGGATATCGAGAGACTTATATGGAGAGTTGAAGTTTAGTGGTAACCAAATATTGAAAAGTAGTGCAGCACCTATTGCCATGTCGCAATAGCCGCTAAAGTCGAAATACAACTGGAATGTATAAGATAAACTAGTTGCCCAAGAGCTGAGAAAATCATGTTGTGCCCCGGGTGCAAATCCAGCGTCAGCATAGATAGCAAAGTTGTCTGCAATAATGACTTTTTTAAACAACCCAATGCTAAAAATGAAAAGTCCCATGAAGATATTTCGGTAACGAATCGCCCAGGTCCATTTTGATTTGAACTGGCTCATCATCTCTTTGTGATGAAGGATGGGGCCCGCTATCAGATGTGGGAAAAATGTTACGAAAAGGGCGTAATTTATGAAGTCGTATTCTTTAGCCTGCCCTCTGAAGCTATCTACTAGGAATGCTATTTGGGTGAAAGTATAAAAACTGATTCCCAATGGAAGAACTATGTTCCTGAATGTTAATTCGGTACCAGCAAGGTCGTTAATGTTATCGATGAAGAAATTCGTGTACTTATAATAACCAAGGAATGCAAGATTAACTGTTATGGCAATGCCAAGGAGCATCCTCCTTGAAATCCCAAGGCGGGTTCCTTTTGTGAAAGGAGAAACCGCTCCGCCAATCGCAAAGTTGAAGAAGATTGAGCCAAGGAGCAAAGGCAAATAGCTTACATCCCAGTATCCATAAAAGAACAGACTGCACGCTACAAGCCAGCACTTACCCGCCGAAATCAACCTGCGGTTGTTGAGCAAAAAGTATCCAAAAAATGATACTGGCAAAAACATAAAAATGAATACTGATGAGCTAAACAGCATTGTGCGGCCCCGTTATTCCTGTGAGGTTAATCTGATTAAAATCAGTGAAATCCGAAAGGGGTGAAGTTTAGCATCTCAATAAGACTTGATCGACTCTGATTATTGACGATGCTGTATATGTATACAGTAATTAATCGGAGGGAAGCATGCCTCGTAAACCAGACATCAATGCCGCTTTCGTATCCGCAGTTCAGCTAAGCCAGAAGGGATACTGGTATATGCACACACAAGATTTTATCCGAGAGCTAAGGAAAGCCAGCCGGCACTTCAGTCATTCGGAAGCCGACCTGTGGATTGAGTGCAACCAGACTGACTTCTGCGACAAGACACCGGATTTCTGCGAGAATCGGTACTGGATACTCCGCAATATGGGGAGGGTGTTCTGATGGAATTTACTTCACCTGCGACCGATTATGAAGAGGATCGGCTGACACTCAATAAAATCTACGAAGTCGACATGAACTGCAGATTAATCGAAACAGACTCCGGCTGAGCGGTGATAAACACATCGCTGAAGCCAGAACCAGACGGCGTTGTTCTGGCGACATACGACGGACGGAATCACTTCGTAAGGCTTATGGGCGGCGCTTTGATAACAGAAGACGGTGTGGCGATAGAAGGTGAGGTGCTGGATGATGTCGTGGCCCACGGCGTGCTGACCCATATCTTCCCATGCCAGAAAGAAGAGAGTGCAATAATGCACACCCTGGTAACGTCCAATAACCGCATTCATTTTATCTACTGGTGATATATCACCTGTCGGTAGAAACTTGTGGATATTGTCAGTTAATCACACATAGCCCTCTGGGCGGTTGCACCGCGGTGCAGAGCCTGAAAAGCAGCAAATCAAACTGCCGAGAGAGACCCTTAAGTCTTTTCTCTAAGTTTCGCTTCGAGTTCAAGCAGTGTCATTTTTCGTTTTTTCAGACGTCTGGCGGGTGATCCAAAATAGACTGACCATGCCTCCGCATTTTTAGAGACCAGTGAATTTGCACCCACTGCGCAACCCTCGCCGAGCGTAACCCCAGGCAAAATAATACTTTGCGAACCAACAATGGCATGTTTACCGATCTGAACGGGCGCGCGTATGACACCGGTAAACTCCTGCGGGACAGTGGGGTTGGTCATCACGGAGCCATCATAATTGTCGCTGGTGGTGTAGATTTTAACGCCCTGGGATAGCCCGCTAAAGTCCTGCAACGTTACCCCTGCGCCCGCGAAAATCGCGCTGTAACCTCCGATATGCACCCAGGAACCGATGTGTAAAAAGCCGGGGGCGGTGGCGATAATGGTGCTGAAACCGTCGATGCGAACATTATCGCCAATGCAGATATTTTCTAATCCAATGAGGGTGCAGTTTTTTGCGATGAGGACGTTTTTTCCTACAGAGCCGATGCCGAAGTCCTTAAGTTCATTCTCATTGTAGTAGCCAGGATCGAAGGGATTTTGGCGCAAGATGAAGTTCTCCAGTGGGTATTCGATTGCAGGTAATAATTGTCAGTCTGAGCATAACCGCTTAGGGAATCAAACAATCGCATGAGCAGGTGGGTGGGTTCATCGCTGATTGCGCATTTACCCATGTGACACGACTTCAGTGAGCAGAAAGTCTGGCGACATCATGCCTTTAATGCCACAATCTTTTTTTCTTCGCAGGCAGGAAAGATGATGAAAAAAATGATCATGGCTGGCGCGTTGCTGGCATTAACGGGATGTGTGCAGGTCGATAATTATCAGGACGTGATTAAGCATCCTGTTCCCTCAGATCTGGCGGGCTACTGGCAGACCAAAGGGCCGCAGAGCAAAATGGTGAGTCCGGAAGCGATCGCCACGCTGGTGGTGACAGAGCAGGGCGATACTCTCGATTGCCGACAGTGGCAGCGCGTGATTGCGGTGCCGGGTAAAATCATGCTGCGTTCAGATGATTATTACAACGTCACCAGCAAGCTGGATATCTATCCGCTCGAACGCGATGGCAACACGCTGGAATACGATGGAATGGAGTTGCAGCGCGTCGACCGTCCGACGGTGGAGTGTGCAGATTACCTGACCAAAAATCCGCTTGAGACCCAGGTGAAGTGAGTGTTTGCCGGGTAAGCGAGCGCGCCACCCGGCAAACCATCCCCGTTACAGCACATCCTCCATCACCCAGATACTTACGCTGCCGCCATTGCAGGTGAATGTCCCTTCGCCCTCGGCGCTGGTGGTGATCGTCTCTTCGCGATTGCCGAGGAAATCTTTCCAGTTCTTGTTGCCGTAATTATCCCCAAGATTAATCACTTTTTCGCCGTCGTCTCCGTTGGAGAGCACCACGACGCAGCCTGGATCCTCATCCGTCCCGCTGCGGCTGAACGCAATGCAGTTAGGATGATCGAACCACAATGTCTGCACGCCGTGGGCGAAACGCTGGCGGGCCAGGATCAGCTCGTGAAGCTGTTCGATTACCGGCATGTCGATGTGGTAGGTTTCGCCGTCGCCGCCGGTGTCGTCGTAGCTCGCCCCGAACAGATCCGGATAGAACACGCTCGGTACGCCGTTTTCGCGCAGTAAAATCAGCGCGTAGGCCAGCGGTTTAAACCAGGCTTCGACCGGCGCTTCCAGCGCCTGCAACGGCTGAGTGTCATGGTTCGCCACAAGCGTGACGGCATGGAACGGGTCGGCTTCAACCAGCGTACCGGTGAAGATCTGGCTCATGTCATAGTCGCGGCCCTGGCGGGACGCTTCGTGGAATTTCATCTGCAGCGGGGCGTCGAACAGCATGGTTTTGCCCTCCACCTGATCGATATAGTGCTGCAGTTTGTCGACTTCGTGGGACCAGTATTCGGCCACGATAAACAGCGGTTTGGGGGCCACTTCCTGGACGTGTTCGATCCACTCTTTATAGAACCAGGCCGGAATGTGTTTCACCGCGTCGAGACGAAAACCGTCGCATTGGGTTTGCTCCATCACCCAGCGCGCCCAGTATTTTATCTCTTCCGTGACGGCGTGATTGCGGAAATCGATGTTTTCGCCCATCAGATAATCGAAATTCCCCATCTCATCATCGACCTGATCGTTCCAGCCTTCGCCGGTGTAATCATTGACGATCTTAAAGATGCTGTCCTCGTTGGGGTTTTCGATATGGTCGATACCGCTGAAGCATTTGTAGTCCCAGATAAACTCGGAATACTGCCCGGCGCGAACGGGGAAGGTGTAGCGGGTCCAGGCTTCGCATTCGATGATTTCATCGTCAATCTGGGTGCGATCCTGCTCGTTCACACGCTGCACGCGGATTGGCTCTTTCTCATCCGCGCCCATTTTGTGGTTCACCACCACGTCCAGCAGCACCGCGATCTCATTGCTTTTTAAGGCATTGATGGCTTCGAGCAGCTGGGCTTTATCACCGTATTTGGTGGCGACGGACCCTTTCTGGTCAAACTCACCGAGATCGAAAAGATCGTAAGAGTCATATCCGACGGAATACCCGCCCGATGCACCTTTGTAAGCCGGAGGCAGCCAAATCATGTTGATGCCAATCTCGTTGAGATTGGGCGCCAGTGCAGTGACTTCCTGCCACAGCTCACCGCCTGTGGGGTAATACCAGTGAAAACATTGTAATAGAGTGGGGTTTTTCATCTTCCGTGCTCCAGAATGAGGACACAGAGAGTATGGTCGAGAAGAAAAGAATTAGCGGGTGAAATGCGAAATTTCATTCACCCGCCAGGGCCACCGTCAATCTAGAGATCGTTGGGGAAAAGGATATTGCCTGATAGACGTCCATAGGTCGCATTAAGATTATGTTGTCGGGAGGTTTGCCCAACCAGAGCTTTTAACTCTTCCATACGCTGATGCAATAACGCTTTGAGTTCCACCTCATTGCTGAGGATCTGTTTCAGAATAGGGCGAATTTGTGCCTGAAGCTGGGGCGCAATTTCGCTTGCATCCTGGTAACGGGTAAGTTTTTCTACGGCCGAAAGGTAATCGACTTCATAAGCAATAAGTTCATCCCAACGCCCAGATTTTGTCAGCACCAGCATCGCGGTGCTGGTGGCTAACAACTGCTGATAATGCTGGAGCAACCCGAGATTGGCATCCATTAGTAATTGTCCCGCACGTTTTGAGAATGTGGGCCTATCTCTTTCCAGGCGTCAGCGATGTTATTCAGTAACTCCACCACTTCATTGATGGCATTAATGTCATTATGAAGATTGGCCTGTAAAAGGCGCCTTGTCATATAGTCGTAAAGACTATCAAGGTTTGTCGCCAGTTCTCCGCCAACTTCATGGTTGATCCCGGACTGCAAACCGTTACTGATAATATTAATTGCTTTGCTCAGCGCCTGCCCTTTACCGGGAATATCCCCTTGCTCAATCAGTATCATGGCTTTTTTCATGGCGCTTAACGCGCCATCAAAAAGGAGTACCACTAACTGATGCGGGCTGGCGCTCAGGACGGCGCTCTCCACGCCAACCTGGGCATATGCCTGAATCCCCGATTTTGTATACATGGTAAAACCTCAACTCATCATTGATTAACTGTTCATGGCGTTGAACTGTTGAGTCAGATAGCTACCGGTGGAATCCATCTGAGAAACAAGCTGGCTCAAGCTGGTAAATTGCGTTTTATAACGTGCCATGGTGGCGGTAATTTGGTCGTTGACGCGATCGTATTGATCCGAAAGCTGTTTCAACGTTTTGTTAATGCCGTCGGTGGCGTTTTTAACGGAACCGTCGGTACCTAAGATACTTTTCAGCAAGTTGCTGGTTTCGGTCGCGAAGCCCGTTGTCTTGCCATCACCCGACAGGAACGAAATCACATCGGCCGATTTCTCGGTGAGCGCTTTATTCAGCTTGGTGCTATCAACGGTCAATTTACCGGTGATGTCCTGCGTAATCCCCAGCTGAGACAGAGTGGCTAAATCGCCGCTACCCTGAGGCGCAGAGAGTTTTGAACGCAGCTGAGTCTGAATACTGCGCAGCGTACCATCGCCCAACAGATCGCCGTTGCTGGTGTCCTGCGCGCCATTACCCTGATCAACCTTGGTATATTTCGTCTGGTTACCAATGGTGGTTTGTAGCGAGTTATACGCATCCACAAAGGCCTGAACCGCGTCGAGCATCGGCTGGTTATCTTTCACCACCGTCAGCGTTTCTGGGCTGCCTTTATTGGTTTTGGTCAGGTTCAGCGTTACGCCTTCTGGCGCATCGGTAATGGTGTTGCTGCTACGGGTAATTTCAATCCCGTTAATTTTTACGACCGCATCGGAAGCCGCAACCTGCTCGGTCATGACATTGCTTGATCCTGCCGGATCGTAGCTCACGAATTTAGCCAGTTCAGCGTCATCCGTGGTGACGGTCATTTTATTCGTCGTACCGCTATCACGAGACGTCAGTGCCAGATAATAGCTGTTGTCGTCTGCTTTAATAATACTGGCGGTCACGCTGCCCTGTTTGGCGTTAATCGCGTCACGCACATCAGAAAGGCTGGTTTTATCGCTAGCCAGTGTGACGGTCAGCGGATCTTTCTGGCCTGGCTGAGTGATCGTGATCGTGCGCGAACTCATGCTGCTGTCGCCAAGATCGGTATCTTTGCTGGCCACTTTCGGGCTGAGCAAGGATTGTGAAGCGGCTAAAGAACTGACTTCAACTGAATAAGTGCCCGCTGTTGCGCTAGTAGAAAGCGTGGCGCTAAATGCCGAGTTGGTGGTGGACACCTTTGCCTGAGCAATAGCCGAGGTATTTTTTAACGCGTCAGAGGCCGTCTGTAATTTGGTTAACGAAGCCTGAACCACGTTCCACGCAGTGAGTTTTGCTTTATAAGAGGTTTGCTGCGTAGTAATCGGTGTCAGTTTGGTCTGCTCAGCAGTCTGTAAATTGTCATACAACGTACTGAGTCCCAGATTGGTACCTGCGCCGAGCGAACTGATACTTGCCATAACACTTCATCCTTTATTGAGACAATCACTGGATGGTCTATCGGCAGAAACGCAAAAAAGATTAGCGTTAATTTAAAAAAACAATGCGCAAATAAAGGAGGCAAATAATGGGTAGTTTGCGCCTTTAAAAAAATGATCTTTTTTCTAAAGGTTGAGAAAGCGGTGTCGATAATCACATTGACGGCGAGAAAGCCGTAGGCAGACGCCTAAATCTGACAACTAATTCAAAGGAATACACTATGGCTGTTATTAATACTAACACCCTTTCTCTGATGACTCAGAACAACCTGAGCAAATCCCAGTCATCTCTGGGCACCGCCATTGAGCGTCTGTCCTCCGGCCTGCGTATCAACAGCGCAAAAGACGATGCTGCGGGTCAGGCGATTGCTAACCGTTTCACTTCTAACATCAACGGTCTGGGTGTTGCTGCACGTAACGCCAACGACGGTATCTCTCTGGCACAGACCGCTGAAGGCGCGCTGGGCGAGATCAACAACAACTTGCAGCGTATCCGTGACCTGACCGTTCAGGCGCAGAACAGCTCTAACTCTGCATCTGACATCGACTCCATCCAGGCTGAAGTTAACCAGCGTATGGAAGAAATCAACCGCGTTACCACGCAGACCGACTTCAACGGCATCAAAGTGCTGAACACCGGTACTGGTTCAAGCAGCTACAGCTTCCAGGTAGGCTCTAAAGATAACGAAACTATCGCTATCAACCTGACCAGCTCTGACAGCTTCAACCTGTACAACGCCACTGGCGCAACCTTTGATACCTCTGGTCAGACAATTAACGGTACTGCACGTACCACCAAAGCTGAAGGCTTTGACGTGCTGAGCGGTACAGTGAACTCTACCGGTGGCGTAGATGGCGGCCCGCTGGCAGACATCGATGCGGCAATCAAATCTGTTGATAACCAGCGCAGCCTGCTGGGTGCGTCTCAGAACCGTTTCGAGTCCACCATCACCAACCTGAACAACACCGTAAACAACCTGTCTGCAGCGCGTAGCCGTATTCAGGATTCTGATTACGCAACGGAAGTGTCCAACATGTCTCGTTCGCAGATCCTGCAACAGGCTGGCTCTTCTGTTCTGGCCCAGGCCAACCAGGTTCCGCAGACCATGCTGTCCCTGCTGCGTTAATTTTCAGACGCGATTCAAAGGCATCTTCGGATGCCTTTTTTTTTGCAATCGAAAGAGATAGCCGCTTTTCTGCCAGCTGTTTTTCGCCTCACATTCCCTCCGGTCACGCACAATAACCTGTTTTCATTTCTGTCTTCTGAACGTTGTGACGTGCAGGCATAAAAAGGAACCAGGATGCAAAGTTACTTACTCAGTGTTGATAAATTCGACGCTTATACCCCCTATACCGTTGAGGTTCTCGACCTGGTCGATTTCTGGTTGTCACAAGGCGCTCGAATTGATCTGTGCACACAATCCGCCGGCAAGGCAATGAAGAGCAAGCTCGATGAGCTGAACGCGACAGGGCGCTTTCGTGTCATTACCGAAGACGAGGGTGACATTGATCCGGCTTATGACAGAATCATTATCTGGCGCGGCTTCTTTAGCCAGAAGCTGATGGCCGGGCTGCAGGCGCAGCGTCTGAGCGGCCCGCTGGTCTTCCGCCATTTCAGCGATTATAACGATCTCTATATTCCCTACGGTGTGCAGCTTGAGAATGAGTTGGCCTCTCTGACCTTGGGCCTCTCCGAATTGACCTGCGAACAGCTCAAACTGACCGGGATCCTTGAAGATCAGCTGGCGCTAATGCCCTGGCTCGTTCCCGTACGTTTTATTGACTACCCGAGCGCAACGCGCCCGCCCGAATTAAAACAGGCCTTGTACGTGGCGCCTGAAATGACTGCAGAGGTGTATGAACTTCAGCAAAAGGCAGCGGAGAAGGGCATCACGCTGCACTGGCTGGATGAGAAACAGCAGCTAAACCTCGTTGAACCCGAGTGGTTATCGCAGTATGACGCGGTTATTGGCAACGAGTCTTTGGCTACCAAAACGCTGGCACTGGGTATCCCGCTCTTCTTGGCCGTAAATGGCTATGTGGATGATTATCTTAACGCAGATAACATGGCCGCGCATGAGCATAACCATTTTAGCGGTATGTCACTGCGCAACTGCCCGGACAGTGATGAATGGCTGTCACTGCTTCAAACGGGCTATCCGTCAGCGGCACGCTGGGCGCGAGACAACCGCGCGCAATGTGCGCAAAAGTGGGGCGTTGAAGCGGTGATGGGGCGCATTTTTGCGCAGCCCCTGGCCGTAAAATCACCCGAATTAGATGAAAAATCATCTTATGCCCTGACCTTGCACAGAAAAGCTCACCTCGCGCATCAGTCACTGAAATACTCTATCAGCCGCTGGCTGGAAGACCGGAATATCAGCCCGGCCCGCCGGGAAGCGCTTTTGGCAATATCCGGTGATGTTCCGGCTGCTGCACGTCTCGGCGTGGTGGTGATTTCACGCGATGGGGATGCACAGGCCTGCGTGCGAACCATGGCCTCCCTGTCAGCACAATCTCTTCCGGCCTTGAGTGTGGATGTCATTGATGAGGCGGAAGGCCTGAATTCACTGTTGAGTGAGCGAGACGCCGACGCACTGCTGGTGATCCCCGCCGGTTTTACTCTGATTGACGATGCGCTGCTTCACTTTGCGGCCCATCGCGTTAAAAACCAGACTGCGTTAGCCCTTTATTGCGATGAGATGATGGTCTCGCCCAATGAAGAGCCGCGCCTGACGCTTCGTCCGGGCACCAATATCGATCTTCTGCGGGCTACGCCTTATACAGGGCAAACCTGGCTTATCAACCGTGAGGCCGCGCTGCAGGTGGGCGGAATTCAGGGGCGTTTTCAGGAGATGGCGTTGGTTGATCTGGTCTGGCGCTTTGTTGAAGCGGCGGGACCGGGTGCAGTTGACAGGGTGGCTGAAGTCCTGGTCTCAACGGATCGGTTGCCTAAAACGTGGCAAAACGCTGCGGGAGTCATGGCTGAGCACAAGCAGATTGTCACAGAGCATCTTGCGCGTCTGGGCATTGCAGCCACCGTTGAGGAGGGGGAGACTTCCGTTGCGCGCATTCGCTATCAGTGGGTGGAGAAGCCACTGATCTCGGTAATCATCCCGACGCGCGACCATGTCGCCTTGCTGCGTCGGTGCATTGAAAGCCTGATGGAGAAAACCCGCTACGCGCATTATGAACTGCTGATTGTCGACAATCAGTCTGTGGACGCGGATGCGTGCGATTTCCTCCAGCAGCTTGAACGGTTGGGTCTCGATCAAGTTCGGATTCTGCGTCACGATGCGCCGTTTAACTTTGCGCAAATCAACAATCTGGCTTCGCAGTATGCACGCGGCGAGATCCTGGTTTTCCTCAATAACGACTGTGAAATTATTGATGGCGACTGGCTGGATGCCATGGTTGAACATGCCCTGCGCCCGGAAATCGCGATGGTCGGTGCGCGTCTGGAATATGCGGATGGTCGCATACAGCACGGGGGGTATCTCGCCGGTGTTCAGCAGGGGGTTGGGGTCGTTTTTGAGGGCGCTGAAGGCGAGAGCGCTGGTTATGAAAATTACCTTAAAACGCCGCACAACCTGAGTGCCGTGAGCGCCTCCTGCATGATGGTGAGAAAAGAGGTGTTCTTCGCGCTCAATGGCTTCACAGAAGAGAAATTCCCGCTCTATTTTGCGGACGTGGATCTCTGTTTACGCGCGCAGTCTCTGGGATATCTTAATGTCTGGACGCCTTATGCCCGAGTCAAACATATGGGTGGGGCCACGCGTTTACTCAGCCAGAAGTTCCACGTTCAGGAGCGCCCGTTAGGAGGCGATTACGCAAGGCTCAATCAGGAGTGGGGTCAACGATTACTGGCCGATCCGTCGTACCATCCGCTGCTGCAAAAATCAGGAGTACCTTTCACCCTGAGTGAGAGCACTGCACGTTTCCACGAACCGCTGCCGGGTCGTCCATTACCTGTGGTGCTCGCGCATCATATTAACTGGCAGGGCAATGGACATCATCGCGTGTTACAGCCGTTCAAGGCCATGGAACGTCATACGCTGCTCGAAGGAGGGCTGATAAATTCCGTACCTGGGCTAATGGAAGTGGCGCAACTCCAGCCGGATGTGGTGCTGCTCGAGCTTCCTACGGGAAGTCGTTTCCCGGATGTGATGCAGCAGATGCGCAGTCTCTCTGGTGCGAAAATCGTCGTTGAATATGATGATTACCTCCTGAACCTGCCAATGAAAAATGGCAATAACAGCAAGTTCCCGCAGCACATGGTTAAGAGCCTGCGCAAAATTATGGACAATGCCGACTGGGTTGTGGTGTCGACGGAACCGCTGGCAGAAGCGTATAGCCGTTTCCACTCTGATATTCGTATTGCGCAAAACCGTCTGGCGCCAGACCAGTGGGGGCATTTGCAAAGTCAGCGCGGCACTGGCAAGAAGATCCGCGTAGGTTGGGCGGGAGGAAGTTCGCATGCGGGCGATCTGGAGATCTTGTTGCCGATCATTAAAGCGCTGGAGAATGAGGTGGAGTGGGTGTTTATGGGTATGAAACCTAAACATGTCCGCTGTGAGTTCCACCCAGGCGTGCCATTCGAAATGTATCCAGAAAAACTGGCGAGTCTGAATCTGGATTTGGCACTGGTGCCCCTTGAAGTGAACCACTTCAATGAGTGTAAGAGCAACCTGAGGCTTCTGGAGATTGGCACCTGTGGCGTACCCATTATTGCCACTGATTTAGTGCCGTATCGCTGCGGTCTGCCCGTGACGCTGGTAGAAAACCGCTTTAAAAACTGGATGAGCGCGATTCGGGCGCACATCAATGATGCGCAGTACCTGGCCTCCCAGGGGGATGCACTGCGTGAAGCTATTCATCGTGACTGGTATCTGCGTGGTCAGGGGCTTGATGACTGGCGTGAAGCCTGGTTGAGGGATCGGAAGTAACAAAAAAGGCACCCGTAAGGGTGCCTTTTGTTTAAGCGTCAGGGTAGCCAGTCACCCACAAACGTTTCCAAATCATCTCGCCGCAACATTCCCTTGCGTTGAACCTGATCCCTTAACCCATCTCCGGCATTCTCGCGAGCCTGCGGGTCCTCCAGGTAGGCTGAGATCGCCTCAAGCCAGGCATTCGTGGTGTTTTTCACGCGAGTGACAAGATACTCATTACGCATACTGACATTATCACTGCAAATGACCGGATAACCGCATGCGCCGAACTCCAGCAAACGAATGACGCTGCGATGGCGGTTGTACTGATTATCCGCAAGCGGTTCAAGAACCAGATCAAGATTCAAGGACGCCAGCTTTTGCGGGTAGTGTTCCACATTCACGGCTGCGTGATATTCAGAAACATGAGATCTCAGCGACGGCGGGCAGTATCCCATCAGAACCCATTCCACCCGGTCGGATAATTGCACGATGACTTTATGAATGATTTCAAGATCCGCACTATTTTCGCCATCGCATACCCAGCCAACGCGTGGCTTGTGACCATATCTGCGTTCAATCACCAGATTCCCCCACTGTGCAGACGATACACGAGGCTCGATGAAACGAACGTCGTGATGCCACGATGCACAGGTTTCTGCCAGCATTGCTGAACTGACAATCAGGCGATCCGTATGACGTAGAGTTGCCTGCAGGGCCGCCGTGATTTCCGCAGGCAACGTGTCGCGCAGGAGGGATTTTGCCGACAGGGCAGGCAGATAATTGTCCAGCGTAAAGACGGTGAACTGAGATGTCGCTTTACGCAGGCGCGCCAGCCATTCCTGCGCTGCGGGTGTGATCGTTTCCTGCAAGATCAGACTTGCAGGGGAGATGCGCGCCATTTCACCGATAGAAGGCGGAACGAAGGGGAGCAACGTCTCGGCGATGGCTTGATCGTGGAGTGACGTCAGCCGATCGAGGAAGTGTCGCTGGTGGTGATGCGTTCGATCGGCGGCGATCGCAAGGAGTGTCGGCAGTGGATTCCAGTGCAAGGGTTTCCAGGTTCCCGGCGCATCGACCTGCAGCTGAAAACCGGTGTTATTCAGGGATAAATTAGGGTTGTAAGCCGGATCGTTGGCAATCACCGGTAGCCATTTCTGATACATGGCATCTTGCTCACCCGTAAATCGCTGACGCTTTTTCTCCTGAGTCGCTTTGTCCACGGATTTCTGGCTGACACTGCCCTCATGCATCACGATGGAATAAGGTGTCCAGACGGTCAGATAGCCCGCTTCACGCACCTTCAGACAGAAATCAACATCGTTGTAGGAGACGCGGAACTGATCCTCGTCCAGTCCACCGACCTGCTCGTAAACCGATTTTCGCACCAGAAGGCAGGCGGCTGTCACCACGTTGTAGTTTTGATCGCAGTGCAGACGGTTCATATAACCGGATTTTTCGCTGCTGCTGTCAATAAACGGATGGTCCGCCGGGCCGCGCAACCCCATTACCACGCCCGCATGCTGAATATTCCCGGTTGGATATAACAATTTAGCGCCGGTAATGCCCACTTCTGGGCGTAATCCATGATTGAGCAGATGATCCAGCCAGTTATTCTCAATCACCCCGGTGTCGTTATTCAGCAATACCAGATACTCCCCACGCGCCTCACGAGCGGCCATGTTATTGATTGCGGAGTAGTTAAACGGATGCGGGTAACGTAAAACGCGAATACGCTGTGGATCAATAGTGGAAATACCGTTGAGCCATTCCAGCGCTTCGGGCGTCTCGCTGTTGTTATCGACGATCAGCACTTCATAATTCGGATATCGCGTTTTTTCCAAAAGCGTAGTGACGCAGTGAACCAGCACCGGTAATTGATCTTTGGTCGGGATAATAATAGACACCAACGGCTGCTGGTCGTGATGATAACGTAATGCGTAAATGCCTGGTCGCGGGGATTCTACCTCCCCCTGAGAATAACCGCGTTGAATAAGATGATGACGCAGTATATTTTTTTCTTCCTCAATAGCGACGTTGAGCTGGCTATGAGCCACGACCAAAGGTTCAGGAATATGTCCTGCAAACTGAATCCCTTTTTGCTCGATCAGGCGCACGATATAGTCAAATTGCCATGCCTGACGGTACGTCTTATTAAAGCCACCGAGGGAGAGTAGCGTGGTGCGTTTAAAGATCCAGTGGCGCGCCATTTCAGAGGGGTTGCTGAGCAGCAAATCGAGGTTAAAGTCCGGGCGCAGGGTGGTACTGGTGATTCGGCTGCCGTCGAAATTCACTTCATCGCAATAAACAGCATCACAGCCTGAAGCCCCCTCAAGGGCCAAATCGAAGGATAACAATCCGCTGGTCAGCAGCAGTTCGCCTGCGTCAAGCACCATAACCCAGTCGTGTGGGCTGGTGTCGAGATAATCATTGATACGGGCAACGGTGTTAAACACGGTGGCGTCTATGGCGGTCGCCGGGAAGCGGCTTTGAGAAACCATATTGCCGACCACAACAGGGTGGACTGTCAGCCCAAAACCCTGCCAGACTGCCACGCTTTCCAGGGTCCGATCCAGAGCATCTGCTCGTCCCGTGTCACGGATCAAGATACAAAGCGACTGGCTAACCGCTCGTGATGCCTGGTAAGTGGAGGCCAGTTCTCTGTGCTGTGGAAGTAACGTTCTGCTCTCAAGCCACTGAGCAATTTGTGTGCTCTGGTAATCCAGCGCGCTGTTATGCATTGCCTGGCGTAGTGCCTGCACAAGATTCACCTGATGCCACTCTTCAGGCGAAGACGTCGCGGCAATCGAAACGTGCTGATTCTCCTCTTTCGACCCCTTGTACCACCCCAGTTTTTTAATGAGCTGCGGCATCAAGGAATACGTTCTGGCGACCTGTTCCTGCTGCGATTTTGCCATCTGGCTGGTTTGGCCCGCCGAAATTCTAAATGAGGAAAGAGGTTCGCTGATAAAGGCAAGATCGCCTTTGCGGAATAGTTTGATCATCAATGCGACATCGGCAAAATAGGGCATCTCTTCATGATCGATATTAAATAACTGGTCGCCTAAGGCCAGAAGATCGTCGCGATAACAGAGGAAAACACTCGGCTCACCAATAAAATTAACCTGGTAATCGCAGAGGAAAGAGATGAGGTCATTTCCGTTGAGGAGCGTATCACCACTGAAAGGGAATGCCGTTGCAACAATGTCAGGTAAGATATTTCCAGACTCATCAATACGCGTACGGCGTGAAGAGGCTAATACACAGTTCTTATTATCCTCCAGTGCTTTCACTAAGCGCGAGATACAGTTTGGAGCAATAAGATCATCGTCATACAAAAATTTGACGTATTTCCCTTTTGCATGGCTCAAGCAGTGAAGAACGTTTCCCATCTCTAGTAAGCGATCGGCATTTTTATGATAAATAATGGGCTTCTTTAGGAGTGGCGATGCTTTCGCGCACGTCACTCGGATAGCGTCATTATCACTGTCATCACAGACGATAATTTCAATGTTCGGCCAGTCTTGTTCAATGGCGCTTTGCAGAGCCTGTTCGAAAAAATCGGCTTTGTAAGCCGGGATAAGAATGCTGACTAATTCATGCTGAGACATATTATTTCTCGTTGTGATTATCATTTCTTCGATGAGATATGCGCGTTTCTAATGCGGGGGCCGTACTTCCCTGAGAGGCCAAAATGTTGAGATGAGTCAGGATTGTCAGCGATGATGAGTTCCCGCACTGGGAGTTTTGCTCATTTTAGCGATGCTGTGCCGCTCTCCATGACGGAAACAGCAGGGCGTTTTGGAGTCTTTTTACCCTATTGGGCCTTTTGGACGGGTAATTAGAATACAAATTGGCGTGTGTTCAAACGATCGTTCCTGTTGCTGCCTTATAAGATATTCATTTCATGACTTATATGCGACGCCAGAAATGAACAACAAAATATTTGTGACAAGTCCTCTGCTGCCTCCCCTGGAGGAGTTCATACCCTACCTGGAAAAAATGTGGTCCAGCAGAACGCTCACAAATGGAGGGAGTTTCCACCAGGAGCTGGAGACATCCTTGGCGAGTTATCTCGGCGTTAAGTATGTCAGTTTGTTTTCCAATGGTACGCTGGCTTTATTGACTGCGCTGCAGGCATTACGCGTGACGGGCGAGGTGATAACCACACCCTATTCCTTCGTGGCAACGTCGCACACACTATTATGGAATGGGCTCACGCCCGTTTTCGCCGATATCGATCCTTTAACATTTAACATTGACCCGGATAAAATAGAGGCGCTGATCACACCTCAGACCACGGCAATTTTACCGGTTCATTGTTACGGTATTCCCTGTGAGGTCGATAAAATTCAGCAAATCGCGGATATTTATGGCCTTAGAGTCATTTATGACGCAGCGCATGCTTTTGGTGTTAAAAATAGTGACGGAAGTGTGCTGAATAACGGCGATTTATCCGTGCTGAGTTTCCATGCGACGAAAGTGTTTAACACCTTTGAAGGCGGGGCGATCATTTCCCACGATTTGAAAACAAAACAACGCATTGATTATCTTAAAAACTTTGGGTTTGCAGGTGAAACCAAAGTGGTTGCACCGGGCATTAACGCCAAAATGAGCGAAGTGAATGCCGCCTTTGGTCTGCTTCAGTTAAAGCATATTGACCGCGCCCTGCTGGCAAGAGAGCAAATTTATCAGCGCTATATGCGTGAGTTGCCATCGGCACCCGGTCTGTCCTGCTATGAATTTACCGGGGAGTATGAGTGGAACTACGCGTACTTCCCGCTGCTGGTGGAAGAAGCATTTCCACTCACTCGTGACGAACTCTATGAAATGCTTAAGGAAGAGGATATTTTTGCGAGACGCTATTTTTATCCTCTAATAAGTTCTTTCTCAATGTACCGTCATTTACCGTCGGCAGGGCCTGACGAATTGCCGGTGGCAAATCAAATTGCGGAAAAAATCCTGTGCTTGCCGATCTTCCCCGATCTCACTGACGAAGAGCAGGGGAGAATTATTGCGGCACTGCAACGTATAAGTCGGTCTAAATGTTCTGACGATGTAAACGAAAAAAATGTTAACTTGGGTGAATTAGCAATTAATGCATAACAAATCAGACGGTTGACTAAATTATACGCGTCATATTTTGCACCAGCCTTCGTCCAGGGCGCGGCCTGCCTCAAAAGCGGAATATGACGCGGCAAAGTGAATAAACCCATTTGTCTAAATAACCCCTCATTTCACCCACTATTCATCCGATTAAAACCCCTCCAGAATCGGATAATAATGCCGATAACTCAATTAACGCAGGGCTGTTTATCGTGAATTCACTCTATACCGCTGAAGGTGTAATGGATAAACACTCGCTGTGGCAGCGTTATGTCCCGCTGGTGCGTCACGAAGCATTGCGCCTCCAGGTGCGATTGCCGGCGAGTGTGGAACTGGACGACCTGCTACAGGCGGGCGGAATCGGGTTACTGAATGCAGTAGACCGATACGACGCTCTGCAAGGAACGGCATTTACGACTTACGCAGTACAGCGTATTCGTGGTGCGATGCTGGACGAACTGCGCAGCCGTGACTGGGTGCCGCGAAGTGTTCGCCGCAATGCCCGCGAAGTGGCACATGCTATCGGACAGCTTGAGCAGGAACTGGGACGCAACGCGACGGAAACCGAAGTGGCGGAGCGGCTTGGCATTGCTGTGGCTGATTATCGCCAGATGTTGCTTGATACCAATAACAGCCAGCTCTTCTCTTATGATGAGTGGCGTGAAGAGCATGGCGATAGCATCGAGCTGGTGACTGATGAAAATCAGAATGAAAACCCGTTACACCATTTACTGGAAAGTAATTTACGCCATCGCGTAATGGAAGCTATTGAAGCTTTACCGGAACGCGAACAGCTGGTGTTAACCCTTTATTACCAGGAAGAGCTGAATCTGAAGGAGATCGGCGCGGTTCTGGAAGTAGGGGAGTCTCGGGTGAGCCAATTGCATAGCCAGGCCATTAAACGCTTACGAACCAAACTGGGTAAGTTATAGGCGATGTATCGCCCGAAAAGTGCCGCACAACGTATTGACAACCAGGAGTTATCATGACGGTGCAGCAATCTAAAAGACGGCCTTTAAGCCGCTACCTAAAAGACTTTAAACACAGTCAGACGCATTGCGCCCATTGCAATAAGTTACTTGACCGTATCACGCTGGTACGTCGCGGCGAAATCGTGAATAAGATCGCGATATCACGCCTCGACACCCTGATGGATGAATCCGCGTGGCAGGAAGAGCAGCAGGAGTGGGTAGCCCTATGTCGGTTCTGTGGCGATCTGCATTGCAAAGAGCAAAGCGACTTTTTTGACATCATCGGCTTTAAACAATTCCTGTTTGAGCAAACCGAGATGAGCCACGGAACCGTGCGCGAATACGTTGTTCGTCTGCGTCGTCTGGGCCAGCATCTGACGGTGCAAAACATCTCCCGCGATCTGCTGAAAACCGGCTATCTGGATGAAAGTCTGGAGCCGTGGCTGCCGGCTACCAGCACCAACAACTACCGCATCGCCCTGCGTAAGTACGCGCAATATAAAGCGCAAATGCCAGGTGTGATTAAGCAGAAAGTCTACGCCGGGACAACTTCTGATATATATTAAAATTGAATAAGATGTAGCGGACTCGTGTTTGACGTTATAAACGAAATCCCTACACTACTCAAAAAACCACTATATCGGGGTAACTATGAAATTAGCACTTCTGGGTCGTCAGGCACTGATGGGCGTCATGGCTGTGGCGCTGGTCGCAGGGATGAGCGTGAAAACGTTCGCCGCTGAAAATCTGCTGAATAAAGTGAAAGAGCGCGGCACGCTGCTGGTGGGACTGGAAGGGACGTATCCGCCGTTCAGCTTCCAGGGTGATGATGGCAAACTGACCGGTTTTGAAGTTGAGTTTGCTGAAGAGCTGGCGAAGCATCTGGGCGTGAAAGCGTCCCTGAAGCCGACCAAATGGGACGGTATGCTGGCGTCGCTGGACTCTAAACGTATCGACGTGGTCATCAACCAGGTCACCATCTCTGATGAGCGTAAGAAGAAATATGATTTCTCTACGCCGTACACCGTCTCCGGTATTCAGGCGCTGGTGAAGAAAGGCAATGAAGGCACAATTAAATCGGCCGCCGATCTGAAAGGCAAAAAAGTGGGCGTCGGTCTGGGCACCAACTATGAAGAGTGGCTGCGCCAGAACGTACAGGGCGTGGATATTCGCACCTATGATGATGACCCGACCAAATACCAGGATCTGCGCGTTGGCCGTATCGATGCCATTCTGGTTGATCGTCTGGCCGCGCTGGATCTGGTGAAGAAAACCAACGATACCCTGGCCGTAGCCGGTGACGCGTTCTCGCGTCAGGAAGCCGGGGTGGCGATCCGCAAAGGTAACGAGGACCTGGTGAAAGCTGTCGACGGTGCTATTGCCGAGATGCAGAAAGACGGCAGCCTCAAGGCGCTCTCCGAGAAGTGGTTCGGGGCAGACGTCACCAAATAAGTCTTTCCCTGAAAAAAAAGGCGCTTTTAAAAGCGCCTTTTTCATTTCTGGCACTTCAGCGTGCATAATAAAAATAATAAACAAAAACAGCGTTACCGGAGGATCCATGTCACTGCAAAATTTAACGCGTTTTCCGCGCCTCGAGTTTATCGGCGCGCCAACGCCACTGGAGTACTTACCGCGTTTTTCTGACTATTTAGGGCGCGATATCTTTATTAAACGTGACGACGTGACCCCTATGGCGATGGGCGGGAACAAGCTGCGTAAGCTGGAGTTTCTCGCGGCGGATGCGCTGCGTGAGGGAGCGGATACACTGATCACCGCCGGTGCCATTCAGTCTAACCACGTGCGCCAGACGGCGGCAGTGGCGGCGAAACTGGGGCTGAACTGCGTGGCGTTGCTGGAAAATCCCATCGGAACGCGGGCGGAAAACTATCTCACGAACGGCAACCGTCTGCTGCTGGATCTGTTCAATGTGCAGATCGAAATGTGCGATGCGTTAACGGATCCGGCGGCTCAGTTGGAAGAACTGGCAACCCGCGTCGAAGCGCAGGGTTTTCGTCCGTATGTGATCCCGGTCGGCGGATCTAATGCCCTGGGTGCGCTGGGCTATGTGGAAAGCGCGCTGGAAATTGCCCAGCAGTGCGAAGGGGCGGTGAGCCTCTCCTCTGTGGTGGTGGCATCCGGTAGCGCCGGGACGCATGCCGGGCTGGCGGTCGGGCTGGAGCAGCTCATGCCGGATGTTGAACTTATCGGGGTGACCGTCTCCCGCAGCATCGCGGATCAGAAGCCTAAAGTCGTCAGCCTACAGCAGGCGGTTGCGCAGCAGCTCGACGTGCAGGCGAAAGCCGATATTTTGCTGTGGGATGACTATTTTGCGCCAGGCTATGGCACGCCAAACGAAGAAGGGCTGGAAGCGATAAAACTGCTGGCGCGTCTGGAAGGCATCCTGTTAGATCCGGTTTACACGGGTAAAGCGATGGCCGGGCTTATCGACGGCATTACCCAGAAGCGCTTTAAGGATGAAGGGCCGATTCTGTTTGTCCATACCGGCGGAGCGCCCGCGCTGTTTGCTTATCATCCTCACGTTTGAATCACGGGTCGAAAATAATAATGCAAGAAAGTATTCAACTGGTTATTGATTCATTGCCGTACCTGCTGAAAGGGGCGGTGTTTACGCTGCAGCTCAGTCTCGGAGGGATGTTTTTTGGGCTGGTGCTGGGCTTTATCCTCGCGTTGATGCGCATGTCGTCGATCCTGCCGGTACGCTGGCTGGCGCGTTTTTACATCTCCGTGTTTCGCGGTACGCCGCTGATCGCCCAGCTTTTCATGATCTACTACGGTCTGCCGCAGTTCGGCATTGAGCTGGACCCGATCCCGGCGGCGATGATTGGTTTGTCGCTGAATACCGCGGCGTACACCTCTGAAACGCTGCGCGCGGCGATCTCCTCCATCGATAAGGGCCAATGGGAAGCGGCGGCCAGTATCGGGATGACGCCGTGGCAGACCCTGCGACGCGCGATCCTGCCGCAGGCTGCGCGCGTGGCGCTTCCCCCGCTCAGCAATAGTTTTATTAGCCTGGTCAAAGACACGTCCCTTGCGGCGACAATCCAGGTGCCGGAGCTGTTCCGTCAGGCGCAGCTTATCACCTCGCGCACGCTGGAAGTTTTCACCATGTATCTGGCGGCGTCGCTGATTTACTGGATCATGGCGACGGTGCTTTCCGCACTGCAAAACTATTTTGAAAACCAGCTTAACCGCCAGGAGCGAGATCCGAAATGAGTGCTATCGACGTCAAAAACCTGGTCAAAAAATTTCACGGACAGACCGTATTACACGGTATCGACCTGGAGGTGCAAGAGGGCGAAGTGGTCGCGATTATCGGGCCGAGCGGCTCGGGTAAAACCACGCTGCTGCGCAGCATAAATTTGCTGGAGCACCCGGAAGGGGGCACCATTCGGGTCGGTGATATTACTATCGATACCGGTAAGTCTCTCGGGCAGCAAAAAGGGCTGATTCGCCGTCTTCGCCAGCATGTGGGCTTTGTATTCCAGAGCTTTAATCTGTTTCCGCATCGCACGGTACTCGAGAACATTATTGAGGGGCCGGTCATCGTAAAAGGTGAACCGAAAGAAGAGGCCATTGCCCGTGGGCGGGAGCTGCTGGCGAAAGTCGGGCTTTCCGGGAAGGAGACCAGTTATCCACGCCGTCTGTCGGGCGGGCAGCAGCAGCGTGTGGCCATTGCCCGTGCGCTGGCGATGCGCCCGGACGTGATCCTCTTTGATGAACCGACTTCTGCGCTGGATCCAGAGCTGGTGGGCGAGGTGTTGAACACCATTCGCCAGCTGGCGCAGGAGAAACGCACGCTGGTGATCGTCACCCACGAGATGAGTTTTGCCAGAGATGTGGCTGACAGGGCGATTTTCATGGACCAGGGTCGCATTGTCGAACAGGGCCCCGCAAAAGAATTGTTTACGTATCCCCAACAACCTCGCACCCGTCAGTTCCTGGAAAAGTTCCTGACACGGTAGAGATTCTCCTGACTGATTTGCTCCAGAAGGACGTTCTGGAGCAAATTATCCTCCAGATTTGCCTGTTTATAGATTCTTATATTCTATTTATCGACACTGAAAGTGAGGAACATGAAAGTAATTCTCACTTGGGTCGATATTTTATACATATAAATAAGATTTATGTGTTAGGTTATATTCACCATAATAATGATTATCTTTTTCAGGGGCTTCATTCAGTAAGTATGAGGGATACAGACTTTTTCACCTGGCGACGGAATTGCTTCCTGCGATTCCAGCAAATGGGGACGGCGGACGAGGTTTATCAGGAACTTCAGCAACAAACACAGGATCTTGAATTCGATTATTACTCACTCTGTGTTCGCCATCCGGTTCCGTTTACGCGCCCTAAAATTACGGTTCATTCGAGCTATCCGGCTGAATGGATGTCGCAATATCAGTCAGAAAATTATTTCGCCATTGACCCGGTATTAAAGCGGGAGAATTTCATTCAGGGACACCTTCCCTGGACGGATGCGTTATTTTCTGAGGCACAGCCGCTATGGGACGGCGCGCGCGACCACGGTATTCGCAAGGGAATTACGCAGTGTCTGATGCTGCCTAATCACGCGCTCGGTTTTCTCTCCGTTTCTCGCGCCAGTCAGTTTGGCAAAATGATGGACAGCGATGAAATAGAGCTGCGTCTGCAAATGTTAGTGCAAATGGCACTGACGTCGTTGCTGCGCTTTGAGCATGACATGGTGATGCCGCCAGAGATGAAATTCAGCAAGCGCGAGAAGGAAATTCTGAAGTGGACAGCTGAGGGCAAAACGTCGGCTGAAATCGCGATTATTTTGTCGATCTCAGAGAATACGGTGAACTTCCATCAGAAGAATATGCAGAAGAAATTCAATGCGCCGAATAAGACGCAGATTGCCTGCTACGCGGCGGCAACGGGATTCATCTGACCACACTTTAGTTGTTCTGCGTGCCAGACACGAAAACGGCTGAATGCAATGCGTTCAGCCGTTCTTTTTTTACTGGCGGTAAGCCTGTTTAATTTGCTTAACCGTATCGGCAAACACATCTGCCTGGCCCTGATCTTCCATCTGGGCGATCTGCTTTTCCATCTTAATGATCACACGGCCCGCGTCAGCCTGGCCCATCGCCTGCAACATAAGTGCCAGCAGTGCTTTCAGACAGGATACTTCCTGCGCCAGTTCTTGGTTATTTTCGGCGGTGGCGAATTCAGGTGTGCTCATTGTTATTCCTCATTACAAAACGGCGCTAGAGCGCGACGATGAAAGTTATGGCGGCGGAGTATACCACAAGAGAGAGGAAAAAAAGCAGTGGTTATTTTTTGTTCAATTGTGCTCTTTGTTTATTTAAGTAAACACGTTTTAAGTGTAATCACTATAATGTTTTAACCAGCCTAAATTGTTTATAGCCCGTTCTCTTGCTGTTAATTATTGTTACAAAAATATAAGAGCCGTACTTTCCTGGCGCAGAGGGGCGATCTTTTCGTAACTTTTTGAATACAGCGGCTTAAAAATAACGGTATTTGACTTTTTAAATCCGATTCTCTTTCCACTTGCTGTACAGGCTAATTTCCAAAAACGAGAACGAAATCGAATGACATGCTTTTTAGCGTTTTAAACTTGGGCAGAAAACCGTTAATATAAGCCAAATTAGTAGTCAGTAGCGTTATCCCTATTTCTGGAGACATTCCTTTGATCAACGTTCTACTTGTTGATGACCACGAACTCGTGCGCGCAGGGATACGACGCATACTTGAAGATATAAAGGGTATTAAAGTCGCCGGTGAAGTTTGCTGCGGCGAAGACGCCGTGAAATGGTGCCGTACCCACTCAGCCGATGTAGTCCTGATGGACATGAACATGCCTGGTATTGGCGGCCTTGAAGCCACGCGTAAAATCGCGCGTGCTTACGTGGACACCAAAGTCATCATGCTGACCGTCCACACGGAGAACCCATTGCCCGCGAAAGTGATGCAGGCCGGGGCCGCAGGCTATCTCACCAAAGGCGCTGCACCACAGGAAGTGGTTAATGCTATTCGTTCAGTGTTCGCCGGCCAGCGCTATATCGCGTCGGATATCGCTCAACAGATGGCGTTAAGTCAGATTGAACCGGAAAAAACCGGATCGCCATTTGCCAGTTTGTCTGAGCGTGAATTGCAGATTATGCTGATGATCACCAAAGGCCAAAAGGTGAATGAGATTTCTGAGCAGCTGAATCTCAGTCCGAAAACGGTGAACAGCTACCGCTACCGTATGTTCAGTAAACTGAACATTCACGGCGATGTCGAACTCACTCACCTGGCCATTCGTCATGGTCTGTGTAATGCAGAGACCCTAACAAGTCAGTGAGTAATGTGTTCGATTCAAAATCTTTCCTGAAAACCGTAACCAGCCAGCCTGGCGTATATCGAATGTATGACGCTGGCGGTACGGTTATCTATGTTGGCAAAGCCAAAGACCTTAAAAAACGTCTTTCCAGTTATTTCCGCACCAATCTGGCCTCCCGTAAGACGGAAGCGCTGGTGGCGCTGATTCAGCAAATTGACGTCACCGTGACGCACACGGAAACGGAAGCGCTGCTGCTCGAACATAACTACATTAAGCTCTATCAGCCGCGCTATAACGTATTGTTGCGCGATGATAAGTCATACCCTTTCATTTTCCTCAGCAGCGACACCCATCCGCGTCTGGCCATGCATCGCGGGGCGAAACATGCGAAAGGGGAGTATTTCGGTCCTTTCCCTAACGGGTACGCCGTGCGTGAAACCCTGGCGTTGCTGCAGAAAATCTTTCCGGTTCGCCAGTGCGAAAACAGCGTCTATCGCAACCGCTCCCGCCCTTGTCTGCAATACCAGATTGGCCGCTGTCTCGGCCCATGCGTGGCAGGACTGGTCAGCGAAGAGGAGTACGCGCAACAGGTTGAATATGTGCGTCTGTTCCTGGCGGGTAAAGACGATCAGGTCTTAACGCAGCTGATTGCACGAATGGAAAAAGCCAGCCAGGCGCTGGCGTTTGAAGAGGCCGCACGTATCCGCGATCAAATTCAGGCGGTGCGGCGCGTCACGGAAAAACAGTTTGTGTCGAATACCGGCGACGATTTGGACGTCATTGGTGTTTCCTTTGATGCCGGGCTGGCCTGCGTCCATGTTCTGTTTATACGTCAGGGCAAGGTTCTGGGCAGCCGCAGCTATTTCCCGAAAGTGCCGGGCGGTACTGAGCTGGGTGAAGTGGTTGAAACTTTTGTCGGCCAGTTCTATCTGCAGGGCAGCCAGATGCGCACGTTGCCATCGGAGATCCTGCTCGATTTTAATCTTGATGATAAAACTTTGCTGGCGGACTCCCTTTCCGAGCTGGCAGGGCGTCGCGTTAACGTTCAGACCAAACCGCGCGGCGATCGCGCGCGCTATCTGAAGCTGGCGCGGACCAACGCCGCGACGGCGCTGACGACGAAGCTTTCTCAGCAATCGACCGTTCACCAGCGCCTGGCGGCGTTGGCTACGCTGCTGAAACTGCCGGAAGTGAAGCGGATGGAGTGTTTCGACATCAGCCATACAATGGGTGAGCAAACCGTCGCCTCCTGTGTGGTGTTTGATGCCAACGGGCCGGTGCGCGCGGAATATCGTCGCTACAACATCACCGGGATTACGCCGGGTGATGACTATGCGGCGATGAATCAGGTGCTCCGCCGTCGCTATGGTAAAGCCATTGAAGAGGCCAAAATCCCGGATGTCATTTTGATCGACGGCGGGAAAGGGCAGCTGGGCCAGGCTAAAGCCGTTTTCGCTGAGCTCGATGTGCCGTGGGATAAACATCATCCTTTACTGCTTGGCGTGGCAAAAGGGACCGATCGTAAGGCCGGTCTGGAAACACTCTTCTTCGAACCGGAAGGTGAGGGCTTCAGTCTGCCGCCGGATTCCCCTGCGCTGCATGTGATCCAGCATATTCGTGATGAGTCGCACGACCATGCCATCGGCGGACACCGTAAAAAACGCGCTAAAGTGAAAAACACCAGTACGCTTGAGACAATCGAGGGCGTCGGGCCAAAACGTCGACAGATGTTGTTGAAGTACATGGGCGGATTGCAAGGATTACTCAACGCCAGCGTGGAGGAAATTGCAAAAGTGCCGGGTATTTCGCAAGGGCTGGCAGAAAAGATCTACTACTCGTTGAAACATTGAGGGCTCTGTAGCAACATAGAGCTAAATTTTACTGACAACAGACAGTTACCGTCACTATGCGATTTAACATCCCTACGTTGCTCACGCTTTTTCGCGTCGTCCTTATCCCCTTCTTTGTGTTGGCTTTTTACATGCCTTTCACGTGGGCTCCTTTCGCATGTGCGCTGATCTTCCTGGTGGCTGCGGTGACGGACTGGTTTGACGGCTATTTGGCCCGTCGCTGGAATCAAAGCACGCGGTTCGGTGCGTTCCTCGATCCGGTTGCCGATAAGGTGATGGTTGCCATTGCGATGGTGCTGGTGGCAGAGCATTACCACACCTGGTGGGTGACGTTACCTGCGGCGACTATGATCGCCCGTGAGATCATTATCTCCGCCCTGCGCGAATGGATGGCTGAGCTGGGTAAACGCAGCAGCGTGGCGGTCTCCTGGATTGGTAAAGTGAAAACTACCGCGCAGATGGCATCGCTGGTGTGGATGCTGTGGCGTCCTAACGCGTGGGTCGAGTGGGCGGGTATCGGCCTGCTGTGGGTTGCAGCGGTGCTGACGCTGTGGTCAATGCTGCAGTACCTGAACGCTGCACGCGGCGATTTGCTTGAACAGTGATCGTTTCGGCGCAATTTTCAGCAAACGATCCTGGGATGCAAAAATAACGTTGACTCACATCGTCATATAAGTAGAATGCAACGCATCGAACGGCGGCACAGTCAGTCGGACGATAATGAAATCAAGTGATTACAAATGACTTGGTGACATGCGGGAATAGCTCAGTTGGTAGAGCACGACCTTGCCAAGGTCGGGGTCGCGAGTTCGAGTCTCGTTTCCCGCTCCAAATTAAAAGCATCGGCAGTTGCGGGTGCTGGTCGAAAGACAACAGATTTACGGCGCGTTAGCAAAGCGGTTATGTAGCGGATTGCAAATCCGTCTAGTCCGGTTCGACTCCGGAACGCGCCTCCAATTTCTTCCCGAGCCCGGATGGTGGAATCGGTAGACACAAGGGATTTAAAATCCCTCGGCGTTCGCGCTGTGCGAGTTCAAGTCTCGCTCCGGGTACCATGGGAAAGCCAAGAATAATCAAAGCAATAAGCAGTGTCGTGAAACCACCCTCGGGTGGTTTTTTTGTTTTTGTCCTTCGCCATCTTCACGCTTCTTACTTGCCCCTATTTTCATTCTGGCTGGTGAGCCGCAATATGCCCGGAGATATACAGCATGAGAAATAAAACCTTGTACGACTCCGGGCTAAAAAGTGCTTACAGAGAGGAGAAGGTTTGAGCATGAAGAATACAGTGAAGAAACAAAGGACCTTCTCTGGTTAGAACCCCGCAAAAACGTATATTTAAGCAATGATTAAGTGCCAATTTAGTATGGGTAATTTATAACCTCTAAACAAATACCCTCTGCTTCAATTACCCGTCCTTCATTCTTTAATACGCAGGCATAATATTCATCGGCGGTTTTATTGGGGACGTTATTTTGACCGGATAATTTCACCGCAGCATTTCGGGGTCAGAGTCTGGTATGTTGTGCTCAAACCCTGCCTCTCACAAAGTGCATAACGCACTTCCTGGCTCAGTGTTCTGCCCGCCAGGCACCGGCATTTAAAGAGTCCTCGCCCGAAGTGTGGTAAGCTCCTTTTCTTTTTTTCAGGAGTATCAGTAATGACTGAAGGCCCATTAAATGAAAACGAAATGGAGTGGCTGGAAGAGACATTAATCTCTCACGGTCATGACGATGCGTCTGTGCTTGACGTTTCCGAACTCGACGGCATGCTAACCGCAGTGCTGTCCGGTCCTCTTGTGGTGGAACCCGACACCTGGCTGGTGGCGATCTGGGGCGGTGAAAAACACATCCCGCGCTGGAAAAACGATCGTGAAATGCACCGTTTTATCGATCTCTGCTTTAAGCATATGAACGACATCGCCGAGCGCCTGAGCGACTATCCCGACCAGTTTGAGCCAGTCTTTGGCGAGAACGATGTCGAGGGGACCACCTATACCGTGGTGGAAGAGTGGTGTTACGGCTACATGCGCGGTATGGCACTGACCGACTGGTCTACCTTGCCGGAAGAGCTGAAACCTGATCTGGCGGTGATCGCTCTGCATGGCTCGGAAGAGAACGTTGATCGCGTTGAAGCAATGACGGAAGAAGAGTATCAGGCGAGCGTGGACAGCATCCGTCCGGCGGCGATTCGTTTATATAACTACTGGCTGGCGAATCCACAGCAGCCTGAGGCCAAAAAGCCGATCGTCAACGGGACTAAAGTAGGACGCAACGATCCGTGCCCGTGCGGAAGCGGGAAGAAATTTAAAAGCTGCTGTTTGCATTAATAAAAAAGGGCTCGCAATGAGCCCTTTTAATACCTGCGGGTACCTATTGCTCGTCGGTTTATCCCACCTCCGGCAACAGCCCCGCTGCAATCGAAAACTGCACCAGAATCACCACAATCCCGCAGGTAAACACCAGCCCTAACAGCGGTTTTCCGCCCCACACACGGTAACCCGAATCAGGGTGTTGCTGACGGCTTTTCCACGCCAGCAGGGAAGGGAGCAAAAGAGCCAACACGGCCAGCGCCACACCCGCGTAGCCCAGCGCCATGACAAACCCACGCGGATAGAACAGCGCGAAGGCCAGCGGCGGAAGGAAGGTAATCAGACCCGTCTGGATGCGTCCGCTGACGGAGCGTTTGCGCTGGAACAGATCCGCCAGATAGTCGAATAACCCGAGGGCGACGCCGAGGAAAGAGGTCGCCAGCGCCAGATCGGCAAACAGATGCACTGCCAGCTCAACGTGCGGGGAAGCCACCACTTCACGCAACGCCTGCAAGAATCCATTCAGACCTGAATGATCGGCCATTAAGCCAATAAACGTAGACGAATCAATGCTGCCCAGAGTCACCAGTTGCCAGAAGATATAGGCAATGAGGGGGATCGCGCTGCCGATAATGAACACGCGGCGCAGTTTACGAATATCGCCATTCATATAGCTGACGATACTCGGCACGCTGCCGTGGAAGCCGAACGAGGTGAAAATCACCGGAATGGCAGAAAGCGCCAGACCCTGTTGCAGGGGGAGGGTAAGCAAATTCACTTTGTGAACGTGCGGAGCCAGTAGCGCCAGCATGACTACCAGGAAAACAATCTTGGCGCTGAAGAGAAAGCGGTTAAACAGATCGACCAGCGACGTTCCCACGCATACCACGCCCCCGCCAATCAGCGTAAAGAAGATCACGCCGGTCGCCGGAGAAATAGCAGAGCCAAACCAGTCGTTGACGCTTGACGCGATCAGCTCGCCTGCGCCGCTCATGTAGGCCGCTGTCAGGGCATACATCAGAAACATCATGCTAAACCCCGTAATCCACTGACCGTAGCGGCCAAGATAGCGGGCGGCCAGCGAGCCAAGGCCCGTATCGGCTGGAACGTGCTGATAGACTTCAAGCAGCAGTAATGCGGTATAGCACATCAGCGCCCACAGGCAGGCCAGAAGAACCAGCGTGACGCTAAATCCGACGCCCGCAGCGGCCAAGGGCATCGCCAGCATTCCTGCGCCAATCGTCGTGCCAGCGACGATAAAAATACTTCCCAGAGTTCTGTTCTTCACGCTTTCCTCTACCACAACCGCTAATCGCAACCTAATTTGCGGCGCAGAGTAAGACAAAAGTCGTTACTCGTCAAATCACCGTTACAACCGGTGTAATCATATTTTTACAGTTACAAACCTGTGCCAGCGCAAGGCAGCAGGGCGCATACCTGTTTAGACTGTGGCTTTGATTTGGAGGGGTTATGCCATCGATTCACGGACATGATGTGCTCAATATGATGATTGAGTCGGGTGAGCAGTACACGGAGCAAAGCCTGGTTCAGGCGATTGATTCCCGCTTTGGCAATATTGCGCGCTTTCATACTTGCTCGGCAGAGAATATGACAGCGGCGGAGCTGGTGGCATTTCTGGCGGCGCGGGGGAAATTTATTCCGGCAGACGAGGGGTTTTCAACGCACGTAAGTAAAATCTGTCGCCATTAAAAAAAGGGGAGCCAGAAGGCTCCCGAAACTTTATTTCTGCGTGTCGAGAGTCGACAGCTCTTTATCAATAAAGTACAAACCTTCGCCTGATTTACCCGCCAGCGATAATTTATCGAGTACGGATTTAAACAGTTTCTCTTCTTCGTGCTGTTCTGCAACATACCACTGCAGGAAATTAAAGGTCGGATAATCCTGGCCAATCATCGCCGCGTGAGTCAGTTCGTTAATTTTCTGGGTGATCAGCTGTTCGTGTTCGTAAGTGGCGCGGAACAGCTCGTCCAGTGACGCATACTCAGCGAACGGAGATGCCACTGGATTAATGCGTGGCAGGCTGCCGGTGTCAGCGAGATAATCGAACAGACGCTGCATGTGCGTCATCTCTTCCTGGGCGTGGCGACGCAGGAACGCGGCCGCGCCTTCAAAGCTGTGGTAGCTGCACCAGGCACTCATTTGTTGATAAAGCAGGGATGAAAAAAGCTCGAGGTTCATTTGTTCGTTGAGCTTATCGATCATTTCAGTTTTCAGCATAGTGCAGCTCCATGGAATTATTTATTAGTCAGTCAGGGCGTCACTATAATTTGTTATTTAATTATTTGCAAAAGGTAAAATAAAAGATTAATTATTCAAAATACGAATGGGAATAAAACGCATTGGCAGTTGTTTATATATTAATGAGAATGGTTTCGCTTCGTATTAAATAGACTGCCAGTGGAAAACTGGCAGCACTATTATTATTACCAGGTTTTCGTCGCTGCGGGATTTACCGCATAGCCCATGCATTTGTACTGGATAGTGACGGTCTGGTTGAGGCAAACCGACCCGCTGAACAGGCTGCAGGTTTTTATCGGCTGACCATAGAAAGAGGCGGTCGCGAAGCCCATGCTCTGGCACTCGCGCGTGGCCGTCCCGTTGGTGACATAGTCATCGTAACGGGCATTCTGGAAAATCGCCTGACCGTAATCCAGTCGCACAACGCCGCCTGGCGCATCGGCGTTGCTCACCTGCGCCTGACGGGTGACCGTGCAGCCCGCGAGGAGCAGAAATAAACCGGCAACGAATAATCTCTTCATATTTCGCTCTGATTCAATGTAAACACGCTATTTTACCGCCTGCCAGAACGGTCAATGCCGCGAATAGCCGGACGAATTTCCCTCTCTCTTTTCAACGACATGATTTGGTGGGAGAGCCTGCCGAAGATTATGCAAAACGCCAGTGCTGCTGGCGGCACGGGGCAAAAACGGCGCTGGCCCAGGAAAGTATCCGTAAAAGGGATGCGAGGCGACCGGCAGCTCCTCACAGGACGAGTGTTCCTCAAAGGTTTTTTACTGTCTTTCAAAAGCAGTCTAGCCAACGGCTGGATTGGTGAGCAGGTATTTCTTAACGTTGAGCAACCGCATCTCATTTCTTCTCCATTGCCTGATTATGTGAAGCGGCTTTCGTTTTTTAAAACATTTTTTCAGTTAATTTGAAAGTGCGTTTGTTAGATAGTAAGGTTGTCTGGATTCGCTATCTTTGGCGGCAACACCCGCAACGTATTCAGGAGATGAAGAATGAAAATTGCACTGATGATGGAAAACAGCCAGGCTGGCAAAAACGCCACTATCCTCAACGAATTGAAAACCGTCGTTGATGAGAAAGGTTTCCCGGTCTACAACGTCGGGATGAGTGACGAGAACGATCACCATCTGACTTACATCCACCTGGGTATCATGGCCAGCATCCTGTTAAATTCTAAGGCGGTGGACTTTGTGGTCACCGGTTGCGGGACAGGCCAGGGCGCGCTGATGTCGCTGAACATCCACCCGGGCGTGATTTGCGGTTACTGTATCGACCCGGCAGATGCGTTCCTGTTTGCGCAGATCAACAACGGTAACGCGCTCTCTCTGCCATTCGCCAAAGGCTTCGGCTGGGGTGCTGAGCTGAACGTGCGCTTTATCTTCGAAAAAGCGTTTACTGGCCGTAAAGGCGAAGGGTATCCGCCAGAGCGTAAAGAGCCACAGGTGCGTAACGCCGGTATTCTGAACCAGGTGAAAGCCGCCGTGGTGAAAGAGAACTATCTGGATACCCTGCGTGCAATCGATCCTGAGCTGGTGAAAACCGCCGTTTCCGGTCAGCGCTTCCAGCAGTGCTTCTTCGAAAACTGCCAGGACAAAGAGATCGAAGCATTTGTTCGCGGTATCGTAGGCTAAACGGCTATCTGAATGAAAAGCCAGCTATGCTGGCTTTTTTTATGCCTTGTTCGATACTGCGCTCCCCGCATCTTTCGTCAGCCGCAGAGTATCCACCATCCCCACCAGGCAAATCAGCGCGATAGCGACAAAGGCCAGCCGAAAGCTGATCCCTGGCACGCTTGCCATGTCCAGCAAATCGCCCATTTTCTCGCCAATCCGGATTCCAATCGCCCCGAGAGTGATCCCAAGCCCGACCGCCAGCTGCGTCGCTGTGGAAAACAGCGTATTGGCGTAGCTCATTTGTACCGATGGTACATCCGCAAAGGCCAGCGTACTGACCGCCGTAAACTGAATCGAACGGAACACCCCGCCCAGATAAAGGATCAACATAATCAGCCAGACCGGCGTCTGCGGTGAGATAAACGCGCAGGCCAGCAGGGACAATACGTTTAGCGCTCCATTTATCAGCAGCAGTTTTCGGAAACCCAGGCGACGGATCAGCGGCGTGGTGGCAGGTTTAATCGTCAGGTTACCGACAAATACTGCCAGCACCAGCAGACCAGAGTGAAAAGCATCCATTCCAAAGCCTACCTGGAACATCAGGGGGAGCAGGAAAGGAACCGCGCTTACGGAGGCGCGAAACAGTGAGCCGCCGTACATCGTTACTCGAAACGTCGGAACCTGCATGGCGTCGAGGCGAATCATCGGCCACTGGGCGCGCTGAAAATGGCGCAGAGCATAGATAAGCGTGACCGCCCCGACAACCAAAAGCCCCAGGGTGAGTAAGCCTTGTGAATGCTTCGCCCCCATCGACTCCATGGCATACACGAGGCTCACCATCGCAATCGTGGTGGCGATAAAGCCGGGCGTATCGAAGGGACGACGTTCATCGTCGTGCAGATCGGGAATAATCCGCAGCGCCAGAATAATCGCCACGATCCCAAGGGGCACATTAATAAAGAAGATCCAGCGCCAGTCGGCGTAGCTGGTAATAAAGCCGCCGAGGGGCGGCCCGATAATGGGTGCCACCAGCGCGGGCCAGGTGAGGGTGGCGATAGCGGTGATCAACTGATGTTTAGGCGTGGTGCGCAAGACAGCCAGCCGCCCGACCGGGACCATCAGCGCACCGCCCATGCCCTGCAGCACGCGCATAGCGACAAACTGATCCACCGTGGTGGACAGCCCGCAAAAGACGGAGGCGAGGGTGAAGATCGCCAGCGCCACGGCAAACACTTTGCGTGCGCCAAAGCGGTCGGCAATCCAGCCGCTGGCGGGGATTAAGACTGCCAGCGTGATCAGATAGGCGCTGATGCCAATATTTAAATCCACGGCCTGTACGCCAAAGCTTTTCGCCATATCGGGAAGCGCGGTGGCAATCACGGTTCCGTCGAGAAACTCCATAAAGAACGCCCCGGCAACCAGCAGTGCCGCTGGCGACAGCCCGCGGTTCTCCTTTCCGGTGATGTTGTCAGTCATCATTACCCTGCCATATCAAAAAAATTTATAAAAATTTACTGGAACTTATCGATTTCTAAGCTGCGGATTTGTCATGGATTTTTGTAACAATCCCGCAGCATTGCTGATTTTGTAACCGTGATTTGCGTCACATAATCATTGATTTTTGTGACGCTGGTCATATTATATGCGCATAGACAATAACACCTGCATAACACATTACCGGAGCATCAAATGAAACTGCGCAAAATCCTGAAAAGCATGTGGGCTAACTACTGCAACACGTTTAAAGACGTACCGCCAGGCGCAATGTTCTGATGAAAAAAACCTGCTTCGGCAGGTTTTTTTATGTCTGCGTTCGACGAGAGGGAAGATGAAAGGGCTATCGTTTTGCTACTATGGCGCTCTTTATGTAAGGAGCTTCCTATGTCTCAAAATCTGAGCGCCGATCAGGAACTGGTATCTGACGTCGTCGCATGCCAGTTGGTCATCAAACAAATCCTGGATGTGTTAGACATTATCGCGCCGATTGAAGTGCGTGAAAAAATGTCCACCCAACTGAAAAACATCGATTTCACCAGCCATCCTGCTGCGGCGGACCCCGTTACGCTTCGCGCCATTCAAAAAGCCATCGCGCTTATCGAACTCAAGTTCACACCGCAGGGTGAGTCACACTAAAATAAACCGATGTTTTGAATTTAGAAACAAGTTTATGCAAAAGGGCGACAGCAATGTCGCCCTTTTGGCGTTCAGAAGAAGGTCTGCACCAGCAGATAGCTGGCAGCACAGGCACAGCTGACGCCGATAAGCCCCGGCAGAATAAAGCTGTGGTTGATGATGAATTTGCCAATGCGGGTGGTACCGGAGCGGTCGAAACCGATACAGGCCAGGTCGCTCGGGTAGGTGGGCAGCACGAAGTAACCGTAGGAGGCCGGGAAGAAAGCAATCAGCATTTTTGGCTCAATGCCCAGCATCAGGCCCATCGGTGCGACGGCGGTCAATGCTGCGGCCTGGCTGTTTACCAGTTTGGAGACCAGGAACAGCACGATGGCGTAAGTCCACGGATGGCTTTTTACTACCCCTTCGAGCGCCATTTTCAGCTCGTCGAGGTGCGCCTGGAAGAAGGTATCGCTCATCCACGCAACGCCGAAGACCGAGAAAATCGCCACCATCCCGGCCTTAAACACCGCACCGTTCGAAATGGCAGAGGCGTTAACCTTACAGGCAATCAGCATCACCGCACCGGCAATCAGCATCATCATCTGGATGACGAGATTCATGGAAAGCGCTGTCATTTTGCCTTTGATTTCAAAGGCAGGACGCAGCTCGGGCAACGCCCCCAGCAGCACCACGACAGCAATGCCGGCGAAGAAAATCCACGTCGACCAGTACGCCTGCTTCGGAAAGCGCTGGTTCATCAGCGTTTCGGTGCTGCCATAGATAAATTCGCGCTGTTTCGGATCGCTGAGTTTTTCCTGGAATTCCGCATCGTCAGCCAGATCTTTTCCACGACGCAGGCTCCAGAGTGCGGCAATCATCACTCCAAACAGCGAAGCGGGTACGGAAACGGCCAGAATCTCGAGGATCCCCCACGCCTGACCGATACCGTGCTGGGCGCCAATAATTGACACCAGCGATACCACGGCAACAGAGACCGGGGACGCCGTAATCGCCATCTGCGAGGCAACAGAAGCAACGGCCATTGGGCGTTCCGGGCGAATGCCTTTTTTCAGCGCGATGTCGGCGATAATCGGAAACATGGTGTACACCACGTGACCGGTCCCGCAGAGAAACGTCAGCATCCAGGTGGTAAAGGGAGCGAGGAGGGTGATGTGCTGCGGATGTTTTCTCAGCAGGCGCTCAGCAAACTGCATCATGACATTCAGGCCACCCGCGGTCTGCAGGGTCGCCGCGCAGCCGATCACGGCAAGGATCGTCAGCATGACGTCCACCGGCGGTTTACCGGGCTGGAGTCCAAACACAAAACTTAAAATGAAAAGACCGATACCGCTTATCAGCCCAAGGCCCATCCCGCCGAACCGCGTTCCTACCAGCAGGCAGAGGATAATGACAATAAACTCGATGGTGATCATGAAGCTCCCTCGTCAATCAAAGTGAAATGAAATAAATCATTTCACTTTGTAAGGTTATTGGCTGGGAGCCAGATCTGATTTGTTAAATTTCAATAAAAGCAGTTACTTGGTAACTATTATTTAACAATTGTGGATAACTAGCCGGGTGTCAGTGGCGCTGATAGTTCACCAGATTAAGCAGATGCTGGTCAGTCTGCGTCATACACAACCCGGCACGCTTCGCGCTGCGCACCTCATCCAGAATGGTTTTCAGCAATAATCCATCCTGCTGCTGTTCTTTTCTCATATCACGTAAGAAATCGAGCGTGGTGTCATCATTCAGCGCTTTGGCTTCTCCGGCGAGCGTTTTCAGCATGGTACAGCGCTGCTCGTACTCGTCGAGGGTTTTCTGGAATATCTCTTCCAGCGATGAACAGGCGTCATCGGAGATCACACGCGCTTTGACAATCGGGTTAGCCCCGGCCTGTTTCATATAGTCAAAGACCCGCATCATGTGGGTGATATTGCATTGCGCCTGGGTGCGCAGAAAGGTGGCGGTTCCGTTGAGGCTGTGCTCTGAACACCAGTCGCTCAACTGCAAATAGAGATTGGAGGCGTTGAACTCGAGGTTCATCTGGGTGTTGAGTTTCTGAATCATTCCTGAAGTTGTCATTATAATATCCTTATCTAGAGGAGGGATGATTAACAACAGAATAAAGCCGTTCTGTACCGTCGTTATGTGACCCACTTTTCATTTCCCGTCATGCAATTAGGAATAATGCCCGTAATTTGTAAAAAGAATGAACTGTGATCCACGCACAGGTTTGACGGGTGACTTCTTGTAAAATGAAACGATGTTTTATCTATTTCATTTATGAGGATCAAAATGGGCAGAGTGGCGGTATTGTTGGCACCAGGATTTGAAGAAGCGGAAGCAATTATCACGATTGATATCTTGCGCCGTATGCATATTGACGTCGAAACGCTGGCCTGCGCGGAGTCTCGCGCGGTGGTGAGTTATCACAACATCCCGATGGTGGCAGACAGCACGCTCACCGAGCGCGCCGATACGCTGTACGACGCAGTGGTACTGCCGGGCGGGCCGCAGGGTAGTGTCAATCTGGCTGCCAGCCAGGAAGTGGTTCGTTTTGTTAAGGCACATGACGACGCGGGCAAATTGATCTGCCCAATCTGCTCTGCCGCGGCGCGCGTGCTGGGCGGCAACGGCCTGCTGAAAGGGCGTCGCTATGTCTGCTCAGGCGATTTATGGGAAACGGTCAACGACGGGGAATACGTCGATGCGCCGGTGGTAGAGGATCAGAATCTCCTCAGCGGCAAAGGCCTCGGCCACGCGTTTGATTTTGCCCTGACCCTGGCCGCCCGTTTACTGGGGGATGAAGCACCGGTTCGCGATCACGCGGATCATATTTACTACGCCTGGTAAATTCTTACGCGGACGCTACGGCGTCCGTATTACAGGGACGTCTTAGCTGACCTTATGGATAATTCTGCTTAATCCCCTCCAATTTGTCCGACAATACCTGCCTTTTTTATGTCATTTATCGCTGAATATATGTACGCAATTACTGTAATTCTGCGGTGTGATGCCGCTCTCTTATGGATGATTAATTTCCCGCTAAAACTATCTCCAGCACCATCACTTATTCAAGGGTGAGCGCTAATACCTTGTTTTACGTCCGATTAAATAAAAAGCACGACACTATACCCTACATAAAAGTATGCTAATGCTGGAGTTAACCATGCACAAATTTACTAAAACGCTGGCGGCCATCGGCCTGGCAGCCGTTATGTCACAATCCGCTATGGCAGAGAATTTAAAGCTCGGTTTTCTGGTGAAACAGCCTGAAGAACCCTGGTTCCAGACCGAATGGAAATTTGCGGATAAAGCCGGGAAAGATCTCGGCTTTGATGTCATCAAAATTGCCGTACCCGATGGTGAAAAAACACTGAACGCCATCGACAGCCTGGCGGCCAGCGGCGCGAAAGGTTTTGTCATTTGTACGCCAGATCCGAAACTCGGTTCGGCCATTGTGGCAAAAGCGCGAGGTTACGGCATGAAGGTGATTGCGGTTGACGATCAGTTCGTCAATGCCAAAGGCAAACCGATGGATACCGTTCCGCTGGTGATGATGGCGGCCACCAAAATCGGTGAGCGTCAGGGCCAGGAACTCTATAAAGAGATGCAAAAACGCGGCTGGGATGTGAAAGAGACTGCCGTTATGGCGATCACCGCAGATGAACTCGATACCGCGCGTCGCCGCACGTCCGGTTCGATGGACGCGCTGAAAGCGGCCGGGTTCCCGGAAAAACAGATCTATAAAGTCCCGACGAAATCGAACGATATTCCAGGCGCCTTCGACGCCGCAAACTCCATGCTGGTGCAACACCCTGAAGTTAAACACTGGCTGGTGGTCGGCATGAACGACAACACCGTGCTGGGCGGCGTGCGCGCGACAGAAGGTCAGGGCTTTAAAGCGGCGGATGTCATCGGCGTCGGCATTAATGGCGTGGATGCGGTGAGCGAGCTGTCTAAAGCGCAAGCGACCGGCTTCTACGGCTCGCTGCTGCCAAGCCCGGATGTGCATGGCTATAAATCCAGCGAAATGCTCTACAACTGGGTGACGAAAGACGCCGAGCCTCCGAAATTCACCGAGGTGACGGACGTGGTGCTGATCACCCGCGACAACTTCAAAGAGGAACTGGCGAAAAAAGGGCTGGGCGGTAAGTAATTTGTTGTGATTGCGCCCCTCGATGCGGAGGGGCCAGACGTACACTACTCGAATCACGGAGACGTTATGCAACAGTCTGACCCGTATCTCTCTTTTCGCGGCATCGGGAAAACGTTCCCCGGTGTAAACGCGCTGACCGATATCAGTTTCGACTGCTATCCCGGTCAGGTCCACGCCCTGATGGGGGAGAATGGCGCAGGGAAATCCACGCTGTTAAAAATCCTCAGCGGAAACTACGCCCCGACGACCGGCACGCTGGCGATTCGCGGCGAAGAGATGGTGTTTGCCGATACCACGGCGGCGCTGAATGCTGGCGTCGCTATCATTTATCAGGAGCTGCATCTGGTACCTGAAATGACGGTGGCGGAAAACATCTATCTGGGGCAACTGCCTCACAAGAGCGGGATCGTCAATCGTTCGCTCCTCAATTATGAAGCCGGACTGCAGCTGCAGCATCTCGGGCTGGATATCGACCCACAAACGCCGCTGAAATATCTGTCGATTGGCCAGTGGCAGATGGTGGAAATTGCCAAGGCGCTCGCGCGCAACGCAAAAATTATCGCCTTTGATGAGCCGACAAGTTCGCTCTCGGCACGTGAGATCGACAACCTGTTCCGGGTGATCCGCGAGCTGCGCAAAGAAGGCCGCATCATTTTGTATGTTTCGCACCGTATGGAAGAGATTTTTGCCCTTAGCGACGCCATCACCGTGTTCAAAGATGGCCGCTACGTGCGCACCTTCACCGATATGCAGCAGGTCAATCATGACCAGCTGGTGCAGGCGATGGTCGGACGTGAACTGGGGGATATCTATCACTGGCAGCCGCGAGAATACGCTGCCGAGCGTTTGCGTCTGGAGAGCGTCAAAGCACCAGGCGTGCGTACGCCAATCTCCCTGTCGGTGCGCAGCGGCGAAATCGTCGGTCTGTTCGGGCTGGTGGGGGCAGGGCGCAGCGAGCTGATGAAAGGGCTGTTCGGCGGCACGCGGATCACCGCAGGCCAGGTGTATATCGACGGTCAGCCGGTGGATATTCAGAAACCGGCTCACGCGATCCGCGCGGGGATGATGCTCTGTCCGGAAGATCGTAAAGCCGACGGGATTATTCCGGTTCACTCCGTGCGCGACAACATTAACATTTCGGCACGCCGAAAATTCATTCGCGCCGGATGCCTGATCAACGACAGCTGGGAAAACATTAACGCCGATTACCATATTCGCTCCCTGAATATTAAAACCCCCGGTGCTGAACAGCTCATCATGAATCTCTCCGGCGGGAACCAGCAAAAGGCCATTCTGGGCCGCTGGCTGTCGGAAGAGATGAAAGTCATTTTGCTGGATGAACCGACGCGCGGCATCGACGTTGGGGCCAAGCACGAAATCTATAACGTCATCTATGAGCTGGCAAAACGCGGCGTGGCGGTGTTATTCGCCTCCAGCGATCTGCCCGAAGTGCTGGGCGTTGCCGACCGCATTATTGTGATGCGCGAAGGGGATATCGCCGGTGAATTGCTACATGAACAGGCGAATGAACAACAGGCGTTGAGCCTAGCCATGCCTAAAGTCAGCCAGGCTGTCGCCTGAGCAAGGAGTGAATGATGTCCTCTGTAACTACCTCTCGCGCACCGAAATCGGCTTTTAGCCTGGGGCGCATCTGGGATCAATACGGGATGCTGGTGGTCTTTGCCGTCCTGTTCCTGGGCTGTGCGATCTTCGTGCCGAATTTCGCCAGTTTCGTCAACATGAAAGGGCTGGGGCTGGCGATCTCTATGTCCGGTATGGTCGCCTGCGGAATGCTGTTCTGTCTGGCGTCCGGCGACTTTGACCTCTCCGTTGCGTCGGTCATCGCCTGTGCAGGTGTGACGGCGGCGGTGGTGATCAACCTGACGGAAAGCCTGTGGATAGGGGTTTTTGCCGGGCTGATGCTGGGTGTGCTCAGCGGGCTGGTGAATGGTTTTGTCATTGCCCGCCTGAAGATCAACGCCCTGATCACCACGCTTGCCACCATGCAAATTGTGCGCGGCCTGGCCTATATTATCTCTGACGGGAAAGCGGTGGGGATTGAAGACGAGCGTTTCTTTACCCTCGGCTACGCCAACTGGCTGGGTCTGCCGGCGCCAATCTGGCTGACGGTGGGCTGTCTGATTATATTTGGCTTCCTGCTCAACAGAACCACCTTTGGCCGCAATACGCTGGCGATCGGTGGGAATGAAGAGGCTGCACGCCTGGCAGGTGTCCCGGTGGTGCGTACCAAAATTATTATCTTTGTGCTCTCCGGTCTGGTGTCGGCGGCGGCGGGGATTATTCTGGCTTCGCGTATGACCAGCGGCCAGCCGATGACCTCGATTGGCTATGAGCTGATTGTGATTTCTGCCTGCGTATTGGGTGGGGTTTCGCTAAAAGGCGGCATCGGAAAAATCTCATATGTGGTGGCCGGTATCCTTATCCTCGGCACCGTTGAGAACGCCATGAACCTGCTGAATATTTCCCCCTTCTCGCAGTACGTCGTACGTGGCCTAATCCTGCTGGCAGCAGTGATCTTCGACCGTTACAAGCAAAAGGCGAAGCGCACCGTTTGAGCAAAATCTGGCCCAACTTTTAAGTCTAGTCCTACCTCCCTGCCGCCTGCCAGCAATGCTGGCAGGCGGTTTGCTAAATGGCGAGCAGCGTCACACTGTCTATACTTACATGGCTACTGAGATGTTAAATGTCTGACATCTCGAAAACCGTAAGGAGGATAAGGGTGGCAGACTCGTTAAACGTACCGCCTGCACTGACCGGAGAATTCGCATTCTTTTTCGATCTCGACGGGACTCTCGCCGACATCAAACCGCACCCCGATCAGGTGGTGATACCTGCCGATATTCTCCGGGTGTTACATCAGCTCTCCAGCATCAATCATGGGGCACTGGCATTGATATCAGGGCGCTCAATGGCCGAGCTGGATCAGCTTGCCAGGCCTTACCGCTTTCCGCTTGCCGGTGTGCACGGAGCGGAGCGCCGCGACATCCATGGCAATGCGCATATCGTCTCTCTTCCCGATTCACTGATTCAGTCGCTCACGGTACAACTGACCGCGGCGCTCGAGCATCTGCCGGGAACGGAGCTGGAGGCGAAAGGGATGGCCTTTGCGCTGCACTATCGTCAGGGGCCGCAGCACGAAGCTGCCATCACGGCGCTGGCAACCTCCATCGTCGCGGCACACCCTCAGCTTGCACTGCAGCCGGGGAAATGTGTGGTGGAAATAAAACCGAGGGGCATTAATAAAGGAGAGGCGATCAAGGCCTTCATGACCGAGGCGCCTTTTGCGGGCAGAACGCCGGTGTTTATCGGCGACGACCTGACGGACGAAAGCGGTTTTAGCGCCGTCAATCAGGCCGGAGGGGTATCAATTAAAGTCGGACAGGGTGAAACCTGCGCCGAATGGCGACTGGCGAATGTCGCCAGCGTCTGGCAATGGGTCACCGAAGTCGCTAACCAGCAACAAGAAGAAAAAATAGCGCATAACAACAGGAGAAAACATGATGGGTCGCTTAGTCGTAGTCTCTAACCGAATTGCGCCACCGGACGATAAAAAATCCAGCGCGGGTGGTCTGGCGGTAGGGATTTTGGGTGCCTTAAAAACAGCTGGCGGTTTGTGGTTTGGCTGGAGCGGTGACGTCGGTAATGAAGACCAGCCGCTAAAAAAGGTGACACGGGGCAACATCACGTGGGCATCGTTTAATCTGGGTGAGAAGGACTACGAAGAATATTACTCGCAGTTCTCGAATGCCGTGCTGTGGCCGGCGTTTCACTATCGTCTGGACCTGGTTAAATTTGAGCGCGATTCGTGGGAAGGGTACACACGTGTCAATGCGCTGCTGGCGGATAAACTGCTGCCGTTAATCGAGGAAGACGATATTTTATGGATCCACGATTATCACCTGATTCCGTTCGCCAGCGAGCTGCGCAAACGTGGGGTGAATAACCGGATCGGCTTCTTCCTGCACATCCCGTTCCCGACGCCGGAGATTTTCACCGCGTTGCCGCCGCATGAAGAGCTGCTGGAAGGGCTGTGCGATTACGATCTGCTTGGCTTCCAGACGGAAAACGACCGCGTGGCGTTTCTCGATAGCGTCTCCGGTAAAACGCGCGTGACCACCCGCAGCGGCAAGTCTCATACCGCGTGGGGCAAGACTTTCGAGACCGAAGTCTATCCTATCGGTATTGAACCTGATGAAATCGCCGCTGATGCCTCTGGCCCGCTGCCGCCGAAACTGGCGCAGCTCAAAAGCGAGCTGAAAAACGTCAAAAACATCTTCTCCGTGGAGCGTCTGGATTACTCGAAAGGGCTGCCGGAACGCTTCCAGGCTTATGAGAGACTGCTGGAAAAATTCCCGCAGCATCACGGTAAAATCCGTTATACGCAGATTGCCCCGACCTCACGTGGTGAGGTGCAGGCCTATCAGGATATCCGGCATCAGCTGGAAACCGAGGCCGGGCGCATCAACGGTCGCTACGGGCAACTGGGCTGGACACCGCTGTATTATCTCAACCAGCATTTTGAGCGCAAAATTCTGATGAAGGTTTTCCGCTATGCGGAAGTGGGGCTGGTGACGCCTCTGCGCGACGGGATGAACCTGGTGGCAAAAGAGTATGTCGCCGCGCAGGACCCGAAAGATCCTGGCGTGCTGGTGCTTTCACAGTTTGCGGGGGCGGCGAACGAGCTGACTTCGGCGCTGATCGTCAATCCTTACGACAGCGATGATGTGGCGAATGCCCTCGACAGGGCGCTGACCATGCCGCTGACTGAGCGTATCTCGCGCCATGCGGAGATGATGAAAGTGATTCGCGAGAACGATATTAATCACTGGCAGGAGCATTTTATTCGCGATCTTGAGCGGATCACTCCCCGTAGCCGGGAGAGCAATCTGCAAAAAAAGGTCGCAACCTTCCCTAAACTGGCTTAACGAGTCCCCCTCGGCGGCATCAGTTGCCGAGGGGAACCAGCAGCACGTCCACCTGACTTGAGCTGACAATTGCTTTGGCGGAGCAGGCGGCGCGTGAGAAGAAGCTGTGGTTATGGTTACCGCAGATCACCAAATCGGCCTGCTCTTTGCGGCAAATATCCAGAATATGTTCGCTCAGTTCGCCGGTGGCGATAAAGGTCCGCGCGATAGGATACTGGGCTTTATCCTCCAGCTCCTGCAAAAACTGCTGCGTCTCTTCCTGCAACAGCCCACGAATATCTTCCAGCATCGGTGCCGCCAGCTGGTTATACATTTCCGGCTCGGCCGCCAGCGTAACCAGACTAATCCGCGCATTGAGCGGGCGGGCGATAGAGACCGCTCGCGCCAGCAGCTGATGGCTTTCCGGGGTAACAGCAACGCATACCAGAATGTGTGAGTAACTCATCGCTCACTCCTTTGATGTCCAGAGACAGAAGATTCATCACCATTAGCGCGATTCGTACCGCTTCGCAAGAGGGCAATACGACATTGGTGTGACGCTTATCATAATTATTCATTAATTATTCTTATAAAACGAATAGTGTCATAACCGAGCTTATCAACGTAAAAGCGTTACTTAACCAAAACATCCCCTTTTTAATATTGAACCCGTCATCAGATATCCGCCGTTTTTGACCAGCAAGTTATCTTCACGAACGGAAATTTGTTACATTTTTTAATTTTATAACTTCATGATTTTAAATGAAATTAATGATGTGTTATTAACTATGGCTTAATATGTTAAGCAAAAGATCATTAAGGATAATGCTCTCTGGCGAGGAGTGAGCTGGTCGGATAAGCCACTGCATGAGTATTCGTCCATTCAGAATAGAAAAGAGCCTCATTTGGCTAAAAATCAACCAACTTACAAGTCACGCTGATGGATTAATGCCTGCTTATCGCTTAATTTTTGTGACGTAGATCACATTTTTTTTAAAATTTGGGCGGGGCTGCATTGTATGTGGGAAAACGGACGAGTAGAGTTGCCTCGAATTAGGAAAAATCTTAGTTATTTGTAAGTAATGATAAGACGCTATGGTCAGGGATCACCATTTAAAAACCGCGCGTTTTATCCAGTTTAACCTTAATTCGACTATGCATTTTCGCCTTTTCTTTTTTTTACCGGGGTTTTCTCGGCGACATCACGGGGTGCGGTCTTACCGCATAAAAAATTATAGTTGGTTATTCTGGATGGGAAAAATGCATACATCCGAGATGCTTAAACACGTCTATGACATCAATTTGTCATACTTATTACTTGCACAGCGTTTGATTAGTCAGGACAAACCGTCCGCCATGTTCCGCCTGGGTATCAGCGAAGAAATGGCAACAACGCTCGGTGGATTAACTCTCCCTCAGATGGTCAAACTGGCGGAAACCAACCAGCTGGTATGTCAGTTCCGCTTCGACAGTCATCAGACCATTACGCGTCTGACTCAGGATTCACGCGTTGACGATCTGCAACAGATCCACACCGGGATTTTGCTTTCAACCCGCCTTCTCACCGAAATCAGCCAGCCTGACGACGTGGCCCGCAAGAAAAGGGCTTAATGATGAGCGAAAAAAGCATTGTTCAGGAAGCTCGCGACATTCAGTTGGCAATGGAACTGATCACGTTGGGTGCTCGCTTACAAATGCTGGAAAGCGAGACTCAGCTGAGCCGCGGTCGACTTATCAAACTGTATAAAGAATTACGCGGTAGCCCGCCTCCGAAAGGGATGCTGCCCTTTTCAACGGACTGGTTTATGACCTGGGAGCAAAACATCCACGCATCGATGTTTTGCAATGCCTGGCAGTTTCTCTTGAAAACTGGCTTGTGCAGTGGCGTAGATGCTGTCATCAAAGCCTATAAACTCTACCTTGAACAATGTCCGCAGCCGGAAGAGGGGCCACTTTTGGCGCTGACCCGCGCATGGACGCTGGTGCGCTTCGTTGAGAGTGGATTGCTGCAATTGTCGCGCTGTAACTGCTGCGACGGCAACTTTATCACCCATGCTCATCAGCCAGTTGGTAGCTTCGCCTGCAGTTTATGCCAGCCGCCGTCCCGTGCGGTAAAAAGACGTAAACTTTCCCCGGAAGCTGCCGATATTAATCCACAACTGCTGGATGAACAGATCGAACAAGCTGTTTAACCCGAACGTGTGGGAAAGATTCCAGCAGCGGTAAGAAATTACCGCTGCTTTTTTTTACCCCGCATTCCGGTAACGCCTTCGAACTCAACATCCTGTCATGGTCTCTAGCGGAAGGATGATGTCGTGCTTATCTTATTAGGTTACCTGGTTGTTATCGGTACAGTTTTCGGCGGTTATATGATGACCGGCGGGCACCTGGGAGCACTCTATCAACCGGCTGAACTGATTATTATCGGCGGCGCAGGGGTAGGTGCTTTTATCGTTGGCAACAACGGTAAATCGATTAAAGGAACGCTCAAAGCGCTCCCATTACTGTTTCGTCGTTCAAAATACACCAAAAGCATGTATATGGACCTGCTGGCGCTGCTCTATCGTCTGATGGCAAAGTCGCGTCAACAGGGCATGTTCTCGTTGGAACGTGATATTGAGAACCCGAAAGAGAGCGAAATTTTCGCCAGTTATCCACGTATTCTCGCTGACGCGATGATGCTGGATTTTATCGTCGATTATCTTCGACTCATCATCAGCGGCAACATGAACACCTTCGAGATTGAAGCGCTGATGGACGAAGAGATCGAAACTCACGAAAGCGAATCCGAAGTGCCGGCTAACGCCCTGGCGCTGGTGGGGGATTCACTGCCGGCTTTCGGTATCGTCGCAGCGGTGATGGGCGTGGTACACGCACTGGCCTCCGCCGACCGTCCGGCCGCAGAGCTGGGGGCACTGATTGCCCACGCAATGGTTGGGACATTCCTCGGTATTCTTCTCGCCTACGGTTTTATCTCGCCGCTGGCAAGCGTACTACGCCAGAAGAGTGCGGAAACTACCAAGATGATGCAGTGCGTGAAGATCACCCTGCTGTCAAACCTGAACGGCTACGCACCGCCAATCGCGGTGGAATTCGGGCGTAAAACCCTGTACTCCAGCGAGCGTCCATCGTTTGTCGAGCTTGAAGAACACGTCCGCGCTGTGAAGAACCCTAACCAACAGACGACGACTGAGGACGCATGAAAAATCAGTCCCATCCCATCGTCATAGTTAAAAAGCGCAAACACAAAGGCCATGGGGGCGGTTCCCATGGCTCGTGGAAAATCGCTTACGCGGACTTTATGACCGCAATGATGGCGTTTTTCCTGGTGATGTGGCTGATTTCCATCTCCAGCCCGAAAGAGCTGATTCAGATCGCGGAGTATTTCAGAACACCGCTGGCGACGGCGGTGACGGGCGGGCAGCGAATCGCGAACAGCGACAGCCCAATCCCTGGCGGGGGTGATGATTACACCCAGCAAAAGGGTGAAGTGAAGAAAGAGCCGAATATCGACGAGCTGAAAAAACGCATGGAGCAGGCGCGGTTGAAAAAACTGCGTGGCGACCTCGACCAGCTCATCGAGGCTGACCCGAAACTGCGCGCGCTGCGTCCACATTTGAAAATCGATCTGGTGCAGGAAGGGTTACGCATCCAGATTATTGATAGCCAGAACCGCCCAATGTTCAAAACCGGCAGCGCGGAAGTTGAGCCTTATATGCGCGATATTTTGCGCGGTATTGCGCCGGTGCTGAACGGTATTCCGAACCGCATCAGTCTCTCTGGCCATACGGATGATTTCCCGTATGCCAACGGCGAAAAGGGATACAGCAACTGGGAGCTTTCTGCCGATCGTGCCAACGCCTCGCGTCGCGAGCTGGTGGTGGGTGGGCTTGATGAAGGCAAAGTCCTGCGCGTCGTCGGAATGGCCGCCACCATGCGGGTGACCGATCGCGGCCCGGACGATGCCATCAACCGTCGTATCAGTCTTTTAGTGCTCAATCAGCAGGCGGAGCAGACCATTCTGCACGAAAACGCCGAAAGCCAGAATGAGTCACTGGATGATTTAAAACAGCCAGGGGCAGTGCCTTCGGCTGCCGTTCCAACATCGCCACCAGCCAATCCGAGGTGATAGCGTGAGCATGGATATTAGCGATTTTTACCAGACGTTTTTTGATGAAGCCGACGAGTTGTTGGCGGACATGGAGCAGCATCTGCTGGATTTAGTGCCTGAGGCACCGGATTCAGAACAGCTCAATGCCATTTTCCGTGCGGCACATTCCATTAAAGGTGGCGCCGGAACATTTGGTTTTACCATTTTGCAGGAAACTACCCATTTAATGGAGAACCTGCTGGATGAAGCTCGTCGCGGTGAGATGCAGCTCAACACCGACATTATTAACCTGTTTTTGGAAACCAAAGATATTATGCAGGAACAGCTCGACGCCTATAAAAGCTCGCAAGAGCCAGATGCTGCAAGCTTTGAATACATCTGCAACGCACTGCGCCAGTTAGCTCTGGAAGCGAAGGGCGAAGTCGCTGCACCTGCGGTCAGCGCGGCAAAATTAAGCGTGGTTGATGCACTGGCGTCAGAAGACGCGACCCCGCCTGCAGCCGAAGCAAAGCTGCGCGTGGTGCTCTCTCGTCTGAAAGAGAGTGAAGTGAATCTGCTGGAAGAAGAGCTGGGTAACCTGGCGACCCTGAGCAACATCGTTAAAGGCCCCGATAGTCTGGCAGCTACCATCGATGGCGGTATCGGTCAGGATGATATCGTCGCGGTGCTGTGCTTCGTGATTGAAGCCGACCAGATCACCTTTGAAACTGAAACAGCGGCTGCAGAAGCCCCCGTTGAGGTCGCGGAAGTGGTGGCAGCGCCTGACGTGAGCGTGCCAGCGGTAGTTGCCCCGACGCCCGTGCTGAAAGCCGTTCCTGGCGAATCGGCTGCGCCGAACCGCGCTGAACGTGAAAAACCGGCGGCCCGCAGCAGTGAATCCACCAGTATCCGCGTGGCGGTAGAGAAGGTCGATCAGCTGATTAACCTGGTGGGCGAACTGGTGATTACCCAGTCCATGCTGGCGCAACGTTCGAACGAACTGGACCCGGTGACCCACGGCGATCTGATTACCAGCATGGGTCAGTTACAACGTAACGCCCGCGATCTGCAGGAATCGGTGATGTCCATCCGTATGATGCCGATGGAGTACGTCTTCAGCCGCTTCCCGCGTCTGGTCCGCGACCTGGCCAGCAAGCTGAACAAACAGATTGAACTGACCCAGCTGGGGAGTTCAACCGAGCTGGATAAGAGCCTGATTGAGCGCATTATCGATCCGTTAACGCACCTGGTGCGTAACAGCCTCGATCACGGCATTGAATCCCCGGAAAACCGTATTGCGGCAGGGAAATCCCCGGTCGGTAACCTGATTCTGTCCGCAGAACATCAGGGCGGCAACATCTGCATTGAAGTCACCGATGACGGCGCAGGCCTGAACCGCGAGCGTATTCTGGCGAAAGCTCTTTCGCAGGGCATGCAGGTGAACGAGAACATGACCGATGAAGAAGTCGGCATGCTGATCTTCGCCCCGGGCTTCTCGACTGCCGAGCAGGTGACTGATGTGTCGGGCCGTGGCGTGGGCATGGACGTGGTAAAACGTAACATCCAGGAGATGGGCGGCCACGTTGAGATCAAGTCTAAGCAAGGTTCCGGCACCACTATCCGTATCCTGCTGCCCCTGACGCTGGCGATCCTCGACGGGATGTCCGTGAAGGTCGCCGACGAAGTATTTATTCTTCCGCTGAATGCGGTGATGGAGTCCCTGCAGCCGCGTGATGAAGATCTGCATCCGCTGGCCGGTGGCGAGCGCGTGCTGGAAGTGCGTGGCGAGTATCTGCCGCTGGTGGAACTGTGGAAAGTGTTTGAAGTCGACGGCGCGAAGACCGAAGCGACTCAGGGCATCGTGGTTATTCTGCAAAGCGCGGGGCGCCGCTATGCGCTGCTGGTCGATCAACTGATTGGTCAGCACCAGGTGGTGGTCAAAAACCTCGAAAGCAACTACCGCAAAGTGCCAGGAATTTCAGCTGCCACCATCCTTGGCGATGGCAGCGTCGCACTGATCGTCGATGTGTCGGCGCTTCAGGGTTTAAATCGTGAACAACGTGTGGCGTACACAGCCGCCTGATTAGTTAAGAAGGTATAAACATGACCGGTATGAGTAATGTAACGAAACTGGCCGGCGAGCCATCAGGGCAGGAATTCCTGGTTTTCACTTTAGGCGATGAAGAGTACGGCATCGATATTCTTAAAGTGCAGGAGATTCGCGGCTACGATCAGGTGACTCGCATTGCCAACACACCTTCCTTTATCAAAGGTGTGACCAACCTGCGTGGTGTCATTGTCCCTATCGTCGATCTGCGCGTGAAGTTTAGCCAGGGTGACGTGGAGTATAACGACAACACTGTGGTAATCGTCCTGAACCTGGGCCAGCGCGTAGTGGGTATCGTGGTCGATGGCGTTTCTGACGTGCTGTCGCTGACCGCCGATCAGATCCGCCCGGCACCGGAATTCGCGGTGACCCTGTCTACCGAATACCTGACCGGTCTGGGCGCGTTGGGCGACCGTATGCTGATTCTGGTGAACATCGAGAAACTGCTGAACAGCGACGAGATGGCCCTGCTGGATATCGCGGCGAGTCACGTGGCGTGATGTGATGCCGGGGAGACCCGGCAGAGAATGGCATTAACAGATAAAGCCGGGTGAGCGTTAGCGCTACCCGGCTTTTTTACCTCTTACGCTTCCTGCTCAATGAGTTCCGGCTCTTCTTCCAGCAGCCCTTCGTTTTGTGCCAGCATCGCCGTTGCAATCCCGTTGCCCAGCACATTAATCGCAGAACGCCCCATATCGAGGAAATGGTCGATCCCCATCAGCAGCAAGATCCCTGCGACAGGAATGTTGAAGCTTGGGATGGTCGCGGCTAATACCACCAGCGCGGAACGTGGCACGCCTGCGATCCCCTTGGAAGCCAGCATCAGCGTCAGCATCAGAACGGTGACTTCGGCAAAACTCAGATGAATATTGTAAGCCTGCGCGATAAACATCGACGCAAAGGAGCAGTACACCATCGAGCCGACCAGGTTAAAGGAGTAACCAATCGGCAGAACGAAGGAGACGATATTGCGGGAACAGCCGAAGCGGGTGAGCTGCTCCAGGGTTTTCGGGTAGGCCGCTTCGGAGCTGCTGGTGGTGAACGCGACCAGCACCGGATCTTTCAGCATGCTGACCAGGCGGAAAACCTCTTTTTTCAGCACCATGTATCCCACCGCCAGCAGCACCAGGCAGGTGAGCATAATCGCCACGTAATATCCGCCGATAAAGGAAGCGTAGTTGAGCAAAATCCCCAGCCCCTGAGTGGCGATGACTGACGAGATGGCCGCAAATATCGCCAGCGGTGCAACGTACATCACATAGCCCGTGACTTTCAACATGATGTGAGACACCACATCCAGCGCAGCGACGAGGGGGGCATTGAACTTCTCGCCCAGAGACGCGCCGCCGATGCCAAAGAACATCGAGAAAACGACGATTTGCAGAATTTCATTATTCGCCATCGCCCCGACAATACTGGTCGGAATGGTGTGCGACAGGAAGCCCTTGAGTGACATCCCGCTCACTGCCAGCCCGGTGTCGACAGAACCGGCGGGGATCGTCAGGTTCAGGCCCGTACCCGGCTGTTCGAGAGTGACAATAAACAAGCCGACCAGAATCGACAGCACGGAGGAGCTGATAAACCACACCATCGCTTTACCGCCCACGCGGCCAATGGTGGAGGTTTCGCCAAGCTTCATAATGCCCACCGTCAGCGTACTAAACACCAGCGGCGCGATAACCATTTTGATCAGTCGGAGGAAAATATCGGTGAGGAGTGTGATGTTGTCTGCCCAGGTCGCGATCGCGTCGGCAGACGCGTACTCGTGAATAACTGCCCCTGAAAGAATACCCGCCAGCATGAAAATCACGATGAACAGTGTGAGTTTGTTTGCACTTGCCACGAAAAAAGACCCTCTGTTATGCGCTTAAGTTTCATCAGTGCGCTGAGTCATATAATTTTTTAATTTCAGCGCACAAATACATTCATCGCATAAATTGAAGTAAAGCGAATACAGATACAACTATTTTTTAAGTTTTATTGATTTTGTTATCTCTTTGTGACCGATATATTGTGACCTAAATCACAGTATTATGAATATATCCTCCTGATGCCCACTTTTAAACCTGCCCGGTAAGTAATAACTGTCTGTTTTATATGGTAATAAAGTGTCAATACCGCAAAGGCATGAGGCGAACCGGAGCAGGTGGTTGAACCCCGATCCATAAACTAAATTCACAATGAGTGCTCATTGGGAAGGTTAAGTGCTGCTAACGGATTGAGTACTCTCAATAAAATACGAAAAAACGAAGGGCACACTTCCTGGAGGGCTGTAAATGAAAAGTAAACTCCTTCTGATCTGTACGGGCGGCATGCTGGCGTTAGCGGCACATCAGGCGATAGCGGTGACCAGTAGCGGAACCATCGGCGCTACCCTGACGCTAACCAACGGTTGCCTGATCAACGGCTCTCCGACGCAAAACGGTATTAATTTCGGTAGCCTCGACTTCGGGACGCATCCCGCAACCTTCTCCACTCTGACTACCCAGCTTGCGGGGGCCAGCGGCGGGAATACCTTCACCATCCAGTGTACGACCGCCAGTTATACGGTGGCGATCACCGGAAACACTAACTCCACCGCGCCAGGCACCGTCGTCGGAACGCCGGGCACGCCCGCACGTTATCTGGTGAATACCGCCAACACCGCGCAGGGCGTGGCCTATAGCCTGTTTAGCGACAGCGGATTTAATAACATCATTGCCAACAACGCACCGCTCCCAGTGGCTTCCACCGCAGGCGGCGTCGACAGTTACACCCTGTATGGCCGCATCACCGGGGGCGGAAACAGCGTCACCGTGGTACCGGGAACCTATACGGACACCATTAACGTCAGTGTGACCTACTAGTTCAAGCGCCGGAAATGACCGAAGTCATCGCACGTCTGCGAAAAATCGCAGAGGGAAAACTGCGCCTTTTTTTTGCTCTCTGCGCCGGGTTAGTGACGGCGGGAACGGCGCACGCGGTCACCTCGCAGTCGTTTCAGGTGTCGGCGACGATAACGCCCGGCTGCTCGGTGACGACAGGCACCGGTGGGGTGCTCGGTACGCTCAACTTCGGTACGCGGTCGGGCGTCGCCACCGGGCAGGTCAGCACCAGTTTTGTGCCGAACGGATCCTTGTCGATCGCCTGCACACCGAATGTTGCGCTGAGTATGAGTATCGACGGCGGGCAACATTATTCCTCCGTGCGCCGTATGCAGCGCGCCAGCGGCACGGAAATGGTGGCCTACCGGCTGTACAGCAGCAGTTCGCTGGCGGCAAACAGTGAGATCGGGGTCAATCAGGCGGTGCCGGTGACCTATACCAATAGCAACAATATTGCGCTGCCGCTGTTTGGTGTGGCGCTTTTGACAGGGTTTAGCCCTGCCGGAACCTATTCAGATCAACTCACCGTGACGTTGTCATGGTGAAACAGGGAGAAGGGCAATGAAGGCACCAATGATTCGCTATGGCGTACTGGGGATGTGGGCGATGCTGGCCATGATGTCGGGACGGGCCAATGCAGCGGCGACCATTTTGCTCTGGCCGATTGACCCTTGGCTTTCGGCCGACACCAAAGCCACCGAGCTGTGGATCCAGAATCAGGGGAACAGCGCCACCACCATGCAGGTGCGAATTATGCGCTGGAAACAGGAGAACGGATTTGAGCGCTACACCGCTCAGCAGGATGTGGTTGCCAGCCCGCCGATTGTGACCATTGGCAAAGACGGCAAACAGCTGATTCGCCTGATCAAACAGGGCAACGTTCCGATGGGCGTTGAACAAGCCTACCGCATTATCGTCGATGAAATTCCCCAGCCTGCTGACAAATCTCAGCCTGAAATTGGCCTGAAAATCCAGATGCGCTACTCCATTCCGCTGTTCGTTTACGGACAAGGCATCCCAACAATAAAAGAGGGGGCGCATCACGCGCTGGCCGATACGCAAAATCTGAGCTGGAAGATTATTCAGGAAGGAGGAAAACCCGCGCTGCAGGTGCGTAATCGGGGGGACGTTCACGTCCGTTTAAGCCAGGTGGTGCTGGATAAACGCACCATCGCTGACGGTCTGCTCGGCTATGTTCTCCCGGACAGCACCCGCAGCTGGCCGCTTCCGGCGGGCGTGCATCAGGCAAGCCAGATGAGTGCGCAAATTAATGCCGGGAATACGCAATGGCAGTCGGCGCCCGTCCACTGAAACCGGCGATGATTATCCTGCTTTGTGTTTCGACCAGCGCCTGGGCCGAATCTGGCGATGACAGTTTACCGCCCCCGCCAGATGCGCAGGCGATAAATAGCGAAGCAGTGTTTCAGCTCTCGGTGGTGATCAACCACTATGACACTGGACTGGTGGTCCCCGTCACGCAGCGCAACGGGACCTTTTTTATCTCCAGTGCGGATCTGCTGCGCGCGGGTTTACCGCCGGAGCAGGTGCCCAACGGTGAGGTCGATCTCTCCCGTCTCTCGAAGGTGCGCGTTGAATATGACAGCGCCGCCCAGCGCCTGCTGCTTAACGTCCCCCGCGACTGGATATCGGCCCGCGTTACCCCCTTTAGCGGGCAGCCGACCCAAAGCAAACCGCAGTACGGCAAAGGGGCGCTGCTCAATTACGATCTCTACACCAACCACACGGAGCATATTGGCGGCCAGGCGTCGCTCTGGCATGAGTTCCGCTATTTCAATGAAAACGGATCGCTCTCTTCAACGGGGTATACCCGCAAAAGTTTTGCCGGTGACACGGGCCAGCAGGAAGGGTACGTACGTTACGACACCACGGTGATGATCACCAACGAAGACGACGCCACAACCTGGACGGTCGGAGATGTGATCAGCGATGCTCTGAGCTGGAGCAGCAGTGTGCGCATGGGCGGGATCAGCTACGGACGCGACTTCTCCCTGCGCCCGGATCTCGTCACCTGGCCACTGCCGGAGTTTTCCGGTGAAGCGGCGGTGCCGACCTCCGTGGATCTGTTTATCAACGGCTACCGCTCCGGCTCCACGCAGCTCCAGCCTGGCCCGTTCACCCTGACCAATCTGCCCTACATCAATGGCGCAGGGGACGCCGTGCTGATCACCACCGATGCACTCGGGCGCCAGGTCAGCACCACAATGCCGTTTTATGTCACCAGCGATCTGCTCAAACAGGGGCTGAGCGACGGGGCGGTGACGCTTGGCAGCCTGCGCCGCAACTACGGTATTGAGAATTTTGACTACGGCCCGGCGGCGGGCAGCGGCTCCTATCGCTACGGCTTAACCGACTGGCTGACGCTGGAAGGGCACGGCGAAGCCGCCGAGGAGCTGGCGCTGGGCGGCGCAGGAACCGTGGTGAAACTGGGGCGCTACGGCGTGGTGAATTCTTCGTATACCCACAGCCGGATGCGCGGAGACGATGGCGGGCAGATTAACTGGGGCTATCAGTACAGTACCAGCGCGTTCAGTCTGGCGACGCAGCACTCCCGACGCGATCGCGGCTACGGCAACCTGGCGCTGTACGATCAGCCCACGATCTATGATGAACACGATCAGCCGATCGCTAGCCTCAGTCGCAACACGGATCAATATTCCCTGACCTTTAATCTCGGGGAGTACGGCAATATCGGCGCGGCGTGGATTGGCGTCGAGAGTTTTGATAGCCAAAAAACTGAGCTGCTGAACTTGTCATGGAGCCGCAACCTGTGGGGAAGCAGCAGCATCTATCTCGCCGCCAGCCGCGATCAGCAGCGCGGCGACTGGACGGTGGCAATGTCCCTGCAAATTCCGATTGGCGAACGCGACAGCGCCGCCGTCACCCTCGAAAACACGCCGGATTCCGGCAGCACCCAGCGCATAAACTACAACCACTCGATGCCGTCCGACGGCGGGCTGAGCTGGAACATGGCGTGGGCCAATCAGTCAAAATCACGCAACTACCAGCAAGGGACGCTGGGCTGGCGCAACAACAATATCGAAGTGCAGGGCGGCGGTTACGGTGAACAGGACATGATGACCTGGTGGGGCGAGGCGATGGGGTCCATCGTGCTGATGGACAACGAGCTGTTTGCGGCCAACAAAATCAACGATGCCTTTGTGGTGATCAGCACCGATGGTCACCCGGATGTACCGGTCAATTATGAAAACCAGCCGGTCGGTAAAACCAACCGCAATGGCTATTTGCTGGTGAGCGGCGTCTCGGCCTACTACCCGGCGAGTTACAGCATCAATACCCTGAATCTGCCCGCTGATACGCGGCTTAAGGAGACGGAACGCCGGGTGGCGATTCGCCGTCATAGCGGTTTTCTGGTGGATTTCCCGATGGAGCAGGAGCGGGTGGCGAGCGTGATTTTGCACGATCCGCAGGGGCTGGCGATTCCCGTTGGCAGCCAGGTGCGGCGCGCCTCGCGCAGCACGGCGGTGGTCGGCTATGACGGTATCGCCTGGCTGGAAAATCTGACCGATGTGAACCCGCTGGAAGTGATTTTGCCGGAGGGGAAACGTTGCTACGCCACGCTGACGGTGGGCGCCAATCCGGAGCATAAACTGCAAACTTTCGGGCCGCTGACCTGCCGGGAGGCCCCGTGAAACGTCTGCTGATCGCCCTGGTGCTTCTGATACTCTCGGGCGGCAGCTGGGCGGCCTGTACCGTCAGCACCGTCAACGCCTCGTTTGGCAGCGTGACTTCGTTTGCCCTCAGCGGAACGGGCGAAGTTGAAACCACCGGCACGCTGGTGGTGAGCTGCGATGCGATCCTGAATTTACTCACCAATGACTCGGTCACCCTGAACTACACGGCGGCGACCGTCTCGGCCAACAGCCGCGCGACAATGAAACGCACGGACAATGCGGCCATCACCGACGTTATCCCCACGCGGCTGTGTGGGCTGTCGGGCTGTTCCGGCAGCAGCGAAGTGCAGATCGCCAAAGCCTACACCTGGAACGGCAGTACGCTGTTAAATCTGCTGGGTGCCAAGCAGTACAACATTCCGCTCTATTTTCGCACGGTGGCGGGGCAAAACGTGACGGCGGGGCCTTATCAGGTGGTGCTGACTTTCAGCATTAACTACAACGTCTGCTCCGTGGGGGCCGTGGGTTTATGCCTTACGCCACAAACCGGTACGGCGACGACCAGCATTACGCTGAACATGAACGTCACCAACAACTGTAGTGCGATGACCACGCCCAACGTCAACTTTAACAGCGCGCCGCTGGTGCAAAATTTCCCCACCGTTTCTCAGGCCATTGCAGTCACCTGCACCAAGGGCAGCGTCTATACCATCGGCATCAATAATGGGGCGAATGCCCTCAACGGCGTGCGCCGGATGGTGAGCGGCAGCAACTACATGAGCTACGACATCTATAAAGAGGCGACCACCAACCGCTGGGGAGGCAGCGGTACCGAGCGCTGGACCAGCGCCACCTCATCGCTGCTGAGCGCTGACGGGCTTTTGCGTACCTATAACTACACCGCCAAAGTGCTGACCAGCCAGACCACACCCCCCGCCGGAACCTATACCGACACGTTGATCGTCGACGTCGCATTCTGAATTGACGCTTTTCCCTTTCGCAAATGTAAAGTTCCCTCAGCCTTTGCCGATAACACCGTTAATAAATCTTAGAGAAGGTGTTGTATGTTGAACCGTATCCGCGTTGTCACAATGCTGATGATGGTGCTGGTCATTTTCGCACTTCTTCAGCTTATTTCCGGTGGGCTGTTTTTCTCATCCTTAAAAAATAATCAGCAGAGCTTTGCTGTTTCGAACGACTTACGCCTCCAGCAAAGTGAACTGACGTCGACCTGGGATCTGATGCTGCAAACGCGTATCAACCTGAGCCGTTCTTCTGCGCGCATGATGATGGACCCGAACAACCAGCAAAGCAGCGCGAAAACGGATCTGTTGAAAAACGCCCGCGCCACCCTGGCTGACGCCGCAAAACATTACGACGCCTTCAAAAAGATTACGCCGCTGCCTTCGATGGTAGAGGTGAGCGAGAACATTGACGAAAAATACACCGCCTATGCGGCCGGGCTGACGGAACTTATCCAGTTCCTTGAGAGCGGAAACATGGACGCCTATTTCGCCCAGCCGACGCAGGGGATGCAAAATGCCCTCGGTAAAGCGCTGGGGGAATACGCCTCGGCCAGCAGCGAGCAGTATCACACCGCCTTTAATGAAAGTAAGGACGACTACCGCTTTGCCAAATGGCAAATGGCGATCCTCGCGCTGGCGCTGGTGATCGTGCTGGTGGGTGTCTGGTACGGCATTCGCGCGATTCTGCTGAATCCGCTGGGCCGGGTGATTGGTCACATTCGTGAGATTGCCAGCGGCGATCTTACAAAAACGCTGGTGATCTCCGGTCGCAATGAAATCACCGAGCTGGCGAGCAGCGTGGATCACATGCAGCGCTCTCTGACCGATACGGTGACGAATGTGCGTCAGGGTTCGGATGCGATTTACACCGGCACCAGCGAAATCGCCATGGGTAACAACGATCTCTCCTCGCGTACCGAAGAGCAGGCCTCTGCGCTTGAAGAGACCGCCGCCAGCATGGAAGAGCTGACCGCCACCGTGAAGCAAAACGCCGATAACGCCCGTCAGGCGGCACATCTGGCTGAAAGCGCCTCCGAAACTGCCCAGCGCGGCGGCAAGGTGGTCGATGGTGTGGTGAAAACCATGCACGAGATTGCCGGTAGCTCGAAAAAAATCGCCGATATTATCAGCGTGATCGACGGAATTGCCTTTCAGACAAATATCCTGGCCCTCAACGCCGCTGTCGAAGCCGCACGAGCGGGCGAGCAGGGGCGCGGATTTGCGGTGGTGGCCGGTGAAGTGCGCAACCTGGCGAGCCGCAGTGCCAACGCGGCAAAAGAGATTAAATCCCTGATTGAAGATTCCGTGGCGCGCGTTGATACCGGCTCAGTGCTGGTGGAGAGCGCCGGGGAAACCATGACCGACATCGTTAACGCGGTCACGCGCGTCACTGACATCATGGCGGAGATCGCTTCGGCATCCGATGAGCAGAGCCGCGGGATTGACCAGGTCGCACTGGCGGTCTCGGAAATGGATCGTGTGACACAACAAAACGCCGCGCTGGTGCAGGAGTCCGCTGCGGCGGCCGCTGCGCTGGAAGACCAGGCGAGCCGTCTGAAGATGGCCGTCTCGGCGTTTCGCCTTACCTCTACACCTCAAAATACGGTGGCGTCCAGGGCAGCACCTGCCGGGACCGCGCCTGCCGCAAGGGTGAAACACACTCGTGCGTCGGCAGCCGGACAAGAAGAAAACTGGGAAACATTTTGACTGATAGTTAACCGCGGCTGCTGGCCGCTTGATGGGAGCGTGGATGTTAAATCGTATTCGTATCTCGACCACACTGTTTTTGATTCTGATCCTTTGCGGTGTGTTGCAGGTTGGCAGTAATGGATTGTCTTTCTGGGCTTTTCGCGATGGCTATCAGAACTTACAGGAAGTTGAGACGAGTAATCAGCAGCGTTCCACGCTTGCACAAACGCGCGCAGTGCTTCTGCAGGCCAGCACTGCGCTGAACAAAGCGGGCACATTAACGGCATTGAGCTACCCGCCAGACGATATTAAGGCGTTGATGACCACCGCGCGGGATAGCCTCAAGCAGGCCGACGCGCAGTTTAAAGCCTTCAGTGCGCAGGAAGCGGTCAGCGATAAAGGGAAAGCGCTGAAAGCCGAAATGCAGAAGGGCTATGCCCAGTGGCACAGCGATCTGGAGCATCAGGCGACCTGGCTTGAGAACAACCAGCTGTCAGACTTTCTGACCGCGCCGGTGCAGGAGTCGCAGGCCGCGTTTGATAAAGGTTTTAACGCCTGGCAGCAGGACATCAACCTGTTTGTCCAGGAGGCGAGCCGCGACAGCCAGGCCAGCTACCACATGTCGGGCGTGATTTTCGCCACCATGGTGATTCTGGCGGCCCTGTTGACCGGTGGGGCGCTGCTCTGGTCGCGCAAGATGATCGTATTGCCGCTGGCAATCATCAGCAGCCACTTTGACAGTATCGCTAAAGGCAACCTGGCGCGCCCGGTGGCAGTGTTCGGGAAAAACGAAATTTCTGCCATTTTTGCCAGCCTGAAAGCAATGCAAGGCTCGCTGCGTGAAACGGTGACCGATGTGCGTCAGGGCAGTTATGCCATGCACACCGGGATTTCTGAAATCGCGGCCGGAAACAATGATTTGTCGTCGCGCACCGAACAGCAGGCGGCCTCTCTGGCGCAAACGGCGGCCAGCATGGAACAGTTAACGGCGACCGTCAGCCAGAACGCCGACAACGCCCGTCAGGCGTCGGACCTGGCAAAACAGGCTGCGCTGACGGCGAAAAAGGGGGGCGATCAGGCCTCTAACGTCGCCACCACGATGCAGCAAATTGCCACCAGTTCGCAGAAAATTGGCGACATTATCAGCGTGATTGACGGTATCGCGTTCCAGACGAACATTCTGGCGCTGAACGCCGCGGTCGAAGCGGCACGGGCCGGTGAGCAGGGGCGTGGATTTGCCGTCGTGGCGGGTGAAGTACGTAATCTCGCCAGCCGTAGCGCCAATGCCGCGAAAGAGATTAAGGTGTTGATTGAAGAGTCCGTTTCCCGCGTACAGCAGGGATCGGAGCTGGTTGATACCGCCGCTCACACCATGACGGAGATTGTCACTTCCGTAACGCGTGTGAACGACATTATGGGCGAAATTGCTTCCGCCTCAGACGAACAGCGTCGCGGCATTGAGCAGGTTGCTCAGGCTGTCACGCAGATGGATCAGGTAACGCAACAGAACGCTTCTCTTGTTGAAGAAGCGGCTGCCGCTACTGACCAGCTCGCCAGTCAGGCCGATCATTTGACCAGCCTGGTGGCAGTTTTTAACGTGAAAGAGCAAGTCGAAACAGTAGCAGAAGTCGGGCGGTCGCAGGCCGTGCCAGTTGTATCCTGAAAGTGAATTAAGAAGGCGCTATGACCTCACCAAACCCCTCGGGGCAATCGTCATTATTGCAGCAAATGACCCAGCGCCTCGCGCTGTCCGACGCGCATTTTCGTCGGATATGTCAGTTGATTTACCAGCGTGCGGGGATTGTGCTTGCCGATCATAAGCGAGACATGGTCTACAACCGGTTAGTCCGGCGCTTACGCACGCTGGAGCTGGATGATTTTGGCCGATATCTGGGCATGCTGGAGGCCAATCCGAACAGCGCAGAGTGGCAGGCGTTTATCAACTCCCTGACCACTAACCTGACAGCGTTTTTCCGTGAAGGTCACCACTTCCCGGTGCTGGCGGAACATGCCCGCCGTCGTAGCGGGGAATACCGCGTCTGGAGCGCAGCGGCGTCGACCGGGGAAGAGCCGTATTCGCTGGCGATTACCCTTGCCGATACGCTGGGCATGGCGCCCGGTCGCTGGAAGGTCTACGCCAGCGACATCGACACCGAAGTGCTGGAGAAAGCGCGTAACGGCGTCTATCGCCAGGACGAACTGAAAACCCTGTCGCCCCAACAGCTACAGCGGTACTTCATGCGCGGGACGGGCCCGCACGAAGGGCTGGTGCGCGTGCGCCAGGAGCTGGCAAATTGCGTGGAATTTGCTCCGGTGAATCTGCTTGATAAGCAGTACAACGTGCCGGGTCCTTTTGATGCAATTTTTTGCCGTAACGTGATGATTTATTTTGATAAAACGACGCAGCAGGAGATTCTGCGCCGTTTTGCTCCGCTGCTTAAGCCTGACGGCTTACTGTTTGCCGGGCATTCGGAGAACTTCAGCAACCTGGCCCGCGAATTTGTGCTGCGTGGGCAGACGGTTTATGCGCTGAGTAAGGAAAAAGCATGAGTAAGATCAGGGTGTTGTCTGTCGATGATTCCGCGTTGATGCGCCAGATCATGACTGAAATTATCAATAGTCATAGCGACATGGAAATGGTGGCGACAGCCCCGGATCCCCTGGTCGCGCGGGATTTAATCAAAAAATTTAACCCCGATGTGCTGACGCTGGATGTGGAGATGCCGCGCATGGACGGCATTGATTTCCTTGAGAAATTAATGCGCCTGCGTCCTATGCCAGTGGTGATGGTCTCCTCGCTGACCGGTAAAGGGTCAGAGATTACCCTGCGTGCGCTGGAGCTGGGGGCGGTGGATTTTGTCACCAAACCGCAGCTGGGCATTCGCGAAGGGATGCTCGCTTACAGTGAGATGATCGCCGAGAAGATCCGCACCGCGTCACGGGCGAAGCTGGCGGCGCATAAACCTGCAGGCGTGCCTGCCACGCTCAAAGCCGGGCCGCTGCTCAGTTCGGAAAAACTGCTGGTGATTGGGGCCTCAACGGGAGGAACAGAGGCAATTCGCCATGTACTCCAGCCATTGCCGCTCTCAAGCCCAGGTATTCTTATTACTCAGCATATGCCGCCGGGCTTTACCCGCTCATTCGCCGAACGTCTGAACAAGCTGTGTCAGATTAGCGTGAAAGAGGCAGAGGACGGCGAACGCGTCCTGCCGGGGCATGCCTATATCGCGCCGGGTGATAAGCATATGGAGCTGGCGCGCAGTGGCGCGAACTATCAAATCAAAATTCATGACGGTCCGCCGGTTAACCGGCACCGTCCGTCAGTGGATGTGCTGTTTCATTCGGTGGCGAAACACGCGGGGCGCAACGCCGTTGGGGTGATCCTGACGGGGATGGGTAACGACGGGGCCGCCGGAATGCTCGCAATGCACCAGGCTGGCGCCTGGACGATTGCGCAGAATGAAGCAAGTTGTGTGGTGTTCGGCATGCCGCGCGAGGCCATCAATATGGGTGGCGTGAGCGAAGTGGTCGATCTTAGCCAGGTTAGCCAGCAGATGCTGGCGAAAATCAGTGCCGGACAGGCAATACGTATTTAATGAGGAGTAGTTTTTTATGGCGGACAAAGAGCTCAGATTTCTGGTTGTGGATGACTTTTCCACCATGCGTCGTATCGTACGCAACCTGCTGAAAGAGCTGGGTTTTAATAACGTTGAAGAAGCAGAAGATGGCGTTGATGCCCTGAACAAACTGCAGGCCGGTGGCTTTGGTTTTGTTATCTCTGACTGGAACATGCCTAACATGGATGGTCTGGAGCTGCTCAAAACAATTCGCGCTGATGGCAATATGTCCTCTCTTCCGGTTCTGATGGTGACTGCAGAAGCGAAGAAAGAGAACATTATTGCGGCAGCACAGGCGGGCGCAAGCGGTTATGTGGTGAAACCATTTACGGCGGCGACTCTGGAAGAGAAGCTCGGCAAGATCTTCGAGAAACTCGGCATGTGAGGTGCTGGTGATGATGCAACCTGCTATGAAACCGGTTGAAGAACATTCAGCCAACGAGATTATTGCCCGCATCGGCAGCCTGACGCGTATGCTGCGCGACAGCCTGCGCGAGCTGGGACTCGACCAGGCGATTGCCGAAGCGGCGGAAGCGATTCCCGATGCGCGCGATCGTCTGGACTACGTTGTGCAGATGACCGCACAGGCAGCAGAGCGCGCCCTGAACAGCGTGGAAGCCTCTCAACCGCATCAGGATGAGATGGAAAAGGGCGCAAAAGCCCTGAGCAAACGCTGGGATGAGTGGTTCGAGAATCCGATCGAACTGGCCGATGCCCGCGAGCTGGTCACGGATACACGCCAGTATCTGGGCGATGTCCCTGGACACACCAGCTTCACCAACGCGCAGCTGCTGGACATCATGATGGCGCAGGATTTCCAGGACCTGACAGGTCAGGTTATCAAGCGCATGATGGATGTGATTCAGGAAATCGAACGTCAGCTGCTGATGGTTCTGCTGGAAAACATGCCAGAGCCTGCTGCGCGTCCGAAACGTGAAAATGAAAGCCTGCTCAATGGCCCGCAGCTCGACACTTCCAAGGCGGGCGTTGTCGCAAGCCAGGATCAGGTGGACGATCTGCTGGACAGTCTCGGCTTCTAATCGCGACGGTTTTTCTCAGGCTGCAGCTGCAGCCTGAGAATTACTCAGCGCAAATCCATTTTTACCGTCACGTTCCCTTCAAATTTACCGGGTGCCGGCGTGGCATTCGTGGTGCTTACCGGTGCGGCTTTGATCTTCACTGACCCATTACCCTGCTCATCCATCGTCACCGGAAACGCGTAGCTGCCGTCGAGCTGGACGTCTTTGTTGTCGTCTGTGAAGACCCTGACGCCGACGTCATCGCGGTTGAGCATTTTCGCGATCAGCGGATCGCTACTGTCGAGCACCCCCTGATCGGCGCTGAGGGTCATTCTGATGCGATCGTCGTTGCCAACCGCGTTATCGTCGCAGTGATAGGTGATATCTACACTTTTCAACGCATAGTTCGTCGGCGGCTGACCTTTTGCCCGAAACTGTTTACTGACAATATTGCCCAGCTCAACCTCAATGGTGCTGCCTTCATTGATGGTGCAACTGAGTGGGGCGGAGAGTGAGCCACTGAGCCAGATAGTGGACACCTGCTGGGCACTGCTGGCATCACATCCCCCGGAGCCAAAATAGAGACAGGCATAGTTTTGCACCACAGCGGTAGGGGGGATGATCTCTTTGCCAAGAATCGGCTTTTTGACGTGAAAGATCACGCCGATAACGTTCCAGCGGAACTGGCGTTTAACCGGAGCGGAATCGATTGGACGTGTGCTCTCGCTGCAGACGCTCGCGGTGCCTTCCGTCGCTTTGAATTTCTCTATCGTTTTTGACATCGAGCTCTGAGGCGTGGGGTACTCGTTAATATTGAGCCCCTCCAGGCCGGACCCGTCCGGGGAATTAATCGCATCGACATACCCCTTTACGTCAATATCCAGTTTATCAGTAAGAGCACCATAGCCACTCGTGCCCTGCGAAAGCGGACTGCCTGCCAGAGTTAATTCATAAATCGTCGTCGAATCACTCATGTTTTTTGGGCAATCACAGTTGGCTTCCATGACCGTACTTTCCCCGACCAGGTGGTCGGGAATATCCACATTCTGTCCCGCTTTATTGTCGCTGGCGTTGAGATCGCCGTCATAAGCAACGTGATAATCCTGAGGGACAAAGCAGTCGCGCAAAATGGTCGCAGCCTGCGTGGTGACAGGGACGGACAGGCACAGCAGTACCCAGAGGGATTTGGCGTTAATTAACATGTTTTTTTTCCTGCTTACAAAGCGCGCTAACGGAGCGGATACCCGCCGGGTTGGACGTGGCTCCTCTCGTGCTAATCGGGACGCTGGCCGTACAGTGCTGATCCGCACCCTCGCCCCATCTCACATTCAACTGAACGGTGTCCGAGACCCCGGCGAGATAAACGGTGCCCGTATCATCGACAATGCCGCTGATGACCGGTGACACAGCGGTGGCGATGGCGGCAAAAGGCACTGTGCTGCCATCGGGGCGCGTGAGGGTAATCAGCGCGCGATAGCCGACATGGGCATCAAAGCTTGCTGTTACGGCGGCGTTACGGGAGGGAATGACCGTGACGGCGGTTTCGCTGGTATCGACATCCTCCGGCAGGCTGGTGGTATCGACGCGGATGCTGTTTTCCTGATAAGGGGTGAGTGACGGGATCACGGCATTTCCCTGCCAGTCAGTCTGAATACCACGCTGGTTCTGGAAACGCACGCCAGAAGCATGGTTAGCATTGACGATGGCAAACTGGCTACCCAGCGGCTGAGCCAGGGTAATTCCATGAGGGTGGGCGACCACCGCACCGCTCATGCCGTAGCTCAACTGCTGCGATTTATCGGATGAGGTGTAATAGCCGGCGTTCAGATTGGCGTACTGCGAGCGATAGCTGCCGTATAGGCTGCTGGTGTCATCACCGTCATGGTTGGAATGACTTTGCTGCAGCGAATAGTTGAGCCGTTCGTCATCCAGCAGCGTCCCGTTTAGCCCGATGTTTTGCCGCGTGTACCCGTGCTTGCTGTTGCTCAGGTTATAGCTGCTCCAGGCGCGCGGCAGCCATTTGCTCAGCGGGACGCTAAAGCCAAGGGAGACCATCTGATCGCTCTCGTCTTCCTCGGTTTTGCTGTAGGTATAGGCCAGGTGAATGCTGATGCTTTCCACCACGGTATTGAGACCCGCTGAGAGGCTGCGCTCTTTCTGGGACGTCTGCCAGTAGTCCTGCTGATAACCATTGAGATAAAAACTGACGCCAGCAATATTCTGGCTGATGCTGGCCTGAATGCGGTTACGTTTGTTGTACTGGAAGAGCAGATCGTTTTCATGCTGATCGTATTTCTGGTTGGCGTCGGCAAAGCTGTAGTAGCCGCTGGTGGAGTAGCGATAGCTGGCGAGGGTGAAGTTGGTGTCGGTGGTATCAATTTTGCCTGAGTAGAGCAGGCGGTATGACTGCCCGGAACGCTCAGTATGATTATCGAGCTGGGTTTTCGCGGTTGTCACATCCGCCGACACCGTACCGTAACGTCCCAGCGCAATCCCTGCACCGGTATTGACCGCCTGATAGTCCTCTGACGCCGTAACACCGCCAAACAGCGTCATGCTGTTGTTCACACCATAGATCGCGCTTCCCTGCACAAACAGCGGTTCATTCTGATCGCTCCCGCTGTCGGCGCGATAGCGTGCGGCGGTAAATTCATATTTCAGATGTCCAGGTCGCTGCATGACGGCGATGCTGGAGTAGGGCAGGGTGAAATGATGCTCGGTGCCATCGGCCTCTTTGACGGTGACATCAAGATCGCCGCTGTTGGTTGTGGAGTAGAGGTCGTTGATTTCAAACGCGCCGGGGGCGACATTCTGCTGATAGATCAGATAACCGTTCTGGCGCACCGACACTTCGGCATTGGAGCTGGCGATACCGCGGATAACCGGGGCGAACCCGCGCTGGCTGTAGGGCAGCATCTCTTCGTCCGACGCGATGTTAATGCCGCGATACTGCAGGCTGTCGAATACCTCGCCCTGGGTGCTGCTTTCGCCGCCCGTAAACTGTGCTTTCAGGGCATCAAGATCGTGCTGCACGAAGGTGTTAACCGTGTCCCAGCTGTTGTCGTCGTCGGTTTTGCTCCAGGTGGAATAGTTGCGCACGCGCCAGCCGCCCAGGTTCGCGCCGCTGCGCATATTGAGGTACTGATTGCTGGTCGTGTTTTTGTCGCTGTCCTGATTTTGCGAGCCGGAAAACGCGTAATCCGTGAACGCCACCGGCACGCCATCATCCCAGCGGGAAGGGGCGATGTAGTCTCTGCCATTAGCCGCAATGGCGGCCTGCGGAATGCTCAGATGCAGCGTCATGGCGGAAAAGTCGAACGTCGCCGAGGCCTGCGGAATGTAATCTCCTAAAGGCTTAGGAAGCGCAGACGACGCATCCACAACCGTCAGCGCCGGAAACTTATCAATATCGACGCCCCATTTTCGCAGCATATCAGGGGTCAGTTGCGCCACCAGTTCACCCCTTTTGCCGCCAAGATAAGTAATACTGGCGTCGCCCACACGCAGATCGTTGAGCAGAATGCGGGAAGGGTAAATGCCGGGCAGTTGGGTGTTCGAGTGTGAAAAGAGTGACAGGTCGATATCCTGCTGCGGCAGCTGATCGCCTTCCAGGGCGGAAGGTGAAAAATGGTACTCTCGGGTATGTGCGGCGGATGAAAGCATCAACGCCACGCCGCCAAGGCAACGTACGAGCGCATTTATGCGCCAGGCGCGCTGCCTGGAAATAGAAGCGAGTCCTATGGCCATGGCGTTTCCTATCCCTGACCCAGGGTGGCAATGTATTTGGCGGAAGCGTTGCCGTAATCGGTGATGCATCGCCAACTGACCTGGCTGCCTGCCGCACTCTCAGGCACGGGGATCTCCACGCTCGACTGAGGCGTCACCATATCGGCTTTCTCAAGCGTTACGTTACCCAGTTTCAGGTTGTCAAAGGTGATGTGAAAAGCCCCCTCGTTGGTCACCGTCAGCTGCTTGCCGTGACGGGAAAAACGCAGGTTTTTGCAGGTTTCATCAGGGTCGCCCTTCAACCCTTTTGGACGCCAGAACAGCTTGATACGCGTTTTGTAGATCAGGCGTAACACATTCTTATCGTCGTCCTCCGCCGCGGTGGCAGGAATGGTACGAACGTTCATATAAAACAACGACTCTTTGTTCTCGGGGATTGCTGTGCCGTTCCAGGCGATCCTCAGACTTTGTTCCTTCTGGGGCTCAAGACGAAATAACGGCGGGGTGACGATAAAAGGCCCGCGAGTTTTACCGTTTCCCGTATCCGTCCAGGATTGAATCAACCAGGGAAGTTCAGTTTCTTTATTTGTCAGCGGAAGTGAAACCTCCTTTTTACCGGCATCGTAGACGATCCTCGTACGCCCAACCTGGATGCCTGCCGCATGGCTGAATGAAGAAAATATAACAGGTGTCAGTAATAGAATTAGCGGATAAATACGCATGCGTAATATTTGTCCTGATCTAAAATAATGGCTCAGAAGTATGGAGTGAGTTAGGTAATTCTTATAAATGCCCATTCGAGAATATACTTCTTTGCGGAAGTATTGATATCAGGAATGGGCTGGCCGGACGATTAACGATAAATAATATTAACCGTCATATCCGCATCGGCAGGGCCGGGTGTGACCTTTTCAGCAAACGATCGATAGCGCGCATTGAAATTGGCGCTAATTGTGTCGGTGGTTTTGGTAGGAAGTTCGATATAGACCTGATCTTCCGCTCCGTCCATTGTGATAAGGTCTTCATCCGCGCCATCAAGGCTCACAGCGATACCCACACCCGTAGCGGCTGTTGCCCCCGCTGTCGTTATCTTGCTGACATCAAGCAGGTTTTTCGTCTTTGTCAGGGTGGTGGCACCGGTAAAGGTCAGTTGAATAGACGGAAGGCCATCACTTTTCAACGGACAATCTTTCAGGGTTATTTTGAAGGGAGTCAAGGGTGACTCAACACCGGGCGCTGTAAATAGAGTCGTGGTATAGGTGCCCAGGGGAACGGTACTGTCTGTACCATCATCGCCGTCAATGACACAGCTTGGCTCAATAATTTCCCCTGTGAAATGAATCTTTCCTGCATTCATTTCTGCAGCGAATGTACTTACTGAAGTCAGCGCCATCAATGCGCCATAAATAATAGGGTACCTGAGTTTCATAATCAGAACGTCCTTAACAATAAATTCCATGTTGAGATTACTGGTGAAAGTGAACTTAATAAATAACGTTATTTCACACGCCAGTATAAAAGGTATTTGCTTCGGACGGAAGTATGGCTTAATTGATATTATATAGGGTAATTTATTCGAACTTGACTGTAAAGTATTCACCAGTTTGTGTTTTAAATAATTCTCGGATTAATAATGTTAAGCATCATGACCATTATAAACGTGTTGATATTTATTGTTATTTTGGTGTTATGAGTGCTTTGTGGTTAATCGAGGTAAAGCGTTTGCAAGACGCGTTTAAACAACACGAAAGACGTTTATTTCATTTTATAAACCACATTAAACGTACTCTGAAAAGTCTAAAATTAGACACAAAATTTTTAAGCCTGGTGAGTTTTGGCCGTTAAACAGGCTAAAAACGGCAAGTTATACAGGCTTTTCCGTCCATTGAGTTGGGTGTGCTCTGGCATGATACGCGTGACGAAATGGGCAGAGAGCGCGCACTGTGGCAGAAGACAGCGACGACAAAACAGAAGCCCCCACACCCCACCGACTAGACAAAGCGCGTGAGGAAGGGCAAATCCCCCGATCCCGAGAGCTGACATCCCTGCTGATTTTAATCGTGGGTGTATGCATTATCTGGATGGGTGGGGAGTCGTTTGCCCGCAGACTGGCGGGAATGCTCTCGGCCGGGCTGCGTTTCGACCACAGTATGGTGAATGATCCCAACCTGATCCTCAGCCAAATCATTCTGCTGATTAAAGACGCGATGATTGCGCTGTTGCCGTTGATTACCGGGGTGGTGATTGTGGCCCTGGTCTCTCCCGTTATGCTGGGCGGCCTGGTGTTCAGCACGAAGTCCCTGCAGCCCAAATTTTCCAAACTCAATCCGTTTCCCGGCATTGCCAAAATGTTCTCGGCGCAAACGGGGGCGGAGCTGCTCAAAGCGATTCTGAAATCCGTTCTGATGGGGAGCACCGCCGGGTTTTACCTCTGGCACCACTGGCCCGATATGATGCGCCTGATCAGCGAATCCCCTCTGACGGCCATGAGCAACGCCATGAATTTGGTCGGGCTGTGCGCGGTGCTGGTGGTGCTCAGCATTATTCCGATGGTGGGATTTGACGTCTTCTTCCAGATTTACAGCCATATCAAAAAATTACGTATGTCGCGGCAGGATCTTCGTGACGAATACAAACAGATGGAAGGCGACCCGCATGTGAAGGGGCGCATTCGTCAGATGCAGCGCGCAGCTGCGCGTCGTCGCATGATGGAAGATGTTCCGAAAGCGGACGTGATCGTCACCAACCCGACCCACTACTCCGTGGCGCTGAAGTACGACGAAAACAAAATGAGTGCGCCAAAAGTGGTGGCGAAAGGGGCGGGACTTATCGCCCTGCGCATCCGTGAAATTGGCGCTGAACACCGCGTGCCGGTACTGGAAGCCCCGCCGCTGGCGCGTGCTCTGTATCGTCATGCTGAAATTGGACAGCAAATTCCTGGTCAGCTCTACGCCGCGGTAGCGGAAGTGCTGGCCTGGGTCTGGCAGCTGAAACGCTGGCGTTTGGCAGGCGGTCAACGACCTGTGAAACCTGAAAATCTGCCGGTGCCTGAGGCACTGGATTTTATGAACGAGAAGGACACTGATGGCTAATCTGGTGGCAATGTTGCGCCTGCCCAGCAACATGAAATCGACGCAATGGCAGATCCTTGCCGGGCCGATTCTCATTCTGCTAATTTTGTCGATGATGGTGCTGCCGTTGCCAGCATTTATCCTCGATCTGCTTTTCACATTCAACATTGCGCTCTCGATTATGGTGCTGCTGGTGGCGATGTTCACCCAGCGTACCCTTGAGTTTGCGGCGTTCCCGACCATCCTGCTATTCACCACCTTGCTGCGCCTGGCGCTGAACGTGGCGTCAACGCGTATCATTCTGATGGAAGGGCATACGGGCGGTGCAGCGGCGGGTAAAGTGGTTGAGGCCTTTGGTCACTTCCTCGTCGGCGGCAACTTTGCTATTGGTATCGTGGTGTTCGTTATCCTCGTAATCATTAACTTCATGGTTATCACCAAAGGTGCGGGCCGTATCGCTGAAGTCGGCGCCCGTTTTGTCCTCGACGGGATGCCGGGCAAACAGATGGCGATTGACGCCGATCTCAACGCCGGGCTGATTGGCGAAGATGAAGCGAAAAAGCGCCGTTCCGACGTTACTCAGGAAGCGGACTTCTACGGTTCGATGGACGGTGCGAGTAAATTCGTGCGCGGGGATGCCATCGCCGGGATCCTGATCATGGTGATTAACATCGTCGGCGGTCTGCTGGTGGGTGTTCTCCAGCATGGCATGGACATGGGCCATGCGGCGGAAAGCTATACGCTGCTGACGATCGGTGACGGTCTGGTGGCGCAGATCCCGGCGCTGGTGATCTCAACCGCGGCGGGTGTGATCGTGACCCGTGTAAGCACCGACGAAGACGTCGGTCAGCAGATGGTCAGCCAGCTGTTCACTAACCCGAATGTGCTGATGCTCTCTGCGGCGGTACTGGGCCTGCTGGGCCTTGTCCCGGGCATGCCTAACTTTGTTTTCCTGCTGTTTACCGCGGCTCTGCTGGGGCTTGCCTGGTGGCTGCGTGGACGCGACACCAAACCGGCAGCTGAACCGGTACCGGTCAAAATGCCGGAAAATAACCAGTCGGTGGAAGCCACCTGGAACGACGTCCAGCTGGAAGATTCCCTCGGGATGGAAGTGGGCTATCGCCTGATCCCGATGGTTGATTTCCAGCAGGACGGCGAGCTGCTGGGCCGTATCCGCAGTATCCGTAAAAAATTCGCCCAGGATATGGGCTTCCTGCCGCCGGTGGTGCACATCCGCGACAATATGGATCTGCCGCCTGCGCGCTATCGCATCTTAATGAAAGGCGTGGAGATTGGTAGCGGCGATGCCTATCCGGGGCGCTGGCTGGCGATTAACCCAGGCACAGCGGCGGGTACGCTGCCGGGCGAACAGACCATCGATCCGGCCTTTGGCCTGGCGGCAATCTGGATTGAAAGTGCGCTGAAAGAGCAGGCGCAGATCCAGGGCTATACGGTGGTGGAAGCCAGTACCGTCGTGGCGACACACCTGAACCACCTGATTGGGCAGTTCTCGGCGGAGCTGTTTGGCCGTCAGGAAGCGCAGCAGTTGCTCGACCGCGTCACCCAGGAGATGCCGAAGCTGACAGAAGATCTGGTGCCGGGCGTGGTGACGTTAACCACGCTGCACAAAGTGCTGCAAAATCTGCTCGACGAAAAAGTGCCGATCCGCGATATGCGCACCATTCTGGAAACTCTTGCGGAACATGCGCCGCTGCAGAGCGATCCGCACGAACTCACCGCCGTGGTGCGTGTGGCGCTGGGCCGTGCCATCACCCAGCTGTGGTTCCCTGGTTCCGGCGAAGTGCAGGTGATTGGTCTCGACACGCCGCTTGAGCGTCTGCTGCTGCAGGCGTTGCAGGGCGGTGGCGGCCTGGAGCCGGGTCTGGCAGATCGTCTGCTGGCGCAAACGCAAGAGGCACTGGCGCGTCAGGAGATGCTTGGCGCTCCGCCGGTTCTGCTGGTGAATCACGCGCTGCGTCCGCTGCTCTCTCGCTTCCTGCGACGCAGTCTGACGCAGCTGGTGGTACTGTCGAATCTGGAACTATCGGATAACCGTCATATTCGTATGACGGCGACCATCGGAGGCAAATAATGCGTTACTGGCTGTGGATTTTACTGTTCCCGATGCTGGCTCAGGCCGCCGGGGAAGGTACCTGGCAGGCGAGCAGTATTGGTATCACCCTGAGCAATCGCGGGGTATCGGCCTCCTCGCGACCGCTTTCCGCCTCAGAACCGGCCTCCGGGCTGATGACGCTGGTGGTCTGGCGTTATCAGCTGATTGGCCCGACGCCTGCGGGCCTGCGCGTACGCCTGTGCTCGCAGACGCGCTGCACTGAACTGGACGGTGAAAGTGGCACCACGCACGCCTTCAATGGGGTGCCTGCCGTTGAGCCGCTGCGTTTTGTCTGGGAAGTCCCGGGCGGAGGACGTCTGATCCCCGCACTTAAAGTTCAAAGTAACGAAGTGATTGTGAATTACCGCTAATTGCCTGCCTTTTCACCAGCCGTCAGTAGAAACTGACGGCTGGCTCCCAAAAAATGACCCCGCCTTTTGATGCAAGAGAAACGCTGTTTTATAAATCAGTGACACGCGTACGGAATCTCTTTGCATTATTGCCATTCGCTCTCAGGCAGTGGCAGAAACAGAAAGGTATCAATAGAACGATACTTTTACTGTAGCCGTGTAAAAACTCCCGGACGAGGTTTGCATACAGGGAGTCTCCCAACATTCAAAGGGTTGACGGCAATGAAAACACGTAAAATTGGACTCGCAAATTACCTCGCCTACGGGTCAGGCGATTTTCTTGGGGCAGGCACAACCGCGCTGACGGCGGCCTGGCTGTTATATTTTTATACGACGTTCTGTGGGCTCTCGCCGATTGAGGCGACTTTTATTTTTGCGGCCGCCAGGGTGCTGGACGCGGTGGTCAGCCCGTTAATGGGCTTCCTGACCGATAACTTTGGTACCACCTGGCTCGGCAAACGCTTTGGCCGCCGTAAGTTCTTTATCCTGCTCGGTATTCCCTGCGTTTTCAGCTACTCGATGATGTGGGTAGGGGATATGGGCTTCTGGTATTACCTGGTCACCTATCTGATCTTCGATATCGTGTACACCATGATTCTGGTGCCTTACGAAACCTTAGTCCCGGAAATGACGGACGATTTCAAACAGAAAACGAAATTCTCCGGCGCGCGTATCTCTATGGCGCAGATGTCGGCGATTCTGGCCTCTTTCCTGCCGGGTATCCTGCTGACTCACTTCGGTAAAGACAACGCGATCTCCTTCTTCTACGCGAGCCTGGTCTTCTCCGTGCTGTGCGCAATGATGCTGACTTTCGTCTGGATCTTTACCTGGGAGCGCCCGCGTGAAGAGTGGTCTGAAGCGGCACTGCGCGCAGAAGAAGAGAAGAAAAAACTCAATCTGAGCCAGAGCCTGAACCGTCTGTTTGTCGAGTTAAGCTCAACGCTGCGAGTGAAAATTTTCCGCCAGCATCTGGGGATGTATCTGGGCGGCTATATCGCGCAGGACGTCTTCAACGCAGTGTTCACCTATTACGTGGTATTTGTGCTGATGCAGGAAGCATCGATGGCGTCGAACTTGCTGGGCACCATGGCCATCTTCCAGTTCATCGCCGTGATCGCCATGATCCCGCTCTGCATCCGCTTTGGACCGGCCCCGTCGTACCGCATGGTGGTCGTGCTGTTTGGTCTGGCTTCTATCTCCTACGCGGTGCTCTATTACGCCGGGCTGAGCGACGTCTATTCGCTGTTGCTGCTGATCTCTGCTGTGGCAGGTTTGGGTCGCGGGGGCATCAACTACGTTCCATGGAATATCTACACCTATATTGCTGACGTGGATGAAGTGATCACCGGCCAGCGCCGCGAAGGGATTTTCGCCGGGATTATGACCCTGACGCGTAAAGCCTCGCAGGCCGGAGCCATCATGCTGGTGGGGATTGTGATGCAGATGTCCGGCTTTGTCAGCGGCCAGAAGACTCAGCCAGCGGAAGTGAGCCACACCATTCTGATGATCCTGAGTGTGGGCACCATTCTGGTGCTGGCCTGCGGTTTCCTGGTCTCCCTGCGCTTTAAACTGAACCTGGAAACTCACAGCACCCTGCGTGAAGAGACCGCCAAAATGCGCGAGTCCGGACACGCAATGCCGGAAACGGCGACCCCGCAGGCCCGCGCCACCGTTGAGCTGCTTGCCGGGATGCCGTACGAATCCTTGTGGGGCAACAACAATATTGGTTATCTGAATCGCAATAAACCGGCGGCACCTTCCCTGAAGGATCGCGCGGTACTGAATTCGACATATCACAGAGGTTAAGATTATGAAGGTTTGGCCTGTCAAACATAGCCCGTTACTGCGTCAGCCTGAGCATTTTATTGCCAGGGATGAACTGAAATCACTGATTGAAAAGGTGACGCACAATCTGGTGAACATCCACGATAAAACCGGCGAATTTTTGCTGCGGCTGGACGACGGGCGCGTGATCGACACCAAAGGCTGGGCGGGATGGGAGTGGACGCACGGCGTGGGCTTATACGGCATCTGGCAGTATTACTGCCAGACCGGTGACAGCCACATGCGTGACATCATCGACGGCTGGTTTGCCGACCGCTTTGCCGAAGGCGCGACCACCAAAAACGTCAATACGATGGCCCCGTTCCTGACTCTGGCGTACCGCTTTGAGGAGACGCAAAATGCCACCTATTTGCCATGGCTGGAGAGCTGGGCAGAGTGGGCGATGAACGACATGCCGCGCACGGCGCACGGCGGCATGCAGCACATCACCCTGGCGGAAGAGAATCATCAGCAAATGTGGGACGACACGCTGATGATGACCGTCCTGCCGCTGGCGAAAATAGGCAAATTGCTCAATCGCCCGGAATATGTGGAAGAGGCGGTGTATCAGTTCCTGCTGCACGTTCAGAACCTGATGGATCGCGAAACCGGGCTGTGGTTCCACGGATGGAACTACGACGGGCAGCACAACTTTGCCAAAGCCCGCTGGGCGCGCGGAAACAGCTGGCTGACGATTGTCATCCCCGATTTCCTTGAGCTGGTGGATTTGCCGGAGAACAACGCGGTGCGCCGTTATCTGGTGCAGGTTCTGAATGCGCAAATCGCCGCGCTGGCGCAATGTCAGGATGAGAGCGGCCTATGGCATACGCTCCTCGACGATCCCGAGTCGTATCTCGAAGCATCCGCCACGGCAGGCTTTGCCTACGGGATCTTGAAAGCGGTGCGCAAGCGTTACGTTGGCGCGGAATACGCTGAAGTGGCGGAGAAAGCGATTCGGGGAATTGTGAACAACATTTCGCCGGAAGGGGAGTTGCTGCAAACGTCGTTTGGCACGGGGATGGGCAGCGATCTGGAGTTTTATCGCCAGATCCCGCTGACCTCGATGCCGTACGGCCAGGCGATGGCGATTTTGTGTCTGACGGAGTATTTGCGTAAATACTTCTGATAATAAAAAACCCGGCAATTGCCGGGTTTTTTGTTTCTGTATTACATACGCTCGACGGTTTCGATCCCGAGAGTATCCAGCCCCAGCTTCAGCGTCTTCGCGGTCAGCTGCGCCAGTTTCAGACGGCTGTTGCGGATCGCTTCACTTTCGGCGGAGAGGATAGGGCAGTGCTCATAGAAGCCTGAGAACAGGCCCGCCAGATCGTACAGGTACGCACACATGACGTGCGGCGTGCCTTCACGGGCAACCACCGCCAGCGTCTCTTCAAACTGCAGCAGACGGGCAGCCAGCTGCGCTTCGCGATCTTCATTGATAACCACGGTAGCATTCGCCAGCGCGCTTTCATCAATGTCGGCTTTACGGAACACAGAGAGCACACGGGTGTAAGCATACTGCATGTATGGCGCCGTGTTGCCTTCGAAGGCCAGCATATTGTCCCAGTCGAAGATGTAATCGGTAGTACGGTTTTTGGACAGGTCCGCGTATTTTACCGCGCCGATACCGACGGCGGTCGCCAGTTTTTCCAGCTCGTCGGCTGGCATATCCGGGTTCTTCTCGGCGACCAGGCGGCGCGCGCGTTCCAGCGCTTCATCCAGCAGATCGGAGAGTTTAACGGTACCCCCGGCGCGGGTTTTGAACGGCTTGCCGTCTTTACCCAGCATCATGCCGAACATGTGGTGTTCCAGCGGAACCGAATCCGGCACGTAACCGGCTTTACGCACGATGGTCCACGCCTGCATCAGGTGCTGGTGCTGACGGGAATCGATGTAGTACAGCACGCGATCCGCATGCAGCGTTTCGTAACGGTATTTCGCACAGGCGATATCCGTTGTGGTGTAGAGATAGCCGCCATCCTTTTTCTGAATGATCACGCCCATCGGTTCGCCTTCCTTGTTTTTATACTCATCAAGGAACACAACCGTTGCGCCTTCGCTCTCGACCGCCAGATTTTTGGCTTTCAGATCGGCCACGATGCCTGGCAGCATGGGGTTATAAAGGCTTTCGCCCATCACGTCGTCGCGGGTCAGGGTGACGTTCAGACGGTCATAGGTGATCTGGTTTTGGGACATCGTGATGTCAACCAGCTTGCGCCACATTTCGCGGAAGTAGGCGTCGCCGCCCTGCAGTTTCACCACATAGCTACGTGCGCGCTCGGCGAAGGCTTCATCTTCGTCGTAATGTTTTTTGGCTTCACGGTAGAAACCTTCCAGATCCGCCAGCGCCATTTCGCCCGCATTTTCCTGCTGCTGCTTTTCAAGATAGGCAATCAGCATTCCGAACTGGGTACCCCAGTCGCCAACGTGGTTCGCGCGAATCACTTTATGGCCCAGGAACTCCAGGGTGCGCACAGCGGCATCGCCGATGATGGTGGAGCGCAGGTGGCCGACGTGCATCTCTTTTGCCACGTTTGGCGCAGAGTAATCGACAACGATGGTTTGCGCTTGCGGCTGAGTCACACCCAGACGGTCAGATTTCAGCGCCGCGTCAATGTGACCCGCGAGGAAGGCCGGATCGAGGAAAATGTTGATAAAGCCTGGACCTGCAATCTCAACCTTGCTGGCAATGCCGTTGAGGTCCAGATGAGTCAGTACCAGCTCAGCGAGTTGTCGCGGCGGCATGCCCAGTTTTTTAGCCACTGCCATCACGCCATTAGCCTGATAGTCGCCAAACTGTACTTTTGCTGACTGACGAACCTGCGGTTCGCAATCCGCAGGCGCACCTGCGGCAATCAGTGCCTGACTGACTTTTTCGGAGAGAAGAGCCTGAATATTCACCTGGATACCTTACTTTTTTGCTGCGGGGGAGTTGCAACCCGCACCAGTTTGAGAATTTAGGGCCGGAGTATACTGCAAATGCCCTCTGGCGTCAGCATTGCGCAGGCTGAAGAGCGCTCAGAAAACAGGCGATGAAATAGTGCATAAGCATGCAGCAGGAAAATCGTGAAATCTGCGGTTGGTTGCAGGCATCCAACAGAGTAAATTAGCGGCTTTGCGACAGGATAAGAGAACCGCTGATGACGAACTGGCACTCCATTGATGAACTGCATGATATTTCCGCAGATTTACCGCGTTTCACCCAGGCGTTCACAGAACTTGCCACCCGTCTGGGGCTGGATATTGCCCCGCTCGACGCCGATCACATTTCCCTGCGCTGCCATCAGAATGCGACGGCGGAGCGCTGGCGTCGTGGATTTGAGCAGTGCGGTGAGCTGCTGTCAGAAAACGTGATCAACGGGCGTCCCATTTGTCTGTTTAAACTCCATCAGCCGGTCTGCGTGGCGCACTGGCAGTTCAGCGTGGTCGAATTACCCTGGCCGGGCGAAAAACGCTATCCGATTGAGGGCTGGGAGCACATCGAAATCGTACTGCCGGGCGATCCGGAAACCCTGAATGCGCGCGCACTGGCGCTACTGTCTGACGACGGCCTGAGCCAGCCGGGTATTTTCGTGAAAACCAGCTCACCTAAAGGGGAGCGCGAGCGTCTGCCAAATCCGACGCTGGCGGTCACCGACGGTAAAGTGACCGTAAAATTTCACCCCTGGACGATCGAGCAAATTGTCGCCAGCGAAGAGTAAGCCGCAAAAGAGTGTGAACTCACGCTAAGTCCGCCCTCGGGCGGCGTGGCATGATGGTCTATTACCGTGGATTTTAGGAGGAAGTGTGGCGCTACTGGAGATCTGTTGTTACAGCATGGAGTGTGCTGTGACTGCGCAACAAAACGGGGCCGATCGCGTTGAACTGTGCGCGGCACCGAAAGAGGGCGGATTAACCCCATCATACGGTGTGCTGAAGTCCGTTCGCGAGGCGGTGACGATCCCCGTTCATCCCATCATTCGCCCACGCGGCGGTGATTTTTGTTATTCGGCGGGTGAGTTTGACGCCATGCTGGAAGACGTCGTCCGGGTTCGCGAGCTGGGCTTCCCAGGTCTGGTGATCGGTTTGCTTGATGAAGACGCAAATGTCGATATGCCGCGTATGCGACAGATTATGGCGGCAGCAAAAGGGATGGCGGTGACTTTCCATCGCGCGTTTGATATGTGTAAAAATCCGATTCAAGCTTTTGAAAATTTAGCAGAATTAGGCGTTGCACGTATCCTGACATCCGGCCAGCAATCAACGGCGGAAAAAGGACTGCAATTAATTATGGAACTAAAAGGGCATTCCGGTGTTCCAATAATAATGGCAGGTGCTGGTGTTCGAGCCAGCAATCTGAAAACGTTTTTAAACGCAGGGGTAGAAGAGCTTCACAGCTCAGCAGGCAAGTGGACGCCTTCGCCTATGCGATATCGCAATACAGGATTGTCAATGTCGACAGATGCAGAAGCGGATGAGTACTCCCGCTACAGCGTAGATGGAGAGTCGGTTGCGGTAATGAAATCCATGATTGACCAGTTTCACGTGTAGCAACGATTTTTACCGCGCATCATGTCGCCCAATATGATGCTTGCTTGTACCAGGCCCCTGCAATTTCAACAGGGGCCTTTTTTTCACTTTAATATTTTAAGCCCAGCGGCGCTGCCGGGCCTTGAACTGTGTCTTGAGGAAAGGTAGTGCACCTGTTTCGCCAGGGACATTACGGCTTCGTTGCGATCAAGACTGCACGCATCGGCGCGGGATACCCTTCGATGGTTTTGCTGCTGTCATTCGGGTCGAGGAATTCTGCCAGCGACTCGGTGGTCAGCCATTCGGTGCGACGCTGCTCTTCGGTGGAGGTCACGCACACATCCACAATGCGGATATCGACAAAGCCACACTTCGCCAGCCAGTTCTTCAGCGCCAGCGCGGAGGGAATGAAATAGACGTTACGCATCTGCGCGTAACGATCGCCCGGCACCAGTACCGCGTTTTCGTCACCCTCGATCACCAGCGTTTCCAGCACCAGTTCGCCACCGCTGACCAGCTGATCTTTCAGCTGCCACAGATGCTCCAGCGGCGAGCGGCGGTGATACAGCACGCCCATCGAGAAGACGGTATCAAACGCGTTCAGGGCAGGGAGTTGCTCAATGCCCAGGGGCAGAACGTGCGCGCGCTGATCGTTGCCCAGCAATTTGCGCACCGCTTCAAACTGACAGAGGAACAGCTGCATCGGATCGATACCGACCGCCAGATGTGCCCCGGCGCCAATCATGCGCCACAGGTGATAGCCACTCCCGCAGCCTACATCCAGAATAGTGCGGCCAGTTAAATCAGACAGATGGGGCAGAACGCGATCCCACTTCCAGTCGGAACGCCATTCGGTATTAATGTTCAGACCATAAAGGGAGAACGGTCCTTTACGCCATGGCATCAGATTGCGCATCAGCTTTTCAAGACGCAGCAGTTGGCCTTCGCTCAATGGCTCGGCGCTTTCAGCCGTCACGCTGTGCAGCAGATCCAGTTTGTAGGGCGTCATGTCCGGCAAAAACTCAACGGCATTGCTCCACTGCTTAAACTGACCGTGCAGGGAGTCACGCTGCCAGGCGGCCACCTGCGCAGGCAGGGTTTCCAGCCAGTGGGAGAGATGGTTTTTGGCGATTAGCTGGTAGAAATTACTGAAGTCGATCATGCGTTGTCCCCTTTCAGTGCCACCAGGGAACCAAAGTTAAAGCACTGGAACCACAGCTCGCTGTGCTCAAAACCGGCGTTATGCAGGCGCGCTTTGTGTGCTTCGACGGAGTCGGTGAGCATCACGTTTTCCAGCATGCTGCGCTTTTGACTGATTTCCAGCTCGCTGTAGCCGTTAGCGCGTTTAAAGTCGTGATGCATGTTGAACAGCAGCTCGCCGACCTTTGCGTCTTCAAAACTGAATTTTTCCGACAACACCAGCGCGCCGCCGGGATTCAGCCCCTTGTAAATTTTGTCCAGCAACAACTGGCGATCTTCGGGCACCAGGAACTGCAGGGTAAAATTCAGAACCACCATGGAGGCGTTTTCGATCTCGATATCGCGGATATCGCCTTCGATAACGTCGACAGGCGTGGGCGCTTTATAGGCATCAAGATGACGACGGCAGCGTTCCACCATCGCGGGGGAGTTATCGACGGCAATGATTTTGCAGCCTTCGTGATGCACATTACGGCGAACGGACAGCGTCGCGGCGCCCAGTGAACAACCCAGGTCATAGACCTGCGTACCGGGCTGAACGAAGCGTTCAGCCAGCATGCCGATCATAGAGATAATATTGGAATAACCTGGAACAGAGCGCTGGATCATATCCGGGAAGACTTCGGCTACCCGTTCATCAAAGGTCCAGTCGCCCAGACTGGCGATAGGCGCGGAAAAAAGCGTGTCGCGATCAGACATAACGTAAAAATCCGGGAAAAATAAAGTGGCGTATTGTGCGCTAATGGAAAGAGAAAACCAACTCCCACGGCATATACCAAAGGTTAGCCAGCACCATCAGCAAAAGCGAACACCAGGTTGCGCTCATGCCGGAACGACGCCAGCGGAACAGGCGGTGGTGAAAACCGTAATAATGCATCAGGCGTCCGGCAATCAGCAGCAAGCCGCAGACGTGAACCATCCAGGTTTCCGCGCCGTCCATCTCCATTAAGAGCAGCAGGATCAGTGCAATGGGGATATATTCCACCGCATTACCATGAATGCGGATGGCGCTTTGTAACTCTGAAAACCCACCGTCACCGTAAGAGACGCGGTACTGCATTCTCAGGCGCACAACATCAAACGAAAACTTAATCAGTAATAATGCACCTAACACCGCGTACAGTGCGCTGACCATACAAACTCCCTGTTTTTGGCAGATGGCACTTCTATGATAGGGGCTGATGTCAGAAAAGAGAAGATTGTTGTGGGATAGAAGGCGCAGGGCCGAGGGACGGAACCGCAGCCTGCAAGGCTTGCCAAAGAACATCGACCAGTTCAGGCGCCTGGGCGATATCCGGCGTATGCAGGAAAAGATAGGGCGTCGTCGTTTGCTCCCACTTTGGCAATGTTTGCAGCCACACGGCGAACATCTCGCGATTTTGCTGCATGTTGTCGCTGCCGATAAACCGCACCATCGGATTATTCGCTGTGACCACCGCATGCACCGGCACTTTCGGTTTTTTGCGCTGGGCATCGATTATGGCTTCGCTGTGCGGGATGGCGCTATGAACAGGGCGACTGTCGAGGATCACCCGATTCACACTGCGCGCATGCAGCCCACGATTAAGGGTTTTTTCCGCCTCGCCTTTGCTGAAAAATTCCGGATGACGGACTTCCACACCGTAGGTGAATTCGCGCGGCAGAGCGTCGAGAAAATGCCACAGCGCAGTCAGGTCGCGCGGGCCGAAGGTGGCCGGGAGTTGCAGCCAGTACTGACCGATGCGGTTGTCCAGCGGCGACATCCGCTCGAAAAACTCTTCGGTTAAATCCCCGCACTGGCGCAGCGCCGCCTGGTGAGAAATGGTGGCCGGGAATTTAAAGCAAAAGCGGAAATCGTCGGTGGTCTGCTCGCGCCAGCGCGCAACGATTTCCGCGCGAGGCAGGGCGTACAGCGTGGTATTGCCCTCCACGCAGTTAAAATGGCGGGCATACTCTTCAAGGCTGGTAATGCCAAGGCGCACCCATTTCGGGTGCGACCATTGGGGAAGACCCAGATAAATCATAACGCGTGTAAAATCTCGTCGGTGCTGCGCACGCGACCAATACGCGGAAAGATATGGGTCATGCTGCCCTGATGTTGATCTGCGGAAGCAGCACTGCATGCGTCTTCGGCAATGACCAGGTTAAAGCCCAGTTCCCATGCGTTACGCGCGGTGGATTCCACGCCGATGTTCGTGGAAATACCGCACAGGATAATGGTATCGATCCCGCGACGGCGTAGCTGCAGCTCCAGATCGGTGCCGTAAAATGCGCCCCACTGGCGTTTGGTGACTTCGATATCGCTATCCTGTTTGCCAAGCGTTTCAGGGTAAGTCCACCAGTTTGCAGGCAGCGCGGCGGCAGGGGCTGTCGCATCCACAGGCTGTTTCAGCGCTTCGGCGAAGTCGGCTGACCAGCCAACGCGCACCATCACCACCGGCGATCCGCTGGCGCGACATTTATCCGCAAGACGGGCGCTACGGCTGACTACATCTGCCGCGGTATGCGGGCCACCGGCGAACGGCAGGATACCTTCCTGTAAATCGATCACGACAAGCGCGGTTTTGGTGGCATCAAGTGTTAACATCGTTACTCCAGTCAAAAATTAGCGTCCGTTACACCTTACGATGATAAAGGCAGGTCAGATCGGACAATTTTGTTAATTTTTGTGAGAATGCGCAATAAGAGCGCAGCAATCGCGCGTCTGGCAAGCTTCTCTCTTATCGTACGGCGGAATTTCCAGTATAATAGCCGCCTTTTTTCATCCAGTTGTGACATACAGAAAGCTGCGACATAGTAGCCTGTAAATCAGGCGACATTTAGCCTGCGGCTAAATTAAGGGATATCTCATGCGTACAGAATATTGCGGGCAGTTGCGTCAGTCCCACGTTGGACAGCAGGTGACCCTGTGTGGTTGGGTCAACCGCCGTCGTGATCTTGGTAGCCTTATCTTCATCGATTTGCGTGACCGTGAAGGCATCGTGCAGGTGTTCTTCGATCCGGATCGTGCGGACGCGTTAAAGCTGGCCTCCGAACTGCGTAATGAGTTCTGCATCCAGGTCACCGGCACCGTGCGTGCGCGTGACGAAAAAAATATCAACGCCGATATGGCGACGGGCGCCATTGAAGTGCTGGCGTCCGACCTGACTATCATCAACCGTTCAGAATCGCTGCCGCTTGACTCCAACCACGTCAACACTGAAGAAGCGCGTCTGAAATATCGCTATCTGGATCTGCGTCGCCCGGAAATGGCTCAGCGCCTGAAAACCCGTGCGAAGATCACAAGCCTGGTGCGTCGTTTCATGGACGACCACGGTTTCCTCGATATCGAAACCCCGATGCTGACCAAAGCCACGCCGGAAGGCGCGCGCGATTACCTGGTTCCGTCTCGTGTTCATAAAGGCAAATTCTACGCGCTGCCACAGTCTCCTCAGCTGTTCAAACAGCTGCTGATGATGTCTGGTTTCGATCGCTACTATCAGATCGTTAAATGCTTCCGCGACGAAGACCTGCGCGCTGACCGTCAGCCTGAATTCACCCAGATCGACGTCGAGACCTCCTTCATGACCGCACCTCAGGTGCGCGAAATTATGGAAGCGCTGGTTCGTGGTCTTTGGCAGGACGTGAAGGGCGTTGATCTGGGCGAGTTCCCGATCATGACCTTCGCAGAAGCAGAACGTCGCTACGGTTCTGATAAACCAGATCTGCGTAACCCGATGGAGCTGGTGGACGTCGCCGACCTCCTGAAAGCGGTTGAGTTTGCGGTCTTCTCTGGCCCGGCTAACGATCCGAAAGGCCGTGTGGCTGCCCTGCGTGTTCCAGGTGGCGCACAGCTAAGCCGTAAACAAATTGATGACTACGGCAATTTCGTGAAAATCTACGGTGCGAAAGGCCTGGCTTATATTAAAGTCACCGAACGTGCGAAAGGCATCGAAGGCATCACCAGCCCTGTTGCGAAATTCCTGAACGCTGAGATCGTAGAAGCAATCCTTGAGCGCACCGGCGCGCAGGATGGCGACATGATCTTCTTCGGCGCGGACAACAAAAAAGTGGTGGCCGATGCGCTCGGTGCACTGCGTCTCAAACTGGGTAAAGATCTGAACCTGACTGACGAAGCCAAATGGGCTCCGCTGTGGGTGATCGACTTCCCAATGTTTGAAGATGACGGTGAAGGCGGCCTGACGGCGATGCACCACCCGTTCACCGCACCGAAAGACATGACGGCGAGCGAGCTGAACGCGGCTCCGGAAGACGCAGTGGCCAACGCCTACGATATGGTAATCAACGGTTACGAAGTGGGCGGCGGTTCCGTACGTATTCATAGCGGCGAAATGCAGCAGACCGTATTCGGTATTCTGGGCATTAACGAGCAAGAGCAGCGCGAGAAGTTCGGCTTCCTGCTGGATGCCCTGAAATACGGCACTCCACCGCACGCAGGCCTGGCGTTTGGTCTGGATCGTCTGACCATGCTGCTGACCGGTACTGATAACATTCGCGATGTGATTGCCTTCCCGAAAACCACCGCCGCTGCGTGTCTGATGACCGAAGCGCCAAGCTTTGCTAACCCGGCCTCTCTGTCTGAGCTGGGTATCGAAGTGGTGAAAAAGGAAGAGAAAAACTGATATGGCATATAAGCGTCCCGTTTCTGTTCTGGTTGTCATTTATGCAGAAGACACGAAGCGGGTGCTGATGTTGCAGCGTCGCGACGATCCCGATTTCTGGCAGTCGGTTACCGGCAGTCTGGAAGAGGGTGAAACCGCGTCGCAGGCCGCCGCGCGCGAAGTAAATGAAGAGGTCACCATTAATGTTGCTCAGGAGCAACTGACCCTGAAGGACTGTCAGCGCACGGTGGATTTTGAAATTTTTAGCCATTTACGTCATCGCTATGCGCCGGGAATTGAGCGCAATACGGAATCGTGGTTCTGTCTTGCGCTCCCCCATGAACGGCAGATCGAGTTCACCGAGCATTTGACCTACCGCTGGGTTGATGCGGCCGAAGCGGCTGCCTTAACCAAGTCGTGGAGCAACCGGCAGGCGATTGAAGAATTTGTAATTCATGCCGTCTGAATTGACGGTTTATTGGAGATATTTTTATGGCAGGTCATAGTAAGTGGGCCAACACCAAACACCGTAAAGCGGCACAGGATGCCAAACGCGGTAAAATTTTCACCAAAATCATTCGCGAGCTGGTTACTGCAGCCCGTCTGGGCGGCGGCGACGCGGGTTCTAACCCACGTCTGCGCGCAGCGATTGATAAAGCACTGTCAAACAACATGACGCGTGACACCCTGAACCGTGCAATCGCACGTGGCGTGGGCGGCGATGACGACGCGAACATGGAAACCATCATTTATGAAGGTTACGGCCCTGGTGGTACTGCGGTCATGGTTGAGTGTCTTTCCGACAACCGCAACCGTACCGTGGCTGAAGTGCGCCATGCGTTCACCAAAACCGGCGGCAACCTGGGTACTGACGGTTCCGTGGCATACCTGTTCAGCAAGAAAGGGGTGATCTCTTTCGAAGCGGGCGACGAAGACGCAATCATGGAAGCTGCGCTGGAAGCCGGTGCTGAAGACGTAGTGACCTTCGACGACGGTGCGATTGACGTTTACACCGCGTGGGAAGAGATGGGCGCAGTGCGTGATGCGCTGGAAGCTGCCGGTCTGAAAGCCGACAACGCGGAAGTGTCGATGATTCCATCGACCAAAGCAGACATGGATGCAGAAACCGCACCAAAACTGCTGCGTCTGATCGACATGCTCGAAGACTGCGATGACGTTCAGGAAGTTTATCATAACGGTGAGATCTCTGATGAGGTCGCAGCGACGCTCTAATGAGCGCGTTTGAACCTCTAACCGGAGACGCGTGATGTCGATTATTCTCGGTATAGACCCCGGCTCACGTATTACCGGTTACGGCGTTATCCGCCAGGTGGGTCGCCAGTTGACCTACCTGGGCAGCGGCTGTATTCGCACCAAAGTTGATGATTTGCCTTCGCGTCTGAAATTAATTTACGCAGGCGTGTCGGAAATCATTACCCAGTTTCAGCCCGACTTTTTTGCTATCGAGCAGGTCTTTATGGCGAAAAATGCTGACTCGGCGTTAAAACTGGGCCAGGCGCGCGGCGTGGCGATTGTCGCGGCGGTGAACCAGGATTTACCGGTGTTCGAATACGCCGCGCGTCAGGTTAAACAGACGGTGGTGGGCATTGGTAGCGCGGAGAAAAGTCAGGTGCAGCACATGGTGCGGACCCTGCTTAAGCTCCCGGCAAACCCACAGGCGGATGCCGCCGATGCGCTGGCCATTGCGATAACGCACTGCCATGTGAGCCAAAACGCCATGCAGATGAGCGAATCGAGGCTCAATCTGGCGCGAGGTCGGTTACGATAATCACAAATCAGGCTGGATAAACATCCAGCCTTTTTTTATGATGGCGGAAGTTAATTTAGCATCTCACGCAGGAGCATCATGTGATTGGCAGACTCAGAGGCATCATCATTGAAAAACAACCCCCGTTAGTTCTGCTGGAAGCGGGAGGCGTGGGGTATGAAGTCCATATGCCGATGACCTGTTTCTATGAACTTCCGGAGTCCGGCAAAGAGGCGATTGTCTTTACCCAGTTCGTGGTGCGTGAAGATGCCCAGCTTCTGTATGGCTTTAATAATAAGCAGGAACGCATGCTGTTCCGCGAGCTGATTAAAACCAATGGCGTAGGGCCTAAGCTTGCGCTGGCGATTCTGTCTGGCATGTCGGCGCAACAGTTTGTGAATGCCGTTGAGCGTGAAGATCCCGCTGCGCTGGTCAAGCTGCCAGGCATCGGCAAAAAAACCGCAGAACGTCTGATTGTGGAAATGAAAGACCGCTTTAAAGGGCTGCACGGGGATCTGTTTACGCCAGCGTCCGATCTGGTGCTGACGTCACCGAACGGCCCGACGGATGACGACGCAGAGCAAGAAGCGGTGGCTGCGCTGGTGGCGCTGGGCTATAAACCACAGGAAGCCAGTCGGATGGTGAGTAAAATCGCCAAACCGGATGCCAGCAGTGAAACCCTGATTCGTGAAGCGCTCCGCGCGGCATTGTGAGGTAGAGGATGATTGAAGCAGACCGCCTGATTTCGGCAGCCAGCAATGTTCCAGAGGATGTGGTGGATCGTGCGATCCGCCCAAAACTGCTGGAGGAGTACATCGGCCAGCCGCAGGTTCGCTCACAGATGGAAATTTTTATCCAGGCGGCGAAACTGCGCGGGGATGCGCTCGATCATCTGCTGATTTTTGGCCCTCCAGGTCTCGGTAAAACGACGCTTGCCAATATCGTGGCGAATGAAATGGGCGTGAATCTGCGCACCACCTCAGGCCCGGTACTGGAGAAAGCGGGCGATCTGGCGGCGATGCTGACCAACCTCGAGCCGCACGACGTGCTCTTTATCGATGAGATCCACCGTCTGTCACCGGTAGTCGAAGAGGTGCTTTATCCGGCGATGGAAGACTATCAGCTGGATATCATGATTGGCGAAGGTCCGGCCGCGCGCTCGATTAAAATCGATCTGCCGCCCTTTACCCTGATTGGCGCCACCACGCGTGCCGGGTCACTCACATCCCCCCTTCGCGATCGTTTCGGGATTGTGCAGCGCCTCGAGTTCTATCAGGTCGCCGATCTGCAGTACATCGTTGGCCGCAGCGCGCGCTTTATGGGGCTTGAATTGAGCGATGAGGGGGCCTTTGAAGTGGCCAAGCGTTCGCGCGGTACGCCACGCATCGCTAACCGCCTGCTGCGCCGTGTGCGTGACTTTGCGGAAGTAAAGCACGATGGCACCATTTCGCTGGATATCGCCTCGCAGGCGCTGGATATGCTTAACGTCGATGCTGAAGGGTTTGACTATATGGACCGCAAGCTGCTGCTCGCGATTCTGGATAAATTCTTTGGCGGGCCGGTTGGGCTGGATAACCTCGCCGCAGCGATTGGCGAGGAGCGTGAAACCATCGAGGACGTGCTGGAACCCTATCTGATTCAGCAGGGCTTTTTGCAACGCACGCCGCGCGGGCGAATGGCGACGGTACGGGCGTGGAATCACTTCGGGATAACACCACCGGAAATGCCGTAGTACGCGACCGGGTTAAGTGCCGGATAACGGCAGGCGTGATCCGGCCTACAACGATTCAGGTGTTTCCCCGATAAGCGCAGCGCGCCACCGGGGGAAATGTTCAGCTGGCCGGTTTCTTCATCATACTGAAGATAAACATCAGCGCCGCACACAGCACCACCGACGGGCCGGCAGGCGTGTCGTAAAACGCCGAGAAGGTGAGTCCGCCGGTGACGGCAATAATACCGACAACTACCGCCACACCCGCCATCTGTTCAGGCGTACGGGCAAATCGTCGTGCAGTAGCGGCCGGAATAATCAGCAGTGAGGTGATAATCAGCGCACCCACAAACTTCATCGCCACCCCAATCGTCAATGCGGTCACCAGCATCAACAGCAGCTTCACGCGCTGCAGTTTAACGCCATCGACAAAGGCCAAATCAGCGCTGACGGTCATCGCCAGCAGATTGCGCCACTGCCACAGCAAAATACCGAGAACGATCACCACGCCAATGGCGATAGAAATCAGGTCTTCCGGCGTCACCGCCAGCAAATCGCCAAACAGATACGCCATCAAATCGACGCGAATGTTCGACATCAGGCTCACCACCACCAGGCCAAGCGACAGCGCGCTGTGCGCCATAATCCCGAGCAACGTATCTACCGCGAGGTGAGGGCGCTTCTCAAGCCAAACCAGACCGGCGGCAAGCAGCAGCGTTACGGCAATCACTGCGTAAAACGGGTTCACGTCGAGCAATAAGCCAAAGGCCACGCCCAGTAAGGAGGCGTGCGCCAGCGTATCGCCAAAATAGGACATTCTTCGCCAGACGACAAAAGAGCCCAGCGGACCCGCGGCGCAGGCAAGCATAACCCCGGCAAACCAGCCGGGTAATAACAGTTCAATCATGAGTGTCCATTTCCCCGACGCAGGACAATTCGTCCCTGTAAATCATGGCGATGATTATGGTTGTGGCGATAAATGCCCAGCTGTTCTGCTCCACGAGAGCCGAACATAGAGATAAATTCCGGATGCATCGACACCACTTCAGGCGTGCCGGAGCAGCAGATATGGTGATTCAGACACAGCACTTCGTCAGTTTTAGCCATCACCAGATGCAGGTCATGCGAGACCATCAGGACGGCGCAGTCCAGCTCACGACGCAGCTGATCGATGAGATCGTACAGGGCGACCTGGCCGTTCACATCCACGCCCTGAGTCGGCTCATCGAGAACCAGCAGCTGTGGCTTACTCAACAACGCGCGTGCCAGCAGAACGCGCTGGGTTTCACCACCGGAAAGTTTCTGCATAGGGGCTTCGACCAAATGGCCTGCCTGAACGCGTTTCAGAGCGGGGAGGATATCGTCTTTACGCGTGCCTGGACGCAGTCGCAGGAAACGGCCTACCGTTAAGGGCAGCGTGGCGTCAAGATGTATTTTTTGCGGGACGTAGCCGATTCTTAACTTGTCGTCGCGCTTGATGACGCCAGCATCAGGTGCTACCAGCCCGAGAACCACCCGAACCAGCGTCGATTTGCCCGCGCCGTTTGGGCCGAGCAACGTTAAAATTTTGCCGGGTTTGAGAACCAGCGATACGTCAGAGAGGACGCGGCGCTGACCAAAAGATACCGAGATATTTTCAAGAGAAACTAAATTCGTCATGTCAATTTAAGCTTGCAGAAGTCAACGAATGTTATAATATCACATTCCACGCATTCATTACGATCATAAGTTGCATTATGTTACATAAAAATACGCTTCTTTTCGCAGCATTATCCGCTGGCCTTTGGGGTTCAGCAGCACAAGATGTTAACGCCGCCGTTGTCGCTTCGCTTAAACCACTGGGATTCATCGCTTCGGCCATCGCCGATGGTGTCACAGAAACCCAGGTTTTACTGCCTGACGGGGCATCTGAACACGACTATTCGTTGCGCCCATCTGATGTAAAACGCTTACAGAACGCGGACTTAGTGGTCTGGATTGGTCCAGAGATGGAAGCGTTCATGCAAAAATCCGCGAGTAAAGTTCCGCCGCAAAAACAGGTCACCATTGCCGAACTGGCAGGCGTGAAACCGCTGCTCATGAAAGGGGCTGACGACGACGAGCACGAAAGTGACCATGACCATGCCAATAGCGAAAAAGGTGACGACCATCACCATCATGGCGAGTACAACATGCATCTTTGGCTCTCGCCAGAGATAGCGCGGCTCTCCGCGGTTGCAATCCATGACAAATTAGTGGAACTTATGCCGCAAAGTCGAGCCAAACTAGACGCCAACCTGAAGGATTTTGAGGCACAATTAGCCGCAACCGATAAGCAGGTAGGTAACGAGCTGGCACCGTTGAAAGGTAAAGGGTATTTCGTTTTTCATGATGCCTATGGCTACTATGAAAAACACTACGGGCTGACCCCGCTGGGTCACTTCACCGTCAACCCGGAAATTCAACCCGGTGCGCAGCGTTTACATGAAATCAGAACACAGTTGGTTGAGCAAAAAGCGACATGCGTTTTTGCTGAGCCACAGTTCAGGCCAGCGGTCGTTGAAGCCGTGGCCAGGGGAACGTCCGTGCGCATGGGAACCCTGGACCCGCTTGGAACCAATATTCAGTTGAGCAAGGCGAGTTATTCGCAGTTCCTCAGCCAATTGGCGAACCAGTATTCGAGCTGCCTGAAAGGAGATTAACGAGGAAGTGAACACGTGCAACAGATAGCCCGCTCTGTCGCCCTGGCATTTAATAATCTGCCTCGACCCCACCGCGTTATGCTGGGGTCCCTTACAGTTCTTACCTTAGCGGTCGCCGTCTGGCGGCCCTATGTGTATCACCCACATTCAGCTCCCATCATTAAAACCATCGAACTGGAAAAGAGTGAAATCCGCTCCTTGCTGCCAGATGCCAGCGAACCTATCGATCAGGCCGCTCAGGAAGACGAAGCGATTCCTCAGGATGAGCTGGACGACAAAACCGCCAATGAGGCGGGTATTCACGAATACGTTGTCTCCACGGGCGATACGCTGAGCAGCGTGCTCAATCAGTATGGTATTGAGATGGGGGATATCAGCCAGCTCGCCGCATCAGACAAAGAGCTGCGTAACCTCAAGATTGGTCAACAGCTGTCCTGGACGCTTACCAACGATGGCGATTTGCAACGTCTGACCTGGGAAGTCTCCCGTCGCGAAACCCGTACCTACGATCGTACCGAAAACGGTTTCAAGATGACCAGCGAAATGCAGCAGGGCGACTGGGTTAACAATGTGCTGAAAGGCAAGGTTGGCGCCAGCTTTGTCGCCAGCGCGCGCGACGCGGGTTTGACCAGCGGCGAAATCAGCTCAGTCATCAAAGCCATGCAGTGGCAGATGGACTTCCGCAAACTGAAAAAAGGCGACGAATTCTCGATTCTGATGTCCCGCGAAATGCTGGACGGCAAGCGTGAGCAAAGCCAACTGATGGGTGTGCGTCTGCGCTCCGAAGGCAAAGATTACTACGCCATCCGCGCGGAAGACGGCAAGTTCTACGACCGCAACGGTACGGGCCTGGCGAAAGGCTTCCTGCGCTTCCCGACGGCGAAACAGTTCCGCGTTTCATCCAACTTTAACCCGCGTCGTCTGAACCCGGTCACTGGCCGTGTCGCACCGCACCGTGGCGTTGACTTTGCGATGCCGCAGGGCACGCCAGTGCTCTCTGTCGGTGACGGTGAAGTGGTCATTGCTAAACGCAGCGGCGCGGCAGGGTACTACGTTGCCGTTCGTCACGGTCGCACCTATACCACCCGCTACATGCACCTGCGTAAGCTGCTGGTCCAGCCGGGGCAGAAAGTGAAACGCGGCGACCGCATTGCGCTCTCTGGCAACACCGGGCGCTCCACTGGCCCGCATCTGCACTATGAAGTGTGGATTAACCAGCAGGCGGTGAACCCGTTGACGGCGAAACTGCCGCGTACCGAAGGTCTGACCGGCAAAGATCGCACCGATTATCTGGCCCAGGTCAAAGAGGTCATGCCGCAACTGCGCTTCGACTAGATTTTTGTCATCTAAAAGCCGGTGCAGAGATGCGCCGGCTTTTTCTTTTGTGCGATACACTCTGCCTCGCTACACTATCTCAAGATTATTTTTTGCTTCACCAGACCCTGGAACCCGCATGGAAACCCAAAAAAACAACAGTGAATACATTCCCGAGTTTGATAAATCTTTTCGCCATCCGCGTAACTGGGGCGCCTGGCTGGGTGTCTACGCATTTGCGGGCCTTGCGCTGCTTCCGGCATCCGTTCGCGATCCTGTCCTCGGTAAAATTGGCCTGATTGCCGGACGACTCGGCAAAAGTGCGCGCCGCCGTGCGCAGATCAATCTGTTCTACTGTTTTCCGGAAAAAAGCGACGCGGAACGTGAAGCGATTATCGACGCTATGTTTACCACCGCACCGCAGGCGATGGCGATGATGGGCGAGCTGGCGCTGCGCGGGCCAGAGAAGGTCAAAAATCGCGTGGACTGGAAAGGGCTGGAGATTATCGATGAGATGCGTCGTAACAACGAGAAAGTCATTTTTCTCGTGCCGCACGGCTGGGGTGTGGATATTCCGGCGATGCTGATGGCGTCGAAAGGCCAGAAGATGGCGGCCATGTTCCATAATCAGGGCAATAAAATCTTCGACTACGTCTGGAACACCGTCCGCCGCCGTTTTGGTGGACGTCTGCATGCGCGTAACGACGGTATCAAACCTTTTATTAAGTCAGTTCGCGAAGGTTACTGGGGTTATTACCTGCCGGATCAGGACCACGGTGCCGAGCACAGCGAATTCGTGGATTTCTTTGCGACTTACAAAGCGACACTACCTGCGATTGGCCGCCTGATGAAAGTTTGCCGCGCCCGCGTGGTTCCGCTGTTTCCGATTTACGATGGCAAAACCCATCGTCTGACCATCGAAGTACGTCCACCAATGGACGATCTGCTGGAAGCCGACGATCACACCATCGCGCGCCGCATGAACGAAGAGGTTGAAATCCTCGTCGGCCCACACGCCGAGCAGTACACCTGGATTCTGAAACTGCTCAAAACCCGCAAACCCGGCGAGAAAGAGCCGTATAAGCGAAAAGAGTTATTCCCGAAGAGATAATTTTTGTTACCCATCAGATAACGTTCGGTTTACGCGTACAGGAGGAGTCTTTCTGTACGCGTTGTTGCGTCAGTGAGTAGCTCAGGATTTTCCATTCTCACCAGTCGCCGTAAGGGTAGGTTTTACCTTTGATAAATTCAGGTGTTTCACCAAAGTAGGCATATCCATTCGGATGTTGTGTGATTCCTTTACACCCGTCCAGCTTATCCCCAGACAACGTCGTTATCTTTTTCGGCTCCACAGGTAAATTATCCCCGCTACCGCTGTTTTGCAGCCAGATTCGAACCTTTCCTCCTGGAGCAAGACCAAACAGTAATGAATTATACCAGGCTTTGTTTCCCTGTCTGTCTACCCCTGTGGATGTGCTCATTTTTTCCCTGAGAGAGTCTGAAAAAATAATCCTTGTTTCGTAACTCCTTTTATCGATGACCGAGTCCCAGCAAAAAAGAAAAGCAACAGGAGGGTGGCGAGCTTTATTGAACTGCGCGTGTCTTCCCACTTTATTATTCCATGTTCCCACTGTGAGATAGCTGTCTTCGACATTATCAAGGGTTCTAAATGAGTAGAGGATTTTTTTATCATCGATAATGCCAACATAGGTAACATCGGCTGGTAAAGCTTTAGGGGTGAAAAATGAAAACTCCCACATCCCGTATGGCATTGCGCCTGTTTCTTCTGGCGATGTTGCTCCACCATTATGACAACCTGACATGGTGAGTAGTAATGAGAATAGAGGCCACTTCGCGCATTTCATATTTTATTGCCGTCCATATCGTATGTTGTCCGTAGCCATTTTTCGTCGGGCCTGTTTACGAAGCCAATCGTCTCAGAAATTGACGCCCCGCCATGAAACCTTCCATTACGATCAAGCGTAATACTGTTCCAGTTTGCCGAGCAGTGGATATAGTTTTTAGCAATAAAGTCAGCTTCTGATGCCGTGAAGAAAGACGTCGATTTACTTAAACGCGTCGCTTTACTGAATGTAATAGCTCTATCACAAAGGGGCATAAGTTCTACAGGAAGAGCGTATTCAGGTTTAGTTGAATCGATCGGCTTAAACACCACACCCGCATCCTGCGCAGCATCGATCATTACCCGCAGCACCACCTTCGACCAGTCGTTCTTCACTATCCGTTTTTTCATTGTTAGAGCAGCAAATGCGCGCTTCTGCATCCCGTCTCTTGGATGGACGGGCATTCTCGTGTCCTCCCAGGCGTCAGCTGTAATGTCATTAGTGCGAATGAGCGGAGCCGCGACCGCAGAGGATTCGAGTATCGGTAACTGTTCCATGGCATGTCTGTAAGTTCGCGTATCCGCCAGCGGGGTATCCAGCGGCACTGTGACTGCTTCCGGTCGGGTCAGGTAGATGTTTTCCCGTGTTGCAGGCAGGTAGCCGCCGCCAATATCGGAATGCGCGCCGGGCAGAGCCAGCTCCGGCCACGCGGGTTGCACGCTGTTCAGGGCGAAGTTAAAGCGGCACTCGTGCTGCGCCGTGATATGGAAG
>NZ_PKFT01000003.1:0-484017 GCF_002870005.1 Lelliottia sp. F153 | reverse complement strand
AATTTGCCTGGCGGCTTTAGCGCGGTGGTCCCACCTGACCCCATGCCGAACTCAGAAGTGAAACGCCGTAGCGCCGATGGTAGTGTGGGGTCTCCCCATGTGAGAGTAGGGAACTGCCAGGCATCAATTAAGTGAAGAGGCCATCCGGAAGGATGGCCTTTTTGCGTTTTTGTCTTTATACAAAATTAATCCCGGACCGGCACAACAGCCCGGTTATCGGCCTTCGATCCAGTCACGAATTACCCTCCTCAATCGCATCAAACCCCTTCTATGCAAAGAGTCAGCCTCTTATAGCGCCGCTATAAGCGTGAAAAAGTAAGTCGAGTAGTGGAATTCGAGCGGAATGCTGCTGAAAAAAGAGGTGTTAGGACTGTGGGGGAAGCAATCCATAAAGTTGAATGAAACGGCCAGAATCTACCGAATCCCCAAAAGCAAAAAACCAGCCCGTAGGCTGGTTCTTCTAAATAGTGGTGCCCGGACTCGGAATCGAACCAAGGACACGGGGATTTTCAATCCCCTGCTCTACCGACTGAGCTATCCGGGCAACGGAGCGCATTAAACCTTAATCCCGGATGGTCGTCAACCCTAATTCAGGAAAAGCTGTTCAACTGCTTAACTTTACGGCAATCTGTCCGTTTGCACCGCGAAATTGCACAAATCTTCCAGACAATGGGGGTGCTAAATAGCAATGCTGACAGATCAGAGGAGGGCGATATGGCGAACGACTGGCTTGAGCTACGTCAGCATGCAGACACAGGTATTGAAACCATTAAGGCACACTTCGAAGGCCATGCTTTCGACCCACACTGGCACGACAGCTATCTGGTGGGCATTACGCTTTCTGGCACTCAGCAGTTCCATTGCCGCCGCGAGCGTCACCAGAGCCAGCCGGGAGATGCCTTTCTGCTTGAACCCGGTGAAATCCATGATGGCGATGCCCCGGTCGAGGGCGGCTTTACCTATCTGACGTTCTATCTGGACGAACAGTGGCTGAACAACACGCTGCACGGGCTATACGAATCCACGCCCGGTAGTTATTCACTCCATTTCGCGCAAACCCTGACGCGTGAGCCGCAGCTGGTTCGCACCATCGGTGAGACGTTTAATGCGCTGCATCAGGATGAGATGAAAATTGTCCAGCAAAGCACGATGGATCACATGCTGGCGCAGATCACTTCCCATTGCCACTGGCGCAAAAGGCTCCCTTCGCAGCTGCAAAGCGCAGCGGTGGCACATCGGGCGCGTGACTATCTGTATGCGCATATGGGCGAAAATCTCGGGCTGTCTGATCTTGCGCGCGAGACGGGAACCGATCGCTTTACGCTGACGCGCTGTTTCAAACGTGAGTTCCATCTGGCACCGCACGCCTGGCTTATCCAGCTTCGGCTCGCCAAAGCCCGTCAGATGCTGGCACGTGGAGATTTGCCGGTGGATGTCGCTGCATCGCTGGGTTTTGCCGATCAGAGCCATCTTGGACGCTGGTTCCAGCGGGCCTATCGCATCACCCCTGCCCATTACCGAAAGTTGTGCACAAACCTTCCAGACGTTTCCAGAAAATAGCGGCACAGTCAGAGCTCCAATAATAAGGAGCTACCTGTGAACGTGATGCCGTTTCTGCTGTTTGCTTTTGTCGCCTCGATAACGCCTGGCCCAACCAATATCCTTGTTCTGACCAACAGCCAGCACTACGGGGTGAAGGCGACGATTCCCGCCCTTGTCAGCGGCTGTATGGCGGCCAGTGCCATCGTGCTGATCTCTGGCGCGGGAGCCGGGGAAGTGTTGCGTCAGTACCCGCTGATTCGTCAGGTGATGAGCTGGGCTGGCGTGTTGTGGTTAAGCTGGATGAGCTGGCAGTTATTCAGCGCGCCAGCGGCAAACCTGTCACATGGCTCGCATCACCGTTTTACGGCACGTGCGGCAGCGTTGTTACAGGTAATTAATCCAAAGACATGGATGATGGCGTTGGCCGTCGTGAGCCTGTTTGCGCCGGATGGTGAGCATGCCCTGCGAGATGTGGCGCTGATGGCGCTCTGGTTCTTAATCATTTCGATAGCGTGTCTGATGTGCTGGGCGTGGCTGGGAAAGGCGGTAAATCGGGTGTTTCGCACCACCGTAGCGATGGTGCGCTTTCAACGCGTAATGGCGCTATGCCTGCTTTTCTCTGCGTGGGCAGGCATGCTGGCTTAAGTCAGCGCGCCACCCATACGGCACTGCGCAAAACGCAGGATATCTTCCGCGAGACGGTGCGCCGTCTCGACGTCGGCCAGGCTGCGGTTGACCAGCATACGGCTCAGGCAACCTTCCAGCACCAGCTCCATCTGCCGCGCGACCATTGCCGGATCGTCGACTTCGAGTCGGGTGAGCAACTCATGGGTAAAGTCGTGCGCCGCGCTTTTTTGCTGATCCGCCAGCTGATGGATCGGGTGCCCTGGATCAGGATAGAAAGTGCAGGCGGCGATAAACAGGCAGCCCGGGTAGCGTTTGTTGCGAACGCAATCCGCGAGGGCCGTATAACGCGCCAGTATTTTCTGCTCGTCCGTCAGCTCTTCGTTAAGCATTAACTGCCTGCGCCAGATATCCACCTGCTGGCTCAGATAGCGCAGGGCGTCGTACAGCAGCGCTTCTTTATCGGGCCAGAAGCGGCGAAGCTCATCCAGAGGATAATCGATGCGTTCGGCAACCATCTCAAGCGTGGTGCTGGCGATCCCTTGAACCTCAAGTAATTGCAGGGCTTGTCCCAGTACGTCTTCACGTTGCACGGTTTTCTCCTCCCAATGCTAACGGTTTCTCCCGTTAACAGTGTCGTTTACGGTTGGCGATCGCGCAAATGCGCGCTGAACGCTGCGGCATCCATAAATCCCGTCACGCGCCCGGCAGGCTGCTCTTCTCCTTGCTCATTAAAGAACAAAATAGTCGGCAGGCCGAGCACGTTGAGCTGTTTTAACAGAGCCTTGTCCTGCACGTTATTGGCCGTCACATTGGCCTGCAGCAGAACGGTATTTTTCAGCGCGTTTTGCACCTGCGGATCGCTAAAGGTGTATTTTTCAAACTCTTTACAGGCCACGCACCAGTCGGCGTAGAGATCGAGCATCACGGGTTTGCCTTTGGCCTGCGCCAGGGCGGCGTTCAGCTCATCAACGTTACTGATTTGAGTAAAGCTAAGATGCGCCTGAGTTTGTACGCCTGGGGAACCAAACGCCCAGTCCTGAAGGGGACGTACGCTCACCAGTGCGGCGGCCAGCAGGATAATTTGCACGATTCGCATCCACGGCTTCTGCGCCTGCAGGCTGGTAATAAATGCCCAGCCGAAGAACGCCACACCCAGAAGCGCCCACAGACGCACTCCCCAGACATCACCAATCACACGTTCGAGCAGGAATACCGGCAGTGCCAGAATCACAAAGCCGAACGCCGTTTTCACGGTTTCCATCCACGGACCGCTTTTCGGCAGCAGACGGTTGCCAAAGACGGTGACCAGAATCAGCGGCAGCCCCATGCCCAGTGCATAAAGATAGAGCGTCCCGCCACCAAACCACATGTTCCCGCTCTGAGCGATGTAGAGCAGGATGGCGCTGAGCGGCGCGGTGGTGCAGGGGGAACAGATCAGCCCGGCAATGGCGCCCATTGCAAAGACGCCGCCAGCAGAACCGCCCTGCTGACGGTTGCTCATCAGCGTCAGGCGTGTTTGCAGTGACGACGGCAGCTGCAAGGTGAATAACCCAAACATCGACAGTGCCAGCAGGGTAAAGACCACCGACAGCCCAATGAGCACATAAGGGTGCTGGAGCGCCGCCTGGAACTGAAGCCCTGCTGCGGCCACGATCAGGCCAAGGGCGGTGTATGTCAGCGCCATCCCCTGAACATAGATAAAGGCCAGCAGCAGCGCACGGGCGGTGGATAAACGCTGTTTGCCGCCGAGGACGATGCCGGAAATCAGGGGATACATCGGCAGGACACAGGGCGTGAAGGCGATACCAATACCGATCAACAGCGCCCACAGCGCGGAGAAGGGCAGCTTAGCGCTCGTATCACCCGTTTCAACTATGGGGGCTGAAGGTGCAGGGGACGCCTGCACTTCGCTCAGCGGTACCACTTTGGTCTCTGGCGGATAGCAGAAACCTGCATCGGCGCAGCCCTGGTATGTCACCGTCAGCGTGGCGCCCGAACTGGCCTGATTTACCGTGACCGGCACCGTCAGCCGATGGCGGTAGATTTCGCTTTTGCCATAGAACTCATCTTCGTGCCATTCGCCTGCGGGCAGCTGCGGCTCGCCGACGGTCGCGCGAGCTGGGGTAATGCTCACCTGCTTACGGTAGAGGTAATAGCCCTCTTTGACCTGCCAGGTCAGATTGAGATCGTGCTGATTCTGCTGGAAGTCGAAGACAAACGCCTGGTCGGCGGGAATGAAATTAGAGCGGCCGGGCGCGTCGAATAACCCGGCAAAAACTGATGTGCTGCACAGCAGCAGGATCAGCGTAAGGAAGCGTTGAGCCATGAGAGATAATCGTTATCGCCGTGAACCACTGGCAGCACCAGCAGTTCTGGGGTCTGGTATGGATGATGAGACTTTAGGCAGTCGAGAAGCGCTTGCTGATGCGAGACGTTGGTTTTCAACAGCATCTGCACTTCGTACTCCTGTTCCAGCTTGCCTTCCCAGTAGTACATCGAGGTAGCGCCAGGCAGGATCGTCACACAGGCAGCGAGCTGGTCTGCCAGCACTTTGGCGGCAAGCTCCTGGGCAGTGGCTTCATCGGGGGCGGTACACAGTACAACGACAGCGTCAGGTGTATTCACTACTCGACCTCCTCATCGCGAAAAAATCACTATATCACGCTGAGCCTGAGGGCATTAATGAATCGGGCCGCTGAGCGGCCCGACTTTAACTATTTTTACAACACCGAAAGCTTAAAGAATCACGCTACCGATCAGGAAACCGAAGCACACGGCAAACACCACGCCCATCGTGCCCGGAATAAAGAACGGATGGTTAAAGACGAAGCGTCCGATGCGCGTCGTCCCGGTATCGTCCATCTGCACGGCCGCGACCAGCGTCGGATAGGTTGGCAGAATAAACAGGCCAGAAACGGCAGCGAAAGAGGCCACAGCGGTCAGTGGCGACACGTTCAGTGCCAGCGCCATCGGCATCAGCGCTTTCGCCGTCGCAGCCTGAGAATACAGCAGCGCGGAAGCCACAAAGAAAATCACCGCCAGCAGCCACGGATGGCCCTGAATCACGGTACCTGCGGTCTCTTTAATCCAGTCGATATTGTGGGAAACGAAGGTATCACCCAGCCACGCCACGCCGAGGATACAGATACAGGCGCTCATTCCGGCTTTGAAGGTGCTGGAGCTGAGAATGCTGTCCGTTTCCACGCCGCACAGCACGGTGGTCAGGGTCGCGACGCTCAGCATAATAATAAGGATCGCGTTGGTGGTATTCATCAGCGGTGTTGCCACCAGGCCGAGACTTGGGCTATTAACGATGGCATAAATCACCACGCAGACCACGCCCAGCAGGAACAGCAGCACCGACAGTTTCGCGCGCGGTTTGATCTCAACTTTATTTTCACCGCGCAGTTCGATCAGACCTTCTTCCAGACGTTTCAGGTACACCGGATCGTCAGAAAGTTTGGAATTAAACAGTATAGTGACCAGGAACGACATCAGCAGCACAGCCAGCAGCGTCGATGGGATCACCACGGAGAGCAGATGAATATAGCTAACGCCATGGCCTTCCATTACTGATGACATATAGACCACTGCGGCAGAAATCGGCGAGGCGGTAATCGCAATCTGCGCGGACACCACAGCAGTCGACAGTGGGCGGCACGGCTTAATGCCTTGCTCTTTCGCCACTTCGGCAATAACCGGCAGCGTTGCCAGAGAGATGTTGCCGGTACCGGCAAAAATCGTCAGGAAGTAGGTCACGACCGGCGCGAGAATGGTGATGTATTTCGGGTTTTTGCGCAGCAGTTTTTCCGTTTGATTAACCAGATAATCCAGGCCACCCGCAATCTGCATGGCCGAGATGGCTGCAATCACCGCCATGATGATGGAGATAACGTCAAACGGGATTTTACCCGGTGCGACACCAATGGCTGCCAGAACCAGCACGCCCAAACCTCCGGCATAGCCGATACCAATCCCTCCTAGCCTGGCGCCGAGGAAAATCGCCGCTAAAACGATAATCAGCTCAATGACAATCATAATCGCTTCCTTGAATGTTAGTTGTTGGATACGTAAATGTTATTTTTGTGATGTCCTATAAAAGCAAAAAGGCACGTCACAAGTGACGTGCCTTTCGGAAGTTTAACCCGAACTGTTATTGTTCGCTTTCATCGGTATAACGCTTCGCTTTGTAGGCCGGGTGCATCAGGTTCTGCGCCGAGAAGATATCATCCAGCTCAGCCTCTGTCAGCAGTCCACGCTCAAGGACGACTTCGCGCACGCTCTTACCGGTTTCGGCACAAATCTTCCCGACGATGTCACCGTTATGGTGGCCGATGAACGGGTTCAGGTAAGTGACGATACCGATGGAGTTGTAGACGAAGCTTTCGCACACGGCTTTGTTCGCCGTGATGCCGTTAATGCATTTTTCCAGCAGGTTGTAGCAGGCGTTGGTCAGAATGTGAATAGACTCAAACATCGCCTGGCCAATCACTGGCTCCATGACGTTCAACTGCAGCTGACCCGCTTCGGAGGCCATGGTCACGGTAATGTCGTTGCCGATGACTTTGAAGCACACCTGGTTAACCACTTCTGGCACAACTGGGTTCACTTTAGCTGGCATGATGGACGAACCGGCCTGCAGTTCTGGCAGGTTGATTTCGTTCAGGCCAGCGCGTGGACCGGAGGAGAGCAGGCGCAGGTCGTTACAGATTTTGGAGAGTTTCACTGCCAGACGTTTCAGCGCACTGTGCACCATCACGTAGGCACCGCAGTCGGAGGTCGCTTCGATCAGGTCTTCCGCCGGAACAACCGCCAGATTGGACACTTCCGCCAGTTTTTGCACCGCCAGCTGTTGATAGCCGTCTGGGGTATTCAGACGCGTACCGATGGCGGTGGCGCCAAGGTTCACTTCCAGCAGCAGCTCAGAGGTACGCAGGATATTGCGGGTCTCTTCATTCAGCAGCACGTTAAAGGCATGGAACTCCTGGCCGAGGGTCATCGGCACGGCATCCTGCAGCTGGGTACGGCCCATTTTCAGAATGTCCTGGAACTCAACGGCTTTACGCTGGAAGCCATCGCCCAGCTGGTTAATCGCGTCGATCAGTTTCACCACAGAGGCGTACACGGCGATACGGAAACCGGTCGGGTAGGCGTCGTTGGTAGACTGGCACTTGTTAACGTGGTCGTTTGGATTGAGGTACTGGTACTCACCTTTCTGGTGGCCCATTAGTTCAAGACCGATGTTAGCCAGCACCTCGTTGGTATTCATGTTGACGGAGGTCCCCGCACCGCCCTGATAGACGTCAACCGGGAACTGATCCATGCATTTGCCGTTGTTCAGCACTTCATCGCAGGCGGCGATGATGGCATTTGCAGCGCTTTTCGGAATGGTTTGCAGCTCTTTGTTTGCCAGTGCTGCGGCTTTTTTCACCATCACCATGCCACGTACAAATTCAGGGATGTCGCTGATTTTGTTGTTGCTGATGTAAAAGTTTTCAATCGCTCTCAGAGTGTGAATACCGTAGTAGGCATCCGCTGGAACTTCCCTGGTACCCAACAAATCTTCTTCGATACGAATGTTGTTTAACATGTGAACCTTCTTTTAAAGCGGCCGATGGATTGTACTAAACACACAGTAGATATGTGGTTTTCAATATTTGCTGACCGACGATTATTCCCTCAATCAGCCAGATACTCGAGATCATATGCTGATGATAGCGAATTGCCGTAATCTGGATCACTTATTATCGCCCTCATCTCATGATAATTATTAATCTGTGAAATGAATCACCGCTTGAATATTTCCAGAAAAAATATCCGTGCAAACCGATTGAAATTTGGCTAACCGTCTCCATCTCAGAAAGACGCGACTCGCAAACACATTCAGACAGAGGCCAGAGGCGTCTGCCACACAGGAGAAACCAGTGCGCTGGATACCTTTTATTGCCATTTTTCTCTATGTTTACATCGAGATTTCTATTTTTATCCAGGTCGCCCACGTGCTGGGCGTCCTGCTGACGCTGATCCTGGTCATCTTCACATCCGTAATTGGGATGTCGCTGGTGCGCAATCAGGGTTTCAAAAATTTCCTGTTAATGCAGCAGAAGATGGCGGCGGGGGAAAGCCCGGCAGCCGAGATGATCAAAAGCGTGTCCCTGATTCTTGCGGGCCTGCTGCTGATTCTGCCGGGGTTCTTCACCGATTTCCTTGGCCTGTTACTGCTGTTGCCACCGGTGCAAAAACTTCTGACCATGAGACTGCTACCGCATCTGCGTTTTAACCGCATGCCTGGCGGCGGTTTCAGCACTGGGCCGGGAAATGGAGAGACCTTTGACGGGGAGTTTCAGCGCAAGGACGATCAGCGCGACCGCCTCGATCATAACGACGACCGCTGACAGGTGTGCCCGGTGGCGCTTCGCTTACCGGGCCTAATCTCTTGCAGGCCGGATAAGCGCAGCGCTATCCGGCGTTTAAAGCACGCTTCGTTTCGGCAAGAACATCCACAGCCCTGCCAGCATCACCAAAGCGTACAAACTCTTCCAGCCAACCATCACCAGCAGCAGCAAACACAACACGCCGCCGACTACCGCCAGCACTTTAAATCGTCCTTTCAGCAACCGGCATCCTGCCAGCATGCACAGCAGATAAATGATGATAAAAATGCCGTTCGCATAGACGATCAGCGCATCGAGATTGATATTCAGCCCATAAATACACAGGGTGCTCAGCACGCAACAGCCCAGCACCGCGTTTAGCGCGTTAAGGGGTAACTGGCGATTTGACAGGCGTGACAGGCGGCTGTTCGGCTTATACTGCGCCTGGGACCACACCAGGCGGGCGAAGCTCTGAATATAAATATTGAGGCTAGCGAAGCAGGCGAGATAGCCAATCACGCAGGCAATCCACAAGGCTTTGACGCCAAAGAGTTGCACCACGATCCCTGGCAGCGAAGCGGCTGCAGCCATGTCGGCGCTATACGCATTGAAATGCAGCACCAGCACCGTACAGGCCCAGTAAACGGTCCCCGCCAGCAGCAGGCCAATCATCAGCGCGCGCGGGAAATCTCGCTCCGGCTGTTTAAACTCTGACGCCAGATGCGCGAACGCCTCCAGCCCGACAAAACACCAGAACATCACCGCAAGCGCGGCGAAAAGTTGTGTGTGCTCGACATCTGCGATCGCCGGGAACGGAATCGCGCTCACCTGGATATCGCCCGCCCACCAGATCGCCGCAATCAACGCGACAATCAGCACGGCGACCAACGTTTGCAGATTGGCACTTGAACTGGCGCCGCGAGATCCGACCCACCAGACGATCGCCAGTGTCCCCAGCTCCGCCAGCAGCAGCTGTTCGTCATGCCAGCCAAACAGCGCCTGACCAAAACCGGTGGCGATGTGCAGAGCAGCAGGAAGCCCTACAGGGATGACCGACAGGAAAAGCCAGCCGGTGACGCGCTCCAGCCGTGGACCAAACGCCATGCCGACAAAATGCGCCACGCCACCGGCGCTGGGGAAATGGCGGCCGAGCGTCGCAAAGACAATCGCAATCGGAAAAACCAGCACGATCAGCACCGGCCACGCCCACAGACTGTTATTTCCTGCCACCAGAGCCGCCAGTGCGGGCACGGCAAAAACGCCGGTACCTAACAAGGAGGTGGAGAGCAAACCAACGCCCTGCGCCAGCCCCAACTCCTGTTTGAGTCCACTCATTCACTTCGTCCTGCCACCATCAAAAGAGAGGCGATGGTAACACTTTCACAAATTTTTTTTCGACTGCCCCTTGAAGGGGCAAAATCCGACCCCCATCTCTCAGGGCACCAGTCGGTAAACCTTTTACGGCCCGGCGTCTTCCATAACTGATAATGACTTTCTCGAAGGAGAGCTATCAATGAGTATTCGTCCGTTACATGATCGTGTGATCGTCAAGCGTAAAGAAGTTGAAACCAAATCTGCAGGCGGCATCGTACTGACCGGTTCTGCAGCAGCCAAATCAACTCGTGGCGAAATCATCGCTGTCGGTAAGGGCCGCATCCTGGAAAACGGTACAGTGCAACCGCTGGACGTTAAAGTTGGCGACATCGTGATTTTCAACGATGGCTACGGCGTGAAATCCGAGAAGATCGACAATGAAGAAGTGTTGATCATGTCCGAAAGCGACATCCTGGCAATTGTTGAAGCGTAATCCGCGAAACGATACTGAACGAATTTGAGGAAATAAGAACATGGCAGCTAAAGACGTAAAATTCGGTAACGACGCTCGTGTGAAAATGCTGCGCGGCGTAAACGTACTGGCAGATGCAGTTAAAGTGACCCTGGGCCCGAAAGGCCGTAACGTAGTGCTGGATAAATCCTTCGGCGCACCAACCATCACTAAAGATGGCGTTTCCGTTGCACGTGAAATCGAACTGGAAGACAAATTCGAAAACATGGGCGCGCAGATGGTGAAAGAAGTTGCCTCTAAAGCGAACGACGCTGCAGGTGACGGTACCACCACCGCGACCGTGCTGGCTCAGGCGATCATCGCTGAAGGCCTGAAAGCTGTTGCTGCGGGCATGAACCCAATGGACCTGAAGCGCGGTATCGACAAAGCGGTTATCGCCGCTGTTGAAGAGCTGAAAGCCCTGTCCGTACCATGCTCCGACTCTAAAGCGATTGCGCAGGTGGGTACTATCTCCGCTAACTCCGACGAAACCGTAGGTAAACTGATCGCTGAAGCGATGGACAAAGTCGGTAAAGAAGGCGTGATCACCGTTGAAGACGGTACCGGTCTGGAAGACGAACTGGACGTAGTAGAAGGTATGCAGTTCGACCGCGGCTACCTGTCCCCATACTTCATCAACAAGCCAGAAACCGGCGCTGTTGAACTCGAAAGCCCGTTCATCCTGCTGGCTGACAAAAAAATCTCCAACATCCGTGAAATGCTGCCAGTGCTGGAAGCCGTTGCGAAAGCCGGTAAACCACTGGTTATCATCGCTGAAGATGTTGAAGGCGAAGCACTGGCAACGCTTGTGGTTAACACCATGCGTGGCATCGTGAAAGTCGCTGCGGTTAAAGCACCTGGCTTCGGCGATCGTCGTAAAGCAATGCTGCAGGACATCGCAACGCTGACCGGCGGTACCGTGATTTCTGAAGAAATCGGTATGGAACTGGAAAAAGCGACTCTGGAAGACCTGGGTCAGGCGAAACGCGTTGTGATCAACAAAGACACCACCACCATCATCGATGGCGTGGGTGACGAAGGCGCAATCCAGGGCCGTGTTACTCAGATCCGTAAGCAGATCGAAGAAGCGACCTCTGACTACGACCGTGAAAAACTGCAGGAGCGCGTAGCGAAACTGGCAGGCGGCGTTGCAGTAATCAAAGTCGGTGCTGCTACCGAAGTTGAAATGAAAGAGAAAAAAGCGCGCGTTGATGACGCCCTGCACGCAACCCGTGCTGCGGTAGAAGAAGGCGTGGTTGCGGGTGGTGGTGTTGCGCTGGTTCGCGTTGCCGCTAAACTGGCTGGCCTGACTGCTCAGAACGAAGACCAGAACGTGGGTATTAAAGTTGCGCTGCGCGCAATGGAAGCCCCACTGCGTCAGATCGTGTCCAACGCCGGTGAAGAGCCGTCTGTTGTGGCGAACAACGTGAAAGCAGGCGAAGGTAACTACGGTTACAACGCAGCAACTGAAGAATACGGCAACATGATCGACTTCGGTATCCTGGACCCAACTAAAGTTACCCGTTCTGCTCTGCAGTACGCGGCATCTGTAGCGGGTCTGATGATCACCACCGAATGCATGGTGACCGACCTGCCTAAAGGCGATGCTCCTGACTTAGGCGCAGGCGGCATGGGCGGTATGGGTGGAATGGGCGGCATGATGTAATTGCCCTACGCCCGGCATCGTTCTGTAACCAGAATGCGTAGGGCGTAACCCTCCCAGAATTGAAATACCCCCAGGCAGAAATGTCTGGGGGTTTTTCTTTTGTTCATCTTTTTAGTATAAGGTTTACACACGGACAACTCTTGTCCAGCTTATTGCAAACGGGGAATAACATGCGCGTTAAAGTCTGTGCAGGGATCGTAGGGGCAGCGTTGCTGCTGGCAGGTTGTAGCTCCAGTAATGAGCTCTCCTCGGCGGGTCAGGGCGTTCGCTTTGTGGAAGATAAGCCGGGCAGCGAGTGTCAGCTGTTAGGTTCGGCAACCGGTGAGCAGAGTAACTGGATGTCGGGTCAGCACGGTGACGAAGGCGGTTCAATGCGTGGTGCCGCGAATGCGCTGCGTAACCAGGCGGCGGCAATGGGAGGCAACGTCATTTACGGTGTGAGCAGCCCGTCGCAAGGCATTCTGTCGAGCTTTGTCCCGACGGCCAGTTCCATGAACGGCCAGGTCTATAAGTGCCCGAACTGAGTCTCGTGCGGGCTAATGTCCTCACCTGAACCCTCTGTTTATCGCAGAGGCTACAAACAAAAAACGGCAACACCGGTTGCCGTTTTGTTTTGACCATCCGCCATCCGCTTTTTACGACTGACGTAGCTGCAAATCCAGCGGCGTTTTGCTCGGCTCACCACCAATTTCTCGCGCCAGTTTCGGCACCATATAGCCTGATACCAGCGTCAGCAGCTCCCGCATAATCTGCCGGGCTTCCTCATCGCTCACCATGAAATGCGCCGCACCCTGAACGCGGTCCAGCACATGCAGGTAATAAGGCATAACCGACGCATCAAACAGCGCATTGCTCAGATCGGCGAGCGCACGTGCGTTATCATTCACGCCGCGCAACAGCACGCTCTGGTTTAGCAAGGTCACGCCCGCCAGGCGCAGACGAACCATCGCCGAACGAAATGCGTCGTCGATCTCGTTGGCGTGGTTAATATGATTCACCAACAGGATTTGCAGTCGCGACTGTTCGAAGCGCGAAACCAGGGTATCTGTGATGCGCGCGGGGATCACAATCGGCAGACGACTGTGAATGCGTAACCGTTTGATGTGCGGGATCGCTTCGAGTTGCGTGAGCAGCCAGTCCAGCTCATGATCCTTCGCCATCAGCGGATCGCCACCGGAAAAGATGATCTCATCCAGCTCCGGATGGGCGGCAATGTAGTCCAGTGCCACCTGCCAGTTGCGCTTATTGCCCTGATTTTCGGCATACGGGAAGTGGCGACGGAAACAATAACGACAATTTACCGCACAGCCACCTTTCACCAGCAGCAGCGCACGGTTGAGGTATTTATGCAGCAGGCCCGGCACCACGCTGTTCTGTTCTTCCAGCGGATCGGTGCTATAGCCCGGCGCTGTCACGAACTCATCCTGCGAGGTAAGTACCTGTTTCAGAAGCGGATCGTCGCGGTTGCCTTTCTCCATACGCGCGACAAACGCACGCGGAACGCGCAGGGCAAAGAGGCGTTTTGCTTCACGACCGGCGAGCAAATTTTCATCCGTGTCTATATTCAATAGACGCAGCAGTTCATCAGGACTGGTGATTACATCGGCAAGTTGCGATAACCAATCTTCTCTGGACGGGGTATTTAGGGTTACAATATGCGCCATTTTGTGGCTTAGCTACCAGTTAACAATTTTCAGAGGGCCTTATGGCGACTTACTATAGCAACGATTTTCGTGCTGGTCTTAAAATCATGATGGACGGCGAACCGTATGCGGTTGAAGCCAGCGAATTCGTTAAACCAGGTAAAGGCCAGGCATTTGCGCGCGTTAAGCTGCGTCGCCTGCTGACCGGTACCCGTGTTGAGAAAACCTTCAAATCCACCGACTCCGCTGAAGGCGCTGACGTGGTCGATATGAACCTGACCTTCCTGTACAACGACGGCGAGTTCTATCACTTCATGAACAACGAAACTTTCGAGCAGCTGGCTGCTGACGAGAAAGCCGTTGGTGACAACGCGAAATGGCTGCTGGATCAGGCTGAATGCATCGTGACCCTGTGGAACGGTCAGCCTATCAGCGTGACTCCGCCTAACTTCGTTGAGCTGGAAATCATTGAAACCGATCCAGGCCTGAAAGGTGACACCGCAGGGACTGGTGGCAAGCCAGCAACGCTGTCCACTGGCGCAGTGGTTAAAGTTCCACTGTTCGTTCAGATTGGCGAAGTGATCAAAGTGGATACTCGCTCTGGCGAATACGTATCCCGCGTGAAGTAATTCATGTAAATGATTGAGGCGCAGCGTCTGCTGCGCCTGATTGATTCAGGCAGGGATGATGAAACGTACCGTTAAAATTCTGCTGATGCTGGTGCTCTCCAGCGCGATCCTTTCCGGGTGCAATACCGCACGTGGTGTCGGCGAGGATATTAAAGATCTGGGCCATGTTATTTCCCACGCGGCCAGCTAATCACTTCTAAAACTCCGAAAAAATACGTCCTTTTCCGTCGACCGGCGGGATTTTGTCTATCCTTAAGTGGCTATACACAAATAACATTGGCTATAAAAGGAAGATATATTATGGTTAAGAAAACAATTGCAGCGATCTTTTCTGTACTGGTGCTTTCCTCAGTATTAACCGCATGCAACACCACGCGTGGCGTGGGTGAAGATATCCAAAGCGGCGGTAACGCTATTTCCGGTGCAGCAACGAAAGCACAGAATTAATAGCGGTGTTAACGGACGGTACGGAACTGCCACCGTACCGTCAGCTTGCAACGTCCTGAAGTGTCAAAAACGGTGAAAACCGCGTATCCATATGCAGCTTCATACGGATGTTCCGTTTGTAGGTGTAGACCGTCTTACTGTTAATACTCAGTTTACCGGCAATTTTCTGATTGCTGGCGCCTTCCATCCACAGTGCTAATACTTTCTCTTCCTGTCGGGTCAGGAGCGGCGTCGCAATTTGCGGTATCTCATAGCTGGCACAGGAACTCAGGGCGTCATTAATCACCGTCGCCAGCGTGTAGAGCGGTGTGTTTTTACACAGTGAGGCCCACAGCGGGAACTGTTTTATATATTGCGACATGTCCGTTTTTTCGCTGGATTGCAGCAAAATAAAAGGCCGCGTCTCGCTGGCAATGAGCAGTGAGGAGAGTTGCTGGATATCACCCATATCCTGAGTAAAACTATTTAAGTCAGCAATAATCAGCGTAGGGTTCCATTGCAGGATATGCTCCCTGGCAAGGAACAGGTTGTTAACGCCGGTGACCATAAAAGAGCCGGGGAACAGACCTGAATGATTGAGCCATGCTGCAAACCCTGAGCGGGTGAAGTGACAACGGTCAATCAAGAGAATTTTAAACATGTTTTTTTTCGCATCAGGCAACGGGTTCGGCTTTCTGCCATCAGAAAGCACACCATCATAGGGAAGTCCGATGAGTGATAAATGATGGAACTCCGTTGCATACTGAGGCTATTTCAGGCTTTTACTTACATTCAGCAAACAGATTGAAAAAAAATCACATCTTGCGCAGAATAGGCCTCTCAACTCAGCCTTGCGGGACGACCTGCAAGCGCTTCTCTCACCGGGGACGGCCCCAGACTGTTATTTAAGTTAAGGAGCCTGATATGTCCTGGATAATTCTTTTGATCGCCGGTTTGCTGGAAGTGGTATGGGCCATTGGCCTGAAATACACCCACGGTTTTACGCGCCTCACGCCCAGCATCATTACCGTCACCGCGATGATTGTCAGTATTGCACTGCTCTCCTGGGCGATGCGCACGCTGCCCGTGGGAACAGCCTATGCCGTGTGGACGGGGATTGGCGCAGTCGGTGCGGCAATTACCGGCATTCTGCTGCTGGGGGAATCCGCGAGTCCGGCGCGTATCGCCAGCCTCGCGTTAATCGTCGCGGGGATTATTGGGCTTAAACTCAGCACCCATTAATGCGGCTGTTCAACCCAGATTAATTTTGACACATCAAACCCTTGTCGGGTCGCGACATCGAGCATTTGCTTTTTCATTTCGTCAGAAATGGTCGGTGTGCGTGAGAGTATCCACAGATAGTCGCGATCCGGCCCGCAGACCAGCGCATGGCGATATTCCCGATCCAGCGCAATCACGTTATAGCCGCCGTAGAACGGGCCAAAGAACGACACTTTCAGCGCGGCTCTGCTCGGGTCGCCGGTAAAGTAGGCTTTGCCGATCGTCTGCTGCCACATTCCACGCTCTGGATTATATCCCTTATTAATGACCTGAATGCCGCCGTCATCCATGGTGCTGTAGGTCGCAGTGACGCGCTGTAGCCCGCGCTCAAAGCGGTGATCGAGACGGGCGATTTCATACCAGGTACCGAGATAACGCTGTGCATCAAAGTTATTAACTACGGTGACGCCATTCGGCGGGGTAGGGGAACTACAGGCCACAACTAAAAACGCGGCTGTCACCGCGGCGATAACAGGCAAAATGCGCATAGAAGTTTCCTTGCTGTTTTTTTGTTAAGTGTAGATGACAGCAAGGAAAATGCGGGACAAAAGGTTACTGGAGCGCGTCAAGAATACGGAACGCGGCATCTACACGAGCTGGGTTGGGATAGCTTTTATTCGCCAGCATCACGATGCCGAGATCTTTTTCCGGAATAAAGGCCACGTAGCTGCCAAATCCGCCGGTGGATCCGGTTTTATGTACCCATGATGCTTTCACGGCAGGCGCAGGCGGATTAATTTCCACCGCAGTGGCCGGCGCCAGCGCCACTTTATTATCGCTGCCGGTCACCACCGTTTTCGCCTTCACCGGCCAGTTCAGCATTTCCCAGCCTAAGCCCTGATACATCTCACCGATCTGCCAGTAGCGCGATTGAGCAAGCGTAATGCCCTGCTGCAGTTTTTGATCGCTTACGGTTGCCGGATTCATGTTGGCCTGCACCCAGCTCGCCATATCCTCAATCGTGGTTTTAACGCCGTAGGCTTCTGCATCTAGCTGGCCAGGCGAAACGTGAACCGCTTTGCCGTCGCGATAGCCCCAGGCGTAATGCTGCTGTTCGCTCTCAGGTACGGTCAGCCAGGTGTGATTAAGTTTCAGCGGCTGGAGTACGCGCGTGGTCATGGCCTGTTCAAAGCTCATACCGGAGGGTTTGACCGCAAGCGAACCAAACAGGCCAATGCTGGCGTTCGCGTAAAGACGCTTTTCGCCGGGCGACCACTGTGGCTGCCAGTTTTGATAAAACGTCAGCAAGGCAGCCCGATCGGTCACGTCATCAGGCACCTGCAACGGCAAACCACCCGCCGTGTAGGTCGCCAGATGAAGCAGGTTAATGTGCTGCCACTGCTTACCCGTCAGCTCAGGCCAGTATTTTGTCACAGGATCGCTCAGGCGAATTTCGCTGCGCGCGATGGCATCGCCGCCCAGCACACCGGTGAAGGTTTTGCTCACGGAACCCAGTTCAAACAAGGTTTGCTGAGTGACGGGGCGGTTAGCTTCTATATCGGCTTTACCCCAGGTGAAGAAGTGAGGTTTGCCCTGGTAAATCACCGCGACCGCCATCCCTGGGATAGCCTGCTCCTGCATGAGCGGGGCAATGGTGCGGTTAACGATGTCGGCCAGCTGTTTGTCTGTCACGGGTGCCGCGAGCGTTGAGAATGACGCGCTGAGCAGTAACGCACAGCAAAGTGATTTTTTCATCTGAGCATCTTCCATAAAAAAAGCCCGCCGGAAGGGCGGGCCGGATGAAGACGCACAATATCAAATTGTGACGATAGCAACCAGGGTGACAACCGTCAGAATGGTTGCCAGACCGTAGAACACCCACTTGCCATTTGGCACGTGGATTTTCAGGTCATGCATGGCGTGGTGGATGCGATGCAGCCCCAGCCAAAGCGGCAGAACAATCATCAGGAAGATAAACACGCGGCCAATAAAGCTGCTGGCGAACGCAAACACGCGGTCGTAGCCCAGCGCATCGCCAGGGAACAGCCCCAGCGGCAGCAAGATCGCTACCAGCAGGATGATGACCGGTGCGACGATGGCGCTCCACATGCCGCCTGCACCGAACAGGCCCCAGAATACCGGCTCGTCAGAGCGTTTTGGATTGGGATTAATCACTCAGGCCTCCTTACCAGAACAGTGCCACAAACAGAACGACCACAGTCACCACTGCAGTCACCGCCCAAAGCCCTTTAATGACAGGCTCCGGTCCCATTTTCTCGCCTTTCACGATGATGTTTGCTGCTTTCGGCGCCAGCTCAAACCAGGTTTTCGTATGCAGCAGCGCGGCGGCGAGCACGATCAGGTTCAGGATCACCACGATCGGGTTTTGCAGGAAGCCCACAAAACTGGCCCAGGTTTCCGGGCCGTGCTTCAGCGCGAAAAGGCCGTACATCAGTTCAAGGCTGAACCAGACCGCGGGAACCGCCGTGCCTTCACGCAGCATATAGAAGCGATAAAACGGCAGTTTCTTCCACCAGGTGGCTGGCATTGGCCGCACGTAGGCTTTGCGTTTAGTCGTCATCATGCACTCCTTAGCGTGGTTTCAGGGTGGCGATAAGAAAGTCTTTCGAGCTTTCCACTTTACCCTGCTGAATAGCGGCGGCCGGGTCGACATGCTTCGGACACACTTCCGAGCAATAGCCCACAAAAGTGCAACTCCACACGCCGTTCTGGCTGTTCAGCTGCGCCATACGTTCTTTCTTCCCGTGGTCGCGGCTGTCTTCGTTATAACGGTGTGCCAGCGTGATGGCGGCCGGTCCGATAAACTCCGGATTCAGGCCGAACTGCGGGCAGGCGGCGTAGCACAGACCGCAGTTGATGCAGCCGGAGAACTGATGGTATTTCGCCATCTGCGCCGGGGTTTGGGTGTTTGGACCCTGATCCGGCGTGCGTGGGTTGCCAATAATATACGGCTTAATCGCTTCCAGACTTTCGATAAAGTGGGTCATATCGACCACCAGATCGCGTTCAATCGGGAAGTTACCCAGCGCTTCAACCTTCATGCCCTTGGTGTACTCGCGCAGGAAGGTTTTACAGGCCAGTTTTGGCACTTTGTTGACCATCATGCCGCAGGAGCCGCAGATAGCCATGCGGCAGGACCAGCGATAGCTGAGGTCGGGTGCCAGGTTATCTTTGATGTACCCGAGCGCATCCAGCAGGGAGGTCTGCTCATCAAAAGGCACGTCGTAGAAAGCGCTGTGCGGTGCGACGTCCACTTCCGGGTTGTAGCGCACCACTTCAATTTTCAACGTCTGCATCTCAGCCATTCGCCTTCTCCTTCTTATCGGCTGCTTCCGCTTCTGCCCCATACACGCGTTTTGCTGGTGGCAGCGTGGTAATTTTCACGTCGCTGTAATCCAGACGAGTGGTACCGTCCGCGTCGCGATAAGCGAGGGTATGCTTGAGGAAATTCACGTCGTCGCGTTCGGTACAGCCTTCGTCCAGACGCTGATGCGCGCCGCGCGACTCTTTACGCGCCAGAGCGGAGTGCGCCATACATTCGGCAACGTTCAGGCCGTGGCCCAGTTCGATGGTGTAGAGCAGGTCGGTGTTAAACACGCTGGAGGTATCGGTAATGCGCACGCGTTTGAAGCGATCCTGGAGTTCCGCCAGCTTATCGACGGTTTTCTGCATCAGCTCCGGCGTACGGTAGATGCCGCAGCCTTCTTCCATGGAGAGTCCCATTTCGTCGCGGATTTTCCCCCAGTTTTCCGTCCCTTCCTGGTTAACCAGCGCTTTCAGGCGTTTTTCGACATCCACCACCTGCGCGTCCAGCGCAGCGCTGTTGGCTTCACCGGCGGAAGCAGCACGCTCCATCGCACGCTCACCCGCCATACGACCAAACACCACCAGTTCTGCCAGCGAGTTAGAGCCGAGGCGGTTGGCACCGTGCAGGCCGACGGAAGAGCACTCCCCGACGGCAAACAGCCCTTTGATGCGTGTTTCGCACTGCTGATCGGTTTCGATACCGCCCATGGTGTAGTGCGCCGTTGGACGCACTGGAATCGGTTCTTTCACCGGGTCGACGCCAACGTAGGCTTTCGCCAGTTCGCAGATGAACGGCAGACGCTCCAGCAATTTCTTCTCGCCCAGATGGCGCAGGTCGAGATAGACCACATCGCCGCGCGGCGTGGAGATGGTGTTACCTTTGCGCCATTCGTGCCAGAACGCCTGAGAAACTTTGTCGCGCGGACCGAGTTCCATGTATTTGTTTTTCGGCTCACCGAGCGGCGTTTCCGGGCCCATGCCGTAATCCTGCAGATAGCGATAGCCATCTTTGTTGACCAGAATACCGCCTTCACCACGGCAGCCTTCCGTCATCAGAATGCCAGAACCCGGTAGACCGGTTGGGTGGTACTGCACGAACTCCATGTCGCGCAGCGGAATGCCGTGGCTAAGCGCCATGCCCATGCCATCACCGGTGACGATCCCGCCGTTGGTGTTGTAGCGATAGACGCGGCCTGCACCGCCCGTCGCCATCACTACCGCATTGGCGCGAATCTGAATCAGCGTGCCTTCCATCATGTTCATCGCCACCAGACCACGGGCATGCCCGTCGTCAACCAGAATGTCGAGGACGAAGTGTTCGTCGAAGCGTTGAATTTGAGGGAACTGAAGGGAGGTCTGGAACAGGGTGTGAAGCATGTGGAAGCCGGTTTTATCGGCGGCAAACCAGGTGCGTTCGATTTTCATTCCGCCGAAGCGGCGCACGTTAACGCTACCGTCCGGACGGCGACTCCACGGGCAGCCCCACTGCTCCAGCTGGGTCATTTCCGTCGGGCAGTGATGGACAAAGTAGTCAACGACGTCCTGTTCGCAAAGCCAGTCGCCCCCTGCAACCGTGTCGTGGAAATGGTATTCGAAGCTGTCATGATCCTGCGCTACGGCGGCGGACCCTCCTTCTGCGGCAACCGTGTGGCTGCGCATCGGATAGACTTTTGAAATCAGTGCGATTTTAGCGGTTGGATTCGCTTGTGCTGCAGCAATCGCAGCCCGTAATCCTGCGCCGCCAGCACCTATAACGACAAGATCGGCTTGAAAAGTTTGCACGACATTCCTCCAGATTTTTGTTTTTTCGCAACGTGTGACCTGACAGGTTCCACTTGCCACAAGGGCGGTTGCGAATGCGTTTCCACTGCTCCTTTATGGGTAAAACAGTATAACCGTATGGATGTGGGGGAAATTTGACGCGTTCGATTTTTTTGCTGTTAAGTCCTGGGATTTATCACCGTAATTGATGGATTGCGTCACGGAATTTAGCGGATTGCTGAATCGAGAAAATTTACTGTGCAAAATTTGTCTCTCTCCCCGCTAACGAGTAGACTTCGTGCCCTTGTCTGAATCCGGAGAAAATTCCCATGAGCGAAACGGCCACCTGGCAGCCGAGCGCAACCATCCCTAACCTGTTAAAACGTGCAGCAATTATGGCAGAAATTCGCCGCTTCTTTGCTGACCGTGGTGTACTTGAGGTGGAAACGCCGTGCATGAGTCAGGCAACGGTAACAGATATTCATCTGGTCCCGTTTGAAACCCGTTTTGTCGGTCCAGGTCACTCTCAGGGGATGAATCTGTACCTGATGACCAGCCCGGAATATCACATGAAGCGCCTGCTGGCGGCGGGCTGTGGCCCGGTGTATCAGCTGTGCCGCAGCTTCCGCAATGAAGAGATGGGGCGTCACCACAACCCAGAATTCACCATGCTGGAGTGGTATCGCCCGCATTACGACATGTACCGTCTGATGAACGAAGTGGACGATCTGCTGCAACAGGTGCTGGAGTGCGCCGGCGCTGAGACGCTCTCTTATCAGCAGGCTTTCCAGCGTCATCTGGAAATCGATCCGCTGTCCGCGGACAAAACGCAGCTGCGTGAAGTGGCGGCAAAGCTGGATCTGAGCAACGTCGCGGATACGGAAGAAGATCGCGATACCTTGCTGCAACTGCTGTTCACCTTTGGCGTAGAGCCGCAGATTGGTAAAGACCGCCCGACTTTTGTCTATCACTTCCCGGCAAGTCAGGCGTCGCTGGCGCAGATCAGCACCGAAGATCACCGCGTTGCCGAGCGTTTTGAGGTCTATTACAAAGGCATGGAACTGGCGAATGGTTTCCACGAACTGACCGATGCCCGCGAACAGCAGCAGCGCTTCGAACAGGATAACCGCAAGCGTACCGCGCGCGGCCTGCCGCAGCAGCCGATTGATACCCATCTGCTGGAAGCATTAAAAGCCGGTCTGCCGGACTGCTCCGGCGTAGCGTTGGGCGTGGATCGTCTGGTGATGCTGGCGCTCGGCGCCGAGCAATTAGGCGATGTGATTGCGTTTACGGTTGATCGCGCCTAGATAAGCAGTAAAAACCCTCTCTCGAGAGGGTTTTTTTATGTGTGCCCTTCTCCTGAGGGAGAGGGCGGGTGAGTGCATCAGACCCTACTTACCTTACAAACTTCCCGCCGGGCGCTTGCGCGCCGCAGACGTCAACGTTCTTCCCGTTTTACGCCCATCAAGTGTTTCCAGACGCATCTGGAACGGTGGGAATGGCATATCAATACCGTGCTCGCGGAACCCGGCCAGAATCAGCTGGTGGATTTCATGACGCAGCGGCATACGGTGGCCCATCTCGGCGGCGTAGATACGCAGTTCGAAAATCTGAATCCCCTGCTGCAAATCGACCAGGAACACTTCCGGTGCCGGGTTATCGATCACCAGCGAACAGCGCTCGGCAGCGGTGTACAGAATTTGTGTCACCTCTTCGCTGTTAGCATCTGATGGCGCGGGAACGGTCAGCACCACGCGCGTCACGGAGTCGGACAGCGACCAGTTGATAAACTGCTCGGTGATAAACGCCTTGTTCGGCACGATGATCTCTTTGCGATCCCAGTCGCTGATGGTAGTTGCACGGGTGTTGATCTTGGTGATGCTGCCGGTCAGATCGCGGATCGTCACGGTATCGCCAATGCGGATGGGTTTTTCGAACAGGATGATCAGGCCGGAGATGAAGTTGGCGAAGATCTCCTGCAAACCAAAGCCCAGACCGACACCCAGTGCCGCGACCAGCCATTGCAGTTTGGACCACTCAATCCCAATCATCGAGAAGCCGACCAGCCCGCCAAACAGCAGAATCAGGTATTTGGTAATCGTAGTGATGGCATATCCGGTGCCGGGGGTGAGATCCAGATGCTGTAACAGCGCCAGCTCCAGCAGAGCAGGGAAGTTACGCACCAGTTGGGTGGTAATGATCAGCACCAGAATCGCAATCAACACCGCACCCAGCGTAATTGGCTCAAGGCTTTCGACGCCCTGCACCGTAGATGTGGCATCCCACAGAGAGATGTTCTCAAGGAAGCCAAACGCCGAGTGGATCTCCGACCACAGTACGATCACCGACAGCAGCGCGATGAGCATCAGGATGGAGCGCACCAGGCGCAGGGACTGGGTACTGATGGCATCCAGATCCAGTTCAACTTCGTCCACTTCCGTTGTGCCTTCAGTGCTGCTGGTGCTGTGCGGATCGTCTTCGCCACGCGCACGTTGGGCGAGGATTTCGGCGCGACGATGTTTGGCGCGGTCAAATGCCAGACGGCGACGCTGAATCAGCATCCAGCGGCGGATAATGTGATACACGACCAGCAGCAGGAACCAGATCGCCACCGACGTTTCCAGACGGGCAAGCAGAGCCTGGGCGGTTGCCAGATACCCGACTGCAGCGGCAAGAATCGCCGCCAGCGGAGCGCTGAGCAGCAGGTTCCACAGCATGCGGTTCACCATGTTTTCGCCGCTGCCGGTTTTGTCGACATACAGCGGAATTCCGGCTCGTTTCAGGCTCAGGGTTACCATCGCCAGCGCGCCGCAGATCAGCATAAAGCACAGACGTCCGAGGGAGCCGGAAAACTCACGGTCGTTGAGATTATCGAACATAATGAGCGCCATAATCAGCGGCACGATAAGCCCGATACTCATCAGGTAATAGCGCATCGCCCGCGTCACGCGCTGGCGTGGCCAGGCGAAGTGGGCGATAAACAGCCCGTTTGGCCGGGCAAAGGTCGCGCAAATCATCACCACCCACAGCAACGGCACCGTGGCCGTCACGCCATCGCCAATCGCTACGGCGAGCGGATACGGCCAGGCTTCTCGCAGGCCATAGCCCAGCGTCATCCACAGCACCGGCAGCGGGGACGCCACCAGAATCGACCAAAACACGGTGCGCAGCGTGAGCCAGAAGTGGTCCTGCGTCACTTTCCCCACCCGGGCGCTGGAACGCTCCAGGAAACGGGTGAAGTGCCTGCGCGAGTAAATGCTAAAACCAACCAGAATCAGCGCGCCGAGCAGCGGGAAAATCGTCTCTTTGCTGGTGAGGATCATCACGCCCGCTTTGCCCAACTGACCAAAAGTATCCAGCGAAATCAGGCGGCGCAGGTCTTGCACAAGGTCAATCGGCCAGGAGATGCTCATCGGGCGCACGTCAGAGGTCCAGAACAGATAGCGGTGCGTGGCTTCGTTCACCTCTTTCAGCGCGTCTTCCAGCTGGCTGTTGGAGACTTTCAGCTTGGTCAGTTCCAGAATCAGCGTGTCGCCGCCCTGCAGCAGAGAGTTCAGCAATTCGCGCTGAGTGCGCAGCTGAGCGTCGAGAATGCGATTCTCTTCGCTGGTCAACGGCTCGCCATCGGCCTGATGCTGCTGACGGACTTGAGACTGTTTGTTGAGAAGATCTTCATAACGCAAACGCTGGACGCGCAGCTGCGCCATTTCCGTGTCCAACTGCTGCGGCTTAGGCATCTCCGGCAGACGCGCTACCTGAGCGCGTAAGGCTTCGCCCAGCAAATTCGATGAGCCCAGCCACTGGGACTGTTCGCGCAGGGTGTTCAGCGCCTGACGCACCTGTAAGGTTTGATTGGTCGCCTGGCGCTGCTGCGAGGCCACCAGATCCATCCGCTGGGCCTGCTGGTTCAGGGCAGCGGACAGCTCGCGGTTAATCTTGAACTGCGCCACGATCCCCGCCGGGAGATTTTCGCTGTTTTCTGCCAGCAGTTCGGTGCTCTCCAGCGCGCGTTCTGCCTCGCGCTGACGCTGGCTGTTAAGCTGATTTCGCAGGGCTTGCAGATAGGTATCGAGCTGCTGGCCCTGTTTCTGTGCCAGTTCGGAACGCATTCGCGCCAGTTCCTGACGGTTATTGGCAGACAACTGGGCCAGCTCAAGCTCATCGACCAGGGCTTTCAGTTTGGCCGATTCGGCCTGCAGGCTGAGATTTTGCGGATTATTACCGGGCTGGGTGCCGATACGACGCTCGACTTCGTTCAGCTGGCGGCGAGCATCGGTTTGCTGTTGGGGCAGTTGGCTGAGCGAATCTGCGATTTCACGCGCCCGTTCTTGCTCCTGCTGCGCCTGACGGCTTTTCTCCAGCAGCTGGCTGCTGACCTGCAGGATTTCCTGATTCAGGGCGTCCGTCGTCATGCCCGAGGGAACGTTACGCGGCTCATCGCGTAAATTATTCAGCTGCGAGCGGAGCGTTTGGGAGAGTTTGGGAAAGTTATCGATAACCTGCTGATATTGCTCTGCGCGCTCGAGGGAACCTTTACGTTCCTCAAGCGCGTTCAGCGCGGCCTGGAGCTGCTCAACGGCTTCCGGCTGGGCGGGTTTGGCCGCCTTTGCCTGCTCCAGTTCTTGAGAGATCTGTTTGGCATCAGGGGCTGTCGCTGCGTACGCCCCTGTACTGAGGCACCAGGCCATCAGAAAAATGATAATCGGGCGCACTTCAGTAACCCCTTTGGTTAGCCTTGGTCGTTCTTGTCGTCAACCAGCGGACTGGCGTCGTGTTCGGCTTTAATCTCTTCTTCTGCCAGTGGCGCTGGCTCGACTTCTGGTGTCACGAAGGTTTCCGTCGAGATAGCCAGCGGCTGACCAATTTTAGTCACGGACAGGCTTTGCAGAGAATCCACCAGATTCACTTTACCCGGCGCGAACAGGTTGATCACGGTAGAACCCAGTTTGAAGCGACCCATCTCCTGGCCTTTCAGCAGGGCAATAGAGCCTTCGTTTTCGCCAGCCGGCCATGTCCAGCGTTTGATTACACCTTCGCGTGGCGGCGTGATGGTGCCAGCCCAGACGGTTTCGATGCTGCCAACAATGGTAGCACCCACCAGAATCTGCGCCATTGGACCAAATTCAGTATCAAACAGGCAGATGACGCGCTCGTTACGGGCGAACAGGTTCGGGACGTTTTGCGCCGTCAAATGGTTCACGGAGAACAGATCGCCCGGCACGTAAATCATCTCACGCAGGATACCGTTGCACGGCATGTGTACGCGGTGATAGTCGCGCGGCGAGAGGTAGGTGGTGACAAATGAGCCGTTGCGGAACAGGTCTGCCATCAGGTAGTTACCTGCCAGCAGGGCTTCCATGCTGTAGTCGTGGCCTTTGGCCTGCAGGATTTTGTCTTCTTCGATTTTGCCAAGCTGGCTTATCACGCCGTCTGCCGGCATCACCAGCACATTCGGGTCGGTGTTCAGCGGACGAACGTCATCACGCAATGGGCGGACAAAGAAATCGTTAAAGGTGCGGTAGCTGGCGGTGTCCGGCTTCTGCGCCTCTTTCATGTCGACCTTGTAGTATTTAACGAACAGATCGATAACCAGCTTAGTCAGCCAGCCCGCTCGTTTGCTCGCGCCCCAGCCCGCCAGGCGGGTGAGCCATAGTTTAGGCAGAATGTATTGAAGCGAAAGTTTGAATGAGTTTAACAAGGTAGCCTCCAGGCCATTGTTTTGTCGTTCCTGATCCGGCTTCACAGCGCCGGAACCTGAAAAAAGGGGACGATTTTAGCGACGCTTAGCTTAGTTGTCAGTTATCAGAATCAGAAAAGTTTTTACGCGTTTTTACCTGGTCCATGCTTTCGAGGATGCGGTGATAGTTGTAGAAACGGGTTTCGGCAATTTTCCCGTTTTCAACCGCTTCACGAATGGCGCAGCCAGGGTCGTTGTCGTGTTTACAGTCGCGGTATTTGCAAGCGCCTAAATAGTCATGGAATTCGACAAATCCATTGAAGATTTGTTCCGGCTCAAGGTGCCACAAACCAAATTCACGCACCCCTGGGGAGTCAATGACATCGCCGCCGTGTGGGAAGTGGTACAGGCGCGAGGCCGTGGTGGTGTGCTGACCCAGCCCGGAGTTGTCGGACACATCGTTGGTCAAGATCTCTTCCTGCAGCCCCAGAAGATTGTTTAACAGGCTGGATTTCCCCACGCCAGACTGGCCCGCAAAGATGCTGATGCGGTCGGTGAGCGCCTCTTCAAGCGGTTTCAGGCCATCTTTCTTGTGGCTGGAGACCATCAACACGCGATAGCCAATATCACGGTAGATGTCCATTTGCTCGTTCACAAATGCCATACCCTCGTCATCCAGCAGATCGATTTTGTTGAGCACGATCAGCGGCTCAACGTCCAGCGTTTCGCAGGCCACGAGATAGCGGTCGATAATATTGAGCGAAAGCTCAGGCAAGATCGCCGATACAATCACGATCTGATTGATGTTGGCAGCGATCGGTTTGACGCCGTCGTAGAAGTCGGGGCGTGTCAGAACGGACGTGCGCTCATGAACCGCTTCGACGATCCCTTTTACGTTGACACCTTCGGACGCCGCTTTGCCTGGACGCCATACCACGCGGTCACCGGTCACCAGTGAACGGATGGTGCGACGAATGTTGCAGCGGTGGACGCTACCGTCGGCGGCTTCCACATCGGCGTGCATGCCGAAACGGCTGATTACCATGCCTTCGGTTGTTTCGCCAAACAGGTTGTCGTCGTAATCGGGTTTCTCCGAAGTGGTCTTAAGACGGCGCTGATGGTTGGCACTCACACGGCGCTGTTGCCCTTTGGAGAGTTTATTTTTACTCAATCGTGCTGACTCCTGGTCGCCCGTATCGGGCAAAACCTCTATGATACACACTAATTAATACTAGTTAACCTGCTACTGCCGGTTATGCGAGAAGGGTGGAAAATAACATGAGCGCGGATGAAAACAACCTGATATGGATTGATCTTGAAATGACCGGTCTGGATCCCGAGCGCGATCGCATCATTGAGATCGCAACGCTGGTGACCGATGCCAACCTGAACATTCTGGCGGAAGGCCCGACCATTGCGGTACATCAGTCTGACGAACAGCTGGCGCTGATGGACGACTGGAACGTGCGCACCCATACCGGCAGCGGGCTGGTAGAGCGCGTGAAAGCCAGCACTCAGGGCGATCGCGACGCGGAGCTGGCGACCATTGAGTTTCTGAAACAGTGGGTGCCTGCCGGTAAATCACCGATCTGCGGTAACAGCATCGGGCAGGATCGCCGCTTCCTGTTTAAGTACATGCCGGAGCTTGAAGCCTATTTCCATTACCGCTATCTGGATGTGAGCACCCTGAAAGAGCTGGCGCGTCGCTGGAAACCGGAAATTCTGGATGGCTTTAAAAAGCAGGGCACCCATCAGGCGATGGACGATATTCGTGAGTCGGTGGCTGAGCTGGCGTATTACCGCGAAAACTTTATTAAGTTGTAAGTTTGCTGCCCGGCGCGCTTGCGCAGCCGGGTTTTTGCCGTTAAATTGTGCAGCTTGCCGATTAATTAGGCACTTGAACAGGATTTCAAAAAAATCGCTTTCAGGGGGGTTGCAGCTAAAAGGATTTCTCGTATAATGCGCCTCCCGTAACGACAGAGAATTACACGTTACGACAGCAACAAATTTTTGCGGGAATAGCTCAGTTGGTAGAGCACGACCTTGCCAAGGTCGGGGTCGCGAGTTCGAGTCTCGTTTCCCGCTCCAAATTTGAAAAGTATCGCAAGATGTACGCACCACCCAAGCGGGAATAGCTCAGTTGGTAGAGCACGACCTTGCCAAGGTCGGGGTCGCGAGTTCGAGTCTCGTTTCCCGCTCCAAAATTTGAAAAGTGTCGCAAGACACGCACCACCCAAGCGGGAATAGCTCAGTTGGTAGAGCACGACCTTGCCAAGGTCGGGGTCGCGAGTTCGAGTCTCGTTTCCCGCTCCAAATTCTTCTTCATACCCAGTTTATCCACAGCGAAGTGCTTCGTTGGGGACGCTTTCTTTTGTTTCTGACAAACTCTTGTGAACAGAGTTATCCACAGATCCCACTATTTTGCTAAAAGACCAAAAACCTTCGCAGGGTGAACGGTATATTCATAACCAATTGAATATAAAGCTAAAAATATCATTTCAAAATGTTATTGAGATCTCTTGACCTCTCTGCAAAGCCCGATGGTTGCTGACTTCATGATTTTATTCACAGGCTGTGAATAGTTCAGGCGTCGCGAACTAGCCCCTTTTCGATCACTCTCACCAGACGTTTTTTCTGAGGTAATTGCACCTCGACTACACAGGCGTTTCGCTTCTCAATTTGCTGCGCAATCGCCCATTCTATGTGTTCGTCGAGAAGTGGGTGCTCACCTCTGCGCTTTTCAAGCGCCTGAATATTGGCCTCGTCCCAGGGAGCATTTCCCAGCGCAACGGCAATATTTCTCAGCCAGCGCAGATGGCCGATACGGCGAATCGCCGAACCTTCGGTGATCCTGAGGAAATACGGTTCGTCCCAGGCAAACAGCTCCGTCAGTTTCGGCGCATGTAACGCTTTGCGGGGACTAAAATCGTCTTCATCCGTGAGCTGCGAGTAGCGATTCCAGGGGCAGATGAGCTGACAGTCGTCACAGCCATAAATTCGATTGCCAATCAGCGGGCGGAACTCTTCGGGGATCGCCCCTTCCAGTTCGATGGTGAGATACGAGATGCAGCGGCGTGCATCCACGGTGTAAGGCTCGACAATCGCTCCTGTCGGGCAGATGGTCATGCACGCCACGCAGCGACCACACCCTTCTTCGACCGGGCCGTCGACCGGCAGCGGCAAATCTATTAGCAATTCACCGAGAAAGAAGAATGAGCCTGCGTCGCGGCTGAGGATAAGTGAGTGCTTACCTGTCCAGCCAAGCCCGGCTTTTTCAGCGATAGGGCGCTCAAGAATAGGCGCAGAGTCGACAAAAGGTCTAAAATTCAGCGAGCCGCAGTGCTGCTGGATAGTTTCCCCGAGTTTTTTTAAGCGGTTACGCAGAAGCTTATGATAATCACGCCCAAGCGCATATCGGCTGACGTAACCCAGAGAGGGATCTTTCAGCGTGCGGGCAAACGCCGCGTTAGCGGGGAGGTAGTTCATGCGAACGCTAATGACGCGCAGGGTACCCGGTAAAAGCTCGTGGGGCCGGGCGCGCATCATCCCGTGACGCGCCATCCACTCCATTTCGCCGTGGTATTGTTTGTCCAGCCAGGCCTGCAGTTTTGGCTCGCTCGCGGAAAGGTCAGTATCGGTGATACCGACTTTCTGAAAGCCAAGCTCAGCGCCCCATTGTTTAATGTTTTGCGCTAATTGATTGAGATCGAGGGGCTGTGACATGACGGACCATACGGTGAAGAAAATCCCCGCAAGTATACCACATTCCATTTGGCCTGCGGATGACCTGCGACGCGCTGAAAAAGAGGCGGCCGATAGCCTGGGCATTACCCTGTATGAGCTGATGCTTCGCGCGGGCGAAGCGGCGTTTCGCATTGCGCGTGAAACCTATCCGCACGCCACTCATTGGTTGATTCTTTGCGGGCACGGCAATAACGGCGGCGATGGCTACGTGGTGGCCCGACTGGCCGCCGCCGCTGGCCTGAATGTAACCCTGCTGGCACTTGAGAGCGACAAACCTTTACCAGAAGAAGCGAGCGAAGCCCGGGACGCCTGGCTAAACGCCGGTGGCGTGATCCATGCTGCGGATATCGTCTGGCCAGAGGGTATCGATCTGATTATTGATGGTTTACTCGGCACCGGGCTGAGCCAGGCTCCGCGCGACAACGTTGCGACACTGATTGAACATGCCAACACCCATCCCGCTCCCGTAATCGCACTGGATATTCCTTCGGGCTTGCTGGCGCAAACGGGCGCGACGCCTGGCGCGGTGATTCACGCCATGGCTACCGTGACCTTTATCGCCCTTAAACCTGGATTGTTGACCGGCAAAGCGCGCGATGTGGTGGGGGCGCTTCACCATCATGCGCTCGGCCTGGATAGCTGGCTTGCGGGCCAGGAGACGTCGCTTTCCCGTTTTGATGCTTCCCAGCTTGCGCAGTGGCTGCCGCCGCGCCGTCCGACGTCCCACAAAGGCGATCACGGAAAACTGGTGGTCATAGGTGGCGATCACGGCACGGCAGGGGCGATTCGCATGACCGGAGAGGCCGCTCTGCGGGCGGGCGCGGGTCTGGTGCGAGTGCTCACTCGCATCGAAAACATTCCGCCGTTAATTACCGCTCGCCCTGAACTGATGGTCAGCGAACTCACGCCGCACTCTCTCGAAGAGAGCCTGGCCTGGGCAGACGTGGTGGCGATAGGCCCGGGGCTGGGTCAACAGGAGTGGGGCAAAAAAGCGCTACAGAAAGTCGAGAATTGCCGTAAACCGATGCTGTGGGATGCCGACGCGCTGAACCTTCTGGCAATCAATCCTGATAAACGTCACAATCGCATCCTGACGCCACACCCCGGCGAAGCCGCGCGGCTGCTTAACTGCAGCGTCGCAGAAATTGAAAGCGATCGCTTACTTTCTGCGCAGCGTCTGGTAAAACGTTATGGGGGTGTTGCGGTTCTGAAAGGGGCAGGCACGATAGTGGCCTGTGAATCTGGCGCGTTGGGCATTATCGACGCGGGCAATGCGGGAATGGCAAGTGGCGGAATGGGCGATGTGCTCTCCGGCATTATCAGCGCGTTGCTTGGACAGAAACTTACCCCTTATGATGCAGCTATTGCAGGCTGCGTGGCGCACGGTGCCGCCGCTGACAGAGTGGCGGCGCAGTACGGAACGCGCGGCATGCTGGCCACCGATCTTTTTGACACGCTGCGGCGTGTTGTTAACCCGGATGTGATTGACGTAGAAAATGACTAATCGTGTGATTGCTTTACCCGACGAGCAGGCAACTTTGGATCTCGGCAAGCGCCTGGCACTGGCCTGTGACGGTGCCACCGTCATCTATCTGTACGGTGATTTGGGCGCGGGTAAAACCACCTTCAGCCGGGGTTTTTTACAGGCGCTAGGCCACAAAGGGAATGTAAAAAGCCCGACCTATACCTTGGTCGAACCCTACACGCTCGACAATCTGATGGTATATCACTTTGATCTTTACCGTCTTGCGGACCCAGAGGAGCTGGAATTTATGGGTATCCGTGACTATTTCGCCAACGATGCCATTTGCCTGGTGGAGTGGCCGCAACAAGGTGCGGGTGTGTTGCCTGACCCGGATGTCGAAATTCACTTAGATTACCAGGCGCAAGGGCGTGAGGCACGCATCAGTGCAGTTTCCTCATCAGGCTGTTCCTTGCTGGCTCGCTTAGCCAGCTGAATGAAGGGATAACGGGATGATTAATCGCGTTAAAGGTTGGTTGTTGGCCGCCACGGTGCTGCTGTGCGCGCAGGCCGGTGCGGCGAGCTTATCGGACATTCAGGTGTCCAACGGTGATGCGCAGGCGCGTATCACCTTCAGTTTTATGGGCGATCCCGATTACGCCTTTACCCAGGTCGATAAACGTAGCGTTGCGCTGGATATCAAACAGACCGGCGTGATCCAGGGGCTACCGCTGCAGTTTAGCGGGAATAACCTGGTGAAAAGTATTCGCTCCGGCAATGCAAAAGATCCTCAGTCCCTGCGTCTGGTGGTGGATCTGACGCAAAACGGCAAAACCCGTGCGGTGAAGCAGCAAAATGGTGCCAACTACACCGTGGTCTTTACCATCAATGCCGATGTTCCGCCGCCGCCCCCTCCGCCGCCAGCGCCCGTCGTGGCACAACGTGTAGAGCAGCCGGTGGTCGCGCCGCGTCCTTCTGAACCGGCGCGGAATCCGTTCAAAGCGCAAAACGATCGTCTTACCAGCGTCACCAGCAGCAATACCGTGACACGTCCTGCGGCGCGCGCCCGTGCGGTGTCGTCCGATGAGAGAGTGATCATTGCCATTGATGCCGGTCACGGCGGTCAGGACCCAGGCGCGATTGGGCCGGGTGGTACGCAGGAGAAAAACGTCACAATTTCGATTGCGCGTAAGCTGCGGGCGTTGCTGAATGACGATCCGATGTTTAAAGGTGTCATGACCCGCGACGGCGACTACTTTATCTCCGTGATGGGGCGTTCCGACGTGGCGCGTAAGCAAAACGCCAACTTCCTGGTGTCGATTCACGCGGATGCCGCGCCGAATCGCAGCGCGACCGGTGCATCGGTGTGGGTGCTGTCAAATCGTCGTGCGAACAGCGAAATGGCGAACTGGCTCGAGGAGCATGAGAAACAGTCTGAACTGCTCGGCGGCGCAGGTGACGTACTGGCGAACAGCCAGTCCGACCCGTACCTCAGCCAGGCGGTACTGGATTTACAATTCGGCCATTCTCAGCGCGTCGGGTATGATGTGGCGACGAACGTGATTAGCCAGCTTCAGCGCGTCGGTGCGATTCATAAACGCCGTCCTGAGCATGCGAGTTTAGGGGTGTTGCGCTCACCGGATATCCCGTCGATTCTGGTCGAAACCGGCTTTATCACCAATAACGGCGAAGAGCGCCTGCTGGGCAGCGACAGCTATCAGCAGCAAATTGCCGATGCGATTTATAACGGTCTGCGCAACTATTTTGCCGCGCATCCGCTCCAGTCAGCGCCACAAGGGGGCGCGGGTCAAACCGCCAGCGCCGCCCTGCCTGGCGACATGAGCGCGACCAACTAAGGAGAGATCATGCCGATTCAGGTTCTGCCGCCGCAGCTTGCGAACCAAATCGCCGCCGGCGAGGTGGTGGAGCGTCCTGCATCGGTCGTGAAAGAGCTGGTTGAAAACAGTCTTGATGCGGGAGCCACCCGCATCGATATTGATATTGAACGCGGCGGCGCCAAACTTATCCGCATTCGCGACAACGGCTGTGGGATTAAAAAAGACGAGCTGGCGCTGGCGCTGGCGCGTCACGCCACCAGTAAAATTGCCTCTCTCGACGATCTGGAAGCCATTATCAGCCTCGGTTTTCGCGGCGAAGCGCTGGCCAGTATCAGCTCCGTTTCGCGTCTGACGCTCACCTCCCGCACCGCCGAACAGCAGGAAGCCTGGCAGGCATACGCGGAAGGGCGCGACATGGACGTGACCGTCAAACCCGCCGCGCATCCGGTGGGCACCACGCTGGAAGTGTTGGATCTCTTTTACAACACCCCGGCGCGGCGCAAGTTTATGCGTACCGAAAAAACCGAATTCGGCCACATCGACGAAATCATTCGCCGCATCGCGCTGGCGCGTTTTGACGTGACGATCAACCTGAGCCACAACGGCAAAGTGATGCGCCAGTATCGCGCCGTTGCGGAAGGCGGGCAGAAAGAGCGTCGCTTAGGAGCGATTTGCGGGACCGGCTTCCTGGAACAGGCGCTGGCAATTGAATGGCAGCACGGCGATCTCGCGATGCGCGGCTGGGTGGCCGATCCAAAATCCATGAACGCGGCGTTGGCGGAAATCCAGTATTGTTACGTCAACGGTCGCATGATGCGCGATCGTCTGATCAACCATGCGATCCGCCAGGCCTGTGAAGATAAACTCGGCGCGGATCAGCAGCCTGCGTTTGTTCTCTATCTTGAAATCGATCCGCATCAGGTGGATGTCAACGTGCATCCTGCCAAGCATGAAGTGCGTTTCCATCAGTCGCGTCTGGTCCATGATTTTATCTATCAGGGCGTGCTGAGCGTTTTACAGCAGCAGGCGGAACCGGTATTGCCGCTGGAAGAAGAGAGCGTCGCGCCGCGTCCGATCCCGGAAAACCGCGTGGCGGCTGGCCGTAACCAGTTTGCAGAACCCGCCGTTGCCCGTGAACCCGAAACCCCGCGCTATTCCCCGACCAGCCCGGCGCCGCGCCCGAGCGGGGCGAATTACCCTCATGCCCCGGGTTATCAAAAGCAGCAGGGTGCGCTTTATAGCAAATTGCTGGATACTCCAGCCGTAGAGCGCAAAGAGCCCGTGGCGCCATCGGCCCCTGCGCTGGAAGGCCACAGCCAAAGTTTTGGTCGGGTGTTAACCATTGTTGCGCCGGATATGGCGCTTATGGAGCGTGACGGGAAACTGGCTCTGCTGGCGTTACCGGTTGCGGAGCGCTGGCTGAAGCAGGCGCAGCTGACGCCGGGGGCAAATGCGGCATGTGCTCAGCCGCTGTTGATTCCGGTTCGGCTCAAAATTTCAGCGGACGAAGCCGGCCTGTTAAACCGTGCGAAAGCGCTGTTGGCGGAAATGGGCATCGAATTTGTGTTAGAGGCGCATCATGTGACGATTCGCGCGGTGCCTTTACCCTTACGCCAACAAAATTTACAAAACTTGATTCCTGAACTGATAGGCTACCTGGCGCAGCAAACGACCTTTGATGCCACCAATACCGCGCAGTGGATCGCCCGTCATTTAGCGAGTGACCATCATCCGTGGACTATGGCGCAAGCCATTACCGTATTGGCCGAAGTTGAACGTCTTTGCCCTCATTTGGTCAAAGCACCGCCGGGTGGTTTATTACAACGTGTTGATTTAGATTCGGCGATGAATGCCCTGAAAAATGAGTGATGTGAGTAAGGCGAGCCTGCCAAAGGCGATTTTTTTAATGGGCCCAACGGCCTCGGGTAAAACCGCGTTAGCCATTGAGCTACGTAAAGTTTTGCCAGTAGAGTTGATTAGCGTCGATTCCGCCCTTATTTATCAAGGGATGGATATCGGCACGGCGAAGCCAGACGCAGAAGAACTGCGCGCGGCACCGCACCGACTGCTGGATATTCTCGACCCGTCGCAGGCGTACTCCGCAGCGGATTTCCGCCGCGATGCGCTGGCGCAAATGGCCGAGATCACCGCAGCGGGCCGGATACCGTTGTTAGTTGGCGGGACCATGCTCTACTTCAAGGCGCTGCTGGAAGGGTTATCACCCTTGCCATCCGCAGACCCTGAAGTGAGAGCCAGAATTGAGCAGCAGGCGGCAGAGCAGGGATGGGGCGCGTTGCACAAGCAGCTGGAGGAAATTGACCCGGTTGCCGCAGCACGGATTCATCCAAATGATCCGCAAAGGCTTTCCCGGGCACTGGAAGTTTTTTTCATTTCGGGTAAAACTTTAACGGAACTGACGCAAACGTCAGGAGAGGCTCTGCCGTATCAGGTGCATCAGTTCGCCATCGCCCCGGCGAGCCGTGAACTGCTCCATCAACGAATTGAGCAGCGTTTTCATCAGATGTTAGCTTCAGGTTTTGAAGCAGAAGTGCGGGCGCTATTTGCTCGCGGAGATTTGCATACGGACATGCCTTCCATTCGTTGTGTCGGATACCGCCAGATGTGGTCATACATTGAAGGTGAGATCTCATACGATGAAATGGTTTATCGAGGTGTTTGCGCCACCAGACAGTTAGCGAAACGCCAGATAACCTGGTTGCGCGGTTGGGACGGTATCCACTGGTTAGACAGTGAGAAACCAGACCAGGCGTACAATGAAGTTTTACAGGTTGTGGGTGCTATCGCAGACTGAATGTGTACAATTAAGTCGTATCGTGCGCAATTTTTCAGAATCGCAAGGTTCTAAGTACATAACAAGCATATAAGGAAAAGATAGAATGGCTAAGGGGCAATCTTTACAAGATCCGTTTCTGAACGCATTGCGTCGTGAACGTGTTCCAGTTTCTATTTATTTGGTGAATGGTATTAAGCTGCAAGGTCAGATTGAGTCTTTCGATCAGTTCGTGATCCTGTTGAAAAACACGGTCAGCCAGATGGTTTATAAGCACGCTATCTCTACTGTTGTTCCGTCTCGTCCAGTATCTCATCACAGCAACAACGCTGGCGGCGGCACCGGTAGTAACTACCATCATGGCAGCAACGCACAGGGCTCTTCTGCTCCTGCGCAGGACAGCGAAGAAACCGAATAAGGTAACGGGCTGTTTTTCCACACGGGGAGCCAGGTTTCTGCGTTCCCCGCTGATTTATTTTGAGGATAATACGCTTGTTTGACCGTTATGATGCCGGCGAGCATGCGGTACTGGTACACATCTATTTTACGCAAGACAAAGATATGGAAGATCTCCAGGAGTTTGAAGCTCTGGTCTCTTCCGCCGGTGTCGAAGCATTACAGGTGATTACCGGTAGCCGTAAAGCGCCGCACCCAAAGTTTTTTGTTGGTGAAGGTAAAGCAGTCGAAATTGCGGAAGCCGTAAAAGCAACCGGCGCGTCCGTCGTGCTGTTTGACCATGCGCTATCTCCGGCTCAAGAGCGTAACCTGGAAGCCCTGTGCGAATGTCGTGTTATCGACCGTACCGGACTGATTTTAGACATTTTTGCTCAACGTGCACGTACCCACGAGGGGAAATTGCAGGTTGAGCTGGCGCAATTGCGTCATCTGGCCACGCGTCTTGTGCGCGGCTGGACCCACCTTGAAAGGCAAAAAGGCGGGATTGGTTTACGCGGTCCGGGTGAAACCCAGCTCGAAACCGACCGTCGATTGCTGCGCGGCCGTATTACCCAGATCCTCTCACGTCTGGCAAGAGTTGAAAAACAGCGTGAGCAAGGACGTCGTTCGCGAACCAAAGCTGACATCCCAACGGTGTCGCTGGTGGGGTATACCAACGCCGGTAAATCCACCCTGTTTAACCAGATCACTGAGGCTAAGGTTTATGCCGCAGACCAGTTGTTTGCGACCCTTGACCCGACGCTGCGTCGCATTGACGTTGCGGATGTGGGTGAAACAGTGCTGGCGGATACCGTAGGGTTTATTCGTCATTTGCCACACGATCTGGTGGCTGCGTTTAAAGCCACATTGCAGGAGACGCGTCAGGCGACGCTGCTGCTGCATATCATCGACGCTGCGGATGTTCGCGTGCAGGAAAACATCGACGCGGTGAATACCGTGCTCGAAGAGATCGACGCGCACGAGATCCCAACGCTTCTGGTGATGAACAAAATCGATATGCTGGACGATTTCGAGCCGCGTATCGACCGAGATGAAGAGAACAAACCGATTCGGGTCTGGCTTTCTGCTCAGACCGGTGTCGGTGTGCCACTACTTTTCCAGGCTTTGACAGAACGTCTTTCTGGTGAGGTGGCTCAGCACACGCTGCGTCTGCCGCCACAGGAAGGCAGGCTGCGCAGCCGGTTTTATCAGCTTCAGGCGATAGAAAAAGAGTGGATGGAGGATGACGGCAGCGTGGGGATGCAGGTGCGTATGCCGATCGTTGACTGGCGTCGCCTCTGTAAACAAGAACCTACGCTGGTGGACTACGTCGTCTGACCAGATAAAGGTGCACGAGCCTGAAAATTCGCCCTTGCATAACAAATATGGAGCATATACATGGCGTGGAATCAGCCCGGTAATAACGGACAAGACCGCGACCCGTGGGGAAGCAGCAATAATCAAGGCGGCAACTCTGGGGGAAATGGCAACAAAGGTGGTCGCGAGCAGGGGCCTCCTGATCTGGACGATATCTTTCGCAAGCTGAGCAAAAAGCTTGGTGGTTTCGGTACAGGTAAAGGTTCTGGCTCGGGTGGAAATTCCACTCAGGGTCCGCGCCCGCACATGGGTGGCCGCGTAGTGAGCATTTTTGCTGCTGCCGTGGTCATCATTTGGGCTGCCAGCGGGTTCTACACCATTAAAGAAGCTGAGCGCGGTGTGGTCACTCGTTTCGGTAAGTTTAGCCATCTGGTTGAGCCGGGTCTGAACTGGAAGCCAACGTTCGTGGATAACGTGACTGCGGTAAACGTGGAATCGGTACGCGAACTGGCGGCGTCTGGCGTGATGCTGACCTCTGACGAGAACGTGGTGCGCGTTGAGATGAACGTGCAGTACCGCGTCACCGATCCGCAGCACTATCTGTTCAGTGTGACCAGCGCCGACGACAGTCTGCGTCAGGCTACCGACAGCGCCCTGCGTGGCGTGATCGGTAAATACACCATGGACCGTATCCTGACCGAAGGTCGTACCGTTATTCGTAGCGATACCCAGCGCGAGCTGGAAGAGACCATCCGTCCGTACAACATGGGTATCACCCTGCTGGACGTCAACTTCCAGGCCGCTCGTCCGCCGGAAGAGGTCAAAGCCGCCTTCGATGATGCAATTGCCGCGCGTGAAAACGAACAGCAATACATCCGTGAAGCTGAAGCTTACACCAACGAAGTTCAGCCTCGTGCTAACGGTCAGGCGCAGCGTATCCTCGAAGAGGCGCGTGCGTATAAGACTCAGACCATCCTGGAAGCCCAGGGTGAAGTGGCTCGCTTCGCGAAGCTCCTGCCGGAATATAAAGCTGCCCCGGAAATTACCCGTGAGCGTCTGTATATCGAGACCATGGAGAAAGTGTTGAGCCACACCCGTAAAGTACTGGTGAACGACAACAAAGGTGGCAACCTGATGGTGCTACCGCTGGACCAGATGCTGAAAGGCGGTAATGCGCCTGCGGCAAAGCAGGATAACAGCGGAGCAAACAATCTGCTGCGTCTGCCTCCGGCATCCAGCAGCAATTCCAGCGCCAATACCACGTCTTCTTCAAGCGATGGTGACATCATGGACCAACGCCGTGCCAACGCACAGCGTAACGACAGCCAGCGTCAGGGGGAATAACGATGCGTAAGTCAGTTATTGCGATTATCATCATTGCGCTGGTCGTACTTTATACCTCCATCTTTGTGGTGAAAGAGGGCGAGCGCGGGATTACCATGCGTTTCGGTAAAGTCCTTCGTGACGATGAAAACAAACCGCTGGTCTTTGAACCGGGTCTGCACTTCAAGCTCCCGATGATTGAATCAGTGAAAATGCTCGACGCTCGTATCCAGACGATGGATAACCAGGCCGATCGTTTTGTCACCAAAGAGAAAAAAGACCTGATCGTCGATTCTTACATCAAATGGCGTATCAGCGACTTCAGCCGTTACTACCTGGCAACAGGCGGCGGTGACGTCTCTCAGGCCGAAGTGCTGCTGAAACGTAAGTTCTCTGACCGTCTGCGTTCTGAAATTGGTCGTCTGGATGTGAAAGACATCGTGACGGACTCCCGTGGTCGTCTGACCCTGGAAGTGCGTGATGCGCTGAACTCTGGTACTGCGGGCACGGAAGACGAAGTTGCGACGCCAGCAGCGGACGATGCGATTGCTAAAGCGGCTGAGCGTGTTCAGGCTGAAACCAACGGCAAAGTGCCGGTGATCAACCCGAACAGTATGGCGGCCTTAGGTATCGAAGTGGTCGATGTGCGTATCAAGCAGATCAACCTGCCTGCGGAAGTGTCCGAAGCGATTTACAACCGTATGCGCGCTGAGCGTGAAGCGGTTGCCCGTCGCCACCGTTCACAGGGCCAGGAAGAGGCTGAGAAACTGCGCGCGACAGCGGACTATGAAGTGACGAAAACGCTGGCAGAATCCGAACGTCAGGGCCGTATTATGCGCGGTGAAGGCGATGCGGAAGCCGCGAAACTGTTTGCCGATGCATTCAGCCAGGATCCGGATTTCTATGCCTTTATCCGTAGCCTGCGTGCGTATGAAAACAGCTTCCAGAGCAATCAGGATGTGATGGTGCTCAGTCCTGACAGCGATTTCTTCCGTTATATGAAGACGCCAGGCAACGCCACGCGATAAACTTATTCTCGTTTGAGTTATCAAACCACCGCTCTCAACGGAGCGGTGGTTTTCTTTTATCAGGAGCTAAAATGAATTCCACCATCTTGCTGGCGCTTGCTCTGGTTTTGGTGCTTGAAGGCCTTGGCCCGATGCTTTATCCGCGCGCCTGGCGTCGAATGATCGCCACCATGACCCAACTGCCGGATAATATTTTACGTCGTTTTGGCGGGGGTCTTGTGGTTGCAGGAGTGGTGATCTACTACATGTTGAGGAAAACGATTGGCTGATCAAAAAGTGGTCGGATTTGCATTATATTGAGGGCAAAAAGTGCTGTAACTCTGAAAAAGCGGTGGTAGAATCCATTTTTAAGCAATCGGTGATTTTGAAAAATGGGTAACAACGTTGTCGTACTGGGCACCCAATGGGGTGACGAAGGTAAAGGGAAGATTGTCGATCTTCTGACTGAACGTGCTAAATATGTTGTACGCTATCAGGGTGGTCACAACGCAGGCCATACTCTCGTAATCAACGGTGAAAAAACCGTCCTCCATCTTATTCCATCAGGCATTCTTCGTGAAAATGTGACCAGCATCATCGGTAACGGTGTTGTGCTGTCTCCTGCTGCGCTGATGAAAGAGATGAAAGGCCTGGAAGACCGTGGTATCCCGGTTCGTGAGCGTCTGCTGCTCTCCGAAGCCTGCCCGCTGATCCTCGACTATCACGTCGCACTGGACGTGGCGCGCGAAAAAGCACGTGGCGCGAAAGCTATCGGCACCACCGGCCGTGGTATCGGCCCTGCTTACGAAGATAAAGTTGCTCGTCGCGGTCTGCGCGTTGGCGACCTGTTCGACAAAGCCACCTTCGCTGAAAAACTGAAAGAAGTGATGGAATATCACAACTTCCAGCTGGTGAACTTCTACAAAGTAGACGCCGTTGACTACCAGAAAGTACTGGATGATGTCATGGCGGTTGCTGACATCCTGACCGGTATGGTTGTGGATGTGTCTGACCTGCTGGACCAGGCGCGCAAACGTGGCGATTTCGTCATGTTCGAAGGCGCGCAGGGTACGCTGCTGGATATCGACCACGGTACCTATCCGTACGTGACCTCCTCTAACACCACCGCGGGTGGCGTGGCGACTGGCTCCGGTCTGGGTCCACGTTATGTGGATTACGTGCTGGGTATCATCAAAGCTTACTCCACTCGCGTGGGTGCAGGTCCGTTCCCGACTGAGCTGTTTGATGACATCGGCGAATTCCTGTGCAAGCAAGGTAACGAGTTTGGCGCGACCACCGGTCGTCGTCGTCGTACCGGCTGGCTGGATGCGGTTGCAGTACGTCGCGCAGTGCAGATCAACTCCCTGTCTGGCTTCTGCCTGACCAAGCTGGACGTGCTGGACGGCCTGAAAGAAGTGAAAATCTGCGTGGGCTACCGTATGCCAGATGGCCGCGAAGTGACCACCACTCCGCTGGCCGCTGACGACTGGGAAGGCATCGAGCCGATTTACGAAACCATGCCAGGCTGGTCCGAAACCACCTTTGGTGTGAAAGAGCGTAGCGGTCTGCCGAAAGCCGCGCTGGACTACATCAAGCGTATTGAAGAACTGACCGAAGTGCCGATCGATATTATCTCTACCGGCCCTGACCGTACCGAAACGATGATTCTGCGCGACCCGTTCGACGCATAAACCTCGTTCTGCCTGGCGGCGCTACGCTTGCCAGGCCTACAAAACGCTTCTTTAGCCGGATAAGCAACGCGTATCCGGCTTTTTAGTTCCTCTTTCCCCCTTTCAGTCAAATAAATTAGCCGCTAAGTATCTGGCTGGTTTATCATCAATAGTGAATATCTCTGCGGTTAGACCGCGTTTTTCCCTTTTCCTGAGGTTGATGTGCAGTTAACGAGTTTCACCGATTACGGCTTACGTGCGCTGATTTACATGGCGTCGTTGCCACAAGGACAGATGACCAGTATCTCTGAGGTGACAGAGGTGTACGGCGTGTCCCGTAATCATATGGTCAAAATAATCAATCAACTTAGCCGTGCGGGATACGTAACTGCCGTCCGCGGGAAAAACGGGGGAATTCGTCTCGGAAAACCTGCACAGAGTATTCGTGTTGGAGATGTGGTACGTGAACTGGAGCCATTAACTCTGGTGAACTGCAGCAGCGACTTCTGCCACATCACCCCCGCTTGCCGCCTGAAAAAGGCGCTTTCTACGGCTGTGCAAAGTTTTCTCAAGGAACTGGATAACTACACGCTGGCCGATTTGGTTGAAGAGAATCAACCGCTATATAAATTATTGCTGGTGGAATGAAGAAAATTTCCACCGGAGCTGACAACGGAGGAACCGACATGTCACATGATCCTTTCCAGGAACGCGAAGCAGAAAAGTACGCGAATCCTATCCCAAGCCGCGAGTTCATCATCGAACACTTAACAAAACGCGAAAAGCCCGCCAATCGTGAAGAACTTGCCGTTGAATTAAACATTGAAGGCGAAGAGCAAATTGAAGCCCTTCGTCGCCGCCTGCGCGCCATGGAGCGTGATGGCCAGTTGGTCTTTACGCGTCGCCAGTGCTACGCGCTGCCGGAACGTCTCGACCTGCTCAAAGGCACCGTCATTGGCCATCGCGATGGTTTCGGCTTCCTGCGCGTCGAAGGCCGCAAAGACGACCTGTATCTGTCCTCTGAACAGATGAAGATGTGCATCCACGGCGATCAGATTCTGGCGCAGCCGTTAGGGGCTGACCGCAAGGGCCGCCGCGAAGCGCGCGTCGTTCGCGTGCTGGTACCTAAAACCAGCCAGATCGTCGGGCGTTACTTCACCGATGCAGGCGTGGGCTTTGTAGTGCCAGACGACAGCCGTCTGAGCTTCGACATTCTGATCCCGCCGGAAGAGGTGATGGGCGCACGCATGGGCTTTGTGGTGGTAGTCGAACTCACCCAGCGTCCAACGCGCCGCACCAAAGCGATTGGTAAGATCGTGGAAGTGCTGGGCGATAACATGGGCACCAGCATGGCCGTAGATATGGCGCTGCGTACGCATGAAATCCCTTACGTCTGGCCGGCTGCGGTTGAAAATCAGGTTAAAGATCTGAAAGAGCAGGTGCCGGAAGAGGCCAAAATTGGCCGCGTGGATCTGCGCGATCTGCCGCTGGTGACCATTGATGGCGAAGACGCCCGCGACTTCGATGACGCCGTCTTCTGCGAGAAAAAACGCGGCGGCGGCTGGCGTTTGTGGGTGGCGATTGCTGACGTCAGCTATTACGTCCGCCCCAACACCCCGCTGGACAGCGAAGCCCGCAGCCGTGGTACATCCGTGTACTTCCCGTCGCAGGTTGTGCCAATGCTGCCGGAAGTGCTCTCCAACGGACTGTGCTCCCTGAACCCGCAGGTTGATCGTCTGTGTATGGTCTGTGAAATGACCATCTCCACCAAAGGGCGCTTAACCGGCTATAAATTCTATGAAGCGGTGATGAGCTCGCACGCGCGTCTGACATACACCAAAGTCTGGCACATGCTGCAGGGTGACCAGGAGCTGCGCGAGCAATATGCGCCGCTGGTCAAACACATCGAAGAGCTGCACAACCTCTACAAAGTGCTGGACCAGGCGCGCGAAGAGCGCGGCGGGATCTCCTTTGAGAGCGAAGAGGCAAAGTTCATCTTCAACGCCGAGCGTCGTATCGAGCGTATCGAGCAGACGCAGCGTAACGATGCCCACAAACTGATTGAAGAGTGCATGATCCTGGCAAACATCTCGGCGGCGCGTTTCGTTGAGAAAGCCAAAGAGCCTGCGCTGTTCCGTATTCACGATAAACCGACCACTGAAGCGATCACCGCGTTCCGTTCGGTGCTGGCGGAGCTGGGCCTGGAGCTGCCGGGTGGCAGTAAACCAGAGCCGCGCGATTATGCCGAGCTGCTGGAGTCCATCAGCGATCGTCCGGATGCGGAAATGCTGCAAACCATGCTGCTGCGCTCCATGAAACAGGCGATTTACGATCCGGAAAACCGTGGTCACTTCGGCCTGGCGCTGCAGTCTTATGCGCACTTTACCTCGCCGATTCGTCGTTACCCGGATCTGTCACTGCACCGCGCCATTAAATATCTGCTGGCGCAAGAGCAGGGACATAAGGGCAACACCACCGAAACGGGTGGCTACCACTATTCCATGGAAGAGATGCTCCAGCTTGGTCAGCACTGTTCCATGGCCGAACGTCGCGCCGACGAAGCAACGCGTGATGTGGCGGACTGGCTGAAGTGTGACTTCATGCTGGATCAGGTGGGCAATGTCTTTAAAGGCGTCATCGCCAGCGTCACCGGCTTTGGCTTCTTTGTGCGTCTCGACGAGCTGTTTATCGATGGCCTGGTCCACGTTTCATCGCTGGATAACGATTACTACCGCTACGATCAGGTTGGTCAACGCCTGACGGGTGAATCCGGCGGTCAGACTTACCGTCTGGGCGATCGCGTGGAAGTGAAGGTGGAAGCCGTTAACATGGACGAACGTAAGATTGATTTCAGTCTGATCTCAAGCGAACGTGCCCCGCGTAACGTCGGTAAAACCGAGCGCGAAAAAGCGAAAAAAGGGTCGAACGGTAAAACCGGCGGCAGACGTCGTCAGGCGGGCAAAAAGGTGAACTTCGAGCCGGATGCCGCGTTCCGTGGTGATAAAGGCAAAGCAGCGCCAAAACCACCCAAAGCGAAGAAAGAGAAAGGCGCGAAAAAACCGTCCGCCAAGACCCAGAAAATAGCGGCCGCGACCAAAGCGAAGCGTGCTGCGAAGAAAAAAGTGGCGGAGTAACACTCCCTCACCCTTTGTCGGCCGGGCAAGCGTAGAATTGCCCGGCAAAAGCAATTAATGAGAACCATCAATGAGTGAAATGATTTACGGCATCCATGCGGTGCAGGCCCTGCTGGAGCGCGCTCCGGAGCGTTTTCAGGAAGTGTATATTCTGAAAGGCCGCGAGGATAAACGTCTGCTGCCGCTGATCCATGCGCTGGAAGCCCAGGGCGTGGTGATTCAGCTGGCGAGCCGCCAGTTCCTCGACGAAAAAAGCGAGGGTGCCGTTCACCAGGGCATTATCGCGCGTGCGAAACCGGGCCGTCAGTATCAGGAAAACGATCTGCCGGATCTGATCGCCCAGCTCGATAACCCGTTCTTCCTGATCCTCGACGGCGTGACCGATCCGCACAACCTCGGCGCATGCCTGCGTAGCGCAGATGCGGCGGGCGTGCATGCGGTGATTGTGCCGCGCGACCGTTCTGCGCAGCTCAATGCTACGGCGAAGAAAGTCGCCTGTGGCGCGGCGGAAAACGTGCCGTTGATCCGCGTGACCAACCTGGCGCGCACCATGCGTCAGCTGCAGGAAGAGAACATCTGGATTGTCGGCACCGCTGGCGAAGCAGACCATACCCTTTATCAGAGCAAAATGACCGGCCGCATGGCGCTGGTGATGGGTGCTGAAGGGGAAGGGATGCGCCGTCTGACGCGCGAGCATTGCGACGAGCTGATCAGCATTCCGATGGCGGGCAGCGTCTCGTCTCTGAACGTGTCTGTGGCAACGGGTATTTGCCTGTTCGAAGCGGTGCGTCAGCGCGGGTGATTTTTTGTGCCCGGTAGCGCTTTGCCTACCGGGCCTACAAAAACGTCCAGGCCGGGTCAGGCGAAGCTGCCACCCGGCCAAACACTACTCTTCTAAAGACCGCAAATGGTCATCTTTATTCAGCGTCATCAGCGCGACAATGCTCACCACCGCCGTCGCCATCACGTAATACGCTGGAATATCCAGATTCCCCGTCTGCTTGATCAACCCGGTGATAATCAACCCCGCGCAGCCAGAGAAAATGGCGTTAGACAGCGAATATGCCAGACCCAGCCCGGTATAGCGCACGCGCGTCGGGAACATCTCCGACAGCATCGCAGGCCCTGGCCCCGCGAGCATCCCCACCAGACCGCCCGCAATTAACACTACCATCGCTTTCACCGCCAGGGTGCTGGATTCTGCCTGCAAAATTTTCAGCAGCGGCAGGGCGAGGATCAGCAGCAGCGCGGTCGCCATCACCATCACCGTGCGTCGCCCGATGCGGTCACTGAGTATTCCTGACGGGATAATCGTCAGCGCAAATCCGATATTCGAAATCACCGCAATCAGCAGCGCCTGGTTAAAGCCCGTGTGCAATGCGGATTGCAGATAGGTCGGCATGATCACCAGATAGGTATACCCGGCGGCTGACCAGACCATCACACGGCCAATCCCCATCACAATCGCTTTCAGCGTGGCAGCGGTGCGCGCTTCTGCGACCACCGGTTTTTCCTTCTGCTGCACAAAACTCGGCGTCTCTTCCATGCTGACGCGCAGCCACAGGGCGACCACGCCCATCGGCAGCGCGAGGAAGAACGGAATACGCCAGCCCCAGTCATGCAGCGCGTCCGGCGTCATCACGACCGAGAGCAGTGCGACGATGCCAGCGCCTGCCAGCAGCCCAAGTGCCACGGTAAATGATTGCCACGCGCCGTAAAGCCCCCGTTTGCCGCGCGGGGCGAACTCGGTCATCAGCGACACGGCACCGCCGTACTCGCCGCCCGCAAACAGACCCTGCAAAATGCGCAACCCGGTAATGATCAGCGGTGCGGCAATGCCGATGCTGGCGTAAACCGGCACCATGCCGATAGCGGCCGTCGCGAGCGTCATCAGCACCAGCACGATAATCAGCGTCGGCTTACGGCCAATGCGGTCGCCGATGCGGCCAAAAACCACTGCGCCGAGCGGGCGGAAGAAGAACGCGATCGCAAATGAGGCGTAGGTGAGGATCAGGCTGGTCATCCCCGCTTCACCTTCCAGCTGGAAGAAGTTCTTCGCAATGACGGTCGCCATAAAACCGTACACCGCGAATTCATACCATTCGATGAAGTTGCCAATCGAACCTGCAATTAAAGCGCGCTTGTGCGCATCCGGCGCACGTTGGGAAGATTGCATAATGATTCTCTCTCGGAAGATGAGAATAAATTATTCAACAGAATGGCCGACGTGAAATAGTTTATTCTTATATTGTGTGACCTGTTTCACGAATGATTTCAATCAGATCGTCGCCTTGTGACCCGACTCCCATGCAGCCGTTGTGCAGTCTGTCCATACTTACCTTCATTGCCATTGAAGGAGGGAGACATATGCACTGGCAGACACACACGGTTTTCAATCAGCCTGTACCCCTGTCGAACAGCAATCTTTTTCTGTCGGATTGCGCGCTGCGTGAGGCGGTGGCACGCGAAGGGGCGGAATGGGACAGCGAATTTCTCGCCAGCATCGGCCAGCAGCTCGGAACGGCGGAGTCGCTGGAGCTGGGCCGCCTCGCAAACGCCAATCCGCCAGAACTGTTACGTTACGATCCGCGCGGGGAGCGGCTGGACGATGTGCGCTTCCATCCTGCGTGGCATCTGCTGATGCAGGGGCTATGCGCTAATCGGGTCCACAATCTGGCGTGGGAGGAGGAGGTGCGTAAAGGGGCGTTTGTCGCCCGCGCCGCGCGGTTTGTGCTCCATGCTCAGGTTGAGGCCGGAACGCTTTGCCCCATCACCATGACCTTCGCCGCCACGCCGTTACTTCAGCAATCCCTTCCCAAACCCTTCCACGACTGGCTCTCGCCGCTGTTGAGCGATCGCTACGACCCGCATCTGGCGTCCGGCGCGCAAAAGCGTGGACTGCTTATCGGTATGGGAATGACCGAAAAGCAGGGCGGGTCCGACGTGCTGAGCAACACCACGCGTGCAGAGAAGTGCGGCGACGGCAGCTATCGGCTGATAGGACATAAATGGTTTTTCTCTGTGCCGCAAAGCGATGCTCATCTCATGCTGGCTCAGGCTCACGGTGGGCTGTCGTGCTTTTTCGTTCCGCGCATTCTGCCCGACGGGCAGCGTAACGCCGTCCGGCTGGAACGCCTGAAAGATAAGCTCGGTAACCGGTCGAACGCCAGCAGTGAGGTCGAGTTTATGAACGCCTCCGGTTGGCTTTTAGGTGAAGAGGGCGAAGGTGTGCGCCAGATCCTGAAGATGGGCGGCCTGACGCGCTTTGACTGTGCGCTGGGCAGCCACGGACTGATGCGCCGCGCGCTCTCGGTCGCGTTGTATCATGCCCATCAGCGGCAGACGTTTGGCAAAAACCTTATCGACCAGCCACTGATGCGCGATGTGCTGAGCCGGATGGCGCTCCAGCTCGAAGGGCAAACGGCGCTGCTGTTCCGCCTGGCGCGCGCCTGGGATCGTCGGGACGATCCGCAAGAATCTGCATGGGCGCGGCTCTTTACGCCCGCAGCGAAATTCAGCGTGTGCAAAGGCGGAATTCCCTTTGTCGCCGAGGCGATGGAAGTGCTGGGCGGTGCCGGGTATTGCGAAGAGAGCGAATTGCCGCGTCTGTACCGCGAAATGCCGGTGAACAGCATCTGGGAAGGGTCGGGCAACATCATGTGTCTGGATGTACTGCGGGTGCTGACGAAACATTCGGGCATTGTTGATGTGCTGCACGAAGACTTCGCGCAGGTGAAAGGTCAGGATCGTCATTTTGATCGTGGCTGGCGGCAGCTGCAGCAAAAACTGCGTAAACCGCAGGAGGCTCAGGGCCGGGAAATTACCCAGCAGCTCTTTTTGCTGGGTACCGGGGCGCAGATGTTGCGACATGCCTCGCCGCCGGTGGCACAAGCCTGGTGTCGCATGATGCTGGATCCCCGCGGCGGCTCGCTGCTGAGCGAACAGGTGCAAAACGACCTGCTGCTGCGCGCCACGGGGCGAGTCGGTTAACCCTTCAGGCGGAACAGGCTCACCAGCTCGGTCAGGTGTGAACCTTTCTCACGCAGCGTGTGTGCGGTTTGCTCGCTGCGCGATACGCGGTCGGCGTTAATATGTGTCGCTTCGCCGATGTGGGTCATCGCCAGATTGACCTGACGGATCCCCGCCGACTGCTCGTGCGAGGCGTGGTTAATCTCCGTGACCAGCTGGTTGATGTTATCGATATGCACGATGATCGAGTCCATCGCCTGCCGGGTTTGCTCGGACAGTTGGTGGCCCTCGCTTACCTTTTTCAGCGTGTCGCCGATAAGTTGCTCGATCTCTTTAACGGCGTTTGCACTGCGCGCGGCCAGCGCCCGGACCTCCTGCGCCACCACCGCAAAACCTTTGCCGTGTTCACCGGCGCGCGCGGCTTCTACCGCGGCGTTCAGCGCCAGAATATTGGTCTGGAACGCGATGGACTCAATCACGCGGGTGATATCTTCGATACGTTTCGATGCGTCGCGAATATCATCCATGGTGGCGACAGCGTTACCGACCGTTTCCCCGCCGTGATGGACAGCGCGCGATGTTTCCCGTACCAGCTGCTGCGTTTGTTCCATGTTCGCCGCATTTTGCTGCACGGTGGCGGCCAGTTGCTCCATGCTCGCGGAGGTTTCTTCAACGCTGCTGGCCTGTTTGTTGATCTGCCCGGAGATTTCGCCCGCATCGGCTGCCAGCGCGTTGGTGCCAAGGTGAATCTCACCTGCGGCTTCGCGCACCTGGTGCACGATTTGCTGAAGCCCGCCGCCGATGCCGTTAATCGCGCCGATCAGTTGCCCCACTTCATCCTGACGGCTGACGGGCAGTTCGGCGCGCAGATCCCCTGCGGCGTACTGGCGGGCAAGGTGAATCACATCGCGCAGAGGGCGGGTTAACCAGCGGCGAATGATAATGACAAACGCGGCAGCGAACAGCGCCGAGAGCACGACGCCTGCCAGCAGGAAGCGGTCACGTAAGGCGTTGACGTTCGCCAGCAGTACGGATTTATCCACTTCACCGACAATCGTCCAGTTCCAGCCCGGCAGCGGCGTATAGGCCATTTTCAGCGTGCGGCCATCGTCGCTGATGCGCTCGACGGTGCCCTCTTTTCCGCTCAACAGTTGCTGCTGGAGTGCGCTATCCCATTTTGGCAGTTGGCCCTCTTCGCTGGCGTGGAACAGATACTGCCCGCGTGTTTTGCCGTTGCTGCGATCCAGGACGTAAAAGTGGCCGCTGTCGCCCAGGCGGCGATTGAGAATTTTATCGCGCATTACGTTCCAGGAATGGCTGATATCTACGCCGACAAACACGATCGCAATCACCTGACCGCTCGCATCTTTAACCGGCTGGTACTGCGTGATGTAGCGCTTGCCAAACAGCAGGGCCAGGCCGCGATAGACGTCGCCTTTGGTGACGGCGTTGAAGGCGGCGCTGGAGTTGTCCAGCACGGTACCGATCGCACGTTCACCGTTCTCTTTGCGCAGGGAGGTTGCCACGCGTACAAAGTCGTTGCCGCTGCGGACAAACAAGGTTGAGATCGCGCCGGTACGACTCAGAAAGTCGTCGGAGAAGCTGTTGTTTTCATGCAGTTCGGTATCGCCGCCTTTTAGCAAGGGGGCGTTCTGGCCATTGATGGCGCGTAGCTGACCGGGATCGATGCTGAGCGGCTGGGGCAGAAAGGTGCCGAAGAGTTTAGTGTAACTCTCAACTTCTTCACTCAGGCTGGTATTAAACATCTGCACCATATCCACGATGCCGGTGGATTGGTTATGAAGATCTTCCACTGCAAGTGCTTCCAGCTGTTGGCTGGCTTTATGACTCAGAAGAAAAGTGAACAGCAGAAAGAGCGTTGCGACACTCACGCCGGTAAGTAACGATAGCTTTGCGCCAAGGCCTGAACGGCGGAAAAAGTTGATCATAAATTGCTCATTGTTGAAAAGGTATGGCAGTTCAACGGCAGAGCGGAGCTAACATTTATCAACTTTATGTAACAAAATGTTACATTGCTGTCTCTATTTGGTAGCGCTAAAGATAATAGATTGGTGAAAATACAAAAGCCACTAAAATTAAGTGGCTTTTATCGGAGGCGTGTCAGGCGTAGAGAATGGCCTGTACTCGCCACTGGTCGGCGTATCGGTCTTCCTGCATCTGGACAATGCGATACCACGAAGCACCCTGCTCATCCGCTTTAAATGCAATCACACGTTCCACGTCTTGCGGGCTCCCTGAAATGTTATTCACGGAGATAAGGCCAATTTCATTTAAGCCTGTGACACAATCAGCGCTGGCAAATTCGGCTGACTGCGCGGTTGTGCTCATCAGCCCCGCTGAGAGCAGCAGTGAGGTCAAAGCAAGAGATCGTTTCATTGTCAGCTCCATTTCACATGTCTCCGGTATCCGCCGGGCAATCCTTCGCAAATAAACTCACTTCCATTGTCACAGGCATGGAGTTTATTGTGGACAGGAAAACGTCTATGGACGCAAAGCAGTGTAAATGTCGTTTAAATCCTGACAGTTATTTGCGGTACAAAATGGCTTGCGAGTACCACTGTCCGGTAATGATGGTTTCATCCACCATAATAATGACGTAGTAATCTGCTTTTGCGGCGACAGCTTTCGCTTTTATTGCATCCTCCGCATCCGCCGGTGAGCCACGAACCAGCACACTGGCGGTACCCATACGTTGTAATCCTTCGGTCTGATTACGACGAATTTCCTGAGGATAACTGGTGGCGGCCGGGGCGGGCTGTGGTGTTCCTTCCAGCACGCTACAGCTTGTTAACAGCAGCACCAGCAATAAAGCAGCGAACCTGCGCATAACCATATCTCGTTTCCTGATAGCCATAGTGTAGATGTCTGCGAATTTCATTTTGGGGGAATGTTCCCAAACTGTTATCTGTGACGTCATTTTCGAATGAAAATATCGTGAAAGCGTAATCCAGTTCTCAAGATTATGAATCACCCATTAGAAAGAGGATCGACGATGATTGAACTTAAGACACAGCGGCTTGGCGACCATGAAATTCTACACGCTTTCCCGGCTGGGTTAAGTGAACAACCTTTACCCGTTATTATTTTTTATCATGGGTTTACCTCATCAAAACTGGTTTACAGCTATTTTGCCGTCGCGCTGGCGCAGGCGGGTTTTCGCGTGGTGATGCCGGATGCACCCGGGCACGGGGCGCGGTTTACGGGTGATGAACAGGCGCGGTTAGGGCAGTTCTGGCAAATATTACACGGCAGTTTGACGGAGTTCGCTGGGCTTCGCGATGCGCTTTATGCGGCGGGGCTGGTGGCCGATGAACGTCTTGCCGTCGCGGGGGCGTCGATGGGCGGCATGACCGCGCTGGGCATTATGGCGCGCCACCCGGAGGTAAAATGCGTAGCGAGCCTGATGGGGTCGGGATACTTTACCTCTCTGTCGCAGACCCTCTTTCCGCCACAGGCGCAGGACGTTGAAAGCGTTCTGGCAACCCTCGCGGAGTGGGACGTGACACACGCCTTACCGCGTCTGGCAGACCGCCCTCTGCTGCTCTGGCACGGCGAAGCAGACGATATTGTGCCTGCCGCCGAGACATTCCGATTACAGCAGGCGTTGTTGCGTGAGGGGCTGGATAAAAACCTGACCTGCCTGTGGGAAGCCGGTGTGGGGCATCGCATCACGCCCACGGCGCTGGATGCCACGACCGGTTTTTTCCAAAAGCATCTCTAAACGCGAAGGATGGTGACACCCAGATCCTCAAGTTTTTGCAGGATCTGAGAGTTAGCGTTTTTGCCGGTGATCACCATGTCGATCTGTTCTGCCCGGCTGAACAGCATGCCGGCGCGCTCGCCCACTTTGCTGCTGTCGACCAGTACCACCAGTTTTCCGACAACGTTTAGCATATTCTGCTCCGCCATCGCCGTCAGCATATCGGTTTTGTACAGCCCGTCGGCAGTCAGGCCCTTACCGCTGGTAAACATCCAGTGCCCGGCATACAGGCTGTTTTCGCTGTCCTGTGGGCTGAGGGTGATGGACTGACTTTTGTTGTACTGGCCGCCCATGATCACTACGCTTTCATGCTCCTGGTCGATCAGGTAATTGGCCAGCGGCAGATAGTTCGTGATGATTTGCACCGGTTTCCCGCACATCTCGCGGCCCAGTAAAAAAGCCGTGGAGCCGCAGTTGATCACCACGCTTTCCCCCGGATTCACCAGCTGCGAAGCCGCCCGCGCAATACGCACTTTTTCATCATGATTCTGCGCCTGATGGATATTCATCGGCGTCCAGCGCGGGCGCTGCTGGCTGATCGCCTCGGCACCGTTGCGTACTTTTTTGAGCTTCCCGCTCTCATCCAGTTTGTTGATGTCACGCCGCGCCGTGGCTGGGGAGATCGCCAGGCGATCAATCACTTGTTCGACGGTGACAAAGCCGGTTTGCGCCAGGAGTTCCAGTAAAATTTGATGCCGTTGCGCTTCCGTCATGAGCTATTCCGAAATAAATTGATTTTAAAAGATGATATTTGAAATAGCCTGAAAATACTAAGCAAATGAGAGAATTGCCAGGCGACTCGCCTGGCAACCTGAGTTACGCCACTACAGGAACGATTTGAACGGCAGATCGGGTTCTATCGTGAAGCAGTCATCGAAACCACGCGGGTAGTGGTATTCGAAATTATCTTTGTCCAGCGGCCAGGTAAATTTGCCGCCGACCTGCCAGATAAACGGCTTGAAGCCATACTTCAGACGATCTTTTTTCATTTCCCACAGGACGCGGATCTCCTGTGGATCGGCCTGGAAGTTTGACCAGATATCGTGGTGGAACGGGATCACGACTTTGGTGTTGAGCGCTTCCGCCATGCGCAGCATATCGGCGCTGGTCATTTTGTCGGTGATACCGCGCGGGTTTTCTCCGTAGGATCCCAGCGCTACGTCGATGTGATGCTCATTGCCGTGCTTCGCATAGTAGTTGGAGTAGTGCGAATCGCCGCTGTGATAGAGCGATCCGCCAGGCGTTTTGAACAGATAGTTCACCGCGCGCTCGTCCATGCCGTCCGGCAGCACGCCAGCCGCTTTTTGGTCGGCAGGCAGAGTAATCAATGCGGTTCGGTCAAAGGCGTCAAGGGCATGGATCTCAATGTCTTTGATTTTCACCACGTCGCCGGGCTTCATCACGATGCAGCGCTCTTGTGGCACGCCCCAGCCCATCCACAGATCCACGCAGGTTTGTGGCCCAATAAAGGGCACATCGTCGGCGCAGTTTTGCATGACCGCTGCTGCTACGTTCACGTCGATATGATCGTTGTGATCGTGGGTTGAGAGCACGGCATCGATCTGACGAATCGCGAACGGATCCAGCACAAACGGCGTGGTGCGCAGGTTCGGCTGCAATTTTTTGACGCCAGCCATGCGCTGCATCTGATGGCCTGCTTTCATCAGCGGATTGCCATGGCTCTGCTTGCCCGTCCCGCACCAGAAATCGACACAGATGTTTGCGCCACCCTCCGATTTCAGCCAAATCCCGGTGCAACCCAGCCACCACATCGCAAAGGTGCCCGGTGCGACCTGTTCCTGTTCGATCTCTTCATTCAGCCAGCTACCCCATTCCGGGAAAGTGCTCAGAATCCATGATTCGCGGGTGATGGATTTTACTTTACTCATCGTTTGACTCCCTGTTTCAATCATAATTAATCACAATGTGACGTGTTGTGATTTATGTTGTCACCATTAAATCAGCTTTGCAATGGTGATTTTACTGATTGATGGATCGGACATGAATGCCTGGCGCGGGCGTGCAAACAGGCTTAATTGTTAGCTTGTTTGGTTAATTATCTAAATCTAAAGAAAAAATTTGACATGGTGAATGCTGAATGAAAATCACTATAAAGTGCAGGGAAATAATTTGCGTGACGCGTCACAAATAATCAAATTCAATCTTGTGGTGATTATTTGTGATTACTAGAGTGAGGGCACTTCTTGTACGCAGTTTATCCTTCGTACCCTCACTTTCTGGAGTGTGTTATGGAAATCCTCTACAGCGTCTTTACCGTTTTCTTCAACCAGGTAATGACCAATGCGCCGCTGTTGTTGGGTATTGTGACCTGCCTCGGCTATATCCTGTTACGCAAAAGCGCGAGCGTAATTGTTAAAGGCACCATCAAAACGATTATCGGGTTTATGTTGCTGCAGGCAGGGTCAGGCATATTAACCAGCACGTTCAAGCCTGTTGTCGCCAAAATGTCGGAAGTTTACGGCATTAACGGTGCCATCTCTGACACCTATGCCTCGATGATGGCGACCATTGAACGCATGGGCGAGGCTTACAGCTGGGTGGGGTATGCGGTGCTGCTTGCGTTGGCGTTGAACATTACGTTCGTCCTGCTGCGGCGTATTACCGGCATTCGCACCATCATGCTCACCGGGCACATCATGTTCCAGCAGGCGGGGCTGATTGCCGTCTTCTTCTATATCTTCGGTTACCCGATGTGGACCACCATTATCTGCACGGCGGTGCTGGTGTCGCTCTACTGGGGTATCACCTCCAACATGATGTACAAACCGACGCAGGACGTGACCGACGGCTGCGGTTTCTCCATTGGTCACCAGCAGCAGTTTGCCTCCTGGATTGCGTATAAAGTTGCGCCGTACCTCGGTAAGAAAGAGGAGAGCGTTGAAGATCTCAAACTGCCCGGCTGGCTGAATATCTTCCACGACAATATTGTCTCCACCGCCATCGTCATGACCCTCTTTTTTGGCGCGATCCTGCTCTCCTTCGGCATTGACGTTGTGCAGGCAATGGCCGGCAAAATCCACTGGACTATCTACATTCTGCAAACGGGCTTTCAGTTCGCGGTGGCGATTTTCATCATCACCCAGGGCGTGCGCATGTTTGTGGCTGAACTTTCCGAAGCCTTCAACGGTATCTCTCAGCGCCTGATCCCCGGTGCCGTTCTGGCGATCGACTGTGCGGCAATCTATAGCTTCGCGCCGAACGCAGTGGTGTGGGGCTTTATGTGGGGCACCATCGGCCAGCTGATTGCCGTTGGCATTCTGGTCGGCTGCGGCTCCTCCATTCTGATCATTCCCGGCTTTATCCCGATGTTCTTCTCCAACGCCACCATCGGCGTGTTTGCTAACCACTTCGGCGGCTGGCGCGCGGCGCTGAAGATTTGTCTGGTGATGGGGATGATCGAAATCTTCGGCTGCGTATGGGCGGTCAAACTGACCGGCATGAGCGCCTGGATGGGCATGGCCGACTGGTCGATTCTGGCGCCGCCGATGATGCAGGGCTTCGCCTCCATCGGGCTCGCGTTTATGGCCATCATTATCCTGATTGCACTGGTTTATATGGTCTTCGCCGGACGCGCACTTCGCGTTGAAGAAGACGCAGAGAAACAACTGGCAGAGCAGTCTGCTTAATAAGGAGTTTTGATTATGACCGTACGTATTCTGGCAGTGTGTGGTAACGGACAGGGCAGCTCCATGATCATGAAAATGAAAGTGGACCAGTTTCTCACCGGGCAGGGCGTTGATCATTCGGTAAATAGCTGTGCCGTGGGCGAATACAAAAGCGAGCTGAGCGGGGCGGATGTGATTATTGCTTCCACGCATATCGCAGGGGAGATCACGGTGACGGGCAATAAGTATGTGGTGGGCGTGCGCAACATGCTCTCGGCTGCCGATTTTGGTCCGAAGCTGATGGAGGTTATCAAAGCGCACTTCCCTGGCGATATCAAATAAGGACGCGTCATGAAATTACGAGATTCGCTGGCGGAGAACCATTCCATCCTGCTTCAGGCCGAGGCCAGCACCTGGCAGGATGCCGTCAAACTGGGCGTCGATTTGCTGGTTAACGCCGATGTGGTTGAGCCGCGCTATTACCAGGCCATCCTCGATGGCGTGGCGCAGCACGGCCCGTACTTTGTTATCGCACCGGGTCTGGCTATGCCGCATGGCCGCCCGGAAGAGGGCGTTAAAAAAACCGGCTTTGCGCTGGTGACGCTGAAGTCGCCGCTGGTATTTAACCATGAGGATAACGACCCGGTCGATATCCTGATCACCCTGGCGGCAGTCGATGCGACGACTCACCAGGAGGTGGGCATCATGCAGATCGTTAACCTGTTTGATGATGAAGCCAATTTCGACCGTTTACGCGCCTGCCGTACCGAGCAGGAAGTGCTGGAATTAATCGATCACGCCACTGCGGCGGCAGTTTAAGAGGGAAGTGAAAATGTCATTACCGATGTTGCAGGTCGCACTGGATAACCAAACGATGGCCCATGCGTATGAAACCACGCGTCTGATTGCTGAAGAGGTGGACATCATCGAAGTCGGCACCATTCTCTGCGTCGGGGAAGGTGTTCGCGCCGTCCGTGACCTGAAAGCGCTATACCCGCATAAAATCGTGCTGGCCGACGCCAAGATCGCTGACGCCGGGAAAATTCTCTCCCGTATGTGTTTTGAAGCGAACGCAGACTGGGTGACGGTGATCTGCTGTGCCGATATCAACACCACCAAAGGCGCGCTGGAAGTGGCAAACGAGTTTAATGGCGATGTGCAGATTGAGCTGACCGGCTACTGGACCTGGGAGCAGGCGCAAGAGTGGCGTGATGCGGGCATTCAGCAGGTGGTGTATCACCGCAGCCGCGACGCGCAGGCCGCAGGTGTCGCCTGGGGTGACGCGGATATCAGCGCAATTAAACGTCTTTCGGAGATGGGCTTCAAAGTGACGGTGACCGGCGGTCTGGCGCTGGAGGATTTACCGCTGTTTAAAGGCATTCCGATTCACGTCTTTATTGCCGGGCGCAGCATTCGTGATGCGGTTTCACCGGTAGAGGCTGCGCGTCAGTTTAAACGCTCCATCGCCCAGCTGTGGGGATAAGGAGCGGATATGTTATCGAAACAGGTCCCGCTCGGGATCTACGAAAAAGCACTCCCTGCCGGGGAGTGCTGGCGGGAGCGCCTGCAACTGGCGCGTCAGCTGGGGTTCGATTTTGTTGAAATGTCGGTGGATGAGACCGATCTTCGTCTCGCGCGTCTCGACTGGAGCCGTGAACAGCGGCTGGCGCTGGTCAATGCGGTGGCGGAAACGGGCGTGCGGGTGCCGTCAATGTGCTTAAGTGCGCACCGCCGTTTTCCGCTCGGCAGCGAAGATGACCCGATTCGTGACCAGGGACTGGAGATCATGCGTAAAGCCATCACTTTCGCGCAGGATGTTGGGATTCGCGTCATTCAGCTGGCGGGCTATGACGTCTATTATCAGGAGGCCAATGACGAAACGCGGCGTCGCTTTCGTGAGGGGCTGAAGCAAAGCGTAGAAATGGCCAGCCGTGCCCAGGTGACGCTGGCGATGGAGATCATGGATTACCCGCTGATGAACTCCATCAGCAAAGCGCTGGGCTACGCACACTATCTCAATAATCCGTGGTTCCAGATCTATCCTGATATCGGCAATCTCTCGGCGTGGGATAACGACGTACAAATGGAGTTGCAGGCAGGTTGCGGGCATATCGTAGCGGTTCACGTCAAAGATACACGGCCCGGGGTATTCAAAAACGTACCTTTCGGCACCGGGGTGGTGGATTTCGAACAGTGCTTCCGGACACTCAAACAGAGCGGTTATTGCGGGCCTTATTTGATTGAGATGTGGAGCGAAACGGCAGACGACCCACTAGCGGAAGTAACGAAAGCGCGCGAATGGGTTTGCGAGCGTATGGCGCGGGCGGGATTGCGGGAGGCGGCTCATGCAACAGCTTAAACAGCAGGTCTATGACGCGAATATGGATTTGCCGCGCTACGGCCTGGTGACGTTCACCTGGGGCAACGTGAGTGCTATCGACCGCGTGCGCGGGTGGGTGGTCATCAAGCCAAGCGGGGTGGCGTATGACGTCATGCAGCCAGAGGATATGGTGGTAGTGGATCTGGAGGGTAACGTTATCGAGGGGAGATGGAATCCTTCCTCGGATACGGCAACCCATCTGGCGCTGTACCGCCGCTATCCGACGCTTGGCGGCGTGGTGCATACCCACTCCACCCATGCGACAGCCTGGGCGCAGGCCGGGTTCGCTATCCCGGCACTCGGCACCACGCACGCAGACTATTTCTTCGGTGATATTCCCTGTACCCGGGCATTAACCGAAGCAGAAGTACAGGGTGAATATGAGCTGAATACGGGCAAGGTCATTATCGAGACGATAGGCGAGTGCGAGCCGCTGCATACGCCGGGGATTGTCGTCTGGCAACACGGCCCGTTTGCGTGGGGAAAAAATGCTCACGAGGCGGTGCACAACGCAGTAGTGCTGGAAGAGGTGGCGAAGATGGCGTGGATTGCGCACGGAATCAATCCGCAGCTACAGCCCATTGATCGCTATTTGATGAACAAGCACTATCTGCGCAAGCATGGCCCTGATGCTTATTACGGGCAGAAATAAAAAAAGCCCCCGGGCAGGGGGCAAGTCAAACTATGGCTATGTTCTCGTTTTGGCTTTCCTGGTGCTAGCGTCAAAGTCTTATCGATAGATATCTGCGCTTGCATGCATATTGCCGTTGCTACCGGGCTCACGGGTCAAAATGACGTGGTAGTACTTTGCGCCCGATGCATCAGTCTCTTCATTCAGCGCCTGATCTGCTTCACTTTCGGTGGCGAAGTTATGGTTTATGTAAATTACGCCTAAGCTCTGCACATCATCCATATTTCTGGCCTGTCGACCGTCGATCTTGATGGCTGCCATCGCGTTTGCACTGAGCAAAAGCGCAGCCACAATGGCTATTACGATTTTTTTCATGATATGCGCTCCACGACTGCGTGCTGTGTACGGTTTTCCTCTCCTTATTCGCCTGGGATAGGGTCTGATTAAAGTGTAATCGCTAATAGTGTGGGGAATGGCGACCATTTCTGATGCTGTTGTTCAAAAAAGTAGCGCTTTCCGATGTGTCTAATTTTAAATCATCCACTTAGGCCAGCTTTACGCTTTGTGCGAATTATTTGTGCAATCAGCTTGAGTTTATGGGGGTTCGCAATTAGAATGACGCGTCAATTTTTCGGCCGCCCTTTAACACGTTCCTTGCCTCCATGGGCCGCGGCTGACCCAGACAGGAGGCTGAATAATCCGTAAGGAGCAATTCGATGCGTCATTACGAAATCGTTTTTATGGTCCATCCTGACCAGAGCGAACAGGTTCCGGGTATGATCGAACGTTACACTGGTGCAATCACTGCAGCAGAAGGTACGATCCACCGTCTGGAAGACTGGGGCCGCCGTCAGCTGGCTTACCCGATCAACAAACTGCACAAAGCTCACTACGTTCTGCTGAACGTTGAAGCTCCGCAGGAAGTGATCGATGAGCTGGAAACTAACTTCCGCTTCAACGACGCCGTTATCCGCAGCATGGTAATGCGTACTAAGAACGCAGTTACCGAAGCATCTCCGATGGTTAAAGCGAAAGACGAGCGCCGTGAGCGTCGCGATGATTTCGCAAACGAAACCGCAGATGATTCTGATGCTGGGGATTCTGAAGAGTAATTTCTGATGACCAACCGTCTGGTGTTGTCCGGTACCGTGTGCAGGACCCCCCTTCGTAAGGTCAGCCCATCAGGAATTCCTCATTGCCAGTTCGTGCTTGAGCATCGTTCTGTGCAGGAGGAAGCCGGGTTTCACCGGCAGGCGTGGTGCCAAATGCCCGTTATTATTAGCGGACACGAAAACCAGGCCATTACTCACAGTATAACGGTCGGCTGTGCAGTCACCGTTCAGGGGTTCATCTCTTGCCACAAGGCAAAGAACGGCCTGAGCAAAATGGTTCTGCATGCCGAGCAGATTGATTTGATAGATTCTGGAGACTAGCCATATGGCACGTTATTTCCGTCGTCGCAAGTTCTGCCGTTTCACCGCGGAAGGCGTTCAAGAGATCGACTATAAAGATATCGCAACGCTGAAAAACTACATCACCGAAAGCGGTAAGATTGTCCCAAGCCGTATCACCGGTACTCGTGCAAAATATCAGCGTCAGCTGGCTCGCGCTATCAAACGCGCTCGCTACCTGTCCCTGCTGCCGTACACTGATCGTCATCAGTAATCGGGCACGGTCCATTAATACGACTTTAAGAGGATAAGGTAATGCAAGTTATTCTGCTTGATAAAGTAGCAAACCTGGGCAGCCTGGGTGATCAGGTTAACGTTAAAGCGGGTTACGCACGTAACTTCCTGGTTCCACAGGGTAAAGCTGTTCCAGCTACTAAGAAAAACGTTGAGTTTTTCGAAGCACGTCGTGCTGAACTGGAAGCCAAACTGGCTGACGTTCTGGCGGCTGCTAACGCTCGTGCTGAAGCAATCAATGCACTGGGCACCGTTACCATCGCGTCTAAATCTGGCGACGAAGGTAAACTGTTCGGTTCTATCGGTACCCGCGACATCGCTGACGCTGTAACTGCAGCTGGCGTTGAAGTGGCTAAGAGCGAAGTTCGCATGCCGAACGGCGTTCTGCGTACCACTGGTGAGCACGAAGTGGACTTCCAGGTTCACAGCGAAGTGTTCGCTAAACTGGTTGTTAACGTTGTAGCTGAGTAATTTTTTACTTAGTTAGCGTCTAAGCGCCGGCCTTGTGCCGGCGTTTTGTTTTTTAGCCCCGCCAGAATCACACCTCTCAACTTGTATGGTAGCTATTCCCGTCGCAATCCCTGATAATAATTGAAACGCTATTTTATCTTTGAGATTTGCTATGGACGCCTCTCAGCCCGTATCCCTGTTTGCCCGTAAGAATATCGCCTACGCCAGCGCCACGCTCTGCTGCCTGCTGTGGGGAAGCTCTTATCCGGCGATCAAAAGCGGCTACGAACTTTTTCAGATCGCCACCGACGATATTCCGTCGAAAGTGGTCTTCGCCGGATACCGTTTTCTCTTTGCAGGCCTGCTACTGCTGATGTTTGCCCTCGCGCAACGCAAACCCATCGCCCGGCTCACGCCACGGCAGTTTGGGCAGCTGACCCTGCTGGGCCTGACGCAAACGTCAATCCAGTACGTTTTCTTCTATGTGGGCCTCGCGTACACGACCGGCGTGAAAGGGTCGATCATGAATGCGACCGGAACCTTCTTCAGCGTACTGCTCGCGCACTTTATCTATCAAAACGACAAACTCAGCTATAACAAAACCATCGGCTGCATACTGGGCTTTGCGGGCGTGATGCTGGTGAATTTCAACAGCGGATTACTGGATTTTCACTTTGTCTGGAACGGCGATGGTTTTGTGGTGCTGGCGGCGTTCATCCTCTCGGCAGCCACGCTGTACGGGAAACGTATTTCGCAAACCGTCGATCCCACGGTGATGACCGGGTGGCAACTGGCCATTGGCGGGCTGGTGCTGGTGGTAGGGGGCTACTCGACGGGTGGGCGGCTGGAAGTGCACAGCACGGCTGCGGTGGCCGTTCTCGGCTATTTGACGCTGCTCTCGTCCGTGGCCTTTGCACTGTGGAGTATGCTGCTCAAAGTAAATCGCGTCAGCATGATAGCCCCCTTCAACTTTGTCATTCCCGTTGCCGGTACCGTGCTGTCCGCCATTTTCCTCGGGGAAAACATTCTGGAGATCAAATACGCTATCGCGCTGGTGCTGGTCTGTTCGGGGATCTGGTGGGTGAATAAGGCGAAAAAAACCGCCTGATGTGAACGCCCGGCCAGTGTGACCGGGCTTTCGGCTACTTCACGCGGATAAAGCTGCCGTTTGGCTCACGCATAAACAGCACCTGCTGGCCGCTGCCGGTATCAATCGTCAGCCCTGTCACCACGCCGCTGGCGTTCTGGCGAATCTGTACCATCTGGCCATTCTGTAAATTACTCAGGGGTTTTCCTTCGCCTTCTACCTGCGCCATGGCGTACACATCAGTCGGTGGCAGATTATGGTCGCGGAAGAGCTGCGCCATGGTTTTACCCGGCTCGACGCGATAGGAGCGCCACTGCTGTTCAATACCGGTGGGCTGCTGCGCTTGCGACTGAACAGGCGCTGCGGCTTGTTCCTGCGGCTGCTCTTCCTGAATCGGTTCGGGGGATACCGGCGCCACCTGGCCTGGGTCGTTTGACGGCGTGACCAGCTGTGTTTGCATCGGCTGTTGATCGGGCTGTGGCCGCGACTGCGACTGAATATCTAACTGCGCATTACGCGTGACAGGCTGCGTATCGCTGCTGTCATCGCCAGAAGGAAGCAGGAACCCAATCACCACCACCAGGGCAGCAATAATCACGCCTCTGCGATGGAAGGGCGGCAGCGGATCCATGATGCGAAAGTTGTCCGGCGCATGCCAGATTTTCGCCAGGGTAGGTTTCAGTTCAAATCGCCCGGGCATGGCTCTCCTCCTGCTCCGCATCATTATAATCCTGTCCTGAGAAGTATAGTCTGCTAACTGCCTGAATGGCGTAGTAAACCCGACTCGTGTGACTCACGTTTAGGAAAACACCTGGTCACCTCTATTGTTTCTGTTTCGGCGCAGTTTGTCATCTTAACTTAAGACAAAGTTTTACCCATAAGGGCGTGGCTGATATGCTGCCCGCTACTTTAAATGTGATGGAAGGAAAACCCATGACCACCCCGACTTTTGACACTATCGAAGCGCAGGCAAGCTACGGTATCGGTTTGCAGGTAGGACAGCAGCTGAGCGAATCCGGCCTGGAAGGACTGTTACCTGAAGCACTGGTGGCGGGTATCGCTGACGCGCTGGAAGGCAAACACCCGGCTGTACCGGTAGACGTTGTACATCGCGCACTGCGTGAAGTTCACGAACGTGCGGATGCCGTTCGTCGCGAGCGTTTTGAAGAGATGGCCGCCGAAGGCGTGAAATACCTGGAAGAGAACCGTGAGAAAGAGGGCGTGAACAGCACCGAATCCGGCCTGCAGTTCCGCGTCATCACTCAGGGCGAAGGCGCAATCCCGGCACGTACTGACCATGTACGCGTGCACTACACCGGTAAACTGATCGACGGTACGGTGTTCGACAGCTCTGTCGCCCGTGGCGAACCGGCTGAATTCCCGGTCAACGGCGTGATCCCAGGCTGGATCGAAGCGCTGACGCTGATGCCTGTAGGTTCCAAATGGGAACTGACTATCCCGCAGAACCTGGCTTACGGCGAGCGTGGCGCTGGCGCGTCCATCCCGCCATTCAGCACCCTGGTGTTTGAAGTCGAGCTGCTGGAAATTCTGTAATCGGCACACGCATTTCCTCTCCCCTTGCGGGAGGGGAAATAGTGAGAAAACCTATAGTTAAGCCGATATCAATATTTTATCTTGCAAAGCTACGAGTTGCGTGTATTTTTGTGAGCTGTTTCGCGTTGTATGAGTGATATGACACTCACTTTAAACATATTATTAACATAATATCTATTTCATAGTATTCATCCCGCCGATTCTTACCTACTATCGATGAGTCCTTTTTAAGGGACCGTCACATCATGACGTAACTAAAGGCCAGAAGAGCCTTAACAACACAGACAGGCATAACAGGAAAAAAACACATGGTAGATCAGGTAAAAGTCGTTGCCGACGAAGAGGCTTCGTCTGAACAGTCGCTACGGCGCAATCTCACAAACCGTCATATTCAGCTTATCGCCATCGGCGGTGCCATCGGCACAGGGCTGTTCATGGGGTCGGGCAAAACCATCAGTCTTGCCGGGCCGTCGATCATCTTCGTCTATATGATCATCGGTTTTATGCTGTTCTTCGTGATGCGTGCAATGGGTGAATTGCTGCTCTCGAATCTCGAATACAAATCTTTTAGCGACTTCGCTTCTGACCTGCTCGGCCCCTGGGCGGGATACTTTACCGGCTGGACGTACTGGTTCTGCTGGGTGGTCACCGGCATGGCTGACGTTGTCGCCATCACCGCCTACGCGCAGTTCTGGTTCCCCGGTCTTTCCGACTGGGTGGCGTCCCTTGCGGTGATCGTCCTGCTGCTGAGCCTTAACCTCGCCACCGTAAAAATGTTTGGTGAGATGGAGTTCTGGTTTGCGATGATCAAAATCGTCGCCATCGTCGGGCTGATTGTCGTGGGGCTGGTGATGGTGCTGACGCACTTCCAGTCACCGACCGGCGTGCAGGCTTCCTTTACACACTTGTGGAATGACGGCGGCTGGTTCCCGAAAGGGCTGAGCGGCTTCTTTGCTGGCTTCCAGATTGCGGTGTTCGCCTTCGTGGGTATTGAGCTGGTGGGTACCACCGCTGCGGAAACCAAAGATCCGGAGAAATCCCTGCCGCGCGCAATCAACTCCATCCCGATTCGTATCATCATGTTCTACGTCTTCGCGCTGATCGTCATTATGTCCGTGACGCCGTGGAGCTCCGTCGTTCCAACCAAAAGCCCGTTCGTAGAACTGTTCGTACTGGTTGGTCTGCCTGCTGCGGCAAGCCTGATTAACTTCGTGGTGCTGACGTCGGCGGCCTCTTCTGCCAACAGCGGCGTGTTCTCGACCAGCCGTATGCTGTTCGGTCTGGCGCAGGAAGGCGTGGCACCCAGCGCTTTCGCGAAGCTCTCCAAACGTGCCGTACCGGCGAAAGGGCTGACCTTCTCCTGCATCTGCCTGCTGGGCGGTGTGGTGATGCTGTACGTCAACCCGAGCGTGATTGGTGCGTTCACCATGATCACCACGGTCTCCGCGATCCTGTTCATGTTTGTCTGGACCATCATCCTCTGCTCGTACCTGGTGTACCGCAAACAGCGTCCGCAGCTGCATGAGAAATCCATCTACAAGATGCCGCTCGGCAAGCTGATGTGCTGGGTCTGTATGGCGTTCTTCGTATTTGTTCTGGTTCTGTTGACGCTGGAAGATGACACCCGTCAGGCGCTGATCGTGACGCCGCTGTGGTTCATTGCGCTGGGGTTAGGCTGGCTGTTTATCGGTAAGAAACGTATGGCAGGCATGCGCTAAGTCTGTTGCCGGAGGCGCGCTTCGCCTCTCCGGCACACTAAGGCACAAATAGAGGCCCGGTAAGCGCTCACGCGACCGGGCCTTTTTTTATTCCCCGGCTAATGCACGCGGGAACAGGACGTTATTTTCCAGACTGATGTGTTCCATCAGATCGTCGATCATCTCGTTAAGGCCGTTGTACATCGCTTTCCAGGTCGTGCAGGCATCTGGCGGCGGCGTCACGTTATTGGTGGTGTGTTTGATCACCTCCAGCAGTTCGCCCGCGTCGTCGTGCTCGCTCTCCATGACGCTGATCGGTCCCATCGCCTGCGTACCCATGCCCTGTTTGATCATCGGGAAGAGGATCTGCTCCTCTTTCATCATGTGGCTGGATAACTCTTCGTGCAGCATGGTCAGGTATTTCGCCAGGCCGCGCGGTACGGAGGCTTTATCGGCATGCACACGCTCAACTTTGGTCGCCTGGAGAATCAGTTCCGGGAGCTGTTCGCGATGACGGTCGTGGTAACGCACGATGATGTGGTCGATGATTTCCGCCAGCGCCACGCTCCGCCAGTCTTTCTCGATGGGCTGTTCGGCCAGCTGCGCCAGCTCAGCTTCAATCGCATCAACATCCAGCGCCTTACGCAATGCCGCACGCGCCAGCGTTTGCTTCCCGCCGCAGCAGTAGTCCATATCGTATTTACGAAACAGCGCAGATGCGCGCGGGATGGAGAGCGCCAGCTCGCCTAAAGGTTGGTCGCGGAAGGCCATCGTCGTTACCTCATCATTAAGAATATAAGATGCATTTTAAATGCATCTTTATGGTGAAGCTATAACCCTTTGGGGGCAGCGGCGAAAATGAGAGATCCGTCACATTTATTTTGATGTATTAACCTGCTGAATGGATTTGAAAAATTCCGCGAATGGGCTTCTCATGCCGGAGAAGGCGTTAAACAACCCCGCGTCCCTGCCGATAGATACAGGTCAGATAAAATCCTGCAGATAACTAAAGGCATCGCATGTTTAAACGTATAAAAGTCATCACCCTCTTGATCTCGGTGTTGCTCGGGCTGGGCGCCGTTCAGCTGATCTCCGCCGGGGTATTCATCAATGCTCTGAATAATGACAAAGACAATTTCACCGTCTCTCAGCTCTCCAGCCAGAACGTCGCGGAATTTACTGACGCCTGGATCAGCCTCAACCAGGCGCGCGTCACTCTCAACCGTGGAATGCTCCGCTTGCAGAGCAGCGTGGCGAGCCAGATTAACGGCGGGCAGCTGAACGAGCTGGTCGCTACCGCGAAAAACCTGCTGACGGAAGCGCAGGGTCATTACGATAAATATTACGCCCTGCCGGAAACGCCGGGGATGGACGAAAACCTCTCCAAACAGCTGGAAGAGCAGTACCGCGTCTACTCCGCCACTCTGACGCAAATGAACACCTTACTGGCACAGGGCAACCTGGAAGATATGTTCAAGCAAAACGCCGAGCAAAAGCAGACCGCGATGCAAAAGGTGTATCGCGAGTGGCGTGAAGCGCAGGCGAAGCTGACCAGCAAAGGCATTCAGGACAATGAAAGCGACTACACCCGCATCCTGTGGATCCTCTCCGCCATTATGGTGGTGGTCGCAGCGGTAATTATTACCAGCTGGATTGCGATGCGCCGCGTGCTGTTGCTTCCGTTGCATGATGTGATCAGCCATATCCGTGCGATTGCGGCAGGCGATCTGACGCAGCCGATCGACGCCCAGGGCAAGAACGAAATGGCGGTACTGGCGCGTAACGTACAAGAGATGCAAACCGCACTGGCGAACACCGTCGGCGTGGTGCGCGAAGGGGCTGACACAATCTATACGGGCGCCGGTGAAATTTCCGCCGGCAGCAACGATCTCTCCTCCCGCACCGAGCAGCAGGCCGCGTCGCTGGAAGAGACCGCTGCGAGCATGGAACAGCTGACCGCCACCGTGAAGCAAAACGCCGATAACGCCCGTCAGGCGTCCCGACTGGCGCTGGATGCATCAACCACCGCCAAAAAAGGCGGCAGCGTGGTGGAAGGCGTAGTGCGCACGATGGATGAGATTGCCACCAGTTCCAGCAAAATCGCCCAGATCACTAACGTGATCGACGGCATTGCCTTCCAGACCAACATCCTGGCTCTCAACGCGGCGGTAGAAGCGGCGCGTGCAGGTGAGCAGGGCCGTGGTTTTGCAGTCGTGGCAGGGGAAGTTCGTACCCTGGCCCAGCGTAGCGCTCAGGCCGCGAAAGAGATCAAAGCGCTGATCGATGATTCAGGCGATCGCGTCAACGCCGGTTCTGCACTGGTGAATCAGGCCGGGGAGACCATGTCTGAGATCGTCAATGCCGTCACCCGCGTGACCGATATCATGGGCGAAATCGCCTCGGCGTCCGACGAGCAGAGCCGTGGTATCGATCAGGTCGGGCAGGCCGTCGCCGAGATGGATCGCGTGACTCAGCAGAACGCCTCGCTGGTGGAAGAGTCAGCGGCAGCCGCGGCGGCGCTGGAAGATCAGGCTGCGCGCCTGAACGAAGCGGTCGCGGTGTTTAAAATCACCCGCGGTCAGGCGGTAAAAGCGGCACCGGTGAAAACCTACGTCGCAAAAGCTAAACCCGCAGCAGCGATGGTTGACGGGAACTGGGAAACCTTCTGACAGAGGCCGGAGGGCGCTTGCGCCCTCCGGTTACTACAATCCACGCCCGGAAAGCCCTGACGCTTTCCGGGCGTGGTGTCAAACCTGCGAAACCGTCACCACCGTCGGTTTTTCCGGCTTTGCTCTGACGGCAATCACCACTCCCACCACCAGCAGCAAAATCCCGCACCCCGTTAACAGCGGCGGCACGCTCTGGCGCATCAGGAAGGTATAAAGCAGCCCGGCCAGGGTTTCGAAGACAATCAACGGCCCAAGAATTACCGTCGGCAATTTCTGGCTGGCGATATTCCAGCACAATGCACCCACCCACGAGCACAGCACCGCAATCGCCACCATCAGGCCGACAAACACCCACGGGCGCGGCCCGAACGGCAGGGCAAACTCCGGCTGTTGCAGTCCCAGCCACCAGCAAGATGCCACGTAGCCGAGCAGCGATACTGGCAGCGTCACCAGCGCCTGGGCGGTGGCCCACATCATCGGAGGCTTATCCGGGTTTTCCCGCAGCCAGCGGGCGTTACGCAGGGCATACCACGCCCAGCAGACCACGGAGATCGACGCCAGCAAAATCCCCGAGCCGTAACGCCAGCCGTCAAACTCATCGACACGCGCATGATGCAGCTCGGCGATGTTCACAAAAGCCAGACCGATGGCGATACACACCAGCGCAGGCAGCATTTTCGACCACGCCAGTTTACCGTCGCGATGGCTATAGAGCAGGTTGGCGAACACCGGAATCACCACCGGCAGGGTGCCGATAATCATGGTCGACACGGGTGCGCCGGTGCGCTGAATGGCGCTGGCCAGACAAACGTAATAGATCAGATTGCCCATCATGGTCAGGCCCAGGGCGGTGACCCAGTCGCCGCGACTCAACTGACGCAGGCGAGCGCGGCCCATCCACGCCAGCGGCAGGGCGAAAAGCCCCAGCGCCAGATAGCGCCCCATCGACTGCAACATTGCCGGGTATTCCGGCACAATGAGTGGGCCGACAAAAATTAATCCCCACATCAAACCCGCCAGCAGGGCATACAACACGCCGCTAATCATTTTGCCATCCACGTCAGAGAAACCTGCGCACAGTGTAGAAAGAGGTCCGCCGGGAATATTGTATGAGATTGCGCATTAGCGCCGTACGACCTGCTTCTGATAGCGAACGGGCGTAATGCCGTAGCGATGGGTAAAGGCGCGGGTGAGATGAGACTGATCGGTCAGCCCGGTCGCGGCGGCCACTTCAGCGGCCGGCATGCCGAGGGTGAGAAACGCTTTGGCGCGCCACAGGCGGATCGCCATCAGCATCTGGTGCGGCGTCACGTGAAAGTGTGCTTTGAACTGGCGCTGGAAATGGTACGGACTCAGCGAGACCACGCGCGCCAGCTCATCCAGGGTCACCGGATGCATATAATTGTCGTGCAGATACTCGCGCGCCCGCTCGAAGCGGTGCGCCCCTTCCTGAATGACCGGAGCATGGCGCGCCAGCGGCTGAAATGTCTCGATCAGATCCAGCAGTAAGCCCTTCTGGGCCAGCGGATCGTCCGTGTGCCACAGCCCGTAAATCAGCTGACAGATCTGCTGCGAGCGCAGCGGGTCATGGCGTGTGACGTCGCTAAACCACCAGTGGCGAATGCCGGTCACCTCTTCGAGCAGATCGGGATCGAGATAGACCATCCGGTAGCGCCAGCCGTCTTCTGTGGCGGCCTCGCCGGTGTGCAACTCGTCGGGATTCATGGTGACAACAGAATGAACGGGCGCGACATGCTGCGCGCCACGATAGCGAAAGCGTTCGGCTCCGGCTTCTATCGCGCCGATCCCGAAGGCTTCGTGGGTGTGAGGTTCAAAGGCGTAACGTGAGATATGCGCATGATACAGTTCGACGCCCGGCACCTGCGCCAGATGGCGAAAGCGCGCGCTGTCTCTCTCATCGATGAACTGTTCGGGTACGCCTTGCACGGTGAGCCTCCAGGTGGGTCATCTTTTCATTATCAGAGATGACCCACGGGGATGCCACTAAAATTAACCACCGCTTAACAATTACAGAATGCCTTTGATGCTCTCAGCCAGCGGCGTGGTCGGGCGATCGATCAGTTTGCTCAGGGTACGGCTGTCGTCGAACAGACCGCCCTTCGAGGCACCGACATCGGAATCTGCCAGCATATCCGCCAGCCCGGCCGGTAAGCCCACACTTTTCAGCGCGGCGGCGAAATCGGCTTCGCTCAGGTTCTGATAGGTCACCGGTTTTCCGCTCTGCTTGCTCAGCTCGGCAGCCAGTTCGCTCAGCGTCCACGCCGTATCGCCAGCCAGTTCGTACACGTTGCCTGCGTGACCCTCTTCCGCGATCACTTTCGCCGCCGCAGCGGCATAATCTTCGCGTGTGGCTGCGGCGATTTTGCCGTCACCCGCCGCGCCGATAAACACGCCGTGCTCCAGGGCCGGTGGTGCGCTGGCGAGATAGTTTTCAGTGTACCAGCCGTTACGCAGCAGGGCGTAAGGAATGCCGGACTCGGCCAGCGCCTTTTCGGTGGCAATGTGTTCATCGCGCAGGCCGAGTGGCGACTTATCCGCATGGAGCAGACTGGTGTAGGCGATAAATTTCACGCCCGCCGCTTTTGCCGCGTTGATAACATTCTGATGCTGGGTCGCACGCTGGCCGACTTCGCTTGAGGAGATCAGCAGCAGTTTCTCCACGCCGCTCAGGGCGGTGGTAAACGCGGCCTGGTCGGTGTAATCCGCCTGGCGAACGGTAATGCCTTTCTGGCTCAGGGCGTCGGCTTTTGCCGGGTTACGTACAATCGCCACGATCTCGCTGGCAGGAATGGTTTTAAGCAGGTTGTTGATAACGTGTTGGCCAAGCTGGCCGGTTGCGCCGGTAATTGCGATCATGAGTTATTTCCTCGTTGTTTGCATGTTATGACGGAACATTACCACTCTTACTAACTTTTAGTAAGTACGTACAAAAAGGTAAGTGTTAAATTTGTCATCACGACGTTTCTTTACAGCACAGCGTCTTTTTTGCCGCTAAGATATCCGCCTGAATTTGATTGAGGCGTCTATGATCCCCCGTCAGCGTAAAGCTTTTCTTCTTGTCGCTCTGGCATGTCTGGTGGTGCTTGTCTGCACCACTCAGCGCATGGCGGGGCTGCACGCGCTGGTGATGAACGCCGCTTCCGTGGCTCAGCAAACGGTAGAGCAGACTGGCGACAGCGATTCCCCGGTCACCCCTTGCGAGCTGAGTGCCAAATCCCTGCTGGCAACACCGCCGATCATGTTTGAAGGCGCGCTGTTTGCCATCACGCTGGTCCTGGCGGTGCTGGCCGCCGTACCCCATCGCCCGGTGCGCCGCTGGCCGCCTCGCGTCATCTCTCCGCCCCGATTGCGGGTGCATCTGCGACTCTGCGTATTCCGTGAATGATTGATTGCCTGCTAATTCAGGTTAATTAATTATTTATGGAGAAAATAAATGTATGCATTTTTAAGGCAGCTGATGCTCTGCCTGTTCTGGCTATGGCTGCCCGTCAGTCAGGCCGCCGACAGCGGCTGGCTTCGTGCCGCGGATAATGATCACGCCAGCGTTCGCGTGCGGGCAGACGTCCGGCAAGGGCACGACACGCGCCTGCTGCTGGATGTCCGTCTCGAAAAAGGCTGGAAAACCTACTGGCGATCGCCCGGAGAGGGCGGCATCGCCCCGGCGATAAGCTGGAACACACCGCTGGAGATGGACTGGCGCTGGCCGGTGCCGCAGCGTTTCGAGGTGGCAGGCATTACCACGCAGGGCTACGACGGTAATGTGTCGTTTCCGATCACCCTGCGCGGCGCAATGCCGGAGAAACTGTCGGGCGTGCTCACTCTCTCCACCTGCAGCAACGTCTGCATCCTGACGGACTACCCCTTTGCGCTGGATCTCAGTGCGCCCGCCGATCCGCAATTTAGCTACGATTTCAGCCGCGCGTTGGGCACGCTGCCGCTCAAGGAAGGGCTCACTTCCGATCTAAGCGCCGGTTTCGGTGACGAAAAGCTTCGTATCACCGCCACTCGCGAGGCGGGCTGGCAAAAGCCCGAGCTGTTTATCGACACCCTGGCCGACACGGATTTTGGCAAGCCGGTATACCGGATTGACGGCCAGACCTTGACCGCGACGCTGCCCGTCAGCGACGGCTGGGGAGACAGCGCACCGGATCTGCGGGGCAAAACCCTGTCGCTGGTCCTCGCCGACAGCGGCCAGGCGCAGGAGAGTCAGGTGACGGTGGGCGACGCGCCATCCGGTGACGCCCCGTTTAGCCTGGTCTGGATTCTGCTGATGGCGCTGGCCGGAGGGCTAATCCTCAACGTCATGCCGTGCGTGCTGCCGGTACTGGCAATGAAACTGGGCAGTGTCGTGCAGGCCTCGTCGACTCATCGCCGCGTGGTGCGTCAGCAGTTTATGGCCTCGGCCGCCGGGATCGTGACCTCGTTCCTCGCGCTGGCGCTGATGATGACGGCGCTGCGTCTCAGCAATCAGGCGCTCGGCTGGGGCATCCAGTTCCAGAACCCGTGGTTTATCGCCGCGATGGTGCTGGTGATGGTGGGTTTCAGCGCCAGCCTGCTGGGGCTGTTTGAAATCAGGCTTTCATCCGGTGTCTCTACGTTTCTCGCCACGCGGGGCGGCAATGGTCTGGTGGGGCATTTTTGCCAGGGGGCCTTTGCGACGCTGCTGGCAACTCCGTGCACCGCGCCGTTTCTCGGCACGGCGGTTTCGGTGGCGCTGGTCGCCCCGTTGTCCCTGCTGTGGGGGATATTCCTGGTGATGGGGATCGGCATGAGCCTGCCGTGGCTGTTGATCGCTGCCTGGCCAGGGCTGGCGCTGCGCCTGCCGCGTCCGGGACGATGGATGAACGTCGTGCGGATAATCCTCGGCCTGATGATGCTCGCGTCAGGGCTGTGGCTTGCCAGCCTGCTCGCCGTTCACATTGGGCGAGTGCCGACGCAGGCGTTAGGCGCGTTCATCGTCATCACGCTGCTGATCGCCACGCTATGGCGCTGGGGATGGCGGGTGGCGCTGTGGAGTGCCCTGGCCGCGATGGTGTCGCTCGGTATTTCCCTTCCGCTCATCGGCGCCGGTCAACCGGGGCTGGCGAAGGATCGCATCGTCTGGCAGCCGCTCAGCGAACAGGCGATTACCGCCGCGCTGGCCGACAACAAACGGGTCTTCGTCGATGTCACCGCCGACTGGTGCGTGACCTGCAAAGCGAACAAATACAACGTGCTGCTACGCGACGAGGTGCAAAACGCCCTCAGCGAACCGGATGTGGTTGCGCTGCGCGGCGACTGGAGCCGTCCATCCGAGACGATTAGCCAGTTCCTTCGCGCGCGTCAGAGTGCCGCCGTCCCCTTCAACCAAATTTATGGCCCCGGCCTGGAGCAAGGCCGCATATTGCCGCCGCTGCTGGATCGTGACGATCTCCTTCAGACCCTGAATAATGCCAAAGGACACTAACAATGCGTATTTTAACCTTGATCATGCTGTTCTGTTTTTCGACCCTGAGTTTTGCCGCTGAACCCGATCTGGAGAATTTGCTCTGGAATGATCCCGACACGCCTGCGATGGGCGCGGAAAAACCCCGCCTGACGCTGGTGTCGTTTACCGATTACAACTGCCCCTACTGCAAGCAGTTTGACCCGGAGCTTGAGAAGATTGTGCATAAATTTCCGGACGTCAAACTGGTGGTGAAACTGCTGCCGTTTCGCAGTGAAAGCTCGGCCCACTCTGCGCGAATTGCGCTGACGGCCTGGCGACAGCAGCCTCAGCAGTATTGGGCGCTGCACCAGCGATTGATGTCGAAGAAAGGCTATCACGACGAGGCTTCGATCCTGGCCGCTCAGCAGAAAACGGGCACGGGCACCATCAAGGCCGATGAGAAAAGCGGCGAAACCCTGCAGATGAATTTGATTCTTGCTCAGGTGCTGGGCGTGCAGGGCACTCCGGCGACCCTGGTCGGCAAAACCCTGGTGCCGGGCGCTATTCCGTACGACGACCTGGAGGCGCTGGTGAAGCAAGAGCTGGCGAAGCCAGATGCGCAGTAAAGCACTGCGCTGGCTGCGTGAGGGTATTGTCTGGCTGCTGATTGCCCTCGCGGCAGTGCTGATCACCGATCAGTTCCGCAAACCCTCGCTCCCGGCGACCTTCATTAGCACGCCGCTGCAGACGCTGGACGGCGAATCGGTGGATCTGGCGCAGCGCAGCCACGACAGACCGCTGCTGGTGTATGTCTGGGCGACCTGGTGTGGCGTATGCCGCTACACCACGCCGTCGGTGGCAGGGATGGCAGAAGAGGGGAGAAATGTCATCAGCGTGGCGCTGCGTTCCGGTGACGATGCCACGCTGAGCCATTGGCTGGCGAAAAAACGCTACGGGATGCCGACGGTCAACGACCCTCAGGGCCAGCTCGCACGCCGCTGGCAGGTGCAGGTGACCCCGACGGTGTTGATCGTCTCGCGCGGAGAGGTCAAATCCTTTACCACGGGTTACACCAGCGGCTGGGGCATGAAGCTGCGGCTCTGGTGGGCGGGATTTTGATGTGGCATAATATCACTAACTTTTAGTTAGTATGTGCGAAAAGATCAGTATGAAAACAGCAATCCCTACCCTCAGCGAGCAAATGCGCGACGGCAACCTGTTTGCCGAGCAGTGTCCGTCCCGTGAAGTGCTCAAACACGTCACCAGCCGTTGGGGCGTGCTGATTCTGGTGGCGTTGCGCCAGGGCACGCATCGCTTTAGCGACCTGCGTCGTAAGATGGGCGGCGTCAGCGAGAAGATGCTGGCGCAGTCCTTACAGGCGCTGGAACAGGATGGATTTGTGAATCGTGTGTCGTATCCGGTGGTGCCTCCGCACGTGGAGTACAGCCTCACGCCGCTGGGCGATGAGGTGAGCGAGAAGGTCGCCGCGCTGGTGGACTGGATCGAGGTAAATACGCCGCAGGTGTTGGCTCATCGCGAGGATCGTGCGGCGTGATTGCCGCACGGCGTTAACCTTTACCCGGCCTGCCATTGTGCAGGCCGGGTAAATACGCTTACTTGCTCAAATCCACCTGATAAATCGCGAATCCGATATCATCGGTTCCGGTCTTGCTCATCGGATACTGCGCTTTGTCTTTAATAAACGCCGCCGCTTTGTCAGACGGTGACGTCTCAAAACGAATATCCAGCTTAGACGCGCTCTGAATCGGGGCCAGACGCCAGTTATTGTCTGCCGCCGGATGGATCGCGCCATCCTTTTTCGACTGCTCGCCAATCCACGCCGCCAGCACCGAGCGGTTCTCGTCCGGTGATGCAAACGCGATATGGCTATCGCCGGTCCCGGCGAATTTGCCGCCGTACGCGCGATAGTTATTGGTCGCCACCAGGAATACCGCGTTCGGGTCGATCGGTTTACCCTGGAAGGTCAGATGCTTGATACGTTCCGCCTGCGGGTTCACCGTCTGACACTCGCCGTCGTATTTCGCCGGCTGTGACACGTCGATCTGGTATTCCACTCCGTCGATCACGTCGAAGTTATAGGTGCGGAAACCGTCCCAGTTGATCAGCGACTGCGGCTTACTGCTGTGAACGTCGATCTGGTTAAACTGACCGGCGGAACACTCCAGCCACTCTTTCACCTCTTTCCCCGTGGCTTTTACCACCACCAGCGTGTTCGGATAGAGGTAGAGATCCGCCGCGTTGCGGAAGGTGAGCTGACCTTTTTCCACTTCAACGTAGCTGGCCGGATCGTTTTTACGCCCGCCGACTTTGAACGGAGCTGCGGCGGAAAGTACCGGCAGTTTCGCCAGGTCCGGATCGCCCTGAATAAAGCGCTCAACGTAGGCTTTCTGCGCCATATTCACCACCTGAACAGTGGGATCGTCCTGCACCAGCGCCAGGTAGCTGTACATATTGTCGGAGGATTTCCCGACCGGCTTGCTGACAAATTCGCGGGTCGCATCGTGATCGTGTTTCAGCACGTTCAGGATATTTTTATCTTCGGCCGCCAGCGATTTTTTCGCCGCCGCATCGTAGATTGGGCGCGCTTCGGCTTTCGACTGGGTCACCTGCCATTTTCCGCCATCGTTATTCAGCACCAGATCCACCACGCCCAGATGATCGCCCCACATGCCTGGCATCACCGACGGCACGCCGTTGAGGGTTCCTTTCTCGATATCGGCACCTTTAATGCTGGCGAAATCTTTGCCTGGGAAGACCGCGTGCGCGTGACCAAACAGAATGGCGTCAACGCCCGGTACTTCGCTGAGGTAATAGACGGAGTTCTCGGCCATCGCCTGATACGGATCGGCAGACAGCCCGGAGTGCGCCACCACGACCACCAGATCAGCCCCTTTCTCTCGCATTTCCGGAACGTACTTGCGCGCGGTTTCGGTGATGTCGTTAACGGTCACTTTGCCCGAGAGATTGGCTTTATCCCAGGTCATGATCTGCGGTGGCACAAACCCGATATAGCCGATTTTCAGCGTCTGCTTTTTACCGTCCTGATCCACGACCTCAGTCTCTTTAATCAGATAGGGCGTAAACAGCGGCTTTTGGGTCTTAACGTCGATGATATTGGCGTTAACGTACGGGAATTTTGCGCCAGCGAGCGCCATATGCAGATAATCCAGCCCGTAGTTAAACTCGTGGTTTCCGAGGTTACCGACGGCGTAATCCAGGGTATTCAACGCCTTATAAACCGGGTGAATATCGCCTTTTTTCAGCCCCTTCGCCGCCATGTAATCGCCGAGCGGACTACCCTGAATTAAGTCGCCGTTATCGACCAGCACGCTGTTTTTCACCTCGCCGCGCGCGGCGTTAATCAAACTTGCGGTGCGTACCAGTCCGAATTTTTCGGTCGGGGTATCTTTGTAGTAATCGAAATCCATCATGTTGCTATGCAGGTCGGTAGTTTCCAGAATGCGAAGATCTACCGTCGCGGCCTGCACGCTTGCGGCAATCAGCGTTGCCAGGAGCGTTGCGCTAAACTTAATCATCAGAGGAGTCCTTTTTACGATCCAAGCCACAAAAGAATATGTATGTATATTTTGTTGCTTACAGAAGTGTGAATCCTGCCAGAAAAAAGCGTCGTGAAACCAGAATTGCTTCACAGATAGCGGAATTGTTAACAATACGATATAACTAAAACAATAAGTTATGACCACTGCGATAACGAAGAGGTGGATAATGTTAGATAAAATTTGTCAGCTCGCACGGGATGCGGGTGATGCCATTATGCAGGTCTACGATGGCACAAAGCCGATGGACGTTGTCAGCAAAGCGGATGACTCTCCGGTGACAGCGGCCGATCTCGCGGCTCACGAGGTGATCCTCAAAGGGCTTCAGGCCCTGACGCCGGATATCCCGGTGCTGTCTGAAGAAGATCCGCAGAGCTGGGATGTGCGCCAGCACTGGCAGCGCTACTGGCTGGTTGACCCGCTGGATGGCACCAAAGAATTTATCAAGCGTAACGGTGAGTTCACCGTCAATATTGCCTTGATTGAAAAAGGGAAAGCGGTGCTGGGCGTGGTCTATGCGCCGGTGCTGAAGGTGATGTACAGCGCCGCAGAAGGCAAGGCGTGGAAAGAAGAGAGCGGTACGCGCAAGCCCATCCAGGTGCGCGACGCGCGACCACCGCTGGTGGTCATCAGCCGTTCCCACAGTGACGCTGAGCTGCAGGAGTACCTGCATCAAATCGGCGAGCACCAGACGACGTCGATTGGCTCGTCGCTGAAATTCTGCCTGGTGGCGGAAGGGCAGGCGCAGCTGTATCCGCGCTTTGGGCCAACCAACGTCTGGGATACGGCGGCAGGCCATGCGGTGGCGTCTGCCGCGGGCGCACACGTTCACGACTGGCAGGGCAAGCCACTGGACTACACCCCGCGCGAGTCGTTCTTAAATCCGGGCTTCCGGGTCTCGATTTACTGACCGAGCAATTTGTGCAGCAGGGCGACAACCTGCTGCACCTCTTCCTGCGTCAGCGCGCCGTCTTTCACCCACTGCACGCGGCCATCTTTATCCAGCACCACAATCGCTGAACTCTCCTCTTCCAGACCCCAGGCTTTACGCGTCACGCCATCGCTGTCGACAATAAACTGCGACCACGGATAGAGCTTTTTATTGCTCTCCAGGCTGCTGCGCACAAACATGCCCGAGCCTGGAATCGCGTCATCGGTGTTCACGATGGTGGTGGTCTGGTAGCGGTCGTGCGGGAATTTGCCTGTCTTAATCGCTTCCACGAGGGTGGCATTTTTCTCTTTTGCCGAGGTACGACCGGCAATATGTTGCACCACTCGCACTTTGCCCGCGAGCTGCGCGCTATTCCAGGGTTTATAGCTAAACTTATCATTGTCGAGAATCAATTCTCCCCGATCGGCAATACCGACTGGCGGCACACGTTGTCCCTTTTCAATGTTGTGTGCGGAAGCCATCAGCGGCAGTAACAGGCAGGCTGCGGCCAGGATGTTACGAAGGGTCATGGTGTTTCCTTATAGTTGCAGGTGATCCGACCACTTGGTCTTACGGTTTAATCATAAGTGCGATCAATCGGCTTTACCCGCAATCCGAGTGCCAGTTTGCGGGCGAACGCACATATCCGTAAAAAAACGAAGGCTTATACTGCTTTTAGAAATGCTATGCAAAGAATGTTCTGAATATTTGTAATCAAACGGTAAATAAACTTATGCATACTGGGTATCAACGTTTTTCTGGTCTATAGTCATTGAGCAATAAATTTGCGCTCAGGACAGTCGGCCCGATTGTGGCGCCGCAAGAGCGTATGATTCGCAGGAGATACAAGAATGAAAATTTTCCAACGCTACAACCCGCTTCAGGTGGCGAAGTACGTGAAGATCCTGTTCCGAGGACGGTTGTACATCAAGGATGTTGGCGCTTTCGAATTTGATAAGGGCAAAATTCTTATCCCGAAAGTGAAGGATAAACAGCACTATTCTGTGATGTCCGAAGTCAACCGCCAGGTTATGCGTCTGCAAACTGAGATGGCTTAACCACGTGCTATGCAGTAGTTAAAGCAGTATATAAAAACGGCTCCCATTGGGAGCCGTTGATGTTTGTGGGGCACTTACGCCGAGGCTTTCTCTTCCGCGTCCGGCAGCTTCGGCACCAGCACGGTCGGTTTGTTATCGATGCGTGTCACCAGCAGCTGGTCGATGCGGTAGTTGTCGATATCCACCACTTCAAACTTATAGCCGGAGAACTTCACCGAGTCGGTACGTTTCGGGATTTTACGCAGCATAAACATCATAAAGCCGCCAATCGTCTCGTAGTTGCCCGACTGCGGGAATTCGTCGATATCCAGTACGCGCATCACGTCTTCAATCGGCGTGCCGCCATCCACCAGCCATGAGTTCTCATCGCGCGCGACGATCTGCTCTTCCAGGCCCTGGCCGACCAGGTCACCCATCAGAGTGGTCATCACGTCGTTGAGCGTAATGATACCTACGACCAGCGCGTATTCATTCATGATCACCGCGAAGTCTTCGCCCGCAGTTTTGAAACTTTCCAGCGCTTCGGAGAGCGTCAGGGTGTCCGGCACAATCAGGGTATTGCGGATCTGCACACCGCTGTTCAGCGCCAGGCTTTGGTTAGCCAGCACGCGGTTCAGCAGGTCTTTTGAATCGACGTAACCGATGATGTGATCGATATCTTCGTTACAGACCAGGAACTTGGAGTGCGGATGCTCGGCCACTTTGTTTTTCAGGCTCTGCTCGTCTTCGTGCAGATCAAACCAAATCACGTTTTCGCGCCCGGTCATGGAGGACGGCACGGTACGGGATTCGAGTTCAAACACGTTCTCGATCAGTTCATGCTCCTGCTTACGCAGAACACCTGCCAGCGCACCGGCTTCAAACACCGCATAAATATCATCAGACGTGATGTCATCTTTACGCACCATCGGCAGTTTGAAGAGGCGGAAAATGGTGTTTGCCAGGCCGTTAAAGAACCAGACCAGCGGACGGAACACGTACAGGCAGAAGCGCATCGGGTTGATGATGCGCAAAGCCACAGCTTCTGGCGCAATCATACCGATGCGTTTCGGGGTTAAATCCGCGAACAGGATGAACAGGCCGGTCACCAGCGAGAAGGAGAGAATAAAGCTCAGCTGCTCGGACAGTTCAGGGGAGAAGTACTTCGAGAACAGGCTATAGAAAGCCGGAGAAAAGGCTGCGTCACCCACGATACCGCCGAGAATGGCAACGGCGTTCAGACCGATTTGCACCACGGTAAAGAACATACCGGGATTTTCCTGCATTTTCAGGATGCGTTGTGCATTGAGATTGCCATCGTCGGCAAGCAGTTTAAGTTTGATCTTGCGGGAGGCGGCCAGCGAAATCTCAGATATCGAGAAAAATGCACTGACGGCAATAAGACAAAGTATTACTAAAATACTGTTTAACATAGTTTATCCGGCTTCTCGCCAGATCCTCGGAAGGGAAGTTGATTTCGTTTGTGTGAAGACACATTGAACATCGGCTCGTAGCGTTGAGCCGATTATTTCAGCGGGTAGTATAGCGTAAACGTGTGTAAATCCGCCAGAGGTCACATTTTTGGCAAAAACAGGCCGGGCAGGCGGGTGCTGCCCGGCCCCTTAATCAGGACAAACTGACATTATCCACTGGTCGCCGTGCGGCGTTACCGCCCCAGACCTCGTCGTACTCATAGCCCGTGAGCTGTTTAATGACCACCCGGGTACGCGCATCGCAGTCGCGGTAATCGCCGCCAAGTTTGCGACGGGCGATCTCTTTGAGCAGCAGTTTGTGGGTGTCGCGCGTTAGGGTGAATTTATAGGTAGTGATGAAACTCACCGCCAGCAGCGCGGAGGTGGCAAACAGCATCAGGCCGATAATGGCGTACAGTGCCGATTCAGGCTGCGCACCGTTGCCTTTCACAAACCCGGACTCCTGCAACACCACGCCGATCAGCATGATCGCCAGCGCGACGGTGCTTTTACGCGTCAGCACCATGACGCCGGCAAAAATCCCCTCCCGGCGCTGCTGGGTAACCATCTCGTCGATGTCAGGAATAAAGCTGTAGATGTTCCACGGGATGTAATACAACCCGGCACGCGCCGCGCCAAGCAGAATAAAGACCGCCGAGAACAGCAGAGCAGGGACCTGGGTTTCCGTGTAATAGACGGCGAACAAGAACGCCAGCACGAAGAATATACAGCCGTAGGAGATTCGCAGCGCCGCCGACGGAGAAATATTCAGCCGGTTTAACAGCAGCATAAATCCGTAAGTGCCCGGTACCGAGGCGAACGCGGCGATACTGAGCCAGCCGGAAACCGCCGCTGCGTCCTGGCTCAGGCAATAAACCACGTAATAAGTAAAAACTGAACCGAACACATCCATCGCGGTAAACGAGAAAATATAGATGATGATGTGTAAACGAAAGGCGCGAATTTGGAAGGCGGAGAAGAGATCCAGTACCAGATATTTCAGGTGATTGAGTAAACCGCTACTGCGGTGGGTCTCAATTTTAAAATCGGACTCCTGATGCACATCTTTCGCCTCCCAGGTGGTGCGCCAGGTAATAAATACCGCGAGACAAAAGACGCAGGAGAAGATCAATCCGGTGAGGGTATATGTAAACGAATTATCTTTCCCGGTGAAATGCATAATCACGCCGGGCACAGACACCGCCAGAAAACCGCCGAGCTGGGAGCAGATCATCCGCACCCCGGACAAGCGGCTGCGCTCTTCGTAGCGGTTGGTCATCTCAGCCGCCAGCGTCTCCCACGGCACGAGCACCATCGCCGACAATAATTCAATCGACAAATAGGTGCCGAGATAATACCAGTAGCCCATATCGGTTACCCACAGCAGGGCATATAAAAACATCAGCGGTGAACTTAATAATAAAAAGAAGCGGCGGCGACCAAATTTTCGCCCGAGCCAGGTATTGCCAAAATTGTCAGTGATATAACCCATAATCGGGCTTAATACGGCGTCAATTACCCGCGCAATAGCAAAGATAGAACCGGCTTCGAGCACGCTCAGTCCGCAATAGGTGGTATAAAAAAATAACAGCCAGGTGCCAATAATGGCGAAAGCGCCTCCGCCAAACAGATCGGTTATGCCGTAGCCAAGCGCCACACCATAACCAACCCTGCGTTCAGTTGGTTTGACCATAATATTGATACTCAGAGTAGGGTTATTATGAACCAGATTTATTCTGGCCGATTTTTATTCACTGCTGATTAATCTCAATCCATTGCCGAATCTGGGATGAACGATAAATGGCCTCCACAAGGTTGATTGATTTTCCGGCTTCGCGAATATCGGTGTAATCCGCTTTTTCCGGGTCTTGGATGGCGGCATAAAAATCGCCAATCGCGTGCTGGTGGCCTAAACCCCAGTAACTTTTTGCCACACCGTTTGGCGATGCGTCGCTTACCAGTTTCACCCGCTCGCCGTTGCACAACCGCCACAGGGCGTTGTCGCACAGCTGTAAGGTGCCGTTTTCGCAGTGAATCTCAAGCAGCAGCGGCGAGTCGATGGTGTGGCAGTTGGTGGCGTAAAACAGGCCGCGCGCGCCGTTGGTGAAGTGCAGCGTCGCCATCGCGCTGTCCTCGGCTTGCGTCACGTCGGCCAGCTCACCGCTGTCGACGACCCCTTTCAGGCGCGTCACGCCGCCCGCAAACCACTGCATCAGATCGAGAGTGTGAATCGCCTGATTGATCAGCAAGCTCCCGCCCTCGGTGGCAAAACGCCCGCGCCAGGGGCTTTCGGTGTAATAAGCGCCCGAACGCGACCAGGTGAGCACGGCTTTGATACTCAGCATTTTGCCCATCTCCCCCTCTGCCAGCTCCCGTCGGATGCGCTGGCTGGTGGGGTTGAGCCGGTTCTGATAACACACGCCAAGCAGACCCGCCGCATTCTGCGCGGCGTGCGCGATCTCCGTGATTTCGCCGCCGTTCATCCCCACCGGCTTTTCGCAGAACACATGCTTTCCTGCCGCAAGGGCCGCCAGAATCATCCGTTTATGCTCGAAATGCGGCGTGCAGATGTGAATCACGTCGATTTCGTCATCCAGCAGCATCTCCTGATAATCCTGATAAAAGCGGCACTGATACGCCATCGCCAGCTTCAAACCGACTTCGCTGTTGATATCCGCCAGCGCGCGCAGGGTCACGCCAGGCATCTGGCGCAGGGCATTGACGTGGCAGCTGTGGATCGCACCGCCGCCGATAAGGGCTGCATTGAGCGTTTTCATCCGCACCTCTCGTTAATCCGCCGCGTTTGCCAGCATCTGCGCTTTCACGCACAGCTCGGCCGCTTTAAAGGCGTGCGCCTGGGTCATCGCGTTTTCGGTGCGATTCAGGCAGTCCAGAATTAGCTCGCCAAAGAACGGGAAGCCGACCTGGCCCGCCACCGGATAGCGGAACTCGCCCTCGTTGTTGACGAGATACACCACGTCCTGTTCGCCGCGCGTGAGATCGACATATTTGCGGATTTCGATATACCCGTCGGTGCCGAGCAGCGTCAGACGCCCATCGCCCCAGGTTGACAGCCCGTTGGGGGTAAACCAGTCGCAGCGGAAGTAGCCGCTGGCCCCGTTTTCACCCTTGAGCATCGCGTCGCCGAAATCTTCAAAATTGGGGTGGTGCGGATGGTTGAAATTTCGTGCCTGGCTGGCGACCACCGTGGCCTCGTGGTTGCCGGTGTAAAACAGGAATTGCTCGATCTGGTGGCTGCCGATATCGCACAGAATGCCGCCGAAATAGCGCCGCTCGTAGAACCAGTCCGGGCGGCCTTGCCCTTCGCGGTGCGGGCCCGTGCCGAGAGTCTGTACCACGCGACCTATCGCCCCCTGTTTCACCAGTTGCCCGGCAAACACTGCGCTTTCGACGTGCAGACGCTCGCTGTAATAGACCGCGTATTTACGCCCGGTTTTCGCCACCATCGTTTTGGCATCATCGAGCTGATCCAGCGTGGTCAGCGGCGCTTTGTCGGTGAAATAGTCTTTACCGGCAGCCATGACCTTCAGCCCCAGTGCGCAGCGCTCGGACGGAACCGCCGCCCCGGCGACCAGCTGCACGTCGCTGTCGGCAAGAATCACCTCCAGCGAGTCGGCGGCCTTCACCTGCGGATACTGCTGCACAAATTTATCCACTTTCGCGGGATCGGGATCGTAGACCCATTTCAGCGTCGCCCCGGCCTCCATCAGCCCGTTGCACATGCCGTAGATATGGCCGTGATCGAGAGCCGCCGCCGCAAAGACAAATTCACCGGGCTGGACCACCGGCTGTGGTTTGCCCACGGGCGCGTAATTCATACCGTCATGTTTATTCATGGTCAGATCCCCTGGTCCAGATTTTTGCCTAATGGAATGGCGCCGGTTTCGCTGAAATTGGCGACGCTGGCGGATTTTTGGTAGAAACGCGGGGCGAGCACGTTGGTGCCACCGGTGCGATAGAACGGGTCGTCGCGGGAGATGGGCAGTCGGACCACACTTCCAGTGATGGACGATTTATAGATGGCGGTGATGAGTTCAAGGGAGCGTTTGCCCTGTACGCCATCGACCAGCGGAGCGGTTTGCTGTTCAACCGCGCGCAGCAGGTCGTGGATCTGCCCGGTGTGCAGCGTCCACTCTAGTTTGGGCGTCTCGTGAAATACCGCATTCAGCTGCGTTTCGCGCGTCGTATCGTTCGCGGCCTGCGGGAAACCGTTGTCGGCGCTGACGCTGGCGAACACCTCCCACGGCGCAGAGATCCGCGCTTTCTCACCCTGAATCACAATCTTCTGATCTTCTCCGTGGTGCACCACGGAAGCGGTGAGCTGCGTGAGTGCGCCGCTGGGGTATTTGAAAATCGCGGCGCTCAGATCTTCCACTTCGGCGTTGTCGTGGGCGACGTTGGACATCATCGCCACCACTTCCGACGGAAAGCCCAGCATCCACTGGATGGCGTCGATGTGGTGAACCGCATGGTTGAGGGTGCAGCCGCCGCCCTCTTTCTCCCAGGTGCCGCGCCACCACAGGTCGTAATAGCAGTGGCCGCGCCACCAGAACGAGTCCACCTGTGCGTGGCAGATTTTGCCCGCCAGGCCGGAATCCAGCGCCGCTTTCAGCCGCCAGAAGGCGTCGGTAAAACGGTTCTGGGCGATGATCGACAGGGTTTTTCCGCTGGCTTGTTGCGCGGCAATCATCGCGTCGCACTCCTCAAGCGACGCGGCCATCGGTTTTTCACACAGGACGTGACACCCGGCGTTCAGGGCGTCAATGCTGATTTCGGCGTGGACGTAGGGCGGCGTGCAGACGTCGACGATATCAATATCTGCTTCGGCGGCCAGCATCTGCTGGTGGCTTTCATAGATGCGCGCGTCATTCAGGCCGTAGCGCGCTTTTTTCTCGTGCGCTTTTTCCGGGTAGATGTCCACCAGCGCCACGATGGTGCAGCGCTGGCCGAACTGCAAATAGCTCTGAATATGGTTATGCGAGATGTTCCCTGTTCCCACGATGGCGATTTTTAACATCGTTCTTTTCTCCGGTGTTACCAGGTGCCTGAGGCATCCAGGGTGCGGCTGGTGGTCTCTTTGTCCACAGAGGTGGCGATGCGCTGTTGCAGCAGGCGCAGGTACTGTTTCTCGTTGAGCGGAAGCGTGACCCAGTCGTCCGTCCAGGTTGATAAATGCATGGCGTTGGAGAGCGTCAGGCCGTTGATCCCCTCAAGCCCAGGCGCAATCAGCGGCTCGCCGCGCAGCACGGCGGCGCAGAAGTTGGCGGTAATGACGTGGTGTTCGCTGCACTCCGCAGCGACCGGAATGGAAACCTCCCAGCACTCCGGCTCGCCAAAGCCGTTTTGCCAGCGGGCGTTAAAGTCGGTTTCGGACTCCCGCAGCCGCCAGTAGCGCAGTTTTCCCTCTTCGACCACCACTTTGCCGCGATCGCCGGTGATCTCCAGCCGGTTGGTTCCCGGCGTTTCGGCGACGGTGGTGATAAACACCCCGGTCGCGCCATTGGCGTATTCGGCGTAGGCGGTCACCTCGTCTTCCACTTCAATCTGACGATGTTTACCGAACTGGCAAAACGCCCGCAGCCGCACCGGCATCCCGACCAGCCACTGCCAGAGATCGAGCTGATGCGGGTCCTGGTTGAGCAGCACGCCGCCACCTTCGCCCTTCCAGGTAGCGCGCCAGCCGCCGGAGTTGTAATAGCTTTGTGAGCGATACCAGTTGGTGATAATCCAGTTAGAGCGGCGGATTTCGCCCAGCTCGCCGCTGTCGATCAGATCTTTCACTTTCTGATACAGCGGGTTAGGGCGCTGGTTGTACATGATGCCGAACACCACGTCGCACTCGCGTGCGCAGGCGTTCATCTCCTGCACTTGTGCGGTGTAGACGCCCGCCGGTTTCTCGCACAGGGTATGAATGCCGTGGCGCATCGCCATGATGGAAAGCCGGGGGTGATCGTAGTGGGGCGTGGCGACAATGACAGCGTCGATTCGCCCGCTGGTGAGCAGCTCTTCGGCCTCATGAAAGAGCGCGACGGACTCGCCGACGAGCTGCCGAATGGCGTGATGTTTCTCGGGATCGTTATCGCAGACCGCCGTCAGACAGGCATCTTTAACGACACCCGCTAAAAGATAGCGCGCATGAACCGTGCCGATATTGCCGATACCAATAATGCCAAACCGTACCTTTTCCATGTCACACCTTAAGTCGTTAAAAAGAGTGATGAGGGGAAAATAGGAAAGGCGAACCGCAGCGACAATGTGTTTTTGTGAGAATACTCGCAAGGCGCATAAGTAAACACCTACGCCCGGTAAATTTGGTTTTAAAATCAACAGGCTGTTTCTGCAAATAATTGCAAAAACTGAATGCGAGCGAGGTCACACTATGCCGGGCAAGCTAAAAATGGACGAAATTGCGGCGTTGACGGGCTACTCCGTCAGCACCGTTTCCAGGGTTTTAAGCGGCAAATCCTATACCAGCGACAAGGCCCGCGAGGCCATCGTGCGCTGCGCGCGGGAACTTGGCGTGCTGGCGTCCATGGCGAGCGGGCGGCTGCTGATTAACGGCATTGCGGTGTTTGCCCCTGAACGCACCTTTCAGGGACGCGGGGATATTTTTTATCTTGAGGTGACGAAAGGCATTGCCGAAGCCAGTGCACCCCATGATGTCTGGATCAGTTATTGCGGATTAGAAGAACAGCGCGCAGACGTAAAATTATTTCTCGAAAAAGCCGGGCATAAAAATATTAACGCGATCATTATTATCGGCACTGATGATTCCACCATCTTTAAACTCGCCACCACCCTGAATAAACCCTGCGTTTTAATTAACTCCATCGATCGGGAAATGGCGCTCGATTCTGTTTCGCCCGATCATCGCGCCATCGGGTTTACCGCCATGCGCCATCTCTTCGAGCAGGGCCACCGCCGAATTCTGACCATGACCTGCCTGCGTCGTGAGACGCTCTACGCGCGCCTCGACGGCATTAAAGAGGCGTACCGCCATTTTCACGTGCCGTTCGACCCGCAAAATGATTTGCTGGTAACCGAGTGGTTTACGGCGGAGGAGGCCGAGCGCGCCCTCGACGACTGGCTGGCCGGGCACGATAAAACCCAGTGGCCGCAGGTGATTTTTCCTAACAGCACCAGTATGACGGAAGGGGTGCTCAGGGCGTTGCAGCGTCGCGGTCTGCGCGTGCCGGAGGATATCTCCATTATCACCACCGATTTCACCTGGAATTTGCAAAACCGGCTGGATGCGCCGGTGACGGGCGTCACGGTGCCGTGTCGTGAGCTGGGGATTGAGGCGGTGCACCTGCTTCAGACGCGGCTGAACCGGCCACAGGCGTCGGTGTTTAACCTGCTGTTGCAGGGTAAAGTGATGGATTTTGGATCGGTCAGTAATGCCACGCGCCACGCGGCTCGCGTGGCGCTGGATCAGTAATCAGGCCAACTGTGGCGGCAGGCAGACACCAATCCCGCCGATCCCGCAGTAGCCGTACGGGTTTTTGTGCAGATACTGCTGGTGGTCATCTTCCGCGTAGTAGAACGGCGTGGCGTTGGCGATTTCGGTGGTGACGTGACGCTTATCGCCCGCGGCATTCATCGCCTCCTGGAAGCGGGTCAGGCTGGCGCGCGCGGCGGCGTCCTGCTCCGGCGTCAGCGGGTAAATGGCGGAACGGTATTGCGTGCCGTGATCGTTACCCTGCTGCATCCCCTGGGCCGGATCGTGGTTTTCCCAGAAAACCTGCAATAATTGTTCGTAGCTGATGATCGCCGGGTCGTACACCACGCGCACGGCTTCCGCGTGGCCGGTATCACCCGAGCAGACTTCGCGATAGGTCGGATTAGGCGTGTAACCGCCGGTGTAGCCCGCCGCCGTGCTGTAGACGCCCGGCAGTTGCCAGAACAGACGCTCGACGCCCCAGAAGCAGCCCATGGCGAAGAGGGCGATCTCCATCCCGTCCGGGACGTTAGTCATTGAATGATTGTTCACAGCGTGTAAGGTAGCGACCGGCATTGGCGTATTACGTCCCGGCAGTGCATCTGCTTGAGAAACAAGATGCTTTTTGTCGAATAAACTCACGGTAGGGCCTCCGGGGCAGCGATGTTTCAGTTAAGGTTGTCATGGAGCGTTTAATTGAACACAATAAATACGCTGAATGAGTCTAGATTTAAACATAAGAAATATTAGGCCTCTCGGCCATTTTTCAACCCTCTTATTGGGTTTTGGGCTTTATGCCGTGATACGCCGCGGAGCGGTACATCAATTGCTTCCAGGGGTGGAAACAAGGATATTCAGGAGAGAACGTGCCAAAGATCCGCCAGTTTTGTTTGGTCAGTTTATTGCTGACAAGCGGGGTCGCCAGCGCGGCGAATGTCCGTTTGCAGGTTGAGGGGTTATCCGGGACGCTGGAAAAAAACGTGCGTGCACAGCTGTCAACGATTGAGAGTGACGAAGTGACGCCGGACCGGCGCTTTCGCGCGCGCGTAGATGACGCGATCCGCGAAGGGTTAAAAGCGCTGGGCTACTACGAACCCACCATTGATTTCGATTTACGTCCACCACCGGCCAAGGGCCGTCAGGTGTTAATTGCCCGCGTTTCCAAGGGCGAGCCGGTGCTGATCGGCGGCACCAACGTGGTGCTGCGCGGCGGCGCGCGTACTGACCGTGATTATCTGGATCTGCTGGGCACGCGCCCGAAAGTCGGCACCGTGCTGAATCACGGCGACTACGACCACTTCAAAAAAGAGCTTACCAGCGTCGCGCTGCGTAAGGGCTACTTCGACAGCCAGTTCAATAAAAGCCAGCTGGGCGTTGCCCTCGACCGCCGCCAGGCGTTCTGGGATATCGATTACGATAGCGGCGAACGCTACCGTTTTGGCGACGTGACCTTCGAAGGCTCGCAAATCCGCGACGAGTATCTGCAAAACCTGATCCCTTTCAAAGAGGGCGATTACTACCAGTCAAAAGATCTGGCAGAGCTGAACCGCCGCCTGTCGGCGACCGGCTGGTTTAACTCCGTGGTTGTTGCGCCGGAATTCGACAAAGCGCGCAAAACCAAAGTGTTACCGCTGCACGGGGTGGTTTCACCGCGTACCGAAAACACCATCGAAACCGGTGTCGGTTACTCAACGGACGTCGGCCCGCGGGTGAAAGCGACGTGGAAAAAGCCGTGGATGAACTCCTACGGCCACAGCCTGACCACCAGCGCCAGTATCTCCGCGCCGGAACAGCAGCTCGATTTCAGCTATAAAATGCCGCTGCTGAAGAACCCGCTGGAGCAGTATTACCTGGTGCAGGGCGGCTTTAAGCGTACCGATTTAAACGATACGGAGTCTGACTCCACCACCCTCGCATTGTCGCGCTTCTGGGACCTCTCCAGCGGCTGGCAGCGGGCGATTAATTTGCGCTGGAGTCTCGACCACTTTACCCAGGCAAACGTCACCAACACCACCATGCTGCTCTATCCGGGCGTGATGATCAGCCGTACCCGCTCGCGCGGCGGCCTGATGCCGACCTGGGGCGATTCCCAGCGTTACTCGATTGATTACTCCAATACCGCCTGGGGATCGGACGTCGATTTCTCGGTAGTACAGGCGCAAAACGTCTGGATCCGCACGTTCTATGACAAACACCGCTTTGTGACGCGCGGAAACCTCGGCTGGATTGAAACCGGCGATTTCGAACGTGTGCCGCCAGACCTGCGTTTCTTCGCGGGTGGCGACCGCAGTATTCGCGGCTACAAATACAAATCGATCTCCCCGAAAAATGACAAAGGCCAACTGATGGGGGCCTCCAAACTGGCGACCGGCTCGCTGGAGTACCAGTACAACGTCAGCGGTAAATGGTGGGGGGCGATGTTTGTCGACGGCGGTGAAGCGGTGAGCGATATTCGCAAAAGCGATTTCAAAACCGGTGCGGGCGTAGGCGTGCGCTGGCAATCGCCGGTCGGGCCGATCAAGCTCGATTTCGCCGTTCCGGTCGGCGACAAAGACGAACACGGTTTACAGTTTTACATCGGTCTGGGGCCTGAATTATGAGTTTATGGAAGAAGATCAGCCTCGGCGTTCTGATTTTTATCGTGCTGCTGCTCGGCACGGTGGCGTTCCTGGTGGGCACTACCACTGGCTTGCATCTGCTGTTTAACGCGGCTAACCGCTGGGTGCCAGGGCTTGAGATCGGCCAGGTGACGGGCGGCTGGCGCGATCTGCGTCTGAAGAATATCCGCTACCAGCAGCCAGGCGTGGCGGTGAACGCGGGTGAGTTTCACCTTGCGGTTAAGCTCAGCTGTCTGCGCGACAGCAGCCTGTGCGTCAACGATCTGTCGTTAAAAGACGTTAACGTGGCGATAGATTCGGACAAAATGCCGAAATCTGCCCCTGTCGAGGAGGAGGACAGCGGCCCGCTGAACCTCTCCACTCCCTATCCGATTGCGCTGTACCGCGTGGCGCTCAATAACGTCAATATTAAGATCGACGACACCACCGTTTCGGTGATGGACTTCACCTCCGGCCTGCGCTGGCAGGAGAAAAACCTGACGCTGACGCCGACCTCTCTACAGGGGCTGCTAATCGCCCTGCCGAAAGTGGCGAAAGTGGCACAGGAAGAGATTGTCGAACCGAAAATTCAGAACCCGCAGCCGGAAGAGAAACCGCTCGGCGAGACCCTGAAAGATCTCTTCTCGAAGCCGGTTCTGCCGGAGATGACCGACGTTCATCTGCCGCTCAATCTGAATATCGAAGAGTTTAAGGGCGAACAGCTGCGCCTGACGGGCGACACGGATTTGACCGTGTTCAACATGCTGCTGAAAGTGAGCAGCATCGACGGCACCATGAAGCTCGATGCGCTGGATATTGATACCAATCAGGGGAGCGTGAACGCGACCGGGCAGGCGCTGCTGCGCGACAACTGGCCGGTGGATATCACCCTCAACAGCGCCCTGAATATCGACCCGCTCAAAGGCGAGAAGGTGAAGCTGAAAGTGGGCGGTGCGCTGCGCGAGAAGCTGGAGTTTGGCGTGAATCTCTCCGGCCCGGTAGATATGGTGTTGCGCGGGCAGACTCAGCTGGCGGAAGCGGGTTTACCGCTGAATCTTGAGGTGGTGAGCGAACAGCTTTACTGGCCGTTTACCGGCGAAAAACAGTTCCAGGCCGATAAGCTGAAGCTCAAGCTGAGCGGTAAAATGACCGATTACACCCTGTCGTTCCGCACGTCGGTGAAAGGCGAAGGGTTACCGCCTGCGGACATTACCCTGGATGCGAAGGGTAACGAGCAGCAGATTAACCTCGACAAACTCTCCGTGGCGGCGCTGGAAGGCAAAACCGAACTGACGGCGCTGCTCGACTGGCAGAAAGCGATCAGCTGGCGCGGCGAGCTGAACCTCAAAGGGATCAACACCGCCAAAGAGGTGCCGGACTGGCCGTCGAAGCTCGACGGGACGATCAAAACGCGCGGCAGTCTGTACGGCGAAAGCTGGCAGATGGAGGTGCCGGAGCTCAAAATCACCGGCAACGTGAAGCAGAATAAAGTGAACGTCGAAGGCTCTCTGCGCGGGAACAGCTATCTGCAGTGGATCATCCCGAAACTGCACGTGGCGCTCGGACGCAACACCGCCGATATCAAAGGCGAGCTGGGCGTGAAAGATCTCAATCTGGATGCCACCATCGACGCGCCAAATCTCGACAATGCCCTGCCGGGCCTCGGCGGCACTGCGAAAGGCTTAGTGAAAGTGCGTGGCACCGTCGATGCGCCGCAACTGCTGGCGGATATCACCGCCAACAATCTGCGCTGGCAGGAGCTTTCCGTCGCGCGCGTTCTGGTGAAAGGCGACGTTAAATCCACCGATCAGATCGCGGGCAACCTGAACCTGCGCGTCGAGCGGATTTCCCAGCCGGATGTGAATATCAGCCTGGTCACGCTGGACGCAAAAGGCAGCGAGAAGCAGCACGATCTCCAGCTGCGCGTGCAGGGCGAGCCGGTCTCCGGCCAGCTGCATCTGACGGGGAGTTTTGACCGCAAAGAGGAGCGCTGGAAAGGGGTTCTGGATAATACCCGGTTCAGCACGCCGGTAGGGCCACTGACGCTGTCCCGCTCCATCGCGCTGGATTACCGCAACGCCGAGCAGAAAATCAGTATCGGACCACATTGCTGGACTAACCCGAACGCCGAACTGTGCGTGCCGCAGACCATTGATGCCGGTGCGGAAGGGCGTGCGGTGGTGAATCTGAACCGCTTCGATCTCGCGATGCTCAAGCCGTTTATGCCAGAAACTACCGAAGCGAGCGGCGTCTTTAGCGGTAAAGCCGATGTGTCCTGGGACACCACCAAAGAAGGGCTGCCGCAAGGTAACGTGACCCTTTCCGGGCGTAACGTAAAAGTGACCCAGACGGTGAACGACGCGCCGCTGCCGGTGGCGTTCGAGACGCTGAACCTGACGGCGGATCTGCATAACAACCGTGCGGAGCTGGGCTGGCTGATTCGCCTGACCAACAATGGACAGTTTGACGGCCAGGTGCAGATCACCGATCCGCAGGGACGGCGTAATCTGGGCGGTAACGTCAATATTCGCAATATGAACCTGGCGATGGTGAACCCGATCTTCTCCCGCGGCGAAAAAGCGGCGGGGATGCTCAGCGCCAATCTGCGTCTGGCGGGCAACGCCGAAAGCCCGCAGCTGTTTGGTCAGATGCAGCTCAACGGTGTGGATATCGACGGTAACTTTATGCCGTTTGATATGCAGCCGAGCCAGATCTCAATGAACTTCAACGGCATGAGCTCGACGCTGGCCGGGGTGGTGCGCACGCAGCAAGGGCAAATCAACCTGAGCGGTGACGCCGACTGGAGCCAGATCGATAACTGGCGCGCGCGCGTGGCGGCGAAAGGCAGCCGGGTGCGTATCACGGTGCCACCAATGGTGCGCCTCGACGTGTCGCCGGATGTGGTGTTCGAGGCGACGCCGAGCCTGTTTACCCTCGATGGCCGCGTAGATGTGCCGTGGGCGCGCATCGTGGTTCACGACGTGCCGGAAAGCGCCGTCGGCGTTTCCAGTGATGAGGTGATGCTGAATAACGATCTGAAGCCGGTCGAAACCAAAAGCGCCGCGATTCCGATTAACAGTAACCTGATCATTCACGTCGGCAACAACGTGCGTCTCGATGCGTTTGGCCTGAAGGCGCGACTGACGGGTGACCTGAAAGTCGCGCAGGATCAGCAAGGGCTGGGCCTGAACGGGCAAATTAACATTCCGGAAGGGCGTTTCCACGCCTACGGCCAGGATCTGATTGTGCGCAAAGGTGAGTTGCTGTTCTCCGGCCCGCCGGACCAACCGCTGCTCAACATCGAAGCGATTCGTAACCCAGAGTCGACCGAAAACGATGTGATTGCCGGGGTGCGCGTCACCGGAACGGCCGACGAGCCGAAGGCGGAGATCTTCTCCGATCCGGCGATGTCGCAGCAGGAAGCGCTCTCTTATCTGCTGCGCGGGCAGGGTCTGGACAGCCAGCAGAGCGATAGTGCGGCGATGACCTCAATGTTAGTCGGCCTGGGGGTTGCACAAAGTGGTCAGGTTGTGGGTAAAATCGGCGAGACGTTTGGCGTAAGTAATCTGGCGCTGGACACCCAGGGGGTCGGTGACTCTTCGCAGGTGGTGGTCAGCGGCTATGTACTGCCGGGTCTACAGGTGAAATATGGCGTGGGGATCTTTGACTCACTGGCAACTCTCACGCTACGCTATCGGCTGATGCCTAAGCTATATCTGGAAGCGGTGTCTGGCGTAGACCAGGCGCTCGATTTGCTCTATCAGTTTGAGTTTTAGCAATGCGAATATTTGTATACGGCAGTTTACGAACCAGGCAGGGCAACAGTCACTGGATGACGAACGCCCAGTTGCTGGGAAATTACAATATCGAGAACTACCAGTTGTACAGTCTGGGCCACTATCCAGGCGCGGTTCCGGGGAACGGGACGGTACAGGGTGAAGTTTATCGTATTGATAACGCTACACTTGCCGAACTTGATGCCTTGCGCACCAGGGGCGGTGAATATGCACGCCAGTTGATCCAGACCCCGTATGGCAGTGCATGGATGTACGTGTACCAGCGTCCGGTCGATGGATTGAAACTGATTGAAAGCGGTAACTGGTTAGACAGAGACCAGTACTGATAAAAACAACGCCACCTTCGGGTGGCGTTGTTTTTGGTACCCTTAAAACTCGATGCGCGCGCCAAGATTATACCGACGCCCTTCGAGCTGCCCGTATTCTCCCCACGACGTTTCGCGTTTCGGATCCGCATCAAACAGGTTGTAAATCCCCGCCAACAGCTGCGTATTCTTATTCAGCTTGTAGCGCGCGCCGATATCGACCAGCGTGTAAGCCTCATACTTCGTGCCGCTGTTGCTGTCCCGGTTACTGCTGCGGTAGTTCGCGTTGCTCCACAGATCCAGCGACTGCGTTGCCGCCCAGTTCAGCGACAGGTTCGCCATGTGGCGCGGATAGTCGTTGAGCGCGTAGCCTTTATTCACGCCGGATTTCTGCTCGCTGTGGTTGTAGGTATAGTTCGCGTTCGCTTTCACATCCTGAGTGATCTGCCAGTCGCCATTCAGCTCGATACCGTAAACATCCGCTTTGCTGACGTTAAAGTATTTATCGACGGAATCGGCTTTATAGCCGTTCACTTCGCACTGGTTGGTGGCGGTGGTTTCGCAAATCGTCTGCTCGGAGATTTTGTCCTTAAACTGGGTGTAGAAGACGGTGCCGTCCAGCGATACGGCCTCCCCGGTCCAGTACAGGCCCGTTTCGGCGTTGAGGCTTTTCTCTGGTTTCAGATCGTCGTTACCCACGGTCAGGAACGGGTACGGCGGCGTTGATCCGTGCGGCGTGACAAACTGATCGGAGGTGGCGCGCAGCTCCGGTTTTTTATAGCCGGCGGAGATCCCGCCTTTTAGTGCCCAGGCGTCGGAAATCGCCCAGTTGCCGTACAGTTTTGGCGTGATGTGCGCGCCGAAGTAGCTGTCGTAATCGCCGCGCGCGGAGGTGGTCAAGGTAAAGTCGTTAATCGTCCAGCCATCTTCAGCGAACAGCGCCCAGCCGTTGCGGGTCACTTTGGTGACCGGCTCGACGCCCGGCAGCGTTTTGCCCGACTCATAAAAGTGGTCGTTCAGCTCTTCGCGCGTGAAGTTCGCGCCGACGGTGAGCTTATGGTTATCGAAGGTAAAAGTGGTTTGCGAGTTGGCGACGTAGTTTTCCGTCTGCACGTACTCCGGCGAGGTGTTATCGAGCAGGTACTTCGAACGCCCTTTCTCGTAGTTGATGTAGTTAGTGGTCGCAATGGTGTCATCCGCATACCAGCCGGTGTGGGTGAGGGTCACGGCATCGCGATCGAACTTCCACATCCACGGCGTACCGCGTTTTTTGGTGCGATTTTTTTCCTGTTCGCCGACAACCACATTCAGGTCAAAGAGGTTATTTTCGCTGGCCTTGAGGCCCAGGGTGGCATCGACGGATTTACGGTTGTGCTTGCCGAAGTAGTTCTGGCGCTCGTCATCACGGCGATCCAGCCCGTCGGCGGCAATGCTCAGGCCGAGTTTGTCCTGGATGAGCGGTCCCATCGCGAACAGGTTCAGCTGGCTGGTGTTGCCCAGATCTTTATGCTCCTGCAGCCAGGTATTGGCGGCGATAGCACCGGTCCAGTCGGCTACGCCGTAGGGTTTTTTGGTGATCACGTTCACCACGCCGCCGATGGCGTCAGAGCCGTACAGAGATGACATCGGGCCGCGAATCACTTCGATGCGTTCGATGGCTTCCATTGGCGGTAAAAAGCCTGCTTCGGCACCGATATCCTGGCCGTAGGGGCGCGATTCGCTGGTGTTCTGCTTCACGCTGTTGACCATAAACGCCGTGTAGCTCGAATCCATACCGCGCATCATGATGCTGCCGTTGGCCATATCGCTGCCGCCGTTAGAGACCGACACGCCGGGGATATTTTTAATCGCGTCGCCGATGGTCTGGTCGGGCTGAATATCCAGCGTTTTGCGATCGATACTTGAAATCGTCGCGGGCGCTTCTTTTTTCTGTTGTGAAAAGCCGGTGGCGGTGACCACCATTTCATCATCTGCCTGCGCGGGTAAAACCAGTGTGCCGGTTAACGCCACCATGCCTGTGAACGTAATAAATTGACGCGTTTTCATAGCCATAAACCCAAAAGGAAAAATAAAAAAACACCCTGCGGTCTTACGCCGCAAGGTGTGGGGGGATGAAATCAGAGCTTATCGAGCGTGATTTTGATGACGTAATCCGGTTTCTCTTTTGCCACTTTCTCGTCTTGTTTAATGCTGGCGTACAGCACGTTACCGTCGGAGGAGAGGGCGAGGCTGTTCGGCATCGCATTGGTCGCAATGCTGTTTTTCAGCTGGTACGTCTGGCTGTCGATAATGCTGATGAGCTTGGCGTTGCGGTGCGTGACGTAAACTTCGTGACGCTTTTCGTTATAGAGCACCGCCAGCGAGTTGGTGACGTCGATGTGCTGGAGCACCTTGCCGGTAGTGATATCTACCACCAGCACCTTCGGTAAATCCGGGTCGGTGAGAAAGGCGCGGTTGTTTTTGCTGTCGAGGGCGATATTCAGAAAGAAGTGTTTTTTCTCCGGTTCGACGCTGAACCGGCTAACGATGGTATCGCTTTGGGTATCAACAGCGATCAGTTCGTTGCGGCCATTCACCACGTACAGACGGTTTTTCTCCGCGTCCAGCGCCAGCCCGGTCGGGTACTCGCCCATATTGGTCAGCGTGTTGATGAGCTGACGCTTTTTCGTATCGACCACCCAGACGATGCCTTTCTCCACCACGCCGGTGACGTACAGGCGGTGATGCTGTTTATCGAGCACCATTTCGCGGGTGTGGGCGATATCTTTCGGGTTGCTGGTGTCGGCGAGCTGAATCACGGCCTGCTCTTTGCCGGTGCGCGTATCGATCAGGGTTACGGAGCCTTCGAGGGTATTGCCCACGTAAAGCGTCTGACTCTCTTCGTCCAGCACAGTTGCAAACGCGCGGCGCGTGGTTTCAATGACGCCCGTGCCGGTCAGATCTTCCAGGTCCAGCTTGTAGATTTTGCCGTTGGTTTTGTCTTTATCAAAAGAGGGGGCGCTGGCGGCAAACAGCACCTTTGCCTCTGCGTCGTAGGCCAGTTCGTAGACACCGTGGCCCACGGGCTGGGTGATAAAGTCTTTCTCTGGCAGGGTGGCCGAGTAACCAGACACGCTGGTCAGCATAAAAGCAGCAGTAACCGCGAGCGCGACGGAGGCTTTGAGGGTCTTCACATTGTGTAGGGTCATTGACGTTTATTCACATTTATTTACGAAGTGAAAATGATAATGATATCTACTCTCATTATCAATTGAGTTATGTGAACAACGGCTACCTTTTCTGGTAGGACAATAACCGGTTAATTGTTAAGGGGATATGGAATGACAGGCACAAAAAAGCCCCGACTCGCGGGGCTTAGCATTGGGCGTAAGAATTACTTCTTAGCAGCGCGCTCGAAGGATGCAACGATTTCAGCTTTCGCTGCTTCTGCGTTGTCCCAGCCGTCAACTTTAACCCATTTGCCTTTTTCGAGATCTTTGTAGTGCTCGAAGAAGTGAGTGATCTGCGCTTTCAGCAGTTCTGGCAGGTCGTTCACATCTTTAATGTGATCGTACTCTTTGCTCAGCTTGGTGTGCGGAACTGCAACCAGTTTCGCATCTTCACCGGCTTCGTCAGTCATTTTCAGAACGCCAACCGGACGGCAGCGAACCACAGAACCTGGGGCCAGTGGGTATGGCGTTGGGACCAGCACATCTACCGGGTCACCGTCCAGAGACAGGGTGTGGTTGATGTAACCGTAGTTGCACGGGTAGAACATCGCAGTGGACATGAAACGGTCAACGAACAGCGCACCGGTGTCTTTGTCGATTTCGTATTTGATAGGATCTGCGTTGGCCGGGATTTCGATAACAACGTAGATGTCTTCCGGCAGTTCTTTACCCGCAGGGACGTTGAGTAAGCTCATGTGAGTGTCCTATATGTATGCTAAACAAGTGGCGAGTATTATAGCCAACTCGCGCCGAAAGTCTCCGCCTGTTTTCATTCTCATCCGCATCCTCGTGCCATTTTCAGACCCTTTCCATGACAGGAAAATCCATAAACTCAGCCGCATATTTAATGGGCGAATGAAAGCGATTACAAACTTGTGATTAACGTTTTATTCACTTTTCTGAAGTGTGATGTAACGCAATCCGTTACATCGCCCATTGGCTATAGTTTTTTCGCAGAACATCTTTTGACCAACAATAACCTGGGCTACGAGGGCATCATTATGTGGAAGCGCTTACTTCTTGTCACAGCAGTTTCGGCAGCCATGTCGTCTATGGCGATGGCCGCACCATTAACCGTCGGTTTTTCACAGGTTGGCTCTGAATCAGGCTGGCGAGCGGCGGAAACCAATGTCGCGAAAAGCGAAGCCCAAAAGCGCGGCATCACGCTGAAAATCGCCGATGGCCAGCAAAAACAGGAAAACCAGATTAAAGCGGTGCGCTCGTTTATCGCCCAGGGCGTAGACGCCATCTTCATCGCGCCGGTGGTGGCGACGGGCTGGGAACCGGTGCTGAAAGAAGCCAAAGACGCTGAAATCCCCGTATTCCTGCTCGACCGTTCCATTGATGTCAAAGACAAATCTCTCTATATGACCACCGTCACCGCCAACAACGTGCTCGAAGGGCAGCTGATTGGCGACTGGCTGATTAAGCAGGTGGATGGCAAGCCGTGTAACGTCGTCGAACTGCAAGGTACCGTCGGCGCGAGTGTGGCGATTGACCGTAAGAAAGGCTTTGCGGAAGCCATCGCCAAAGCGCCAAACATCAAAATCATCCGTTCTCAGTCCGGCGACTTTACCCGCAGTAAAGGTAAAGAGGTTATGGAGAGCTTCATCAAAGCGGAAAACAACGGCAAAAACATCTGCATGGTTTACGCCCATAACGACGACATGGTGATCGGCGCAATTCAGGCGATCAAAGAAGCGGGCCTGAAGCCGGGCAAAGATATTCTCACCGGCTCTATCGACGGCGTACCGGATATCTACAAAGCGATGATCGACGGCGAAGCGAATGCCAGCGTCGAGCTGACGCCAAACATGGCTGGTCCGGCGTTTGATGCCCTTGAGAAATTCAAGAAAGACGGCACCAAACCTGAACAGCTGACCATCACCAAATCGACCCTCTATCTGCCAGATACGGCGAAAGAAGAGTTAGAGAAGAAGAAAAACATGGGCTACTAAGCCTTTAAGCCAGGAAAAAAGCCGGGTGGCGCTGCGCTTGCCCGGCCTACAGTACACGCTTTTGTAGGCCGGATAAGCGCAGCGTCATTCGGCTTGATGCAGGGGGAACCATGACCGTTGAACAACACCAGGAAATCCTCCGAACCGAAGGATTAAGCAAATTCTTCCCCGGCGTGAAAGCGCTGGATAACGTCGATTTCAGCCTGCGACGCGGTGAGATTATGGCGCTGCTCGGGGAAAACGGCGCCGGGAAATCGACGCTGATCAAGGCCTTAACCGGGGTATATCATGCCGATCGCGGCAGTATATGGCTGGAAGGCAACGCCATTTCACCGAAAAATACCGCTCACGCCCAGCAGCTGGGCATCGGGACCGTATACCAGGAAGTGAACCTGCTGCCGAACATGTCGGTGGCGGATAATCTGTTTATTGGCCGTGAGCCGCGTCGGTTTGGTCTGCTGCGCCGAAAAGAGATGGAGGCGCGTGCCACACGGCTGATGGAATCCTACGGTTTCTCCCTCGACGTGCGCGAGCCGCTGAACCGCTTTTCCGTAGCGATGCAGCAGATTGTCGCCATTTGCCGGGCCATTGATCTCTCTGCCAAAGTGCTGATCCTCGATGAACCCACCGCCAGCCTCGATACCCAGGAAGTGGAAATGCTCTTCACCCTGATGCGCCAGCTGCGCGATCAGGGCGTCAGCCTGATCTTCGTCACCCACTTCCTCGATCAGGTCTATCAGGTCAGCGATCGTATTACGGTTCTGCGCAACGGCAGTTTTGTCGGCTGCCGCGACACTCGCGAGCTGCCGCAGATCGAGCTGGTCAAAATGATGCTGGGCCGCGAGCTGGACACCCATGCGCTGCAGCGCGCGGGCCGCACACTGCTGAGCGACAAACCCGTCGCCGCCTTCAAAGATTTCGGCAAAAAAGGGACCATCACGCCGTTCGACCTGGAAGTGCGTCCCGGCGAAATTGTCGGTCTGGCGGGCCTGCTGGGGTCCGGTCGCACCGAAACCGCCGAGGTGATCTTCGGCATCAAACCCGCCGACAGCGGCAGCGCGACGATCAAAGGCAAACCGCAAACCCTGCGATCGCCGCATCAGGCCTCGTGCCTGGGAATCGGTTTTTGTCCGGAAGATCGTAAAACCGACGGCATCATTGCCGCTGCTTCGGTGCGTGAAAATATCGTCCTGGCGTTACAGGCGCAGCGCGGCTGGCTACGGCCCATTCCGAAGCGCGAGCAGATTGCCATCGCCGAGCGCTTTATCCGCCAGCTGGGCATTCGCACCCCCAGCCCTGAACAGCCGATTGAGTTTCTCTCCGGCGGCAATCAGCAAAAAGTGTTGCTCTCCCGCTGGCTGCTGACCAAACCGCAGTTCCTGATCCTCGATGAGCCGACGCGCGGTATCGACGTTGGCGCGCATGCGGAAATTATTCGCCTGATCGAAACGCTCTGCGCCGACGGTCTGGCGCTGCTGGTTATCTCATCCGAGCTTGAGGAGCTGGTGGGGTATGCCGATCGCGTGATTATCATGCGCGATCGCAAGCAGGTGGCAGAGATCCCGCTGGATGAACTCTCCGTTCCGGCGATCATGAATGCCATCGCGGCATAAGGAGTCAATCGTGATGTCCCGTTCTCTTCCGAAGCCTGGCGAGTCCAGGCGCCGCTTCAGCTGGCCTACCGGCACGCCGCAAATTGTGGCGCTGCTGCTGGTGCTGGTGGTGGACAGCCTCGTTGCGCCGCACTTTTTCCAGATCATTTTGCAGGATGGGCGGCTGTTCGGTAGCCCAATCGATATCCTAAACCGCGCGGCACCGGTGGCGTTGCTGGCGATCGGTATGACGCTGGTGATTGCCACCGGCGGCATTGATCTCTCTGTGGGGGCGACCATGGCTATCGCCGGCGCGACTGCCGCCTCGATGACGGTCGCCGGGCACAGTCTGCCTGTGGTGATTTTAGCGGCACTGGGCACCGGGGTGCTGGCGGGGTTGTGGAACGGGATCCTCGTTTCGCTTCTCAAAATTCAGCCGTTCGTCGCGACCTTAATTTTGATGGTGGCCGGGCGCGGCGTGGCGCAGCTGATTACCTCCGGGCAGATCGTCACCTTTGATTCACCGTCGCTGGCGTGGATCGGCAGCGGCAAGCTGCTGCTGTTCCCAACGCCGGTGATCATTGCCCTCGTCACGCTGATCGTATTCTGGCTGTTTACCCGCAAAACGGCGCTGGGGATGTTTATCGAAGCGGTTGGGATCAACATTCGCGCCGCGAAAAATGCGGGCGTCAGCACCCGTATGGTGGTGATGCTGACCTATGTGCTGAGCGGTGTCTGCGCGGCGATTGCCGGGATCATCGTCGCCGCCGATATTCGCGGTGCCGATGCCAACAACGCCGGGCTGTGGCTGGAGCTGGATGCCATTCTGGCGGTGGTGATTGGCGGCGGATCGCTGATGGGTGGGCGCTTTAACCTGCTGCTGTCGGTGATTGGCGCGCTGATTATCCAGGGGATGAACACCGGTATTCTGCTTTCGGGCTTCCAGCCGGAGCTGAATCAGGTGGTGAAAGCGGTGGTTGTGCTCTGCGTGCTGATTGTTCAGTCGTCGCGCTTTATTAGCATCATCAAGGGGATTCGCGGCCATGATAAAACGTAATTTACCGCTCATGATCACGCTGGGGGTCTTCGTACTGGGGTATCTCTACTGCCTGACGCAATTCCCCGGTTTCGCCTCCACGCGCGTGATTTGCAACATTCTGACGGATAACGCCTTTCTCGGGATCATCGCTGTCGGCATGACCTTCGTGATCCTCTCTGGCGGGATCGATCTCTCCGTCGGCTCGGTGATCGCTTTTACTGGCGTGTTCCTCGCCAAAGCGATCGGTTTCTGGGGGATCTCACCGCTGCTGGCCTTCCCGCTGGTGCTGGCGATGGGCTGCGCGTTTGGCGCGTTCATGGGGCTGCTGATCGATGCCCTGAAGATCCCGGCGTTTATCATCACCCTTGCCGGGATGTTCTTCCTGCGCGGCGTGAGCTATCTGGTGTCGGAAGAGTCGATCCCGATTAACCACCCGATCTACGACACGCTCTCAAGCCTGGCGTGGAAAATCCCCGGCGGCGGGCGTCTGAGCGCGATGGGCCTGCTGATGTTAGGCGTGGTGGTGATCGGCATTTTCCTCGCCCATCGCACCCGTTTTGGTAACCAGGTGTACGCCATCGGCGGCAGCGCGACCTCGGCGAATCTGATGGGGATCTCCACCCGCAGCACGACCATTCGTATCTATATGCTCTCGACCGGGCTGGCGACGCTGGCGGGGATTGTCTTCTCCATCTACACCCAGGCGGGCTACGCGCTGGCGGGCGTGGGCGTAGAGCTGGATGCGATTGCATCGGTGGTGATTGGCGGCACGCTGTTGAGTGGCGGCGTGGGGACAGTGCTTGGGACACTGTTTGGCGTGGCGATCCAGGGGCTTATTCAGACCTACATCAACTTCGACGGCACGCTGAGCTCCTGGTGGACCAAAATCGCGATTGGCATTTTGTTGTTCATCTTTATCGCGCTACAGCGAGGCCTGACGGTGCTGTGGGAAAACCGCCTCAGCTCGCCTGTGACGCGCGTTAGCACCACACCGCTCAACAGATAACACCCTGAATTTGCTTAAAGTGTAAACTTTTTCCGGTAGCGGTCGATAACCTTTATTTCTGTCCAGAAATATCTCGCTACCGGAAATAACATCATGCTGAAAACGCTATCGATTCGTACCGGCTTGCTTTCGTTACTGGCCGTTATGACCCTTCTGCTGCTGATTGTCAGCGGCATTGGCATTTATGCCCTCACACAGAGTTCCTCTTCTTTACAGCGAATCAATCACCTTCAGGGTGAACAGATGGTGCAGCTCAACGCGGGTTACACGCTGATTTTGCGTGCGCGCAATGAGGCGGGTCAGGCCGTTCGGCTGATGGAGATCGGCATGCTGGATGATGCCGCCAAATCCGTGCAGAACATCAATCGCGAAGTTGCCCAGGCGCAAAAAACGCTGAAAGGGGTGATCGACGGCGGCATTGATAATCCGAAAGGGCAGCAACTGCTGGATAAGGTGGCGGCGAGTTTTGCCACCTATAACGCCGAAGGGATCACCCCGATGGTGGCTGCCCTTAACCAGCAAAGCGCCGATGCCTATTACGATCTGCTGGAGAACAAGCTGATTCCGGTCGCGCGCCAGTTTGATAACGATATGCAGGCGTTCCAGTCGTGGAGCGAAAAGCGCGGGAAATCGGAAGTGAAAGCGGTGCAGTCGAGCAAAAACCGGGTGATGCTGCTGATCGTGATCGCCGCGCTGCTGACCGCCGGGATCATCGTGCTGGCGTGGCTGTCCCTGCGCCATATGCTGCTCAAGCCGCTTCTGGCTTCTATCGCCCAGCTTGAACATGTGGCGGCGGGCGATCTGACTCACAGCCTGAACGCGCCGACCAGTCAGGAGTTTAACCGCCTGAATGCGGCCATCGAAGAGATGCGCCAGTCGCTGATGGGCTCCGTCATGCGCGTGCGTGATGCCAGCTCGCAGATTGACACGGGCAGCCGGGAACTGACGGCAGGTAACCTGGATCTGGCCCAGCGCACGGAATCCACGGCAACCTCCCTTGAGCAAACGGCGGCCAGCATGGAAGAGATCACTGCCACCGTGAAGCAAAACGCCGATAACGCCGAGCAGGCGCATCAGCTGGCGAAACGCGTCTCGGATACCGCCGATCACGGCAGCGAAATGGTGTGCTATGTGATTGAAAAAATGCGCGATATCTCAGGCAGCTCTGCGCGCATCGCCGACATTCTGAGTGTGATTGACGGCATCGCCTTCCAGACCAACATCCTGGCGCTTAACGCCTCGGTGGAAGCGGCGCGTGCGGGCGAGCAGGGACGTGGGTTTGCGGTGGTGGCCGGGGAAGTGCGTAATCTCGCCAGCCGAAGCGCCGATGCGGCGAAAGAGATCCGCACTCTCATCAGCGATTCGCAGACTCACGTCAGCGAAGGGAGCGAGCTGGCGCAACAGGCCGGTGAGACGATGGATGAGATTGCAACGGAAGTGCTGCGCATGACCAAACTGATGCGGGAGATCGCCAACGCGTCGCTTGAGCAGAGTCGAGGTATTGAGCAGGTGAATATTGCAGTCAATCAGATGGATGAGACAGCGCAGCAAAATGCCGCGCTGGTACAACAATCTTCCGCCGCGACGCGTTCCCTTGAAGAGCAGTCGCGCGAACTGATTGAAGCGATGTCATCGTTTAAACTGTCGGCGCAAACGGCCTGATAATAATAGACCCTGGCGTATAATGCGTCAGGGTTTACGCTTCCGCAGTATTCACCGCGCCAATATTTTCATGAATATCAGCCATTAAATTTTCCAGCGAATTTGTCAATTCTAACGCTTTTGGCGTTGGCTCAAGATATAAGCCTTTACGAATAAATAATGGCTCGTCAAAAAGTTGATTAAAACGCTTCAACGCCAGGCTCACGGCGGGGCGGGACATCTCAAGACGCACAGAGGCTTTCGCCATGCTGCCGCATCGGACAATCTCAATAAAAACGGGAATGAGGTTTAAATCAATACCGGTGTTTGCACGAGAATAATTTTGCATCGCGACGGGCGCTCCTCTGAATAAATAGTTAACTGTTCAGAATAATGCGCGAGAGAGCGGGAAGATTAAAGCGCCATTTTTATATTCATTTATACGGTAAAATATATAAATGAAAAAAGGGGGAGCAACGCTCCCCATGTTAAAAACGTTATGCGTCCGGGTATTCGCGGATCAGACGCTCAACGTCTTCGACCATATGATCGTTGCCAACAAAGAACGAGCGGCGCTGATGCAGGCTTTCCGGGATGATATCCAGAATGCGCTCTTTACCGTCGCTCGCCTTGCCGCCGGCCTGTTCGGCCAGGAACGCCATTGGGTTGCATTCGTACAGCAGGCGCAGTTTCCCTTCCGGGTGGCTGGCGGTGCTTGGATAGAGATAGATGCCGCCTTTCAGCAGGTTGCGGTGGAAATCCGCCACCAGAGAGCCGATGTAGCGCGAGGTGTAGGGGCGTTGGGTTAACTTATCTTCTTCCTGGCAGAACTTGATGTATTTCTTCACGCCGTTCGGGAATTTGATGTAGTTACCTTCGTTGATGGAGTAGGTGCTGCCACTCGCAGGGTAACGCATACGCTCCTGGCACAGGCAGAACACGCCCAGTGACGGATCGTATGTAAAGGCGTGAACGCCGCAGCCGGTGGTGTAAACCAGCATGGTGGAAGAGCCGTAAACCACATACCCGGCCGCGACCTGCTTGCTGCCCGGCTGGAGGAAATCTTCTTCGGTGACCGGCGTACCGACCGGGGTCACGCGGCGATAGATAGAGAAAATCGTGCCGACAGAAACGTTAACGTCGATGTTTGAGGAGCCATCCAGCGGGTCCATCAGAACGACATATTTAGCATGCTCGCAGCCTTCGAAAACAACGATTTCATCTTCTTCTTCGGAGGCGATCCCTGCGACGATGTCGCGTGCACGCAGTGCAGCTTTGAGTTTTTCATTCGCGAACAGATCGAGCTTCTGCTGAACCTCGCCCTGCACGTTTTCGGCACCGCTGGCACCCAGGATATCGACCAGACCGGCCTTGTTGATATCGCGGTGGATGATCTTCGCGCCGAGCTTTATTGCCGACAGCAAAGCAGTGAGCTCACCGGTAGCATGAGAGAACTCGTGCTGCTTTTCGACAATAAATTCACCTAACGTTTTCATAACACTTTCCCTGCATCGTATGTGAGTAAAGCGATCGTATGTTGCGTATAAAGCTTGAAGTCCAACAATCTTAACAAACATTCAAATATTAGCGCAGAGGTGAATCGCGCCAGCAAAATACGGATTTACCTGAAATGCGTTTCTCTGGCGCTGACATGTGAGTAAAATGTGCGCCACACAGAAGAGGGATAGTGACGTATGCGCATTCATATATTGGGGATTTGTGGCACATTCATGGGCGGACTGGCGATGCTGGCGCGCTCTTTAGGCCATGAGGTGACAGGTTCGGACGCCAATGTGTATCCGCCGATGAGCACGTTGCTTGAGAAGCAGGGTATCGACCTGATTTCAGGATATGACGCCAGTCAGCTCGATTCTGAGCCTGACCTGGTGATTATCGGCAACGCCATGACCCGTGGTAATCCGTGTGTGGAAGCGGTGCTGGAACGCAACATTCCATTCATGTCCGGCCCTGAGTGGCTGCATGATTTCGTACTGCGCGATCGCTGGGTGCTGGCCGTTGCCGGTACGCACGGCAAAACCACCACCGCCGGTATGGCGACCTGGATCTTAGAAGCTTGCGGCTACAAGCCGGGCTTTGTGATCGGCGGCGTACCGGGGAATTTCGACGTCTCCGCGCGTCTGGGCGACAGCCCGTTTTTTGTGATTGAAGCGGACGAATACGACTGCGCGTTCTTTGATAAGCGTTCCAAATTCGTGCATTACTGCCCGCGCACGCTGATCCTCAACAACCTTGAGTTCGATCACGCGGATATCTTTGACGATCTGAAAGCCATTCAGAAACAGTTCCATCACCTGGTGCGTATCGTGCCGGGGCAGGGCCGCATCATTTATCCGGAAAACGACATCAATCTGAAACAGACGATGGCGATGGGCTGCTGGAGCGAGCAGGAGCTGGTGGGCGAGCAGGGCCACTGGCAGGCGAAAAAGCTGACGACCGACGCTTCCGAATGGGAAGTGCTGCTGGACGGTGAGAAAGTGGGTGAGGTGAAGTGGGAGCTGGTCGGCGAACACAACATGCATAACGGTTTGATGGCGATTGCCGCCGCGCGTCACGTAGGCGTGCTGCCTGCCGACGCCGCGAATGCGCTGAATTCGTTCATCAACGCCCGTCGTCGTCTCGAACTGCGCGGCGAAGCCAACGGCGTGACCGTGTACGACGATTTCGCCCATCACCCCACGGCAATCCTCGCTACGCTGGCTGCCCTGCGCGGCAAAGTGGGCGGTACGGCGCGTATTTTGGCGGTGCTGGAACCACGCTCGAACACCATGAAAATGGGGATCTGCAAAGACGATCTCGCGCCGTCGTTAGGCCGTGCGGATGAAGTCTTCCTGCTGCAACCGCAGCATATTCCGTGGCAGGTCGCGGAAGTTGCTGAAGCCTGTGTGCAGCCTGCGCACTGGCATGCGGACGTAGACACGCTGGCCGATATGATCGTGAAAACGGCACAGCCGGGCGATCACATTCTGGTGATGAGTAACGGCGGTTTTGGTGGGATACATCAGAAACTGCTGGATGGTCTGGCGAAGAAAGCCGAAGCGGTAGAGCAGTAGAGTAACCGCTGTCCGGCCTACGGGGACGTAGGCCGGATAAGTGCAGCGTTATCCGGCAAAAATTTAACCTTCGTTCTCAGCCAGCTCGCGCAGATACTGGAAAATCAGGCGCGCAGATTTCGGCGGTTTATTCCCTTCTTTCTCTTTCTTCGCGTTACGGATAAGCGAACGTAACTGCTGACGGTCGGCGTCCGGCCACAGGTTCAACACTTCTGCGACTGCGTCGTCGCCATTGTCGACCAGGCGGTCGCGGATCTGTTCCAGCTTATGGAACAGCGCAACCTGCTGGTTGTGGCGGTTCTTCAGCTTGTCCAGCGCCTGGCGAATCGGTTCTACATCGCGCTGGCGCAGCATTTTACCGATCAGCTGCAGCTGACGGCGACGGCCTTCTTTTTTGATTCGTTGGGCCAGTTCAATGGCTCCGCGCAGATCCGGGTCGAGCGGGAGTTTATCCAGCGCGTTTTTACCCAGCTCTACCATTTCCGCACCAAGTTGCTTTAACTCTTCGGCGTCGCGTTTAATTTCACTTTTACTGACCCAGATGATTTCATCATCTTCGTCTTCGATGTCATCACCGGGAACGTCGTCGAGCCAGTCTTCGGGCTGCTTAGTCATGTCAGGCTCCTTAAAAAAGAGGCTAATGTTACCAGTTAAGACGCGCACTGAAAAACGGTTCTCTGTTAGACTTCAGATAACTCCCTCTTACAGTATGGCATTTGCGATGAAAGTAACCTCACAAGTTGAAGCGCAGCGTAAGATTCTTGAAGAAGCGGTATCCACCGCACTGATGCTGGCATCAGGCCAATCCGATGGCGCCGAAGTGGCGGTCAGCAAGACCACGGGCATTAGCGTCAGCACCCGCTTTGGCGAAGTGGAAAACGTTGAATTTAACAGTGACGGCGCGCTGGGGATTACGGTTTATCACCAGAATCGCAAAGGCAGCGCCTCTTCGACGGATTTAAGCCCGGATGCGATCGCCCGCACCGTGCAGGCGGCGCTGGATATTGCGCGCTACACCTCGCCGGACCCTTACGCAGGCGTGGCGGATAAAGAGCTGCTGGCGTTTGAAGCGCCGGATCTCGACCTGTTCCATCCGGCTGAAGTGACGCCGGACGAAGCCATCGAGTTCGCTGCCCGCGCAGAGCAAGCTTCTCTGAAAACAGATAAACGCATCACGAATACCGAAGGCGGCAGCTTCAACAGCCACTACGGCATCAAAGTATTCGGCAACAGCCACGGCATGCTGCAGGGCTACTGCTCGACGCGCCATTCGCTCTCCAGCTGCGTGATTGCGGAAGAGAACGGTGACATGGAGCGTGATTACGCCTACACCATTGGCCGCGCGATGGGCGATTTGCAGTCGCCGGAGTGGGTCGGCGAAGAGTGCGCAAAACGCACCCTTTCCCGTTTGTCGCCGCGTAAACTCTCCACCATGAAAGCCCCCGTGATTTTTGCCAATGAAGTGGCAACCGGCCTGTTTGGTCATCTGGTTGGTGCGATTGCAGGTGGCGCGGTGTATCGCAAATCCACCTTTCTGCTCGACGCGCTCGGCACGCAAATCCTGCCAGAATGGCTGACCATCGAAGAGCATCCGCACCTGCTGAAAGGGCTGGCGTCCACGCCGTTCGACAGCGAAGGCGTGCGCACGGAGCGTCGCGATATCATCAAAGACGGCGTGCTGACGCAGTGGCTACTGACCAACTACTCTGCACGCAAGCTGGGGCTGAAAAGCACCGGTCACGCGGGCGGTATCCACAACTGGCGCATCGAAGGCCAGGGGCTGAGCTTTGAACAAATGCTGAAGCAGATGGGCACCGGTCTGGTGGTCACCGAGCTGATGGGCCAGGGTGTGAGCGGTATTACCGGGGACTACTCGCGCGGTGCGGCGGGGTTCTGGGTTGAAAACGGTGAAATTCAGTATCCGGTGAGCGAAATTACCATCGCCGGCAACTTAAAAGATATGTGGCGCAATATTGTTACGGTCGGTAACGATATTGAAACGCGCAGCAATATACAGTGTGGTTCAGTGCTGTTGCCGGAGATGAAAATCGCCGGTCAGTAATACCCGTCCTGCTTCGGGCAGCAGGTGCGTTGAGTACGCGCGTGCCTGCACCCCGAATGCGACAGGTATGACTTTTTTCATAATAAAAAAGGATGTGAGCAATGTATAAGAGCCTGTTAGCCGTCGTCGTCGCTTCAACGCTGGTCATGAGTTCGGCTGCCTTCTCCGCCGATCTTGAAGACAATATGGATACCCTCAGCACCAATCTGAAAGTGGTGCAAAAAACGGATAATGCGACGGAAATGAAAGACGCATTAACCAAAATGCGCGCCGCCGCGCTCGACGCGCAAAAAGCGACGCCGCCGAAGCTGGAAAACGCAGCTCCCGACAGCGCCGAGATGAAAGATTTCCGCCACGGTTTTGACGTGCTGGTCGGCCAGATCGACGGTGCGCTGAAGCTGGCCAACGAAGGTAAAGTCAAAGAGGCACAGGCCGCGGCTGACGGCTTTGTCACCACCCGCAATGAGTACCACAAAAAGTACCGTTAATTGGGTGCCTGAGCTGTACGCCCATCCTCGTGAAGCGGAGGCATAATCCCTGCCTCCGCATTTAGCTCCTTACTTCCAGGAGCGGCAGTCCATCCGCGCAACTAACTCTAGCGAACCCTGACGAAAACGGATTTCGCAAAGCGTTTTGCGGTTTATCAGAGATAAGATGATTATTGTCAAAGCAACAATCATCAGAGCCCTGATAATCGGTTTCTGCTGCTTCATGGATGCCTCCTTGGCAGCGGGTAAGGCATTACTTCACGTGGTAAGACGTGTTGTTCCAGCCCCGACCCTGATTTAAATTCAGATAGGGGCTTTCCACTTTCCGTCCCATGCATGAGACGGTCAGTCTCAAGCACCCACGCGCACTTTACCGAATCCCCATAAGAAAACCTTATTCAGTTCACATTTCTACGAGCCTGCTCGTAAACTTTTTCGTTCTCTTTCCTGCCGTTTGACCACCGAATAGCGTGACATTCATCACGCAAATCCAGCTGATAATTCATATTCACCGCAATTATGTGGCACAGATCACTGGTGCCGCTCTCCTTTCCACTTCGAAGTGGAAAACAACTCGCTACAAACAAATAACCGACAGCGTTAGTTTTATCCCAGAGCCATTAACGGGGTAAGACGAGTGATTAACGGAGCGGTAATGAACGACGTTGGGGAACAGGCAGCGCAGACGGCACAGCTCGCCGACACCATGCTGGAGCAGGTATTCACTCTGCTTCGCCATCACAACATCATTCCCAATGACGTCCAGGTTCAGATGCTGACGTCCCACGTTCGCGCAATGGCGCACCGGTCCGTGACCGGCGAACCGCTGCCGGACGTAGAAGCTGACCTGTTTGACGAAATTTCTGCAGATTCAATGCGGCTTGCCCGCGAAGTGGTCGCGCAGTTTGGCAACCTTCCTGATGAAGAAGCCTGGCTGCTCTCCGTTCACTTCGAAGTCGCGAAAGACAACCTTTAAGGAGCACTACCATGGAACAAATTACTGTTGTGATTGGCGATCGTCTGGGCAAAGGCCAGAAAGTGGCTATCGGCGTTGAAAAAGCAGGCGGACGTGCGGTTGTCGTGCCAGGCGTGGCGGCAGACATGAAACTGGGCGACGTCATGAAAGCGGAAAACGCCACTTTCGGCATCTCTTTCTGCGGCAGCGGCGGCGCGGGTGCAATCACCGCGCAGACCAAATATGGCTACAAAGCGAAATACGGCATGCGTTCAGTGGAAGAGGGCGTCACTGCCATTAACGAAGGCTGCAACGTGCTGGGCTTCGGCTTTATGGATAAAGAAGAGCTGGGCGAGCGTCTGGTTCAGGCGTGGCAGAAGAAGCACGGCGCCTGAGCATGAAAGAGCAATTCACCACCACGGTGAGAGTGAAAGGCAAAGGCGAGATGAAATCCCGCGCCTTTGCCGACGCGCTAAACCACGTTCAGGCCGCGGTGATGAAAGCATCGCCGCATATCTTACTGCGTATTGAGCCACAGGATGTGCAGGTTGTTCAGGCGCAAGAAGCGGTGCGTAAGGAAGCTTTTCTGTACTTCTTTTTGCGCCGGGAAAGACGCACCTACAGCGTGGAGCTGGATGTGACCGTCAACGTGACCGCCATCAATCTCGACAAGGTGGACTTTGTCACGCAACGCTGATTCTTACTAATAGGGCAGACTAATGTTCCTGATAATTTTAATAAAATCGCTCATCATCGGCGGCCTGGTTGGCGTCGGCGTGGGCGCCGGGGCTGCACGCATGTTTCATGCGCCTACCACACAGGGTATGGGCGCGTTTCGTACGTTGGGGGAACTGAACTCCTGTGAAGGGGACCCAGCGTCTCACTTCTCCTTTGGTCTGGGGTTCTTCTTTAACGCCTGGGCATCGTCAGTGGCTGCGGGGGCATTCACTCAAGACGTTGACCATCGCATCATCCCGAACTGGGGTGCGGCGGCGCTGATGCTGAAAAACCGCAACGTGGGCGAAACACTGCACGACCCACGCAAAATGGCGATTGCCTGCGGCATCATCGGCATGTTCGTGGTCACCTTCCTGAACCTCACCGCCTCGTCCGTTCCCGCTGCCCTGCAGGTCACCGCCGTGAAGGTGCTGGTTCCGGCAGCGAACCTGCTGGTGAACACCGTGATGCCTGTGATTTTCTGGCTGGCGGCTATCGATGCGGGCAAAAAATCGGGCTTCTGGGCGACCGTGTTTGGCGGCGCAGCGCAGCTGATTATGGGGAACGCCGTACCGGGTCTGGTGCTGGGCATTCTGATCGGTAAGGGCGTTGAAGAGAGCGGCTGGAACCACGTCACCAAAGTGATGATGGTCGCCATCGTGCTGCTGTTCGTTCTGAGCGGCTTCTTCCGCGGCTTCGACATGAAGATGATCGAATCCTTCCATCTGACCGTGCCGAACTGGCTCGATCTGATCCACAGCTCGCTCAGCGGCAAATAACAGGAGCCTCGACATGGAACAGAATAAAGGTTTTTGGTATGCCGACTGGTCGTTCCCGATCTTCGTTGGCCTGCTCTCTTCCGGCGTCTTCGCCGGGACGCACATGTACTACCTGTACGGCATCGGCGCGTTTAACGAAGTGGCTTTCGTTGCGATGCTGAAAGCGGGTATCGACACCGGTGTTTACGGTGCGGTCGCCGCGTTCGGCGCAAGCTTCCTGTTCGCCCGTATCATTGAAGGCTCCCTGGTGGGGATCCTGGATATCGGCGGTGCGATTCAGACCGGCGTGGGCCTCGGCGTTCCGGCGCTGCTGCTGGGCGCGGGGATCATGTTCCCGGTGACCAACTTTATTGCCTCGCTGGCGACCGGCCTGGTGATTGGTCTGGCGATTGGTTACGTGATCATTCTGGCGCGTAAATTCACCATCAATCAGAGCAACTCCACCTACGGGGCTGACGTGATGATGGGGGCGGGTAACGCCTCTGGCCGCTTCCTCGGGCCGTTGATTATTCTCAGCGCCATGACCGCCTCTATTCCGATTGGTATCGGTTCGCTGGTCGGCGCGCTGCTGTTTTACCTCTGGCAGAAGCCGATTACCGGCGGCGCGATCCTCGGCGCCATGATTTTAGGTTCGCTGTTCCCGGTGGCCCTTTAACTCCCACGGGCGCTTACGCGCCCGTCCTTTCAGGAGATACGCATGTTTGATTTACTCCTGCGCCGTGCGCGCCTGACCGACGATACCCTGACCGATATCGCCATCCAGGACGGTAAAATCGCAGCGCTGGGCGAGATTTCCACTCCCGCACACAAAACCGTCGAGCTGAACGGCGAAGTCTTTGTCAGCGCCGGCTGGATTGACTCCCACGTTCACTGCTATCCCAATTCCCCGATCTACCATGATGAGCCAGACAGCGTCGGCATCGCCACGGGCGTGACCTCGGTGGTGGACGCGGGCAGTACCGGCGCAGATGACGTGGACGACTTCTACGAAATTACCCGCAAAGCCTCAACGGAGGTTTTTGCCCTGCTGAACATCTCCCGCGTGGGGCTGATCGCCCAGAACGAACTGGCGAACATGGCCAATATCGACGCCGATGCGGTGAAACAGGCCGTTGCACGTCACCCGGATTTCATCGTCGGCCTGAAAGCGCGCATGAGCAGCAGCGTGGTCGGCGAAAACGGCATCACACCGCTGGAGCGCGCAAAAGCGATTCAGAAAGAGAACGGCGATCTGCCGCTGATGGTCCACATCGGTAACAATCCGCCGAATCTCGACGAGATTGCCGAACTGCTCAGTTCCGGCGACATCATCACCCACTGCTATAACGGCAAACCGAACCGCATTCTGACGCCAGAGGGCGAACTGCGCGCCTCCGTCACCCGTGCGCTCAAGCGCGGCGTGCGACTGGACGTGGGCCACGGTACCGCAAGCTTTAACTTTGAAGTGGCGAAACGCGCCATCGCGATGGGCATTCTGCCGCACACCATCAGCTCGGACATTTACTGCCGCAACCGTATCAACGGCCCGGTGGGTAGCCTGGCGAGCGTGATGTCGAAATTTCTCGCAATCGGCATGTCGCTTCCGCAGGTGATCGAGTGCGTCACCGCGAACGCCGCCGATGGCCTGCGTCTGGCCCATAAAGGCCGCATTCAGCCGGGTCTGGATGCCGATCTGACGCTGTTCACCGTTAAACGCCAGCCCACGCTGCTGGTGGATGCGGAAAACGACAGCCTGCAGGCTGAACATATTCTGGTGCCGCTTGCCGCGATCCGCGCGGGCAAGGGCTATATGACCGAACAAGGGAGTACGGAAAATGCCTTCGATTTATGAGAAATACAATTTAAAACAGGTGATTAACACCTCAGGCCGCATGACCGCGCTGGGCGTGTCGACGCCGCGCCCGGAAGTGGTGCAGGCGGCGATGGACGGCATGAACCAGTATTTCGAAATGAAAGATCTGGTGAATAAAACCGGAGAGTACATCGCGAAGCTGCTGGACGTGGAAGGGGCGACGGTGGTCTCGTGCGCGTCAGCAGGGATTGCCCAATCCGTAGCCGCGGTGCTGGTCAAGGACAGCGACTGGCTGCTGGAAAACCTGCACGTTACGCCGATTGAGAACAACGAAATCGTGCTGCCGAAAGGCCACAACGTCAACTTTGGCGCACCGGTCGGTACCATGGTTGCGCTCGGTGGCGGTAAACTGGTGGAAGCCGGTTACGCCAACGAGTGCTCCGCCGATCAGCTGGCGGCGGCGATCACCCCGCGCACTGCGGCGATCCTCTACATCAAATCGCACCACTGCGTGCAGAAAAGTATGCTCAGCGTTGAGCAGGCCGCGGTGGTCGCGCGAAAACACGATCTGCCGCTGATCGTCGATGCGGCGGCCGAAGAAGATCTTCATACCTACTATCGTTCCGGCGCGGATCTGGTGATTTACAGCGGGGCGAAAGCGATCGAAGGGCCAACCAGCGGCCTGGTGATTGGCAAAACCCAGTACGTTGAGTGGGTCAAACGCCAGACCGCGGGTATTGGCCGCGCGATGAAAGTGGGCAAAGAGGGGATTCTGGGCCTGACCTGCGCCATCGAACATTATCTGACGGCGACCAAAGAGAGCGGGGCAGAGATGGTGGCGAAGATGACGCCCTTTATCGATGCGCTGAATACGCTTAACGGCGTCACGGCCCGCGTGGTATGGGACAGCGCTGGCCGCGATATCGCTCGTACCGAAATTAAATTCGATGAAGCCACCACCGGCGTGGGCACCGGCGAGCTGGTCAGTCAGCTCAAGCAGGGCGAATACGCGATCTATTTCCGTGGCTACAAGGCCAACGAAGGGATTATCGAAGCGGATGTGCGCAGCGTCAGCGCCGATCAGCTGAACATTGTTTATCGCCGCATCCGCGAAGTCTTAAGCCAGGAGAAACAAGCATGAAACTGACCCCCAATTTTTATCGTGACCGCGTGTGCCTGAACGTGCTGGCCGGTTCCAAAGCCAACGCCAGCGCGATCTATGAAGCCGCAGAAGGCCATGTGCTGGTGGGCGTGCTCTCCAAAAACTATCCTGATGTGGCGAGTGCCGTCGCTGATATGCGCGAGTATGCAGCGCTGATCGACAACGCTCTCTCCGTTGGACTCGGGGCGGGCGATCCGAACCAGTCGGCGATGGTCAGCGAAATCTCTCGCCAGGTGCAGCCGCAGCACGTCAACCAGGTGTTCACCGGTGTGGCGACCAGCCGCGCACTGCTGGGGCAGAATGCGTCGGTGGTTAACGGTCTGGTCTCGCCAACGGGAACCGTCGGAATGGTCAAAATCTCCACCGGCCCGCTGAGCAGCGCGGCACCGGACGGTATCGTCCCGGTTGATACGGCGATTGCCCTGCTGAAAGATTTCGGCGGCAGCTCCATCAAATACTTCCCGATGGGCGGTCTGAAATGCCGTGACGAATACCAGGCCGTTGCTGAAGCCTGTGCCCGCCACGATTTCTGGCTGGAGCCAACCGGCGGTATCGATCTGGAAAACTTCGAGGAGATCCTGCAGATCGCCCTCGATGCAGGAGTGAGCAAAATCATTCCGCATATTTATAGCTCGATTATCGACAAAGCCAGCGGCGATACCCGTCCTGAGGACGTGCGCACGCTGCTGGAAATGACGAAGAAGTTGGTCAAGTAGTTCTCGCCGCGCCTGAACCCTCTCCCTTCGGAGAGGGTCGGGTGAGAGCATCAAACCGCACAACACCAGGAGCCGCCATGCATACCCATCACCTGCTCGTCGCTTCACTCTCCCTGCTTGCCACCGCCGCCGTCGCACAACCCCAGTACGCCTGGGTCGGCACCTACAACCCTAACGGCGAAGGGCTGTACCGTTTTACGGTCGATCCTAACAATGGTGCGCTCGGGGAGAAAACCCTCGTGAGCCAGTTACCCAACGCGGCGCAGCTTACGGTTTCGCACGAGGGCAAAACCCTCTATCTGGCGAGCGAAACGGAGAAAGGGGTGATTCAGGCGTTACGCATCGGGGCAAGCGGTGAACTGACCGAGCTGAATCAGGTGGCGTCCGGCGGGGCGGGACCTGTCTATGTTTCTCTGACGCCAGAGGGGCGTCATCTGCTGGTGGCGAACTATGTCAGCGGCTCGATTGCGGTGCTGCCCGTGAAGGCTGACGGCAGTCTGGGAGAGGCGACGGACACCCATCAGGATCAGGGCGAACCCGGTGCGGCGAAACCGGAAGCGGCTGTCGAAGGCAGCTTTGCCGTAAGCGATCATAACGGTCCTCACGCCCATATGATCGCCGCCGATCCGAGCGGGAAATATGTTTTTTCGACGGATCTCGGTCTGGATCGGATCTATCAGTACCGTTTTGACACTCAACGCGGAAAGCTCACCCCAAACGAGCCGCCGTTTATCAACGCCTCGTCTAAAGGTGCCGGGCCGCGCCATTTTGTCTTTACGCCGAAAGGCGATGGCCTGTGGCTGATCAACGAAGAGTCCTCGACCCTGACCTGGTATGCTCTGGATCAGGCCACCGGCACGCTGAAAGAGGGCAAAACGATCTCTTCCCTGCCGAAAGAGTATAAAGGCACCAGTTTTGCCGCAGGGCTGGCGTTGAGCGCTGATGGCCAGCAGCTGTACGTCGCGAACCGTTTGCATAACAGCATCGCGCACTTTAGGGTAACGGCCGAGGGCACGCTGGTGCATCAGGAGGATGTCTGGACCCGTGGCGATTACCCACGTTCTCTGACCCTGGATAAGCAGGGCCGCTGGCTGTACGTTATGAATCAGCGCAGCGATAACATCACCCGTTTTCGCGTTGCACCCGATGGCAAGCTAAGCTTCGAACCGGACTACACGCCGGTCGGCAGCCCATCACAGATGGTCATTTCAACCGGGCCATGAGCCGTAAGAGGATAAAGACGTGCGATTTCCGAACCAACGTTTAGCGCAACTGTTTGATCTGTTGCAAAACGAGACGCTGCCGCAGGACGAGCTGGCGCAGCGGCTGTCGGTATCCACACGTACCGTGCGGGCGGACATCACCGCCCTGAACGCGCTGCTGGCAGGCCACGGCGCGCAGTTTATTCTCAGCCGCGGCAACGGCTATCAGCTCAAGATTGACGATGCCGCGCGCTATCAGTCGTTGCAGGATTCTCGCCCGCGCGCGCTGCGGATCCCGCGCACCGGACAGGAGCGCGTGCATTATCTGGTGGTGCGTTTTCTCACCTCTGCTTTTTCGTTAAAGCTGGAAGATTTGGCTGATGAATGGTTTGTCAGCCGCGCGACCCTGCAAAACGACATGGTGGAGGTGCGAGAGTGGTTCCACCGCTACAGCCTGACGCTGGAAACGCGCCCGCGCCACGGCATGAAACTGTTCGGCAGTGAGATGTCGATTCGCGCCTGCCTGACGGATTTGCTGTGGGAGCTGGCGCAGCAGGACAGCCTCAATCCGCTGGTGACGGAAGTTGCCCTGAATGCGGGTGTGCCGGAGCAGCTGGTTATGGTGCTGCATGACACTCTCACGCGCCATCACATTCGTCTCACGGATGAAGGCGAGCTGTTTGTACGGCTCTATTGTGCCGTGTCCGTGCGCCGCATCAGCGAAGGCTATCCGCTGCCGGAATTTAACGCCGAGGATGTCGAAGAGAACGTGCGTGACGCCGCGCGGGATATTGCTGCGGCCATTGCCCGGCTGGCGGATAAAGTGCTCTCACCGTCAGAGGAAAACTGGCTTTGCGTCCACATCGCCGCGCGCCAGATTCAGGAGATCGCCCCGAGCGCGATTAACGCTGACGACGACGAAGCGCTGGTGAACTATATCCTGCGCTACATTAACACCCACTATAACTACAACCTGTTGAACGATGCCCAGCTGCACGCGGATCTGCTGACACATATTAAAACCATGATCACCCGCGTGCGTTACCAAATCATGATCCCCAATCCGCTGCTGGATAACATCAAACAGCACTATCCGATGGCGTGGGATATGACCCTGGCGGCGGTCTCCGGCTGGGGGAAATACACGCCGTACGTGATCAGCGAAAACGAGATTGGTTTTCTGGTGCTGCACATCGGCGTCGGGCTGGAACGCCATTACAACGTCGGCTATCAGCGCCAGCCGCGCGTCCTGCTGGTGTGCGATGCCGGGAACGCGATGGCGCGCATGATTGAAGCGGTGCTGCAGCGCAAATACCCGCAGGTGGAAGTGACGCGCACCGTCACCCTGCGCGAGTACGAGCTGGCGGAAAGCATCAGCGAGGATTTCGTGATCTCCACCGCCCGCATCAGTGAAAAAGCGAAACCGGTGGTGCAGATCGCGCCGTTCCCGACCGACTATCAGCTGGAGCAGATTGGCAAGCTGGTGCTGGTGGATCGCACCCGTCCGTGGATGCTGGAAAAATACTTCGACGCCGACCATTTCCGCGTGATTGATTCAAACAGTGATCAGCAAACGTTGTTTCAGGAACTGTGCGGGCAACTGCGTGAGGAAGGATTTGTCGACGCGGAGTTTCTCGACTCGGTGGTCGAACGTGAAGCCATCGTCAGCACCATGCTCGGCGACGGTATCGCGCTGCCCCACTCCCTCGGTCTGCTGGCGCAAAAAACCGTGGTCTACACCGTACTGGCTCCGCAGGGAATAAAGTGGGGCGACGAAACGGCGCACGTGATTTTCCTGCTGGCGATCAGCAAAAGCGAATACGAAGAGGCGATGGCGATTTACGATATTTTCGTCACCTTCCTGCGCGAGCGGGCGATGACGCGCCTGTGCGGCTGCCGTGATTTTGCAGAATTCAAAACGGTGGCGATGGAGAGTTTGAGTCGTTTTTGAGGCGATGGGCGGAAAACGTCTCCGCCCACGGTTTATCGTAAATGATGTACAACCTGGTTGCTGCTGCCGCGCCAAATCAGCGCCGGGTCTTTCAAATCCTGCACGAACTTACCATCCACCAGCACGTTAATCAGGTCGACGATTTCCATCTGAGCGTCGTTCAGCTCATCCAGCTTATAGCCCGTCCACACCCAGATATCTTTCCCCGCGCACTCTTCTCGAATGCGTTTCACCAGTTTCAGAATGTGCGGCACGTTCTGCGGATGGAGCGGATCGCCGCCGGAGAGGGAGACCCCCTGGCGCGGGATACGCGTGTCGTTCAAATCCCTGATGATCCGGTTTTCCATCTCGTCGTCAAACGGCAGGCCCGAGTTCAGACGCCAGGTGCTTTTGTTGTAGCAGCCAGGGCATTCGTGAACGCACCCGGACACAAAAAGCGTGCAGCGGGTGCCGGGGCCGTTGACGATGTCGACGGGGTAATACTGGTGATAATTCACTTATAGTGTTACTTCGTAATCAATCTGGTCGACACAAGTTTGTGGGCGACTATGGTTATCTCCAGTTACCCACTCACCATCTTTGACTTGGATGTCCGTAAGTTTATCAATTTGCATACAACGCCATTCAGAATTATCTAGCGTTATTGTACCCTTGCTACTTTCCCCTCCAAATTGATAGAACATCGCTTGGTAGCGCCCATTTTTTTGCCCTAAGGCATGTGGGCACATTTCTCTAAAATATCCGCCGTACATTGCAGTAACTTGTTTTTTATTCTGAATCGCGTACTTAATTAGCTCGTAATTACTCATACAACCTCCAGGTATTTCACTTGTCATAAATTCGATGTATTACCCGATCTGGCCATTCCCCAAATGTTTCACGCGGCGCTTCACTTCTTCCTGCTTACCGGCGTTGAACGGACGTGCGTCCGGGCTGCCGAGATAACCACAGACACGGCGGGTTACGGAGACACGCGCGGCGTCGTGGTTACCGCATTTCGGACAGGTAAAGCCCTTGCTGGTACATTCGAATTCACCGGTGAAACCACACTCGTAGCACTCATCGATCGGCGTGTTAGTGCCGTAATAGGGCACGTGCTGATAGCTATAATCCCACACGTCTTCCAGCGCTTTCAGGTTGTGCTGAATGTTCGGGTACTCGCCGTAACAGATAAAGCCACCGTTCGCCACCGGCGGGTAGGCCGCTTCAAAGTCGATCTTGTCGTACGGATTGACCTTTTTCTCTACGTCGAGGTGGAAGCTGTTGGTGTAGTAGCCTTTGTCGGTCACGCCGTTCACCACGCCAAACTCGGCGGTATCCAGACGGCAGAAGCGGTCGCACAGGTTTTCGCTCGGCGTGCTGTAGAGGCTAAAGCCGTAGCCCGTTTCGTCTTTCCACTGGTCGACCGCATCGCGCAGGCGCTGAACGATAGCGATGCCTTTCGCGCGCAGGGCTTCGCTGTCATACATGTGCTGATTGCCAAACAGGGCGTTGATGGTTTCGTGGATGCCGATATACCCCAGCGAAATTGACGCGCGGCCGTTCTTGAAGATTTCAGAAACGTCATCGTCTGCTTTCAGGCGCACGCCACAGGCACCTTCCATATAGAGGATCGGCGCCACGCGCGCTTTTACTCCCTCCAGACGCGCAATACGGGTCATCAGCGCTTTACGCGCCAGCTGCAGACGTTCGTCGAGCAAGGTCCAGAACGCGGCTTCGTCACCCTTCGCTTCCAGCGCGATGCGCGGCAGGTTGAGGCTGATCACGCCGATGTTGTTGCGGCCTTCATGCACCTGCTCGCCGTTTTCATTTTCATACACGCCGAGGAAGCTGCGGCAGCCCATCGGGGTTTTGAACGAACCCGTGACTTTCACCACCTGGTCGTAGTTCAGAATATCCGGATACATGCGCTTGCTCGCGCATTCCAGCGCCAGCTGTTTGATGTCGTAGTTCGCATCACCAAACTTGTGATTCAGGCCATCGCGAATGGCGAAGACCAGTTTTGGGAACACCGCGGTTTTGCGGTTTTTGCCGAGGCCCGAAATACGATTGCGCAAAATCGACTGCTGAATCAGACGCGACTCCCAGCTGGTCCCCAGACCAAAACCGAAGGTTACAAACGGCGTCTGGCCGTTGGCGGTGTGCAGGGTGTTCACTTCGTATTCCAGAGACTGGAACGCGTCGTAGCACTCTTTCTCGGTGCGGGAGCGGGCATAGCCGTCCGCGTCCGGGATCTGCCACTCTTGCGCCACTTTGCGATGCTTGTTAAAGCTCTCGGTGACAAACGGTGCCAGCACTTCGTCGATGCGGTTAATGGTGGTGCCGCCGTAAATATGGCTGGCGACCTGGGCGATGATTTGCGCCGTTACCGCCGTGGCAGTAGAGATGGATTTTGGCGGCTCGATCTCGGCGTTGCCCATTTTAAAACCGTGGGTCAGCATGCCTTTCAGGTCGATCAGCATACAGTTGAACATCGGGAAGAACGGGGAGTAGTCGAGATCGTGGTAGTGAATCTCACCGCGTTCATGGGCCTGCACCACGTCGCGCGGCAGCAGATGCTGACGGGCATAGTGCTTGGCGACGATACCGGCCAGCAGGTCGCGCTGGGTCGGGATCACTTTGCTGTCTTTGTTGGCGTTTTCATTCAGTAGCGCAGAGTTGGTCTGCTCGACCAGGCCACGGATCTCCTGATTCAGGCGACCGCGCTTTTCACGCTGGATGTCACGGTCGTGACGGTACTCAATGTAGGCGCGCGCCAGCTGCTTGTACGGGCCGGACATCAGCTGGTTTTCTACCGCAGTCTGGATCTCGTTGATATCCACCTGACTGCGCTCATTCATCTGGCTACTGACGATTTCTGCGACGGTGGCGCAGTAATCTGCGTCATCGACTCCCGCTGCTTTAGCTGCACGCAGAATCGCTTCTTTGATGCGCTCTGATTTAAACGGCACTTTACAGCCATCTCGTTTCATCACATGCGGTGTCATGATCACTCCATTAAAAACAGGTTATCCACAGAGGTGGGGAAGGCTGCACAGGACGCAAGTCCCGATGCCTCAGTCACTTCCCTCGTTCCCGACGCTTGTTATCCACAATTCCGGCCGGCGTCGTCGCCGTTGTCTTGTTGGAATAGTAGACGATAAATACAATATGTTGGGTCGGCGTGCATTTTAAGTTCTATATGTAGTGATTTGCATCAAACATGTTTGCGATTTTTTTGATTCAGAACAAAGTAAAAAGACGAGAGTACAAACGGCGGGCACTACAGCGATTGTAAATCCGGGCAGGAAAAATCTGATTAAATATTCAACAAAAACAGTAAAATATTGCCGGGCAAACGCAGCGCTGCCCGGCATTTTGTACTACGCCTGCAGCCACCACACCGCCTCAAACGGACGCAGTGTCATCGCGGCGGGTTGGCTGGCGACTTCGGCGTAGTTGCTGAGCACTACGCGCCAGTCGCCGCTGAGGGCGTCCGGCTGCCACGCCTGGCATTCATGACTCAGGTTTGCGACCACGATCAGCGTCTGCCCCTGCCACTGGCGGCGGTAACACCACAGGGAAGGATGCGTCGGCAGCAGATCCTGATAGTCGCCCCAGGTCAGCAGCGGCAGCGATTTGCGCAGAGCGATCAGCGACTGATAGGTATAAAACACGGAGTCGGGATCGCTGAGCGCCGCGTCAACGTTGAGGGTCGCGACGTTATCGCACAGATCGATCCACGGCTCGCCGGTGGTAAAACCGCCGTTCGAGGTGGCATCCCACTGCATCGGCGTGCGGCTGTTGTCGCGGGATTTACTCGCCAGAATCGCCAGAAGTTCCTCTGCATCGCGCCCCTTTGCCCGCTGCTCGGCGAACATGTTGTGGCTCTCCACATCGCGATAATCGGTGATGCGGGCGAAGTGCGGGTTGGTCATACCGATCTCTTCACCCTGGTAGATGTACGGCGTGCCCTGCATGCCGTGCAGCACCATTGCCAGCATTTTGGCGGAGGTGGTGCGGTATTCTCCCTCGTCGCCAAAGCGCGAAACGATGCGCGGCTGATCGTGGTTACACCAGAAAAGAGCGTTCCACGCAACGCCATGCATCCCTTGCTGCCAGTGGCTGAACAAAGTTTTCAGCGCCACGTAATCGGGCTTCGCGAGTGTCCACTTTTCGCCGTTCGGGTAATCGACTTTCAGGTGATGGAAGTTAAAGGTCATCGACAGTTCACGCCCGTCGAGCGCGGCGTATTGCTGGCAATTTTCCAGCGAGGTGGAGGACATCTCGCCCACGGTCATCAGGTTGCGCGGGGTGAACACATCCCGGCTCATCTCCTGCAAATATTCATGGGCGCGCGGGCCGTCGGTATAGAAACGGCGGCCATCGCCGAGGTTATCGTCCGGGAAATCCTGGTCCTTGGAGATCAGGTTAATCACGTCGAGACGCAGGCCGTCCACGCCGCGATCGGCCCAGAACTCGCACACTTTTTTCAGCTCGCTGCGGACCTGCGGGTTTTCCCAGTTCAGATCCGCCTGCTCGGGGGCGAAAAGGTGCAGATAATACTGCTCGCTCTCGGCGTGCCAGCGCCAGGCGTTGCCGCCAAATTTGGAGCGCCAGTTGTTCGGCAGCGCGTCCGGCGTACCGTCGCGCCAGATATAGAACTCACGGTACGGGCTCTCTTTGCTGAGAGATTCACGGAACCACGCGTGCTGCGTGGAAGTGTGGTTGAGCACCATGTCGAGCACCAGACGGATGCCGCGCGCATGGGCCTGTTTCACCAGTTCGTCAAAATCATCCAGCGTGCCGTAGGCCGGATCGATGGCGGTGTAGTTCGCCACGTCGTAGCCGTTATCGATCTGCGGGGAAATATAGAATGGTGTCAGCCAGAGGGCGTCCACGCCGAGGGTTTTCAGATAGTCCAGACGCTGCGTGACGCCGCGTAAATCACCGGTACCACGCCCGGTGGTGTCCTGAAAACTCTTTGGGTAAATCTGATAGATGACGCCGTTTTGCCACCAGTGCGGAAGGGTATTCATAATGCGTTCCTGCAAATGCGAAGGGGCGCAACTGCGCCCCGAAAGAAGACGTTAAACAATCTGCAGCGTGCCCTGACGGAACTTGCGCTGATAGATAACCGTGGTCAGCGCCATCGGGACGATAATCGCCACCGCCATGGCCAGGGCGAACACCTGCCAGTAGGACGGCTGAATAGAGAGGATACCCGGCAGGCCACCGACGCCGATGCCGTTCGCCATCACGCCGTTCAGCCCACACAGCAGCCCCGCCAGACCTGAGCCGATCATCGCGCACAGCATCGGGAAGCGGTATTTCAGGTTGATACCGTACATCGCCGGTTCGGTCACGCCGAGATAGGCGGAGATGGCTGCCGGCACCGAGATTTCACGCTCGTTGTGTTTACGGCTGACCAGGATAATCCCAGTGACCGCCGACGCCTGAGCAATGTTCGACAGGGCGATAATCGGCCAGACCGGTGTACCACCGAGGCTCTGAATCATCTGCATGTCGATGGCGAGCGTAGTCTGATGCACACCGGTAATCACCAGTGGCGCATAGAGGAAGCCAAACAGCGCAGCGCCAATCGGGGCGAAGCTGCCGGTCATCAGGTGACGCACCGCGAAGGCCACGCCGTCGCCAATCATGCGGCCAAACGGACCGATAAATGCGTGGGCGAGGAACACGGCCAGAATCAGCGAGCAGACCGGCACGACCACCAGATAGAGGTAATCCGGGACGATACGTTTCAGGCGCGTCTCAATAAACCCGAGTGCGAGACCGGCCAGCAGGGCGGGAATAACCTGCGCCTGATAACCCACTTTAGCGATGGTAAACAGGCCGAAGTTCCACACTTCCGGCACCTGTTGCCCAAGTAAGTAAGCGTTCATTAACTGCGGAGAGACCAGCGTTACGCCAAGCACGATGCCGAGGATCGGCGTGCCGCCCATTTTACGCACCGCCGACCAGCAGATCCCGACCGGCAGATAGAAGAAGATCGCCTCGCCAATCAGCCACAGGAAGTCATAGATGCTCTGCAGCGCGGGGTAAAGCTGCGCCAGGGTTTTGCCGTCGCTCATTGGCACGTCGCCAATCACGTTGCGGAAACCGAGGATCAGACCTCCGCTGATCAGCGCTGGCAGCAGCGGGAAGAAGATTTCCGCGAAGTGGGAGATCAGCTGCTCGTGCCATTTCATATTCTGGCGCGCCGCTTTCTTGGCCTGCTCTTTATCTGCCGACGAATGCCCGGTGGTCGCCAGCAGGGCGTGATAGTAATCACCCACTTCTGTGCCAATCACTACCTGGAACTGGCCGGCGTTGGTAAAGCAGCCTTTGACCATCGACAGCTCTTCGATGGCCTTCGGATTGGCTTTGGCCGGATCGTTCAGCACAAAACGCAGACGGGTAATGCAGTGGCTGACGGTGGCGATATTCTCGCGTCCCCCAACCAGAACGATCAGCTGGTCGATATCAGTTTGTTTAACTTTGCTCATCATGAAGCCTCATGACAGATGTGGAGGGTAATGACCTGGACGCAAGCCTACTCTTTGAGCGAGACGCTGAAAATGGGAACGTTCCCGAAATTGGGTGAGGATCACAATAATCCCTTTTCGGAGGGTTAAGAAATATGGGCGGGGATAACGATTTGGCGTGGTTCAGAGCGACCGTTTATCTGCTCGATCAGCTGCATCGCCGCCTGACGGCCCGCTTCGGCGTAGCCCGGATCGACGGTGACAATCTCCGGATGCAGGAACTTCATCAGCGGTGTGCTGCCGACGCTCGCGAGCTGGATAGTGTCGATGCGCTGCTCCTGCAAATACTTGCTGGCGCCCAGCGCGAGGGTATCCGTGGCGCAAATAAGGGCGGTAGTTTGCGGGGTGAGCACGCTTGCCACCTGTTCGTAGCCCTGTTTCATTGCCAGGCCCGGCAAAGAGGCCACCGCCGGGAGAGCGTGCTGTTTGCAAAACGCGAGATAGGCTTCGTGGCGGCGCTTGCCGGTGGTGACGTCGCTGTGCGGCACGCCGAGGAAACTGATATGGCGATGGCCTTGCTCGTACAGGCGCTGCATCAGGGTAAGGATCGCCCCTTCGTCGTCGTAGCAGACGGAGGCAAAGCCGCTGGCGTCGCGCGCCAGCAGCACCAGCGAGGCCTGCCAGGGTTTCAGAATTTCATCCTGAATGCCGGTAAACCCAAACAGCACCACGCCGTCGATATTGCGTCGTTGCAGCATCCCAAGATGCTCTTCCACCAGTTGAGGCGAGAACTGGCTCTCCATCATGATCGGGTCGTAACCCTGCTCGTAAAAGGCGGGGAGCATGGTTTGCACCGCCAGATTTTCCGACAGAGAATCGAGACGCGAAACAATAATGGCGACCACTTTGTCGCTCTGTCCGCGCATGGCGCGCGCGGAACGGGAAGGAGAAAAACCGTGCTGATTCATCACCGCCTCGACGCGCTCGCGCGTGCGTTCACTGACGCCACTTTCGTTGTTCAGTACGCGCGACACGGTGGATTTCCCCACGCCGCTTAAACGGGCGATGTCTTTAATGGTCAGGCGATTCTGCATCCTTTATTCCCTGTAACAGCATGGTCGTCAATTGAGACTACTGCTTACGATTTAATTCGCAATGAGCAAAGTCTGGTATATGTACGGTTTAAATCTGCGGGCGTATCATACCGCCCGAACCGCCACTAACGGTATGGTTAAAACCCATAACTGCGCGGTGATAACCCCTTTTTTCACTTACCGGAGGCCGTATGGATCCCGATCCCACCCCTCTCCAGTCATGGAGACTGAGTCCTTTCCGGTAAGCCAGCCTTTTCGCTGTCTCACCGGTGATGTGTGAGGCAGTGACGTTACCCGTCCTATTTCAAGCTGCATATGCGGTGGCTATGCGCCGGCATACAGCCTGAAAGAGTGGGGTAAAAAATCTCTGCTTTGAAAATTTAAGTGCCCTTCAGGTACCGCCTTGCTGTGCCTGAAGTTAACACTGCGTCCGCCTTTGCGGATGCGGGGGGCTTACTATGCTGAAAAATATCACCCAGCAGCTGCTCGCGCAGCTAAACCGCCACCTGCCGCGCCGTCTGGTTCAGCGCGATCCGCTGCCGAATGCCAAAAACCTGGCAGGCGCTGCCATTCCCTCCACGCTGACGGAGCATTGCCTGAAAGCCGCCGCGATGGACGAAAACGAGGTCTGGCGCGCTTTCGGCGGTCATCCGGAAGGGCTGAACGCAGCCGAAGTAGAAAAAACGCGCGCCGAGCACGGCGACAACAAAATCCCGGCGCAAAAACCGGCCCCGTGGTGGGTTCATCTGTGGCTCTGCTACCGCAACCCGTTCAACCTGCTGCTGACGGTGCTGGCGATCATCTCGTATGCCACGGAAGATCTGTTTGCCGCAGGCGTGATCGCGCTGATGGTGGCGATCTCCACCATGCTCAACTTTATCCAGGAGGCGCGCTCCACCCGCGCGGCGGACGCCCTGAAGGCGATGGTCAGCAACACCGCCACCGTGCAGCGCGTCATTAACACGAAAGGCGAAAGCGCCTGGCTGGAACTGCCGATCGATCAGCTGGTGGTGGGCGATATGATCAAACTGGCGGCAGGGGACATGATCCCGGCCGATCTGCGTGTGATTCAGGCACGCGATCTGTTTGTCGCCCAGGCGTCCCTGACCGGGGAATCCCTGCCGGTCGAGAAAGTGGCGCGCAGCCGCGATCCGCAGCAAACTAATCCGCTCGAAAGCGATACCCTGTGCTTTATGGGCACCACCGTGGTGAGCGGCACCGCGCAGGCCATCGTTATCGCCACGGGCGGCAACACCTGGTTTGGTCAGCTTGCCGGGCGTGTGAGCGAGCAGGAAAGCGAGCCAAACGCGTTCCAGAAAGGTATCGGTCGCGTCAGTATGCTGCTGATCCGCTTTATGATGGTCATGACGCCAATCGTATTGCTGATCAATGGCTACACCAAAGGCGACTGGTGGGAAGCGGCGCTGTTCGCCCTCTCCGTGGCGGTGGGCTTAACGCCGGAAATGCTGCCGATGATTGTCACCTCCACGCTGGCGCGCGGGGCGGTGAAACTCTCCCGTCAGAAAGTGATTGTGAAACACCTCGACGCCATTCAGAACTTTGGCGCGATGGATATCCTCTGCACCGATAAAACCGGCACCCTGACTCAGGATAAAATTGTGCTGGAGAATCATACGGATATCTCCGGTAAAGTCAGCGAGCGCGTGCTGCAAACCGCGTGGCTGAACAGCCATTACCAGACCGGGCTGAAAAACCTGCTGGATGTCGCCGTACTGGAGGGGGTGGATGAAGATTCTGCGCGCGCGCTCTCAACGCGCTGGCAAAAAGTGGATGAGATCCCGTTCGACTTCGAGCGTCGCCGCATGTCGGTGGTGGTGAGTGAGCAGGCGAATGTGCATCAGCTGATCTGCAAAGGAGCGTTGCAGGAGATCCTGAATGTTTCTACGCAGGTGCGTCATAACGGTGAAATTGTGCCGCTGGACGACACCATGCTGCGTCGCATCAAGCGTGTGACAGATAACCTGAACCGTCAGGGGCTGCGCGTCGTGGCGGTGGCCAGCAAATTCCTGCCGGGGCGCGAAGGGGATTACCATCGCCTTGATGAGTCGGATCTGATCCTCGAAGGGTACATCGCCTTCCTCGATCCACCGAAAGAGACGACGGCACCGGCGCTGAAAGCGCTGAAAGCCAGCGGCATTACCGTCAAAATTCTTACCGGCGACAGCGAGCTGGTGGCGGCGAAAGTGTGTCATGAAGTGGGGCTGGATGCGGGTGTGATTGTCACGGGCAGCGATATTGAAACGCTCTCTGACGATGAACTGGCACAGCTTGCCAAAACCACCACGCTGTTTGCGCGCCTGACGCCAATGCACAAAGAGCGCATTGTGACGCTGCTGCGCCGCGAAGGGCACGTGGTTGGCTTTATGGGCGATGGTATCAACGATGCGCCTGCGCTGCGCGCGGCGGATATCGGGATTTCCGTCGACGGCGCGGTGGATATTGCACGCGAAGCGGCCGACATCATCCTGCTGGAAAAGAGCCTGATGGTGCTGGAGCAGGGTGTGATCGAAGGACGCCGTACCTTTGCCAACATGCTCAAATACATCAAAATGACCGCCAGCTCTAACTTCGGTAACGTCTTCAGTGTGCTGGTGGCGAGCGCATTTCTGCCATTCCTGCCGATGTTGCCGCTGCACCTGCTGATTCAGAACCTGATGTACGACGTCTCCCAGGTGGCGATCCCGTTTGATAACGTGGACGACGAGCAGATCCAGAAGCCGCAGCGCTGGAATCCGTCTGATCTGGGCCGCTTCATGCTGTTCTTTGGCCCGATCAGCTCGATCTTCGACATTCTGACCTTCTGCCTGATGTGGTTCGTGTTCCACGCCAACACGCCAGAACATCAGACTTTGTTCCAGTCCGGCTGGTTCGTGGTCGGGCTGCTGTCGCAGACGCTGATTGTGCATATGATCCGCACGCGCCGTATTCCGTTCTTCCAGAGCCGCGCCGCCTGGCCGCTGATCATCATGACCGGCGTGGTGATGGTGCTGGGTATCGCGCTGCCGTTCTCACCGCTGGCAAGCTACCTGAACCTGCAGGCACTGCCGCTGAGCTATTTCCCATGGCTGGTGGCGATTCTGGCGGGTTACATGGTGCTGACGCAGATGGTGAAAGGGTTCTATAGCCGTCGTTACGGCTGGCAGTAAATCTCATGCCCGGCACCGCCGGGCCTGTGTTCCGAATCTGCCGGGTAAGGTGTCGTTGCCGCCCGGCAAAATAGCCTTCCTCCCAAATTCCATAACCTGTGATCCCCGTCATGCACTTTGCTTGACGACAATTTATACGCATGTTAACAAAATGTTTTGTCTGTTTTTGGCCCGTCAAATTCTGATAAGGAACATTATGTTACGTCTTAGCCTCATCACCGCCGGGCTTTTGCTCGGTACCTCTGCGCTGGCGGCTCCGGCAGGCGATCTGCCGTTAATGCCCTGGCCCGCCCACGTTGAACGGCCCGCACAGCAGGGCGCATTTGTCCTCAGCGATAATATTTCCGTCAGTATCAGCGGCGACGATCTGGGTGATGCCGCAAACCGTCTTCGCCAGCGCATCGCGCTGCAAACGGGCTGGACGCTTCAGCCCCAGGCCGACAAACCTGAAAAGCCCACTATTTCAGTGACCATCGCCAAAAAAGTGAAGCCGCAGCCGCTGCCGGACAGCGATGAGAGCTACAAACTCACCGTGGATGCGAGCGGTGTGAACATCACCGCTAACACGCGCTTTGGCGCGCTGCGGGCGATGGAAACGTTGCTCCAGCTGATTCAAAATGGCGCGGAAAACACCTCGATTCCGTGGGTGTCGATTGACGACTCCCCGCGCTTCCCGTGGCGTGGGCTGCTGCTCGATTCGGCGCGTCATTTCATTCCGCTGGAGGACATTAAACGCCAGATCGACGGCATGGCGGCGGCGAAGCTAAACGTCATGCACTGGCATCTGACGGACGATCAGGGCTGGCGGTTTACCTCGAAGCGCTATCCTAAACTGACCCAGCTCGCCAGCGACGGGCTGTTCTACACGCCGGAGCAGATGCGCGACGTGGTGCGTTACGCCACCGCGCGGGGTATTCGCGTGGTTCCCGAAATTGACATGCCGGGCCATGCCTCGGCGATCGCCGTGGCCTATCCGGAACTGATGAGCGCACCTGGTCCGTATGAAATGGAGCGCCACTGGGGCGTGCTGAAACCCGTTCTCGATCCAACAAAAGAGGCGACCTACACCTTTGCCGACGCGATGGTCAGCGAACTGGCTGCGATCTTCCCCGATCCGTATCTGCATATCGGCGGTGATGAAGTTGACGATAGCCAGTGGAAAAACAGCACCGCCATCCAGCAGTTTATGCGCGACAACAAACTGGCGGACAGCCATGCGCTGCAGGCCTATTTCAACCGCAAACTGGAAACCATTCTTGAGAAACACCATCGCCAGATGGTCGGCTGGGACGAGATCTATCATCCCGATCTGCCGAAAAGCATTCTGATCCAGTCCTGGCAGGGGCAGGATGCGCTCGGCGAGGTGGCGAAGCAGGGCTATAAAGGCATTCTCTCCACCGGTTTTTACCTCGATCAGCCCCAGTCCACGGCCTATCACTACCGCAATGAGATCGTGCCGCAGGGCTTAAACGGCATGGATATCATCGCCGATTCCGACAGCGCGCAGAGCTGGACTTTCACGATGCCGCGTCTGAAAGGCAAACCGGTCGAGGGCAGTTTTACGCTGATTAAAGGCGTTTCCGGCTGGCGCGGATTTATTGATTTCAGCGGCAAATCCCGCCGTGCGATTGATCATATCGAATGGCGCGACGACAACCAGCTGAGCTTCACCGTCGACACCTGGATGGGCGAAACGCGCCCGGTGGTCAATGTGTCGGACGACAAACTCACCGGCTACTTCCTGGTGGGGAACGCCCGCTATCCGATTTCCGGCGCGCGCCTCAATGAAGTGCCGAAAGGGATTCAGCCGACGGTGCCGGATGCCGATCAGCAGGCCAATCTGCTCGGCGGCGAAGCGGCGCTGTGGGCGGAAAACGTGATTGCCCCGGTTCTGGATATCAAACTCTGGCCGCGCGCGTTTGCAGTGGCGGAGCGCCTGTGGTCTGCGCAGGATGTGAATGATATCGACAATATGTACACCCGTTTGCAGGCGATGGACAGCTGGACGACAGTATCGGTCGGGCTGCAACAGCATAGCCAGCAGCAGGCGCAGTTCACTCGTCTGGCGAATAACGCCGACACCCTGCCGCTGCACATTCTCGCCCAGGCCGTGGAGCCTGCGCAGTATTACACCCGTCAGCACCTGAAATTCCAGGCCGGAAATTATCATCAGTTTGAGCCGCTAAACCGCTACGCCGACGCGCTGAACGCCGAGAGCGCCACGGTGCGTCAGATGGATAAATGGGCCGAGCGGCTGATAAGCGATGCCGAAGACACGGAAAGCGCCGAAGCGCTGCGCCACGTCTTTACGCGCTGGCAGAACAATACCAGCGACGCGCTGGCGCTGAGTGAAAACAGCTATCAGCTGAAAGCCATCAAACCGGTGATTCAGGAGGTGGACAAACTGGCGTCGATTGGCCTCCGCCTGACGGATCTGGTGGCGCGGCAAGGCACGCTGGACGATAAGGAGATCGCCTCGATTCAGACCGAGCTGGATAACGCGGCGAAGATTCAGGATGAGGTGGTGATTGCAGCGGTTTATCCGCTGGAGAAGTTGCTCAGGGCGACGCGGAATCAGTAGACGTTATGTTGAAATAAACACAAAAAAGGCCTGATTTTCAGGCCTTTTTAACGCTGTCAGATTTCGCGCAGTTCACGCACCAGAGGGCCTTTAAGCTTTTGGCGTAATAAGGTAGCAGAAGAGCGTTTCTTTGCTGCCGTCAGGCTGGCTTTAGCCGGGCTGGTATGCGCGTCTGCGTTGACATAATGCGTGGTCAGTTGAGCAAATACGAATGTTTGAAACAGAATTTTTTCACCATTTTTAGAGGTGGAAAGTGCCGGGCATTGTTGCTTAATGTAATACGACATAGCTGGCTCTCCCCTCTGTAACTGTTTTGTATGCCCGTAAATCTTTGGCTATCAGTGGCCGCGGAACTTTCTTTGCCAAGCCAGTCTTTTGATTATAACGCGGTTCATTTTTTAACCCAAGCATGTAGTCATAGGTCTCTTCAAGCGTGATGCGGCGGCCGATATCGACCACTCCACCGGAGGCGGCCTGGAAGACGAAACCGCCGATATTAAATGTCTCATAGTGGGCGATTAAAGCCAGTGAGACCATTTGTAATACAACAGCACTGCCTAACCCCTCAAATCGAACATGACGAAAATCGGCCAAATTATCCATCCCGTCAAAGGCATCAAAATAGACTTCCGCCATGCCGTTCAACGGGAACGTCACTCCGGCTGGCATTTTGTAACCGATCCGGGTAAAGGTTAGCTCCTCAACCAGGCTACCAATAATGACGGTGTAAATTTCTTTAGCGGCGACAAAAACATAGCTGTGGTGAATACGATGGTCATAGACGAACCTCTTTCGCCGCATGCCGTATTCATCAAGAAAAACCTCTTCTTCAATACGCACTCATTCTCTCTTTTAAAACACCCTAATTTGTGGGTGTTAACCCTACTCCTCTGTATAAAAAAGTGAGTTCTGATTATGGGAAAAATTCCTGAACTGCGAAGGTGATTCAGAGAAAAATGGAGGGGGATGAAAAAGTTGCGGGGAAGGGGGAGGTAGCAGAAACAGCCCCCTCCGCAGCGGAGAGGGCACATCGATCAGCGACGAACTGCAATCGCCTCAATCTCAATCTTCACGTCTTTTGGCAGACGCGCGACTTCTACGCAAGAACGCGCCGGGAAGGTTGCGTCGTGTTCGTTGAAGAACGCTTCGTAAGTGGCGTTAACGGTCGCGAAATCGTTCAGATCTTTAACGAACACGGTCGTTTTCACGATATCGCCCACTTTCAGGCCCGCGGATTCAACGATCGCTTTCACGTTTTCCAGTGACTGACGCGCCTGTGCCGCCACATCTTCCGGCACTTCGCCGGTTTTCGGGTTCACCGGGATCTGACCGGAAGTGATAATCATGCTGCCGAGATCTACGCCCTGAACGTAAGGACCGATAGCCGCTGGTGCATTTTCCGTCGCAAGTACTTTGCTCATATTTTCTCCAGGATTACAGCGTTAAGAAGGGTCCCGGCCATTATACACATCATCCTTCACGCCGCCTCTTCGTTGGCCGCGTCCTCATACCCCGGTCACAGAGTTTCCTCTGCTTCCGGGGATATTTAGCCTTGATGCGGTGCGAATGATTTCGTGTAACAGGAGGCCGGAATCTCAATACCAACCTCAATTAGTTGGCCAGCACCACATAATGAGAAAACTCTTTTTCGCAATATTTGCATTTGAGTGCGATGTCATTCGCCCGTTTTTTCACTGCAAAACTGGATGACACCGGCTCAGCATGACTGATGCAGTTGCTGTTCGGGCAGATCAGCACGTGCTCGATGCGTTCCGGTAAGTTCGGGCGCGATTTGCCCACCACTTCGTAATCGTCGATGCGGTTCACCGTCGCGTCCGGCGCGTACAGGGAGAGCTGGTTGACCTGCTCGTCGGTCAGGAAGGTGTTCTCGATTTTGATCAGGTCTTTGCGGCCCATCTCGCCGGACGGCAGGTTCAGGCCGATGGTGATGCGCTGGTCGGTTTCGGTCAGCTTGAACAGCGTCAGCAGTTTAAAGCCCACCTGCGCAGGGATATGGTCAATCACGGTGCCACGTTTGATGGCTTCAACCTGGAGTTTATTATCATGTGTCATTGTCATTTCCCCTTACAGAACGAATTCGCGATTCAGAACCAGTGCCAGTAACGCCTGGCGAGCGAAGATGCCGTTGCCTGCCTGCTGGAAATACCAGGCGTGCGGCGTCTTATCCACGTCGGTGGCAATTTCGTCAATGCGCGGCAGCGGGTGCAGCACTTTCATGTTCGGGCGTGCGCCTTCGAGGTCGCTGGCACGCAGGATGAACTGGGCTTTGACGTTGGCGTACTCGGACGGGTCGAGGCGCTCTTTCTGCACGCGCGTCATGTACAGCACGTCCACTTCACCCATCACCTCTTCAATGCTGGCGTGCTGGCTCCACTGGATGCCTTTTTCGTCGAGCATATCGAGAATGTATTGCGGCATCGCCAGCGCCGCCGGGGCGATAAAGTAGAAGCGGTTGCCATTAAATTTCGCCAGCGCCTGGGCCAGCGAGTGGACGGTGCGGCCATATTTCAGATCCCCGACCATGGCGATGTGCAGATTTTCCAGACGTCCCTGCGTTTCCTGGATGGTGAAGAGATCCAGCAAGGTCTGCGTTGGATGCTGGTTCGCACCGTCACCGGCATTCAGCACCGGAATACCGCCGGAGAACTCGGTCGCCAGACGCGCTGCGCCTTCCTGCGGGTGGCGCATAACAATCGCGTCCACGTAGGTGCTGATGACGGAGATGGTATCCGCCAGCGTCTCGCCTTTTTTGCCCAGCGACGTATTGCTGCTGTCAGAGAAGCCGACCACGCTCGCGCCGAGACGGTGCATGGAGGTCTCGAACGACAGACGGGTACGGGTGGAGGCTTCAAAGAAGCAGCTCGCGATCACTTTGTGCTTCAGCAGCTCGGGCTGTGGGTTGGCCTTCAGTTTTGCCGCGGTATCCAGAACCAGTTCCAGCTCTTCGCGGCTGAGGTCATTGATGGAAATGATGTGTTTTTGATAAAGCGGATTCATGTTTATCTCCTGACGCCGGGCAAAAAAAAGCCCCTCAAATGAGGGGCTCTGGGAATAGGGTTATCAACGGGAAGAAAAACGGCAGGCCAGCGTCTGTTTTCAGACGCGGTATGACTGTATGTCGTACACGCTTGACCATGACTTCCTCCCGGCAAATTGTCGGGCATTATACTCAGCTCGATTTTCTGATCAAGCGATTAATGCACACTTTACTCAGTGCAAACGGTTCTATTTGAATATTAATGCGTTCTGAGTAAATAATTAATTTGCTTATGTACCAGTGCCGTGCGCTTTACTACGCGGGGCGCGACCCAGACAATACTGCTTCCGGCCACCACACCTAAAATTTCCGGTAACTGGTGATAATCCAGAATTCGCGCCACGGCGCGCCCGTATCCGGCGACGGTATGAATAAGGATAAATTCGCTATTGTGCTCCACGCTGACCACCATTTCGGAGATCGAACGGGCGGCATCCGGCGCAGGGCGCAACTGCGGATTCATCGAATAAATCTTTTGTCCTTTGGCATTTCGAATTTTTATGATACCAAGCAATTTCAGCAGCCGGGAGACGCTCGACTGGCTGATGCTGTCAAACCCCCGTTCCTGCAGGTCGCGGCGGATCTCTTCCTGAGAAAGGTAGCTGTTTTCGCTGATCAGGCTCTGGCATACCGCGAGCTGAAGCTGTTCTTTTGGGGAGTATTCTCCATATTCCATCATCTGGTTCCCATCTCTGTTGCCAACAAAAAATGCCCGGTGGCGCAACGCTTACCGGGCCTACAAAAAGATTACCGCAGGCCGGATAAGCGCAGCGCCATCCGGCAAATCAGATAAGCGCACCCAGGCTCAACGCCACCATGATCACCACCGTCAAAATACCCAGCAGCGGGGCAACCCACTTGAGATAACGCACGTAGGGTACGCGCGCGATCGCAAGACCCCCCATCACCACGGCGGACGTCGGTGTGACCAGATTGACAATCCCGGAGGCTGACTGGTACGCCGTCACGACCAGGTCGCGGTTGACGTTAGCGAAATCGGCAAGCGGTGCCATGATCGGCATCGTCAGAACGGCAAGGCCCGAAGAAGAAGGCACCAGAAACGACAGCACCACTTCCAGCCAGTACATCACGTTGATAAACGCCACCGTCGACAGTCCGGTCACCAGGCCTTCGGCACTGTGCAAAATCGTGTGCGTAATCATGCCCTTATCCATGATGACTACGATACCGCGCGCAATACCAATAATCAGCGCGACGCCCAGCAAATCCCGCGCCCCGTTGATAAATGTTGATGTCAGCTCTTCTTCGCTCATGCGGGCGATCAGGCCGACGATAATGGCGCTGGCGAGGAAGACTGCGGAGATCTCTGCCATCCACCAGCCGAGCACCGCCACGCCGTAGATCATCACCGCGAAGGCGAGGGCGAAAATCACCAGAATAACTTTGCGCACCGGGGTAAATTCCAGCGACTGCTGGCCTTTATCGCCGAGGAAATGCGCACGGTTCTCGGCCTCTTTGTCGGCGACAATCGACAGGGACGGGTCCTGGCGCACTTTGCGGGCGTAACGCATCACCCACCACACGCAGATGATCCAGCCGATCGCCAGCAGGGCGACGCGCAGGGCGATCCCGTTGGTGAACGGAATCCCCGCGGCGTTGGCGGCGATGACCGTAGCGAAGGGGTTAATGGTTGAACCGAGCGTGCCGATCCCCGCGCCGAGCAGCACCGTGGAGGCGGCGACCACCGGGTCGAAACGGGCGGCCAGCATCACCGGCACTAACAGCGTGTAGAACGGCAGCGACTCTTCCGCCATGCCGTAAATGGTCCCACCGGCGGCGAACAGCGCCATCAGGATCGGGATCATCCACTCTTCGCGGCCACGCAGCCGGGTGGTGACGCGTTCGATCCCGGCGTCAATCGCCCCGGTTTTGGTGACGATCCCGAGAAAACCGCCGATGATCAGAATAAACAGCGCGACGTCGATCGCCCCCGCCTGGCCGGACTCAGGATCGTACAGCCCGGCGATCGGCGCCATCAGCACCGCAACGATCCCCTGCGGATGCGCGGCGACGTGTGCGTAGGTTCCGGCAATGGGCACTTCTTTGCCGAGGGCGGCATTCATTGCCATCTGGTACTGCCCGGCCGGAACAATCCAGCTCAGGGCGGCGACCACGGCGATCAGGAAAAAGAGAATGGTGTAAGCGGAAGGAAATTTGAACTTGCCCATGATGTTCTCCTTGCCCCGGCGCAGCCTGTGGCCGCGCCGGGCGGTGATTAGTCGCCGAGTGTCGCCACCATGACCGCTTTAATGGTGTGCATGCGGTTCTCTGCTTCGTCGAAGACGATAGAGTTCGGGGATTCGAAGACCTCTTCCGTCACCTCCAGCCCTTTCAGGCCGTACGCCATTTCGATTTCACGGCCCACTTTGGTGTGTTCGTTGTGGAACGCGGGCAGGCAGTGCATGAATTTCACGTTCGGATTGCCGGTGGCTTTCATGACGTCGCCGTTGATCTGATACGGTTTCATCAGGCTTACACGCTCTGCCCAGGCCTCTTTCGGTTCGCCCATCGACACCCACACGTCCGTGTAGAGAAAATTGGTGCCGTGAACGCCCTCATTCACGTCGTCAGTCAGGGTGATGCGTGCGCCGGTCTCTTTGGCGATGGCGCGGCACTGCTCGACCAGCCCGGCTTCCGGCCAGAAGGATTTCGGCGCCACCAGACGGATATCCATGCCCATCTTCGCTGCGCCGACCATCAGGGAGTTGCCCATGTTGTTCCGCGCGTCGCCCAGATAGGCGAAGCTCAGCTCCGGCAGGGTTTTGCCCGGCGCGTGTTCGAGCATGGTCATCAGATCGGCGAGGATTTGCGTCGGGTGGAATTCATCGGTCAGCCCGTTCCACACCGGCACGCCCGCGTATTCGCCCAGCTCTTCTACGATGGCCTGGCCGTAGCCGCGATACTCGATGCCGTCATACATGCGGCCCAGCACGCGGGCGGTGTCTTTCATCGACTCTTTGTGGCCAATCTGCGATCCGCTTGGGCCGAGGTAGGTGACCTGCGCGCCCTGGTCAAAGGCGCCCACTTCAAAGGCGCAGCGCGTGCGGGTGGAGGTTTTTTCGAAGATCAGGGCGATGTTTTTGCCGACTAAGGTCTGCTTTTCACGCCCGGCTTTTTTTGCGGCTTTCAGGTCGATGGCCAGATCGATCAGGTACTGGATTTCTGCCGGGGTGTAGTCCAGCAGTTTGAGGAAGTTGCGGTTTTTCAGGTTAATGGTCATGTGGCGATCCTTGTTAAATGTTGAGCTGTCTGGTGCCCTTCACCCGCCCCTCTCTTAACGGGAGAGGGGAAATGCCCGGAGCAGGGTGAAGGGAAAAATAGGAATCAATTGCGAATCAACGTCCCCTTGTCGCCTGCCAGAATCGCGGCTCCGTCGGCCAGCGCGCCGATACCGGCGATACCGTTGCAGGCCTCGACAAATTCACGGCAGGCGGCAACTTTCGGCCCCATCGAACCGGCGTCGAACTGCAGGGTTTTGAGCACCTCCGGAGAGACCTGCGCCAGCGGGCGTTGGGTCGGTTTGCCCCAGTCGAGGTACACCGCGTCGGCGTCCGTGAGGATCAACAGCGCGTCGGCCTCTATCTGGCGGGCCAGCAGGGCGGCGGAGAGATCTTTGTCGATGACCGCTTCAATACCGCGGTAGCCGTTGGCGTTCTCCACCACCGGGACGCCGCCGCCGCCGTTGCAAATCACCAGATGATCGCGCGCTATCAGGGCGGTAATGGCGTCGCTCTCAACAATGCGTTTCGGCTGTGGCGACGGCACCACGCGGCGGAAATAGCTGCCGTCGGCTTTAAATACCCAGCCTTTTTCTGACCGCAGGGTGTTGGCCTGCTCTTCGCTGTACACCGGGCCGATGTATTTGGTCGGATTGCGAAACGCCGGGTCGTTGCCATCGACTTCGACCTGCGTCAGCAGGACGCTCACCTCGCGCTGCGGCAGGTTGTTTTTCAGCGCTTGCTGGAGCATGTAGCCGATCATCCCCTGGCTTTCAGCCCCGAGAATGTCGAGCGGATAGGGCGTGACCTTGTCGTAGGCGCTGTTTTGCAGCGCCAGCAGCCCGACCTGCGGCCCGTTGCCGTGGACCAGCACCACGCGCCACTGGGCGGTGAGTCCGGCGATAGTGCGGGCCGCCAGCTCGATGTTCTGGCGCTGAATGTCCGCTTCCAGCGGTTCGCCGCGTTTGAGCAGCGCGTTACCGCCCAGCGCCACGACCAGAGTGGGTTTTCTTTCCATGATGGCTCCTTTAAATTCCGTCGCGTTCCAGCGGGCAGCTCATGCAGCGCGCACCGCCGCGACCGCGTCCGAGTTCGTCGCCTGGAATAGGCAGCACGGTGATCCCGGCTTTGTCGTATTTCTCGTTGGTCCAGATATTGCGCTCGTAGCCAATCACCACGCCGGGGCGAATGGTCAGCACGTTGTTGGCGTCGTTCCACTGCTCGCGTTCGGCTTCGAAAGCGTCGCCGCCGGTGGTGATCAGTCGTATCTGGTTAACGCCGAGGGCTTTTTCGAGGGCGTGGAGCAGGTCTGTTTCCTGGGTGCGCAGCAGGCCGCCGCGACCGTCCGGGGTGAGCGTCCAGCACTGGGCGTCTTTGCGCACCACTTCCGGGTAGACGGAGAAGGTGTCGACGTCGATGTGGGTCATGACCGTGTCGAGGTGCATACAGGAGCGGTGTTTCGGCAGTTCGACGGCAATTACGCGTTCTGCCTGGCGGTGTTTAAACAGGCTTTGGGCCAGGAATTCGACGCCCTGCGGAGTGGTGCGTTCAGACATGCCAATTAATACGGCGCCGCGACCAATCACTAATACGTCGCCGCCCTCTAATGTGGCGTGATCGTAATTAATATTCTCATCGCCAAAGTATTTAATAAAATCACCGTCGGCAAACGCCGGGTGCCAGCGATATATTGCGCGCAGATTATTGGTTTCACGCTGACGGGCCGGTTTTGCCATCGGATTAATTGAAACACCGTTATAAATCCAGCATGAGGTGTCGCGCGTAAATAAATGGTTGGGCAGCGGCTTCATAATAAAATCATTGGCCGTATGGGTATCGACAACCATATTTTTAATCGAGGCCGGGATTTCGCCGTAGGTCAAACCCCCGCTCAGACGGCGGGCCAGTTCGCGATGGGACATATCCGCCAGCCAGCCGCGCACATCGTTGGCGAAGGTGGGGCCAAGGCGATAGTCAGAGATTTGGGTGTCCAGCAGCCAGGCTTTTGCGTCTTTGTTATCAAGCGTTTGGGTGAGTAAATCGGTTAGCAGCAGGACTTCCACTCCCTGCTCGCGTAAGGTATTTGCGAAGATATCGTGCTCTTCACCCGCCCGCTCGACGGACAGAACGTCATCGAACAACAGCTCCTGACAATTCGACGGCGTTAAGCGTTTCAGACTTAAATTCGGGCGATGCAGCATAACGCTACGCAATTGACCAATTTCAGAACCGACGTAATGCTTTTCCATAATTATTCCTTTAACTGTTTTTTCAGAATAAAAAGGGCTGTGCTATGAATCGTTATTAATTCATAGCCCTTTAAGCTCAATTGATTTCAAGGCCCATAGTAGGCAGTTAAGAATTGTATTTTGTGATGTGGCTCACGTGAAATCGGATATTGTCGGCTTTGTTTTCTATTGCATGATTCGCGTCAGATTATGCTTAATTAGGTTAAATTCGGGAATGAATCATTAAGCATAATTGGCTGGGGTTATTTGAGATTGTTATTGTTATGTATAATGAAATAATCAGGCATAAATAACTAACAGTATGATTTAAAAGGATAAAAATTTTCACTAAGAATGAATATGCACTTATCTGCGTTAACTATTTTTGTCCTAAGGTAAATTAATAAATAACTATCCAGATTAATTGAAAATAAACGGATTGATAAACTGTGACCCGACAAGGCGTTTTTTACTTAGCACCGCGAAATCAGTGGGTTATAAGAATCTACGCAAAGCCTCTGACCGTGGTTATGCATAATCGGTGCATAGTTGCCTGGCAGGGTTTAACAGGCGCATAACACATTTCCCGATAAACATGCGCTGGCGCAAAGAGGGTGAAAAAAGGGGTGGTATGGCAGAGAGAATTCTCGTATAAAAGTTGAAAATGAAACATTGTTTTATATTGAGGGTTTACTCATGATCGTTGGCAACATTCATCACCTCCAGTCCTGGCTGCCGGAAGAGCTGCGCCAGGCTATCGAACATGTCAAAGCGCACGTCACCGACGCCACCTCGCTCGGCAAGCACGATATCGACGGTAACAATCTGTTTTATCTGGTCTCAGAAGACATGACGCAGCCGTTCGCCGAGCGCCGCGCGGAGTACCATGCCCGCTATCTGGACATTCAAATCATCATGAAAGGCCAGGAAGGGATGACGTTCAGCACGCTGCCCCACGGCACGCCGGACACCGACTGGCTGGCGGATAAAGACATCGCGTTCCTGCCGGAAGGCGATCAGGAAAAAACCGTGGTGTTAAGCGAAGGGGATTTTGTGGTGTTTTACCCGGGCGAAGTGCATAAACCGCTGTGTGCGGTGGGCAGCCCGGCGCAGGTGCGTAAGGTCGTTGTGAAGATGCTGGTGGCTTAATTTCCCTCGCCCGGTGGCGCCTCGCTCACCGGGCTACAACTTTTATCCCTCGTTTCATCATTTCGTGATCCAGTCTAAAAAATCGCCCCTTACTGATTTTTCCCGGTTTACCTCTTTGCGCGTCGCGGCTTAGTATGAGAGTTAAATAAATGAACGCTGTTCTATAATGTAGAACAAACTGTATCAACAGGGAGATCACATGCAGCAGACCGTGCAGTTCTCGGGGATTATTCCTCCTGTCTCCACCCTTTTCACCGCCGAAGGCCAGCTCGATAAATCCGGCACCGCCGCGCTCATCGACGACATGATTCATGCGGGCGTCGACGGACTGTTCTTTTTAGGCAGCGGGGGCGAGTTTTCTCAGCTCAACGCCGACGAGCGTAAAGCGATTGCCGAATTTGCGATTGAGCATGTTAATCACCGGGTGCCGGTGCTGATTGGCACCGGTGGAACCAATGCCCGGGAAACCATTGAACTCAGCCAGCATGCCCAGCGTGCGGGTGCCGATGGCATTGTGGTGATTAACCCTTATTACTGGAAAGTGTCAGAGCAGAATCTGATCCGCTATTACCAGCAGGTGGCTGCCAGCGTGACGCTCCCGGTGATCCTCTATAACTTCCCGGCGCTGACCGGCCAGGACTTAACGCCCGCGCTGGTGAAAACGCTGGCCGATACGTGCGCCAATATTGTCGGCATCAAAGACACCATCGACTCTGTGACCCATTTGCGCAGCATGATCCAGACCGTGAAAGGGGCGTATCCGCACTTCACTGTGCTCTGCGGGTATGACGATCACCTGTTCAATACGCTGCTGCTGGGCGGCGACGGGGCCATTTCTGCCAGCGGCAACTTTGCGCCGCAGGTCTCGGTCAAACTGCTGCAGGCGTTCCGCGACGGCGATCTGGCCCAGGCCGCGCAGTATCACCAGACGATGCTGCAAATCCCGCAGATGTATCAGCTCGATACGCCGTTTGTGAATGTGATCAAAGAGGCGATCTCTCTGTGCGGGCGGCCGGTTTCGACCTATGTGCTGCCGCCAGCCAGCCCGCTGGATGAGTCACGCAAGGCGCAGCTGAAATCGCTGTTGCAACAGCTGAAACTCTGCTGAACCGGAAGGATAAGATGGCGATAGAGACGATTTTTACCCCGCAGGATGATGCATTTTATTCCGTTATCACCCATGCGGCCGGACCGCAGGGCGCGCTGCCGCTGACGCCGCAAATGCTGATGGAGTCGCCGAGTGGCAACCTGTTTGGTATGACGCAGAACGCGGGCATGGGCTGGGACGCCAATAAACTCACGGGTAAAGAGGTGCTGATTATTGGCACTCAGGGCGGGATTCGCGCGGGAGATGGCCGCCCGGTGGCGCTTGGGTATCACACTGGCCACTGGGAAATCGGCCTGCAAATGCAGGCGGCGGCAAAAGAGATCACCCGCAACGGGGGAATTCCGTTCGCGGCCTTTGTCAGCGATCCCTGCGACGGGCGCTCGCAAGGGACGCACGGGATGTTCGATTCTCTGCCGTACCGCAACGACGCCGCCATCGTTTTCCGTCGTCTTATTCGTTCGCTTCCCACGCGCAGGGCGGTGATTGGCGTCGCCACCTGTGACAAAGGCCTGCCCGCGACCATGATTGCACTCGCCTCCATGCACCATCTGCCGACCATTCTGGTGCCGGGTGGCGCGACGTTGCCGCCAACGTTCGGCGAAGATGCCGGAAAGGTGCAGACCATCGGCGCGCGCTACGCTAACCATGAACTCTCATTACAGGAAGCCGCTGAACTGGGCTGCCGCGCCTGTGCTTCACCGGGCGGTGGCTGCCAGTTTTTGGGCACCGCCGGAACATCACAGGTAGTGGCCGAAGCGCTCGGGCTGGCATTACCCCATTCAGCGCTGGCTCCATCCGGGCAGAATGTGTGGCTGGAAATTTCGCGCCAGTCGGCCCGCGCTGTGGCGCAGCTCGACGATCGCGGGATCACCACGCGCGATATCCTGACGGACAAAGCCATTGAAAACGCGATGGTGATCCACGCCGCGTTTGGGGGATCGACCAATCTGCTGCTGCATATTCCTGCGATCGCCCATGCGGCGGGTTGCACGATCCCGGATGTCGACCACTGGACGCGGATCAACCGCAGCGTGCCGCGCCTGGTGAGCGTGCTGCCGAACGGGCCGGATTATCATCCGACCGTGCGAGCGTTCCTCGCGGGCGGCGTGCCGGAAGTGATGCTCCATCTGCGCGATCTTGGCCTGCTGCATCTGGATGCCATGACGGTGACGGGCCAGACGGTCGGGGAAAACCTCGACTGGTGGCAGGCCTCCGAGCGTCGCGAACGTTTCCGTCAGTGTTTGCGCGAGCAGGACGGTGTTGATCCTGATGATGTGATCCTGCCGCCGGAACGGGCCAAAGCCCGAGGGCTGACCTCCACCGTGGCGTTCCCGGTGGGGAATATCGCGCCGGAAGGATCGGTGATAAAAGCCACGGCGATCGATCCGTCGGTGGTGGGTGAGGACGGTGTGTATCGTCATACTGGCCGGGCGCGGGTATTTGTCTCCGAAGAGAGGGCAATCAAAGCCATCAAAAGCGGGGAGATCGTGCGCGGCGATATCATGGTCGTTATCGGCGGAGGCCCGTCCGGTACCGGAATGGAAGAGACTTACCAGCTGACCTCGGCGCTAAAACACGTCTCCTGGGGCAAGAGCGTATCCCTGATCACCGACGCCCGTTTCTCCGGCGTATCGACCGGCGCCTGTTTTGGCCACGTGGCACCCGAAGCGCTGGCCGGTGGGCCGATTGGCAAGCTGCGCGATAACGACATCATCGAGATCGAGGTGGGCAGGCTTTCGTTAACTGGCCGGGTGAATTTTATCGGCACGGCGCAACGTCCGCTTACGCCGGAAGAGGGCGCTGCAGAGCTGGCGCGTCGGGCGCCGCACCCGGAGTTACATGCCCACGATTTCTTGCCGGACGATACACGGCTCTGGGCGGCGTTGCAGTCGGTGAGCGGCGGAACCTGGAAAGGCTGTATTTATGATACCGATAAAATTATCGAGGTGATTAACGCCGGTAAAAAAGCACTTGGAATATAAAGCATAAAATAAATTTAACTGCCTGTGATGATAATTTACGGGCGGTTTTATTGCGCCTGTAATATAGCGATATTTAATAAATTTCTGTTTTCGTAACGCATTAAAAATAAAAGCTAAAACTATTTTTTAATTTGTGGGTATATAACGACGATTATCACAAAAGCAAAATATCATAATTCATAAATAAGATATGACCATTGCTGGTTAATCGATCATTTACTTACACTCAATTAACACGAAATAGTCCGAACAGCACACGAAAAAAGGGTGTATTCCTGACGATGCACCAGGTATTGCTTTTGCCTGGAACAGGTCCCTGACGTTTGCACTTTTTCACTTTCTGCGTTGGGGGTAATCATGCAATTAACCATGAAAGATAAAATTGGCTACGGGCTGGGTGATACCGCCTGTGGCTTTGTCTGGCAGGCCACCATGTTTTTGCTGGCCTATTTTTATACGGATGTGTTTGGTTTATCGGCGGGCATTATGGGGACGCTGTTTTTAGTGTCGCGCATACTCGACGCCGTCACCGATCCGCTGATGGGGCTGCTGGTGGATCGCACCCGCACGCGTCACGGCCAGTTCCGCCCGTTCCTGCTCTGGGGCGCGATCCCGTTTGGCGTCGTCTGCATGCTGACCTTCTACACGCCGGACTTTTCCGCCAACGGTAAAATCATCTACGCCTGCGTGACCTACATTCTGCTGACGCTGGTCTACACCTTCGTGAACGTCCCTTATTGCGCCATGCCCGGGGTGATCACCGCCGATCCGAAAGAGCGTCATGCGCTCCAGTCGTGGCGTTTTTTCCTCGCCGCCGCGGGATCGCTGGCGATCAGTGGGATTGCGCTGCCGCTGGTGGGGATCATCGGTAAAGGCAACGAACAGTTGGGCTACTTTGGCGCGATGTGCGTGCTCGGTCTGAGCGGTGTGGTGCTGCTGTATGTCTGCTTCTTTACCACCAAAGAGCGTTATACCTTTGAGGTGCAGCCGGGTTCGTCGGTATCAAAAGATTTGAAGCTGCTGTGGGGCAACAGCCAGTGGCGGATTATGTGCGCGTTCAAAATGATGGCGACCTGCTCAAACGTGGTGCGCGGTGGGGCCACGCTCTATTTCGTGAAATACGTGATGGACCATCCGGAGATGGCCACGCAGTTCTTACTCTACGGCAGCATCGCCACCATGTTTGGCTCGCTCTGTTCATCCCGGCTGTTAGGTCGCTTCGACCGCGTGAAATCCTTCAAGTGGATTATCGTGGCGTACTCCCTGATCAGCCTGCTGATTTTCATCACGCCGGTGGCGTATATCGGCCTGATTTTCGCCCTCAATATCCTGTTCCTGTTTGTCTTTAACACCACCACGCCGCTGCAATGGCTGATGGCCTCCGACGTTGTCGATTATGAAGAGAGTCGCAGCGGCCGCCGTCTGGACGGGCTGGTGTTCTCTACCTATCTGTTCAGCCTGAAAATCGGCCTGGCGATTGGCGGCGCGGTGGTCGGCTGGATCCTCGCCTATGTCAATTACTCCGCCAGCAGCAGCGTGCAGCCCATCGAAGTGCTGACCACCATCAAAATCCTGTTCTGCGTGGTTCCGGTGGTGCTCTACGTCGGCATGTTCATCATGCTCTCGCTCTACAAACTCAGCGATGACCGCGTCGAGGCCATCAGCCAGCAACTGCTTAAACACCGTGCGGCGCAGGGCGAGGATCTTCCCGCTGCGGCGACGGCGGCATCCCATTAAGAAGGAGACGCTATGTACACTATCACTAACCCGATTCTGAGCGGATTCAACCCGGACCCGTCCCTGTGCCGGCAGGGTGAGGATTATTACATTGCCACCTCGACCTTTGAGTGGTTCCCCGGCGTGCGGATTTATCACTCGCGCGATTTGAAAAACTGGTCGCTGGTGAGCACGCCGCTGAATCGTGTGTCGATGCTGGATATGAAAGGCAATCCTGATTCTGGCGGCATCTGGGCGCCGTGTCTGAGCTATGCCGACGGGCAGTTCTGGCTGCTGTACACGGACGTGAAAATCGTCGATTCACCGTGGAAGAATGGCAAAAATTTCCTCGTCACCGCGCCGTCCATCGAAGGGCCGTGGAGCGAGCCGATTCCGATGGGCAACGGTGGCTTTGATCCGTCGCTATTCCACGATGACGATGGCCGTAAATATTACATTTACCGACCGTGGGGGCCTCGCCACCACAGCAATCCGCATAACACCATCGTGATGCAGGAGTATTTCCCGCAGACGCAGCGGCTTTCGCCGGAGCGCAAAACGCTGTTTACCGGCACGCCGCTGTGCTACACGGAAGGGGCGCATCTCTATCGCAAGGAGGGCTGGTACTATCTGATGGTTGCGGAGGGGGGCACCAGCTACGAACATGCCGTGGTCGTGTTGCGATCCAAAAACATCGATGGCCCTTACGAGCTGCACCCCGAGGTGACGATGATGACCAGCTGGCATCTGCCGGAAAATCCGCTGCAAAAGAGCGGGCACGGATCGCTGCTGGAGACGCACACCGGCGAGTGGTATATGGCGTATCTGACCAGCCGACCGCAGCGTTTACCGGGCGTGCCGCTGCTGGCCACTGGCGGACGCGGGTACTGTTCGTTAGGGCGTGAAACCGGGATCGCACGCATCACCTGGCGTGACGGCTGGCCCTATGTCGAGGGCGGGAAACACGCGCAGGTCCACGTACCGGGTCCGCAGATGGTGGAGAGTCAAAGCATGTCGACGGCGAACTGGCGTGATGATTTTGATACATCAACGCTTAACCCGGAGCTGCAAACCCTGCGCATTCCGTTCGACGATTCTCTCGGATCGCTGACGGCACGTCGGGGATTCCTGCGGCTGTATGGCAACGACTCCCTCAACTCGACCTTCACCCAGTCCACCGTGGCGCGGCGCTGGCAGCATTTCGCGTTTCGCGCCGAGACGCGCATGGAGTTTGCCCCGCGCCATTTCCAGCAAAGTGCCGGGTTAACCTGCTACTACAACAGCAAAAACTGGAGCTACTGCTTTGTCGACTACGAGGAAGGGAAGGGCAGGACGCTCAAGGTGATTCAGCTCGATCAGAACGTGCCGTTGTGGCCGCTGCACGAGCAGCCGATCCCCGTGCCGGACGACGCGCTGGGCGTGTGGCTGCGTGTTGACGTCGAGCATTTAGTTTATCGCTACAGCTATTCGTTTGACGGCGAGCAGTGGCAGACTGTGCCCGTCACCTATGACGCGTGGAAACTGTCGGATGATTACATCGGCGGCCGTGGGTTCTTTACGGGGGCGTTTGTCGGACTGCACTGTGAAGACATCAGCGGCGATGGCTGTTTTGCCGATTTTGATTACTTCAGCTATACGCCTGCCACCGCGTGACGCTTCAGGCCGGGTAGCCCAGCGCTTTTGAAAGCTGCAGCCCGGCCTCTTCCAGCATTCCCCGGAAGCGGGCGAACGCGTCATCATCGACCCGCGATGTTAAGGTCGAAAGGCTCAGCGCCGCAATCACGCGGGATTCATGATTCCACACCGGCACCGAGACGCAGCGCACACCCTGTTCGTTCTCTTCGCTATCGAGGGCGTAACCCTGGGCGCGGGTTTGCGCCAGCGCTGCCAGCAGCGCCTCGCGCGAGGTTATCGTCGCCGGGGTGAAAGAGGTGTACTGATAGCCGTCGAGCAGGGCGTTGAGGTCGGTATCGTTGAGCCAGGCGATCAACACTTTCCCGATGGCAGTCGCATGGACAGGAAGACGACGGCCAATGCGTGAATAGGCAATGGCTGCCAGCTTACCTTCGATCTTCTCGATATAGACGCCTTCGCGCCCGTCGAGAATGCCCAGATGGGTGGTCTGTCCGGTGCGCTGCGACAGATCCGTCAGCCAGCCCTTCGCCTTCTGGCGAATATCCATCGAACTCACCACAAAATGGCCGCGCTCTACCAGTTTCATGCCGAGGCGATATTTGCCATTTTCTGGATTCTGATCGATATAGCCGTGCAGCTGGAGCGTTTTGAGCAGCGAGTGAAGCGTGCTTTTGCTCAAACCCATCTGTTTACTGATGTCAGTGATTTTCAGCTCCGTCGCCTGTTCATTAAACAGGTCGAGGATCTGCAAGGCACGTTCAACAGACTGAATAATAGGCATAATTAAGGACCGTCCACGCTGGAGTTCAGGTGAAAAAGTACCTTTTTTTCGCTGAAAAATCAATCGAATGGCGGTAAAAGCAAAACGGCAACCCCAGGTCGCCGTTTTTACTGATGATTCTTTCTGCCGTGTGGAGAAAGCGAGAGTGAAGGCTTACTCCGCAAGTGTCGCCACTATGACGGCTTTAATGGTATGCATCCGGTTTTCCGCCTGGTCAAAGACGATGCTCGCCGCCGACTCAAACACTTTATCGGTCACTTCCATTCCGCCGTGCAGATCGAACTCTTTAGCCATCTGCTTGCCGAGGGTCGTTTGATCGTCATGGAACGCCGGCAGACAGTGCAGGAACTTGACGTTCGGATTGCCCGTCAGGGCCATCATTTCGCAATTCACCTGATAGTTACGCAGCAGTGCGATACGCTCCGCCCACTTCTCTTTTGGCTCGCCCATCGACACCCAAACGTCGGTATAGATGAAGTCCGCGCCTTTCACCCCGGCGATCACATCTTCGGTCAGGGTGATTTTGCCGCCATTCTGCACCGCCAGCGCGCTGCACTCCGCCACCAGGCTCTCCTCCGGCCAGCAGGCTTTAGGCGCGACCAGACGCAGATCCAGCCCGACCAGCGCCGCCGCTTCCAGCATCGAATTGCCCATGTTGTTGCGCGCATCACCCGCATACACCAGCGTCATCTGGTTAAACGCTTTGCCCGGCAGGTGCTCCTGCATGGTCAGCAAATCCGCCAGCAGCTGGGTAGGATGGAACTCGTTGGTCAGCCCATTCCACACGGGTACACCGGCATATTCCGCCAGGGTTTCGACCACCTCCTGGCCGTGGCCGCGATACTGAATTCCGTCGTACATCCGCCCGAGTACGCGGGCCGTATCCTTAATTGACTCTTTATGCCCAATCTGGCTGCCGCTCGGGCCGAGATAAGTGACGCGCGCGCCCTGGTCAAATGCGGCAACTTCGAAAGAGCATCGTGTACGGGTTGAGTCTTTTTCGAAGATGAGCGCGATATTTTTGCCAGTAAGCGACTGAACTTCAGTGTTATTTTTTTTATCCGCTTTAAGCTTTGCCGCGAGCGTCAGCAAAGAGTTGAGCTGTGCAGGCGTAAAATCGAGCAATTTCAGGAAGTGCTTTTTATACAGTTCAGACATGTTATCCTCACATGGCAAAGGCCACTTATTGAATTAAAATTCACTTTATATGTATGAATATTCATTTGCAACCCTGTTTCACAATTCTTTCTTACATTAGGTGGAGGCAAACACGTCCGTGTGTGAAAATAGAAGTATCTGCCGAACTTAAAGAGGAACGAGCCATGGCAAACCCAGAACTGCTGGAAGAGCAACGCGAAGAGACGCGCCTGATCATTGAAGAGCTGCTGGAAGACGGCAGCGATCCGGACGCGCTGTACACCATCGAGCACCATTTCTCTGCAGATGACTTTGAATCGCTGGAGAAACTGGCGGTAGAAGCGTTCAAAATGGGTTACGAAGTGACCGAGCCGGAAGAGCTGGAAGTGGAAGAGGGCGAAACCGTCATCTGCTGCGACATCCTGAGCGAAGGGGCGCTGAAAGCAGAGCTGATCGATGCGCAGGTTGAGCAGTTGATGGATCTGGCCGAGAAGTTTGAAGTGGAATACGACGGCTGGGGAACCTACTACGAAGATCCAAACGGCGAAGACGGCGATGACGAAGACGATGAAGATTTCGTCGACGAAGATGACGACGGCGTGCGCCACTAATTAATAAAATACACAACATCATTCACGCTGCGTCGAGGCGGCAACCGAGTGAGTCCCAGCGAGCTTACACAGGTAAGTGACCTGGGGGAACGAGGGCAGCCAACGAAGAGGCAGCGTGAAGGATAAAGTGTATTGCGGCAGCTTCGGCTGCCGCAGCTGTTGCCGCTTTGTAAGGTTTCATCATGGACTACCCGCAGATACTCACCCCCGTTCTTAACTTCCTCCACTGCCCGACCTCGCAAGCATGGATTGATAAAGCCCGCGACCCGGCAAACCTGCCGCTCCTGCTCACCGACCACATGGTGTGTGAACTCAAAGCCGCCCAGACGGCGCTTCTGCTGGTGCGTAAATATGTCGCCGACAAAAGTGGGGCCGACGCGCTGCTCGAGTGGCTCAAACCCTATGAAGCCTTCACCTTCCGTGAAGGGCCGGAACCGGATTTTATCGCCCTGCACAAGCAGATTGGTAAAAGCGTGATGCCCAAAACCGACGACCCGTGGGGTCAGGCGCTGATCGACAGTATGGTGCTGCTGATAAAAGAAGAGCTGCACCACTTCTGGCAGGTGCGTGAGGCGATGCTAGCGCGCAATATTCCGTACGTCAAAATCACCGCCAGCCGCTACGCCAAAGGGATGCTGAAGGAAGTGCGCACTCACGAACCGCTGACGCTGATCGACAAGCTGATTTGCGGAGCGTACATCGAAGCGCGCTCCTGCGAGCGTTTCGCCGCGCTGGCGCCATTCCTCGACGACGACCTGCAGAAGTTCTATCTGTCGCTGCTGCGCTCGGAAGCACGCCATTACCAGGACTATCTGACACTTGCCCAACAGGTGAGCGACAACGATATCTCTTCACGCGTACAGCTTTTTGGTGAAATTGAAGCCACACTTATCTCGACACCGGACAGTGAGTTTCGTTTTCATAGCGGCGTGCCGGTGTAATCCGACAGATCAAAAGGATGCGAGACGATGAAGAGAGCCTGGAAACCGATTGTGATTGTTGCCGTACTGGCCGCTGCCGTGGCGTGCTGGGTCTATTACGATAAACAACGCCTGCAACAAAACCCCGAACAGCAACTCGACACCACGCTCAACAGTATGCCTGCCTGGCAGGTGCTGAAGGAGCAAGAACCCGCATTCCAGCAGCGCATCCGTGAACAGATCCTCGCGATGCAAAAAGAGGGTGATTCCGAGCAACAGATCATCGATGTGATTCAACCGCAGATCCTGCACCTGCAGATGTCGCGCCTGCAGACCGCGCCGGACGCGAACGTGGTGGATTACATGAAGGCGAATATGGAACAAACTGCCGCCATTCAGAAGGTGAGCGACGACGCCTGTTTCCGTTTTCTCTACCCGGACGTAAAGGGCGGCATCAACCCGATGCGGGTGCTGGATAAGCCGATGATGCAGCGCCGCATGCAGGCCGACGCCGACATGATGCGCGCCGCCTACGGCAAAAACCGCCACACCGTGACGGCGCAGGAGCGCGATACCGCCGTCGCCGACGTGCGCCCGATCATGAAAGAGCTGGCCGCAAAGTACGGCGAGGATATTCAGCTGCTGCAGATGCCGGACAAGGCGATGGGCAAAGAGAAGTTGTCGTGCGATATGGTGCAGGAGATGTGGGCCAAAGTGCTGCAACTGCCTGAAAGCCATGCCGCCGGCGTGATTCGGCTGGCGGTTTCCGAGCTGGAGTGACGATGGGCGCTGGTTTTTTGGGCACTTAGCGCGGGTTTAGCGCGTCGTCGCTTGCATGGCGGCGCGCGACAGGTATAATCCACAACGTTTCCGCATCCCCTTCAGTGCCGAAGTGGCGAAATCGGTAGACGCAGTTGATTCAAAATCAACCGTAGAAATACGTGCCGGTTCGAGTCCGGCCTTCGGCACCATCGGAACATCAATAGACGTCAAAGGACGTCTTTTTTTGTGCCTGAAATCCAGTATCCGCAAGGCCTTCCTCGCTTTTTCACTCAACCTAAGTCAACCTGATTCAATCTACATCAACTTACTGATGCGGGTACAACTGCGGGTATATCCCGGTTCGATAATGTTTGTACCCACACAGAACCCTTGAAAGGATACTCATTATGGCTCTGAGTGATGTGAAGGTTCGTACGGCCAAGCCTGAAGAAAAAGCCTATAAGCTTACCGATGGTGATGGCATGGTTTTGCTGGTTCACCCTAACGGCTCCAAATACTGGCGGCTGCGTTATCGCTTTGGCGGCAAAGAAAAGATGCTGGCGTTGGGGAAATACCCTGAAGTTTCGCTGGCGGATGCCAGGGCTCGTCGGGATGAAGCCCGTAAGCTGTTAGCTAATGGTGTAGATCCCAGTGAGAACAAGAAAGCCGTTAAGGTAGAGCAGGAGCAAGAGGCGATAACGTTTGAAGTGGTAGCCAGAGACTGGCACGCCAGCAATCAGAAGTGGTCGGCATCGCATAGTGCTCGTGTATTGAAAAGTCTCGAAGACAATTTATTTGCTTCAGTTGGGAAGCGAAATATCAAAGATATTGGTACTCGTGACTTACTGGTCCCAATTAAAGCGGTGGAAAAGTCAGGACGCCTTGAAGTGGCTGCGCGTCTTCAACAGCGAACAACGGCAATAATGCGCTTTGCGGTACAGAACGGCTTAATTGATTACAATCCTGCACAAGAGATCGCTGGTGCGATCGCAACAGCTAAACGAAAGCATCGCGCTGCGCTAGATCTCAACCGCATTCCTGAGTTACTTCATCGTATTGATCATTACTCCGGCAGGCCGTTAACCCGATTGGCTGTTGAACTCACTTTGTTGGTTTTTATCCGTTCAAGCGAGCTGCGTTTTGCCCGCTGGTCAGAAGTAGATTTTGATACTGCCATGTGGACAATCCCAGGTGAGCGTGAACCGCTGGAAGGCGTTAAACATTCTCAGCGTGGTTCAAAGATGCGGACTCCCCATCTTGTTCCTTTGTCGCGGCAGGCTCTGGCTATTTTGGAAAAGATCAAAAGCATGAATGGGAACCGAGAGCTGATCTTCGTCGGCGATCACGATCCGCGTAAGCCGATGAGTGAGAACACGGTTAACAAGGCTTTGCGTGTGATGGGCTACGATACGAAGGTTGAGGTTTGCGGGCATGGTTTCAGGACTATGGCATGTAGTTCATTGATCGAATCGGGATTGTGGTCAAGGGATGCGGTAGAACGGCAGATGAGTCACCAGGAGCGTAGCTCTGTACGAGCAGCTTACATCCACAAGGCGGAGCATCTGGGGGAGCGCAGGTTGATGCTGCAGTGATGGGCTGATTTTTTAGATGCTAACCGAGAGAAGGGAGTAAGTCCGTTTGATTTTGCAAAACTCCATGGCTCCATGTAAGAAAAGAGACTTATGTGGCAAATTAGTTTCAGAGAAACTTGCAGTATGGGAGTACATTTCTTCCATAAAGTCACATAAACGCCGCGAAGTGCCTGAATCAAAGCATGCTTTAATGGGAAAAATCATTCTGGGTTCAAAGTAATATACAGAGTGATCTTGGCCGATTGGATAGAGTATTGATATGTAAATTAACTCTATGCTGTACTATCTGTCACCGGTAGGCGTGTTCTAGTAAACTGAGCACGCCTTTGGACTGCTTCATTGAGTGATAATGATATTTACTGGAGTTGGGAGAGATATGTTCAAATATTCACTTGAACTGGATAGCCCAATGCCCGCAATGCTTTATTGGTTCTGCCATTTCTGGGAGGCGTATCATCAGGTCTGGCCCAGCCAACAACTTCAGCAATGGAGTTAATACCGTAATGCTGGAATTTATATTGCTCATCTTTCCCTGCCTGATAGATCCTTTCCCACATAAAAGAAGGCGTTCCACCGTAGAGCACATAATTGAGTAATTCAGCAATAGTCATGCCTTTTTGATTTGTTTGGCCCATGATCCATTTTGTAAATAAAACGGCACGTTCTTCCTTGTTTAAGGACTTTGTGGCAGGTTGGCCAAATGTTTCAGCACTCATTTTTATCACATGGTCCATTGTTGCATGTGTATAAGAGAATATTTGATGGATCTTATCCTCAGTCAATGAGCCAATATTATTTTTTGACAAGTTTTCGCGAATATAGGGAGCGTAAATCCCAAGATGAATATCCTCATTAGACGGCGGGGCTGAAAGGCTTTTCCACCAGGAGAGCATACTCATCAATGCTGCTTGTGGGTTTTTACTGTTAGTACGATTAAAATCCTCAAAAGGATAAGTATTATCTTGCTGATGAACTTGCTTATAATAATAAGCATGTAAAAACTGATCGGTTTGCCAGAATATCGGTGTATCTTCTGATACCCATATAGGCCTGTAATCATTTATCTGGCTTGAGATATTATGAATGATTGAAAGTGTGCTTTCCCATTCTTTATGAAAATTCTCTTTTCTTTTATCTTTGTTTTTTTTGTTATCAATAAAGTTTACGCCGCCCCATTCAGGAATTTTTCTCTTTTTGATAAGCTCTTGCTCTTTTTTCTCTAACTCGAGTTTTGATTTTAAAAATAGTCTTTGTTCATTAATGATATCGTCACTAAGATCAACACAACAGTCAAGAGACACTAAGCTATCGAAGAATTCCTCAAGTTGCTCAATTAGATTAGAACTATATAAATCACTCTCAGTGAAGAAGATACCTGCTTCTATGTTTGTATGCCATGCACGATCGGTTAAGTTAGCCGATCCAATATATGCGCCATAACCCTTCCACCAGATGACTTTACTGTGAAGACGATCCGGAACAAGTTTGCAGAAGATATTATTTTTTGTATTAGCAAGAAATTTCGCCAAGAGTGAGGGGGATACAGGGACGGTGTGATCATATCGCATCCAGATATCAAGGCGATGATGATTTTTTAGACAATGGTCAAGTAGAGCAGTTTTATCATCACCATAGGCTATGGCTGCAACGACACCGTCAATTTCGCAATCCGGAGGAGGTAAAAAAGAACTAAAAAACTGTTTGTTCAATCCATTTGCAATTAGTTTCATTATTTTTTAACCGTACATCATTCCAGATGAAAAACAGGATTAAAGAATATAGTTTAAAAAAATAAACAAGAAAAGACTTACGGATTATTTAACTGAGGAGTGTGACTCACTCCTCGATATATTTAGTTGACACCCAGTGCCTTATATACAGCATCCACCGGATCGGCATAAAAGCTAACCTGAAACTTTGTGAACAATTCAGTCGGCACGGTCGGAATATCCATAGCTGAGGCCATAGGGAGCAATACCTTTTTAGCACCGCTATCGAATGCTACCTGCAGGCAGGCTGCTAAATCCTGAACGGGGTTCGTCACACCGCCCAATGTCATGCCTCCCAATACGACCATTTGTTCCTGAACCGGTTTTGCCAGCAATACCGAACAGAACGCGATTAACGCGGCCAGACTGGTGGTTGTACTCGGACCGGTGCTGTGCAGCTCCACCACATGAAGATGGTATTCATGTTCAGAGAATTTAGCCGCAGCGCTGATACGGCTCAGGTTACCTTTGAAGTAGTCAAACCCCACGCGGATCGCTTCTTTCGCTGCTGTGTTCGACCCCAAACCTGACACCGCATGTTTGCCGTTGCCTGCAGTCATCTGTGTTTCAAAACGATAGAGGCCCGTCATGCCTGAATCCGCCTGCGTGACCAGATGCACTACGCCAGGTTTCGGCATACCGGCGGGAATCAATTCACTGCCGCCCTGCTCCGGTACGCTCACGAAGAACTCTTCAAGACTCTCGTTATCGATATAACTGAAGTTCACATCAAAGAACTCCAGGCCACCGAGTTTCTTAAGCTGCTCTTTAACTCGACGGCGGACCTCCAATGCATAGGTCAGGCAAACCCGTACATCTTCTTTGTCGTAAGCGCCGTCTGGGTGCATTAGCTTCAACAAACCGGATACCGTGCGACGTACGGCAATCACGTCACGCTGATTGAGGTTATTTCCCAGCTTGAAGAATTTATCAATTGCATCGGAGAAGCTACGTTTACGCATCTCGCGCATATATTCAGCGAGATAATCCGTAATCAAACCATAGCGATTGGTGAAAAATTCCGGGCGCATCTTAGGAATTTCCCAACCAGGAATATAGGCATGGAAGCGGTCAAAAAATGCAGTATCAATCATCGCATCCGGGAACGGTGCAAGCAGATGGCTGGTTTTGACCAGTGTATCTACGCTCTGATTGATGTTGCCAACAAACACCATGGAGGCTTTGCCTTCAATGGAGTCCCGACCACGAGAGAATGAGCCTGATGCCATGTAGTCCTTCATGATCTGCACGCCATCTTTGTCTTTGAAGGTGATCCCTGCCACTTCATCGAACGCGACGACGTCCCACATTCCCACCAGACCAATCTGGCGGCTGGACATGTTGTAAAACAAATTAGCCACTGTCGTTTGTCCACCAGAAACTAACAGCGAATTTGGTGAGCACTCTTTATAAACGTGACTCTTACCGGTCCCACGAGGGCCAAGCTCACAGACGTTATAATTGTTTTCCACGAAGGGGATCATGCGAGTAATCAGATGCCACTTGGTGCGTTGTTCGATATTCGCGGGCTCCATCCCAATAGAACGTAACAGCACGTCAATCCACTGGTCGCGATCAAACTGCTTGCGAGCTTCAAACACCTCATCCATATCCATGTTTGGCATCTGGATAGGCTTCAAGGTGAACAGTGAAAAAGGTGACGTTTTTTGCCCTTCCTCGTAAAAGTAGTTCACGGTGATCATGCACCAGATGCCACCCGTCAGCAGTTTCTCGTTGTCTTTCACCATCTGCGACGGTACCAGGGCATCCTTGATGCCGAGGTTAGATAACTGTGCTTCATAGACATTTTTCTTTTCTTTTAAAGAAACAGTCACCTTATCGATTATTTTGTACGATCCGCGTTCACGGATATACGACTTCACCTTCTCAGCTTCATCTGGGCGAACATAGTTCTCAGAAAGAATACGCTTAACCGACTGTAGCCCCTGCTCGACAACCTCATCGTCATCGGAGGCACAGTATATACCGAGTAGATATTCCAGTACGTAAACCGGAACATTAGCCCCTTCTTTAAGTTGCTTAGTCAGATCCTTACGCACCACGCGACCGCGAAAGTGCTGATTCAACAATGAATCCAGGTCCTGAGCCAACACAGAGGCCGTTTCCATGTTATTGGCTGAGTTATCCTGCTGTTGCATAACGCCTCACTTAAAAGAAGTCATCCTGAAATGCCAGGTCGATCGTGATCGGGTAGCGACCATACTCTGTTGCGCTGTCCACATTCTCCAGGATCAGAACATATTTGTTTTTACGATTGAATGCCGTCCCCATGAGTTTCATGGTTACATCGCGGGTGCGTTTACCCATATCTTCGTTATCACTGTCGAAGCATACTGTTTCCGTGCCGGAGACGACCTGGTTGTTTTCATCGACGATAAAGATATTCAGCGTGCGCGGCTCATTTAAATCATTCACTGCCGAAGTCTGAATAAAACCAACTTTATCAATGCTGTTAACCAGTTTGATCACCTGATCCCGCGCAACGACGGACACGGGCTGCCGCTGGGGTTGCTTCTCAGCAGCTTTCTTCTCAAGCGCACGAATCTTTAACACAGGAACACACACCTCCTGCAGCATGGCTCCGCCATGAACGAAACGAGCACCACCTACGAAGTGGAAACGCTGTACCCCTTTGGGTAACAGGAATTCACTCTCATCGCTTGAGCCTGCAGTATCTGCCAGTTTACCGTGCCAGCAAAATTCACTTTCAGGCAGTTGATGACCTACAATAAAACGCTTATTCGCTTCAATCGTGTCTTTGGCTTTACTTTCAAGCTTCGTTTTATCCTGCTCCACCAGCGCTTGTTGTTGGAACAGGAACCCGTGATCGGCGGTAACAAAAATTCGGCTGGCATTAAATCGGCTACGCAGGCGTGAAACCAGATCTTTAAGCTCAGTGATTGCACTTCGGCAGGCCTCAAACGTTTTATCTTCCGTAGCAGCCTTATCACCCATGGCATCGATAGTGTCGTGCCAGATATAAACTACGGAAGCGTTGCGGATTTGCTCGTTCACTTCCTGGTTATTAGCGTTCTGCAAGTCCTTTGCTTTCAGCGCCACACCATTCACCTTCGCCAGAATAGCGGCTCGTTTTTCAAACCCGGAAGTGGACATCCCATCGGCGTAAACTACGCCAGAATTATCAGGAAGGTAGCTCAACGACTCATGAGGCAACAGTGCGGCCATGCCCAGTTGAGTATAGCTTGGGAGCACTCCGGTCTGGGAGCGTAGCTCTGCGCTGAAGTGTTTCTCATGGTTAATATGCCTGCCCAGCTCTTCGGCCACTTCATAGCGCAGTGCATCCGAGATCACGACAAAAATGCGTTTCACCTGAGAGGTGTCAAACTGACGTTTAACATTCTCTTTGTAGAAATTGCGCTGCAGGGGTATGCCACTAAATTGCCATGCCTGCATACGTTTTTCCGCTTCAAGCAGTTTGTTCCAGCCGCGACTTAGCTCAGCCAGATACCAATTGCTGTATAACTCTTCTATAAATTTATCCAGTTCATGCAGGATCATCGCCCCTTTGCTGTGCACCGGCGCGGCATATTCATTGAACAAACGATAGGTCTGATCGAAGCGATAGATTTCATCGCAGTAGGCTTTCCAGAACGCGCCCGTATCGGGGAAATTAAACCCATCGGTATAACGGTTACGCAAATTCAGTAAGCGTTCCGCCTGTCGAATGGCATTCCAGATAGAGAGATACTCTGGACGTGTCTGGCTCCAGTATTTCGCACTGCGCTCTGAAACCAACGCTTTAAACGCATCTCTATCAAGAGTGGTGCTCTCTTCCTGCAACTGGGTCACCAGACCACGGATAATAAGTTGTTCAATGGCCTCGAAGGTTTCACATTTTGCCAGGGCGTACGGTGAGCTGAAGTTGTAATGCTCTTTTGGCTGCAGTGTTTGTTGCAAATCCTCTGCACAATAATCGTATTCTGCTTTATAGCGACGATCGTTGCGCCACGCCCCCATAAAGGCAAGTGAAGACGCCCGTCCAGCAGCGGTAACCAGCACATTTTTACTCAACCAGTCACGATGCGCTTCATCACCCTGCGCCCAGAGATCGGTACAGAACAGTTTCAGAAGCAGGTTTGCCAGTGACGGGGATTCAGACTGGTACCCGAGCTCTAGGCGAAGAATTTCCCAGAGCACCTCATCCAGGCCAAGTTTCTTCAGTACGGCGAAGGTGTTCTCCAGCGCGCTATCATCTTGCTGCCGTGCCGCGACAAATTGCTGAACCAAAGCAAACAGAATCTCTTTGGTTTCAAAGGTACTGGCCCCTACCACCACTGCCAGCATTTTCTTATCGAGAGAGTTTTCCGTTTCGCGCTCGGTAACCCATCCCTTCAGGATCTGAGTTCGCTTAACGGTAAAGAAGGCTTTGCGGATCTGAATATGTTCGCGTAAACCAAGCTGCGGGATACCCAGCGAATTCAGAGTGATCGCCGCATAATCAGCGTGGAATTCGGTGCTATAGAGGCGAATATCCAGCAACCAGTCCTGCTCGCGAGCGGGAACCTCACTGGTGAAATAGAGTAAAAATTTTTGCTCAGGCTCGTCGATTTCGAGTCGTTTTTTTGTTGCGAGCACAGAAACACCACGCATATCCAGCAACGTGACATTGTCGAGATCCAGCTCATTGAGTGAATCAGTGAAGCGTTGTTCCGGGTCATGCCAGAAGACGATGCGGTTGTCGGTAAACTTCTGACGAAGTCCGGATTCCAGTTCTTTAAATTGCATTATTGATTCTCAAACCAGTCGACCAATTCATGGGCGCTAGGGCAGGCTGGGTGTCTGGCCGAACCCTGAATATCAAAACCGTGATGCGTTACCATTCTCTTGGCAAATGCGGTTTTAGAACTCCCCGGCCCCTGCTTTCCTAGCTCACGTGAAATTTCTTTTAAACGATCCCATGGCATTTCCGTTGTCGCTTCAGGTAACGCTTCATTAAATGCGTCTACCTTAAGCCATTTTTTCATTGCCTCTGAATCGGCAAGAAACCAAGCTTCAACAGCTTTGACCGCGATAAACGAGATGTCGACATCTTGATGGGCAATTCGGGCCTGCACATCAGCAGTAGATGCGGCATCTTCCAGATCGGTCAGAATACAGATCTGTTGCGCTCCAGCATTTCTGAGCCTTACAACGAAGTTATCAACATACTTTGGCAACAGATTGCCCCCGCCTTTAGCATCAATGACGGGTGTCACCAGTTCAAAATTTTTAGCGCGTAGAAATGAAATAAATGCTGGCGAATTGACAATAATTGACTCGGTATCGCCCTCTACAATAAACCCTACTTTCACCATGGCAAACCACCATCAAACATATTCATCAGCCACGCGGTATCCAGTGGGATTTCCTTTTTATCAATCCCTGCATCTGAGGCGTGTTTTAGTTGGGTTTTCCCCTCTTGCTTGCTGACAAACCACAGCTCTTTCGGCTCTAGATTTCTGATTACCGACTCGCTATGTGTGGTAATGATAATGGGATGATCCAGCGAGGCGTTTTCACGCATCAACTGCACCAGCTCACCGATGGCTTTAGGGTGGATGCCTCGCTCTGGCTCTTCAATGATGGTCATTCCAGTATGCTTCGCTCGACTCAGGATTGCAGTCATAATGCACAAGGTATAAATCGTGCCATCCGAGATAAGATGTGCTGGAAAGCGCGCTTTAGTTCCATGCTCTTTGAAAGTAAGTATCGTTGAGCCATCCAGCTTTTGTTTTTTAGTTGCTATCCCTTCCATACCAGGAACAATCAACTCCATCCATTCCAGAATCTGGTCTGTGAAGTTGCTATTGGACTCCAGTTCAGCAAGTACAGAGGCGATATTCGTACCGTATCTATCCAGAAAGGTGGCATCCGTCGTGGCACTATCTGATTTTTTTGCCTGTAACGGGTCGATACGGAATACGCTGATATTTGTTAAAAAATGATAGAGTTCACTTTTGCCAAGCAACATCAACGCGGTCATGTCCTGAGAGTAGCCAGGAAGAGAAGTGGTTGACGATTTTTCATTCTCCCCCAAGCGAACGGAGAGTTTGTCCGGTTGTTTACGCTCGATGAACAGCTCACCATCAATCTCCAGTCGTTCTGAGATGGCTGGTTTTGCATCCATATTTTTAATCGCCAGATCGTAGACGAATTGTTTCTTGTTCAGCGTAATCGTAAGATGAATTGACGCCGTGGTCCGCTTCTCTTTACGCAGTTTGTAGCAATGAATCTGCTGAAAACCACCGAAATCGCGAATAGCTTGAGTCGCTCCGGTCTTGACCACAGCACCAAAAAAAGCCAGAGCATCGGTAATGTTACTTTTGCCCGCACCATTAGCCCCGGCAAAAGTAATAAACGGTGGGCTTTCCACAAGGGAAAGCTCCGCGATACTCTTGTAGCCTTTAATAATCAGGGGATATTGATCCATTAGGCCTCCTGTGGAGCACTGCCGGTGATTGCCTTCACATCCGCCAGCAGATCGCCAAATTTGTCGTAGTTAACCTTAACGCCGTCATCCAGATCAATAGTGATACGTCTATCAGCATAGTGACGCAAGCGATCGTCAAAATTGCGTAGCTCGTTGAATTTTTTAGTCAACCCATCCAGCTCTTTTTTCAGACGCGTGGTGGCCGCGCCAGATTCAGCATTCTTAAGCTGATCGTTAACCAGATCGATATTGCCCTGATAACGCGCCAGCAGCGGAACTACGTATTCGGTACGCATACGCGACAGCGTGCCTTCATTATAACGATGCAGATACACCAAGCATTCAAACGCCTTCTCTTTCCCGGAGCTGAATAGCCAGTAAATTGGGCGTTTTTTGTACATTTTCATATGATCTTTCCAGAACTGGGTGGAAAGATAGCGACGAATAGTATCCAGCGAAGATTCGCCTTTTTTCGGCTTGATTGCGTACGAACAGAGACTTTCGGCGATGAAATCGAGATTTTCCTGCAGGTGTTCCTCACCCCAGACGGTGCGGACAAACTCTTTAACGCGCGCTGTAACATCGTCATCGAACCAGTCTGAATCCATTAATGGCAGAATGCCGTCTTCATCGGCAGGGAAAGTTTTATAGGCGCCTTCGGCGACTAGCTCCGCGAAACCTTTGTTGCCTTCGTGAGCATAGACAAGACCTTCTCGATCGAGGGAGTAGCGACCCATTTGGCAGCCGATAATATAGGATATCAAGCCGATAAGCTGTTCACTTAAAAAACGGAGTGAGACGATCTCTAAATCATCCCCCCCACCATACAAGTAGCTAGGATTATTGAAAAGACTCACATTTTCTTTCATTACATAAGGTGTCAAAACCTCACTGAGGCCATAGCTTTCTATTAAAATAGAGTTTATATCTTCCTCAATCTTACGTAATTCCTCGGTTTTAGATTCCTGCATTCTAAGCATTTCTTGGAATGCATTTTTCAATATGGAATTTTTACACTCAATTACTTCACTTCCATCAAAGTCCCAACTTATTTCTTTAGAGTCCCAGTCAGCTTTCGACAACTCAATTGCTTCTCTTGATTTTTTTGATATATCCACCAATGGAGTGACGTAAGGAATACTTTCAATTTCACCTTTATTAAAGGATAATGTTTGACTGATTTTACCCAAAAAATAGGAGCCTATATTGCTGCATAACAACCCTAGAAGTGAAAAAACATCTATTTTCTCTGGAAATACAGACTGACCCGTGTCGTCAAATATAAAACCCTCCGGGAAATAACGTGCAGAAAATTTCCCTGAACCGATTTTCGACCATGTAACACCCTCCTGAAAATATCTATCCGTACTTCTTGGGCTTGATTTCCTTCGTCCATTAGAGTCAAAAAAATTCTTTATTGAATAACCATCAGATTCCCAATCCACAACTACCAAATTGTTACCGTACCATTTTCTATACTCTCCACCACTATTGCATGGAAACCATTTTTTATTATTTTGATTTTTTAGTGAAAATTTACTGAGATCTACTTCGTACCAATATCTTTGGAAAAGATTATTATCACCAGTGGTCAAGCCAGCCTTGGCTGAAGACACAGAAGATAACTTATCTTTAAGTGAAAAGCATGCCAAGGCACTTTTAGGTAAATCAAAACAAATTTGTTTAAATGGGATTTTATTGAAGTTATCCGATTTAGCTTCGAAGAACCAGCCACAGTTATGATTTTGAATTGCTTCAAGTGTTTTCGGCCCTTGGTTTGCTGCACCACGAAAATCTGAAAGGCGAACATAACTCCCTGTAAAATCATCAATATGTCCTTTCTGTAAAGTGAATGTACAGATAGGTACAGTTGCGCCATCAAAACCTGAGTACTCCAGTTGAATTAACGAAGTTATAATTTCCTGATTAATCAAGTGAGAACGAAGCTCTTCATAACTGGAAATAAACATCCAAACAAATGGTGTCATAAATCCAAGCTGGGCACCATTTTTAGAAAGTTCTAAGTTCCTAACAATAAATGCAGAGAAAAGATCTTTTTCATACCCTGAGAAATTATCTTTTAGGTATTTTTTTACATCTGGAGCCTGGAACTTCCCCCCCATATACGGCGGGTTCGCAACAACCGCATCGTAACGCTGCGCCAAAATCCACGCCTGCTGGATATACGGGATCAGCTCTGCCGCCGCCTCTTTCTGCTGAATATCACCTTCAACCGCCAGGCGATACAATCCATCCAGAAACGCTTTCAGCGCCTCTTCATCTTCATGTGAAACCTGAATCAGCGATCCCAACGTTTTTGCGCTGGTAAACAATGCCAGCATTCGCATCAGCAGCTTATATTCCGCGCTGTCGGTATTGGTCAGTGCCGCCCCCTCTGCAAACATATCTCCCACGCTGCCACGCTGCACCTGCTGGTGGAAGTTCAGCTTGGTCCACAGTTCTGCGATATCCAGCTTACTTTCCTGTAGGGAAACAATATTCAGACGTATACCACGGCCCAGAATACGACGGTCATCCTGACGCGCCAGCATCAGCATCGCAAAACCAGACAGCTGGGCTGCACGGTCGTCGATATCGAGGCCGAAGATATTGTTTTCCAGAATCAGCTGCGGAATATCACGGGTACGATAGCCGCGCTCTTCGTAAATCGCTTTCAGTACGTTATAGGCTTCAGTCAGGATATGCCCGGAGCCGCAGGCCGGATCTAGCACTTTAATGCTTTCAGGCTCAATGCTGGATGCGGTGATAGCTGCCAGCTGTGCCCGCACTTCCGGCGTTTGCTCCGCTGGCTCAATGTAATACGGCATTTTACCTTTCAGGCTCGAGTCCGGGTAGGTTTGCAGCCACTGGCGGCCCACCGAGTTCTGCACCAGGTACTGCACAATCCAGTTCGGGGTAAACAGCTGAGTAGCGGCAGGAATATCTTCGCTCTTCACCACCTTGCCAATCACATCGTCTTTTTTCTCGGAAATATAGAACTGATACAGCCAGCCGATCACTTCGATCTGGTCCCAGTCCTCTTTCGGTATCGCTTTCTCGTCCACCAGACCACGCAGAATAGAGTCGGTGCGGGTCAGGTTATCTGGCAGCACTAGCTCAATTTCATCATTAACTGCTTCGAACAGGAAAGGCATCGCGCCATGCAGAGCATGACACTGTGCAAGCAACAGCTCTCGGTACAGCTCTTCGTCACGATCGCCCGCCAGCTTCATCTCCACCAGACGCGCTTTGTCCAGCCCCAGAGCATCAGCCACTTCCGGCACATGATCCAGAACCTCAAAACCCCCTTCCAGCGTCGGGTGAGACAGCATACGGAAACCGTGATCAAGATAGCCATGCAGCTCCATATAGCGAATAGCGCAGAAGCGGTTAAACCACGTGTAAGCAATGTGCTCCACCAGCACGTCGTAGCCCTGCTTTTCTGCACGCTTGACCAGACGCTCACGGCGTGACGCCAGTGATTTATCCAGTGAGAACTGACCATAACGCACACTGTCGCCAAGATCGGTTGCTTGAGCAATTTGCAGGTTGCCCTTTTTATCGGCCTCAATACCCAGCGTGGTCAGTTTTTGCATGACCGCATCGCGGAACTGTTTACGTGCCACCGGGGCATATTTTTTGATGTTGGACGTATTCATGTGAAGTCCTGAAAAGGGCAGACAACGTCTGCCCTGAAAGTGGGGAATATTACTGAAGCTGAACGCGTTCGCCTGCGTTAATGGCATCCATTAGCGTTTTACGGAGTTGCTCCAGGGCTTTGTCTACCTGTTCGGCGTTATCCAGCGTTGTCACACCCGCAGCTCGTTCCATCGTTTTACGCGTGTTCACGTAGATGGTCTTTTTCAGCTTGGGTTCAGGCTTAACTACTGGATCGATAATCCCTGGCTGAGGGACGGTTTTTGGTTCAGGCACTTTCTTACGCTGTTCTTCAACCCAGCCGTTCAGTCGTTCGTTTGCTTTGAATTGTAGCGCCCGAACCTCAGCCTGTTCTTCCATAATCTGTGGGATCAGACCGTTCTGCTCCACTTTCTTACGCGATTGCTGCATCGGGTGTAAAAGCGAGTGCTGCAATTCAGCAGGGACGTGCATCTCCTGCATGCTTTGCTTCAGCTCATTGATATGGTTATCTATCTGCTGCAGCGCATGGCTTCGGTATTCTTCCACCAGACGCTGGTTGATGGTTTCAACGGTTTCAATCAGTGGAATAATCCGGTGTAGCTCTCCGTAAGGTCGTGCCTTGCTGTAGATACCTTCCAACTCCTGCAAAGCCTTTTGGGCCGTTTCGTCTTTATCCAGCGCGTTACGGTTAGCTTTAAAACTTCCATTGAACGCCATACTCAAGCGCTGCCATGTGGCGTATTGGTTTTTGTAGAAGCTGACCAAATCGTCCCAGTCTTCCGAGAAATCTTTAAGATCGTCAGCCGCTGCGGTGATTTTTTCAATGACCGCGTATTCCTCTTTCTCGTTGAGGATCCCGTTCAGCAATACCAGCCCTTCTTCTATCTCTTTACGGCCAGGGTTTTGTCCACCCTCTGCACGAGTTTTAAAAACGGTCAGTTCGCTCTTCCAGCGGCCAAAGAGTTCGCGAATATGAGAGACCAGCGGCTGCTCCTCACGCTCGTTAAACGGTTCTCCAGCAATATCAGCCATCAGCTGCGCAGCTTTAGTCAGCTGTGCTTCGTCATGGCGACGAACTTTATGCAGACGCAAATCGCTGTAACGACGTGAATTATTAAACGCATCCCACGCCTGCTTCAGTGCGATTTCACTGCCTTGTAGAGTGAAGCTGTATTTACCGCTGCGTGCCAGCCGAGCAACCAGCAATTTGACTTCATCTTCCGGCCAGCCAAATGGGCGACGGCCAAAAGTGGTGAGTATATCCCGCAGGTAAACTGGCTTATGAGTCTCAATACTCATACTGATCCAGTTATCCACTTCACGCATTGCCTCAGGATTGGATTCCTCCATTTCCCCGAGGTCGAGCTGGGTATCATTTTCTACTGTCAACAGCGCGTGAGTTTCACGATTTACGTCTCCGGTGCTAAGACGCAGCAATTTTAGTTTAGAGAAACTGTTCTCGATAACGTAACCGCAGGCTGCATCCACGATAGCTAACGGCGAAGAGGATTTCTTATCCAGCCGTTCGCCCAGCGCCCAGACATCAGCTTGAGCCAGCAAGCCTTCAATCTGCGCCTTCAGCGTTTTTTCGCGCATGCCATTTTCACGGCCTTTTTCTGCCAACAGAGTTGCCTGTTCCGGACGCTGTCCGCTTTGCTTGCTAAGGAAGGCTTTAGTCTGCGCGTACATGGTCAGGTCTTGCCAGGTACGAGCCTCATCAGGCAGACAAATTAAGATGCAGTCCTTACTGTCCGTCATCAGCAGACTATTAGAATGCGCACCCTTATAGCTCTCGTAGTTCGAGTCCAGTGGTGTGAGCACCTTAACCACCAGATCGTTAAGATTCGCACCATCCAACGGATGTCCGTTACAAAAACGACTGATATCAAAATCCTGCTTATTGGCCGGATAGCGAAATCTTTTGTTTTTCAGGATCTCTTCGAAAATGATCGTTGAGAGTTGCTTATTGATGGTGGTGAATTCCACGTCAATATTGCGAATTTCGTTTTCAATCTCTTTTTCTTCGTTAGTGAGAAAAACAAATTTGTCATCAATACGCGAGATCAGCATCTCAGCCTGCAGACGATTAAGGCTGGCTTCAATCTGTCGACGGAGTTCCACTTTATCAGTATCAATACGCTCAATAGAGAGCGTGACGAGATTGTCGAGAGTACTTTTCAGCACATCGACGTAGCGGATCAGGAACAGCGTCTTTAGTAGTTTGCCGTCAAACTCCGTCAGTGACGGAGACTGGCAGGCCTGAATAATAGTGCGGCTAACTGCAGGTTCCAGGAAGCTTTCAATCGCAGAGTAGAAACGCCAGAACGGGACCAGACTATCCAGGCCATCTTCAGAAATCTGGACTGCTGCCGACTGGAAGGCATCCAGCAGAGAACGCTCCCCCATTGCTAACTGCTTACCAGCCGCCCCTTTGGTACGAATGGATTCAAAGACCTTTTGCAGAATCTGGTAATGCCACGGTACAAACGGATAGTTATCCACGAACTCGCGGCTGTTGGTATAGGCACGCAGCGTAGCCGTGGTTGTCGTGTCAAACGCCAACTGGTTACGCAGAATATCGCCTTTTTCTTGCCAGACAGCTTCCAGCGCCGGAATTGCGGCATCGGTTTTCACCAACAAACGTTTCTGGATAACTTCTGAGGTATTAGAACTTGAGAGCTGTAAGCGCGTTGAGAAACGTCCCTGAATCTTGGAGAAGTCACGGCCATCTCCGCTGCTCATACCGCCGATTGCAGCATTGATGTCTGCCTGGGAGGTCACAACTACCCATGCGCGGCCACCGCAAATAACGCCCAGATCTTCTGTGATGGTTTGCAGCTTCAGCATCATCTGCCCATCTTTGCCAATGAACTGACCTACTTCATCGACCATAAACAGGATGTTACGGTTGCCCTGGCTGTCGAGCCACTCTTTCACCCATGTGCAGAAATTTTTGATATCCAGAGGGAAGTTCTTATCCAGTTGCTCGATCCACTGGCGAGAAGACTCTTCACTCTGGCCTGTAGCAACACTCAGCGCCTGAGCCATCTGATCGTTTATCATCAGATAAACATCACGCTCATCTTCCCAGCGAGAGCCAGTGATGTACGCGAAGGCAGCTTTAAAGGTATCAAACTGTCCACGCTTATCGAGCTCACGCTCCAGGTGTGCAATATGCGGGAAGTCCCCACAATAACCAGCCAGTTCGTTAAAGACTTTCAGAAAGACTTTGAGGATGGCATCAACGCCATCTTCAACATTCGCACGTGAGTCAATATTGAATAGTACGACATCAGTCGGATGCTGAACCGATTTCCGAATATCGGCCAATAGCAGTGCATCATCAATTTTCTCTTCAAAGAAGGAGAGCGCATTACGCGTGACGCCATTGTGGCTAACTTCGCGGTTCGCCAGCAGATAGGAAAGGATCTTAATGAAGTGTGATTTACCGGACCCAAAGAAGCCTGAAACCCAGACGCCCATTTTGTCGGCAAGCTGTAATCTGCCTGGTCCAGTAGCAGGGGCATAGACTTCAAAGAACTGACGCAGGTGACCATCGAGCTCCCGAGTAATGACGTACTCATCCAGTTCTATCCAGGCGCTTTCGTCGTCGGTCTGCTCGGCTTTAACCACGCCGTTAATATTACGTTTTAGCGGTTTCTCAAAAATTTGTTCAATATTCATTGCTGTCGTCTTTTAACGAGGAGTCAAAGTCGCCGCCGGTCCGGTTTCGGGTACCAGTCTGAAGGCGCGGTAATAGTTACGGGAGTGAATGCCATCGAGTGGTGAAAGATCATATCCGCTGTAGGTGCCTGGATAGAACATCAGCAGTGGTGTAAACCCCATCACGTCCTGAAGCGCGCTCATTAGCTCATGACCACGAACCAACGGCCAGGCGTTACCGAGGCCTGTCAGAATAACAAATTGCTGCGCCGGAAGATCGACAGTGCGCGCAATATATTCCGCGATTTTTTTCTGGCTCAGTGGGGCTGCCAGATGCTTTTTCAGTGTTTCCAGGCCAAGTTCAGGCTCTCGCTGGCAGATACGGTCAAAGAGCCTACGTTCTTCAAGCATATCGATGATGACCTGGAAGATATTTAGCGTTCTATAGGTGTACTTTTTATCCAGTTTTTTGAATAAAAAGTGAAGGTATTCGCGGACCTGAAGCTCTTGCTTTGCCGGATAGTCAAAAATCCAGAAGCCAATCTCATTGCCGGAACCTTGGTTTTTCAAAAAACGGTCGTCGCCGATACGTTCTTCTAACTGCTTTAATCGATATTCAAGGATCGGGTCATTCATGCGTTACCCTCCAGAATAGGGAGCAGTACGGCTTTGTTTAAACGATGCAAGGCCGTTGCAACATCTGGTAGAAGGAAAACGTTTTGTAAATTGCGGCGGCGTGGGCTATCCAGGTAACCAGCTTCTGCCAGAGCCTTAATCAGATTGTTGCCCATCTTTTGGATAGATGAATCAGAGAAAGCAGCCAGCTCCGGGTGCAATCGCAGATTCTCATCCACAAATTCACTCCAGCAGTTCATACCAAGTTTTTCTTTAAACTGTTGACGAGCCGGATTTACAACTTCAGCAATAAACTCCGCAACAATTGGAGACTGGATCATCAATGCAACCAATAGCATTTGTAGACGTTCGCTTTCACTACCATCAGCAATCAGTTTCCAGCACTCCCGATCCAGGGTCATCAATCGCAGCCTTAAGGTTCGGGCATAACGATTTGCGGTACTGGTAGAGGACGCCTGAAGAATGTTTTCATTGATTATTTGCTGCTGCCAAGCCGTTTCATCTGGTTCAGAAAGCAACAGTTCAGCAATGGTTCGGCTCTCCCGGACCATCAACGAACCGCCCAGCAGATCGCCAATCCAGCGTTTGTCATTTTTTTTCATGGTGTTTGTCATCAAAATCCGGAATGCTGCTCGCAAAAATCAAGTAATGATTGTAATCGGCATGCAAGATAGATGCTATGACTATGGTCAGCTCAATATACGTTCACAGTACGAGTGCGGTCACAAAAATAGGAGGGTTAACCTGTTCCGGTATCTTTCCCTACACAAACATATTCTTGCGATCGTGTCCGCATCGTGGACAATGTTTAACCATGAGGGTTTTATATCAACGAAATCAATAGTTTTATTTAAGTCACGGGACGGGGAATGGACAGCAATACTCAAGGATTCACTTCATACTGGCGTAATACCTTAGCTGATGCCGAGTCTGGAAAAGGGGCATTTGAGCGCAAAGATGAAGATTCATTCACGCAATGGATGAACGTTGATCAGGGAAGGTTGGGTGAAGAGATCGTGCAATCGTTCTTCGAGGGCGAAGACGAGCAGGTTAAAACAGTCGAGGTGCTGTTACGGCCGCAGGTATGGATCCGCCTGTTAAAGCATGGCAAGGAACGTACGGCAGGCGCACCAGGGATAGTTACGCCTCTGGTGACTTCCGCACTGTTGAACCGTGAAGGATTTTTGTTTCCCGCATCGCCAGCCACCATTCCCCGTGACCTACTTGAACCTCTCCCTAAAGGTACCTTTTCTGTTGGTGAAATGGCGGAATATGACAAATACAAAACCACGCATGATTCGATCACTTTTAGTCCCGGTAATGAAGATGAGCTGCATGAGGAGACTGACGAAAAACGAGCGGAACGATATGCTCGTTATCAGCAGTTGTGGCAAAAGTACCTTAAAGATTCAGATGAACTTTTAAAACATGTTGCTGGCGAATGGCTCGCTTCACCTGAGCAATATGAATCAGCTGGATATGGCTACATCATTAAAGCCAATCAGTCTGGAGGGGCCAGCATCCATATCCTGCCTATGTACGATCATTTGCTGTCGTGCAAAAAAGAAGTGCCATTACTGGCGCGCTTTGCCTCGAAAGAGAAGTCTCCTGTTGAACCGCTCCTTGCTAGCAATGCCATGTTCAGTGAGCGTCTGGGGCATTCCGGTGATAAATTTCCGCTGGCTGTGGCGCAGCGCGATGCCCTTAGCCATTATCTCACTCAACAGCCGGGCGATATTCTTGCCGTGAACGGTCCTCCGGGAACCGGGAAAACTACTCTGGTTCTCTCAATCATAGCTACTGAGTGGGCGAGAGCGGCTGTAAACAAAACCGAACCGCCAGTGGTGATTGCGACATCAACCAACAATCAGGCCGTTACCAACATTATCGAGGCCTTCGGTAAAGATTTTGCTACCGGCACTGGGTCTATGGCCGGGCGTTGGTTACCTGATGTAAAAAGCTTTGGCGCTTACTTCCCGTCTTCGGGACGAAGAGCCGAGGCGGTAAAAAAATACCAGACGGAAGACTTTTTTAACCGTGTTGAATCCCTAGAATATGTTGAAGATGCTCGGTGTTTCTTCCTTGAAAAGGCAAGGGCAGCTTTTCCGAATGAGGAATGTCATTCACCTGAACTGGTTGTGGAGCTCGTGCATCAGCGTTTGGTTGAACTCTCTGCAGAGCTTGAGCAAATCGAGCCTGCGTGGGATGACCTGAACGCAATCCGTCAGGAGAGGCATGCCATCAGTGACGATCTCGAGCAGTATATTCAGGATAAGAGAACGTTACTGCTCAATAGTACAAATGAAATCTCGCTATTAACACAGGGCAAAAAACAGTGGGAACAATATCGAGCCGGTGAATCGATCATGTTCGCTCTCTTCTCTTGGCTTCCCGCCGTTCGTACTAAGCGTCACTATCAAATGAAGCTGTTTTTGGAGGATACGTTTGGCGAAAGAATGACAGCATTCCAGGGATCTCAGCCTGATGGAATTGATGCCTTTATCGATGGATTGATTGAACAAACTCATAAAGAGCAGGCCGGGTATCAACAGCAAATTGATCTTGCTGAGGACATTTCCCGACGTGAAAGTGAAGCAGCTATACGCTGGCACGATATTACTCACTCACTGGGAAATCCGGGCGAAACAGAGTTGAGCCTGCACGAAGCCGATGAGCTTGCTGATACACAGCTCCGTTTCCCGGCGTTTTTGCTGGCGACGCATTACTGGGAAGGCCGGTGGCTGATGGATATGTCTGCTATCGATAACCTTCAAAAAGAAAAAGGTCTCAAAGGGGCGAAGGCCATTAAAGCCCGCTGGCAGCGTAGAATGAAGCTCACCCCTTGTGTCGTGATGACCTGCTTTATGCTTCCTCACCATATGCTCATCAGGGAGCATGTTGGCGGCAAGAAGTTTGATGATGGTTATTTATATAACTTTGCCGATTTGCTAATTGTCGATGAAGCGGGGCAGGTGTTGCCTGAGGTTGCGGCAGCCTCTTTCGCACTGGCGAAGAAAGCCCTGGTGATTGGTGACACAGAACAGATTGCGCCTATCTGGAATAGCTTGCCCGGTATTGATATCGGCAACATGGTTGAGGAGAACATCCTTCCTGGTGGTACTCAAGAGGAACTTACCGAATCTTATGCCTTGGTGTGTGACTCAGGAAAGAGTGCTGCATCTGGCAGTGTCATGAAGGTCGCTCAGTTTAACTCGCGCTATCAATATGATCCGGACTTTGCGAGGGGGATGTATCTGTACGAACATCGTCGCTGCTTCAATAACATCATTGGCTACTGTAACACCCTCTGCTATCACGGTAAGTTGCAGCCCAAACGAGGGGAAGAAAAAGAGACAATATTTCCTGCAATGGGATATTTGCATATTGATGGTAAAGGTATGCAGGCCAATGGAGGAAGCCGTTATAACGCCTTTGAAGCTGAGACGATAGCTGCGTGGCTTGCGGCGCACAAAGAGGAAATCGAGCGCCATTATGGCGAACCCCTACATAAAGTAGTGGGGGTTGTTACCCCATTTTCTGCACAAGTCAGTATGATTAAATCGTCATTACGTAAGCTGGATATTAATTGTAGTGGCGATGAAAATTCGCTGACAGTCGGTACTGTCCATTCATTGCAGGGGGCGGAAAGGGCGATTGTGCTTTTCTCTCCTGTATATTCGAAGCATGAAGATGGCAGTTTTATTGACAGCGACAGTAGCATGCTGAACGTCGCCGTTTCACGAGCTAAAGACAGCTTCCTGGCCTTTGGTGATATGGATTTGTTTGAGATCCAACCCGGATCGTCACCTCGGGGATTGCTGGCGAAATACCTGTTTGCTTCCAGTGATAATGCATTGCAGTTTGAGTTTCAGGAGCGTCAGGATTTAAGTACCTCACAAACGCAGATTTCAACCCTACACGGGGTGGAGCAACATGATGCGTTTCTGAATCAGACTTTTGACACTATAAATCAGAGCATTACTATCGTTTCCCCGTGGCTCACATGGCAAAAACTGGAACAGACAGGTTTTCTGGCATCTATGTCTCAGGCGCGTGCCCGTGGTATTGATATCACTGTAGTAACAGATAAAACGTTTAATACAGAGCATGCAGATTTTGAAAAGCGCAAAGAGAAACATCAGCGCCTGAATGAAGCAATGGAAAGGTTGAATGAAATGGGCATCACGACGAAGCTGGTTAACCGTGTTCACAGTAAGATTGTGATTGGTGATGAGGGGCTGCTCTGCGTCGGTTCCTTTAACTGGTTTAGCGCTACGCGAGATGAAAAGTATCAACGATACGATACGTCGATGGTATACCTTGGCGAAAGTTTAAAAAGCGAAATTAAAACGATATATTCTAGCCTGGAACAACGTCAGTTGTAATTCTCAAGCATCGTTTTCCAGGTTAACTTCCGCGACACTACCAGGTAACATCGCTTTAGGGATGCTACCTGGTGGTTACTTACTGCAGGATTTTGTAGCTGTAGGACTACAATTGCCCAGCACTTAAGAAGGTTAGACAGTACCAACAGAGCATTATTTTATGCACGCTATAAAATATTACGCATTAGCTTGATAAAGAAAAATATGTCACTCAGGCTGCTAATACCTTGGAATAAACTGATAAAGGATATATTTGTATTGAAACTAGTTTTAATGTTGGAATTATCCAGATCCTTTTTCCCTATACAATCCCAACAAATGATGCGCTTCCACCAGCGCATGTCTGAGCAAAAACACCTTTATTTTTTGGTTTTGTTCCTGTTCCGCTTGCTGGGTAATTCCTGCGATCACTTCAACATAGCTTATTGCACGAACATCATAGTAATCCGGTCGGTGGGTGATAGAGGTCTTATTGCTGATATAGATATAGTCCTTAACATCCAATGCGCAGAACCGACCATTGCTGGCCGCAAGATGAACCGTCCATAGAATGTCTTTATGGCTCCTGCCGGGCTGGAAGCGCAGTGAATGCTGCCTTACATAAGATGACCTGACCATTTGCAGCCACAGGTAATGTGACCATTCACGGCGTGTTACACAGTGCCTTATCCACTCATGCCCTGACAGAGTCGCCCCATAGGACTGCTTTCGGTGGACAGCTCTTCGATGGTTGTCAGCGCCAGAATGCCAGCCATTAAAGATCATGACGTCGGCTTGCAACGCAGTAGCTGCTTGCCATCTTTTTTCAATGAACCCATCTGCTATATCATCGTTCGCATCAAGGAATATAACCCACTCTCCCTGGTGCAAGGCTAGAGCAGTATTTCGGGCAGCAAAGACACCTTGATTGGCCTGCTCGATCAGAATGAGCCGGTCATCATGGATTTGATGAAGAGCGTGGTCTGTTCCATCAGTAGAACCGTCATTGATAACGATAAGTTCAATAGCCACGCGGGTTTCACTGAGGATTTTATTGACCAGACGACCAATGGTCGCAGCGGCGTTGTAAGCAGGGATAATGATGCTGACGTCGATTTTATTCTTCATCACGAGTAACTATTTCCCTTCGTTGTCATCTTTGAGGTGCCTGATCGGAATAACCAGTCTTTCCCTGATTTCCTCGTCCATGTCGAATAAGTACTCGTCACAAAATCCTTTATCGAGAGAGAGCCACTGATCAAGGACGCTTCTTTTTTTGTTGCAACGTGCACATCTCTTCATCTTTTTGCACCCTAGTGAACTCATTGTTTGGATTACATGGAAAATGGACGCAACAAGTCTCAGCTAGATAACTAACCGTAATAAAAGGCATTTCTGCGAGTAATGTAAGTCAAGGATAACCAGGCAGGGCGCAAGAAAGATAATCGTTTTGATAGATCAGTTTTTCGATATTGATCGTTAGAGCCGATCGATATGAAATGCGGTTGCGCGACTTATATTACCGGGAGGTTCATGGCTTCAGGCAAAATGGCGACTGGGTTTTTGAATGTGAGAATGACTTTTAGAATGTGCGGCTGTGTGGTCTGGAACGGGTTTTATAGGATATACGAGCGGCAGGTAGGGGCGCTAAGGCCCCCGATTAATCGTACTCAGGATTGCGAAGTGTAATAAACGAAAGCCAGTTTGTTGCCATCGGGGTCTCTAACATAAGCGCTGTAAAAACCTTCGCCGTAATGCGGGCGCAGGTCAGGTGTTCCCTCGTCCATGCCACCGTGGTTTAAAGCGAGCGCGTGAAGCTGCTGGATATGTTCGGCAGACCGCGCAATCAGGGCGACCATCACACCATTTCCGGTCGTGGCATCCTGTTTATCAAAAGGTCTGCCGATACCCAGTGCCGTCGTGTTATTACCGTTGAATACGCCCCACCATGTGATCTCCTCATTCCGGCCGCCACGGGGATATCCCAGCATCTCCATCAGCGGTTCGTAGAATCTAATGGCGCGTGGCAGGCCGTTGGTTCCCAGCATAATTTAAGAAAACACTGGCTCTCCTTAATGGATTCCGGGGGAGTGTAGATAATCAGCTCAAATCACTCATCCGCTTTATGAGCCCATGCGGGCATTGCCGTCAGATAACGTTTTGCCCGCTTCTGGGCTTCTTCCGGGCCGACTTTTTGCCAGGAATCAAGGAAGCTGTCTAAGCCTGATACCGCTTCTTCCCAGGGTTTGAGATTGCCGTTGCTGTCACAGCAGTACGCGCAATATTGATCGCTGGCACTGTGTGCATCGGGTGCAGACATCGGCATTCCGCAAGCCTGACAGAACTTTTCATGTTGTGACATATGATGCTCCTTATGGTGACGTCCTGATTAATAAACATACAGAATATGTATTGTGCAGGTGATGCAACAGATCAAAGCAAAGGCGAAGCCCCGGTATCTCCAGTCAGAAATACCGGGAACCTGTTATTACCTGGCGATGAGCGCGAACACGCCCCAGCCAAAGTATTCCCGCGCGTACGTCACGTGGCGTTTCGGCGAGATGTTTAGCTCGGCCCTGACTTCTGCGGCGAAGTCGTCGTCAGGATTAGCCTCCAGCCAGCGGCGCATGGTCAGCCATTTCGCGGTTTCATATCGGTCCCAGCCTTCCTGGTCTGCCAGTACCATTTCCACCACGTCGTAGCCGAGTTCATCGAACGCGACGACAAGCTCAGGCAGCGTCAGGAAATCGGTCGTCGAGCTGACGCCACAGGCCTGGGCTATCTCGTCCGTTGCAGGCACCTGACGCCAGTAGGGTTCACCGATGAGCATGATCCCGCCCGGTTTCAGGCTCTGCGCCAGCAGTTCGACCGTCCCGGCAAAGCCTCCGGCAATCCAGGTCGCGCCGACACAGGCCGCCACGTCACATTTCTCATTGGCGACGTAACCCGCCGCATCGTTATGCATAAAATGGACGCGTTCGCTGACCCCTAGTGCTTCAGCACGCTGCTTTGCCTTTGAGGTAAAGAGCGGGCACATGTCGATGCCGGTACCGGTAATACCGTAGTCTCGGGCCCAGGTACAGAGCATTTCCCCCGAGCCGCTGCCGAGGTCAAGAATGCGGGTCTCCGGTTTCATGCGCAGCACACGGCCCAGCGTGGCGTACTTCTCTTCGGTGAACGGGTTGTGAATGCGGTGTTCGCTTTCACTGATGGTAAAAATACGTGGGATATCCAATGTGGAATTCCTTTTATTGCGTTGAGTATTAAGAGGAAGTTCCTCTGCGGTATTTGCTTTTTCAGCCAGCAGAGCAAACAGCTTTCCTTCAAATGTCTCGCTGACTGGCCAGTCGTGGCTTTCAGGAGGAGGAAGCAGGGTAAAACCGACATTACCGAGCAGGCTGACGTACTCATCATTGCGCCAGGCCGTCATCTGGCTGCCGAAACGGGTGATTTGACCGTTTGCTTCTATGGCCCAGAACTGCGTTGAGCTGGTCTGTGCTTCTTCATCCCAGCCATGTTCCGTCAGCAGCAGGTGAGGGACGCTCAGAAACAGCCCGTCCGGACAGCGTTGCCAGCTCGCTTCCGCCATTCCCTGACGCTTAACTTCGTCGAAAGCATGGACTTCAGTGAGCAGCCTGCCACCCGGCTCCAGCCACAGCGCGCAGCGGCTGACGAGTGAGCGCGCATCTGCCGCGCTGAAAACATTCAGTTCCCCGAACATCATCATGATGAAATCGAAAGATTTATCCGGCCAGTATGCGCGGATATCCTGCTGGACATAGTCGATGTTCAATCCGGCATTCTGCGCCTGCTGACGGGCCCAGCTCACGGATACCGGTGAGAAATCCACGCCGGTGCAGTGAAATCCGCGCTCCGCTAAGCGGTGGGTATAAAAGCCGGGGCCGCAGCCGAGATCGAGGATATGTGCGCCAGGGGATAACTGGCTGGCGATCCACTCGACCTGCTGCTCAATGACCTCCTGCCTGCGGCTGGCCCAGTCGTGATCCTGCGACAAATGGTTCGCCAGCATGCGCTGGCTGAAGGCCGGTTCGTCCCAGGGGATTTTACTTTCCTCCGCTGACAGCTGGATGTGTCGGGATGAGGAAATAAGGGTGCTGATATCCATCATGCTCTCCTTAGCGGTTATCAAGCTGCGCGCGAACGTTATTCAGCCCGGTGGTGTTGATGCGGTAGGGCTGACCGTTGACGGACTTGATCAGTTTTTTGGTTTTGAGTTTTTTGAAGGTGGCAAGGGTGCAGTCGGTCAGCAACAGCCCTTCGCGGGTGTAGCATTCAACGGCGGTGACGCGGCCAGACGCATCGCGGACGTGCGCGATTCGGCCACCTTTGGCGAGAACGTGTAAGGTACGTTGTTCCTGACGGGATAAATTCATACTGGAAAACCTGTTTAATCATCATGTGCAAAACGTGCAAACACACAGCGGTGTCCGCATTCGATTTCGGCGCATTGATAATCAGTCCGGCCTGAAAAGGTCGGGGAACTGATTATCGGATGATTACATTCTCCAGCATCAAAGCCTCGGGTAGAGTTGAAAGGTATTTACGGGGTGAATAATAACACCTGGTTATTGTAAGTGAATATCCTGAGTTGAAAAGTGTGATCCAGACAGGGGCAGTCCACGTTAGTTTGCCAGCACATACAAGAGCAATAACGGTTTATGTGGCGCACGTTCACCGCCTTTGCGCCAGATATTGATATTGGCAATTGCCTGTTCAAGGGTTTTACTGGATGTCATCGCGTTACGAAATAAGAAAAATAATTGCGATGATGCTCGCAAAACCCCTCTCAATCAACCTACGTGCTTCTCACTACCCACAAAAAAAGGCGCCACCGGCACCTTTTCCACTTAACTGATTTTACAGCCTTTTATAATTTCCGTCGATAAAGCCCAGAGGAATATAAAACGTAATAAGCATGATTAGTGTTGTATTGAATAAAGCTTTTATTCAAAGACGCTCACTCGATCTCCTCACCCGCAACCGCCCCGCCAGCGTCACATGCGTCGCCGCATCTTCCTGATTGCACAAATACTCCACCGCCAGTCGTCCCAGCTCGCTGTACGGCAGCTGAATACTGGTTAGCGCCGGGGTGAGCTGTTCGGAAATTTTCTGATCGTCATAGCCCGCCAGCAGCATGTCCTGCGGGATCTGCACGTGGTTGACGGCCAGCGCCTGATAGCAGCCGATCGCCAGCCAGTCGCTGGCGCAGAAGATCGCATCCGGGCGGGTGGGGAGTTGCAGCAGGGACTCGGTGGCCGTGTAGGACTCACTGAACTGCCAGTTGGTCGGACGAACCAGGCTCTCGTCGTACGCCAGCCCGGCCTGTTCGAGGGCGGCCTGGTAACCCGCTTGACGCTGGCGGGTGGCTTCCATCCAACTCTCGCCGGTGATGTGCGCTATGCGTGTTGCCCCCTGGGCAATCAGATGACGCGTCACCTGGAAGGCGTTGGCGTAGTCGTCGGGAATGAACGATGGCAGCAGCGGAGAGCCGGGATCGCGCTGATTCAGCAGCACCAGCGGGAGCTGGGTGCAGTCCTGGAAATCGGTCATGTCCACCAGCGTGGTGACGGGGGAGGCGAGGATAATCCCCACGCAGTTGCGCTTCTCCAGCTGGCGAATAATGTTCAGGGCCAGCTCCACGTCGTCGCCGTAATCGTACACGGTCAGCAGCGTCTCATTGCGCCAGGCCGCATCCCGCGCCTGGCTGATGGCGTCGATAAACGGATCGTAACTTTGCAGGGAGCTGACCAGCAGCGCCACCTCTTCCTGGTTGCGCGGCGTGTGAATGGCGGGCAGGCGATCGTAGCCCAGCTCTGCGGCCACGCCGATCACCCGCTGGCGCGTCTCGTCGCTGAGTTTGATGTTGCGGGACTGGTTAAGCACCAGCGATACCGTCGCCTGCGACACGCCCGCCGCCCGCGCAATATCGTTCATTGTGATTTTGTTTTTCCGCTTCATCCGTCCGCTCCCCCTTCAGAAACAGCATCATACCTCACGGCTTTAATATCGGTCAGGCGAAAGCGTGGTCGATCACGTTTCTTACGCGCTCAAGCCTGAACTTTGTGATTGCTGTCGCTTTTCTGAATGCGCCTGTTTGCTCATTTATAACGCAACTAATATTTATTAGCTAAATATTATCAGCAAGCGAGGCGACGATGAAACAGCAGTGGAGCAAGGAACAGGCGCAGGCGTGGTATCAGCAAAAAGGGTGGCTGTGCGGATTTAACTATCTGCCGTCGACGGCGGTGAACTGGACCGATATCTGGCAGCAGGAGACGTTCGATGCCGAAACCATCGACCGCGAGCTGGGCTGGGCGGCGGAGGCGGGCTACAACACCCTGCGCATAAATCTGCCGTTTATCGTCTGGGAGCACGATCGCGACGGGCTGCTGGCGCGCATTGAGCACTTCCTGACGCTGGCTGACCGCCACGGGTTCAGCACTATGCTGACGCTGATGGACGACTGCGGGTTCTCGGGTGACGAGCCGTATCTCGGCCCACAAAAGCCACCGGTGCCGGGCAAACACAACAGCCAGGCGGCGGCAAGCCCAGGGCGCGATAAAGTATGCGATCGCGACTGCTGGCCGCAAATTGAGCGCTATATCCGCGACGTTATCCGCCAGTTCCGCGATGATAAGCGCGTTCTGCTCTGGGATCTCTATAACGAACCGGGCAACCGCGGGATTTTTGCGACGGGCACCGTGGAAGTGCTCTATGACGAAAAACTGGAAACCTACGCGCATGAATTGATGAAACTGGCGTTCCAGTGGGCGCGGGAAGAAGATCCTGAGCAACCCCTGACAGTCTGCGCATGGCGCGTGCCAGCAGAAGAGGCAGGGGAGACGTTCTTCCAGCATCCGCTCGATCAAACCGCGCTGGATCTGTCGGATGTCGTGAGTTATCACGCTTACACCAATACCGGGCGTATGACGGCGATTATTCAGCAGTTACAGCAGCTTGGCCGCCCCCTGTTTTGCACCGAATGGCTGGCGCGTCACGTCGGCAGCACCATCGAAGAGCAGCTTCCGCTGATGTACACCGCGAAGGTCGCGCCCTATCAGTGGGGCCTGGTGCGCGGCAAAACCCAGACCTGGCTGCCGTGGCCGGTGATCATGACTGGCGCCACCGACTACTGCCGCCTGTGGTTCCACGACGTCTTTGAAGAGAACGGCATCCCGTTCTCGCGTAGCGAAATCGCCCTGATGCGCAAGCTCCGCCAAATCGCCCCGCAGCCGCAGGCATAACAATAACGATCCGGCGGTACGCCGCCGGACAACAAGGTACGCACTATGGCAACGACAATGAAAATACCGTCTCGCGAGTTGTGGTCCTATTTTGGCTATGGTTTAGGTCAGTGTTTTAGTTTTGGTTTAGTGGGTTCATTTATTAACTATTTTTACACCGACGTGCTGGGGATCTCGGCGCTGGCGGCAAGCTCGATCTTCCTCATTGCCCGCGTCTGGGATGCGGTTCACGATCCGCTGTTCGCCAGTTTTATGGACACCATTAACAGTCGTTTCGGTAAGTTCAGGCATTTTTTACTTATCGCACCGCTGCTGATTACCGGCGTCACGCTGCTCTCGTTCTATAAAATCGAAGCGGACATGACCACCAAAATCCTCTACGCCGGGGTGACGTACATTCTGTGGGGCACGCTGTACGCCATCTCCGATATCCCGTTCTGGTCCATGTCATCGGTGATGACTAATGACTCCGGCCAGCGCACCCGCGCGGTGACGGCGGCCATGCTCGGGGTTAACGCCGGTATTGCCTGCGCGAATATCTTCTTCCCGAAACTGGCGGCGTTTTTCGCCCAGTATAGCAACGACAAAGGCTATTTTATGGCGGCGCTGGTGATGATGCTGTTCGGCCTGCCGCTGATGCTGAACGGGTTTATGCAGATTAAAGAGCGCGTGCCACCGAGCACCGAGAAGGTGACGATGCGAGACACCTTCCACAATCTACGCCAGAACAAGCCGCTGTTTATCATCCTGCTGTCGTTCTTTTTCTGCGTATTCCACAACGTCGCCAACGGGATTTACATCTACTTCTTTATCTACAATCTGGGCGACGGCAGCCTGCAGATGGCGATTGGCGTGATGGGGATCGTGGCGGCGGTGGTGTGTTTGATTGCGCCGATGCTGACGCGCAAAATGCAGAAACGAAAACTGTTTATGATCCTCTGCGGGCTGGATATCGCCGTGCGCGCGGTAATGTGGTTCGCGGGCTATCAGCACACGGCGCTGCTGTTCTTGCTGCTCGGCCTGAGCACGCTGTTCGTGATGATGAGCAATATCCTCACCTCGTCGATGATCGCCGACACCATCGAATACGCCGAGTACCACACCCATAAACGCTGCGCGGCGATCACCTTCTCCGGGCAGACCTTTACCGGCAAAATGTCGGTAGCCGTGGGTGGGGGCTTAATCGGCGTGTTCCTGACGATGATCGGCTACGTGCCGCAGGCGCAAACCCAGAGCGACGGCGTGCTCACCGGGTTATTCTTTGGCATCTGCCTGCTTCCGGCCATTGGCTCGCTGATCCGTCTGGGCTGCATGTCGCGCTTCACCTTTACCGAAGAGAAACACGCTGAGATTTGCCGTCTGCTGGCGGAGCGGCGTCATGCGACGACGCAGGAGAATCAGGGCGACGAGCGTCTGGATCGTCCGGTATCAGTCAACTAACCGATATTGACGCCTGCTTGCCAGGCGTCAATGCGCTCTCAGAACACCGGTACGCCCAGCCCCCGTTTTACCTCTTTTAAGGTCGCCTGTGTGACTTCATGGGCGCGTTCGCTGCCTTTTTTCAGTATCTCCATCAGCTGGCTTTTGTCCTGGATGTAGGTCGCCCGCCGCTCGCGCATCGGCGCGATCAGCTCCTGCAGGCACGCTTCCAGCTCGTTTTTGCAAGTTCTATCGCCCAGCCCGCCTTGCTGATAGTGGGCTTTCATCGCTGCGACTTTGGCTTTATCCGCGTGAAACGCATCCAGCCAGGTGAACACCACGTTGCCCTCGATCTGGCCCGGATCGCTCACTTTCAAATGGTTAGGGTCCGTATACATGGCGCTGACGGCGCGGTGAATCGTCTCTTCGCTGGCCGAAAGGTGCAGCGTGTTGCCGAGGGATTTTGACATTTTGGCGTTACCGTCGACGCCCGGCAGGCGGCTGGTGTCGCTCAGCATCGCTTTGCAGTGGCGCAGCACCGGGACGGGCAGCAGGCTATTCATCTTGTGTACGATTTCGTTTGTTTGTTCGATCATCGGCAACTGGTCATCGCCGACGGGCACCACTTCGGCTCTAAACGCGGTAATGTCCGCCGCCTGGCTGATGGGGTACACCAGGAAACCGGCGGGCAGCGAGCGGGCAAACCCTTTCTGCGCGATCTCATTTTTCACCGTCGGATTACGCTCCACGCGCGCCACGGTGACGATGTTCATATACAGCATCGTCAGCTCGGCAAGCGCCGGCAGGGCGGATTGCAGGCAGAGGGTGGTGAGGTCGGGGTCGATACCTGCGGCCAGATAATCGGCCAGCACTTCGGGGATGTTGTCGCGTATTTTTTGCGGGTTACTGCCGTTATCCGTCAGGCCCTGTAGGTCTGCGACCAGCACAAACTGTTGATAGTCGTGCTGCAACGCAACACGCTGGCGCAGCGATCCAACATAGTGGCCGAGATGCAAAGGACCAGTCGGACGGTCGCCGGTGAGAATAGTGGTTTTAGGGTTCATGAAAGACTCCTTAAGGTTTTAAAAGCCGAAAGACGTCTCTGAAATGCAATAGCCGCCTTTCGGCGGCTATCTGAAAAGAGGGAAAACACTTCCGGGCCGCCTTTAAGAAGGCAGCCACCACAGGGTGTGATGTAAAGCGGGGAGGTGTTTTCTGTTCATCGAATTACCGTATCATGTTCTGAGCGAAACACAACAGGGGATCGTATGCTGCAATCACTCAACCACCTCACGCTGGCCGTCAGCAACCTGCAAACCAGCGTGGCGTTCTGGCGCGATCTGCTGGGTTTGTCACTGCATGCGCAGTGGGACACCGGCGCGTATCTTACCTGCGGCGATCTCTGGCTGTGCCTGTCGTTTGACGAGACACGCGACTATGTTCCGCCCAACGAAAGCGACTATACCCACTATGCGTTCAGCGTCGCGCCCGCAGATTTTGACTCGTTTTCACATAGGCTTGAGCAGGCGGGCGTCACCGTCTGGAAAAGCAATAAAAGCGAAGGGGCGTCGTTCTATTTTCTCGATCCAGACGGGCATAAGCTGGAACTGCATGTGGGCGATCTCGCCGCGCGACTGGCGGCGTGTCGGGAAAAGCCCTATGCCGGGATGCAGTTTTATTCACCGGCGTGATCGCAAACCATCTCACGCTGCGAAATGTCCATCTGCGCGTAGCCTGCCGCCAAAAATAGCCGCGCAAAACGCTCCGGCACCGCGACCGGGGTGCTGATTGCTGGATACTGCTCGATCAGTGTTTGCAACAGGCGCAGCGCCTCTCCCTTGTGCCGCGATGCCGGTTCCACAAACAGATAGCGCAGCTGCGGCGCAGGGCCGTGAGTCGTGATGGCTGCCCATGCGCCTCCGGTGGTTAACACCTTGCAGGGTAACGAGCGCAGCGCCAGCGGATCGAGCTGCCAGGGCGTGGTCTCCCGTGGCGCAGAAAAGAGCGCACGGTAGAGCGCATCCAGCGTGGTAGTGTGCAGTTCTGCGCCCGGCGTACGCTCCGTCACGATGGCTTTAAAGCCGTACAGCGCCTGTAAATAGCGGAAACCCAGCGATCGGTACAGCGCAATCCCGGCGTGATTCTCGGCGATCACTTCCAGATAAAAACGCGCTACGTCTTTGGTTTTCAATGTAGCGAACAGCGGTGCGAGCATCGTGCGGGCCAGCCCTTTCCCGCGAAGTGGCGGAACGATAGCAAACGCCGCGAGACGGGCGAGGGCGTCGCGTCGGGCGATAATGGCGATTGCCACCGGCTCACCGTTCTGCAGCCAGATGCAGGAGTCTTCCATGCTCATTCCCTCTGCGGCAAAACGCAGGGCAAAAGCCTCGGGCGTGAGCGAAAACGGGACGAAATAGTGCTGAAAACAGCGCTCCAGAATGCGAGTAAGTTCCGTCACGCTGAAGTGAAGGGCGCTGACTGCGGTCAGTTCCATGAGGGTCATCCTCAGTAAGGGAGAGGAAATCAGTGTAGCGCGTGAATCCTCTCCTGTATTTCTGAACGTCCCGGGTTTTACTTCACCGGCAAACTCAGGAATTACTCCCCCACCAGCTCAATCCTGTTCCCGTCGGGATCGGCGATCACCGCTTCATAAAATCCATCGCCTGTCATGCGCGGTGCGCTGAGCAGGGTACTGTTCTGCCGCGCCTGTTCCGCCATACGATCCACATTCGCTTTGCTGCCGACGTCGAGGGCGATATGCGCCCAGCCGACAAATTCCAGGTGGTCGGGCGCATCGGCCAGCTCCGGGACCGTCATCAGCTCAATCGTCGGGCCGTCGGTGAGCGTAATAAAGTGCGACGCAAAGCCGGGGCGATTTTTGCTGATGTAAATCTCGTTGCTGCGACCCCCGAAAACCGTTTCCCAGAACTGAACCTGCGCGGACAGGTTGCGGGTCCAGAGGGCGACATGTGCAATTTTCATATTAAGCCTCGTTGTTTGCTGCGCGTTGTTGGGTGATGTTCCTGGAACCGGGCGGGCAACTCTTCCCGCTGCACTTTTTGCTGCGATCGCTCAGTGTGGCTGACGGGCTGGAACCAGAATCCGTCGTAAGGCTGAGTAGCCACAAGCGGGTGAGACGGCTTGCTGCGTTTTATCATCACGCTCCCTTCCAGGCTGCATTGTTGACAGGGTGAGCGCCATGCAACATTATGCGCATTGATGCTCGATTTGGATTTTAACAGGACTCTTTATGCTCGATTATGCTGCTTTTCCGGAACAACGACAAGACCTGATCCGCAAGATCCTTCAGGAGAAGGGCCGGGTGGTCTGCACGGAGTTAGCCACCCAGATGAAGGTGTCTGAGCACACGATTCGCCGTGATTTACATGAGCTTAGCAAAGAGGGATTATGCAAAAAGGTCTACGGTGGCGCGGTGCTTCAGCTGCCGGATGCGGGAAACTTCCTTAGCCGCGAGCAAAAAAATCCTGCAAAAAAAGACATGATCGCGCAGAAAGCGGCAACCTTGATCAAACCCGGCAGCTGCATTTTTATGGATACCGGCACCACCAATCTGGCCCTGGCGAAAGCATTGCCTGCCGATCTCAAGGTGACTATCGTGACCAATTCGCCGGCAATTGCGGCGGAGCTGCTCCGCCACCCGCTGTGTGAGGTGATCATGACCGGTGGGCAGATTCAGCGCGCCTCCGGCGGCGCGGTTGGGGCGACGGCGGCCAGCCAGATCCAGGGGATTATCTTCGATCAGGCTTTTATCGGCGGCTGCGCAATGGACCCAGAAATGGGGCTGACCGGCTTTGATTTTGCCGACTGCGAGTTCAAGAAAACGGTGATTGCCCAAAGCAATCAGACCATCGTGGCGCTGACCACCGACAAGATCCCCGGCGTCGCGCGCTTCGTGGTCGCTAAAACCGGTGATATCGATGTGCTGGTGGTTGAAGCGAGTATGAACCAGGACGTTCTTAACGCGTTCGCGACCCAGGATGTTCGCATTGCGCGCGCCTGACGACTTTGCCAGGCAAAACAGGCTACACTCTCACTTTGAGCGCTAAAAGCCGAGGATAATAACAATGCACTTCACACAGAAAGATCGCGACAACACAGAAAAATCAGAAGGGAAAAACGGCGCGGGCGCGCTTCAGCAAAAACTGCTCGAGTCTCGCTCGATCATTATCTCCGGTGAAATTGACCAGGCGCTGGCCGAAAAAGTGATCACCCAACTGATCCTGCTGCAAAGCGTGAGCAACGATCCGATCAAGCTGTACATCAACAGCCAGGGCGGCCACGTGGAAGCGGGTGATACCATTCACGACTTTATCAAGTTTATCCGCCCGGACGTGCACGTGATCGGGACCGGCTGGGTGGCGAGCGCCGGGATCACCATCTTCCTGGCGGCGAAAAAAGAGCACCGCTATGCGCTGCCGAATACCCGTTTCATGATCCATCAGCCGCTGGGCGGCGTGCGTGGTCAGGCAACGGATATTGAAATCGAAGCGCGTGAAATCATTCGCATGCTGGACCGCGTGAACAAGCTGATCGCCGATGCGACCGGCCAGCCGCTGGAAAAAGTGAAGAAAGACACCGACCGTAACTTCTGGATGTCTCCTGCCGAGGCGCTGGATTACGGCGTCGTGGGCAAAATCATCACCCAGTATGATGAACTGAAACTGGATTAAGTGTTCCTGTTAGCGCCCGGTTCCGGGCGCTAACGTTCATGTAAAATAATCGCTGTCCAGTTGGGTCTTATGACCTCCGGAAATTCCGGATACGGCTCCAGCCGTGTACAAGCCCCGGCCCAGATAAAGGTATCCTCGCCCACCCGATACCAGTGTGCATTGCCTTCCACCGCATCTCCCACCACCGCCCCCTGAACCGTCACGCGACTCCCGGCAGGTAGCGCATTCGCAACGGGCGAAAAAACCGACGGATTTTCCCTGCGTATGAAAACGCCCATCGTGGTGCTAACCGTTCCTGAAACAGGAAGTTCAGTGTAATGGCTCATATCAGGCCTCGTAACAGCGCGCTCATAGTCATTAACGATATAAGTCGCCAGGGATCGGGCGATAACCTTAAAGGCTGAAACTGTCACGGTGTGTCATGCGAACGGCTGAAGGAAGGGATTTGGCGGCCAATTGACCCACGACAAAGCAGCCTCACGGCTCGTCTCTCATAATCGGACCTGTTTCCCTTCTCACTGGTGCTTTCCATGGCGAATCAACTGAATCTCAACTGGCCAGAATTTCTCGAAAAATACTGGCAAAAACAACCCGTTGTGCTGAAAAATGCCTTCCCGAATTTTGTCGATCCGATCACGCCTGATGAACTCGCGGGCCTGGCGATGGAGCCAGAAGTCGACAGCCGTCTGGTCAGCCATTTCAACGGTGAGTGGCAGGCGAGCAACGGTCCTTTCGAGCATTTTGACGGACTGGGTGAAAACGGCTGGTCGCTGCTGGCGCAGGCGGTGAACCACTGGCACATGCCGTCCGCAGAGCTGGTACGCCCGTTCCGCGTGCTGCCAGACTGGCGTCTGGACGATCTGATGATCTCCTACTCCGTGCCTGGCGGCGGCGTTGGCCCGCATATCGATCAGTACGATGTGTTTATCATTCAGGGGATGGGCAGCCGCCGCTGGCGCGTGGGCGACAAGCTGCCGATGCGTCAGTTCTGCCCGCATCCGGCGCTGCTGCACGTTGATCCCTTTACGCCGATTATCGACGAAGATCTGGAGCCGGGCGATATCCTCTACATTCCGCCTGGATTCCCGCACGACGGCTTTACCCACGAAACCGCGCTGAATTATTCCGTGGGCTTCCGTGGGCCTAACGGTCGTGATCTGATCAGCAGCTTTGCCGACTACGCGCTGGAAAACGATCTGGGCGGCGAGCACTACAGCGATCCGGATCTGACCTGTCGCGAACACCCTGGCCGCGTAGAGCAGTACGAACTTGATCGTCTGCGCAACATGATGATCGAGATGATCAGCCAGCCGGAAGATTTCAAAAAATGGTTCGGCAGCTTTGTCAGCACTCCGCGTCACGAGCTGGATATCGCCGCGGCGGAACCGGCTTATGAACCCGAAGAGGTGCTGGATGCCCTGCAGGGCGGCGAAACGCTCTCACGCCTGAGCGGTCTGCGCGTGCTGAACGTGGGCGGCAGTTTCTTTATCAACAGCGAACTGCTCGAAACGGTGGATGCGAAAGCGGCCGATGTGCTGTGCCGTTACACCGAGTTTGGCCAGGACGAACTCGGCGACGCGCTGCAAAACCCGGCGTTTATCGCGGAACTAACGGATCTGATTAACCAGGGTTACTGGTACTTCGAAGAGTAATCCGAACGATGAACCTGCGGCGGCGTAGCCTTTGCGCCGCTGCAGTGTTAATGTTCGTGTGTCATCCGCCCACGCAAACGCCATCATGAATCTTGCCGCACAGCCTGATAGCTCAACCAAACGCCTGTTCTGCGTTGAGGATTTTATTGGCTTCGGCGAGCGCTACGGTATTGATTATCGCTTTCCGCATCTGGCAGATAACGCCTGGGACAGCCCCGTTCTGCACGGCGATGTCGAAGAGATGACCCTCTCCTCCGGTATTTCCCTGACGCACTCCGACGTGCGCGTGCTCCAGCCCTACGAAACCACCTCCCGCCACAGCAGCCCGCTTTATATGCTGGTGGTGCTGGAAGGTTGCGTCACGCTGACGCTGAACGGCCAGGAATATCAGGTGTTGCCGGGGATGGCCTTTAGCTCGCAGCTGAGCGAACAGCAGGCGATGAGCGCCCGTCACGACGCAGACTGCACTCTGAAAACCCTCTCTTTTGGCGTCTATCCGAATAATGCCGATCGCCAGAGCTTACTGGAAACGCTGCTCCAGGAATGGCAGCGTCTGGATGCGCCAACGTTTGTCTGGCCGGTGCCTGGATTTGTATTGATCGGCATTCAGCATGCGCAGCAGAAGGGGCTGAGCGCCGTGGTGCGCACGCTGTTGCTCGAAGGGCTGATGTACCAGTTGCTCGGCCACGGTCTGAACCAGTGCCAGCCGCAAACAGGACGCGGTGCTTTGCCGCCGAGCGGAGAACATGCCCGCCTGGAACGTATCCGGCGCATGCTGGAACAGTCGCCGGAACAGGAGTACACCCTCGCACAGCTGGCGACGCAGGCGGCGATGAGCTCTGGCAGCCTGCGGACGAAGTTCCGCCACGCCTATGGCAAAACGGTGTTTGATTACCTGCGCGACTGCCGTCTGGAGCTGGCACGCCGCTATCTGCTGGAAGGGCACAGCGTGCAGCAGGCTGCGTGGATGTCCGGCTATCAGCACGCGACCAATTTCGCCACTGCGTTTCGCCGTCGATACGGTATCTCCCCCGGCGATCTGCGCCGACACGGCTAACTCACTTTTCGCCATCGCGCGAATCTCCCGCATACGATTTGTCATTTCGCATACGTCACCTGGCGTCGCGCATAGCTGTTTGCGATCTCAAAAAGGTAATAATTCTTATTAACAATTAGAAATACCTTTGGAGACTTTCATGTTCGCTAAATCACGGCTGGCACTGCTGGTGGGATGGGTGACCGGCAGCGTTGCGTTCCCTTTGCTGGCGCAGGATACGCCGAAAACCGAAACCGTCGTTGTCACCTCGCAAATGCAGAGTGGCGCCACCAAACTCGAAACGCCGGATATCGAAACCCCGCAGTCGGTGTCGATCGTGACGCGCGAGCAGTTCGAAGAGCAGGGCGCGACCAGCGTGCGCCAGGCGGTGAGCTATACGCCTGGCGTCTACAGCAACCAGATTGGTGCGTCGAACCGCTTTGATTACATCGTGCTGCGCGGATTCTCCGACGGCAGCCTGGATAACGTCTATCTCGACGGTCTGAAAATGATGGGGGACACCAACTCCCACAGCTCGCTGGTCGTCGATCCCTGGTTCCTGGAAAATATCGAAGTGGTGCGTGGCCCGGCATCCGTGCTGTACGGGCGCTCCTCGCCGGGCGGTATTGTGGCGCTGACCTCGCGCAAACCCTCATTTGATGCGGGCGGTGAGATCAAACTCTTCGCCGGGAATAACGATCAGCGCGGGGCGATGTTCGACGTCACCGGGCCGCTGGACGATAACGACCGCGTGGCCGCACGTCTGAGCGGGATGACCCGCTACGCCGATTCGCAGTTTGGCCCGCTGAAGGAAGAGCGCTACGCGCTGATGCCGAGCCTCACCTGGCGTATCACCGACAACACGCGTCTCGATCTGATGGCCTATCTGCATCGCGATCCGGAAGGCGGGAGCCACTCTGGCCTGCCGTACGAAGGCACCGTGGTTCCCCACGACGGCAAGAAGATTTCTAATACGTTCTTTGAAGGCGAAGACGATTACGACAAATATGATCGCCGCGAGAACATGGTCGGCTACAACATCGAACATATGTTTGATAGCGGCTGGTCGGTGCGTCAGAAGCTGCGCTACCTGCATACCAAAGTCGAGCTGAATCAGGTCTATGCCGCAGGATGGCTGAACGAAACGGATCTGAATCGCGGCTACTCTGGTTCCGACGAGAAGATGAACGCTATCACGCTGGATAACCAGGTGGACGGCAGCTTCGATACCTGGGCGGTGAACCACCGCGTGCTGATCGGTCTGGATTATCAGGATCGCAGCAACAATACCACCGGCTACTACGGCGGTTTCCCGCCGATCAATGCCTTCCACCCGGTGTACGGCGCGAAGCCGGATTACATCACCATGTACAGCAAAGAGAAGCACAAGCTGCGCCAGACGGGCTACTACCTGCAGGATCAGATGTCCATCGACCGCTGGCGTCTGACGCTGGGCGGGCGTTACGACCAGGTGAGCGTCTCCAATATCGACAAGCTCAACAGCAGCCGCAGCGATCTGGATAAGAACAACTTCAGCAGCCGTGCGGCGCTGCTGTACCTGTTCGATAACGGCATTGCGCCGTACATCAGCTACTCCACGGCCTTTACGCCGACCAGCTTTGCCGATGAGAACGGCCAGATCCTAGACCCGATGAAGGGCAAGCAGTGGGAAGCAGGCGTGAAGGTGGAGCCGGAGGGGATGAACAGCCAGTTCAGCGCGTCGGTGTTCCGCATTAACCAGAAAAACATCGCCACCAAAGAGGAGCCGACAGATCCGTACCGCTCCATCGGGGAGATCGAATCGGAAGGCGTGGAGCTGGAAGCTATAGGCCAGCTCACCGACAGCCTGCGCGTGCAGGCGGCCTATACCTACACGGACATTCGTTATAAGAAGAGCAGCCCGGAAGAGGAGGGCAAACGCGCCGTCTACGCCCCGCGCAATATGGCCAGCACCTGGCTGAGCTACGACGTCAAAACCGGTCCGTTTGACGGCCTGACGCTCGGTTCCGGCGTGCGTTACGTGAACGGTGTGACGAGCGATCGCCAGAACACGCACACGCTGCCGTCCTATACGCTGGTGGACGTGGCGGTGGGCTACGATCTGTCGAAACTGGGTGTGAAAGGGTTGAGCGCGCAGCTTAACGTGAACAACCTGACGGACGAAAACTACGTGGCGGCCTGTAACTCGCTCTCTTACTGCTACTTCGGCGCAGAGCGCAGTATCGTCGGAAGTGTGTCCTGGAAGTTCTGATGTGAGGCTCATGGAGAGTGTTGCCACCCCCCCGGCAACACTACTCCTCCATGGCGATATAGATCGCCTCGCCCATTTTCTTCAGCGCCTCACGATTTCTCTCGTTGGGCGGCAACGCGACGTTAATCCGCAGACAGTTGCGATATTTCCCGGATGCGGAAAACAGCGATCCCGCCGCAGCCTGAATCTTCAGCGCGCACAGCTGCTTACTGACGCACACCATATCCACCTGCTCCGGTAATTCCACCCACAGCAAAAAACTTCCCTGCGGGCGCGTCACGCAAATCTCAGCCGGGAAGTATTGCCGCACCCAGCAGGTGTAACGCTCCATATTCTGCTGATAAATCTGACGCATACGCCGCACATGCCGGTGGTAATGCCCGTCGCGGATAAACGCCGCCACCGCCATCTGCGTGGCGGGAACGTTAAACCCGCCCGCCGCGTATTTCATGTGCATCACCCGGTCGTAATAGCGACCTGGCACAATCCAGCCGACGCGCAGCCCAGGGGCGACGGTTTTGGTAAATGAACTGCACAGCAGCACGCGCCCGTCGATATCGAAAGAGTGAATGGTGCGCGGGCGTGGGTATTCCGCCGCCAGCTCACCGTAAATATCATCTTCGACGATCGCAATATCGTGTCGCTGGGCCAGCGCCAGAACCTGCCGTTTGCGCGATTCCGGCATGATAAAGCCGAGCGGGTTATTACAGTTCGGCACCAGGATCACCGCTTTGATCGGCCACTGCTCCAGCGCCAGTTCCAGCGCTTCAATACTGATCCCGGTTTCAGGATCCGTTGGGATCTCAATGGCTTTGATATCAAACCCGCGCAGCATCTGCATGGTGCCGTGAAACGACGGCGACTCAACCGCCACAATATCCCCCGGCTTACACACGGAGAGCAGCGCCAGAGAGAGCGCGCCGTGGCAGCCGTTGGTGATGACGATCTCGTCTGCCGCGACGGTCGATCCGCCGTCGAGCATCAGGCGCGCGATCTGCTCACGCAGCTCTTTACGCCCCTCCAGCACGTCATAGCTCAGCATTTCCGCCGGATTATGCTGCGCGATGCGGCTCATCTCGCGCCACAGGGGTTTCAGGCTCGGCTGGGTCAGATCCGGCGAGCCGCCGCCAAAGGAGACCATCTCGCGATCGCCGCGCGCATCGAGCAGCATCATCACTTCATCCCACTGGGTGACGTCCACCGGGCGCTGCACCGGGCGGGTCATCGCCGGAACGGGCGGCAGGGCTTTTTTCTGCGAGACAAAATAGCCTGAGCGCGGCTGGGGGGTAATCAGCTGAAGATTTTCGAGGATCTGATAGGCCTGCTGAATGGTGCTGATGCTGACGCCATGCTCCTGGCTAAGGGCACGCACCGACGGCAACCGCTCGCCGCTGCGATACAGCCCCTGTTCAATGCGTTGCGCCAGAAGATTGGCCAGATGTTGGTAGCGCGTCATGCTGTATCCTCGAATGTGACCATACAGATGGTTAAACCAGTACAGATAAGGGCGAAAATCGCCATGCAGATTCATTTTTAGCGGATCTGTATGTTAAAGAAAAGTTGTTTTTGAATCTGTATTGTAAAGCCGGTTTCCGACGATGATAGAGCCTCAAACAGCGTGAGGAGAACATCATGGAATTCAACGAAAACCGCCCAAACAGACCTTTTATCGGCTTCGTTTTTATCTGGCAGGCGTTTATCAAATGGCGTCGCCGCCAGCAGACGCGACGTGTGTTGCAGGGCATGAGCGACGAACAGCTGAAGGATGTCGGATTAACGCGAAATGATGCATGCAATATCTGAATGGCAGGGCATTTATCTGCGGGGGAGCAGATAAATGCCTGAAGATTACTCTGCGGTGGTTTTGCTGGTGTTCTCCGCGATGCGGCGCAGGTATTCGTTATTTTTAAACGCCACCATAATCAGCTCGAACATCACGCGACAGCCGATCAGGCTGAAAATCATGCCGATAAAACCGGTAAACAGATGCTCGGTGAACATGGAATACACACCGCCGATCAGAATCAGCACCATGGCGATCCAGTAGAAAAAGACCAGCACGCGCGGCGTTAACAGATAATCAAATCCTAAAATTGACTTCATTTTCTTGTCCTTAGAAAAATGTCGGAACCCGACGAAATAAGCCCGCAGAGTATAAAGAGATGTTCTGCCACGCACACCTACGAAATTTATCGGGTCCGATACTGGCTACTCCAGCAGGCGCAGGGTCTCGGCCTGCGGGCGTCGCAGCAGTTCCAGCGCCTCGTCATAGCTGCGCACGTTGTTATAGCCCATCACCAGCCCGTAGCGTTTACCGGAACCGCGATACCACTCTGAAAGCGCATTGACCTGCAGCTGCTGCGCCTGCCAGCAGCGGGCGATCTCGCGGTCGCAACTGCCTGCGCTCAGGAATGCCACGATATGCATTCCGCCATCGTTTTGCTCAGTGAAAAACCGCTCGCCATACACCTCCTGCAGCGCGGCGATCATCCAGTCGCGACGCTGCTGGTAGAGTGTGCGCATCTTTTTCAGATGGCGGAAAAAGTGGCCATCGTTAAGAAAGGTGGTGAGAATTTTTTGCGTCAGTACCGGCTGGCCGCTGGCAACAATATCCGCGCAGTCGGTAAAGGCCTCCACGGTGCTGGTGGGCATTACCAGATAACCCATGCGCAGGGAGGGCATCACGGTTTTGCTGAACGTGCCCATAAAGATCACCCGGTCGTGACGATCGAGGCTTTTCAACGACGGCAGCACTTTGCGGGTGTAGTGAAACTCGCCGTCGTAGTCGTCCTCGATGATCCACGCCTCGTTATGCGTTGCCCAGTCGAGCAACTGCTGTTTGCGTGGCAGGGAAAGCGTTACCGCCAGCGGGCTTTGATGTGAAGGGGTGACGATGGCAAAACGGGCGTCGCGGTGGTGGCGCAGAAGATACTCCGTGTCCATCCCGGCGCGATCCACGGGCACCGTGTGCAGGCGCGGGACGATCCGCTTTAAAAGCTGCTGCCCCATAAAATAGCCCGGATCTTCGAACACCACTTTATCGCTGCGGCTTGCCAGCGTATCGAGGATCAGCCGCAGGCTGCCGCTGTACCCGCTGGTGATCAGCACCTGTTCTGCCGTGCAGGACAATCCGCGCGAAATGTTCAGGTAGCTGGCAATCGCCTGGCGCAGGGGATACCAGCCCATGACCGGCGGATTCAGCATCTCTTCCTGACGCATCGATCGCGTCGCCTGGCCTGCCAGCAGCAGCCACTTTTTGTAGGGAAAACTGTCCAGCGCCGGAATACCTGGACGCAGGAAGCCGGCGCGCTCGCGCTGGCTGATGAGCGATTCCGGCAGCGTGCCGGTGGCCTGCTCAGCGGGAGCCGGTTGTTTCGCCGGGAGGGTTAAATGGGGATTCACCCGCGTCCCGCGCGCCCCCTCGCTCACCAGATAGCCCTCTCCGATCAAGATAGCGTAAGCCGTTTCGACGGTTTTGCGCGCCACTTTCAGCTCCTCGGCCAGCACGCGGATGGCAGGCACTTTGTCGCCGGGCTTCAGCACGCCGCGCGTGATGTTGTCGCGATAGCGGGTGTAGATATCGTGATAGCCCGATTTCATGTCCTACCTCATTTCCTGGATTTTGTATCTTTTTACTATGTCATGATCGGCGTAGATTTGCCCCATCGCATTTGATATGCCGCACAAAAAGAGGAAAGACAATGAGCACTCGCGTTAACCACCATAAAGCCACACCTGCACTTGCCAAAGCCCTGTCCGACCTGAGCATGGCGATCGGCAAAACCTCCATCGATCCGGCCCTGAAGCACTTGATCGATATCCGCGTCTCTCAGCTGAACGGCTGCACGTTCTGTCTGGATATGCACTCGAAAGAGGCGAAAATTGCCGGTGAGCGCGAGCTGCGCCTGTATCATCTGACCGCCTGGCGCGAATCGCCGCTGTTCAGTGCCCGTGAAAAAGCGGCGCTGGCTTTTGCCGAAGCGCTGACCCAAATCAGCGTCCACGGCATCAGCGACGAACTGTACTGCAGCGTGGCAGAGCACTTCTCCGACACCGAGATTTCAGAGCTTAACTTCGCCATCGTGGCGATCAATGCCTGGAACCGTCTGGGCATTACCTCGCGCATGGAGCCGGGTGCAATGGATGCGGCTTACGGCCTGAACAAAGCTAACCTGGAATAATCCCGCGTTCGCGAATCAGCGCCACCAGCGCCCGCAACCCCGGCGGGACGTGCCGGTGGCCGGGATAGTAGAGGCGCAGTCCGGCAAAGGGCTGCGTCCAGTCATTTAACACGCTCACCAGTTCCCCCGATGCCAGCTCTTGCTGGATATAAAGTTCCGGTAAAAAACCGACTCCCAGCCCCGCTTTCACCGCCCGTATCGAGGCAAACAGATCCGACGTCGCAAAACGCGGCGGGACGGCCAGGGCATAGCGTTCGCCGCGCCGTTCAAGCTCCCAGCGATAAATCCCGCCGTGCGACATGCGCATTCCAATCCCCTGATGGTGGCGCAAATCATCCGGCGTTTGCGGAATGCCGTGGCGGGAAAAATAGTCCGGTGTGGCAGTGACAAGCTGGCGGATATCGCCGGTGAGTGGGATGGCGATCATGTCCTGTGGGACAGACTCTTCCAGGCGGATCCCGGCGTCAAACCCCTCGGCGACAATGTCGATCAGACGCGCTTCACTGACGGTCTCCACGCGCATTTTGGGGTAGCGGATCATGTAGTCGATCAGCAGATCGTCCAGAAAAAGGGTGCCGATATTGTTCGGCACGTTCAGGCGCAGCGTTCCGGCAGGTTCGTCCGTCTCGCTGTGGATCTCTTCGCTGGCCTGGCGGATCGCCTGCAATGCCGGGCCGATACGCGCCACATAGCGCTGCCCGGCGTCCGTCAGCGCAACGCTGCGGGTGGTGCGGTTAAACAGCCGCGTCTGCAGGCGGCTTTCCAGCCCGGCGATGGCATTGCTCACTGCTGTTGCCGACATGTTGAGTTCCTGCGCTGCGCTGCGAAAACTCCCGCGCCGCACTACGGCCATCACCACTTCCAGCTCTGTCAGTCCTGAACGGTGCATAGATTGTCCTGAAAATCGCAATAACCTTTGCAGGATAGCGTGGATTATCGAAACGTAAAAGGCGTGCCAGACTGGGCTCTTCCAGCCTGAGGAGGTGTTATGCGTCATATCGATCGGATTTTTATCAATGGTGAATTTGTCACACCGCACGGCACAGAGCGTTTTGATCTCTACAACCCGGCGACCGCACAGGTGTTCGGGCAGGTCCGGCTTGCGGATGAACTCGACGCGGAACGCGCCATCAGCGCGGCCAAGGCTGCGTTTCCGGCATGGGCGAGGACCACACGCGAGGCGCGCATTGCTGCCCTCAAACGGATGCATGCGGCAGTCGCGGCGCGTCATGACGATTTGCTGGAGGCGATTATCGAAGAGTACGGTGCTCCGGCGTCGCGATCGGCGTGGATGGCGAGTTATCCGGCAGAGGTGATAGCCCAGGCCATCGACGCGCTGACGGCGTTTGAATTCACGACCGAGGTCGGCGCCGCCACGGTACAGATGGTGCCGCTTGGCGTGGCGGGGCTTATCACGCCGTGGAACAGCGATGCAGGGTTTATCTGCGGCAAGCTGGCGGCATCGCTGGCGGCGGGCTGTACGGCAGTGATCAAACCGAGCGAAATGAGCGCATGGCAGACGCAGATTATCACCGAAGCCCTGAGCGAAGCCGGATTACCGCCGGGCGTGTTTAACATTGTCACCGGGCGCGGCGAGACGGTGGGGGAGACTATCAGCCGTCATCCGGACGTGGCAAAAATATCGTTTACCGGTTCAACCGCCACCGGCAAAGCGATTCTGTGCAACGCCGCTGAGAGCTTTAAGCGCGTAACGCTGGAGTTAGGCGGTAAATCGCCGACGATCGTGCTGGAAGACGCCAATTTAAGCCAGGCGGTTCCGCTGGCAATCCAGGCTGGCCTGATGAACAGCGGCCAGGCGTGCGTGGCCGGAACGCGTATTCTGGTACCACTCTCGCGCAAAGCGGAATGCGAAGCGGCGCTGGCGCAGGCGATGGCGGCAGTAAAATCGGGCGATCCGCGTGACCCGGCGACGGAAGTGGGGCCGATGGTCAGCGAAAAACAGTGGCGGCGCGTGCAGGGTTACATCCGCAAAGGTACAGAAGAGGGGGCGCGTCTGCTGGCAGGGGGCGAAGGGCGTCCGGAGGGCACACAAAACGGCTGGTTTGTCCGTCCGACGCTGTTTACGGATGTCGATAACCAAATGACCATCGCCCGCGAGGAGATTTTTGGCCCGGTGCTGTCGATTATCGCCTATCGCGATGAGGCCGAAGCCATCGCCATTGCCAACGATACGGATTATGGCCTGAGCGCGCTGGTGCTGGGCGGCGAGCGTGCGCGTGGCGTTGCACAACAAATTGAGGCTGGCCGGGTACTGGTTAATACGCTCGCCCACGAACCGAAAGCACCTTTCGGCGGATTCAAACACTCGGGCGTAGGCCGCGAGATGGGCGCGTGGGGGATCAGCGCGTTTATGGAGCCTAAAACGATGATTGAATAAAACCCCGCCCGGTGGGCGCCTGCCCACCGGCCTATGAATTCGCAATTCCTGCTCTTTCCCCTCTCGTTTCTTGATAGTTACCCTGATAACTATTATCTTGCTTACGGTGATGAGAGGGGGTTTCCGTGAGCGAAGATGATCTGTTTTGCCGCAGGCCGATGGGCATGCGGATGGCGATGATTGTGCGTCAATGGCGCGCGGTTATTGATGATGCCATTCTCGATACGGGACTCACCCAGTCGAGCTGGACGGTAATGATGCAGCTCAAATCGCTTGGCGATAACGTCTCGGTCAGCGAACTGGCGGAAGTGCAGGGTATCGAACTGCCGCCGTTGATGCGCACCCTGGCTCAGCTGGAAAAGCAGGGTTATCTGCTGCGCACGGTATCACCTTATGACAAGCGCATCCGCTTGCTCACCCTCACGCCGGAAGGTCACGCGGTCCTGAAAACGCTCACCCAGGTGGTCGAAAATTTTCAGCAACGTGTGTCGTATAATATCGCGCCAGAACATCTTGAGATTTTCTGCGCAACATTAAATCAAATCGCCTGCAATTTGCGGTCAATCCGCGAAGAAGACAACAAGATCTAAAAATAATGACTCCTGAACAAAAGTTTGCCCGCTGGGTTAGGGTGAGTATTGCCTCTTTCCTGCTGATGTTTGTCTATTTTATCGTCGCGGATATCTGGATCCCGCTGACGCCGGACTCCACCGTGATGCGTGTGGTGACGCCGGTTTCCGCGCGCGTTTCCGGCAACGTCGCAGCGGTGTACGTCCACAACAACAGCCAGGTTAAAAAAGGCGATGTGCTGTTTGAACTCGACCCGACGCCGTTTCGCAATAAGGTCGAAGCCGCCCAGATCGCTCTGGAACAGGCCCGGCTCGCTAACCAGCAGCTGGACGCGCAGATTGTCGCCGCGCAGGCCAATCTGAAAACGGCGCAGCTGACCGCCCGCAACGATAAAGTCACTTTTGACCGCTATCAGCGCCTGAGCACCCTGCAGAACGTCTCGCAATCGGATCTGGATAAAGTGCGCACCACCTGGCAGAGCAGCGAACAGTCGGTGGCGAATCTGGAAGCTAATATCCATAACCTGCGCATCGAGCGCGGTGAGCGGGATGAGAAGCGCAACGTAACGCTGCAAAAATATCGCAACGCACTGGAAGAGGCGGAGCTAAACCTGAGCTGGACGAAGGTCTACGCGCTGGCCGACGGCACCGTGAGCAACGTGCAGCTTAGCCCCGGTTTTTACGCCTCGTCAGGCTCTGCCGCGCTGGCGCTGGTGAATAACCAGACTGATATCGTCGCCGATTTCCGCGAGAAAAGCCTGCGCCATACCCATCAGGGCACCGACGCTGCGGTGGTGTTTGACGCCTTCCCGGGCCGCGTTTTCCGCGCGCACGTCACCAGTAGTGACGCCGGGATTTTGGCGGGACAGGAGGCGGTGAACGGCGAATTATCTCAGCCTGAAACCTCCAACCGCTGGGTGCGAGACGCGCAACGCATGCGCATTCACATCGCGCTGGACGAAACGCTGCCAAAACACCTGCCAACCGGCGCCCGCGCCACGGTGCAGCTGTACAACAGCGAAGGGCCATTCGCCCGCTTCTTCTCCGGGCTGCAAATTCACCTCGTGAGCCTGCTGCATTATGTCTATTAATACGCTCGCGCGGGTCTTTACCCCGCACGGCAACATCGTCTACACGGCGAACGACTTTCGCCAGACCCTGCGCATCGTCTTTGCCGGGATGATCGCGCTGAGCATTTCGACGTTTTACAACACCAGCTACGGCGTCTTTTACGTCGTCTACCCGATCATGCTGCTGTCCCTGGTGCCGGTGTTTAACCGCCACGTGGCGAAGCAGTTTATTTTTAGCGCGTCGCTGAACTGCATCGAAATGGTAATTATCATCGGCTATCTCTCACAATGGCCGCTGATCATGACGCTGGTGGTGTTTGCCCTCTACGTGATGCGTTTTCGGTTTATGAGTAAGGGGCCGCTGTTCCTGTTTGGCTCGATGGGGGTGGTGTGTCAGAGCGTGATGCTCAATTTCATGAGTTACCCGACCACGAACTGGCACACGCTGCTGTTCTCAAACGTCGAGGCCAGCATCATGGCGGTCTGTTTAAGCGCGCTAATGAACTACCTGCTGCCGGATGTCGAACCGCGAAAGCCGCCGCCGCTGATTGAGAAAAACGCTGCCCGCGTGCGCCACGAATCCCTGCTCTCCGGTACCGTGGCAACGCTGATTTTTGTCGTCTTTCAGATAAGCGATCTCAGCGATTCCCTCTCGGCGCTGATGGCGGGCGTGCTGATCCTCTTCCCGATGAACTATCGCGGCGCGGTGATAAGCTCTCTGTGGCGCGTGGTCGGGGTGATCCTCGGCTGTCTGTACATTCTGGTAATGCAGCTGGTGCTTTACGATCACAGCAGCCATATGTTGCTGATGATGCCGCTGATTGGCCTCGGGCTGGCGTTTGGCGCACGTCTGCACGTCATGGAAAAAGTCGGCGCGGGCGTCGGGTTTGCCAGCATCACCACCATTGGCATTATGTTTGGTCAGAACATGCATCCTGACGGCGATCTGGTGTTCAGCGATCTCTACCGCATCGTCTCGGTGACGGTGGCGCTGGTCTCCACGCTGACGCTGGTGTTCCTGGTGCATCTGTTCCTGAACCTTTTTGAGCCGACCCGCTACGTCATTCGAGAACCGTGACACACCTATTTTCTGCGTTCTGTGCTATGACTGTCGGCCGGTCAATTGGGCGACAAAAGGAGCAGGGAGATGTGGCAGACAAGGGCGCTGGAGCTAAATAATCAGGCTTACTGGAACTGGGATAAGGCCTGCGAGCTGGTGGATTACGCCGTCGCGCATGATTTCAATACCGTGATTGTCGGGCAGGTGGACCTGTTCGACATGCTGGTTTCGCCCAAGGGCTACACCCCGCTTCAGTACAACGATCGCCTCTCCAGCCAGCAGCGCGCCCGCTGCGTCCATCTCAATCGACTCGGTAAACTGTGCCAGCAAAAAGGGCTGCGTTTTTATCTGCAGGCCAAAGAGTTCAACTTCCCGACCGACCTGCTGCTGGCGCATCCGCATCTGTTCGAGCCGGGGCACGGCGTGCGCTTTGACGTCGATTTCTGGTGCGCGTATCTGAGCGAGAAAGTGTCGCTGATTTGCCAGCGCATTCCGGCACTGAGCGGCCTGCTGGTGGCGATTTCCAATACCGACGGCCTGCTGCCCATTTCGCGCCCGAACTGGGCGCTACAGGGGCAAGACAATGCCCGGCTTCCCGAGCGTGACGAGCGCAGTTTTTCCCTCTACAGCCGCTGTTTCAGCGCGCTTTCCCGGACGATGCAGAAAGAGAACAAGCATCTGGTGCTGCGCGTGTTCCCGGCGAGCAATCACGATCTCGGCAACGTGCTGGAGGCGATCCGCCCGCTGCCCGAAAGCGTTAGCGTCTCCATCAAACTGACTCCCGAGCGCTTCTGGCCATCGTTTCCGAATAACCCGGCGCTGCTGGCAGTCCGCGAGCGCGAAGTGTGGGCGGATATCGATCTGGTGGGCGAAGAGGTGGGCTGGGGGATTTTCCCGTTCCCGCGCATCGACGAGCTGCAGGGCCGTCTGCTGTGGTGTCGCAGCAATCCAGCGATTCGCGGCGCGGTGTGCAAAACCAGCTGGGAAGGGGTCGATAACCACTGGATCATGGGCACCCTGAGCGAATGTAATCTGCTGGCATGCAGCCGGATGCTGGCGAATGATGGCGCCCATTTGTCGCGCGATCAGCTGCTGACGTACTGGCTCGACGAAAGCTACGGCTGGCGCCCTGAACCGCCGGTGTTTCACCAGTTCACCGCCCTGCTGGAGCAGGCCGGACAGGTGCTCTATAACGCGATTTACGTCCGCGACCACGTGTTTCACCGCCACAGCCAGGTGCCGGAAAGCTACGGTCAGGCGGTGTGGAGCCTCTACGGACAGCTCAATCGCAACCACTGGCTGCCAGGCTCCGAGCGCGATATCTCCTTTGACGCCAGCGATGTGGAGACATCCGCCGCCTGCCTGACGCGCATCGCCAAAGAGAAAGATGACGCCCGCGACGCCTCTGTGAGCTTACGTGAACGCGCGCTGCGTTTCGCGGAGATCGCCGCGTTCCCGTATGCCCTGAAAAACCGCTGGCTGGAGGAGTGGCAAGGCTTTGCGCTCTACTGCCACCTGTTCCTGCACGCTCAGAAAGCCTTCTTCACTCTGCGCTTTGCCCGTGAGGTGGAAAACAGCTGGAGCATGCGCGAGATCTGCCAGATCAACATTCAGGAGCTGTATCGCAGCGCGTCAGAAATGGAAGACTACTGCGCGAAACACGCAGACGCCTCGCCGGGATTGCACGTGCTGTTTGATGCCTCACGCGTACGGGCATTGGCCGATAGCCTGGGCGAGGAGCTTAAGGCGCTGAAGGGCTAAAACCGGCCAAAAATGTGACGAACGTCGCGCAAGACACGCGCATGGCGCGATGGCTGTGCGCCCATCGTCACATTCTCTTTTTTCATTTCACGTAAGGCGTGATCGTCGTCACGTCGTCTCCCCGGTGGTGGCTCGCTTTGTGAGTTGCCAGGCAGTTCCGGCCAATCCCCACTATTGGCTGCTCGCCGAAGAGTGCAATCCCGCTGATGATTGGCCCGCAATCGATAAGTCGTATGAAGGCGAGGAAAATATGTCACAGGGTGACTGGCAACTTAAACAGGGCGAAGCGCTGACGCGTTTTCTCTTTTCCGCGGCAAAGGAAGAGCGCTTTGCTGAATTCTATACCGGCGAAGCCATCGACCCGGAAATAGACTATCACTTTCGCAACGGCTCCGGCCCGAAAGCGGAGGCGTTCTGCCGCCGCGTCTTTCGCCAGACGCACGCCCGGCGCGCGGTCGATCCCGCCCAGGCGCTGCCGTGCCGAGAAGTGACTTTTAGCGGTGAGAACGACAGCGTTTCATTTTCTGATTTTCGCCATTTGCCTTTCCACCTTCAGCGCTGGCTGACGGTTGATCTTTTCGCGCCATACACCGGGGAGTTCTCTTTTCGTGTGGGTACCTGCGGCGGCGTACGGATATGGATTGAGGGAGCAGAAATCCTCTGCCATACGCCGTTTACGCGCAATACCCTGCAGCATGTCGAGGTACGCCTGCCGCTGAACGCGGGCAAAAATAGCCTGCTGATCCATCTCGACGAGCTGTTTGAGCGCGACACCCTTTTTGCTCTGCAGATGGTCTATCTGGATGACGCGCCCCTGGGCGTGGCACTGCCCGGCATGTCGGGGGCTGCGGTCGATTGTCTGAGTGAGTTTGCGGGCGGGCTGCGACCGGAACTGGCGGCCATTGACCACTGCGTGCGGCTGCACGGCAGTGTGCCAGTCCCTGCGGGGGTTGTGCTTTGCGGTGAACTGCGCGGCATGGGCAACGACAATTTTACGCCGAGAACCCTCGATTTTGGCGCGCTAAACGCCGGAGAAACGACGATCGCCCTGCCGTTACCGGCGGATATCGGTGAGGCGCACTATCAGCTACGTCTGACGCTCCAGCGCGGTGAAGTGACACTCACGCGTCACGTCGGCATCAACGTCATGCCCGATGCGCCGGTGCTTGCCCGCGCCACCACCCTTGCAGGGCGCAAACAGGAAGCGCTGCGCTATATCGCCGCGCATGGCATGGATCGCACCTGCCGCCTGCTGGCGATGATGCACCTGCACGAATACGGCCCTCAGTGTGAAACCCTGCTGAACAGCACTCTCAAGCGCATCAGTGCGCGCGAAGACTGCTCTGATTTTTCGCTGGTGCCGCTGCTGTGGATCTGGCGCTATCACCAGGGGGAGCATTTCCCGCCAGCCCTCTGGCGACGGGTGAAATCGACTCTGCTGGGCTATCGCTACTGGCTCGACGAACAGGGCTGCGACGTGATGTGGTTCTGGAGCGAAAACCACGCGCTCTGTTTCCACACCGCCCAGTATCTGGCGGGGCAGTTTTTCCCGGACGAACAGTTTATCGCCTCGGGCCGCTTCGGGCGCGAACAGCAGGCGATTGCCGAAGCGCGTCTGATGCAGTGGTTCGACGCCATCGACGAGCATGGTTTCGTCGAGTGGAACTCCGCGCCCTATTATCCCGTTGATTATATTGGCCTGTTCGCGCTGTATCAGCTGGCCGAGAGCCAGGCGATTCGCACCCGCGCAGGTCAGCTCATTGACCGCTTAATGCTATTAAGCTCGCTGCATTACCAGAACGGCGTCGCCGCCGGAACCATGGGCCGCGTCTACGAAAAAGAGCTGCTGGCAGGGAGGCTCACCGAGCTGTCGGCTTACGGCGCGGTGGCCTGGGGTGGCGGCAGCTATAACCGCAAATGCGCCTCGCTGCCGTTGTTCTGCGCCAGCGACTACGTGCCGCCTGCCGAGTCAGAGAAGTACGCCACGCTCTGCGAAGGCGAACTGGCCGCGTGGTACACCTGCGGCGGCGGGAATATTTGCCTCTGGAAAGCGCCGGGCGTCAGTTTGTCCTCCTGCGTCGATCACCACACGGGGGAGCCAGGCCATCAGCAGCATCTGCTCGATCTGCAATTTGCTTCGCGTCCTGACGCCAAAATCTGGATTAATCATCCGGGTGAAGCCGAGCCAGGCGGCGAAAAGCGGCCTTCATTCTGGGCGGGAAACGGCGTAATGCCGCATGTCATGCAGCAGGAAAACGGCGCTGTGATGCGCTGGCACATCGCTGACGAAGAGGCCCTGCCGTGGACGCATCTTCACCTGTCGGTACATGCCTTTGATCTTGTCATCGCCTCGACGCACGCTCGTATCGTTCGCGCCGGTCAGGCTTTTGCGGCGGTGATCTGCTCTGCTCCTCTGCACACCATTGAGCATGGACTCACGGCCGGAACCGAGTGTCGCGCGGCGGGACGCGACGTGGCGTGGTACGTGGAAGCGGGCTACGGCGACGACGTGGCTTTTGCGGCGTTCAGCGCCAGAATGAGCGCAATGACGATCGAGAAAAATCACGATCTCGCCGCGACGTTTCCCGCTCTGCACAGCACTGCCCCACGCATTATTTTCAAGGACGTAAACGCATGAACAAGGATGAACGGATGAGCACGCTGGACCGCGTGGTGCGCGGGTTTTGCCGTCTGAAGAATTTGAATGAAGTGGGCGTTGGCGACGGTTTTGCGATCCACTTTGAGGAGTGGGAGTGGGAAATCGGCGTCGGGCTTTACGGATTCTGGCGTTACGCCGCGCACCAGCAGGACGCGGCGCTGCAGCAGTCGATCCTCGCATGGTATGAGGCGCAGATCGCCAAAGGGTTGCCGGAGATACAGATCAACACCACCGCACCGATGATCGTGCTGGCGCTGGTGGCGGGGCAGCATCAGCGTGAGGATCTGCTGAAAACGGTCAACGACTGGGCCGACGCCCTGCTGCGTGATCTGCCCAAAACTGAAGAGGGCGGCTTCCAGCACGTGGTGAAAGAGCAGCCCAACACCGGCCAACTCTGGGACGACACGCTGTTTATGACCTGCCTTTTCCTTGGCGTGGCGGGGATTGTGCTCAAGCGTCGAGACCTGATTGACGAGGCGGGATACCAGTTTCTGCTGCACACCCGCTATCTCAGCGATCCGGCCAGTGGGCTGTGGTATCACGGCTGGACGTTTGTCGATAAACACCACTTTGCCGGGGCGTTTTGGGCGCGCGGCAACGCGTGGATCACCGTGGCAATCCCTGAATTTATCGAACTGATGGGCGGGCATCTGGACACCGGCGTGCGTCGCTATCTGTCGCAGGTGGCGGCACGCCAGGTGCGATCCCTGTGCACGCTCCAGGCTGACAACGGCATGTGGCACACGGTGCTCGACGATCCGCTCTCACCTCAGGAATCCTCCGCCACGGCGGGGATTGCCTACGGCATGCTGCGCGGCGTTCGGATGGGCATTCTGGATGATTCCGTCAGCGTTTACGCGCTGCGGGCGTTTGACGCCGTAATGGCGCGCATAGACGAGGGCGGCATTGTCCTCGAAGCCTCACGCGGCACCATGTTGGGCTGGGATATTCAGTATTACTGCGATATCGCGATGGCCCCCGTTCCCTACGCTCAGGCGTTAACGATGCTGCTCCTGCTGGAGAGGGAGCAGGGTGACTGGCCTGGCAAAACCTCTGTGACCTGACCCGCGAGAGCGGATAGCTGGAGATAATAATAAATGAAAAAACTCAACATCATGGGCGCCTTCCAGACGTTTGGCGGCGCGATGGCGGTCCCGATAGCATTCCTGCCGTTCACAGGGTTGCTGCTGGCCGTCACCAACATCCTCACCATGCCCGATATCATGGGCGATCTGGCCCATCCGGACGCGACTTTTTACAAGGTAATGACGATTCTGAAGTCCGGCGGCTGGACGATTTTCCGCAACTTCCCGCTGCTGTTCTGTATGGCCCTGCCGATTGGCCTGGCGAAATCCGCCCAGGCGCGCGCGGCGCTGGTGGCCTTTTTCTCCTACATGGCGTTTAACTATTTTACCAACGGGATGCTCACCTTCTGGGGTGCTGATTTTGGCGTCAACTTCAGCCAGGAAGTGGGCGGGCAGAGCGGGCTGGCGCTGGTGGGCGGCATCAAAACGCTGGATACCAGTATCGTCTTCTCCCTGATCGTCGGCGGGATCGTCACCTGGATCCACAACCGCTTTTTCGAGAAAAAACTCCACGACTACTTTTCGATTTTCCAGGGGATGGCGCTGGTGTTCATTATCGCCTTCTTCCTGATGATCCCACTGGCGTGGCTCACCTGTCTGGTGTGGCCAAAAGTGCAGTTGGGCATCAACGCCATGCAAACGTTCTACATCGAAGCCGACGTGCTGGGAATGGGGCTGTTTGCGTTTGTGGAGCGTATTCTGGTGCCGACGGGGCTACACCGTTTCGTCTATTTCCCGTTCTTCTTCGGCCCGGCGGTGGTGGATGGCGGTCTCTACACCCACTGGATCGAGAACGTCTCGACCTACGCGGCCTCTGCCGTGCCGCTGCGCGAGCAGTTTCCGGCGGCGGGCTACTCCCTTTACGGCAATATCAGCGTCTTTTGCTCGTTAGGTGCCGGGCTGGCGATTTACGCCACGGCGAAGAAAAGCCAGAAGAAAAAAGTGGCGGCTCTGGTGATCCCGGCGATCATCACCGCGATGAGCGTGGGCATTACCGAACCGATCGAATTCACCTATCTGTTTATTTCGCCGGTGCTTTATCTGCTCAACGCGCTGATCGGCGCGGTGCTGTGCATGGCGCTGTACATGGCCGGGGTGGTGGGCTTTATGGGCGGCGGGATGAACGACATGATCCTGTTCAACTGGATCTTCTACGCGCAAAACCACGCGGACCTGATTTGGATCCATCTGGCCATCGGCTTTGGTTTTGCGGCGATCAACTTTATGGTCTTCCGCTACGTGATCCTCAAATACAACATCCTGACGCCGGGGCGTAACGAGGATGAAGACGAGGTGCGTCTCTATTCGAAACAGGATTACCGCGATAAAAAGGCGGCGGGCAAACAACCCGATCGCGAGAAGGCGATTGCGATCCTGCAGTGCGTCGGCGGCGCGGAAAACGTTGAAACCATCAGCAACTGCCAGACCCGCCTGCGGCTGGTGATCCACGATCCGTCGTGTGTGATGGATGATAATGCGTTGAAAGCTGCGGGGGCGTTAGGGACGATTCGTAATGGCAGGAACCTGCAAATCGTGATCGGACTGTCGGTCACCGTGGTCCGGGAATTCTTTGAGGCGGAAGTGATTCGTGTGCGCGAGGCGGGGAGAGATTCGCCTGCGCCGCAACCGGTAAACTCATAACAAAATGGGGCGCTCTGCCCCATTTTTTAGTGGGGGAGCAGCACCGGAATTTGCGACAGCAGAAACAGAATCAACCCGATAGTTCCGCCGACCAGCGTGCCATTAACGCGGATAAACTGCAGGTCCTTGCCGATATTCAGCTCGATCTGTCGTGACATGTCTTTTGCATCCCAGCCCTTCACCGTATCGCTGATATGGCGCGTCAGGAAGGCCGCGAAATCCGGTGCCACGCGATGCGCCGCCTGCTCCAGATGTTCGTTCAGCGAGGCCCGCAGGCTGGCGTCGGCCACCAGCGTTTCGCCGAACCACTGCCCGGCGTTGGCGATGCGCTGCTTCACGCGGGAGTCGTCGCTCTGCATATCGGCTTTCAGCCACGCGCGCAGGTCGGCCCACATCTCGCCGAGATAGCGGTTAAACGCTTCGTCATTCTTCAGGTAGTGTTTGATGTTCTCCGCTTTGTTCGCCATCTCCGGATCGGTTTTCAGGTTGTCGATAAGCTTCAGCGTGGCGCGATCAAACGCCTGGCGGATCTGGTGCGTGCGATCGTGGCTGATATCGTCGAGGATCGCGTTCACCGCATCGGAGACCAGCTCGGCGCTTTGATCGCCGAGCCACTCGGTCGGCAGCATCATCGCTTTGCGCGGATGTTCGGTTTTGAGCCAGTGAACGATCTGCGCGGCGATAAAGTCCCGCGTACTGTCGCGCTGTATCAGAGTGATCAGCCGGTTAATCACCGCGTCCAGCAGCACCTGATGACGGTTGTTTTTGGTCATGCTCTCCAGCATCGCCGCGCTGGTTTGCGTAAAATCGACCTTATCGATGGCTTTGTGTACGGCGCGTTTCAGTAAGCGCTGAATGCGCCCGTCGTCCGTCAGTTCCAGGAACCCGCCCATTACCTGAATCAGATGCTGCCCGACACGCTGGGCGTTATCCGGTTGGCTGAACCAGTTACCGATCATCTGTGCGGGTTCGTAGCGGCGGATCAGCGCAACTAAAGACTGGGTATCGAGAAATTTTTCCTGCACGAACAGGCCGAGATTGTCGGCGATCCGATCTTTGTTGCGCGGGATAATCGCCGTATGGCGCGAGATAAACGGGATCGGCACCCGACGGAACAGGGCCACCACGGCGAACCAGTCCGCCAGCGCGCCGACCATCGCCGCCTCGGCAATCGCCTTCGCGCCGCGTACCCAGATCGTCTGCGGCAGAAACAGCGTGGCAATGAAAATCGCGGCGGCAACCAGCAGCAGCGACAGCGCCAACAACTTGGCGCGTTTGAGTTCAGCTAATTTTTCCATAGGGTTAAGGATAGAGCGGAACGTGGGAGGAGTGCAAAAAAGTGTGATCAGTCGCGCAGGGCTGCCAGAAAACGGCTGAACAGATCCGGCAGCGGCTCGTCGTACCACAGCGCGTAGAGATCGGCGGGGATGGTTTCGGTAAGTTTCAGGAACACCACGCCCGGCCAGTGGATCAGCGCGCAGGATTCGGGTAACAGCGATACGCCATTACCGGTGCTGACCAGCGCCAGCGCGGTCTGCGGTTCAAAGACCTGATGCGTCACCAGCGGCGAGACGCCCAGCGCGAGGCAGCTGTCATACACCTGACGGGCAAAGTCGCTGTGGGTGAAAGAGAGGGAGATAAACGCCCGATCAACCAGATCTTTCAGGGATATTTTGCTGCGACGACACAACGGATCGCTCTCATGCACCGCCACGCACACCGCTTCACGGGCAATCATCTGGCAGCGAATTTTGGCTTCGACGTGAGGGATCACGTTGCGGTTGATGGCGATGTCCACGGTGCGCGCCCGCAGGGCCTCGGTCTGTTCCTGCTGGCCCAGCTCGTGCAGCGTCCAGTTGACGTCCGGATTGGCCTCGCGGAATGCTTTCATGCGCGTCAGCAACGGCCCCCACATCGCGCTGCCAATCACCCCGATATTGATGTGCTGCTTTTCACTGCGGCCAATCTGGCGCACATAGTTCAGGGACTGTTCGGTGGCGCTGAGCAGACGGTCGACTTCCGCTTTCAGCACTTTTCCGGCGTGAGTCAGCACCACTTTGCGGCTGGTACGCTCAAACAACTCCACGCCCAGCAGCTCTTCCAGCTCTTTGATTTGCATGCTCAGCGGCGGTTGGGAGATATTCAGCCTGGCGGCAGCGCGCCCAAAATGCAGCTCATCGGCGAGGGTCTGGAAATAGCGCAGCATCCGGAAGCGAATGCGGCTGTTGGCCTGTGAATCGAGCATACCGGGCACCGAGAAAAAGGAGGGTGGCGATATCATGCAACCCTCCCTGGAGCCTGTCAAACCGCGACTGCCTCGCCCCGGTGCAGGCGTTCAGCCTTGCTGCAGGCGATGGCCGCCAGCAGCGTCACCATCAGCAGCGCGTAGGCACAGGTTGAGGCATTCACCGCGCCGTGCAGGCCGTAGCGGCTGTTAACCAGCGACGAGACAGTGGCGAACAGCAGCGTGCCGACGGTGCCGCAGGTGAGCAGCGCGGAGATAAGCGTCGGGGAGCTGCGGCTGACCTGCAGCGAACCGTAGCTCATCAGCCCGGAGAACAGGCCGGAGTTGAAGAAACCGAACGCGCCGCAGGCAATCAGAATCAGCGTGGTATTGGCGCTGTTGCTGATAAGCGCAATCGCCACCAGACCGACGGCGGTGCAGATCAGCAGGAAGGTGCGCAGTTTCATCCATTTGACGGTGAACTGATTGAGGAACAGTCCGGTCGCTTTCGCCACCCAGTAGACCGTGGTGTACAGCGCCGCCTGTTCTGGCAGCATCTGGAAACGCCACTGCAGATAGCCTGGCGTCCACATGGTGAAAATCGGCTCCGCCAGCAGGAACAGGAACAGCGCGCCGCACAGCAGCCAGACGGAACGACCCCACGGCTCTTTGCGGGTGGTGTCCTGATGCGCCGGTTCTGGCGCAACGGTGCTTGGGTAACGGCTGCGCAGGGTGAGGATCAGCATCAGCACGCCCAGCCCGCCCATGATGCCGTACATGGCAATCCAGCTCGCACCCATTTTAAACAGCCACGCCAGCAGGAAGGAGAGCGTCGCGCCCGCCAGGCTGAAGAAGAAATCGGTGAAGATCAGGCTCGATGAACGGCTTTTTTCGTCCGGATTGATGCGCACCACCAGGTAGCTTCCGATGGTCATAAAAATACCGCCGCAGGCGCCGATAATGGCGACCGCCACGCTGAACATGGTCAGCGTCGGGGTGGCGAACAGTAGGGCGCTGATGAGGATCGTCAGCGCGGCGGCGATCACCAGCGGCTTTTGCAGACCCCATTTTTTCATCAGAATGCCGCCGAGCATGATCGGCACGAACATGCCGATATTCATCAGGGTAAACACCTGGCCGATGAAACTCGGATCCTTATTGAACGCGGCGCACAGCGGGCCGAGGACAATCCCCAGCGTCGAGACCAACGCGCCAACGAAGTAGTAGCTCAGATATGAAATCGCATTCAGACTGCCGCGAGAGTAATTTTCTGACATCTGCATTTCTCCTGGCGGGCGCGTGCCCGCCGCTGGACGGGAAGTTAGCGGCAGTTCTTCACGAACTGGCTAATCAGGCGAATGAAATCGTCGGTGACCATCGCCGCACATTTCAGGGTTTGTTCGTGGGAGAGTTCCACGTCGCTCAGCCCTTCCGCCATGTTGGTGATGGCCGAGACTGCCAGCACTTTCAGGCCGCAGTGGCGCGCGACAATCACTTCCGGCACCACCGACATGCCGACCACATCGCCGCCCATGTTCTGCATCATGCGGATTTCTGCCGCCGTTTCGAAGTTTGGCCCTGGGTAGGAGACGAACACGCCTTCGTGCAGAGTGATGTTGAGATCACCCGCTGTGTGGTGCAGTTTTGCGCGCAGATCGTTGTCGTAGGCGTTGGCGAGGCTAAAGAAGCGCGGCCCAAAACGGTCGTCATTCGGCCCAACCAGCGGCGTGGACGGCATGGTGTTGATGTGGTCATTGAGCGCCACCAGGCTGCCTGCCGGGATGTTCGGGTTGAGTGAACCGGCGGCGTTGGTGCAGAACATGAATTCGCAGCCGAGCAGCTTAAAGGTGCGCACCGCGTGGGTCATGATGCCCATCCCGACGCCCTCATAGAAATGCCCGCGTCCTTTCATGCAGATGAGATCCACGCCGTGCAGCGAACCCATCACCACTTCACCCGCGTGACCAATCACGGTGCTGACCGGGAAGCCCGGCAGTTTTTCGTAAGAGATAACGGTTTTGTTATCAAGCTTATCCGCCAGCGCGCCAAGGCCGGAGCCAAGGATAAACGCGATGCGCGGTTTAAAGCCGGGTTTGGCAGCCTGAATGATTTCAACGGCTTCATACGGGGTGTTGTTAATCACGGAAATAGACATGGGAACTCCTGAATGCGTAGGTTTATACACATTCTGTGGAGAGAGTGATTGCAGATCCAATTGGATAAAATGGGTTATCGATAGTATTTTTCGAATGGATGGTTGTTGGGCATGTGGATTTTCAACGGGTTAGGATGAGCAGCCCAAAGGTAGTGGGGGAAATGACGCAGAGGAATTGTGATGGAAGTCAATGGTGAGCGTTGTGGCTTTGCGGTTTTGCCGCTGCCATTCTGAACGGGGTATTCCTCTTTTTCATAAAAAATTCATCGCGCAGCACGATCGTTAATCTATTTGCGACATCCGTTAATTAATAACCCTATTCACCGGGAGTATAATTTCCCTTCCCGTTTGTTTATGCGGGGAAATATAAATAGGAATTATTAATTTCGCGGATGGAATACATGAAAAAGATTATTGTAGCAATGTTTTTGGCTTTATTTACGATGACTTCATTTACAGCACTGGCCTGCCCAAAAGGACAGCACCCTCACGGCGGGACCGGCTCGCATCATAAAGGCGGTTACTGCTCTTTTGACGAATAAACAGGTAAGGCACATCGGGTGATGTGCCTTTTTTACAACATGTTTCTAAGAAACGTCCGTATATACCCAACTTTACGCCCACCCCCGGCCATTTTGACTACCCTTAATACCCTAAGCGGTAATTAAGGAGACCTACATGGCTTACCAGACAGTGAATCCTGCTAACAACAAGCTCATTAAAGAGTACAAATCCCATACCGACGCTGATGTCGAGGCGGCGCTAAAAACGGCGGATGCCCTTTACCATTCCGACTGGGCGAAAGGTGCTATCGAACAGCGTCTGCCGGTGCTGCATAAGCTGGCGGATCTGATCGATAGCCGGAGCGAAGAGCTGGCAAAAATCGCCAGTCAGGAGATGGGGAAACTCATCGGGCAAAGCCGCGGGGAAGTGAAGCTTTGCGCGCAAATCGCCCGCTATTACGCAGACAATGCGAAACAGTTTCTCGCCCCAGTGAAGTACAAATCGGAACTGGGTGACGCCTGGGTGGAGCACCATCCTATCGGCGTGGTGATGGCCGTTGAGCCGTGGAATTTCCCGTTCTATCAGTTGATGCGTGTGCTGGCGCCAAACCTGGCAGCGGGCAACCCTGTGGTGGCGAAACACGCCAGCATCGTGCCGCACTGCGCGGAGGCGTTCGCCCATCTGGTGCGTGAAGCCGGTGCGCCGGACGGCGCCTGGACGAACCTCTTTATCTCGCAGGATCAGGTCGCGAAGATCATTGCCGATCCGCGCGTGCAGGGTGCAGCCCTGACCGGGTCTGAGAAGGCCGGGAGCGTGGTCGCAGCGCAGGCGGCGAAGCACATCAAAAAATCGACCCTCGAACTGGGCGGTAACGACGTGTTTATCGTGCTCGACGATGCGGATCTCAAGAAAGCGGTGAAGATCGGCGTCAATGCCCGACTCAACAACGCCGGGCAGGTGTGTACCGCCGCGAAACGTTTTATCGTCCATGAAAAAGTGGCCGATCAGTTCCTGACGGCTTTCACCGAGGCGTTCCGCGAGGTCAAAATCGGCGATCCGCTGGCTGAGAGCACCACTTTGGGGCCGCTGTCGTCGAAAGATGCGCTGGAGACGTTAACCAAACAGGTTAACGAGGCGGTGAAAAACGGCGCGAAAGTGCACGTGGGCGGCAAGCCGGTGCAGCGCGACGGCAACTTCTTTGAGCCGACAATCCTGACCCATATCTCCCGTGAGAATCCGGCCTATTTTGAAGAGTTCTTCGGGCCAGTGGCGCAGTTCTATGTCGTCAAAAACGACGACGAAGCGGTGAGCCTGGCGAACGACTCGAACTACGGGCTGGGCGGAGCGGTGTTCAGCCAGGACATTGAGCGTGCGAAGAAAATGGCCTCGCGAATCGAAACCGGGATGGTCTACATCAACTGGCTGACTGACACGGCGGCTGAACTGCCGTTCGGTGGCGTGAAGCGCTCCGGCTACGGTCGCGAGCTGTCGGATCTGGGCATTAAAGAGTTTGTGAATCAGAAGCTGGTGGTCGTCCGCCGCTAACCGATTTCACAGCAGTAAACAGGGTGGCTTACGAGCCGCCCTTTTTTTGCAATCAACAAATGATTGTGATTCGCCTGATATCACATAATGAATATATTCGTATCATGAATTAGTTACCAGACTCACAGTTCGCAGTGAAACAAACTGGCTGTTCTGGATAACAATTCGCCTCTTGCTAGTATCAAATCGAAAATCATACACCTGCAAGAGGATACAATGAAAAATACAAATCGTATGATCGTGAACTGTGTTGTGGCTTCCCTGACGCTAAGCTGGAGCCTCGCGGCGCTGGCGAATACCGCCCCGACAGAGGTCAAGATCGTTCGCGATAGCTACGGCATGCCACATATCTACGCCGATGATACCTATCGTCTTTTTTACGGTTACGGCTATGTGGTGGCGCAGGATCGCCTGTTCCAGATGGAGATGGCCCGTCGCAGCACCCAGGGCACGGTGTCTGAAGTGCTCGGAAAATCTTTTGTGAGTTTTGATAAGGATATCCGCCAGAACTACTGGCCGGCGTCGATTCACGCGCAGATCGCCGCGCTCTCCGCCGATGACAAAGCGATCCTTCAGGGTTATGCCGACGGCATGAACGCCTGGATTGATAAAGTGAACGCCGAGCCGGGTAAACGTCTGCCTGCGCAATTTACCGAGTTTGGTTTTAAGCCTGGGCACTGGCAGCCCTTTGATGTGGCGATGGTTTTTGTCGGCACGATGGCCAACCGTTTCTCCGACAGCACCAGTGAAATCGACAACCTGGCGCTTCTCACGGCGTTAAAAGATAGATACGGCTCGCAAAAAGGGATGGGGGTGTTTAACCAGCTGAAATGGCTGGTGAATCCGGCGGCGCCGACCACCATCGCCGCGCAGGAGAGTCGCTATCCAATCACTGTCGTTCTGAAAAACAGCCAAACCGCCGCGCTGCTCCCGCGCTACGATCTTCCCGCACCGATGCTCGACCGACCGGCGAAAGGCAGGGATGGCGCACTGCTGGCACTCACCGCCGGGCAAAACCGCGAAACGATCGCCGCCCAGTTTGCCCGTAGCGGGGCCAACGGCCTGGCGGGTTACCCGACCACCAGCAATATGTGGGTGATTGGCAAGAAAAAGGCGCAGGACGCGAAAGCGATTATGGTCAACGGCCCGCAGTTTGGCTGGTACGCCCCGGCGTATACCTATGGCATTGGGCTGCACGGCGCGGGTTATGACGTGACCGGCAACACGCCGTTTGCCTATCCGGGGCTGGTATTCGGCCACAACGGGACCATTTCATGGGGCGCGACGGCGGGATTCGGCGACGATGTGGATATCTTTGCGGAGCAGACCTCCGAGAGCAAACCGGGTGAATATCTGCATAACGGCGAGTGGATCAAAATGCAGCGTCGCGAAGAGACGATCGCCGTGAAAGACGGGCAGCCGGAGACGTTTACCGTCTGGCGAACCGTTCACGGCAATGTGATCAACGTCGATCCGACGACACACACCGCCTACGCCAAAGCGCGCGCATGGGAGGGGAAAGAGGTGGCCTCCCTGCTGGCGTGGACGCACCAGATGAAGGCTAAAGACTGGCCGAGCTGGACGGCGCAGGCGGCGAAGCAGGCGCTCACTATCAACTGGTATTACGCGGATATCGACGGCAACATCGGTTACGTTCATGGGGGCGCATATCCGAAACGCCAGCCGGGGCACGATCCGCGCCTGCCAGTGCCTGGCACCGGAAAGTGGGACTGGCAGGGGCTGCTGTCGTTTGATCTCAATCCGAAGGTATATAACCCGCAGTCGGGGTATATCGCTAACTGGAACAACGCTCCGCAGAAAGATTATCCGGCCTCGGATCTGTTCGCGTTCTTATGGGGCGGGGCGGATCGCGTCACTGAAATCACGCAGCTTATCGATAAACAGCCCACGCTGACCTACGAACAAGCCTGGGGATTGATCCAAAAAACCAGCCGTCAGGATCTGAACCTGCGTCTGTTCCTGCCTGCCCTGCAAAAAGCGGCGGCCAGTTTGCCGCAAAGCGATCCCCGCCAGCAGCTGGTGCAAAAGCTGACGAGCTGGGACGGTCAAAATCGCTTACGCGACGACGGGAAAACCTATGATCAGCCCGGTTCCGCCATTCTCAATGCCTGGCTGACCAGTATGCTGAAGCGCACGTTGGTTGCCGCCGTACCGGCACCCTTTAACACCTGGTACAGCGCCAGCGGCTATGAAACGACGCAGGACGGGCCGACCGGCTCGCTGAACATCAGCGTCGGGGCCAAGATCCTGTTCGAAGCGCTGGAGGGGGAGAAATCGGCGATCCCACAGGAGGTCGATCTCTTTGCCGGACAGTCGCAGGAGACGGTCGTCCTCGCGGCCCTGCAGGATGCGTGGCAGACGCTTTCGTCGCGCTACGGCACGGATATCAACGCCTGGGAAACACCTGCCATGGCGCTGACCTTCCGCGCGAACAACTTCTTTGGCGTGCCGCAGGCGGCGGCGAAAGAGGCGCGTCATCAGGCCGAATATCAGAACCGGGGAACGGAAAACGACATGATTGTCTTCTCCCCTCAATCGGGAGCAAGCCCGGTGCTGGCGTGGGACGTGGTTGCGCCCGGTCAAAGCGGGTTTGTGGCCCCGGATGGGACGCCGGATAAGCATTATGACGATCAGCTGAAAATGTACGAAACCTTTGGCAGGAAGCCGCTGTGGTTAACGCCGCAGGAGGTGAGTGCCAATCAGGAATCGCAGGAGATTTTGCAGGTTCAGCGTTAGCGAATCTCTCATATAAAAAAACCTGCCCTGGGGCAGGTTTTTTGTTTTGTTCGCAAGCCTTAGAAGCTTACGCCGCCGCCGACGTAGGCACCGTCAATCAGGGTGTGGTTTGGACGACCGTCTTTGCCGTCAACGCTTACGTGGCGATAGCCCACTTTCAGCGTAACCGGTTTAACTGGCGTCCAGCTCACGCCGCCATTGGCTTCGACGTAGTTTTTCACGCTGTTGTTCAGGCCGTTAGGCGCTACATAACCTTCGCCGAAGACGTTAATGCTGTCGGTCAGAGCCACGTTTACACCACCGCCGACAGGGAATGCGACACCGTTATCGCCTTTTTTCGGGCCGAGATAGAGGGCTTTCGCACCTGCATTCAGCATTACCGGACCCACTTCCAGGTTATAACCTGCACCCACACCACCCGTCTGAGTACCGTCATCGGTATTTTTGAGCCAGTTACTTTCAGCATAAATACCGGAGGTGGATTTGCCCATTTCGATATTTAAGTTGGTGAAGTTTTTACCCTGCTCAATAGATGCGCCCATCGCCAGTGCGGAGCCAGATGTTACGGTCAGGACAGAAAGCAGAATGAAGTTAATCTTTTTCATGGTGTATTTCCTCGTCATCAAATTAATCTGAGGACACCTTAACAAGCGATGTTTATGACTGCAAATGTGACGTGACTCGCGGTTTTATGCTGGTTTTGTTACTTTTCGGTATGATTGTTGTTGAGCTAAAGTGGGTTTGTCACGGCGTCAACTATTTATCTTTTCGTGTTTAGACTTCGTTTTATTTATTAGCTAAACAAAGCCTGAATATCGCGGAAATAATGATGAGAAGTGAATTAATGAGGATTATCATTATTTCAAAATAATTTTGTAAATGACGAAAAATTACATTTCTCTAATCGACATTACGCGATATTTGCCATAACCGCCCAAAGATAGGGCGGTTATGTTGTCCTGCGATCAGGGCTTGAGTGAGGCAAACGCCGCCCGGATTTCCTCTTCGGGCAGCTGAATCCCGATAAAGACCATGGTGCTGTGCGGCGTTTCATCACCCCACGGACGGTCCCAGTCGGCGCTGTAGAGGCGCTGAACGCCCTGGAACAGCAGGCGGTTTGGCTCGCCGTCAATCCACAGCATCCCTTTGTAGCGCAGCAGTTTGTCGGCAAACGACAGCAGCAGATTTTCCATCACGCGGGACACGGCGCTGATATCGACCGGATAATCCAGCTCGACCACGATAGAGGTGACGTCGTTCTGCTTATCGCCGATAAAGTGGAAGCGTGGTTTTGAGGTGACGTTCTCCTCCAGCATAAAGCCGTTGGTGTTGAACAGCTGCGCCAGGTCGATATCGCCGTGAACCACCGTATAAATCGGCGCGCGGGCGTTGATGCGCGTCAGGCGTTCACGCAGTTTTTCGGCGTCGCCAGCCACGTCGGTTTTGGTCAGCAGAATGCGGTCCGCGTAACCCACCTGCGACTGGGCGATGGTGAACTGGTTCATCTGCTCGTCGGCATGGACCGCATCCACCAGCGCAATCACGCCGTCCAGCTGGTAGCGCTGGCAGAGGATCTCATGGGAGAAAAAGGTCTGGATAATCGGGCCGGGGTCGGCCATGCCGGTGCATTCGATCACCAGGCGGTCGAAGGCGATATCGCCGCGATCGCGGCTGTCCAGCAGATCGAGGAGAGCGTCTTCCAGCTCGTTTGAGCGGGTGCAGCAGATGCAGCCGTTGGTCAGGGTTTTGATCTGGGTGGCGCGATCGCCTATCAGCTGGTCGTCAACAGAGACTTCGCCGAATTCGTTTTCGATCACCGCGATTTTAAAGCCGTGCTGTTCGTTGAGGATGTGGCGCAGCAGAGTGGTTTTGCCCGCGCCGAGAAAGCCGGTTAACAGGGTGACTGCAATGGGGGTCATGTTCTCTCCTTTAGCAACAGCGTACGCCGCCTTTGCCATCGCCGCCGTAGCGCGCTTGCTGGCGCTCGCGGAAGAATTCTGTGTAGGTCATGTACGGTTTATCCGGATGGTTGGTCTGCATATGTTCAACGTAGTTGTCATAGTCCGGAATGCCAATCAGCATTTTCGCCGCCTGACCGAGGTATTTTTTTGCTTCGCCTAAGTTACCAAACATTGTGCCATCCAGATAGAAAAAGCCCGGCGACGCTACGCTTGCCGGGCTTACAGGTATTGCGTAGGGCGGGTTAGCGTAGCCGCCACCCGCCAGGGTTTTAGTGGTGTGAAGAGGTCTTCACGCCGCCTTCCGGTACAGGCACATACGGGGTTTCTTTATCCGTACGCCCTTCGGCGTTACGCACTTTCATCCAGGTTTTGATGCCATAGAAGATGATGCTATAGACCACGACCAGGAACAGAATACTCAAACCGGCGTTGGTGTAGTTGTTCACCACGATATGGTTCATGTTGGCAATCTGCTGTGCAGTCAGGTCACCGCCGCCTGCGGCAATTTTCGCTTTGTACTGGTTAGCCATAAACAGGAAGCCTTCCAGCTGCGGGTTGGTGCTGAACAGTTTCAGACCCAGCGCCCAGGTGGTGCACAGAAGTAGCCACAGAGCCGGAACGACCGTCACCCAGATGTATTTGGTGCGTTTCATCTTCACCAGCACCACGGTACCCAGGACCAGCGCCACGGCAGCCAGCATCTGGTTAGAGATACCGAACAGCGGCCACAGGCTCTTCACGCCGCCCAGCGGGTCAACGACGCCCTGATACAGCAGGTAACCCCACAGGCCCACACAGCCCGCAGTACCCAGAACACCCGCCACCAGAGAGTCGGTTTTCTTCAGGAATGGCACGAAGTTACCGAGCAAGTCCTGCAGCATGAAGCGGCCCGCACGGGTACCGGCGTCCAGCGCGGTCAGGATGAACAGCGCTTCGAACAGAATACCGAAGTGATACCAGAAGCCCATGTCAGCCCACGGCAGCACTTTGTGGAACACGTGTGCGATACCGACGGCCAGGGTTGGTGCGCCACCGGCACGGTTCAGAATCGATGGCTCACCGATGTCTTTTGCGGTCTGCATGATTTGCTCAGGCGAGATCACAAAGCCCCAGGAGCTGACGGTCGCCGCCGCGTGTGCGCTGGCGTCTTTCAGCTGCGCCATAATCAGCGCTGCGTTGTCGCCACCCATCTCATGCAGGTTTGGCATGGTGATGCCAAGGCCCGCAGGCGGAGTGTTCATCGCGAAGTACAGACCTGGCTCGATGATGGACGCTGCAACCAGTGCCATGATCGCCACGAAGGATTCCATCAGCATTGCACCGTAACCGATAAAGCGCGCGTCGGTTTCGTTGGCCATCAGCTTCGGCGTGGTGCCGGAGGCAATCAGGGCGTGGAAGCCAGAGACGGCGCCACAGGCGATGGTGATAAACAGGAACGGGAACAGCGCGCCTTTCCACAGTGGACCGGTACCGTCAATGTACTGAGTCACGGCTGGCATTTTCAGTTCCGGGTTAATGATCACGATACCGATCGCCAGACCGACGATGACACCGATTTTCAGGAACGTCGCCAGATAGTCACGCGGGGCCAGAATCAGCCAGACCGGCAGCAGGGCGGAGATAAACGCGTAGCCGATCAATGCGAAGGTAATGGTGGTGTCTTTGAAGGTCAGCGCCGGGCCCCAGTACGGGTCGTGAGCGATGATACCGCCGAAGTAAATGGACGCCACCAGCAGCACGATACCAATCACGGACACTTCACCGACACGGCCCGGACGGATAAAGCGCATGTAGATACCCATGAACAGCGCAATCGGTACGGTCGAGCAGACGGTGAACACACCCCACGGGCTTTCTGCCAGGGCTTTCACCACGATCAGCGCCAGCACCGCAAGGATGATGATCATGATCAGGAAGCAGCCAAACAGGGCAATGGTGCCCGGCACGCGGCCCATCTCTTCTTTGATCATCTCACCCAGAGAGGCCCCGTTACGACGGGTCGAGATGAACAGCACCATGAAGTCCTGCACCGCGCCTGCCAGAACCACGCCGGCAAGCAGCCACAGGGTACCCGGCAGGTAACCCATCTGCGCGGCAAGCACCGGCCCAACCAGCGGGCCTGCACCGGCAATCGCGGCAAAGTGGTGACCAAACAGCACATAGCGGTTGGTAGGAACGTAGTTCAGGCCGTCATTGTTAATGACCGCCGGAGTGGAACGCGTCGGGTCGAGTTTCATGACCTTCTGCGCGATGTAAAGGCTGTAGTAGCGGTACGCTACCAGATAGACGGAAACCGACGCGACCACGATCCACAGGGCGCTTACGTGTTCGCCCCGGCGTAATGCGACAACCGCCAGACAGAAAGCACCGAGGATCCCGAGGAGCGCCCAGGGTACGTGCTTAAGTAGTTTTTTCGTATCCATAGTTAGACCTGGTTTTTTAGCTGGAAAAAGGGCCTGAGTTTGTTTTGAGGAGGTATTGATTAATGCTGTGGCGATCTTGCCAGATCGTCGCGCGTGTAAAGGAAGGTAAATAGGTGAGTGGTTGATTGCGGTGGTTAAGCGGTCAAAGACCGGGGCGAGTGGTTAAGGCTCGCCGCCAGCGGTCTGGTTTATGTGATTGAGATCACATCGTTTATTCGAGGGCGTCGGCGGTAGCAGCTGTCATGTAACCTTCGAGCGTGTCGAAGAGTTTGTCCCGCAGCCACTGAGGCTCCAGAACCTGAATGTTCGGCAGCCAGTAGAAGATGAGCGGCAGGATCTGATTTTCATGTGCCGCATGACAGCGGATCGTCACCCCGTCGTCGCTTTCAGCGACCACCTCCTGCTCCGGCAACAGGTCCCGGCGGGTGAAGTAGTGCGAGATACGATTGTTGGTAAACACTTTTACCTCGAACGTCTCTTCACTCACCCACGGGTCGAGATTTTTTTCCAGTAATTCAGCCGTATCGCGATCCAGCGAAAAAGTCTCTTTTTGAATATCCAGCCAACTGATCTGGCTTAATGAAAAGGATTTCAGCCTGCCATTTTCCGTAGCTTGTAAATACCATATATTTTTTTTGTTAATTAATTTGTATGGATTAATGAGCCGGGTTTTGTCTTTATAAACTATCTGGCAAACGTGACGCTCTTTTATCGATTTTTCAATTGCAGTGAGATGGCGACGAATATCATTCTGAACCGAGTGCTCAGCGCCGTTGTTGAGGATCAGAATATGATTCTCTTCCACGCGCGCTTCCAGACTCTGCCAGAACGCGGTGCCTCTGTCTGGGAAATAACTGTCAGCATTCAAAAAGTTAGCGACAGCGTTGTGCAGCCCTTGCCCGCTGGGATTTTGCTGGGCGTGAATCAGGCGATACAGACCATTTCCCGTATGCTGAACAATCGGCGACAGCGCATTCAGATCCCGATATACCGTACGTTCGGTTATTTTATATTTTTGCATCAGATCGCTGCGGTTAACGACGCCGTTTAAATGCAGCTCCATAAGAATATCGACGAGTCGTTCAGCAGAGCGGCTGCGGGCTGGAGTTGTCATATTATATTCCCGTTTAGTGCGGTGAGGATCTCTGAAGAATAAGGATGCCACTGACAGAATATGTCAGTGCGACAGAGATAAAATTTATCTTATGGAATATATAACGGCGCGATTTAGGATAAACATTAATAGTTTTTTGCGAAATCATCCGTAAATGTTCAAATCATCAACACGATTTTCGTAAAGTTTTCCCTAACCAGGCCGAAAATTCTGTTATCTGTCTGATGGAAAGAGAAAACATGTTAAATCGTATCAAGATTGTCACCAGCTTGTTGCTGGTTTTGGCTATTTTTGGCCTGTTACAACTGACATCCGGTGGTCTTTTCTTTAATGCCCTGAAGCATGACAAAGAAAACTTCACTGTCCTACAAACTATTCGCCAGCAACAATCCACGCTGAATGGCAGTTGGGTCGCGTTGCTGCAAACCCGTAATACCCTGAACCGCGCGGGTATTCGCTACATGATGGATCAGAGCAATATCGGCAGTGGCGCAACCGTTGCAGAGCTGATGCAGATTGCGTCCGCTTCCCTGAAGCAGGCGGAGAAAAACTGGGCCGACTACGAAGCACTGCCGCGCGATCCGCGTCAGAGCGACGCTGCCGCGATGGAGATCAAGCGTAACTATGATATCTATCACGGTGCGCTGGCCGAGCTGATTCAGCTGCTGGGCGCAGGCAAGATCAATGACTTCTTCGATCAGCCGACCCAGAGCTATCAGGATGGTTTTGAGAAGCAGTATGTGAACTACCTGCAGCAAAACGATCATCTATATCAGACCGCCGTGGATGACAGCAACAGCTCTTACACTCAGGCGATCTGGGTGCTGATCAGCGTGCTGATCGCGGTGCTGGTGGTGATCGTTGGCGTCTGGCTGGGCATCAAGCAATCCCTGATCTCGCCTTTGAATCGTCTGATCGACAGCATCCGTCATATCGCCAGCGGCGATCTGGTGAAGCGCATTGACGTCGAAGGCACCAACGAGATGGGACAGCTGGCCGATACCCTGCGTCATATGCAGAGCGAACTGGTGAGCACCGTGGGCGACGTGCGTAACGGCGCGAACGCGATTTACAGCGGCGCGAGCGAAATCTCTGTCGGTAACAACGACCTCTCTTCCCGTACCGAGCAGCAGGCCGCTTCTCTCGAAGAGACCGCTGCCAGCATGGAACAGCTAACCGCTACCGTGAAGCAGAACGCCGAAAACGCCCGTCAGGCGAGCAATCTGGCGCTGAGTGCGTCCGAGACCGCGCAGAAAGGCGGGAAAGTGGTGGATAACGTGGTGCAAACCATGCGTGACATCGCCGGCAGTTCGCAGAAAATCGCTGACATCATCAGCGTGATCGACGGTATTGCCTTCCAGACCAACATCCTGGCGCTGAACGCCGCCGTCGAAGCTGCGCGCGCAGGTGAGCAGGGCCGTGGATTTGCGGTGGTGGCAGGCGAAGTGCGTAACCTGGCACAGCGTAGCGCCCAGGCGGCACGCGAAATCAAGAGCCTGATCGAGGACTCCGTAGGCCGCGTTGAGCTGGGTTCTACTCTGGTGGAAAGCGCCGGTGAAACGATGGGTGAAATCGTGAATGCGGTGACCCGCGTGACCGACATTATGGGCGAAATCGCCTCTGCGTCTGATGAGCAGAGCCGCGGTATAGACCAGGTCGGCCTGGCTGTGGCGGAGATGGACCGTGTGACGCAGCAGAACGCCTCGCTGGTGGAAGAGTCCGCAGCGGCAGCCGCCGCGCTGGAAGAGCAGGCGAGCCGTCTGACGCAGGCTGTGGCGGTCTTCCGCATTCAGCAAGAGCAGCAGAAATCACGTGATAACGCCGGTCTGAAAACGCCAGTGATCTCGGCGAAGGGGCGTAAAGCCGCTGCCGCGACGACCGCGTCCAGTGAAAACTGGGAAACCTTCTGATGTAAAAAAGCGCCCTGTTCAGGCGGGGCGCTTTAGGCATTTGTGATGTTGTCGGGTGGCGCTGTGCTTACCCGACATACACGCAGATGTGCCGTTAACCGGCGTTCTGTACCACTTTCATTTCGACCATCCCAATCCCCAGTTTGCGCGGCGAATGCCCGAGAATATTGCCCTCGTTCGTTGATTGCGGATCGGGCGGAACGATCACGACCGTATTGCTGCGAGACGGGTTCTCGAAATGCAGCGTGGTGGTACTCACTTCGTTGCCAAGGGTTATCGTCTGCTCTTTGTCGCCGATACGCACCGGGATCGGTTTGTTGGCATTCGGGCCGAAGGCTTTTGCGGTGATCACCAGATCAAATTTCGCCGGCAGCGGTTGGGCGTATTCGATTTTCACCTCATCGCCGAGCTGTGCGTTGGACCAGCGTCCCCAGGATTCCGGGCGCGAAATACCGCTAAACTGCTTCACCTCTTCCGGCGCTCCCGCCACGTTAAACACGAAGCTGTCGGCTTTATAGCGAATATCGTTATCGACCACTTTCAGCATATCCACGTTGCGCTGATAGCGGTCGGTGTTAATTACCGTATCCTTGAACGCGGTTTTGCCTTTCCACTGATCTTTATCGACGCGCTGCACGATTTGTTCGCCGCCGAGCTGGCCTTGCGACACGCACCAGTCCGTTGAAATCGACAGCGGCTGGGACCACAGCTGGCCCATTTTGTAGCAGCGATCGATCCAGACGAAGTTATCGCGCGGGGCGAAGTCGGCCAGCTGGAAACGCAGCGGCGCGGAGTATTCGCTCTCCGGCAGCGGTTCGACGCGGTTATCGGAGACGCGCAGCAGCAGCGGCAGACGGAAGTGGCTGCCCGAGAAGGCAATCATGTTTTTCTGCTGGTCGATGGTGAAATCTTTCATCTCTTTCGGGAAATTCCACAGGCGGATCACGTCCGGTTTCCACGCCAGAATCTTCTCTTTCATATTGAGGAAGACTTCAGAGAGCGACTGGCCGGAGAGCGTGCTGCGCCCCAGCCCGATGAAGTTATCGCCTCCCAGAATATCCAGCACCGTTGCGCCGTTATCCATGGTGTTACGCTTCGTGGCGATAACCTCCTGCTGAGGCTGGTCGCCGCGCATCACAAAGAACAGGTTGCTTCGATCCTGCTTGTTCAGCTCATCCCACGCGGTGTTTTTCATCGCCAGATGGTCGGAAGAGACCACGATCACCGTGTTTTTGAAATATGGCGAGGTTTTGATTTTATTGATAAAGGCGGCGATGTGTTCCTGGCTGCAGGTCACGGCGCTGAACGACTGATTGTCCTTGCCGTTGATCGCATATTTTTTGCGCTCGCAGGTGCGCGAGATAAAGCCGTCCGGATGGTGTGTATCCACGGTTAAGGCAAACAGCGAGAAGCGTTTGCCGGATTTAGATAGCTCCTCGAATTTCTTCCAGGTTTCGTCCAGCACCGTGTCGTCGTAGAAGCCCCAGTCATTGCGATAAGACGGGTCGGCGACGGTGGTTTTTAACTCTTCAGCACCGTAAAGGTGATCGAAACCGTGGGATTTCAGGAATACGTCTTTCCCGGCGAAGCGCAGGTTGGCGCCCTGCATGAAGTAGTTTTCGTAGCCGGAGTTTTTGAGAATATCGCCGAGACAAATATTCTGCGGGAAGAAGCTCGACATCGACGCGGAGGCGTTACCCTCGAACGGCGCAAACAGTGGAATACCGCACTGAGAGGCGACCATCCCGGCGATGGTGTAATCGGTGCCCGGCAACTGCGCCGTGTGGCTGAAGTCCAGCCCTTCGTCTTTCAGCGGGCCGAGATCTGGGGTCAGGTTCGGGAAGGCGTCGTTATCGAAATAGGTACGCTCAAGGCTCTCGCCGTAGATATAAACCAGATTCAGTTTTGGGTGCGCGATGGTTTTCGACGGCTCTTTGTAATACGCCGTGAAATCGGGATCGCCGTCGCGGGACTGGGATTTCACCAGTTCTGTAATCTGATGGAACGCCGGGCTGGCATCGACGGAACCGAGCGCCAGCACCAGGGCCAACAGGCTATAACCCATATGATGCGGAAGATGGCGGCGGCGACGCAGCACCCAGCCGAGGGTGCCAAACACCGCCACCAGCGCCAGAACCAGCCCTGCGCCAGGAAGTATGTACTTACTAACTCCTGCGCCCGTCAGACTGTTGGTGAGTGTGTATAGCACGGCGTCGTTAATGCCGTCACCGGTAAAGTAATCGCTGGCGTACAGGGTAATGTTTAAAACAATAAAAATACCCAACACCAGTAATGTGGCAATAAACCACCAGGTGTTGCGGCCGGCCTTCCAGGCATAGATGCCAACGGAAGCCAGGAACAGGGCAAGGGAAATAAACTCTGACAACAGCTTATCCTCAATAGCGCCAGTCGCTTAGCTGGCTAACTGATTATTTTTTGGTTGATACAATTTAATGGCGAAGTCACATAGCTGCAATTCTAGTGTCACTAAAATGTGCTGTTGTTAGGATTTGGTTTAGAAAGTGGAAATTTTGATCGCCGTCGCATCGCGTTATACGCGGGCTGAGACGTAAAAGAATGAGCAAAATACGAGTCTGGCGCCGCGTTGTCAGAGTAACGGAACAATCGCGGCGTGTTGTGGCATAAAATGGGATGGATCAGGAGAGGAAATTAACGCCTTGTTTCAGCACCAGATCGCAGGCTTTGGTCTTCACCTGTTTCGCCAGCGCGGAGTCACCGAGGGTGCTCAGGTTCAGCTGTTGGCCGTCTTTGGCATTCAGCAGACCCTGGATCCCATCCATATAGTTGGTGTCCTGCTTCTGCTCTTGCGTATCCAGCCCCAGTTTATCTAATACCTGGTTTTTAATGTTCTGCGTGTCAGTGACCGATGCCAGCTTCTGCTTGGCGCAGTAGCCCAGAATACCGGCCGCGTTGTTCATGGTGCCAGCGCTCAGGCTCTGATTGCTGCCGCCCAGCAGGCTGGTGAGGGACGAAGCAGACAGCCCGCCACTCTGTGCGCTACCGCTGCTTTTGCTCAGTTCGTTCGCTGCGCTGGAGAGTGACTCCTGCCATGAGGCCGCGTGGGCGGCACCGGTGAGCAGAACGACGCTAAATGCTGTGCCGAGAAGAAGATTTTTTTTCATAAAATGCACTCTAAAAGGCCCTGATCGGGCTGGAAGTGGCTTCAGTATATACCTGTGAAAGGCGCGCCCTTCCTGGAAATATCCTAATACTCTTTGCCGGTAACGCGATCGCGGTAGCTATCCCAGGTGAAGTTCACCCATAAGCTGTTGCCAAGACGCATGCGGTCCATGACGCGCTCACCCAGCAGCTTGGTCATCTCTTCCGCTTTATGGTTGGTGAGCATACCGGTCGGGCGCTTCGACGAGGAGCGACGGTCAACGATCTGATTGATAATTACTTTTTCGTAGCGGGATTCGGTCTGGACGCCGATTTCGTCAATGACCAGCAGATCGACGTTGCTCAGATCGTTCAGCAACTGCTCTTCCGTGGTTTCGCGGTTGCTGAAGGTGTCTTTCATCGCCGACATGATATCTGCGACGGTAATGATCAGAACCGATTTTCCGCGCAGCAACAGCTCATTACAGATGGCCGCCGCAAGGTGGTTTTTGCCGGTGCCCGGTTTGCCGCTGAAGATAAAGCTGGCGATGCTGCCGTCGAACTCTTCGACATACTGGCGTGCTTTGGCGAGGGCCATCATCTGACCGTCGTTTTCCACGCGATAGTTATCGAAGGAACAGTTCTGATGCAGGGGACGAATGCCGGAGCGGTTGAAGGTACGCTGCATTTTCATGGCGCGGTTTTCCCGCGTCAGGGCTTCTGAGCGCATCTTTCCCTGCTCTTTTTGCCAGGCCAGCAGCTCTTCACCCGAGGTGAAGGCTGGCTTCACGTTGGCAGGCATCATTTTTTGCAGACGTTTCATCAGGTCGCCGACGTTTTTCATATCATCCTCTGAATCCTGGTGGGATCTGATTATCGGGTTCGGAAATGGTGTTGATATCGCGCTTAGGCTGGCCGCCGTTGCTGGCGCGGTTGATCTGAATACTGCGCGCGAGCTTTTGCTGCCACTGCACGTGGTGGAACACTTTGCCTTCGGCCTGCCAGTACGCGACAAACGCGGCCAGCTCTTCCGGCGTGGCGGTTTGCGTCAGGGCGATGCCCCACAGGGCGGCCTGGCGCTGGAAATCCGCATCCGGCTGCCAGCCAGAGTACATCGCAAATTTGCCCATCGGGACGGCAACCGGCGCACTGGTCGGTTCTTCAAAGAATTGTGTATCTAACGCGACGTCACTGACCGGGCGCGACAGACGCGCTTCAATATCCAAAAGCTGTGCCAGGCGTTCAGGCGTGATGGCGTAAAACGCGGGCGCGTTGTCGGCAAACACGGCGAGAGTACCGCCATCGGCTTTGGTTAAGATGCCACGGGGATCGCGCACAAAGGCATCGATTCCGGCGACGCTGGTGGTCAGGAGTCTGGATGACATAACACTTTCTCTACTGGGATACGACGTCGTGATATGGGGTCATAGTAGCACAGAGAGAAGGGGGGACGGAGGGGGATTTCCCCGGTGACACTGCGCGCACCGGGGCTGCATACGACGGGGCTTATCAGGCGATGATATTCAGCGTCACATCAATATTGCCGCGGGTTGCGTTAGAGTACGGGCAAACGATATGCGCCGCGTCGACCAGCTTTTTGGCTTCGGCTTCATCCATACCTGGCACGTGGATATTCAGTTTGGCTTCGATACCAAAACCGGTTGGCAGTGGACCAATGCCAACTTCGCCTTCGATAAACGCATCTTTCGGCAGCGCGATTTTGTCACGGGCAGAGACAAATTTCATCGCGCCCAGGAAGCAGGCAGAGTACCCCGCCGCAAACAACTGCTCTGGGTTGGTGACTTCGCCGCCCATACCGCCCATCTCTTTCGGTACGCCCAGTTTGACATCCAGAACGCCATCGGAAGAGGTCGCACGACCATCACGGCCTCCGGTGGCTTTGGCTTTGGCGGTATAAACAACTTTTTCTAAAGACATGGCAGGTTCCTCATCTTACGGTTATGTGTGCTATTAAATAGTGCGCGATATATATGGGTAAACAAAATCTTATTAACTATAGCCTCAGGCGCGATGAAGCTGCTGGCGCAGTTGCTCAAGCTGCTGCTTGAGAGCGAGCATGGAATCTGCATCGCATTGTGCGGCACAGCCCACGGCCTGGGGAATACTTTTCGCCTGCTGCTGGAGGGCGCGGCCTTCATCACTTAAGGTGACGGCGACCTGGCGTTCGTCCTGGCGCGAGCGCTGACGGACAAGCAGACCAGCGCTTTCCAGACGCTTCAGCAGCGGGGTGAGGGTGGCGGAATCCAGGAACAGACGTTCGCCAATCTCTGACACCGTAATGTCATCCTGCTCCCACAAAATCAGCATCACCAGATACTGTGGGTAGGTCAGGTTAAGCGGTGCCAGCAGTTGCCGGTACAGCTTATTGAGCGCCAGATTTGCCGAGTAGAGGGCAAAACAGAGCTGGTTATCCAGCATCAGCGCAGCGGTGGTGTCGTTCGTTTTCGCGTTCATGAAATGAATATAGGTAGTGCGCGATTTAATTGCAAGCAATTTTATGGACAGGTATAGCGAAGGGCCACCTGAACGGCCATTTTGCGATAGTGCTGGCGCTGGGCCTGCTCATCGGCGCCGTCTTCAAACAGCAGCGTGAAGGTATAGCTGTTGGCGACGTAATGAAAACTGAAGCTGCTGATCAAACGGTGCAGGTCGCGCGCATCAACGGTCTGATTAAACAGCTGCTTCTCTTTGCCACGCTGCAGGATCGCTTCCAGCAGTTCGAGCGCGCTGCGATTAACCTGACGCAGATAGCTGGACTGCTGCATAAAGCGGCCACGCTGCATGTTCTCCATACAGATAATGCGAATGTAATCCGGGTGATCGGCGTGGTAATCAAAGGTCGCTTCGACCAGATGGACCAGCGCTTCAACGGGCGGCAGCCCTGACAGGCTGAGCTGTTTTTCGCTGGCGCGGATCTCGGTGTAAACGTACTCCAGCGCCTGGAGATAGAGGTTCTCTTTGTTTTTATAGTGATAAACCACCATGCGCTTGGTGGTGCCGGCTTTTTCGGCAATCTGCTCCATTCGCGCGCCGTTCAGACCGTATTCGGCAAACAGGGTAATCGCGCTCTGAAAAATTTTGTCCTTCAGGCTGGAATCATCTTGGTGGTCGGGGAATTCGCTGCCAGGGTTAGCCACTTCCACTCCTTACATCGCCAAACAGAATGCAGGGATTATCGCCATGGCAGCGGGAGAACACAAATTCAAACGCGTGGGCGCTTTCTGTAGAGCCACAAACCGGGAATCGACAGACCGATGGAGAGCGCGCCGACGATGGACGAGGCTTTGAGGAAATTGCTCAACAGCAGGATCATTTGCGGCTCGCTGTAGCCGAAGTGGCTGATCTTCACCGCCGAGATCATCGCTGTGTAGGCGGATATGCCGGGGAACATCGGGATCACCGCCGCCACGGTGAACACTTTCGGGTGCGCCAGATACCAGCGCGACCACTGAATGCCGATACAGCCGACCAGCATCGAGGCCATAAACGTTGACCATTCGATGTTAAACCCGGCGGTCATCATCACCATTCGCGAACCATGACCGATAGCACCCAGCAGGGCGCACCAGGGCAGCGCGCGCTGCGGCACGTTAAAGACCATCGCAAAGCCCACGGCAGGAATGGCAGCCAGCGCCATGTCTTGTGCCAGAGCGAATAAAAAGTCGATTATGCCCATCCGCGCAGCCCCCAGAGTGTCATGGCCATGACCACGCCGATGCAGGTCGCGAGGGTTAACAGGCTCGCAATCGCCCAGCGTGCCAGACCCGTATTGATGTGCCCTTTGAACATATCAGCGACGGCGTTGATCAGCGGAAAACCCGGTACCAGCAGCAGGACGCTGGCCGCCATGGCGACGCTCGGTGTGCTGACAAACACAGGCAGGCGCAGCAGCAGACCGGAGACGGTTGTTGCGACAAAGGCGGTGAGACAAAAGTTAATCTGCGGATGCATATGGCGCTGCGTCAGGAGCTGGCGCACGTACATGGCGATGGCGCTGGCGAAAAAGGTCACCACCGCGCCGTCCCATCCGCCGTTATTCAGTTTGCAGAAGCAGGCGCAGGACAGCCCCACCATCAGCACCACTAACCAGCGCGGGTAGCGCAGCGGCTTAATCTGGTTGAACCGTTTTTCAACGCCGGGCAAGTCCAGAAGCTTGTGTTCAGCCATAATGACAATGTGCTGCACTTCGGTGACCACGTGCATATTGATGCCGCGATCCTGGTTTTTGCGCGTCGACGTCAGACACTGGCCCTCTTTTATGGTGGTCAGCACGATGGCGTTAGACGAGATTGAGCTCTCTACGCTGTCCATCCCCAGCGCCAGACCCAGGCGGGTCGACAGCTCTTCGACCAATGCGCTCTCTGCGCCGTGTTGTAATAAGAAAAGACCGCACTGTATGCATAGTCGCGTGGCGGCGCGTTGTGACGACTGATCTGCCTGCATTGGTTGCCCTGAAAATGAGAACTGCCAGAGTGTCTGGAATGTTTACTTTTAGCACAAACGGCGGCCTGTCTGGCTCTGGGTCAGATCAACATTTGTGCAATCAGTGGCAGGATGCAACGGCAGGCGCAGAGCGGTCTGGGGTGTTTTTTATTTATTTCGTGAATACTAATTGATGATATATATAATTTATTAATTTAGTTTGATGCGTTTAATATTTTGTGCAAGGACTATTATGTTATTCTGATTTTTGTATTATATTATCCTCGGATTTAACAATGTCAGGATTATAGTTGTTCTCGTTAATATAACCTGTACTAATAACTTAGGGTCAGGATAATGCCCATGTCTGAGCCGTGATTTTAATATCATTAATTAGATGAAGAAAGGATTCGGAGAATCTATGTCACCAGTGAAGGGAAAATCAGTAATCGTTATCAGTAAAATCCCGGTGATGCAAACCGGTCTGGGCGGCATCATGGCCAGCCATTTTCCAGAATATGACGTGTCTTTTTGCCGCACACATGACGATCTGACTTTACAGAATTTAAATCGTGCATCTGTCGTGGTTGCTGATATTTCAGGTGATTACGTCAACCCTCGCGGCGCGCTTGAACACTATTATCTGTTATTAAGTCAGTACCGGGATATCCACTGGATTTTTCTGGTCTCACGTCCTCTTTACCCTCTCGCTGTTGAGTTGCTCATACGCCCCGAAAGCACACTGCTTTCGGATATGGAACCTATCGAAGGCGTCATCAACGCGATCCGCGCGGGGAGCGAGTATTCCGACCGGATAAGTCAGACGCTGTTATCACCTGAGCCGCGAGTTGACGATAATGAGTATAAAGTCCCTGTAATACTGACCCTCTCGGAACGTAAAGTATTACGTCTGCTTGGAAAAGGCTGGGGAATAAACCAAATCGCCACATTACTGAAAAAAAGCAATAAAACCGTCAGTGCACAAAAAAATAGTGCGATGCGTCGTTTATCTCTGCACGGAAATGCAGAAATGTACGCATGGATCAATAGTACACAGGGAATGAGAGAGCTGAACTTAATCTCAGCCTATGGAGAGCAAAAGGAATGGAAACAAATGCCTCAGGAAGAGATATTGCTGTCATAGACCAATGCACGATGAGTGCCGTGGGGCTTGAACATCTCTTTGCCATCGCGCCATTTAGCGAATATCGCCTTCATCTGTTTAAAAACTTTAGCAGTTTCAAGGCTGCGCTTTCACAGACTCCTTTTTTCTCAGTGATCTATTCGCTTTCAGATGTGCGAGAAGAACGAAGAAATTGTCTGGTGTCACTGCGAGAACTGGCCCTAACCCACAGTGGTATACAGCGCATTATTCTGGCGGCAGACGACGTTGAGGCAAGATTGATTGGTCAACTGACGCCTTCCCGTCTTCACGGAATAATCAGTAAGTCGGCCTCACTGGCGGAGCTGCAAAAACTGCTGATCATTCTGTTAAGCGAAACAGAGCGAGTCAATAACAACGCGTTTGCCCACTGGCAAGGAAGCTTATCCAGAATGTTAAGCCCAATGGAGCGGGCGATTATGCGCCATCTTTCGGCGGGCCTTTCCATTCCCGAAATTGCGGAGCAGCTTAAACGCAATATCAAAACCGTTCGCGCGCATAAATATAATGTGATGGTGAAGCTGGGGGTGAGTTCCGATGTGGGGCTGCTGCATGCGGCAGATATTCTGGGGCAGTTGCCCATACGTGAGCTGAAACTGACTGTTAAGGCGGCGTAGTGCTTTTCATTGTGCATCATTGCGCCAGAGGAACCTGGCGCAGCGATCAGATGCAGACATCAATCCATTTAGCCGAAGTAAGCTCAGCCATTCGCTCAGGCGCGATACGCACTGCGCTGTGAATTGACCCGGCCGCAGGAAGCACTTCCTCATATTGTTTAAGGGAAACGTCGCAGTAAACGGCCAGCGGAGTCTCCAGGCCGAAGGGGCAAACTCCACCAACGGGATGCCCGGTTAGCGTCACCACTTCATCACTGCACAGCATTCGCGCTTTCGCGCCAAACGCATTTTTCAGTTTTTTGTTATCCAGGCGTGCATCGCCTTTTGCGACCACCAGAATCACCTCGTTTTTAACCTTCAGTGATAAGGTTTTCGCTATCTGTCCCGGCTCGACATGATGGGCGGCTGCGGCCAGTGCAACCGTTGCGGTGCTTTGGCTAAGCTCGATGACATCAATATCCGGGGCATTGTCAGCAAAAAATTGCCGTACGGACTGCAAACTCATTGTTATCTCCTGACAAATATCCTGCGTAATCTGTCATAAGAAATTATGCTCTGTAAATATCTCTTAGGTAACAAATATTCTGTTCACTCGTTTTCTGGATCGCCTTCACATTCACGGAAACCGGTTACAGTAACCGGTTGCAGAGTGTGATGGAGAGATTAATACTGACGATGTAACTTCCCCTGTATCCAATAATAAGAGTCGAATATGAAACCAATTTGTCCGAGCGGTACCGCTGGTACACGAACCAGCAAGGTGGTGACAATGATGTATGGATCACCGTGTGGCGCGTCTGCGTCCAAACTGAACGTCTGACAGGAGCCTCACTATGTCTGCCAACCATGCTGCGTTTAATCTTATTTTCCGGTTCGTTGAAAACTATGTCAGCCCCGTCGCCGGGCGTATCTCCTCCCAGCGCCACGTGATGGCGATTCGTGACGGATTTATTTCCGCGATGCCCTTTATGATTGTCGGCTCCTTCTTGCTGGTGTTTGCTTACCCGCCTTTCTCACCGGACACTACATGGGGCTTTGCCCGTGCGTGGCTGGATATGGCGAAGCAGTTCGAAGGGCAGATCCTGACCCCGTTCGATATGACCATGGGAATCATGTCGATCTACATCTGTGCGGCTATCGCCTACAACCTGGGTAAGCACTATGTTAAGTCGCATCAGCTCGACCCGTTCATGTGCGCGATGCTGTCGCTGATGGCATTTTTACTGGTTGCTGCACCGAAAACCAAAGGGGCGATGCCGGTCGATAGCCTGGGCGGGACCGGGATCTTTACTGCGATTCTGGTGGCCGTGTACTGCGTGGAGATGATGCGTTTCCTGAAGGCACACAATATTGGCATTCGTCTGCCGGACCAGGTGCCACCGATGATCAAAAACTCATTTGATCTGCTGATCCCGGTGCTGGTCGTGGTACTTACGCTTTATCCCCTGAGCCTGTTTATTCAGTCTCAGTTCGACATGCTGATCCCTCAGGCGATTATGTCGATCTTTAAACCGCTGGTGTCGGCGGCGGATTCTCTGCCTGCAATTCTGCTGGCTGTGTTGATTGGTCACTTGCTGTGGTTTGCTGGGATCCACGGCGCTGCGATTGTGTCAGGCATGCTGCAGATGTTCTGGCTGACTAATCTGGGCATGAACCAGACCGCGCTGGCTCAGGGTGCGCCACTGCCGCATATCTTTATGGAAGCGTTCTGGACCTTCTTTATCGTCATCGGTGGCTCGGGCGCCACGATGGGGCTGGTGATCTGCTATCTGCGCAGCCGTTCCGCACACCTGCGATCCATTGGCCGTTTAAGCGTTGTACCAAGCTTCTTTAACATTAACGAACCAGTAATTTTCGGTACGCCAATCGTGATGAACCCTGTGTTCTTCATTCCATTCCTGCTGGCACCGATGGTTAACGCGGTGCTCGCATGGGCCGCCATGAAGCTGGATCTGATTGGACGCGTGATTTCTGTGGTGCCGTGGACCGCTCCGGCCCCTGTGGGTGCTGCGTGGGCGTTGGGCTGGGACTTCCGTGCGGCGGTGCTGGTCATCCTGCTGGCGCTGGTCTCTGCCATCATCTACTACCCGTTCTTTAAAGTGTACGAGAAGCAGTTGCTGGAGCAGGAAGCCGAAGAAGCACAGCGTGCTGAAGAAGATAGCCAGCAGGTGGCTTAATCAAAAAGCAAAACGGCAACTTCGGTTGCCGTTTTTGTATTTGCATTTTCCCCCCCGTTAAAAGAGGGCAGCCTGTAAAGATATTACTTCAGCGTACAATCACCACACTGCTGAACATCCGGCAGGCGATAGCGCTGGCAGCAGGTCCGACGGACCAGTAATCCGTCACGCGGAACCACGGTGCGGAACAACGGATTATCCTGGCCATCTGAAAGCTGTTTGGCAAAGAAACAGGACTGACGCAGTGCCTCGACGGTCTCATCGCCCAGCACCGCTTTCATCTCGGTCAGATACCAGTGAATGAGATACCCGGTATTACTCCAGATAAGCTTCCCGTTGATATCGCCAGTCTCTTCCAGCGCATTTACCACTGGAATGAGCGCCTGTTTCACCAGCGTTTCCATACGCTCCTGCGCGGACAACACCGTCGTATTCCGATCCTCATGGACGTCAATCCAGAAGCAGGCCGCGCGGCCGGTTTCATGAAACTCGACGAAGAAATGCTCCGGGGAAAGGTCCAGCGCGGCGTCCTGCGTTAACAGGGCTATCATCAGCGGAGGCACCATCAGCCCGATGTACCATTGCGCCCACAGGGAGAGTAACGGTTTATTTTCTCGCGCAAGATTAGGCTGGTTTCGATAGATATGATCGGAGTAGACCGCGAGCAAAGAGTGCATTTCTGCCGGGCGAGACCACTGCGCCAGCGTCATGGCCTGGTGCGGATGGGGTTCATCCAGCTTGATGAAATCGAGCAGGTAAGCGCGATGTTCGGCGATGGTTTCCCGTACGGAATCCGCAAGCGTTGAACGCCCGGCGCCAGGAGGGGCTAGCCAGATGACAGGATCAACGATTTGTGCGGAACGAGTAGCCATAGGAGAATAGGATACAAATCTAAATGATAATGATTGCCAATCCTAGCTATAGAGCAAACCGATCGCAAGCCTTTTGTCGGTAAAGCGGGAGGTGGGGCTTATCCTGCCTGGAGTTCAGGGCTTAAGAGGATATTGTTGCGGCCCATGTGCTTGGCTTCGTAGAGCGCTTTATCCGCTTTTTCGAGCGCCGCTTCGATATCCTCTGATTCATAAATCGCAATGCCAATACTGATGGTGACGTTGGTCGCCACGCTCTCATTAAACATATGCGGGATCTTCAGGTCGTAGACCTTCTGGCGAATACGTTCGGCGGTCTGGCGCGCCTGATCGAGCGTGACGCTGGTCAGCAGCACCATAAACTCTTCCCCGCCAAAACGGGCGACGATATCGCGCGAGCGCACGGCGTCGCGGATCGCAGCGGAAACCCGAATCAGCGCCTGATCGCCCATCATATGGCCGTAGTGGTCGTTATAGGCCTTGAAATGATCGATATCCAGCAGCAGAACGAAATGTTCTCCCTGCTCAAGCGTAGGCAGATTCTCCAGCCGACTTTGCAGGCCACGGCGGTTATACAGGCCGGTCAGCGGATCCATCATGCTCAGATCGTTAAGCGTTTCCCGCTCCTCAAGCAGTCGGTACAGCAAGTCCTGAGCAAAACGGTCGTTACGTCTTTGAATCACGTGATGGATTGCAATCCCAATCATCGGCAGCGCGAGGGAGTAAACGATGCGTGGCCAGTACTCGGGAGGGCAAAACCACAGACAGACCAGAAAAGTCGGCAGTGAGTGGATAGTAAACGCTTTGATATCACTGGCAAACGCCAGCGAGCCGATAAACAGGACGCTTAACAGGGCCAGCAGCAGGAAGGTATAAGGATCCTGCGTGACCAGCATAAACTTCCAGGCGATGTGCCAGGCCCAAATTCCACCAAAGATGAATGAAATCAGCGGAATATTGATCTGCCGGGTTTTATTCTTCCAGTGCCAGACCAGCAGCGACAGGCTGAGCGTGAAAATGAGCGCGACAGGCAGGGTCAGCGTATGCACGCTGTATAAGGGATTGAACACAGTAAAAAGTGCTGACACGGCGTTCAGGAATAAAAATAAACGTAAAGATAACTGATATTTCTTGTGACGTAATGAACGCCAGGATTGTGCTGTCATGTCGGTATATTTTTAGTAATTCTGAATTAAATCAAACTAATGGCTGCCGATGTGAATGAAATACTGCGCAATAATCAGGGACTAAAATATCAGAAATTTATTATAAATAGTTAACAGGTGTGCAATTTATCACCTTACTCATTTCCTGTCATTACGGGAAAGGTAAAGGTTGCCGGATTGTATCGGCCAGTGCTGACAAATGAGAAAACCTATCATATGATATTGGTTATCATTATCGTATTGAGAGAGAAAAACATGTTGAGCAAGGCGCTGGGAAGTGGATGGGGTGTGTTGCTGCCGGGGATCGTCATCGCTGGGCTGACATTTGCCGATCTCTCATTGGACGTCTGGAAAGCGATTATCGTGTCGGGTCTGCTGGTGACATCAGGAATGATTTGGCATAAGCAGTTGCGTCATTTCGTTCTGCTGCCGTCATGCGTCGCGCTGATCAGTGGGATGCTGGTAATAATGATGAGTTTGAAATAAAGGGAAATGACAGGGAGTTAATCAGGGGGGAGATAAGATAAGTGGTGCGAAGAGGGGGACTTGAACCCCCACGTCCGTAAGAACACTAACACCTGAAGCTAGCGCGTCTACCAATTCCGCCACCTTCGCACTGTTATCTTATTCTTGTTGATATTGCCTCGTTGGTGCGAGGGGGGGGACTTGAACCCCCACGTCCGTTAAGACACTAACACCTGAAGCTAGCGCGTCTACCAATTCCGCCACCGTCGCCCGGTGAGAACAATATCAAACATGGTTTGTGGTGCGAGGGGAGGGACTTGAACCCTCACGTCCGTAAAGACACTAACACCTGAAGCTAGCGCGTCTACCAATTCCGCCACCGTCGCATACCATCAATACTTAAAAAGTATCGCAACCACGGAGGCGCATTCTAGATGTTTTCAGCTTTCCGTCAACAGATAATTGCCCAGGATGTTTTGATTGCTGCAAAAATCGGCATTTGTATAGCCCGGAGCGCGATGCGCAGCCGGGCTGGCGGCAAATTACTTCTTCGCCTGACGTGTCATAACTGTACGATAAACTTTAAAGCGACCGGTCTGCGCCAGCACTTCATGGAAGCCGAAAATCTCATCCAGAAGGTTAGGATAAGGCAGGAAGGCGTTGGCCACGATGCGCAGCTCACCGCCGCTGTTGAGGTGACGTACCGCACCACGAATCAGCGTTTGTGCCGCTTCAAGGCTGGTTTCCATGCCGTCGTGGAATGGCGGGTTGGAGATAATCATATCGAAACGCCCTGTCACCTCTGAGAACACGTTGCTGGCGAAAACGTCGCCTTCGAGCTCATTGGCGGCAAGGGTGGCACGGCTGGCTTCGACGGCTGGCGCGCTCACGTCGCACAGGGTAAGACGCACTTTCGGGGAGTGGGTGGCGAGCACGGCAGACAACACGCCTGCGCCGCAGCCAACATCCAACACTTTGCCTTTGGTGTGCGGCGTAAAGGTGGAGAGCAGCAACTGGCTGCCCACATCCAGACCGTCGCGGCTAAAGACGCCCGGCAGCGTTTTGATTGTCAGCCCTTCGAGCTGATATTCGCCCCAGGCTTTTTCGGCATCAAACTCAGGCTGTTTTTCCAGACGACCGTGGTACAAACCGCAGCGACGCGCGCTGTCGATTTTGTTCAGCGTCGCGTATTCCGCCAGCATCTGCTCGGCGCTACGCACGCCGCTGCGGTTCTCGCCGACGACGAAAATGTCGCAGCCAACCGGCAGCATGGAGAGCAGGTTCATCAGCTGGAACTGCGCTTCAGGTTTGTTCTTTGGCCAGTAGTAGATCAGCGTATCGCAGTCGGCGATATCGCTTTGCTCCGCCACCAGGCTGAAGCGCACGCGATCTTCCATCTGACGGCTTAACACCTGCCAGTGATGGAATTGCTGGGTATGGGCGCGGCTTTCGGCGCATTCGAAACGGGCAGGCAGATCGTCCTGCATATCTCCGGCAAACAGAATACGGCTTTCTTCGAAATCATCACTGTGACGCAGCAAGACTTCACTTGCCGGGGTAAATGCAGACATGAATTGTTCCTCAATAAACTCAGCCGGGGATTATAGTAGTTTGTTGGCGGATATACGACGAATTTGCTATATTTGCGCGCCTGACAGACAGGAGTTTTCCCTATGACATCCCGACGTGACTGGCAGTTACAGCAACTGGGCATCACCCAGTGGTCTCTGCGTCGCCCGACGGCGTTGCAGGGTGAAATCGCTATCTCCATTCCGGCACACGTTCGTCTGGTCATGGTGGCTGAAGAGCTGCCCTCGCTCACTGAGACGCTGGTCAGCGACGTTCTGCGTACGCTGAAAGTGAGCGCCGATCAGGTGTTACAGCTGACGCCCGAGCGCGTGGCGATGCTGCCGCCGGAGAGCCGCTGCAATAGCTGGCGGCTTGGCGTTGCGGATGAGACTCCCCTTGAGGGCGGCCAGCTGCTTACGCCGCCACTGGAAGAATTGAAAGCAAACCCAAAGGCGCGAAGCGCGCTATGGCAACAAATCTGTGAATATGAACACGATTTCTTCCCTCACGACGTCTGATCTGGCATCAGCGTTCGCGATCGAGACGCGCGCCCATGCCTTTCCATGGAGCGAAAAAACATTCGCCAGCAATCAGGGCGAGCGCTATCTGAATTTCCATCTGGATGTCGATGGCGAAATGGCGGCATTTGCCATTACGCAGGTCGTGCTGGATGAAGCGACGCTGTTTAACATTGCCGTCGATCCCGCATACCAGCGCCGTGGCCTGGCCCGGGAACTGCTGGAACATGTAATACGCGAGCTGGAGACACGTGATGTCTTCACGCTGTGGCTGGAGGTTCGCGCCTCCAATGCGGCCGCCATCGCACTCTACGAAAGCTTAGGCTTTAACGAGGCGACGATTCGCCGTAATTATTACCCGACTGCCGAGGGACGCGAAGACGCCATCATCATGGCGCTGCCGCTTGGATAACAAATAAGGTTGTAACGATGAAATGGGACTGGATTTTCTTTGACGCCGACGAAACGCTGTTTACGTTTGATTCGTTTGGCGGCCTACAGCGGATGTTTTTAGACTATAGCGTCACCTTTACCGCAGAAGATTTTCAGGACTATCAGGCGGTGAACAAACCGCTTTGGGTGGATTACCAGAACGGTGCCATCTCGGCGTTACAGCTCCAGCATCAGCGTTTTCAGGGCTGGTCCGAGCGTCTGAATGTCTCTCCCGGTGCGCTGAACGAGGCTTTTCTCAACGCGATGGCGGAGATTTGCGCACCGCTGCCTGGGGCGATTTCCCTGCTTAATGCCCTTAAAGGCAAAGTGAAGCTCGGGATCATCACCAATGGCTTTACCGCCCTGCAGCAGATCCGCCTTGAACGCACGGGCCTGCGCGATCATTTCGACGCGCTGGTGATCTCTGAACAGGTAGGCGTGCCAAAACCCGATCCGCGTATTTTTGACTATGCGCTGGAAAAAGCCGGCCATCCCGCACGTGAGCGCGTGCTGATGGTCGGAGACACCGCCGAGTCGGATATTCTGGGCGGGATGAAGTCCGGGCTGGCAACCTGCTGGCTGAACGCACACGGTCGCGCGCTGCCTGAAGGCATCGAACCGACCTGGACCGTATCGTCATTGAACGAACTGGAGCAACTCCTGTGTAAACAATGATTGCCTGCCCCCCATTGATGGGTAAAATAGCCGCAATTTCGTATTCCATGATGCGTGGCCTGCTGCCGCGCTTATATAAGAAGATTTGATTATGACGTTGTCTCCTTATCTGCAAGAGGTGGCGAAGCGCCGTACTTTTGCCATTATTTCTCACCCGGATGCCGGTAAAACGACCATCACCGAAAAGGTACTGCTGTTCGGACAGGCGATTCAGACCGCCGGTACGGTAAAAGGCCGTGGCTCCAGCCAGCACGCCAAATCGGACTGGATGGAGATGGAAAAGCAGCGTGGTATTTCCATTACCACCTCCGTGATGCAATTCCCGTATCACGACTGCCTGGTGAACCTGCTCGACACCCCAGGCCACGAAGACTTCTCCGAAGATACCTACCGTACCCTGACGGCGGTTGACTGCTGTCTGATGGTCATCGACGCTGCGAAAGGGGTAGAAGATCGTACCCGTAAGCTGATGGAAGTCACCCGTCTGCGCGATACGCCGATCCTGACCTTCATGAACAAACTCGACCGTGACATCCGCGATCCGATGGAAGTGATGGACGAAGTGGAGCGCGAGCTGAAAATCGCCTGTGCGCCAATTACCTGGCCGATCGGCTGCGGTAAGCTGTTCAAGGGTGTTTACCACCTCTATAAAGATGAAGTGTATCTGTACCAGACCGGTAAAGGTCACACCATCCAGGACGTGCGTATCGTAAAAGGTCTGGATAACCCGGATCTGGACGTGGCGGTGGGCGAAGAGCTGGCCTCTCAGCTGCGCGATGAGCTGGAGCTGGTTAAAGGCGCTTCTCACGAGTTTGACAAAGAGCTGTTCCTGGCCGGGGAAATCACGCCGGTATTCTTCGGTACCGCACTGGGTAACTTTGGTGTGGATCATATGCTCGACGGTCTGGTGGAGTGGGCGCCGCAGCCGATGCCGCGCAAAACTGACTCCCGTCTGGTCGAAGCCGCAGAAGAGAAATTCACCGGCTTCGTCTTTAAGATTCAGGCCAACATGGACCCGAAACACCGCGACCGCGTGGCCTTCCTGCGTGTGGTTTCCGGTAAGTATGAAAAGGGCATGAAGCTGCGCCAGGTGCGTATCGGGAAAGATGTTGTGATTTCCGACGCGCTGACCTTTATGGCGGGCGACCGTTCACACGTTGAAGAAGCCTATCCGGGCGACATCATCGGCTTGCATAACCACGGCACCATTCAGATCGGCGACACCTTCACCCAGGGTGAAATGATGAAGTTTACCGGTATCCCGAACTTCGCGCCGGAACTGTTCCGTCGTATCCGTCTGAAAGATCCGCTGAAGCAAAAGCAGCTGCTCAAAGGTCTGGTCCAGCTCTCCGAAGAGGGCGCGGTGCAGGTCTTCCGTCCAATTGCCAACAACGATCTGATCGTGGGCGCGGTCGGTGTGCTGCAGTTCGACGTGGTCGTTGCGCGTCTGAAGAGCGAGTACAATGTGGAAGCGATCTACGAATCGGTGAACGTGGCGACGGCGCGCTGGGTCGAGTGTGCTGACGTGAAGAAATTCGAAGAGTTCAAACGTAAGAACGAAATCCAGCTGGCACTGGATGGCGGCGATAACCTGACGTACATCGCTCCAACCATGGTTAACCTGAATCTGACCCAGGAACGCTATCCTGACGTTCAGTTCCGCAAAACCCGCGAGCACTAATCCTTTCTCAGAGCACGGCGCCCGCCGTGCTCTTCTTAAACTCCAGCCTTATTAATCCCTTGCGGAATGTTCTTAATTCAACGCGATTTTAGCGTTATTGCTCGTTTTTTGCCCGATTCTGAAAGCGGCTTTGTCAATGTGATCTATATTTAACTCAGTGTTTAACACCGGGCGCGGATGATAGTCCTGTTCAATGCGTGTTCATGAGTCTCTCATCCCGGCCGTGTGTTTATTCGCAAGATTAAAAACTAGTATGAAGGGATGTTTTGACGCTCAACTTCCGAGCAAACTACAGGAATACATCGATGAATATGACAAGACTTAAGATTTCTAAAACTCTGCTGGCAGTCACTCTGGGTGGCCTCCTGGTAAGTGGTTCTGCCCTGGCAGAAAGCACTACTACGGATAAGGCGCAATCCACCGCGGACAGCGCAGGGCAAAAAATCGATAGCTCTATGAATAAAGTCGGTAATTTCATGGATGACAGCTCTATCACAGCAAAAGTGAAAGCGGCTCTGGTGGATGATGAAAACATCAAGAGCACCGACATTTCCGTAAAAACTGACAAAAAAGTGGTCACCCTGAGTGGCTTCGTGGAAAGCCAGGCGCAGGCTGAACAAGCCGTCACCGTGGCGAAAGGCGTTGAAGGCGTCACCTCAGTCAGCGACAAACTGCACGTGCGTGATGCTAAAGACGCGTCTGTGAAAGGCTATGCAGGCGACACCGCAACCACCAGCGAAATCAAAGCTAAACTATTAGCAGATGACATCGTACCGTCTCGTAAAGTGAAAGTTGAAACCACCGACGGTGTGGTCCAGCTCTCCGGTACGGTTGATTCCCAGGCGCAGGTGGAACGCGCCGAAACTATCGCTAAAGCCGTCGATGGCGTTAAAAGCGTCAAAAACGATCTGAAAGCGAAATAAGAACGACTTTTGGACACAACGCTTGTGAGCACCTGAGCGCTCACATATAGCGGCTGATATTAACTATGGTAAAGGAGAGTTTTATGTTTCGTTGGGGCATTATATTTCTGGTTATCGCGTTAATTGCCGCCGCTCTGGGCTTTGGTGGTCTGGCGGGTACAGCGGCCGGCGCGGCGAAAATTGTTTTCGTTGTCGGTATTATCCTGTTCCTGGTCAGCCTGTTTACCGGACGCCGTCGTCCCTAGATAAGCGTAATCAGCCCGTCGGAAAACATCGCCGACAACACCACACTAAAAGCCAGTCCTTGCGACTGGCTTTTTCTGGTTTGAGTCATAGGGGCAGTTTGCGCTACTGTGTAATAACAGAAGAATAAAAAACAGGTGTTGCAGTGGGGCAGAGAATTCCGGTTACGCTCGGCAATATCGCGCCGTTGGCGTTAAAACCCTTTCGCGTCGGCCGGCTGGCGCTGGTATGCGAAGGCGGTGGGCAGCGAGGCATCTTCACGGCCGGGGTGCTGGATGAATTCATGCGCGCGCAATTTAACCCCTTCGATCTCTTCTTTGGCACGTCCGCCGGGGCGCAAAACCTCTCTGCCTACGTCTGTAACCAGCCCGGTTACGCCCGCAAAGTGATCATGCGCTACACCACTTCTCGCGATTTCTTCAATCCGCTGCGCTTTGTACGCGGCGGAAATCTCATCGATCTGGACTGGCTCTTAGACTCCACTTCCAGCCAGATGCCGCTGGCGATGGACACCGCTTCTCGCCTTTTTGATACGGGAAAAGAGTTCTGGATGTGCGCCAGCCGGGGCGATGACTACACGCCGGGCTACTTCTCACCGCAAAAAGAGAACTGGCTGGATATTCTGCGTGCATCCAGCGCAATTCCTGGCTTCTACCGGACCGCAGCAGCCCTCGACGGCATCAACTATCTGGACGGTGGGATCAGCGACGCCGTCCCCGTTCAGGAAGCCGCCCGCCGTGGCGCGCAAACTATCGTGGTGATCCGCACCGTGCCGTCGCAGATGTACTACACCCCGCAGTGGTTTAAGCGCATGGAAAAATGGCTGGGGGACAGTAGCCTGCAGCCGCTGGTGAACATCGCTCATCAGCATGAAGCCAGCTACAGCGCAATGCAGCGGTTTATCGAAAAGCCGCCGGGCAAGCTGAAAATCTTTGAAATCTATCCGCCGAAACCCCTTAACAGCATGGCGCTGGGCAGTCGCATACCTGCGCTGCGCGATGACTATAAAACCGGGCGTCTGTGCGCTCGCTATTTCCTGGCAACGGTGGGGAAACTGCTGGCCGAAAATCCGCCTATTTATCGGCATAAGCGCATCATCACGCCACCGGCGATTGTGGCAAACGACGCCCTGACGATGCCGCTGGTGGATGCCCCGCAGGCGAACGATACGACCTTTGATAACGAGGATCTGGCGTGACTTTTCGCTTTGTCGACACCCATTGCCACTTTGATTTTCCGCCGTTTACCAGCAACGAAGCGCAAAGTATCGCGCAGGCAGCGAAGGCGGGTGTGCAGGCAATTATCGTGCCTGCCATCGAAGCGGCAAATTTTGAACGGGTGCTCGATTTGGCCCGCAGCCACACGGCACTCTACGCCGCGCTGGGCCTGCATCCCATTGTGGTGGAAACGCATCAGGATGCGCATCTTGACCAGCTGGAAGCCTGTATTCTCACCGCCGGAAACAAGCTGGTGGCGATCGGTGAGATCGGTCTCGATCTCTATCGTGACGATCCGCAATTCGACCGCCAGCAGGCGCTTTTGGATGCGCAGCTAAAACTGGCAAAACGTCACGATCTGCCGGTGATCCTCCACTCGAGACGCACTCATGACAAACTGGCGATGCATATCAAACGCGCCGATCTGCCGCGAACCGGCGTAGTGCACGGTTTTTCCGGAAGCCTGCAACAGGCGCAACGTTTTATCGAGCTGGGCTACAAAATTGGCGTCGGCGGCACAATCACCTATCCGCGCGCCAGTAAAACCCGCGACGTGATGGCGCAGTTGCCCCTGTCATCCCTGCTGCTGGAAACTGACGCGCCGGACATGCCGCTGAATGGTTTTCAGGGCCAGCCGAATCGCCCGGAGCAGGCGGCGCGCGTCTTTACGACGCTGTGTGAATTACGTGCTGAGCCGGCAGAAACCCTCGCCGATGCGCTGCTGCAAAACACGGAAGATCTGTTTGGCATCACCCTATAAATAGAGCGCCGGGCGGATCACCGCGATCCTCTGTTTCTCCAGCGCGCAGGCCAGAGGTTCTACATCCTCCGCCGTGGCGCTGCGCCAGCTGGCCGCCTCGCCGTACACCCCGTGGGCGTGAAAAGCGTTGATCCTGACAGGCACATCGCCGAGAGCGTGAATAAAGGCGATCAGCGACTCCAGATGTTTCAGATAATCACAATGATCCGGGATCACCAGCAGCCTCAGTTCCGTTAAACGCTGATGGTGTGCCAGCCAGCGAATGCTGTGTTTGATCTGCGGATTTTCGCGCCCGGTCAGGAAACGGTGGTGCTCGTTGTTCCAGGCTTTCAGATCCAGCATGGCGCCATCAAAAAACGGCAGCAGCTTTTGCCAGCCGGTTTCACTCAGCAGCCCGTTGCTGTCTACCAGACAGGTTAAATGCTTCAGGGAGGCGTCCGCTTTGATGGCGCGAAATAGCGCCACCACAAACGGCAGCTGGGTAGTGGCTTCGCCGCCGCTGACGGTTATGCCTTCAATAAAGGGCGCGACGTTGCGAATCTGCCCGAGGATTTCCTCTACGCTGAAACGCTGCGCCATCGGGGTGGCCTGTTGCGGGCAGACGTGCAAACAGGTGTCGCATTTTTGACAGATACTCTCCTGCCACCAGACGCGCCCGGCCTGAATGTTCAGGGCGTCGTGCGGACAGTGAAGCACGCAGTCGCCGCAATCGTTGCAGCGGCCAATGGTCCACGGATTGTGGCAGGTTTTGCAGCGCAGGTTACACCCCTGCAGGAACAGCGCCAGGCGGCTGCCCGGCCCGTCCACGCAGGAGAAGGGGATAACCTGACTAACTAAAGCGCATCTGCTGTTCATGGCTTATCACGCGCGGCTGACGTTCAAGGATACGTGTATTGCGTGCGGCCTCTTCGCCAAGCCAGGTGGTGTTGGTACGAGAGCCTTCCGCGCGGTATTTCTCCAGATCCGACAGGCGCACCATATACCCGGTCACACGCACCAGATCGTTCCCGGCCACGTTGGCCGTGAATTCGCGCATCCCGGCGTTAAACGCCCCAAGACACAGTTGAACCACGGCCTGCGGGTTACGCTTGATGGTTTCGTCCAGCGTCAGAATATCACTGATGCCCGAATGATAATGTTTGTGATGCGGCGCGACGGCCAGCAGATGGCTAATCGGATCCGGCTCATCGCCATACGGCAGACGCGCACCCGGCGTAGTACCCGCGTCAGAGCTGATTCCGGACTGGGCATGCAGCATGGCGCGCTGCTTCCAGCCGTGTTTCACCGGCGTATTTTCGACAAATTCCGCAAGCTGTTCGCTAATGCGATAGCCCAGCGCATTGGCCTGCTCATCCTTGCCGTAACGCGCGTTCAGCCCGGCTTTCTCGCACAGGGTATTCACCGCTTCGGCCAGACCGTACATGCCAAACATCGGCACAAAACGATCCGCATCAATCAGCCCCTCTTTTACCAGGAAGCTATTCTCAAAGAAGCCGGATTGCTCATACAGGAAATCACAGCGTGCATCGATAATCGCGATCTGCTGCTGGCAGTAGTGCGGTAGCGTGCGGGTAAAGAAATCGTCCACTGATTCACTGCTCTCGGCAATAGCCTTGAGGTTGAGGCGAACCAGGGTACTGCCACCGCCCGCCAGCGGCAGGGAGTTGTAACAACTCACTACGCCATAACGGCCTTTTGTGAAAATTTTATCATTCACCGGACCGTTGGAAATATGCGGTTTACTGCATTCGCAAATATTTTTCGCCACGCTTAGCAGCAAATCATCAGGGGTGATTTCCGGGTCGTAAATAAAGGTGAGATTCGGTGCGACCTGCTTCAGCTCTGCATCGGCGCGTAAAATAGCGCGGGTGACTGGGGTATCCGCAGGGCCGATGTTGGCGTGCATAAACGCGTCTGGCAGAGTTCTGTCGAGATAACGCCAGAAACGTTTTATTCGGCTATCAATTTCTTCTTGTGTTAGAATTCTAACATAGGGTTGCAGCAACGCGTCGAGATGGCCGAGAAACACCGGCATCGATGTGACGGATGGAACATGGTGGTAGAGGATAGTGAGTAACGACAGGGCGTCATCGAGATCTTTCGCCCCTTCCAGCTCTAACCACTCTGAGCCGTTTGCCAGGAATTTAGCGTAGTCCGGCAGAACGTAGCGCGGTTTGAAGGGCGCATGGCCTTCAAACATATCGCAGATGAAACCCTCGTCCAGAGCCGCACGCGCGGCCTGTGACAGCGCGGGGTAGGGCAGATTGTTTTCCGCTTCCAGCGCCAGGAAATGACGTTTTTGCTCGGCTGTCAGTACCGGGCTTGTCACAATTTGCTGGCAACGTTGTTGCAAAGCATCGAGACCGGAGGTGGACATGTTCGCTTCCTTTTATTCTGCGGTTGATGGGCAGATTGTAGGAACTCATCATGCGAAACCATTTGATCCGACGCGGGTGATTGCTGTTTTAGCCAGCAGCCTGAGGACTAAAGTTTGAAGTTGATCTCATTACAGTAATGCAAATTTGTACGCAGTTTTCATTAACTGTGATGAATGTCGAAGTGTGAATGCGGGTGAATGTTAGAATACTCACAGACCCGCACGGTGAAAATTTATACGGCGAAGCCGTTGGAGAATGTTATGACCGATTTAACCGCAAGCAGCCTGCGCGCGTTGAAACTGATGGACCTGACCACCCTGAACGATGACGACACCAATGAAAAAGTGATCGCATTGTGCCATCAGGCGAAAACGCCAGTGGGCAATACCGCTGCCATCTGCATCTATCCGCGTTTTATCCCGATTGCACGTAAGACGCTGAACGCGCAGGGCACGCCTGACGTGCGTATCGCTACCGTCACCAACTTCCCGCACGGCAATGACGACATCGACATTGCGCTGGCTGAAACCCGCGCGGCGATTGCCTACGGTGCTGATGAAGTTGACGTGGTGTTCCCATACCGTGCGCTGATCGCCGGCAACGAGCAGGTCGGTTTTGACCTGGTGAAAGCCTGTAAGGACGCTTGTGCGGCGGCGAACGTGCTGCTGAAAGTGATTATCGAAACGGGCGAGCTGAAAGAAGAAGCGCTGATTCGTAAAGCATCTGAAATCTCCATCAAAGCGGGTGCGGATTTCATTAAAACTTCTACCGGTAAAGTGCCGGTCAATGCAACGCCAGAAAGCGCTCGCATCATGATGGAAGTGATTCGCGACATGGGCGTGTCTAAAACCGTTGGTTTCAAACCTGCGGGCGGCGTGCGTACTGCAGAGGACGCGCAGCAGTTCCTGGCCATCGCTGACGACCTGTTTGGCGCCGACTGGGCGGATTCCCGTCACTACCGCTTCGGCGCATCCAGCCTGCTGGCAAGCCTGCTGAAAGCGCTGGGTCACGGCGACGGTAAGAGCGCCAGCAGCTACTAATTACTCGTCATAATCAGGCTGCACTTTCACCCCAGTCTCTTACTTGTGTAGGCGCCTGGGGGGCACTTTCTTGCCGCCCTCCGGCAGCTCGAATTATGTAGAGTAATATTATTATCGCGGCGGGTTTACCGCCGCATTTAACCTGATTCCCCGGGGGTTACCGTGTTTCTCGCACAAGAAATTATTCGTAAAAAACGTGATGGTCATGCATTAAGCGACGAAGAGATCCGCTTCTTTATCAACGGTATTCGTGACAACACCATCTCTGAAGGGCAGATTGCCGCCCTGGCGATGACCATTTTCTTCCACGATATGGCGATGCCGGAACGTGTCTCGCTGACCATGGCGATGCGGGATTCAGGAACCGTTCTGGACTGGAAAAGCCTTAACCTCAACGGCCCGATTGTGGATAAACACTCCACGGGCGGCGTGGGCGATGTCACTTCCCTGATGCTCGGCCCAATGGTCGCCGCATGTGGGGGCTATATCCCGATGATCTCCGGGCGCGGCCTGGGGCATACGGGCGGTACGCTCGACAAACTGGAAGCCATTCCGGGCTTCGATATCTTCCCGGATGACCAGCGCTTCCGCGAAATTATTAAAGACGTTGGTGTGGCGATTATCGGCCAGACCAGCTCTCTCGCGCCGGCAGATAAACGTTTTTACGCCACCCGCGATATCACCGCGACAGTGGATTCCATTCCGCTGATCACCGCCTCGATCCTCGCCAAAAAGCTGGCAGAAGGTCTGGATGCCCTGGTGATGGATGTGAAAGTGGGTAGCGGCGCGTTTATGCCGACCTATGAACTCTCTGCGGCACTGGCCGAAGCGATCGTTGGCGTCTCCAACGGTGCGGGCGTGCGCACGACAGCGCTGCTCACCGACATGAACCAGGTGCTGGCCTCCAGCGCGGGTAACGCCGTCGAAGTGCGCGAAGCCGTGCAGTTCCTGACCGGCGAATACCGCAATCCGCGTCTGTTCGACGTCACGATGGCGCTGTGCGTTGAGATGCTGATCTCCGGTAAGCTCGCCAAAGACGACGCCGACGCGCGCGCGAAACTGCAGGCAGTGCTGGATAACGGCAAAGCGGCAGAGATCTTCGGTCGCATGGTGGCTGCGCAAAAAGGTCCAACCGATTTCGTCGAAAACTACGCGAAATACCTGCCGACCGCGACGCTCAGCAAAGCGGTTTACGCCGATGCGGAAGGTTTTGTCTCCGCCATGGACACCCGTGCGCTGGGCATGGCCGTGGTATCGATGGGCGGCGGACGCCGTCAGGCATCGGACACGATTGATTACAGCGTCGGCTTTACCGATATGACCCGTCTGGGTGACAGCGTTGACGGGCAGCGTCCGCTGGCAGTCATCCATGCCAAAGACGAAGCCAGCTGGCAGGAAGCAGCGAAAGCGGTGAAAGCGGCCATTAAACTTGACGACACAGCTCCCGAAACCACACCAACCGTCTATCGTCGTATCACCGAATAGCGGTATACTGATCTGATCGGTTTTTTATGAATTTTTGAAGCACATAAGTACGGAGAACATATGAAACGTGCATTTATTATGGTGCTGGACTCATTCGGCATCGGCGCTACAGAAGATGCAGACCGCTTTGGTGATGTCGGTTCCGACACCATGGGCCATATCGCAGAAGCGTGTGCGAAAGGCGAAGCGAACAATGGCCGTCAGGGCCCACTGACTCTGCCAAACCTGACTCGCCTGGGTCTGGTGAAGGCGCATGAAGGTTCGACTGGTAAAGTGGCGGCCGGTATGGACGCTAACGCAGAAGTGATCGGCGCATACGCCTGGGCGCACGAGCTTTCCTCAGGTAAAGACACCCCGTCTGGTCACTGGGAAATTGCCGGTGTACCGGTTCTGTTCGACTGGGGCTATTTCTCCGATCACGAAAACAGCTTCCCGCAGAAGCTGCTGGACAAGCTGGTTGAGCGCGGCAATCTGCCGGGTTACCTCGGTAACTGCCACTCCTCCGGTACGGTGATTCTGGATCAGCTCGGCGAAGAGCACATGAAAACCGGCAAGCCGATTTTCTACACCTCCGCTGACTCCGTGTTCCAGATTGCCTGTCACGAAGAGACCTTCGGCCTGGATCGTCTGTACGAGCTGTGCGAAATCGCGCGTGAAGAGCTGACCGAAGGCGGCTACAACATTGGCCGCGTAATTGCTCGTCCGTTTATCGGCGACAAACCAGGCAACTTCCAGCGTACCGGCAACCGTCACGATCTGGCCGTAGAACCGCCAGCACCGACCGTGTTGCAGAAACTGGTTGATGAGAAAGCGGGCGAAGTGGTTTCTGTCGGTAAAATCGCAGACATCTACGCCAACTGCGGCATCACCAAAAAAGTGAAAGCCACCGGTCTGGACGCGCTGTTCGACGCCACCATCAAAGAGATGAAAGAAGCGGGCGACAAGACTATCGTCTTCACCAACTTCGTAGACTTCGACTCCTCCTGGGGCCACCGTCGCGACGTCGCCGGTTATGCTGCCGGTCTGGAACTGTTTGACCGCCGTCTGCCGGAGCTGCTGGAGCTGGTGGGGGAAGATGACATTATCATCCTCACCGCTGACCACGGCTGCGACCCAACCTGGACCGGTACCGACCACACCCGCGAGCATATTCCTGTGCTGGTGTACGGACCGAAAGTGAAACCAGGATCGCTGGGCCACCGCGAAACCTTCGCGGATATCGGCCAGACCATTGCGAGCTACTTCGGTACTTCGCCAATGGACTACGGCAAAAACATGCTGTGATGCACATGCCCGGCAGCACTGCGCTCGCCGGGCCTACGATTTAGTAGATCGGGTCAGGCGCAGCAGCCGCCCGACAAAACGACAATTTTAAAAGGATCTGAAGATGGCTACCCCACACATTAATGCAGAAATGGGCGATTTCGCGGACGTAGTGTTGATGCCGGGTGACCCGCTGCGCGCGAAGCACATTGCGGAAACCTTCCTCGAAGACGTACGTGAAGTGAACAACGTGCGTGGCATGCTGGGCTTCACGGGTACTTACAAAGGCCGCAAAATCTCTGTGATGGGTCACGGTATGGGTATCCCGTCCTGCTCCATCTACACCAAAGAGCTGATCACCGATTTCGGCGTGAAGAAAATCATCCGCGTCGGCTCTTGCGGTGCAGTGCGTATGGACGTGAAACTGCGTGACGTCGTCATCGGTATGGGTGCTTGCACCGATTCCAAAGTCAACCGTATGCGTTTCAAAGACCACGACTTTGCAGCCATCGCTGACTTCGGTATGGTGCGTAACGCGGTGGATGCGGCGAAAGCGCTGGGCGTTGATGCGCGCGTCGGTAACATCTTCTCTGCTGACCTGTTCTATGCACCGGACGGCGGCGAAATGTTCGACGTAATGGAAAAATACGGCATCCTGGGCGTGGAAATGGAAGCGGCGGGCATCTACGGCGTAGCGGCTGAGTTTGGTGCGAAAGCGCTGACCATCTGCACCGTGTCTGACCACATCCGTACCCACGAGCAGACCACTGCCGCTGAGCGTCAGACCACCTTCAACGACATGATCAAAATCGCGCTGGAATCCGTTCTGCTGGGCGATAAAGAGTAAGTCTGTTTGCCGGGTGGCTTCTCCGCCTTACCCGGCCTGCAATGTTAAAGCCCGCTTGCGGGCTTTTCTGTCACCGCACCGCTTTCGCTATCCACGCCGACAGCTCCCGCAACTCTTTTTCCTGCTCCGGGAACTCGCCTAACAGCGCGTCACACGCTTGCTGCAGACTCTCCGCGCGATACAAACATCCCTGCAAACGGGCCGCCAGCGCTTCCAGCGGGGCCGGATTGAGGCTATCGGTAAACACCTGCGTGCGCGTGATAATGCCCCGTTCAACGTCGAAATGCAGCTCTACGCCGCCCCAGATGAAACGCTCGTCCAGCAGATGCGAGAACGCCGGCGCCTGACCGAAGTTCCACTCCCAGCTACTTTGTCGGGCAAAGGTTTCGGCGAAGTTGGGCAAATCCGGCGCTTTGTCCGGGGAGATCACTTCCGCTTCGGCGCGCTCGCCATAATGTTCGAAAAACGCCTCACGAATTGCCGCGCAAACCTGCTCATGGGTAATGCCTGGCAGCAGCTCCACCAGATTCGCCACGCGACCGCGCACCGAGGTAATCCCCTTGGCCTGCAGCTTTTTCTTGTCGGGATTGAGATAGTTCGCCAGACGGCTCAAGTCAGCGTTAAGCAGTAAAGTGCCGTGATGAAAACCGCGATCTTTGGTTTCCCGATAGGCCGAGCCGGAAACTTTACGGTCACCTTCAGGGGTTTTGACCACCAGATCGTTTCGCCCGGAGGCTTCTGCTGTCACGCCGAGGGCGTTCAGGGCATTGAGCACAATCGCGGTGGAGATGGTTTTATCGTACTCCGGTTTCCCGGCCATAAAGGTAAAGCAGGTATTGCCGAGGTCATGGAATACCGCGCCGCCGCCGCTGCTGCGACGGGCCAGACGCACATTATCCTCTTCCATGCGCCGGGTGTTGCACTCTTTCCATGGGTTCTGCGCGCGGCCAATGACTACCGTATCGGCGTTGCGCCAGAGGAACAGGACGCGCTGTGTGGCAGGCATCTGGCGGAAGATGCACTCTTCCACCGCGAGGTTGAACCAGGGATCGTAAGAGTCAGAGATAAGCAGGCGTAGTGTCGTCATGGCAGATTTCCTTTCCGAATCGTCCACCCACTTTACCATTAATCCTTCTTCTCGCTCTCTTCCTCTTCCGGCACCGATTTACTGGCCGTCAGCAGGAAAGGCGATTGCTGCCAGCGCGTGCGTTTGCCCTGCAAAAGCGTGCGCGTTAACACGACGCCAATCGCCAGCGAAAGGAGTAACATCAGGCGTAGAATATTCGTGGTGTTATCCACCTGCTTGGCTTCGGTCGGCAGGGTATGGGTGTCGAGGGTCAGACGCAGGTAGCCCAGCGGGCCATTCTTGCCCTGAATCGGCTCGATAATTTGCTGATTGAAATAGCCGCCGGCCTTTTTGCCGTCGAGCGCCAGACGGTCGCGCACGTCAACGTGCTCACCGGCGCGGGCAATCAGATCGCCCTGTTCGTCGTAGACGCCCGCATCCAGAATACGGCTGTTTTCCGTAATCTGACGCAGTATTTGGGCGATGCGTTTATCGTCCGGCGTCTCGGTGCGCATTGCGGGCGCAACGCTCAGGGTGACCTGACGCGCCAGGGTTCGCGCCAGCTCTTCGAACTGCGGATTACGTTGTCGTTGATGATTCTGGCTAAACCAGGATGCCCCTTGCATCAGCGCCACCAGAAGCGCGAGGCAGGACAGGACAATCACTGCACGATGAAGCCGGAATTTCAGTTTTGCGCGAGCCATATTCCACCTGCTGAAAATTTACGGCTTAATGTTGCCAGAAGTGATGGTTACAGGGTAGCCTCATGCGTTATTTTCCCCCTGGAACCTTCCGGCGCGAACCAATTTACAGGAGCTTCAATGCCGAACATTACCTGGTGCGACCTGACCGATGACGTCTCTTTATGGCCAGGATTGCCGCTCTCATTAAGTGGCGACGAGGTCATGCCTCTGGACTACCATGCGGGGCGTAGCGGCTGGCTGCTGTATGGCCGTGGCCTGGATAAGCAACGCCTGACGCAATACCAAACCAAGCTCGGCGCGGCGATGGTGATTGTGGCGGCCTGGTGCGTGGAAGATTATCAGGTGCTGCGTCTGGCCGGATCGCTGACACAACGCGCAACCCGCCTGGCCCACGAAGCCGGGCTGGATGTGGCGCCGCTGGGTAAAATCCCGCATCTGAAAACGCCAGGACTGCTGGTGATGGATATGGATTCGACCGCCATTCAGATCGAGTGCATCGACGAACTCGCGAAACTGGCCGGAAGTGGCGAGATGGTGGCGGAAGTGACCGAACGCGCCATGCGCGGCGAACTCGATTTTGCCGCCAGCCTGAAGCAGCGCGTCGCCACGTTGAAAGGGGCTGATGCCAACATCCTGCGTCAGGTGCGTGACGAACTCCCGTTGATGCCTGGCCTCACTCAACTGGTACTGAAGCTGGAAACCCTCGGCTGGAAAGTGGCGATTGCCTCCGGCGGGTTCACCTTCTTCGCGGACTACCTGCGCGACAAACTGCGCCTGACCACCGTTGTGGCGAACGAACTGGAGATCCGCGACGGTAAACTGACCGGCGAAGTGATCGGCGATATCGTGGATGCCCAGTACAAAGCCAACACCCTGACGCGTCTGGCGGAAAAATATGAAATTCCGGTCACGCAGACCGTCGCCATCGGTGACGGCGCGAACGATCTGCCAATGATCAAAGTGGCCGGGCTGGGCATTGCCTATCATGCCAAGCCAAAAGTAAACGAAAAGACGGAAGTCACCATTCGTCACGCCGATCTGATGGGGGTGTTCTGCATCCTCTCCGGCAGCGTGAATCAGAAATAAAGAGGTAAACCGTGGCGAAAGCTCCAAAACGCGCATTTGTCTGTAATGAATGTGGTGCGGATTATCCGCGCTGGCAGGGGCAGTGCAGCGCCTGCCATGCCTGGAACACCATCACCGAAGTGCGTGTGGCCGCTTCGCCAACCGTGGCCCGTAACGAGCGTCTGAGCGGCTATGCGGGCAACGCTGGCGTCTCGAAGGTACAAAAACTTTCCGAGATCAGCCTCGATGAAGTGCCGCGTTTTTCCACCGGTTTTAAAGAGTTTGACCGCGTACTGGGCGGCGGCGTGGTGCCGGGCAGCGCGATTCTGATCGGCGGTAACCCCGGCGCCGGTAAATCGACGCTGCTGCTGCAAACGCTGTGCAAACTCGCGGAACAGATGAAAACCCTGTACGTGACCGGTGAAGAGTCTTTGCAGCAGGTCGCGATGCGCGCGCACCGTCTCGGTCTCCCGACCGGCAATCTGAATATGCTATCGGAAACCAGCATCGAGCAAATCTGTATGATTGCTGACGAAGAGCAGCCGAAGCTGATGGTCATCGACTCCATCCAGGTCATGCACATGGCGGATATTCAGTCTTCGCCGGGCAGCGTGGCGCAGGTGCGTGAAACCGCCGCCTATCTGACGCGCTTTGCTAAGACGCGCGGCGTGGCTATCGTGATGGTCGGCCACGTCACCAAAGACGGCTCCCTGGCCGGTCCGAAAGTGCTTGAGCACTGTATCGACTGCTCCGTGATGCTCGACGGCGATGCGGATTCCCGTTTCCGCACCCTGCGCAGCCATAAAAACCGTTTTGGTGCGGTGAATGAGCTGGGCGTTTTCGCCATGACTGAACAGGGTCTGCGTGAAGTGAGCAACCCATCGGCCATCTTCCTGAGCCGCGGCGACGAAGAGACCGCCGGCAGCTCGGTGATGGTGCTCTGGGAAGGGACGCGGCCGCTACTGGTGGAGATTCAGGCGCTGGTGGATCAATCCATGATGGGCAACCCTCGTCGCGTGGCGGTCGGGCTTGAGCAAAACCGTTTGGCGATTCTGCTGGCGGTGCTGCACCGTCACGGCGGCCTGCAAATGGCGGATCAGGATGTGTTCGTCAACGTGGTGGGCGGCGTGAAAGTGACAGAAACCAGTGCCGATCTGGCCTTGCTGCTGGCGATGGTCTCCAGCCTGCGCAACCGACCGCTCCCGCAGGATCTGGTGGTGTTTGGCGAAGTGGGGCTGGCCGGAGAAATTCGCCCGGTCCCGAGCGGCCAGGAGCGTATCTCCGAAGCGGCGAAACACGGTTTCCGTCGTGCCATTGTCCCTGCTGCTAACGTGCCGAAAAAAGTGCCGGAAGGGATGAAAATTTTCCCGGTGAAAAAACTGTCGGATGCGTTAAGCGTCTTTGACGACTTATAATATTAACGTGCGTATCTTTTTTGGCGGGAGCGTTTTGCTGACCCGCCTCACTTAGCAGGAGGCTCTTGTGTCAACATTTGACTATCTTAAAACCGCGATCCGCCAGAAAGGCTGTACGTTGCAGCAGGTGGCGGAAGCCAGCGGGATGACCAAGGGCTATTTAAGCCAGCTTCTGAATGCTAAAATCAAAAGCCCGAGCGCGCAAAAACTTGAGGCGCTGCACCGCTTTCTTGGCCTCGAATTTCCGCGCATGCAAAAGAATATCGGCGTGGTATTTGGCAAGTTTTATCCGCTGCATACCGGCCATATCTATCTGATTCAGCGCGCCTGTAGCCAGGTGGATGAGTTGCATATCATCATGGGTTACGATGACACGCGTGATCGCGCGTTGTTCGAAGACAGCGCCATGTCCCAGCAGCCGACTGTCTCAGATCGTCTGCGCTGGCTGCTGCAGACGTTCAAATACCAAAAAAACATTCGTATTCATGCCTTTAACGAAGAGGGCATGGAGCCGTATCCGCACGGCTGGGATGTGTGGAGTAACGGCATCAAAGCCTTTATGGAAGAGAAGGGGATAGCCCCGAACTGGATCTATACCTCTGAGGAGTCCGATGCGCCGCAGTTCCGCGAACATCTCGGAACGGAAACAGTGCTGATCGATCCTAAGCGCACCTTCATGAACATCAGCGGCGCACAAATCCGCGAAAACCCCTTCCGCTACTGGGATTACATCCCAACGGAAGTGAAGCCGTTCTTCGTGCGCACGGTGGCGATTCTGGGCGGTGAATCGAGCGGTAAATCTACGCTGGTCAACAAGCTGGCGAATATCTTCAACACCACCAGTGCTTGGGAGTATGGGCGAGATTACGTCTTCTCACACCTGGGCGGCGACGAGATGGCGCTCCAGTATTCCGATTACGACAAAATCGCGCTGGGCCATGCGCAGTACATTGATTTCGCGGTGAAATACGCGAACAAAGTGGCGTTTGTGGATACGGATTTCGTGACCACTCAGGCGTTCTGTAAAAAGTACGAGGGCCGTGAGCATCCGTTTGTTCAGGCGCTGATCGATGAGTATCGCTTCGATCTGGTGATTTTGCTGGAAAACAACACGCCGTGGGTCGCCGACGGGATGCGCAGCCTGGGCAGCTCCGTCGACCGCAAAGAGTTCCAGACCATGCTGGTGGATATGCTGCGTGAGAATAACGTGGAGTTTGTCCATGTGGAGGAGTCGGACTACGATGGCCGCTTCCTGCGCTGTGTGGAGCTGGTGAAGACATTGATGGGTGAGCAGGCGTAAAGCGCTGCTCCGAACGATCCCCTCTCCCAGACAGGGAGAGGGGCAGAAAGAGGGGTATGACCTCAGAACTGCACTACCACTTTCCCGCGCATATGCCCGTCCAGCACTTTGCGGTGCGCCTCGCTAATGCTCTCCACGCTTAATCCCTGCAGCGTCTCACTCAGCGAACTCTCCACTACACCGTTTTCGACCAGCTTCGCGACCTCATTCAGAATCTCACCCTGACGCGCCATGTCCGCAGTCTGATACATGCTTCGGGTATACATGAACTCCCAGTGCAGCGCGGCAGATTTAGACTTCAGCTTGCTTTGATCCAGCGGATGGTCGTTCTCAACGATGGTGCAAATATGCCCCTGCGGCGCAATCAATTCGCTGACCGCCGCCCAGTGCCCGTCGGTATCGTTAAGAATGAAAATGTAATCCACAAAGGTAATGTCGTGCTTCGCCAGTTCACCTTGCAGGTCGCGGTAATTCACCACCAGATCCGCACCGCGATCCCGACACCACTGGGCCGAATCCTCCCGGGACGCCGTGGCGATCACCTTGATCTGGCTGTTGTGTTTGGCAAAGGGGATCGCCAGCGATCCGACGCCGCCCGCGCCCCCGATGATCAGCAGCGTTTTGTCCGATCCGGCGTCCTGGATATTCAGCCGTTCAAACAATCCTTCCCACGCCGTCAGGGCGGTTAACGGCAGCGCCGCAGCGGCGGCCCAGTCGAGGTTTTGCGGTTTGTGGCCGACGATGCGCGCATCAATCAGCTGGTGCGTGGCATTGCTGCCCGGACGGGTGATGTCCCCTGCGTACCACACTTCGTCACCGGCTTTGAATTGCGTAACGCTCGTCCCGACCGCCTTCACAATTCCGCTGGCGTCCCAGCCCAGAATACGCGGCGCTTGCAGACCGTTTTTGCTCAGGCTGGCATGAACTTTAGTATCGACCGGGTTTACAGAAACGGCTTTCACCTCAACCAGCAAATCATGCTCGCCGGGCTGCGGCATGGGCTGCGTGATCTCAATAAAAGCAGAAGGCTGGTCTGGATTAACGGCAATGGCTTTAACGGACATGGTGAACTCCTTATGGAATGCGTTTGTTGAGGCTAGTCTATTAAGTCACCAGTTGCGTGATAAGATGGACAATCAATAACAAAGTGTTCGCTTGAGATGAACAATCATGTTTAAACAGCTACAGGATATGGCCCTGTTTGCGCTGGTGGCCGAGATGGGGAGTTTTACCGCGGCGGCGCAAAAAGCGAGCCTGCCAAAATCAAGCGTCAGCCAGCGAATCAGCCAGCTTGAGCAGCAGGTCGGTATCCGCCTGCTGAACCGCACCACCCGCAAACTCAATTTAACCTATGCCGGAGAGCACTATCTGGTGCACTGCCGCGAGATGCTGGCGGCGAGCGAGCGCGCGGAATACGCCATTCAGCGTCTGCGCGATAATCCCGGCGGTCGGCTGCGGATCACAAGCCCGGCGGGGATTGGTGCCACGCTGCTGGCGCATCTGAATGCGGAGTTTCAGCGCCGTTATCCGGATGTGTCGCTCGATGTCTGTATTTCAGATGATGTGCAGGATCTGGTGGAGTCTGGCTATGACGTCGCGCTGCGCACCGGCAAGCCGCAGGACTCTTCCCTGATTGGCCGTATGATTGGTAACTGTCCGCGCTACCTGCTGGCCTCGCCCGATTATCTGGCGCGTTTTGCTCCTCTGGAACATCCACGGCAGCTGGTGGATCACCGCTGTATCACTCACAAAGCCTGGCCGGAGTGGCTGTTGCGTCGTAACGACGAGGATTATCGGCATCTGCCTGACAACGCGCATGTGACGGATAACCTGGTTTACGCCAGGGAGAGTGCCATTGCGGGGGCGGGAATCACGCTACTGCCCGCGTTTTTGCTGGAAGATAAAATCGAGAAGGGGGCGCTGGTACCCGTGCTGCCAGAATGGCGCGTGGAGGGGAATGAGCTATGGCTGGTCTACCCGAGCCGGAAGCTGAATTCGCCTGCGCTGATGAGCTATATCCAGTTTGCGATGCAGTTTGATGAGGTGAAGCGGTTTTACGTTGGGGTGTGAATGCCGGGAGGCGGTGACGCCTTACCCGGCCTGCTTTCTTTCGTTTGCCCGGCAGGCAAAACGCCGCCGGGCAAATCAGGCACTTATTTGGAGATACGCTTGTACTTGATACGTTTTGGCTCCAGCGCATCGGCGCCGAGCGTGCGTTTCTTGTACTCTTCGTATTCGGTAAAGTTACCTTCGAAGAACTCCACTTTACCCTCGTCCTGGTAATCCAGAATGTGGGTGGCAATACGGTCCAGGAACCAACGGTCGTGCGAGATCACCATCGCACAGCCCGGGAACTCCAGCATGGCGTTTTCCAGCGCACGCAGGGTTTCGATATCCAGGTCGTTGGTCGGTTCATCGAGCAGCAGTACGTTACCGCCAACCTGCAGCAGTTTCGCCAGATGCAGACGGCCACGCTCACCGCCGGACAGCTCGCCGACGCGTTTACCCTGATCCACACCTTTGAAGTTGAAGCGGCCAACGTAGGCGCGGCTCGGCATCTCGGTGTTACCGATACGCATGATATCCTGCCCGCCGGAGACTTCTTCCCACACGGTTTTGCTGTTGTCCATCGCGTCACGGAACTGGTCAACGGAGGCCAGTTTCACGGTATCACCCAGCGTGATGGTGCCGCTGTCAGGCTGTTCCTGACCAGACATCATGCGGAACAGGGTTGATTTACCGGCGCCGTTCGGACCGATGATCCCGACAATCGCCCCTTTCGGCACGGAGAAGCTCAGGTCGTCGATCAGCAGGCGATCGCCGTAGGATTTACGCAGATTACTCACTTCAACGACTTTATCCCCCAGACGCGCGCCTGGTGGAATAAACAGTTCGTTGGTTTCATTACGTTTCTGGTATTCGGAGTTGTTCAGCTCTTCAAAGCGTGCCAGACGGGCTTTGCCCTTAGACTGACGGCCTTTAGCACCCTGACGAACCCACTCCAGCTCTTTCTCAATCGATTTACGACGAGCGGCTTCCTGAGACGCTTCCTGCGCCAGACGCTGATCTTTCTGCTCCAGCCAGGAGGAGTAGTTGCCTTCCCACGGAATACCTTCGCCGCGGTCCAGCTCCAGGATCCAGCCTGCCACGTTATCAAGGAAGTAACGGTCGTGGGTAATTGCCACAACGGTCCCTTCGAAGTCGTGCAGGAAACGTTCCAGCCAGGCGACGGATTCGGCATCCAGGTGGTTCGTTGGTTCGTCGAGCAGCAGCATGTCTGGCTTTTCCAGCAGCAGACGGCACAGCGCGACGCGGCGGCGTTCACCACCGGACAGTTTTTCGATTTTCGCGTCCCAGTCTGGCAGGCGCAGGGCATCGGCCGCACGCTCCAGCTGGACGTTCAGGTTGTGACCGTCGTGCGCCTGGATAATTTCTTCAAATTTACCCTGTTGCGCCGCCAGTTTGTCGAAGTCAGCGTCCGGCTCAGCATACTTCGCGTACACCTCGTCCAGGCCTTTCAGTGCGTTAACAACTTCAGAAACGGCTTCTTCGATGGATTCGCGAACGGTGTGTTCCGGGTTCAGCTTCGGTTCCTGCGGCAGGTAACCGATTTTGAGACCAGGCTGCGGGCGAGCTTCACCTTCGATGTCTGTATCGATGCCGGCCATAATGCGCAGCAGGGTGGACTTACCGGCACCGTTGAGACCCAGAACACCAATTTTTGCGCCAGGGAAGAAGCTCAGCGAGATATTTTTCAGAATATGACGTTTCGGCGGAACGACCTTGCCGACACGATGCATGGTATAAACGAATTGAGCCACGTGGACTTCGCCTCTTTTATCGTGAAGAAAATAGAATTCAGCTGCGAAGTGTAGCCTTTTTCAGTGCCTAATCCCAGCCAGGAACGTCGGGAGTGTTAAAGCACGCAAGAAAGGTAAAAAAGTGTCCATAACGTGGCGTGTTGCGGTATGCCTGGTTAGCATAGATCCATTACATTTTTATGTGGCACGACGCCGCAACGGTATTCAACAAAATGAGGAAGAGCTTGTGGAAAAAGCCAAACAGGTGGTCTGGCGTCTGCTGGCTGCCAGCGTATGCGTGATGACGATAAGCCACGCAGCGCATGCCGATTCACTGGATGAACAGCGTAACCGCTATGCGCAAATCAAACAGGCGTGGGACAGTAAGCAGATGGATACCGTGCAGGCACTGATGCCGACGCTGAAAGAGTATCCGCTCTATCCGTATCTGGAATACCGCCAGATCACCGACGATCTCATGAACCAGCCGACCCTCACCGTCGCGAATTTTATCCAGGCGAATCCGACGCTACCGCCCGCCCGCACTCTGCAATCGCGCTTTGTGAACGAGCTGGCGCGTCGTGAAGACTGGCGCGGTCTGCTGGCGTTCAGCCCGGAAAAACCGGGCACCACCGAAGCGCAGTGTAATTTCTATTACGCCAAATGGGCGACCGGGCAGCAGCAGGAAGCCTGGAGCGGGGCGAAAGATCTGTGGCTGACAGGCAAAAATCTGCCAAACGCCTGTGACTCGCTGTTTGGCGCCTGGCGCGCATCGGGTCAGCAAGATCCGCTGGCCTATCTCGAACGTATTCGCCTGGCGATGAAAGCAGGCAACACGCGTCTCGTGACCACGCTGGCCGGGCAGATGCCCTCCGATTACCAGACCATTTCCACAGCGGTTCTTCAGCTCGCCAACGATCCCAATTCTGTGCTGACGTTTGCTCGCTCGACGGGCGCGACCGATTTCACCCGCCAGATGGCGGCGGTGGCCTTTACCAGCGTGGCGCGTGACGATGTGGAAAACGCACGGCTGATGATCCCGCAGCTGGTGCAGGCGCAGCAGCTCAACGACGATCAAACCCAGGAGCTGCGCGATATCGTCGCGTGGCGTCTGATGGGCACCGATGTGACCGACGAACAGGCGCGCTGGCGTGACGATGCGATCATGCGCTCAAACTCGACCTCGCTGGTTGAACGCCGTGTGCGTATGGCGCTCGGAACCGGCGATCGCCGTGGTCTAAACACCTGGCTCTCCCGCTTGCCGATGGATGCGAAAGAAAAAGACGAGTGGCGTTACTGGCAGGCCGATTTGCTGATGGAGCGCGGGCGTGATGACGAAGCGAAAGAGATCCTCCACTCTCTAATGCAGCAGCGCGGTTTCTATCCGATGGCGGCGGCGCAGCGTCTGGGCGAAGAGTACACGCTGAAGATCGACAAAGCCCCGACAAATGCCAATCCAGCCCTGACGCAGGGACCGGAAATGGCGCGCGTGCGCGAGCTGATGTACTGGAGCATGGATAACACCGCGCGCAGCGAGTGGGCCAACCTGGTGACCAGCCGCACGACTGACGAAAAAGCCCAGCTGGCGCGTTATGCGTTCGATAACCGCTGGTGGGATCTGAGCGTGCAGGCGACGATCGCCGGGAAACTGTGGGATCATCTGGAAGAGCGTTTCCCGCTGGCCTACAACGATCTGTTTGATCGCTACACCAGCGGCAAAGATATCCCGCAGAGCTATGCGATGGCGATTGCCCGTCAGGAGAGTGCCTGGAACCCGAAAGTGCGCTCGCCGGTGGGGGCCAGTGGCCTGATGCAAATTATGCCGGGCACCGCCACGCATACGGTGAAGATGTTTAATATTCCAGGCTACAGCAGCCCGTCACAGCTGCTGGATCCGGATACCAACATCAACATCGGCACCAGCTATTTACAGTATGTGTATCAGCAGTTCGGCAATAACCGCATCTTCTCTTCGGCGGCGTATAACGCAGGGCCTGGGCGTGTGCGCACCTGGCTTGGCAACAGCGCCGGGCGCATCGACGCGGTGGCGTTTATCGAGAGCATTCCGTTCTCCGAAACGCGCGGTTATGTGAAGAATGTGCTGGCCTATGACGCCTACTACCGCTACTTCATGGGGCAGAAAGATACCCTGATGAGCGACGCGGAGTGGCAGAGAAAGTATTAATCCGGATGGGTTGTGTTATGCTTGTACTCGTCTAAGAGTACAAACGGCGGCATAACATGACCCAGCATTCCCCTTATTCATCGGCGATGGCCGAACAGCGCAACCAGGAGTGGCTTCGTTTTGTGGAGCTGCTTCGCCAGTCCTACGAGAAAGATCTGCATCTGCCTCTGATGCAGCTGATCCTGACGCCCGACGAGCGCGAAGCGCTAGGGACGCGCGTGCGCATTATTGAAGAGTTGCTGCGGGGTGAGATGAGCCAGCGTGAGCTGAAGAATGAGCTGGGGGCGGGGATTGCTACGATTACCCGTGGTTCGAACAGCCTGAAATCAGCCCCGGTAGAGCTGCGCCAGTGGCTTGAGGAAGTTCTGCTGAAAAATGCCTGAGGGGATTTCCTGTAATCGGGAAAGAGTGCAATTGCAGGCCTGATGGCGTTGCGCTTATCAGACCTGCAAAAGATCAGCTCTCTTCGTGGTGTTTTAACGGTAAACCGCGTTATGAAACGGGCTTAACGCCAGCACCACTGCCTGATGGTAAACGCTCGAACGCGTCAGCGTCCCGGCGGTAAACACGCCGATGGCACCCTCTTTGCGGCCAATCTCGTCGATGCCGGTGTAGTGCGACATCACTGGTCCGAGCGCTTCTCCCGCCCGCACTTTTTCCAGAATGGTAGCCGGTAAAGGCAACGTCGCTGAACGGGATTCTCCGCGCTGCTCGCGGCTCTCAATCACCACCCAGCTAAAGGTTGCCCCTTCGTCAATTCCCGCTTCAATCGCGACCCAAAAATCGGCCTGCGGGCGCAGAGCTTTCGCATTCACGACGCGATTTCGTGCGCCAGCGCGCGTTTCCTCGCTTCCGAAAGGTTGTTCAGGGACGCCGCTCTCGACGCCGACGGCGTCGATATGGCAGGATCCTTCGCCGAAGATCTCTTCAAATGCCCTTAGAATTGCCTGAATTTTGGCAGGATTAGTGGTAGCAGAGACAACATGGTGCATAATTAAGCTCGATTCGAAAAAAAACTCATCGCAGTATAACGGAAAAAAACATGTTACAGGTTTACCTTGTTCGCCACGGTGAAACGCAGTGGAACGCCGAGCGACGTATTCAAGGCCAGTCAGACAGTCCTCTCACCGCCAAAGGTGAGCAACAAGCATGGCAGGTTGCGGAGCGCGCCAGAACCCTGGGCATCACGCACATTATCGCCAGCGATTTAGGGCGCACGCAGCAAACGGCGCGCATTATCGCTGAGGCCTGCGGGTGCGACATTATCCTCGATCCTCGCCTGCGTGAGCTCGACATGGGCGTGCTGGAAAAACGTCATGTGGATTCTCTGACGGAGCAGGAAGAGGGCTGGCGTCGTACGCTGGTCAACGGCACCGAAGATGGCCGTATTCCTGAGGGGGAGTCCATGCAGGAGCTGAGCGTGCGCGTTCAGGCGGCACTGGCAGATTGCCTCAAGCTACCGGCAGGTAGCCGACCGCTGCTGGTGAGCCACGGTATCGCATTGGGCTGCCTGGTGAGCACCATTCTTGGGCTGCCGGCCTATGCCGAGCGCCGTTTGCGTCTGCGCAACTGCTCTATTTCCCGCATCGACTATCAGGAAAGCCCGTGGCTGGCGTCTGGTTGGGTGGTGGAAATGGCAGGGGACATCTCGCATCTGGACGCCCCTGCGCTGGATGAACTGCAGCGTTAGCGGCGAATAGGAATTAAGAATTCCATACGCAGATTGATTGGGCCTTCATCCGGTTTAGCATCGCTGGCCGGATAGTAGCGCTCAATGTCCTGACCTTTACGGCGGTTCAGATTCAGCATCGGCATGCAGGTACCGTAAACGGTCAGGATAAACTCCTGAACACCCGTTCCCAGCCCTTCATAGTTGAACATCACGTATTCACCGCCTTCCAGCACGACCGGCTTCGAACCCTGAATATAGCCATTGGCCATCTCAGGCGTGAGCGCGGTGGTGTAGAACACTTCCTGCTCGTCGTCCTTTTCCTGGCTTGGGTGCGTTTCGTTCAGGCCATACAGCAACGGCGGGATCGCCGGGGCGTGGCTCAGGAAATCGCGCCAGAACTGGGTGCGCATCTGATGACGGAATTCAGAAATCTGTTCCAGTGAACAGGAGTAGCTTTGCGTCGTGCCAATCAGGTGCGTCTCTGGTAGGGTGACGAATTCGTATTTTGGCATCGCAAATTCACCCAGACGCAGCGGCGGGCGCATGCCAAACGAACTCCAGTCGGGTGAACGACGATAGAGCGCAGGCGTCAGCGAAAACTGTTTTTTGAAGGCGCGGGTAAAGGTCTGCTGCGAGTCAAAACGGTATTGCAGCGCAATATCCAGAATCGGACGCGCTGTCAGGCGCAAGGCCACCGCCGATTTTGAGAGACGACGTGCACGAATATAGGCACCGATAGCATGACCGGTGACATCCTTGAACATCCTTTGCAAATGCCACTTGGAATAACCTGCTTTTGCCGCCACATTATCCAGTGACAAAGGCTGGTCCAGATGACCTTCTAGCCAGGTAAGCAGATCGCGAATAATTCCAGCCTGATCCATATACTATCCTCATCCTTAAAACAGCAGGTGCCTGATAACAGGGTAGCGGATAATAGCATTTTTTGATGTTTTAGCATTCAGTGTTTTTTTTGCGCATTAATGCTTTTTGCCGCACATTATGGGCATCAAATTGCTAATCCTGTGATCTTGCTACATTTTTATCCTGTTTGTTGAATAATCGCTCAATGCAATTTTAAAGAATGGTAACAATATGAAATACAAGACATTGATCTTCACCGCTCTGATGCTGTTAGTGGGTCGTAACGCGCTGGCCGAAGAAGTTGGCTCCGTCGATACCGTGTTTAAAATCTTTGGCCCGGACCATAAAATCGTGGTCGAAGCCTTTGACGATCCCGATGTGAAGAACGTCACCTGCTATATCAGCCGCGCGAAAACGGGCGGGATCAAAGGGGGGCTGGGGCTGGCCGAAGATACGGCCGATGCGGCGATCTCTTGTCAGCAGGTGGGGCCGGTGGAGCTGAGCGACAAAATTAAAAACGGCAAAGCGCAGGGCGATGTGGTGTTCCAGAAACGCACTTCGCTGGTGTTCAAAAAACTGCAGGTCGTGCGTTTCTATGATGCAAAACGAAACACGCTGGCGTACCTCGCGTACTCCGATAAAGTGGTTGAGGGATCGCCGAAAAACGCACTGAGCGCCGTGCCGATCATGCCGTGGCGCTAACTCAGGGGCACAGGATGCAGCAACCGTTGATTTGGCTGGTGGAAGACGAAATCAGCATCGCCGAGACGCTAATCTACATGCTTTCGCAGGAAGGCTTTGCGGTGAAGTCCTTCGAACGCGGGCTGCCTGCGCTCGAAGAGGCGCGGCGTCAGGCGCCTGCGCTCGCGATTCTGGATGTGGGTCTGCCGGATATCAGCGGTTTCGAGCTGTGTCGTCAGCTGCTGGCGCAACATCCGTCGCTGCCGGTGCTGTTCCTCACGGCTCGCAGCGATGAGGTGGATAAACTGCTGGGCCTCGAAATGGGGGCCGATGATTACGTCGCCAAACCCTTCTCGCCGCGCGAAGTGTGCGCCCGGGTGCGGACCATTTTGCGACGGATGCAGAAATCGGCGTTGCCTTCGGAGATCCTGCGCATCGGGCAGTTTGAACTCAACGAACCCGCCGCGCAGATCAGCTGGTGCGGCGAAGCATTACTTTTAACGCGCTACGAATTTTTGCTGCTTAAGACCTTGCTCCACGCGCCTGGCCGAGTATTTTCCCGCCAGCAGCTGATGGACAAAGTCTGGGGCGAGGATGGCGACAGCTTCGATCGCACCGTGGATACCCATATCAAAACCCTGCGCGCCAAACTGCGCGCCGTGAATGCGGACCTTTCGCCCATCAGCACCCATCGCGGCATGGGCTACAGCCTGGGGCTGTCGTAATGCGCATCGGCATGCGGCTGCTGCTGGGCTATTTCCTGATTGTCGCAATCGCCGCCTGGTTTGTGCTGTCGATCTTTGTGCAGGAGGTGAAACCCGGCGTACGCAGGGCTACCGAGGGGACACTGATTGATACCGCCACGCTGCTGGCGGAAGTGGGGCGCGACGATCTGCTGGCGAATGATCCCCAAAACGGCAGAGTTGCGCAGGCCTTCTCGCAGCTGCATCAACGCCCGTTTCGCGCCAACATTGGCGGCATTTACAAAGTGCGCAACGAATATCACGTCTACATGACCGACGCGCAGGGCAAAGTGGTGTTTGATTCCACCGGAAAAGGGCTGGGAGAGGATTATTCGCGCTGGAATGATGTCTGGCGCACCCTGCGCGGACAGTACGGCGCGCGCAGTACCCAGGACGATCCCAACGACCCTGAGAGCACCGTGATGTACGTGGCGGCACCCATTGTTGATCGGGGAAAAATCATCGGCGTGCTGTCGGTGGGGAAACCGAACAGCGCTATGGCGCCGGTGATCCACCGCAGCGAGCGGCGCATTCTTTGGGCGGGCGGCGCGCTGCTGGGGATAGCCCTGCTGATAGGGCTGATTGTGGCGTGGTGGATCAACCGTTCCATCAGCTCCCTGTCGCGCTACGCGGATTCTGTGACCCACGAGACGCCGCTGCCGTTGCCCGATCCGGGCAGCAGCGAGTTGCGCAAGCTGGCGCAGGCGCTGGAAAACATGCGTATCCGCCTCGAAGGCAAAAATTATATTGAGCATTACGTTCACGCTCTGACCCATGAGCTGAAAAGCCCGCTGGCGGCGATTCGCGGCGCGGCGGAGATCCTGTCAGAGCAGCCGCCACCGCCGGTAGCCGCGCGGTTTATCGACAATATCCTGGTGCAGAACGCGCGGATGCAGTCGCTGGTCGAAAAGCTGCTGGAGCAGGCGAAACTGGAAAACCGCGTGGAAATTATCCCCGGCACCGTCAATATTACTGCGCTGTTTACGCGCATCAGCGACGCGCGCGCAACGCTGCTGGCGGCAAAAAATATCCACCTGAGTTCCCAGGTCGACGTGCCGACGGTCGAGGGCGACGCGGATTTGCTGGAGCAGGCGCTGGGCAACCTGCTGGATAACGCCATCGACTTTACGCCGCATGGCGGGAGCATCACGCTCACCGCCGAAGCGGCGCACAAGCAGATCCTGCTGAAAGTGACCGACAGCGGCAGCGGTATTCCGGATTACGCCCTGGCCCGCATCTTTGAGCGCTTTTATTCTCTTCCGCGCGAAACGGGCCTGAAGAGCAGCGGCCTTGGGCTGGCGTTTGTGCAGGAGGTGGCGCGTCTGCATCACGGCGATATTCAACTTCGCAATCGCGAAGCGGGTGGCGTCGAGGCTATTTTGGCACTTCACCGTCCCTTCACATAACTTCAAATTCCGCGCACATAGCCACGTTACGCTCTCTCCATTACTAAGGAGAAGGCAATGAAAAAATCCCCCCTGTTCTGGAAAGTTAGCACCCTGATGGGGTGCATCCTGCTGCTGTTAGTTCCGCTGTTTATGGTAAGCAACCTGATTTCGGAGCGTGCCAGCTATCGCGATGACGTCGAAGATACGCTGCGCCAAAGCACCAGCGGCCCGCAGCAGCTCACCGGCCCGTTAATCGCGATTCCGGTAACGGAAATTTATTACACGATTGAAGATAAGGTTCAGGTTGAGCATAAGCGCAGTTTCCTGCACTTCTTGCTGCCGGAATCGCTGGTGATTGATGGCAATCAGCAGGTCGAATCCCGAAGCATCGGCATCTACGATGGGCAGATCTGGAGCACTGATCTGAAACTGAAAGCGCAATTTAATACGGATAAGCTGGACCAGCTCAAAGGGGAAACCATCACGCTGGGCCAGCCGTTTGTGGCCGTTGGCGTCGGTGATGCGCGTGGGATCGGCGCGGTGAACGTGTCGAAAGTGAACGGCGAAACCATGACCGTAGAGCCGGGTTCCGGCATCCTGGGGGAGCAGGCGGGGATTCACATTCCGCTGACGTGGGAGACGCTTAATGCAAAAAACATCGAACTGGAGATGGCGTTAAATCTCAATGGGACGGGCAGTTTCTCCGTCGTGCCGGTCGGGCGTAACAGCGAGCTGACACTGCGCAGCAACTGGCCGCACCCTGGTTTTATGGGCGATTACTTACCGTCGAAGCGCGAAATCAGCGCCTCAGGATTTCAGGCCCACTGGCAAAGCAGCTGGTTTGCGAACAATCTTGAAAGCGTGTTCAGCGCGAGTGAAACGCCTTCGTTTCGTGACGTTCCAGCCTTTAGCGTGACGGTGGCGACGCCTGCCGATCAGTATCAGTTAACTGACCGCGCCATTAAATATGCCATTCTGTTGATTGCGCTGACGTTTATGGCTTTCTTTGTCTACGAAACGCTCTCTCACCTTCGTCTGCACCCGATGCAGTATCTGCTGGTGGGGCTGTCGCTGGTGCTGTTCTACCTGGTACTGCTGGCGTTGTCAGAACATGTGGGCTTTACCCCTGCCTGGATTATCGCAAGCCTGGTCGGGGCGCTGATGAATGGGGTTTATCTGCAGGCGGTGCTGAAGGGCTGGAAGCGAAGCGCGGTGTTTGTCGTGGCGCTGTTAGGCCTGGACGGTGTGATGTGGTTCCTGCTGCGTTCGGAAGACAGCGCGCTGCTGCTGGGGTCGGGCGTGCTGGCGATAGCGCTGTTTGCGGTGATGTATCTGACGCGGCACTTTGACTGGTACTCGCTCACACAGGTGAAGCGCAGTATGCCGAAAAGTGAAGAGAACCCGGATTCGTTACGGATCTGGAAATAAAAAAACGGCGCGTTAAGCGCCGTTTTTACTGCATTGAAAGCGGGATTATTCCTGCAAGTCGCCGCAGAAACGATAGCCTTCGCCATGGATAGTGGCGATGATTTCTGGCGTATCCGGCGTAGACTCGAAGTGTTTACGAATGCGACGGATCGTCACGTCAACAGTACGGTCGTGCGGCTTCAGCTCGCGGCCCGTCATCTTCTTCAGCAGCTCTGCACGGGACTGAATTTTGCCCGGGTTTTCGCAGAAGTGCAGCATGGCGCGGAATTCACTGCGCGGCAGTTTGTACTGTTCACCGTTCGGGCTAACCAGCGAACGGCTGTTGATATCAAGTTCCCAGCCGTTGAATTTGTAGCTGTCTACGCTACGACGCTCTTCACTCACCGTACCCAGATTCATGGTGCGGGACAGCAGGTTGCGTGCACGAATGGTTAACTCGCGAGGATTAAACGGCTTGGTGATGTAGTCATCAGCGCCGATTTCCAGGCCAAGAATTTTATCAACTTCGTTATCACGGCCTGTCAGGAACATTAACGCCACGTTCGCCTGTTCACGCAGCTCGCGTGCCAGAAGAAGGCCGTTTTTCCCGGGCAGGTTGATATCCATGATGACCAGGTTGATATCATTTTCAGAAAGGATCTGATGCATCTCTGCGCCATCGGTCGCTTCAAAGACATCGTAGCCTTCTGCTTCGAAAATGCTCTTTAACGTGTTGCGTGTTACCAACTCGTCTTCAACGATAAGAATGTGCGGGGTCTGCATGTTTGCTACCTAAATTGCCAACTAAATCGAAACAGGAAGTACAAAAGTCCCTGACCTGCCTGATACATGTCGCAAATTAACATGATCGGCCTAACGTGACTAAAGTACGTAATTGCGTTCTTGATGCACTTTCCATCAACGTCAACAACATCATTAGCTTGGTCGTGGGCACTTTCCCTCAGGACCCGACAGTGTCAAAAACGGCTGTCATCCTAACCATTTTAACAGCAACATAACAGGCTAAGTGACACCGGACACCCAATAAAACTACGCTTCGTTGACATATATCAAGTTCAATTGTAGCACGTTAACAGTTTGATGAAATCATCGTATCTGATTGCTAGCCTTTGTCACAATTTTTCAATAAACCAACTAGTTGCAGATATTGATTAATAAACAACGCGAATCCAATTCGAAAAACCAATCAATACGAGTATTATCATTATTAAACATACGGATAACTAATGTCTGTTAACATTTGAATCACTAGTTCCGTTACGGAACAGTTTAGCGCTTTTAATTCATGGTGAAACGCTATTTCGGTGATTTGTGTTGCAATTTTGTAAATTCGCGCTGCGTAATATGTTGAGCTGCGTCACACTTTTACCGGCTAACTGATTAAAAAGAGAGCAAAAATGCACTTATCGATAGTGCTGGTTTCGCCAGCAAGAGCAGAAAATATTGGCGCTGCCGCCCGGGCAATGAAGACCATGGGATTCACCGATTTGCGCATCGTAGACAGCGAGGCGCACCTCGAGCCAGCCGCCCGTTGGGTTGCACATGGATCGGGTGAAATCCTCGATAACATAACCACTTACGCGACACTCGCCGACGCGCTGCATGACATTTCTTTCACCGTCGCGACCACCGCCCGCAGCCGGGCGAAGTATCATTATTACGCGACGCCAACCGAACTGGTGCCGCTGCTGGAGGAAAAAAGCACGTGGCTAACCAAAGCGGCACTGGTTTTTGGCCGCGAAGATTCGGGCCTGACCAATGAAGAGCTGGAGCTGGCAGACGTGCTGACCGGTGTGCCGATGGTGGCAGATTATCCGTCCCTCAATCTCGGCCAGGCGGTGATGGTCTATTGCTATCAATTAGCATCTTTAATGCAAATTCCCGCGCCCGACGTGAACGGCGGGGATGAAAACCAGCTGTTGGCGTTGCGCGCGCGAACGCACTCGCTCTTAACCCAGCTTGGGGTGGCTGACGATCAGAAAATGGTGGACTGGCTTCATCAGCGACTGGGGTTGCTTGAGCAGCGCGACACGGCAATGTTGCACCGATTGCTGCACGATATCGAAAAAAAATTGGCAGAATAAAAACCTGACATTTGTTTTTCGTATGGCTTAACCGTCTGTCTATAAGGGTTGCAACTGGTCGTATCCGGATAAAAATAAAACCGCAAGCAGCGGGTCGTGAAAGGGTTACAAATTGTGATCAAATTAAAAATTCATTGACTTAAGGTGCCGGATACTTTAACCCTAAAAGAATACAGGACAGACAGAAAACAACACAGAGCACACAACATCCATGAATCGCGTTAGCACCACCACCATTACAACAACCATCATCATTACCACAGGTAACGATGCGGGCTGACGCGTAACAGGAAAAACAGAAAAAAGCCCGCACCTGAACAGTGCGGGCTTTTTTTTCGACCAAAGATCACGAGGTAAACCATGCGAGTCTTGAAGTTCGGCGGTACATCAGTGGCAAACGCAGAACGTTTTCTGCGCGTTGCCGATATCCTGGAAAGCAACGCCAGGCAGGGGCAGGTGGCAACCGTGCTCTCTGCCCCGGCGAAAATTACTAACCACCTGGTGGCGATGATTGAAAAAACCATCGGTGGCCAGGATGCTCTCCCGAACATCAGCGATGCCGAGCGCATTTTTACCGAGCTGCTTCAGGGGCTGGCAGATATCCAGCCAGGCTTCCCGCTCGCCCGGTTGAAAGCCTTAGTGGAACAAGAGTTCGCACAGATCAAACATGTCCTGCACGGCATCAGCCTGCTGGGACAATGCCCGGATGGCATCAACGCGGCGCTGATTTGCCGCGGTGAAAAACTCTCAATCGCCATCATGGCGGGCCTGCTGGAAGCGCGTGGTCACCATGTCACGGTGATCGACCCGGTCGAAAAACTGCTGGCGGTGGGCCATTACCTCGAATCCACCGTTGATATCGCCGAATCTACCCGTCGCATCGCTGCCAGTAAAATCCCGGCTGACCATATGATTCTGATGGCGGGCTTCACTGCCGGTAACGAGAAGGGCGAACTCGTGGTGCTAGGCCGTAACGGCTCCGACTACTCTGCCGCCGTGCTGGCTGCTTGTTTGCGCGCCGATTGCTGCGAAATCTGGACTGACGTTGACGGCGTCTATACCTGCGATCCGCGCCAGGTGCCGGACGCAAGGCTGCTGAAATCGATGTCGTATCAGGAAGCGATGGAGCTGTCGTATTTCGGCGCAAAAGTCCTCCATCCACGCACCATCTCCCCGATTGCTCAGTTCCAGATCCCTTGCCTCATCAAAAATACCGGCAACCCACAGGCGCCAGGCACGCTGATTGGCGCGAGCCATGATGAAGACGATTTGCCGGTCAAAGGCATCTCTAACCTCAATAACATGGCGATGTTCAGCGTCTCCGGTCCGGGGATGAAAGGCATGGTCGGCATGGCCGCACGTGTGTTTGCCGCGATGTCGCGCAACGGTATCTCCGTTGTGCTCATCACGCAGTCCTCCTCTGAATACAGCATCAGCTTCTGCGTGCCGCAGGCGGATTGTGGCCGTGCGCGTCGCGCGCTGGAAGATGAGTTTTATCTGGAGCTGAAAGAAGAGCTGCTGGAACCGCTGTCGATCCAGGAACGCCTGGCGATTATCTCGGTCGTCGGCGACGGAATGCGCACCCTGCGCGGGATCTCCGCCAAATTCTTTGCCGCGCTGGCACGCGCCAACATCAACATCGTGGCCATTGCCCAGGGCTCTTCCGAGCGCTCAATTTCGGTTGTGGTGAGCAATGATGACGCGACCACCGGGGTGCGTGTCACGCACCAGATGCTCTTCAACACCGATCAGGTGATCGAAGTATTCGTCATTGGCGTCGGCGGTGTGGGCGGCGCGCTGCTGGAGCAGGTGAAGCGTCAGCAGGGCTGGCTGAAGAACAAACATATCGATCTGCGCGTCTGCGGCGTGGCGAACTCCCGAGCGCTGCTGACCAATGTCCACGGGCTGAATCTGGAAAGCTGGCAGGATGAACTGGCGCAGGCGAAAGAGCCGTTTAATCTTGGCCGCCTGATTCGTCTGGTGAAAGAGTATCACCTGCTTAATCCGGTGATTGTGGACTGTACCTCAAACCAGGCCGTCGCCGATCAGTATGCTGACTTCCTGCGCGAAGGTTTCCACGTGGTGACGCCGAACAAAAAGGCCAACACCTCGTCGATGGATTACTACCATCAGCTGCGCACCGCGGCCAGCAAGTCTCGCCGTAAGTTCCTCTACGACACCAACGTCGGTGCGGGGCTGCCGGTCATTGAGAACCTGCAAAACTTGCTGAACGCGGGTGATGAACTGCAGCGCTTCTCCGGCATTCTCTCCGGTTCCCTGTCGTTTATTTTCGGCAAGCTGGATGAAGGGATGAGCCTCTCGGAAGCCACCCGTGAAGCGCGTGAGCTGGGCTATACCGAGCCAGACCCGCGTGACGATCTCTCGGGCATGGATGTCGCGCGTAAGCTGCTGATCCTTGCCCGTGAAACCGGCCGTGAGCTGGAGCTGTCGGATATCGTCATCGAGCCGGTGCTGCCTGCAAGTTTTGATGACAGCGGCGATGTCGCTACTTTTATGGATCGCTTAGCGCAGCTCGATGACGACTTTGCGGCACGTATCGCAAAAGCCCGTGATGAAGGCAAAGTATTGCGCTATGTTGGCAACATCGAAGACGACGGCGTGTGCCGCGTGAAGATTGCTGAAGTGGACGGGAACGATCCGCTCTTTAAAGTGAAAAACGGCGAAAACGCCCTGGCGTTTTACAGCCACTATTATCAGCCATTACCGTTGGTACTGCGCGGTTATGGCGCAGGGAATGATGTGACGGCGGCGGGCGTGTTTGCCGATCTGCTGCGTACCCTGTCATGGAAGTTAGGAGTTTAACATGGTCAAAGTTTATGCCCCGGCTTCCAGCGCTAATATGAGCGTCGGATTTGATGTGCTGGGTGCGGCGGTAACGCCCCTCGACGGTTCGCTGCTGGGTGATACCGTCACCGTTGAAGCGGCGGACAGTTTCAGCCTCAATAATATTGGCCGCTTCGCCAACAAGCTGCCGCCAGAACCGCGCGAGAATATTGTCTACCAGTGCTGGGAACGCTTCTGTCAGGAGATCGGTAAAAACGTGCCGGTCGCCATGACCCTTGAAAAAAGTATGCCGATTGGCTCCGGGCTGGGTTCCAGCGCCTGTTCTGTCGTCGCCGCGCTGGTGGCGATGAACGAACACTGCGGCAAACCGCTTAACAACACCCGCCTGCTGTCACTGATGGGCGAACTAGAAGGGCGCATCTCTGGCAGCATTCACTATGATAACGTCGCGCCGTGCTTCCTTGGCGGGATGCAGCTGATGATCGAAGAGAACGGCATTATCAGCCAGCAGGTGCCAGGCTTTGATGAGTGGCTGTGGGTGCTGGCCTATCCGGGGATTAAAGTTTCGACCGCCGAAGCGCGTGCAATTCTGCCTGCGCAGTATCGTCGTCAGGACTGTATCGCGCACGGTCGTCATCTGGCGGGCTTTATTCACGCCTGCTATACCCGTCAGCCTGCGCTCGCCGCGAAGCTGATGAAAGATGTGATTGCCGAGCCGTACCGCACCAAACTGCTGCCGGGCTTCAATGAAGCGCGTGAGGCGTCACTGGATATCGGCGCGCAGGCGTGCGGTATTTCTGGCTCAGGCCCGACGCTGTTCGCCCTTTGTGATAAGCCGGACACCGCGCAGCGCGTGGAAGACTGGCTGGCGAAAAATTACCTGCAAAATCAGGAAGGCTTTGTTCATATTTGCCGTCTGGACACGGCAGGCGCACGAGTACTGGGATAAACGATGAAACTCTACAATCTTAAAGATCATAACGAGCAGGTGAGCTTCGCGCAGGCGGTGACTCAGGGGCTGGGCAAAAATCAGGGGCTGTTTTTTCCGCATGATTTACCGGAGTTTAGCCTGACGGAAGTCGATGACATGCTGAAGCAGGATTTCGTCAGCCGCAGCGCGAAAATCCTCTCTGCCTTTATTGGCGATGAAATTCCTCACGAACTGCTGGAAGCGCGCGTGCGCAATGCGTTTGCCTTCCCGGCACCGGTGAAATCCGTTGAGCCGGACATCGGCTGTCTGGAGCTGTTCCACGGCCCTACGCTGGCGTTTAAAGATTTCGGCGGGCGCTTTATGGCGCAGATGCTGACGCACATCAGCGGCGACAAACCGGTCACCATTCTGACGGCGACGTCTGGTGATACTGGTGCAGCGGTGGCTCACGCGTTTTACGGCCTGAAAAACGTGCGCGTGGTGATCCTCTATCCGCAGGGCAAAATCAGCCCGCTGCAGGAAAAACTGTTCTGTACCCTCGGCGGCAATATTGAAACCGTCGCCATCGACGGCGATTTCGATGCCTGTCAGGCGCTGGTGAAACAGGCCTTCGACGACGAAGAGCTGAAAGTGGCGCTGGGGCTGAACTCGGCGAACTCAATCAACATCAGCCGTCTGCTGGCGCAGATTTGCTACTACTTCGAGGCGGTATCGCAACTGCCGCAGGAAGCCCGCAATCAGCTGGTGATTTCTGTCCCAAGCGGCAACTTTGGCGATCTGACCGCCGGGCTGCTGGCCAAATCCCTGGGCCTGCCGGTGAAGCGTTTTATCGCGGCGACCAACGCCAATGACACCGTTCCACGCTTCCTGAAGGATGGCAAGTGGACGCCAAACGCGACGCAGGCGACGCTCTCTAACGCGATGGACGTGAGCCAGCCGAACAACTGGCCGCGCGTGGAAGAGCTGTTCCGCCGTAAGATCTGGCGTCTGGGCGATCTCGGCTATGCGGCGGTGAGTGATGACACCACCAAAGCGACGATGCGTGAGCTGAAAGCGGTGGGGTATACCTCTGAGCCGCACGCGGCGATTGCCTATCGTGCGCTGCGCGACCAGCTTAATCCGGGCGAGTACGGCCTGTTCCTCGGAACGGCGCACCCGGCGAAGTTCAAAGAGAGCGTGGATGAGATCCTGGGTGAATCGCTGCCGTTGCCGAAAGAGCTGGCCGATCGCGCCGATCTGCCGCTGCTGTCCCACACTCTGCCAGCAGATTTTGCGGCGCTGCGTCAGCTGATGATGGCGCGCGGGTGAGGGTTGTGCCGGGTGGCGGCTTCGCCAAACCGGCTAACAGAACGCACATAGCCAGCTAAACCGGGTTCGCCCGGTTTTTTTATGGAGAAAATAAGGAGAAAAAATGCAGGGAAAAAGCAGAAATTCCCAATAAATGCGCTCACTTAGAGATTAGGATTGCAGAGAATAACATCCCCGACTTCCCTCACGTAATCTCCTTACATCGGCCCACGTTGGGCAAGAATATGAAGGAGTCACCTATGTCTAAACTGAAACCTGCAATGCTCGCACTTTCGCTGATGCTGGTCGCTCCCGCAGTGGTACAGGCCGGAGAGATCACGCTGATCCCGGCGGTTAAATTACAGATTGGCGATCAGGATAAAAGCGGACACTACTGGGATGGCGGCCGCTGGCGCGACCATGACTGGTGGAAATTGCATTACGAATGGCGCGACAACCGCTGGCACCCGCATGATGAGCATCGCGAGCCTCACGATAATCGTCATGGCGATAAGCATGATAACCACGGCAAGGGGCCGGACTGGAAACATCATTAACCTTGCCTGATGGCGCTGCGCTTAGCAGAGCGACGAGTCGCTCCGGGAAGCGTAGCGCCACGGGGAATTACTGCTCGTGACGCTTAAACACCAGTTCGCCTTTCCCTGACGCTTCGCCGTCAAAGAAATACCCTTCGCTGTTAAAGTGAGTCAGCTGTTCTGGCTTCGTCAGGCGGTTTTCGATGATGTAGCGGCTCATCAGCCCGCGCGCTTTCTTGGCGTAGAAGCTGATCACTTTGAACTTACCGTTCTTCTCATCCAAAAATACCGGCTTGATGATCTCGGCGTTAAGCTTTTTCGGCTTCACGGATTTGTAGTATTCGTCAGATGCCAGGTTGATCACGATGTTATCGCCCTGAGCGTTCAGCGCGTCGTTCAGCTTCTCGGTGATGATATCGCCCCAGAAGTGGTACAGATCTTTGCCTTTGGCGTTTTCCAGACGAATGCCCATCTCCAGGCGGTACGGCTGCATCAGATCCAGCGGGCGCAGCACGCCGTAAAGACCCGAGAGCATACGCAGGTGCTGCTGGGCAAAATCGAAATCGGCTTCGCTGAACGTTTCCGCTTGCAGGCCGGTATACACATCACCTTTAAAGGCGAGGATCGCCTGGCGGGCGTTTTTCGGCGTAAAGTCCGGCTGCCAGTCGTGGAAGCGGGTGGCGTTGAGATCGGCGAGTTTGTCACTGATGCTCATCAGCTTGCCAATCTGCGGGGCGGAAAGTTTGCGCGCCTCACGGATCAGCTGCTGGGAATGATCCAGCAGTTCGGGCTGGGTATAGCGCTCGGTGGCGAGCGGGCTCTGGTAATCGAGCGTTTTTGCAGGTGAAATCAGAATCAGCATATCCAGTCCTTGCAGGAAATTTAGTGCGACTTTAGCAAAAAAACGGCCTGATTTGATCGATGACTGTTATTGCCGTGGCAAATCATCCCAGCTGCCCGGGGCAATTTGTGACTCGATTTCGGGATAGCGGGTGGCGTCAAACACCGGCCTCACGCCCAGTTTCCGCTGGCGTAGATAATCACTGGCAATCAGCGTCACCACCGGCGACAGCAGCAGAATGGCTGTCAGATTCGTGATTGCCATCAGCGCCATAATCACATCCGCCAGTTGCCAGACCAGCGGCAGGCTCATCACCGAACCTGTCAACACCATACCGACGAGCGCGACGCGCAGACACCACAGGGTGTTGCGTGAATCGATGCGCAGGAATATCAGGTTATTTTCGGCATAAATGTAATTGGCGACGATGGAACTGAAGCTGAAGAGAATCACAATCAGCGAGACAAAACCCGCGCCCCAACTGCCTGAGAGATTTACCAGCGCCTGCTGGATGATCTGAATTCCAACGGCATCCGCGGAATGAGGCACTGGCCCCGCCAGCAGCACAATCATCGCGCTGGCTGAACAGATGATAATGGTGTCAGTAAACACACCGATCATCTGCACGATCCCTTGAGCCGCCGGGTGAGGGGGCCATGACGCTGCCGCCGCGGCCGCATTTGGCGTCGAACCCATACCGGCTTCGTTTGAGAACATACCGCGCTGGAACCCCGCGGTCAGCGCCTGGCTGAGGGTGTATCCCAGTGCGCCAGCGGCGGCTTCTCGCCAGCCAAACGCGGCTTTGAAAATGGTGGCGATCACCCCTGGAACCTGTTCGAGATGCGCGGCGGTGACCACCAGGCTTGCGATAACCCACAGCAGGGCCATGGCCGGAACCAGCCACTGCATCAGGCGCGCGACGCCTTTGATGCCGGTCACGATCACCAGCAGCGTCAGTACCGCCAGGACGACACCCGTTATCCATTCCGGGAAGTCGAAGGCATAGCGCACTGCATGGGCCACGGAGTTGGCCTGAACGGTGTTAAAAATAAGACCGTAGGCGACGAGAAGGAAAAGGGAAAACAGAACGCCCATCCAGCGCATGCCCAAGCCTCGGGCCATGTACCAGGCCGGGCCGCCGCGAAACTGACCGTGCTTGTCCCGCTCTTTGTAGAGCTGCGCCAGCGAGCACTCTGCAAAGGAGGTCGCCATTCCGATAATGGCTGTGACCCACATCCAGAACACGGCGCCAGGGCCGCCCGCGCTGATGGCGAGTGCCACACCGGCGAGATTCCCGCTGCCGACGCGTGCCGCAAGACTGGTGCAGAGCGCCTGGAAGGACGTTAATCCGCCGGGCTGGGGGCTGACGCTGTTTTTAAGACTTTTGCCAAACTGGCGAATGTAGCGAAACTGAATAAAACCGCTGCGAACGGTAAACCAAATCCCGGCCCCCAGTAACAGATAAATCATTACTGAGCCCCACAGGACTTCATTGATAAACGAGAAATAGTCCGGCATTAACGTCCCTCTTGTTGATGCCACCTTCTTACCCCTCCTGCTTCGGGCCACAGGTGCGTTGGCTGTGCTCGTTCACCCCAGTGACGGACGTATCGCTTCCGGGGATTCGCTCGCCTGCCGCCTGTCTGCAACGCGAATGTTTTAGGGTAAGGTTAGATTGTTGAGTAAGCCTGCTGTTAATTAGCACGCTGTTAATATTCAGAGTTTACCATACTATCCGTAAGCGCACTGTCTGCGGTTGCGCTGTCATTCCGTCGTGTTATCATCATGGCAGACCGGTTACATCCCCCTAACAAGTAAACCTGTCATTTTTCCGCTGCTGGCAGGCTGTCGGTAGCGTGAATTATCCAGGGCACGTTAAAAGAGAAACACTATCATGACGGATAAATTGACCTCCCTTCGTCAGTTCACCACTGTCGTAGCTGACACCGGAGATATCGCGGCAATGAAGTTGTACCAGCCGCAGGATGCCACAACTAACCCTTCTCTGATTCTTAACGCCGCGCAGATCCCTGAGTACCGCAAACTGATCGACGAAGCTGTCACCTGGGCGAAAGGCCAGAGCAACGATCGTGCGCAGCAGGTTGTGGATGCAACTGACAAACTGGCTGTGAACATCGGTCTGGAAATCCTGAAACTGGTTCCGGGTCGTATCTCTACCGAAGTTGACGCGCGTCTGTCCTACGACACCGAAGCGTCTATCGCGAAAGCCAAACACCTGATCAAACTGTATAACGATGCGGGCATCAGCAACGATCGTATCCTGATTAAACTGGCTTCTACCTGGCAGGGCATCCGCGCTGCAGAGCAGCTGGAAAAAGAAGGTATCAACTGTAACCTGACTCTGCTCTTCTCCTTCGCTCAGGCACGTGCTTGTGCAGAAGCGGGCGTGTACCTGATTTCTCCGTTCGTGGGCCGTATTCTGGACTGGTATAAAGCCAACACCGACAAGAAAGAGTACGCAGCATCTGAAGATCCAGGCGTGGTTTCCGTCACTGAAATCTACGAATACTACAAACAGCACGGTTATGAGACTGTCGTGATGGGCGCAAGCTTCCGTAACGTCGGCGAAATCATCGAGCTGGCGGGTTGCGACCGTCTGACCATCGCCCCTGCGCTGCTGAAAGAGCTGGCAGAGAGCGAAGGCGCACTGGAGCGTAAACTGAGCTACACCGGCGAAGTGAAAGCGCGTCCAGAGCGTATCACCGAGTCCGAGTTCCTGTGGCAGCACAACCAGGACCCAATGGCAGTAGACAAACTGGCGGACGGTATCCGTAAGTTTGCTGTTGACCAGGAAAAACTGGAAAAAATGATCGGCGATCTGCTGTAATCATTTTTCATGGCCGGGAGCCTCTCCCGGCCACGTTACTTCTTTCGTCCCCTGTCTGATTTTCCCCTCTGCGTGTATCATTCCCCTTAATCAGTATTGTTATGAAGGGAATGGATATGAATACCTTACGCATCGGCTTAGTGTCGATTTCTGACCGCGCCTCCAGCGGCGTTTATGCCGATAAAGGCATCCCGGCGTTAGAAGAGTGGCTGGCTGCCGCACTGACCACCCCATTTGAAGTGCAAACCCGCTTAATCCCGGATGAACAGCCGATCATCGAGCAAACCCTGTGCGAGCTGGTGGACGAAATGAGCTGCCATCTGGTGCTGACCACCGGCGGTACCGGGCCTGCGCGCCGCGATGTGACGCCGGATGCGACCCTGGCGGTGGCCGATCGCGAGATGCCAGGTTTCGGTGAACAGATGCGCCAGATCAGCCTGCACTTTGTGCCGACGGCGATTCTTTCGCGCCAGGTAGGGGTGATCCGCAAACAGGCGCTGATTCTCAATCTGCCGGGCCAGCCGAAGTCGATCAAAGAGACGCTTGAGGGTGTGAAAGCCGAAGACGGGAAAGTGGCGGTGGCAGGGATTTTTGCCAGTGTACCGTATTGTATACAGTTACTGGACGGCCCGTACGTTGAGACCGATCCGCAAGTGGTAGCAGCTTTTCGCCCGAAAAGCGCGCGACGCGAAACAATCTCCTGAAATTAGTGTATTTGTGACATAAGCTGTAGCCTCAATGGCGTGGTGATACATTTACGGTATAGTCATTTTTTCTTTACGATTACTGTAAAATTAAATCAACACTGCCAGTAAAGGTTTGCTATGTCACATTACACCCGGCCTCTGAATCGTCAGGACTACAAAACGCTCACGCTCGCGGCCCTTGGCGGCGCGCTGGAGTTTTACGATTTCATCATCTTCGTTTTCTTTGCCGCCGTCGTGGGCGAACTCTTCTTCCCGGCGGATATCCCGGAATGGCTGCGCCAGGTACAGACCTTCGGCATTTTTGCCGCAGGCTATCTCGCGCGCCCACTGGGCGGCATCATAATGGCCCACTTTGGCGATCTGGTCGGGCGTAAAAAGATGTTTACCCTCAGCATTTTGCTGATGGCGGTGCCGACGCTGGCCATCGGTCTGCTGCCGACCTATGCCTCAATGGGCATTGTGGCGCCAGTTCTGCTGCTGTTGATGCGCATTTTGCAGGGGGCGGCAATCGGCGGGGAAGTGCCGGGGGCGTGGGTGTTTGTCGCTGAACACGTTCCGGCGCGGCGCATCGGGATTGCCTGCGGAACCTTAACCGCCGGGCTGACGGTCGGGATTTTGCTCGGCTCGGTGGTGGCGACCCTGATCAACACCAGCATGACCACCCAGGCCGTACATGAGTGGGGCTGGCGTATTCCGTTCCTGCTGGGCGGCGCGTTTGGCCTGGTGGCGATGTACCTGCGCCGCTGGTTGCAGGAGACGCCAATTTTCCTCGAAATGCAGCAGCGTAAAGCGCTGGCGCAGGAACTGCCGGTGAAATCAGTTGTGGTGCGCCATCAGAAAGCGGTGGTGATCTCCATGCTGCTCACCTGGCTGCTGTCTGCCGGGATTGTGGTGGTGATTTTGATGTCGCCGGTCTGGTTGCAAAAACAGTACGGCTTTGCCCCGGCGGTGACGCTGCAGGCCAACAGCATTGCAACCATCATGCTCTGCTTTGGCTGTCTGATTGCCGGTCTGGCGGCTGACCGCTTTGGCGCCAGCCGGACGTTCATCGTCGGCAGCCTGTTGCTCGCCGGGTCGAGCTGGGCGTTCTATCATCTGGCGGGAGCACATCCGGAACAGCTGTTCCTGCTCTACGGCGTCGTGGGGCTATGCGTCGGCGTGGTCGGTGCGGTGCCTTATGTGATGGTCCGCGCCTTCCCGGCAGAAGTGCGTTTCACGGGGATTTCGTTCTCGTACAACGTCTCGTACGCCATTTTCGGTGGCCTGACGCCGATTGCCGTCACGCTGCTGATGGGGGTGTCGCCGATGGCACCTGCCTGGTACGTGCTGGCGCTGGCGTTGATGGGAATGGGGCTTGGGATCTGGCTTCGCGGTGAGCGCCATCAGCTGATGGCGCACGCGCAGACTAACGAGGGGTAAAACTCAGGATGATGTTGTCATCCGGAATGTGGGTGAAGCTTTTGATCAGCTCGTGATAATCCGCCAGCGGATCCACATCTTTGAACAGCGTTGGGTAGAAGCGTTTACTCAACGCTTCAATGGCGATGATGTTGTACGGATTATTGTAGAAGTGATGGTACAGCGCGCCGGTTCGGCCCTCCGCGACAGCCGGAATGCTGCTCACGCCCTGGCGCGACACCAGCGCCTTAAACGCGGCGGCGACATCGCTTTCCGGCACGTTGTAGCCAAACGGTATAATCGCCGTTCCTTTCCCCGAGCGTTTTGAACCGGTCATCAGGTAGTAATCCGGGTTCAGGGAGATAATTTTCTCCACCGAGATATTTCCGGTTGCGCCCGGCAGCAGCTGCGAGCCAATGTTCACGCCGCCTGCGGCCTCTACCAGCCCGCCCCAGCCGTTGTGCGCGTGGGTAAAGCAACAGCCGTTATCCAGGCCAGCCACTCCGGCGATCGGTTCGATAAACACCAGCGGCTTTTTCTCTGCTGTAGCTAGGCGCTGATGAATCCGATCCAGACGCTGCTGGTAGAAATCGATGTAGGCCTGCGCGCGCTCCGTCTGACCTAACACCTTGCCCAGCAGATCAATACTCGGCAGCGTGTTCTCCACCGGATGCAGTTCGTAATCGACGAAAACCACCGGAATGTGCAGGGCTTCCAGCTGAGTCAGCACGCCGCTTTGCGTCAGCGAAGGTTTCGCGCGCAGCTGGGCGATCATCAGATCCGGATGGCGCGAAATCACCGTCTCCAGATCGACGTTCCCCTGATCCGAGAATTGCATATCAAGGATCTTCTCGGCTTCCGGCCATTTACGCTTCAGCACGTTCCAGGTTTCAGTGTCCTGTTTCTTCGGCAGGTTGTTCCACGCCACGACTTTGGCGAAGGGATCGTCCCGCTCAAGCATCGCCAGTGTCAGGATATCGCGGCCATCCTGCAAAATAATGCGCTGCGGCTCCTTAGGAATGGTGACCGTACGGTTATCCCTGTCTTTTACGGTCACCGGCCAGTTCTGGGCCATCGCCAGCAGCGGCGAGAGCAGCAGTACCGCGGCGAATATCATCTTCTTCATCGTCTTACTTCCCCGTTTCATGATGCTTGTTATGCGGTTAAACCATCGACCACCACGTGCGGCAGTCCTTGCGAACAATATTCCACCCGGCCCCTCACTCCGTAGACCGTTGCCAGATTTGCGGGTGTGACCACTTCACCCGGAATTCCGCTGGCGACCAGGGCACCCTCTTTGAGCATCACGGCGTATTCGGCGTGGCGCAGGGCGATGTTGATGTCGTGGATAACCACCACCGTCACGATATTGCGCAGCCGCGTTTCGCGGGCGACGATATCCATGACGTGAAACTGGTAGTTGAGATCGAGGGCGCTCAGGGGTTCATCCAAAAGCAGGAGGTCGGGCTGGCGGATCAGCGACTGCGCAAGGCCAATCAGCTGTTTCTGCCCGCCGGAGAGCTGGTCGAGATAGCTCATTGCCAGATGGGCGACGCCGAGTTTTTGCAGGATATCGAACGCTTCCTGTTCTGCGTTGCCGTCGGCGTAAAAGCCGCTGGCGCGTCGCGCGACGATCACTGACTCCAGCGCATGCAGATGCACTCCCGCCGGGAGCGACTGCGGCAGATAGACCACTTTCTGTGCCCGCTGGGCGGAAGGTAATGTCATCAGATCTTCGCCGTTCAGCTCCAGCGTGCCTTGCGCCGGGTTCAGATCGGCCAGTGCCCGCAACAGCGTCGATTTCCCCGAACCGTTTGGCCCAAGCAGCGCGGTAATTTTCCCGCGTGGCAGCAGGGGCGTATTCAGCCCGTCGATGATTTTCTTTTTGCGATAGCCGGTGTGCAGGTCGGTGACGATCAAGCCATCCATTACAGCGTCCCCCGATGGCGGATAATAATGCTCAGGAAGAAAGGCACACCGACCAGCGAGGTGACGATGCCGACCGGAATAATGACGCCGGGAACGATATTTTTGGAGAGCACCGAGGCGAGGGAGAGCACCAGCGCGCCGATCAGCATACTTCCCGGCAGATAAAAGCGGTGGTCTTCGCCAAACATCATGCGCGAGATATGCGGCGCGACCAGGCCGATAAAGCCGACCGGCCCGACAAAGGCCACCGTCAGCGCCGAAATAATGCTGATGCGCAGGAGCGTTGCCAGCCGCAGTTTGCGCACGTTAATGCCAAAACTGACGGCCCTGTCTTCCCCGAGGCGCAGAGCCGTGAGCTTCCAGGCATTTTTCAACGACAGGGGAACGACAACCAGCAGCACTACCACCAGAATCGCGAGCTTATCCCAGGACGCGCGGGCCAGGCTGCCCATCGTCCAGAACACCAGCCCCTGGAGCGTATCTTCGCTGGCGACAAATTGCAGAATGGAGATCAGCGCGTTAAAGGTGAAGACCAGCGCGATGCCAAACAGCACCACGCCGGAGGTGGCGACGCGCGTCCAGCGGCTGATGCCGTCGAGCACGAAGCAAGCCATTAGCGCAAAGACAAAGGCGTTGGCGGAGATAAACCATTGATCGGGAATACCGGGGATTCCCAGCCCGAGAATAATAGCCAGCGCCGCGCCAAAAGAGGCGGCGGAAGAGACACCCAGCGTAAACGGGCTGGCGAGGGGGTTGTTCAGGATGGTTTGCATCTCTGCGCCCGCGAGGCCCAGCGCCATGCCAACTACCACCGCCATCAGCGCGAAGGGCAGGCGTAAATCCCAGACAATCACCCGTGTGCCCGCATCGGCCGAGGCGGCATCAAACAGCGTGTGCCATAGGGTTGAGACGGAAATCCCGGAAGGGCCGAGGGTAAAATCGAGCAGCAGCGAGAAGATGATCATGAGCAGGATTACACCCGCAACGATAAAGCGGCGCATCACGACTTTTCGGTACTGTGACGCCACCACTGACCCGTCAGGTTTCACGCTGGCGACAAGAGGGGAACTCATTGGCTTACCTTATGCAACAAAAGCAGAATCGTAGTTTATCCCGAAACGTTCCTGTCCTTAATGCTGCCTGATATCCAATATCCGGGATGCTCCCGGTGACAATATTCGGGATGATAATGCTTATCAATTAAAATGATGTGAATAGCGCAACTTGTTTAGCCGTGGTTTCTGTTGTGCGCAAAAATCAACCTTCCAGACGGCGGCAGGTCATGTACGCGCCCGTCACGCAGAGGGCTACCGGCACCAGGAAGCTGTGGTCCATGCGGGTGGATTCCATGATCAGCACGATGGCGGTCAGTGGCATTTGCAGGGAGGCCGCGAGAAAACCGGCCGCACCCGTCAGAGCAAAGCTTGCCATATCGGTGCCGGGAAACCAGCGCCCCATCAGGATAAACAGCACTGAACCGAACAGACCACCGACGGCGAGGCCCGGCGTCAGTAACCCGCCCTGAGCACCGGCGCGCAGTACCGCCCAGATCACCACCACTTTAAGAGTGAGGATCGCGGTGGCGAGCTGTAGCGTGATAGCGCCGTTGAGGGCAAGCTGCGTCGGGCCTTTACCATTGCCGGGCAACTGCGGGAACCAGACGGATAACGCGCCGAGGGCCGTAAAGGCGATCAGGCTGAAGACCGGCATTTGCCAGTTACTGCGTACCCTACTGCGTGCGTGCTGCGTCACACGACGAAACAGAAACGCCGCCGCACCAAACAGCGGGCCAGAAAGCGCGCCCCAGAAAACAAGCGAGGTGGCGGCAATTTCGGTGGTGAAATGGTACTGATGCTCATCGCCAAGACCTAATGTGGCGATCCACGCCGCCAGCGCCGAGGTCACCAGCGCGGCGATGGCTTTCTCCCAGCTGAAACTGACCAGCAGCACTTCCAGAGTAAATATGGCCCCGGCCAGAGGAACGTTATAGACCGCCGCCAGCCCGGCTCCGGCGCCGCAGGCAATCATCAGCTGAATATCCGCGGAACTCAGACGTAAACGACGGGCGACGCCGCTGGCAAACAGTGCGCCCACTTCGCGCGGTGCGACTTCGCGGCCAAGCGGCGAACCCATCGCGACGGTGATAATTTGCAGCAGAGCGTTAATGAGCGTCGTGACGGCTGGCATTGGTTTGTCGGGATTTTTTATCGCCTCGCCAATGCTGATGCGTTTTTTGGCGTAGCGCGCAAGCGACCACCAGCCGATACCCGCTACCAGACCCGCAGCGGTGAGGGCGAGAAAACGTCGCTGCGCGCTGGCATCCGTCACGCCCTCTAAAAATGTCTGCGGGCTGATGAGGATGGTCTGGCTGTAGCCGTAAACGAGGTGCTGAACTTCATGCAGCAGCATGGCGAGCAGCATGCCGCCCAGCCCGGCCAGAATCCCGGTGAGGAGTAGCGCGGCCCAGCGTTGCAGCCAGTCAGTACGAGACGGATCGTAAGCCATCATAGCGAGCGTCTTGATAAAAAGAGGGAGCCACAGTGTCCCATAAAGCGCATGAACGAGGTATCAATCAGAAGAATTAATGCTGGAGATTCGTGCCCGCGAGGCGGGCACGAAGGGGGATTAGTGTTTTTCACCAATCGGCAGAACGGTGCGACCAAACTGCTCGTTCAGCACTTCACCCATTGCCAGGTAAATTGCGCTTGCGCCACAGACCAGACCTACCCAGCCAGCAACGTGAACGATGCTTTCGTTTTCCGCCAGATGGCCAATCGCCAGCAGGGCGAACAGCACGGTCAGGCTCAGGAAGACGAACTGCAGAACGCGGTTAGCAACCAGCGTACCGAAGAACATGAACAGAGTGAACACGCCCCACAGACCCAGGTATACGCCCAGGAAGTGGCCGTTTGATGCATCAAAGCCCATTTGCGGCATAACCAGAATGGCGACCAGCGTCAGCCAGAAAGAACCGTAAGAGGTGAATGCGGTTAAACCGAAGGTGTTGCCTTTTTTATACTCCAGCAGGCCCGCGAAGATTTGCGCGATACCGCCGTAAAAAATGCCCATCGCCAGGATAACATTGTCCATCGGGAATAAGCCGATGTTATGCAGGTTCAGCAGAATAGTGGTCATGCCGAAACCCATCAGGCCCAGCGGAGCCGGATTAGCCAACTTAGTGTTGCCCATAAGTCCTCAAAAAATCATCATTAGTATGGTGAAATGGTTTTACCACGCCCACTCTCCCAGGCGTGGCGCGGCATAATAATCACCGCGACACTCGGCGTCTATGATCTGAGCAGGGTGAAATTAAAAAATTTTTTATCCTTCCCCCTTGATGGATGCCGTTACGACCCCATCTTGTAGTCAACCGCAGTGAGTGAAGCTGAAAAAAATCAAATCTGGGCAGTTGAAACCGCACGTTTCGCCCTTATTACAGATTCACAACCACATGATGAACAAATTTTTAGTGGAGACGTTTAGATGGGTAAAATTATTGGTATCGACCTGGGTACTACCAACTCTTGTGTAGCGATTATGGACGGCACTACTGCACGTGTGCTGGAGAACGCCGAGGGCGATCGCACCACGCCTTCTATCATTGCTTATACCCAGGATGGTGAAACTCTGGTTGGCCAGCCGGCTAAACGTCAGGCCGTGACTAACCCGCAAAACACTCTGTTTGCGATTAAACGCCTGATTGGCCGTCGCTTCCAGGACGAAGAAGTTCAGCGTGATGAAGCCATCATGCCGTACAAAATAATCGGTGCTGACAACGGTGATGCATGGATCGACGTGAAGGGCCAGAAAATGGCACCACCGCAGATCTCTGCTGAAGTGCTGAAGAAAATGAAGAAAACGGCTGAAGATTACCTGGGTGAACCGGTAACTGAAGCGGTTATCACTGTACCTGCTTACTTCAACGATGCTCAGCGTCAGGCAACCAAAGATGCCGGTCGTATCGCAGGTCTGGAAGTCAAACGTATCATCAACGAACCAACCGCAGCTGCACTGGCTTACGGTCTGGATAAAGAAGTTGGCAACCGTACTATCGCGGTTTACGACCTCGGTGGTGGTACTTTCGATATCTCTATTATCGAAATCGACGAAGTTGACGGCGAAAAAACCTTCGAAGTTCTGGCAACCAACGGTGATACCCACCTGGGTGGTGAAGACTTCGACAGCCGTATGATCAACTACCTCGTTGACGAATTTAAGAAAGATCAGGGCATTGACCTGCGTAACGATCCGCTGGCCATGCAGCGCCTGAAAGAAGCCGCAGAAAAAGCCAAAATTGAGCTGTCTTCTGCGCAGCAGACCGACGTGAACCTGCCGTACATCACTGCAGATGCGTCTGGTCCAAAACACATGAACATCAAAGTGACTCGCGCGAAACTGGAAAGCCTGGTCGAAGACCTGGTCAACCGTTCCATTGAGCCGCTGAAAGTTGCTCTGCAGGATGCTGGTCTGTCTGTCTCTGACATTCAGGACGTTATCCTGGTAGGTGGTCAGACTCGTATGCCAATGGTTCAGAAGAAAGTTGCTGAATTCTTTGGTAAAGAGCCGCGTAAAGACGTTAACCCGGACGAAGCTGTGGCAATCGGTGCAGCGGTTCAGGGCGGCGTACTGACCGGCGAAGTGAAAGACGTTCTGCTGCTGGACGTTACCCCGCTGTCGCTGGGTATCGAAACCATGGGCGGCGTGATGACTGCGCTGATCAGCAAAAACACCACTATCCCGACCAAGCACAGCCAGGTGTTCTCTACCGCTGAAGACAACCAGTCTGCGGTAACCATCCATGTGCTGCAGGGTGAGCGTAAACGTGCTGCGGATAACAAAGATCTGGGCCAGTTTAACCTCGACGGTATCAGCCCGGCACCGCGCGGTATGCCACAGATCGAAGTTACCTTCGACATCGATGCTGACGGTATCCTGCACGTTTCCGCGAAAGACAAAAACAGCGGTAAAGAGCAGAAGATCACCATCAAGGCATCTTCTGGTCTGAACGAAGAAGAGATCGAAAAAATGGTTCGTGAAGCAGAAGCAAATGCTGAGTCTGACCGTAAATTCGAAGAGCTGGTTCAGACCCGTAACCAGGGTGACCATCTGCTGCACAGCACTCGTAAGCAGGTTGAAGAAGCAGGCGATCAGCTGCCAGCTGATGACAAAACCGCTATCGAAGCTGCACTGAGCGCGCTGGAAACTTCCCTGAAAGGCGAAGACAAAGCGGACATCGAAGCGAAAATGCAGGAGCTGGCGCAGGCGTCCCAGAAGCTGATGGAAATTGCTCAGCAACAGCACGCACAGCAGCAGGCTGGCGCTGAAGCTGGTGCTTCCGCGAACAATGCGAAAGACGATGACGTTGTCGACGCTGAGTTCGAAGAAGTAAAAGACAAAAAATAATCGCCCTGATGCAGGGTAATTAATCGGCACGGGCGTAGAGGTTTCCTCTCCGCCCGTGCTCGCATGTTAAGGGGCTGAAAAAACCAATGGCAAAGCAAGACTACTACGAGATTTTAGGCGTTCCGAAAACCGCGGAAGAGCGTGAAATCAAAAAGGCGTACAAGCGCCTGGCCATGAAATTTCACCCGGACCGTAACCAGGGTGACAAAGAGGCCGAAGCCAAATTTAAAGAGATCAAAGAAGCGTATGAAATCCTGACCGACGCTCAGAAACGTGCAGCCTACGATCAGTACGGTCATGCGGCGTTTGAACAAGGCGGCATGGGCGGCGGCGGATACGGCGGTGGCTTTGGTGGCGGTGGTGCTGATTTCGGCGACATCTTTGGCGATGTTTTCGGTGATATCTTCGGCGGTGGCCGTGGTCGTCAGCGCGCAGCGCGCGGCGCGGACCTGCGCTACAACATGGATCTGACGCTGGAAGAGGCTGTACGCGGTGTCACGAAAGAGATTCGCATTCCGACGCTGGAAGAGTGTGATATCTGCCACGGCAGCGGCGCGAAAGCGGGTACCAAGCCGCAGACCTGTCCAACCTGTCACGGCTCCGGTCAGGTACAGATTCGCCAGGGCTTCTTCGCGGTGCAGCAGGCCTGTCCGCACTGTCATGGTCGCGGTACGCTGATTAAAGATCCGTGCAACAAATGTCACGGTCACGGTCGCGTTGAGAAGACCAAAACCCTGTCCGTCAAAATTCCGGCAGGGGTGGATACGGGCGATCGTATTCGTCTGTCCGGTGAAGGCGAAGCAGGCGAGCACGGCGCACCAGCGGGCGATCTGTACGTTCAGGTTCAGGTGAAGCAGCACGCCATCTTTGAGCGTGAAGGCAACAACCTGTACTGTGAAGTGCCGATCAACTTCGCGATGGCGGCGCTGGGCGGTGAGATCGAAGTGCCTACGCTCGACGGGCGCGTGAACCTGAAGGTTCCGGGCGAAACCCAGACTGGCAAGCTGTTCCGCATGCGCGGCAAAGGCGTGAAATCCGTTCGCGGCGGTGCGCAGGGTGACCTGCTGTGTCGTGTGGTTGTCGAAACGCCGGTCGGTCTGAACGACAAACAGAAACAGCTGTTGAAAGAGTTGCAGGAAAGCTTCGGCGGTCCAACGGGCGAGAATAACAGCCCGCGTTCCAAAAGCTTCTTCGATGGCGTGAAAAAATTCTTCGATGATTTGACCCGCTAATCCCTTAGCGAGTGTGAATTTTTCAAAGCCCGGAAGCGATTCCGGGCTTTTTCTTTTGGTGGCGAATGACTCGGCAAAACCGAGTATATCCGCAATATTAATCTGATTTTTTCGAGCTGTTTGCCTTGGTATTATGGTTTTATCGAGGTATGGTCTTAGAGAGAGAACTAAAGTGAAACTTTTACAACGATTCTTCAGCAATGAGGCGTCCGGCGGCGTGATTTTGATTATCGCTGCACTTGCCGCCATGGTGTTGGCGAATATGGATGCGACTCAGGGCCTGTACCGTGCATTTCTGGACACGCCCGTTGAGCTGCGCGTAGGTGCATTAGAGATCAACAAGAACATGCTGCTGTGGATTAACGACGCGCTGATGGCCGTGTTCTTCCTGCTGGTGGGCCTGGAAGTAAAACGTGAGTTGGTTCTTGGGTCGCTTAACAGCCGCCAGCGGGCAGCTTTCCCGGTTATTGCCGCGCTGGGCGGTATGGTGGTGCCTGCGCTGCTCTATCTGGTGTTTAACTACCATGACCCGGTCGCTCGCCATGGTTGGGCGATTCCGGCGGCAACCGATATTGCTTTTGCGTTGGGCGTGCTGGCGCTGCTGGGCAGCCGCGTGCCGGTGGCGTTAAAGATTTTCCTGATGGCGCTGGCGATTATCGACGACCTGGGCGCGATCGTAATTATCGCTTTGTTCTATACCAGCGAGCTGTCGGTGTTATCTCTGAGCGTGGCGGCGGGCGCTATCGCTGTGCTGGCACTGCTGAACCTGTTTAATGTGCGTCGAACCGGGATCTACATTCTGGTGGGTGTGGTGCTATGGACCGCGGTACTGAAATCGGGCGTTCATGCAACACTGGCGGGCGTTATCATCGGCTTCTTTGTGCCGCTGAAAGCGGATGAGAAGGGCAAATCCCCGGCCAAACAGCTGGAGCATGTCCTGCATCCCTGGGTCGCCTTTATGATCCTGCCGCTGTTTGCATTCGCGAATGCGGGCGTGTCGCTGCAGGGCGTCACCCTGAGCGGCCTGACGTCCATGCTGCCGATGGGCATCGTCGCTGGCCTGTTTATCGGTAAGCCGCTGGGGATCGGCCTGTTCTGCTGGCTGGCTCTTAAGCTGAAGTTCGCGTCATTGCCGCAGGGGACGACCTTCCGGCAAATCGCGGCGGTCGGCGTGCTGTGTGGAATTGGCTTCACGATGTCGATTTTCATCTCGACCCTGGCCTTTGCGTCATATGACCCTCAGCTCATCGTGTGGGCAAAACTCGGGATCTTGATCGGCTCGTTACTGGCCGCGTTCACGGGATACACACTGTTGAAAGTGAAGCTGTCCGGACAGGTGCAACCGGCCTAACAGTTAAAAGGGGGAGGGCAGAGGCCCTCTCCTGACAATACTCTCAGGGAGCGAAATGCTATGTCTCACATCAATTACAACCATCTGTACTATTTCTGGCACGTCTACAAAGAAGGCTCAGTGGTCGGCGCAGCAGAGGCGCTCTATCTGACGCCCCAGACCATTACCGGTCAGATAAAGGCACTCGAAGAACGCCTGCAGGGGAAGCTGTTTAAGCGTAAAGGTCGTGGTATTGAGCCGAGCGAACTGGGTGAACTGGTTTTTCGTTACGCGGATAAGATGTTCACCCTGAGCCAGGAGATGCTCGATATCGTGAACTACCGCAAAGAGTCAAACCTGCTGTTTGATGTGGGCGTTGCGGATGCGCTGTCTAAACGGCTGGTGAGCGGCGTGCTGGACGCGGCGGTGGTGGAAGATGAGCAGATCCATTTGCGCTGCTTTGAATCGACGCACGAGATGCTGCTGGAGCAGCTGAGCCAGCATAAGCTGGACATCATCATCTCGGACTGCCCGATAGACTCTACTCAACAGGAAGGGCTGTTCTCGGTCAAGATTGGCGAATGCGGCGTGAGCTTCTGGTGCATCAATCCGCCGCCAGATAAACCGTTTCCCGCCTGCCTTGAGGAGCGACGCCTGCTCGTGCCGGGACGACGTTCGATGTTAGGCCGCAAGCTGCTGAACTGGTTTAACTCGCAGGGTCTGAAGGTAGAGATTCTGGGAGAATTTGATGATGCGGCGCTCATGAAAGCTTTTGGCGAAGCGCATAACGCGATCTTCGTCGCCCCAACGCTTTACGCGCACGATCTGTACACCGATGACAGGGTCACAGAGATTGGGCGGGTGGACAACGTGATGGAAGAGTATCACGCGATTTTTGCCGAAAGGATGATTCAGCATCCGGCGGTGCAGCGTATCTGTAACCGCGACTACTCGGCGCTCTTTACGCCGCCAGCGTCAAAATGAGCCAATAAAAAAACCCGCATTAAGCGGGTTCTTTATAACAAGCAACAACAAGTGGCGATTAAGCCAGTTTGCTGATCTGCGCGGTCAGGTTTGCTTTATGACGCGCTGCTTTGTTTTTGTGGATCAGACCTTTAGCAGCCTGACGATCCACGATTGGTTGCATTTCGTTAAATGCGTTCTGCGCTGCAGCTTTGTCGCCAGCTTCGATTGCTGCGTATACTTTCTTGATGAAAGTACGCATCATAGAGCGACGGCTTGCATTGTGCTTACGAGCCTTTTCAGACTGAATAGCACGTTTCTTAGCTGATTTGATATTAGCCAAGTCCAACTCCCAAATATGATCTATGTGGACAATTCAAAGGCCGAGGAATATGCCCTCTATACCTTCTTTTGTCAATGGATTTGTGCAAATAAGCGCCGTTGAATGGCGACGCTACGTTACGTAGTGATGGCGCAGGATTCTACCAGCTTGTCTCAGCTGAATACAGTCTTTCGATGTAAAAAAACGCAGTAACGGGCAGATTTTTTCCCTCCGAAAGCTAAGCATCATGAAATCATTACGGCTTTCTGATTTGAGGCAACAATCGCCGGTTAACCTTAACCGCTGTACAAGGTATACTCGGGCGATTTTCACTGTTTTGAGCCTGTCATGAAGCTGATACGCGGCATACATAATCTCAGTCACGCCCCGCACGGGTGCGTACTGACCATTGGTAATTTCGACGGCGTGCATCGTGGGCATCAGGCGCTGTTGCAGGGATTGCGTAAAGAGGGCGAGGCCCGTGGGCTGCCGGTCGTGGTGATGATTTTCGAACCGCAGCCGCTGGAGCTGTTTGCCGGTGATAAAGCGCCCGCGCGTTTAACTCGCCTGCGTGAAAAATTGCGCTATCTGGCGGAATGCGGCGTGGACTACGTACTTTGCGTGCGCTTCGACCGACGTTTTGCGGCACTGACGGCGCAAAATTTTGTCGGCGATCTGCTGGTAAAACGTCTGGGCGTGCAGTTTCTCGCCGTGGGCGATGATTTCCGCTTCGGCGCTGGTCGTCAGGGCGATTTCTTGTTATTACAGAAGGCGGGTCTGGAGTATGGCTTTGATGTCACCAGCACCATGACCTTCTGCGAAGGTGGCGTGCGCGTGAGCAGCACGGCAGTGCGTATGGCCTTAGCCGACGATCAGCTGGACGTGGCGGAGAACCTGTTAGGGCATCCGTTTGCCATTTCCGGGCGGGTCGTGCATGGCGATGAACTCGGTCGCACAATAGGTTTCCCGACGGCGAACGTCCCGCTGCGTCGTCAGGTTTCCCCGGTAAAAGGGGTGTATGCGGTAGAAGTCACCGGACTGGGTGATAAACCGTTGCCGGGCGTGGCCAATATCGGCACCCGTCCAACGGTAGCAGGTGTGCGTCAGCAGCTCGAAGTGCATCTGCTTGACGTTGTAATGGACCTTTACGGTCGCCATATAGATGTAATCCTGCGTAAAAAAATACGCAATGAGCAGCGATTTGCTTCGCTCGATGAGCTGAAAGCACAAATTGCGCGTGATGAGTTAACGGCCCGCGAATTTTTTGGGCTATCGAACCCGGCTTAATGCCTGAACGAGTTTTAAATACGGAACCGAGAATCTGATGAGTGACTATAAATCAACCCTGAATTTGCCGGAAACAGGGTTCCCGATGCGCGGCGATCTCGCCAAGCGTGAACCGGGAATGCTGGCGCGTTGGACCGATGATGACCTGTACGGCATCATCCGTGCAGCCAAAAAAGGCAAAAAAACCTTCATTCTGCATGATGGCCCTCCATATGCGAATGGCAGCATTCATATTGGTCACTCTGTAAACAAGATTCTGAAAGACATTATCGTGAAGTCCAAAGGACTCACCGGTTTTGACTCGCCTTACGTTCCGGGCTGGGACTGCCACGGTCTGCCGATCGAGCTGAAAGTGGAGCAGGAATACGGCAAGCCAGGTGAGAAATTCACCGCCGCCGAGTTCCGTGCAAAATGCCGCGAATACGCGGCCGCGCAGGTTGATGGCCAGCGTAAAGACTTTATCCGTCTGGGCGTGCTGGGCGACTGGTCTCGTCCATACCTGACGATGGACTTCAAAACTGAAGCCAACATTATTCGCGCTCTGGGCAAAATCATCGGTAACGGCCATCTGCATAAAGGCGCGAAGCCTGTGCACTGGTGCGTTGACTGCCGTTCTGCGCTGGCAGAAGCGGAAGTGGAATATTACGACAAAACCTCTCCGTCTATCGACGTGGCGTTCCACGCGGTAGATCAGGACGCGGTGAAAGCCAAATTCGGCGTGACCTCCGTCAACGGCCCAATTTCCCTGGTTATCTGGACCACTACCCCGTGGACCCTGCCTGCGAACCGCGCAATCTCCCTGTCTGCGGACTTCGATTACGCGCTGGTACAGGTTGAAGGCCAGGCGGTGATTCTGGCTAAAGATCTGGTTGAGAGTGTCCTGAAACGCGCAAACATCAGCGAATACGCCGTGCTGGGCACCGTGAACGGCGCTGAGCTTGAACTGATGCGCTTCAAACACCCGTTCCTCGATTTCGACGTGCCGGCCATTCTTGGCGATCACGTTACGCTGGACGCTGGTACCGGTGCGGTACACACCGCCGGTGGCCACGGCCCGGATGACTACAACATCAGCCTGAAATACGGTCTGGAAATCGCCAACCCGGTCGGGCCAGACGGCGCATACCTGCCAGGCACCTACCCGGCGCTGGACGGTATCAACGTCTTTAAAGCGAACGACATCATTGTCGACATGCTGCGCACCAGCGGTGCTCTGCTGCACGTTGAGAAGATGCAGCACAGCTATCCGTGCTGCTGGCGTCACAAGTCGCCAATCATCTTCCGTGCGACCCCGCAGTGGTTCATCAGCATGGATCAGAAAGGCCTGCGCGAGCAGTCTCTAAAAGAGATCAAAGGCGTGCAGTGGATCCCAGACTGGGGCCAGGCGCGTATCGAATCCATGGTCGCGAACCGTCCTGACTGGTGTATCTCCCGTCAGCGTACCTGGGGCGTGCCGATGTCCCTGTTCGTTCACAAAGAGACGCAGGAGCTTCACCCTCGCTCGCTGGAGCTGATGGAAGAAGTCGCCAAACGCGTTGAAGTGGATGGCATCCAGGCGTGGTGGGATCTGGACTCGAAAGAGATCCTGGGCGATGACGCGGCCAACTACGAGAAAGTACCAGACACCCTCGACGTATGGTTCGACTCCGGCTCTACCCACTCTTCTGTAGTGGATGTGCGCCCTGAGTTCTATGGCCATGCGGCGGATATGTACCTGGAAGGTTCTGACCAACACCGCGGCTGGTTCATGTCATCTCTGATGATCTCCACCGCGATGAAAGGTAAAGCGCCATACCGTCAGGTTCTGACGCACGGCTTTACTGTGGATGGTCAGGGACGCAAGATGTCCAAATCCATCGGTAACACCGTTTCTCCGCAGGATGTGATGAACAAACTGGGCGCGGACATTCTGCGTCTGTGGGTGGCCTCTACGGACTACACCGGCGAAATGGCGGTTTCCGATGAGATCCTCAAACGTGCTGCCGACAGCTATCGTCGTATCCGTAACACCGCGCGCTTCCTGCTCGCTAACCTGAACGGTTTCGACCCGGTCAAAGACATGGTGAAACCGGAAGAGATGGTCGTGCTGGATCGTTGGGCTGTGGGCTGCGCGCAAGCGGCGCAGGAAGACATTCTGAAAGCCTACGAGTCTTACGACTTCCACGAAGTGGTGCAGCGCCTGATGCGTTTCTGCTCCATCGAGATGGGCTCGTTCTACCTCGACATCATTAAAGACCGCCAGTACACCGCGAAAGCAGACAGCGTGGCGCGTCGCAGCTGCCAGACTGCGCTGTATCACATCGCAGAAGCGCTGGTTCGCTGGATGGCACCGATCATGTCCTTCACCGCAGACGAAATCTGGGGCTACCTGCCAGGCGAGCGCGAGAAGTACGTCTTCACCGGCGAATGGTACACTGGCCTGTTTGGTCTGGCTGAGACTGAAGCCATGAACGATACCTTCTGGGACGAGCTGCTGAAAGTGCGTGGCGAAGTGAACAAGGTTATCGAACAGGCGCGTGCTGACAAGAAAGTCGGTGGCTCTCTGGAAGCGGCAGTGACCCTGTACGCAGAACCTGAGCTGGCGGCGAAACTGACGGCGCTGGGCGATGAATTGCGATTTGTCCTGTTGACCTCAGGTGCCAGCGTTGCCGATTATGCACAGGCGACTGCCGATGCCCAGCAGAGCGAGCTGCTCAAAGGGCTGAAAGTGGCGCTGAGCAAAGCCGAAGGTGAGAAATGTCCGCGCTGCTGGCATTACACCAACGATATTGGCCAGGTGGCGGAACACGCAGATATCTGTGGACGCTGTGTCAGCAACATCGCCGGTGATGGCGAAAAACGTAAGTTTGCCTGATGAGTAAATGTCTCTGTGCAACAGGACTGCGCTGGCTGTGGCTGGTCGTCGTCGTACTGATTATTGATCTGGGCAGCAAGTTCCTGATCCTCCAGAACTTTGCTCTGGGGGATACGGTTCCGCTGTTCCCGTCACTTAATCTGCATTACGCGCGCAACTACGGCGCGGCGTTCAGCTTCCTCGCCGACAGCGGGGGTTGGCAGCGCTGGTTCTTCGCAGGTATCGCTATCGGTATCTGCGTGATCCTCGCGGTGCTGATGTATCGCTCAAAAGCGACGCAGAAGCTGACCAACATCGCCTACGCGCTGATCATTGGCGGTGCGCTGGGTAACCTGTTTGACCGTCTGTGGCACGGCTTTGTGGTCGATATGATCGACTTCTACGTCGGTAACTGGCACTTCGCCACCTTCAACCTGGCTGATAGCGCAATTTGCATCGGCGCCGCGTTGATTGTGCTGGAAGGTTTCTTGCCTAAACCCGCAGCGAAAGAGCAGGCGTAAATGTAAAGGCCGGGTGTGACCCGGCCTACAGAATATGTGCCTCACGTAAGCCCGGAAGCCAGGTGCCATCGGGCAAACCGTTGAGGCAAAACAAGCGAGCAAATCGGCATGTCAAAATCCATACAGAGCAATAGCGCGGTGCTGGTCCATTTCACGCTGAAACTGGACGACGGTTCCACTGCGGAATCGACCCGCAATAACGGCAAACCTGCGCTGTTCCGCCTGGGTGACACCTCTCTTTCGGAAGGTCTGGAGCAGCAGTTGCTTGGGCTGAAAGAGGGTGAGAAAAAAGCCTTCTCTCTCGAGCCTGATGCGGCGTTTGGCGTGCCAACCCCGGATCTGATCCAGTATTTCTCGCGCCGTGAATTCATGGACGCGGGCGAGCCGGAAATCGGCGCGATTATGCTCTTTACCGCTATGGATGGCAGCGAAATGCCTGGCGTGATCCGTGAAATTAATGGCGATTCCATCACCGTTGATTTCAACCATCCGCTGGCCGGGCGTACCGTCCATTTTGATGTTGAAGTGCTGGAGATCGACCCGGCGCTGGAGGAAGTAAATGCAGATCCTGTTGGCTAACCCGCGCGGTTTTTGTGCCGGAGTAGACCGCGCTATCAGCATTGTTGAAAACGCGCTGGAAATTTACGGCGCGCCGATTTATGTCCGTCACGAAGTGGTCCACAACCGCTATGTGGTAGACAGCCTGCGCGAGCGCGGCGCAATCTTTATCGAGCAGATCAGTGAAGTGCCTGACGGCGCGATCCTGATCTTCTCGGCGCACGGCGTCTCGCAGGCGGTGCGTAACGAAGCGAAAAGTCGTGACCTGACGGTCTTCGACGCCACCTGTCCGTTGGTGACCAAAGTGCATATGGAAGTCGCCCGCGCCAGCCGTCGTGGTGAAGAGTCGATTCTGATTGGCCACGCCGGCCATCCAGAAGTGGAAGGCACGATGGGCCAGTACAGCAACCCGGAAGGGGGAATGTACCTGGTTGAGTCGCCGGACGATGTGCTGTCGCTGGAAGTGAAAAACGAAGCGCGCCTGTCGTTCATGACCCAGACGACGCTCTCGGTAGACGACACCTCTGATGTGATCGATGCCCTGCGCAGTCGGTTCCCGAAAATCGTCGGGCCGCGCAAAGATGACATCTGCTACGCCACCACCAATCGTCAGGAAGCGGTGCGCGCGCTGGCCGAGCAGGCGGATGTGGTGCTGGTGGTCGGTTCCAAAAACTCTTCCAACTCCAACCGTCTGGCCGAACTGGCGCAGCGTATGGGGAAAACCGCGTTTCTGATTGATGACGCCACGGACATTCAGGAAGCGTGGGTCAAAAACGCAGCCTGTGTCGGCGTGACCGCCGGTGCCTCCGCGCCGGACATTCTGGTGCAAAACGTGATTAAGCGTTTGCAGGAGCTGGGCGGCGGCGAAGCTGTTCCGCTGGAAGGTCGCGAAGAGAATATCGTTTTTGAAGTGCCGAAAGAGCTGCGCATCGACGCGAAAGAAGTCGAATAATCCTCTCTGTTTAGAAAATGCCGGTCCCGAAAGAGACCGGCATTTTTTTGTCTGATTCCCTGTGATGAACCCGACAGTTCCACCCTTTGCGTGAATCATGCGGTTTTCGCTGATCCTCATGTCTTTTACTGATACTGCCGCCTGTTTATCATAAAATTCTAATTATCGGCGTTTTAAGATAGCGGCTTCGTCACAGGCTGGTTAATCTGAAAACGATTTACATACTTTTAACGTAAGAGAATAACTATGCATGATGCACAGGTGCGTGTCGCGATAGCGGGCGCGGGTGGCCGTATGGGCCGTCAGTTAATTCAGGCAGCGCTGCAGTTAGACGGCGTTGCGCTTGGCGCGGCGCTGGAGCGCGACGGCTCCTCGCTTCTTGGAACCGATGCGGGTGAACTGGCGGGTGTGGGCAAGACGGGCGTAACCGTGCAAAGCAGTCTGGATGCGGTGAAAGACGATTTTGACGTGTTCATCGATTTCACGCGCCCGGAAGGGACGCTACACCATCTGGCCTTTTGCCGTCAGCACGGTAAAGGAATGGTCATCGGCACCACCGGTTTTGACGACGCGGGCAAACAGGCGATCAAAGACGCTTCCCAGGAGATTGCGATTGTCTTCGCCGCTAACTTTAGCGTGGGCGTTAACGTCATGCTCAAGCTGCTGGAGAAAGCCGCGAAAGTGATGGGCGACTACACGGATATCGAAATTATCGAAGCGCACCACCGCCACAAAGTGGATGCCCCATCCGGTACGGCGCTGGCGATGGGCGAAGCGATTGCTTATGCACTTGATAAGGATTTAAAGGACTGCGCGGTCTATTCTCGCGAAGGGCATACGGGCGAGCGTGTTCCGGGCACGATTGGGTTTGCTACGGTGCGAGCGGGGGATATCGTCGGCGAACATACGGCGATCTTCGCCGATATCGGCGAGCGCGTGGAGATTACCCATAAAGCATCCAGCCGCATGACCTTTGCCAACGGCGCTGTGCGCTCCGCATTGTGGCTAAAAAGTTTAGATAATGGTCTTTTTGACATGAGAGATGTGCTTAATCTTAACGATTTATAAGTGTTATTACCCATCGTGATGTGGTTATTGCAGTCTTAATTGATTGATTGCACAGGGCAATATTTTATTGCCCTTTTATTTTTCCAGTTTGAAGTGTATTTCGTAATATTGTTGAGTAAAGTTACAGTTATCTCTCTTTTTTTTGTTATCGCACTGTAAATTTTGACCATTTGGTCTGGTTTTTGTTGTGCTACCTCATCAAATCTCACTAAACTCAGCGTACAAACGTTTTCTAACGTGATTTTGTTGATCTTTTTATGGCTTAAACTCCGTTAAACGCCAAAGCTGCGTAAAATAATAAACAAAAAAGCCATTTTGAGTTGACTTTACCCCTCTAAATCCCCAGAATGCCGCCGTTTGCCGAAAATCCGCGGGAAACAAATTTGCATTGATTCATAACGCCGTTGTGAATTAATATGCAGATAAAGTGAGTGAATATTCTCTGGAGGGTGTTTTGATTAAGTCAGCGCTATTGGTTCTGGAAGACGGAACCCAGTTTATCGGTCGGGCCATAGGGGCAACAGGTTCGGCGGTTGGGGAAGTCGTTTTCAATACTTCAATGACCGGTTATCAAGAAATCCTCACTGATCCTTCCTATTCCCGCCAAATCGTCACCCTTACTTATCCTCATATTGGTAATGTCGGCACCAACGAAGCCGATGCAGAATCCTCTCAGGTTCACGCGCAAGGTCTGATTATTCGCGACCTGCCGCTGATTGCCAGCAACTACCGCAATACTGAAGACCTCTCTTCTTACCTGAAGCGTCACAACATCGTGGCGATTGCCGATATCGATACCCGTAAGCTGACCCGTTTGCTGCGCGAGAAGGGCGCACAGAACGGCTGCATCATCGCAGGCGACAACCTGGATGCGGCACTGGCGCAGGAAAAAGCGAAAGCTTTCCCTGGCCTGAACGGGATGGATCTGGCGAAAGAAGTGACCACAGCGGAAGCCTACAGCTGGACCCAGGGGAGCTGGACGCTGGCAGGTGAACTGCCAGAAGCCAAAAAAGAAGACGAGCTGCCGTTCCACGTGGTGGCTTACGACTACGGCGCGAAGCGCAACATCCTGCGCATGCTGGTGGATCGCGGCTGCCGCCTGACAGTCGTTCCGGCGAAAACCCCGGCCGAAGACGTGCTGGCGATGAACCCGGATGGGATCTTCCTCTCCAACGGCCCGGGTGACCCGGCACCGTGTGATTACGCGATTGAAGCGATTAAACGCTTCCTCGAAACCGATATTCCGGTGTTTGGTATCTGCCTCGGCCATCAGCTGCTGGCGCTGGCGAGCGGTGCGAAAACCATCAAGATGAAGTTCGGCCACCACGGTGGAAACCACCCGGTGAAAGATATCGACAACAACACGGTGATGATTACCGCGCAAAACCACGGTTTTGCGGTGGATGAGGCGTCAATGCCCGCCAACCTGCGCGTCACCCACAAGTCGCTGTTCGACCATACCCTGCAGGGTATCCATCGCACCGACAAACCGGCGTTCAGCTTCCAGGGTCACCCGGAAGCCAGCCCAGGCCCGCACGATGCCGCGCCGCTGTTCGATCACTTCATCGAACTTATCGAGCAATACCGTCAGACCGCTAAATAATCAGGAGCCGAGAACACCATGCCAAAACGTACAGATATAAAAAGCATCCTGATCCTTGGCGCTGGCCCGATTGTCATCGGCCAGGCCTGCGAATTCGACTACTCCGGAGCACAGGCGTGTAAAGCCCTGCGCGAAGAGGGTTACCGCGTAATCCTGGTGAACTCTAACCCAGCCACCATCATGACCGACCCGGAAATGGCCGATGCGACCTACATCGAGCCGATTCACTGGGAAGTGGTGCGCAAAATCATCGAAAAAGAGCGTCCGGACGCCGTACTGCCAACCATGGGCGGCCAGACCGCGCTGAACTGTGCGCTGGAACTGGAACGTCAGGGCGTGCTGGCGGAATTCGGTGTGACCATGATAGGTGCCACCGCCGACGCGATTGATAAAGCTGAAGACCGCCGCCGTTTCGACGTGGCGATGAAAAAAATCGGCCTCGACACCGCGCGCTCCGGCATCGCACACACCATGGAAGAAGCGCTGGCGGTTGCCGCTGACGTGGGCTATCCGTGCATCATCCGTCCGTCCTTCACCATGGGCGGCACCGGTGGCGGTATCGCTTACAACCGCGAAGAGTTCGAAGAAATTTGCGAACGCGGTCTGGATCTGTCCCCAACCAAAGAGCTGCTGATTGATGAGTCGCTGATTGGCTGGAAAGAGTACGAGATGGAAGTGGTGCGTGATAAAAACGACAACTGCATCATCGTCTGCTCAATCGAAAACTTCGATGCGATGGGCATCCACACCGGTGACTCCATCACCGTCGCGCCAGCCCAGACGCTGACCGACAAAGAGTATCAAATCATGCGTAACGCCTCGATGGCGGTACTGCGTGAAATCGGCGTCGAAACCGGCGGTTCTAACGTGCAGTTCTCCGTGAACCCGAAAAACGGTCGCCTGATTGTTATCGAAATGAACCCGCGCGTTTCACGCTCCTCGGCGCTGGCATCCAAAGCGACCGGCTTCCCGATTGCGAAAGTGGCGGCGAAACTGGCGGTAGGTTACACCCTCGACGAGCTGATGAACGACATCACCGGTGGTCGCACTCCGGCGTCGTTTGAGCCGTCTATCGACTATGTTGTGACCAAAATTCCTCGCTTTAACTTCGAGAAATTCGCGGGCGCAAACGACCGTCTGACGACCCAGATGAAATCCGTCGGCGAAGTGATGGCGATTGGCCGCACTCAGCAGGAATCCCTGCAGAAAGCGCTGCGTGGCCTGGAAGTGGGCGCAATGGGCTTCGACCCGAAAGTGAGCCTCGATGACCCGGAAGCGCTGACCAAAATCCGTCGTGAACTGAAAGACGCAGGCGCTGAGCGTATCTGGTACATCGCCGATGCGTTCCGCGCGGGCCTCTCCGTGGATGGCGTCTTTAACCTGACCAACATCGACCGCTGGTTCCTGGTGCAAATTGAAGAGCTGGTGCGACTGGAAGAGAAAGTGGCTGAGATGGGTATCACCGGTCTCGACGCGGACTTCCTGCGTATGCTGAAGCGTAAAGGCTTTGCCGATGCGCGTCTGGCTAAACTGGCGGGCGTGCGTGAATCTGAAATCCGCAAGCTGCGTGACCAGTACAACCTGCACCCGGTCTACAAACGCGTGGACACCTGCGCCGCCGAGTTCGCAACCGACACCGCCTACATGTACTCCACTTATGAAGACGAGTGCGAAGCGAATCCGTCCGTAGACCGCGACAAAATTATGGTGCTGGGCGGCGGTCCAAACCGTATCGGCCAGGGCATCGAGTTTGACTACTGCTGCGTACACGCCTCTCTGGCGCTGCGTGAAGACGGTTACGAGACCATCATGGTCAACTGTAACCCGGAAACGGTATCGACCGACTACGACACCTCTGACCGCCTCTATTTCGAGCCGGTGACCCTGGAAGACGTGCTGGAAATCGTGCGCATCGAGAAGCCGAAGGGCGTTATCGTGCAGTACGGCGGCCAGACCCCGCTGAAACTGGCGCGCGCGCTGGAAGCGGCAGGCGTACCGGTTATCGGCACCAGCCCGGATGCGATTGACCGCGCAGAAGACCGCGAGCGTTTCCAGCAGGCGGTAGACCGTCTGAAGCTGAAGCAACCGGCCAACGCCACCGTCACTGCGATTGAGATGGCTGTTGAGAAAGCGAAAGAGATTGGTTATCCGCTGGTGGTGCGCCCGTCCTACGTGCTGGGCGGCCGTGCGATGGAAATCGTCTACGACGAAGCCGACCTGCGTCGCTACTTCCAGACGGCGGTGAGCGTCTCTAACGATGCGCCAGTGCTGCTCGACCGTTTCCTCGACGACGCGGTAGAAGTGGACGTGGATGCCATCTGCGACGGCGAAATGGTGCTGATTGGTGGCATCATGGAGCACATCGAACAGGCAGGCGTACACTCCGGTGACTCCGCATGTTCTCTGCCAGCCTACACCCTGAGCCAGGAAATTCAGGATGTGATGCGCCAGCAGGTGCAGAAACTGGCCTTCGAGCTGCAGGTGCGCGGTTTGATGAACGTCCAGTTCGCGGTGAAAGATAACGAAGTCTATCTGATTGAAGTTAACCCGCGTGCGGCGCGTACCGTACCGTTCGTCTCCAAAGCCACCGGTATCCCGCTGGCGAAAGTGGCGGCACGCGTGATGGCGGGCCAGACGCTGACCCAGCAGGGCGTCACCAAAGAGATCATCCCACCGTACTACTCGGTGAAAGAGGTGGTGCTGCCGTTCAACAAATTCCCGGGCGTTGACCCGCTGTTAGGGCCAGAAATGCGCTCCACCGGTGAAGTTATGGGTGTGGGTCGTACCTTCGCAGAAGCTTTCGCCAAGGCGCAGCTGGGCAGCAGCTCAACCATGAGAAAGCAGGGCCGCGCGCTGCTCTCCGTGCGTGAAGGGGATAAAGAACGTGTGGTTGACCTTGCAGCGAAACTGCTGAAACAGGGCTTTGAACTGGATGCCACCCATGGTACGGCTATCGTACTGGGTGAAGCTGGTATCAACCCGCGTCTGGTCAACAAGGTTCATGAAGGTCGTCCGCACATTCAGGACCGTATCAAGAATGGCGAGTACACCTACATCATCAACACCACCGCAGGTCGTCAGGCGATTGAAGACTCCAAGCTGATTCGCCGCAGCGCGCTGCAGTACAAAGTGCATTACGACACCACCCTGAACGGCGGTTTCGCGACAGCCATGGCGCTGAACGCGGATGCCACCGAGAAAGTGATTTCGGTGCAGGAAATGCACGCGCAGATTAACAAGTAACGGTGTTGCAGGCCGGGAAAGGCGAAGCTGTCACCCGGCACGTTTTTGTTCGCGCAAGCCTCTGGCGGGTGGCGTTTCGCTTACCCGCCTACAATAAACGCCTCTTCGTTCCACTTCAGAGTCTTCTGGTTTTCCATCTCTCTTCAGTCAGTTAGCCTAAAATGGTTAGGTCGATAATTAAATTCAACTGAAAAGCAGGGAGAACACCATGCGAAATAAACTTCTGGCCACCTCAATTTTTGCTGCCGCAGCTCTCTTCACCGTTGCTGGTTGTTCATCTAACCAGGCAGTGGAAACCACGGATGGCAGAACCATCGTCACCGACGGTAAACCACAGGTCGATGACGACACCGGTCTGGTTTCCTATAAAAATGCACAAACCGGTAAAACCGAGCAAATTAACCGCGATCAGGTTAAGAACATGAGTGAATTAGATAACTAATTCTCATTCATTTTTTTTCTTACAGCGGCGCTTCGCCGCTGTATCTAATCCTTGACGAATATCAACCGTAATCCTTAGGAGGTAAGCGAGAATCACGCTCTGAAAAATGGAGAGTGATTATGGAAGAACATCAAAAAGCACCAGATAAGCAAGGTTTAGAAATTTCACGGCGTAACGTCCTCAAATCGGGTTCTTTACTCCTGACCCTTCCTTTTGTATCCCGCACTGCACGTTCCGCTGATGTCGCTGACACGACTGCCGTCGTACCGGACTCACCGTCGATGGAAAAAGTGGTCGCAACCTGCAGCACCTTCGACTGCGGCGGAAAATGTGATATTCGCGCTCATGTTTCAGAGGGCGTTGTCACGCGAATCACCACTCGCCCCGATAATGAACTCGATCCTGATATGCCGATTATGCGCGCCTGCGTGCGTGGTCGTGGATACCGTAAATTCGTCTATCATCCCGATCGTCTCAAATACCCGATGAAACGCGTGGGCAAGCGCGGGGAAGGGAAGTTCGAGCGCATCTCCTGGGATGAAGCCACGACGATGATTGCGGATAACCTCACGCGGATCACGGCGAAATATGGCCCGGCATCGCGGTTTATGCATAACAATACCGCCACCAGCGGCGGGGCGTTTTCCGGCGACGGGATGATGAAACGCCTGCTGAATCTCACCGGCGGGTATCTCTCGTACTACCACTCCGTCAGCCTCGGGAATACCGTGGCGGCCACGCCGTACACTTACGGCATCGCGGCCAGCGGAAACTCCCTCGATACCCTGAAAGACACCCCGCTGGTGATCCTCTGGGGGCACAATCCTACCGAGACGATTTTTGGTCACACCAACCACTATTTCCAACAGATGAAGCAAAACGGCACCCGCTTCATCGTGGTTGACCCACGTTATTCTGACACCACGTCGTCGCTGGCGGATGAGTGGATCCCGCTGCTGCCGACGACCGACAATGCGCTGATGGATGCGATGATGTACGTCATCATCAGCGAGGATCTGCACGACAAAAACTTTATCGCCCGTCACACGCTCGGCTTCGACGAGGATTCGATGCCAGAGGGCGTTCCGGCGAATGAGTCGCTGATGGCCTATCTGATGGGGAAAAAAGACGGCGTGGTGAAGACCCCCGAATGGGCCGAGAAAATCACCCACGTTCCCGCGCAGACGATTCGCCAGCTGGCGCGCGATTACGCTACCACCAAACCGGCGGCGCTGATTCAGGGCTGGGGTCCGCAACGACATAACTGCGGTGAACGTACCGCCAGAGGCTCCACGCTGCTAGCCACGCTGACCGGCAATGTCGGCGTGATGGGCGGTTGGGCCGCAGGCTACGGCGGATGTGCCAACCGAAAATTCACCACCGGCACCGAAACGCTGGAGAACCCTGTTAAGGAGAGTATCTCCATCATGAACTGGGTCCAGGCGGCAGAAGATGCCAGTAAAGTCAGCCCGGACGATGGCCTGAAAGGGGCCGAGAAACTCAGCAGCAACATCCGCATCCTGTTCTCGCTGGCAGGTAACTATCTGGCGAACCAAAACCCGGACGTTAACCAGACGGTGAAAGTGCTTGAGGACGAATCGAAAATCGAGTTTATCGTCGTCAGCGATCTCAACATGAGCCCCAGCGCGAAATATGCCGACCTGCTTTTGCCAGAAACCAGCTTTATGGAGCGCTGGAATATCGGTGAAACCTGGGGGACGGCAAATTATCTGGTGCTATCAGAAAAGCTCATCGATCCGGAGTTTGAGCGCCGGAGCGACTATGAGTGGCAGCGCGAAGTAGCGGCAAAACTTGGCGTGGAAGCAGAGTTCAGTCAGGGACGGGATGAGAAACAGTGGATCGAGCACATCTGGGAAAACACCCGGCTGTCGATGCCGGATGAACATCTTCCGACCTTTGAACAACTGCAGGTCCAGCGCCGTCATCTGTTTAAGAGCGCCCCATGGGTGGCCTTTGAGGAGAACATCCGCGATCCGGATAACCATCCTTTCCCGACGCCGTCCGGCAAGATCGAAATTTTTTCGAAGCGGTTGTATGACATGCAGCATCCGGAAATTCCAGCGCTTTCCCACTATGTGCCCGCGCACGAAGGGCCGGAAGATCCTTTAGCGAAGCAGTTCCCTTTGCAGCTCATTACCTGGAAAGGCAAAAACCGGGCGAACTCAACTCAGTACGCTAACCCCTGGCTGCAGGAGGTGCAGACACAAAAACTGTGGATTAACCCACGGGATGCTGAGACGCGCGGGATCGTGCAAGGCGACAAGGTGCGCATTCATAACGCTCGCGGTGTGAGCCTGGTAGAGGCGGAAGTGACGCCGCGTATTATCCCAGGCGTCGTCGCCATGCAGGCTGGTGCCTGGTGGCAGCCCGATGCGCAAGGGATCGATCATGGCGGATGTGCCAACGTACTTAGCTCGTCGCGAATTACGGCGCTGGCGAAAGGGAATTCTCATCAAACCATGCTGGTGGAGGTAGCGAAGCATGAGTCAGTTTAAGGACTTTGCGCCCGTGAGCGATAAGCAGCTCGGGTTCTTTATCGATTCTTCACGCTGTTCCGGCTGCAAGGCCTGCCAGGTCGCGTGCAAAGATAAAAATAATCTGGACGTGGGGCGCCGTTTTCGCCGGGTTTACGAAGTGACTGGCGGCGGTTTTATGCCTACGGGGCAGGGAGGCATGCAGAATAATGTCTTCGCGTACACGCTCTCTATCTCCTGCAATCATTGCGCAGATCCTGTCTGTACGAAAAATTGCCCAACCACCGCGATGCACAAACGGCCTGGCGACGGGATTGTCAGGGTGAACACGGATAAATGCGTGGGCTGCGGATACTGCGCATGGTCCTGCCCTTATGGCGCGCCGCAGCTGAATGAGCAGACCGGACAAATGTCGAAGTGCGATTTTTGTGTGGATCTGCAGGCGAAGGGCGAGCAGCCGATCTGCGTTGCAACCTGCCCGCTGGGGGCAATTCAGTTCGGCCCGATTGAGGAATTACGCCAAAAATATGGCGACTTTTGCGATGTGAAGGGATTGCCTGATTCGGCGATCACGCAGCCAAACCTGGTGATCAAAGCGCATCAGGGTGCGGAGAAAAAGGAGAAGCCTCATGCATGAGTGGCCGCTATTAATGTTTACCCTGCTGCTGCAGGGGGCCGTCGGGCTGACGCTGTTTGTGAGCTTAAACCTGTGCGCTGGCACAACGCAGAACTATTCCGCACGAATGCCAACGGAACGCACGCGTATGCCGGTCTTCATTGTCTGCGTAATGGCCGGACTTGGCCTGCTGGCATCGGTATTCCATCTGGGGTATCCGCTTAACGCCTTCAACGCGCTGCGCCATTTCAGTAGCTCGTGGCTAAGCCGGGAAATCGTATTTGCCAGTCTGTTCCTGGCCGTCGCCGGATTGGGTTTTTTGGCCTCGCTGATGAACGTTGCGCTGTGGAAAGTGCTGATGCCGTTGGCGCTGCTGGCAGGGCTGGTTGATGTGTTTTGCATGAGCCAAATCTACATGCATACCTCGGTGATCACCTGGATGCATGCCAACACCCTGGTCATGTTCTATGGCTCGGTCGTCATTGTCGGTGCGGTGGTGGCGAGTGCGGTGCTGCCTATACGCAATAGCTCCCTGACACGCTGGATGATGGGGCTGATCGTGGCCGCCGTTCTGGTTCGGTTGCTGGTGCAAATGCCTTACCTGTCGTGGCTGGCCGGAGCCGGACTGACTGACGCGCTGACGTTCCCGCATCAGCCGCTGGAGGCGTTTCAGGCAACCGCACAGCTGCGTTTATGGGGCTGGAGCCTTTCTGTCGTCGGCATGCTGGCCTTTGCATATGGCGCACTTGGCCGTCGCCAGGTGTGGCTGTATGTGGGGGGCGTGTTACTGCTGGTAGCAGAAGTCCTGCTGCGCTTTGTGTTCTTTAGCATTCACTGATGTTTCGTTTTGCTTTCGCTGACTCCCCACCGCCTCCTGCGGTGGGCGAGTCATGTTTACGCCGCTCGCTTCGACGTGCAACCTGCCGTGCCTGCGTTGACACCTGTCCGGCAGGTGCGCTGAGTATCACCCGTGAGGGCGCGGCGCTGAACCAAGATCTTTGCCTGGGCTGTGGGCGCTGTCTGTTTGTCTGCCCCGTGGAGGCCATTGCGCACCTGGAGCCGCCCCGAAGACACCTCAGCGCGCAACGCTTAATCGCACCTTTCACATCCATTGCACCGGAAATCAATGAACTGTTGCTGTGGCATGTCCAGCATCATATTCGTGGCGTCGAAATTGATCTGGATGAACATCCTCACTGGGGCGTTGCTATCGCGGCGCTCAATCTAAAACTGCGCGAGCTGGATGAGCCAACCTGGCAAATTTATCCGCCGCAGCACGCGTCCCTCAATCGTGGACGCCGCCGTTTGTCTGGTCTGGAGAAGGGCGTTTCGGTCGCGGTGGAGCCGCTGTCAAAGGCATTTCCGCAGTATCATCAGTTTACGCTGCACCTCGACACTGAAACGTGTGTGGCCTGCGCGGCGTGCAGCCGGGTCTGTTCCTCAAAAGCCGTCGTGCTCAAGGCGGGTTCCTTTACCCTCGATGCCCGGCAGTGTCACGGCTGTAAAGCGTGCGAGGCGGTCTGTCCTGTCGATGCCATTTCCATAGCGCCTGCGACGGGGAGAGCGGCTCCTGCCGTTCACGCTCTGTTTGAGACCTCATGCCCGGCGTGCTCCCGCCCATTTTATGCCTGGCACCCGCAGGCGTCGCTGTGTCCGATTTGCCGCCAGCATCATCACGGAATGCGGTGACGCCCCTGTCATATTAACCGGGCTTATGTATCTCGTTTTTGTTTTACCGCCAATGGGATATGCTTGATCAGATGTTCCTCTCGTTAAGAGCTCCGAATGATTCTGATAATTTATGCGCATCCTTATCCGCAGCACTCGCACGCGAATAAGCGGATGCTTGAACAAGCCAGGGAAATCGACGGCGTTGAGATACGCTCCCTCTATCAACTCTACCCCGACTTCAACATCGATATCGCCGCCGAACAGGAGGCCATCTCCCGCGCGGATCTTATCGTCTGGCAGCATCCCATGCAGTGGTACAGCACGCCGCCGCTGCTCAAACTGTGGATCGACAAAGTCTTCTCCCACGGCTGGGCGTACGGGCACAACGGCCACGCGCTAAAAGGTAAAAGCCTGATGTGGGCCGTTACCACTGGCGGCGGCGAAAGCCATTTCGAGATCGGCCAACATCCCGGGTTTGAGGTGCTGTCTCAGCCGCTGCAGGCGACGGCAATCTACTGCGGATTGCAGTGGCTGCCGCCTTTCGCCATGCACTGCACCTTTGTCTGTGACGACGAAACACTACAGGCGCAGGCGCGTCACTATAAACAACGTTTACTCGACTGGCAGGAGCACCACCATGGATAGCCACACGCTAATACAGGCGCTGATCTACCTGGGGGCCGCTGCGCTGATTGTTCCGGTTGCCGTGCGTCTGGGTCTGGGATCGGTTCTCGGCTATTTGATTGCCGGTTGCGCCATCGGCCCGTGGGGGCTGGGGCTGGTTACGGACGCTGAGTCCATTTTGCATTTCGCTGAGATCGGCGTAGTGCTGATGCTATTTGTCATTGGCCTGGAACTCGATCCGCAGCGTCTGTGGAAACTGCGCGCCTCGGTATTTGGTGGCGGCGCACTGCAGATGGTGGCCTGCGGCGCACTACTGGGCGGCTTCTGTATGCTGCTCGGGATGGACTGGAAGGTGGCCGAGCTTATCGGCATGACGCTCGCGCTCTCCTCGACGGCGATTGCCATGCAGGCGATGAATGAGCGCAACCTGACGGTTTCCCAGATGGGGCGCAGCACGTTTTCCGTTTTACTGTTCCAGGATATTGCCGCCATTCCGCTGGTGGCAATGATCCCACTGCTGGCGGCGAGCGGTTCGTCCACCACGCTGGGTGCTTTTGCCCTGTCGGCGCTAAAGGTGGCAGGCGCGCTGGCGCTGGTGATTTTGTTAGGGCGCTATGTGACCCGTCCGCTGCTGCGCTTTGTGGCTCGCTCCGGCCTGCGCGAAGTGTTCAGCGCCGTGGCGCTGTTTCTGGTCTTCGGCTTTGGTTTGCTGCTTGAGGAGGCCGGTCTGTCGATGGCGATGGGTGCTTTCCTGGCGGGCGTGTTGCTGGCCAGCTCCGAATACCGACATGCGCTTGAAAGCGATATCGAGCCCTTCAAAGGCCTGCTGCTGGGGCTGTTTTTCATCGGCGTCGGGATGTCTATCGACTTTGGGACGCTGGTGACGCACCCGCTGCGCATTCTCATTCTGCTGGCCGGTTTCCTGGTGATCAAAATGGGGATGTTGTGGCTGATCGCCCGTCCGCTGAATGTGCCGAATAAACAGCGCCGCTGGTTTGCCGTGCTGCTGGGGCAGGGGAGCGAGTTCGCCTTCGTGGTGTTTGGCGCGGCGCAGATGGCGAACGTGCTGGATACGGAGTGGGCGAAAGCGTTGACGCTGGCGGTGGCGCTCTCGATGGCCGCCACGCCGATTCTGCTGGTGCTCCTGACGCGTCTTGAACAATCAGGCAGCGGGCAGGATCGCGAAGCCGATGAGATTGACGAAGAACAGCCGCGGGTGATCATCGCCGGGTTTGGCCGCTTCGGGCAGATCGCTGGCCGTTTGCTGCTCTCCAGCGGCGTGAAAATGGTCATTCTGGATCACGATCCCGATCATATCGAAACCCTGCGTAAATTCGGTATGAAGGTCTTCTACGGCGATGCGACACGCGTCGATCTGCTGGAGTCCGCCGGAGCGGCGAAAGCCGAAGTGCTGATCAATGCGATTGACGATCCGCAGGCCAGCCTGCAGTTAGCTGAACTGGCCATGGAGCATTTCCCTAACCTGAAAATCATCTCCCGGGCGCGCGACGTGGACCATTACATCAAGCTGCGTCAGGCAGGGGTGGACGCGCCAGAGCGTGAAACATTCGAAGGGGCGCTGAAATCCGGGCGTATGGCGCTGGAAGGTTTGGGGCTTGGCGCCTATGAGGCGCGTGAGCGTGCCGATCTGTTCCGTCGTTTTAACACCGATATGGTCGAAGAGATGGTTGAGATGGCCGATGATGATTCGACGTCCCGCGCCGCCGCCGTGAAACGCACCAGCGCGATGCTGACAGAGATCATCAACGAAGACCGTAATCATCTGTCGTTGACCCAGCGTCACGGCTGGCAAGGCACGGAAGAGGGTAAACATACTGGCGATCCGAAGGATGAGCCAGAGAGTAAACCTGTCGCGTGAAGAGGAGTTGCCAGCAATATTGAAATATTTCCCGTTCTTTACTCTGCCGCCAGTCGACGAAAGATTAAGCTTTCCGTATAGTGGCGGCAATTTTTTGCATCCGGGAAATTTTCAATGATCAGTCTGATTGCAGCGCTGGCGGTAGACCGCGTTATCGGTATGGAAAACGCCATGCCGTGGAACCTGCCTGCCGATCTGGCATGGTTTAAACGCACCACGCTAAACAAGCCGGTAGTGATGGGCCGCCTGACCTGGGAGTCAATCGGTCGCCCGCTACCGGGTCGTAAAAATATCGTTATCAGTAGCCAGCCGGGCACGGACGATCGCGTTGAATGGGTAAAATCCGTCGACGACGCGATTGCCGCCTGTGGCGACGCGGAAGAGATTATGGTGATTGGTGGGGGGCGTGTTTACGAGCAGTTCCTGCCAAAAGCACAGAAGCTCTACCTGACCCACATTGACGCAGAAGTGGAAGGGGATACGCATTTCCCTGACTACGATCCTGACGAGTGGGAATCTGTCTTCAGCGAATTCCACGACGCTGATGCGCAGAACTCGCACAGCTACTGCTTCGAAGTTTTAGAACGTCGTTAAGTCTTATTCCCCGGTGGCGCTTCGCTGACCGGGGTTTTACGACTGAACATAAGCCGGATAAGGCAAAGCCGCCACTATCCGTCATTAATATCAGGAGGCAACCGCCTCGCCATCCCCTAACTCCAGATGCCGGTTCGACGGCTGCACAAAATAGTGCTTATCTTCCCAGCGCAGGCAGGTTAAATCTCCGCCCCAGCAACATCCCGTATCCAGCCCGTAAATGTTCTCCGGCGTGCCTTTGCCTTCGAGCGATGCCCAGTGGCCAAACACAACGCTGTACTCATCCGTCACCGGGCCAGGAATGGCAAACCAGGGTTTTAGCGGCGCAGGGGCGTTTTCCGGCGTGTCTTTGCAGTACATATCCAACTGACCGTTCGGGAAGCAGTAGCGCATGCGGGTAAAGGCATTGGTCACGAAGCGCAGGCGCGCCAGACCGCTTAACTCCGGGCTCCAGTTGTTCGGCATATCACCATACATCGCGTCGAGGAAGAACGGATAGGAGTCGCTCGCCAGCACCGCTTCGACGTCGCGCGCGCACTCTTTGGCGGTCTGCAGATCCCACTGCGGGGTGATCCCGGCATGGGCCATAACCAGCTTTTTCTCTTCGTCGACCTGTAGCAAAGGCTGTCGACGCAACCAGTTGAGAAGCTCGTCGGCATCGGGTGCTTCAAGCAGCGGCGTGATGCGGTCTTTAGGCTTGTTGCGACTGATTCCGGCAAACACCGCCAGCAGATGCAGATCGTGATTGCCCAGCACCACACGCACGCTGTCGCCCAGCGATTTGACGAAGCGTAAGACATCCAGCGACCCAGGGCCGCGCGCCACTAAATCGCCCGTCAACCAGAGGGTGTCTTGTCCAGGCGTAAAATCGACCTGTTTTAGCAATGCGATCAGTTCATCGTAGCAACCGTGAACGTCGCCAATGAGATATGTAGACATTTTCTTAGTGAATGAATGTAGGAACGGCGAGACGGAAAACAGGCACGGCAATACGGAAGGTATTGCCGTCTGGATCGACCATTTCATAATGGCCTTGCATGGTGCCCATCGGTGTCTCTATGACGGCACCGCTGGTGTACTGATACTCTTCGCCAGGGGCGATGTGGGGTTGTTCTCCCACCACACCTTCACCCTGGACTTCAATTTCACGGCCATTGCCGTTGGTGATAAGCCAATAGCGCCCGAGCAGTTGCACAGGCATCCGCCCCAGATTGCGAATGGTTACGGTGTAAGCAAAAACAAAACGCTCGTCGTCCGGAGTGGACTGAGACTCGACGTAAACGCTTTGCACCTGAACACATACGCGGGGCGAATCAATCATGGCTTAGCTCTCCTTTGGCGGTGCGTTGTCGCTGATGTAATTAGCCAACTTACAGTACTGCTCAACGGAAATATTTTCCGCACGCATTGCCGGATCGATACCTAATTCGGTCAATACCTCAACGGTAAACGAGTTACCCAGGCTGTTGCGAATCGTTTTACGGCGCTGGTTAAAGGCCTCCGTGGTGATGCGGCTCAGTACGCGCAGCTCTTTGACCGGGTACGGCATCACGGCATGGGGGACCAGACGCACTACCGCAGATTCCACTTTCGGCGCCGGGGTAAAGGCGGTCGGAGGCACTTCGAGTACCGGGATAATCTGGCAATAGTATTGCGCCATTACGCTTAATCGACCATACGCTTTACTGTTCGGCCCTGCAACCAGTCGGTTGACGACCTCTTTTTGCAGCATGAAGTGCATGTCTGCAATGGCATCAGTATAGCTAAACAGATGGAACATCAGCGGCGTAGAGATGTTATACGGCAGGTTACCGAACACGCGCAGCGGCTGGCCCAGCTTCTCGGACAGCTCGGCGAAATTCATGGTCATGGCGTCCTGCTGGTAAATCGTCAGCTTAGGACCGAGGAACGGATGCGTTTGCAGACGGGCCGCCAGATCGCGGTCCAGCTCGATAACCGTCATTTCGTCGAGGCGTTCACCCACCGGCTCGGTCAGCGCGGCAAGGCCTGGACCGATTTCGACCATCGCCTGGCCTTTTTGTGGATTAATGGCGGAAACGATGCTTTCGATAACGAATTGATCGTTAAGGAAGTTTTGCCCGAAGCGTTTGCGGGCTAAGTGGCCCTGATGGACTCTAGTATTCATTGAGTATTAACAATCATTTTGATGGCGAGATTAAGCGCCGTAATAAAACTGCCGACATCCGCTTTGCCTTTTCCTGCCAGATCCAGCGCAGTACCGTGGTCAACGGACGTTCGAATAAAGGGTAAACCGAGCGTGATGTTCACGGCGCGGCCAAATCCCTGGTATTTTAGCACGGGCAGGCCCTGATCGTGGTACATCGCGAGCACAGCATCCGCACTATCAAGATATTTAGCCTGGAAAAGGGTATCAGCCGGCAACGGCCCGCTGAGATTCATCCCTTTGGCGCGCATCTCTTCGAGCACTGGGATGATGGTTTCGATCTCTTCCGTGCCCATATGCCCGCCTTCACCCGCGTGGGGATTCAGCCCACAGACCAGAATATGCGGCGCTTTGATACCGAATTTGGTTTGCAGATCGTGATGCAATATGGTGATGATGTCGCGAAGAAGATCAGGCGTGATCGCCTCTGCAATGGCTTTCAGCGGTAAATGGGTCGTCACCAGCGCGACGCGCAGTTCCTCCGTCGCCAGCATCATGACCACATTGTCGCTGTGGGAGCGCGCTTCAAAGAATTCCGTGTGGCCAGTAAACGGCACACCCGCATCGTTAATCACGCCCTTATGTACCGGACCGGTAATCAGCGCGGCAAATTCACCGCTCAGGCAACCATCACAGGCGCGCGCCAGCGTATCGACAACGTAGTGCCCGTTTTCGATGTTGAGCAGGCCTGGCTGCGCAGGGGCACGAAGAGCAACAGGGAGAAGCGTTAAGGTACCCGCCTGCTGGGGAACAGGCGTTTGGCTGGCGTCGTAAGGCAGGAGCGTTAAAGGCAGACCGAGCCATTCAGCCCGGTCTTTTAACAGTGTTGCATCAGCACAGACGACCAGTTCCACCGGCCAGCTCTGTTGTGCAAGCTGGACGACGAGGTCAGGACCAATCCCGGCGGGTTCGCCGGGAGTGATAACAACACGATGTTGTTTCATTAGTTGCTCAGTATTTTCACGTAAGCGCTGGCGCGTTGTTCCTGCATCCAGGTCGCCGCTTCTTCAGAGAATTTACGGTTGAACAGCATACGGTAGGCTCTGTCTTTCTGGGCCGCGTCGGTTTTATCTACGTTGCGGGTATCCATCAGTTCGATTAAGTGCCAGCCGAAGGAGGAGTGAACCGGGGCGCTCATCTGGCCTTTGTTCAGCTTCATCAGCGCATCGCGGAAGGCAGGATCGTAGATATCCGCAGCCGCCCAGCCCAGATCGCCGCCCTGATTCGCAGAGCCGGGATCCTGAGAGAACTCTTTCGCCGCATTGGCGAAGGAAGTTTTACCGCTCTTAATATCGGCAGCAATCTGCTCCAGTTTCACGCGCGCCTGGTCGTCGGTCATAATCGGTGACGGCTTAAGCAGGATGTGGCGAGCATGCACTTCCGTTACGGAAATGCTCTGGCTCTGACCGCGCATATCGTTCACTTTCAGAATGTGGAAGCCGACACCGGAACGGATAGGACCGATAACATCGCCTTTCTTCGCAGTGCTCAGCGCCTGCGCAAAAATAGACGGCAGCTCCTGAATACGACCCCAGCCCATCTGGCCGCCTTTCAGCGCCTGCTGGTCAGCGGAGTAGCTGATCGCCAGTTTGCCGAAGTCACCGCCGTTACGCGCCTGATCCACTATAGAACGTGCCTGGCTTTCCGCTTCAGCAGCCTGATCGGAAGTCGGGTTTTCCGGCAGTGGAATCAGGATGTGGCTCAGGTTCAGTTCGGTGCTGGCATCGTTCTGGTTGCCCACCTGCTTCGCCAGTTGATCCACTTCCTGCGGCAGGATCGATACGCGGCGACGCACTTCGTTGTTGCGCACTTCAGAGATCAGCATCTCTTTGCGGATCTGGTTGCGGTAGGTCGCATAGCTGATCCCATCGTAGGCCAGACGGCTGCGCATCTGATCGAGGGTCATGTTGTTTTGCTTAGAAATGTTGGCGATCGCTTCATCGAGCTGCTGATCGGTCACCTTCACACCCATTTTCTGACCCATCTGCAGCACGATCTGATCCATGATCAAACGCTCGAGGATCTGATGACGCAGCGTCGCGTCATCTGGAAGTTGCTGACCTGCTTCACCCGAATTGAGCTTCACAGATTGCATTAAGCCATTTACGTCGCTTTCAAGTACTACACCGTTGTTCACCACGGCGGCGACTTTATCAACAACCTGTGGCGCGGCAAAGCTGGTGTTCGCAACCATAGCGATACCGAGCAGCAGCGTTTTCCAGTTCTTCATACTTTTTCCATTTCAATTAACCGCAAAGCGGATGGCGTTGTAAATCAAGCACATTACAAGGAACTACGATATGGCAGAATGTTCGAGCGCAGCATCTGCTGCGTGCCCAGGCCGTAGTTGGAACTCAGGCCGCGCAATTCGACATTGAAGCCAATGACGTTATCGTATTTGCTCTGATTATTGTCGGTATTCCAGCCGTTAAGTTTGCGCTCGTAGCCTACGCGAAGCGCATAACAGCAGGAGTTGTATTGCAAGCCAACCATCTGATCCGCAGGCTTGCTGGTGTTCGTGTCAAAGTAGTAGGCGCCCACAATGGACCAGCGATCGGCGATCGGCCAACTTGCGGCACCACCCACCTGCGAAATACCGTCTTTATACTGTTCGACGTTGGCGTAGTTTGGCAGCGTCGCCTGAATATATTCCGGGCTGGCGTAACGGTAAGTCAACTGCACCATCCGGTCTTCATCACGACGATACTCAACGCTTGCGCTGCTGGTGGCGACGTTATCCAGACGTGTATCGTACTGCAGGCCACCGCGCAGACCCCAACGATCGGTCATGCGCCAGTAGGTATCACCGGCCCATACCAGGGCACCCGTTTTATTGTCTTTCTCCCAGTTAATGTCGTCATCACCGGTACGTGCTTCAGTGAAGTAGTAGATTTGACCAACAGAAACGTTAAAACGTTCAACCGCAGCGTCATCATATACGCGAGTCGTGACGCCGGTCGTCACCTGGTTCGCGGAAGCAATACGGTCAAGTCCGCCATAGGTACGATCGCGGAACAGGCCGCTGTAGTCGGATTGGAGGAAAGAGGAGTCGTAGTTCTGGATTTTGCTCTGATCGCGATACGGCACATACAGGTACTGCATGCGCGGTTCCAGCGTTTGGGTATAGCCGCTCGCCAGGTTCATATCACGTTCGAAAATCAGCTTACCGTCCATTTTAAACTGTGGCAGCACACGGTTAACGGACTCTTCGAGATCGGTATTGTAGCGATTGTTGTACCAGTCCAGATTCTTCTGCTGATAGTGGGTAGCCATCATCTTGGCTTCGGTATTGAGGCTAGCCCAGTCGTTAGAGAGCGGCAGATTAATGGTCGGCTCAAGGTGGACGCGCGTCGCTTCCGGCATATCGGAATTGGTGTTCACGAAGTGGACGGCCTGAGCATAAACGCGGGTATCAAACGGACCGACGTCATTCTGCGTCCAGTTCACGTCCAGCTGTGGCTCAGCGCCATAGGTACTGGCTGTCTGAGAGCTAAAGACCTGGAACTTCTTGGTAGAAACCGTGGCGTTGAAGTTCTGATTCGCGTAACCGACGCTGAATTTCTGCGTCGCGTAGCCATCGGTACTTGAGCCGTACTTGGAATCGAAATCGTTAAAGTAATAAGGATCGCTGACTTTGGTGTAGTCGACGTTGAAACGCCAGACCTGATCCATCACACCGGCATGCTGCCAGTAGTATAACCAGCGGTGACGATCGCCCTCTGTCGGGTGCTCATCGTTAAACACTTTATCCGATGGCAAGTAATCCAACTCCATCAGACCTGTACCCGCTTTGGTCAGGTAACGGAACTCGTTTTCCCACATGATATTGCCGCGCTTATGGATATAGTGCGGCGTAATCGTGGCGTCCATGTTCGGCGCGATGTTCCAGTAGTACGGCAGGTAGAACTCAAAATAGTTCGTGGTGCTGTACTTGGCGTTCGGGATCAGGAAACCTGAACGACGCTTATCGCCGACCGGCAACTGCAAGTAGGGGCTATAAAACACCGGCACTGGGCCAAGTTTAAAGCGCGCATTCCAGATTTCCGCCACTTGCTCTTCGCGGTCGTGGATCACTTCGCTACCGACGACGCTCCAGGTGTCAGAACCCGGCAGACAAGAGGTAAAGGAGCCATTCTCCAGAATGGTGTAGCGGTTTTCACCGCGCTGTTTCATCAGGTCTGCTTTACCGCGTCCCTGGCGACCCACCATCTGGTAATCACCTTCCCAGACGTTGGTATCTTTGGTATTCAGGTTTGCCCAGCCTTTCGGACCTTTCAGGATGACCTGATTGTCGTCATAGTGCACATTGCCAAGAGCATCGACTGTGCGAACCGGCTCTGCCGCGCCCTCAGGCAGCTTTTGATGCAGCTGGACTTCGTCCGCCCGCAGACGGCTGTTGCCCTGATTAATATCGACATTGCCCGTAAATGTCGCGTTATCCGGATAATTGCCACCGGCATGGTCGGCATTAATCGTGACGGGCAAGCTATTGGTATCACCCTGCACCAATGGGCGATCATAGCTTGGGATGCCAAGCTTACACTGTGAGGCGAGATCGGCAGCCATGCCCTGTTGACTGTACAGAGCGGCGGCGATCATGGTGGCCAGGAGGGTGGGGATACGTTTTTTCATACGTTATATTTAGTGTTCCGTCATCAGTGGCTACGGCTTACAAACGCTCAGAGACTATCTTACTCATCTGCGCAGTGCCAGCGTTAATCCTGCCCGTTTACGAGTCAGAGTGTTAGGCTCGCTATCGAATGACGAGTATGATAATGCAAATTATAGGCGATGTCCCTCAATTGACCGTGGCTCGACCACTGAGATGATGGAGTTGCGTCGAATCAGGACTATGACCATACGGGGAGTCTATGCAGTATTGGGGTAAAATTATTGGCGTCGCATTCGCTTTGTTGATGGGCGCAGGGTTTTGGGGCATCGTTTTGGGCCTGATTATCGGGCATATGTTCGATAAGGCGCGCAGTCGTAAAATGGCCTGGTTTGCCAACCAGCGCGAACGTCAGGCGCTCTTTTTTGCGACCACCTTCGAGGTGATGGGGCATTTAACCAAATCGAAGGGACGCGTCACCGAAGCAGACATTCAAATTGCCAGCGTATTTATGGATCGCATGAGCCTGCACGGTGAGTCCCGCGTGGCGGCACAAAATGCGTTTCGGATCGGTAAGGCGGATAACTATCCGCTGCGCGAGAAAATGCGTCAGTTCCGCAGCATCTGTTTCGGACGCTTTGATTTAATTCGGATGTTTCTGGAAATCCAGATTCAGGCGGCGTTTGCGGATGGGTCACTGCACCCTAACGAACGTGACGTGTTGTACGTGATTGCCGAAGAGCTGGGTATCTCCCGCATGCAGTTCGACCAGTTCCTGCGCATGATGCAGGGCGGCGCGCAATTTGGTGGCGGCTATCAACACCAGCAGCAGTCTGCTGGCGGTGGCTGGCAGCAGGCGCAGCGCGGCCCGACGCTGGAAGATGCGTGTAACGTACTGGGCGTGAAACCGACCGACGATGCGACCACCATTAAACGCGCCTATCGCAAGCTGATGAGCGAACATCATCCGGATAAACTGGTGGCGAAAGGGTTACCGCCGGAGATGATGGAAATGGCGAAGCAGAAAGCGCAGGAAATTCAGAAAGCGTACGAGCTCATTAAAGAGCAGAAGGGCTTTAAATAAGCGTAAGCCCGGCACCCGCCGGGCACTACGTTAAAAATCGGCAGGGGCTTTAAACGTCATCAGATTGCCAAATTCCGGATGCGTTATCGTCAGCATCTGAGCGTGTAATTGCAGACGCGGCGCCATTGCGAGCGCTTCCGGGGTGGCGTAAAAACGGTCCCCCAGAATCGGATGGCCCAGCGCCAGCATATGCACGCGCAGCTGATGTGAACGGCCAGTAATCGGTTTGAGCAGGATACGCGCGGTGTTATCCGCAGCGTAATCCAGCACCTCATACTCGGTCTGCGCCGCCTTGCCGGTTTCAAAACAGACTTTTTGCTTAGGCCGGTTCGGCCAGTCGCAAATCAGCGGTAAATCCACCAGACCTTCCGCCTTTTCCGGGTGTCCCCAGATGCGCGCGACATACTGTTTCTTCGGTTCACGATCGCGGAACTGGCGCTTTAATTCGCGCTCAGCCGCTTTCGTCAGAGCCACCACAATCACGCCGCTGGTCGCCATATCCAGGCGGTGCACGGATTCTGCCTGCGGATAATCGCGCTGTACGCGCGTCATCACGCTGTCTTTGTGCTCCTCCAGACGTCCCGGCACGGACAACAGGCCGCTGGGCTTGTTGACCACCATAATGTGGTCATCCTGATACAGAATGACCAGCCACGGGTCCATCGGCGGATTGTAGGTCTCCATGATCATGTCGCGCTCCGTTTACTGATGCGTCACAACGATCAGACGCAGTGCATCCAGTCGCCAGCTCGCCTGATTCAGGCTTTCCAGCACCTGCTCACGGTTGCTCTCAATGGCTGCAAGCTCGTCGTCACGGATGTTTGGATTCACCGCGCGTAACGCTTCCAGACGCGACAGCTCGGCAGAGAGCTTTTCGTCTGCTTCGCTGCGAGCCGCATCAATCAGTGCGCGCGCGGCTTTCTCAATCTGCGCTTCACCCTGCTGCAAAATGGCATGCACATCCTGCTGGACCGCATTCACCAGTTTGCTGCCCGTGTGGCGGTTAACGGCGCTCAACTGGCGGTTAAAGCTCTCAAACTCGACCTGGGCAGCGAGGTTAGTGCCGTTTTTGTCGAGCATCAAACGCACCGGGGTGGCGGGCAGGAAGCGGTTGAGCTGCAGCTGTTTCGGCGCTTGCGCCTCAACCACGTAGATCAGCTCCAGTAGCAGCGTCCCAACAGGCAGGGCTTTGTTTTTCAACAGGGAAATGGTGCTGCTGCCGGTATCGCCAGACAAAATCAAATCCAGACCGTTGCGGATAAGCGGATGTTCCCAGGTAATGAACTGCGCATCTTCGCGGGAAAGGGCCACGTCACGCTCAAAGGTGATGGTGCAGCCATCTTCCGGCAGACCAGGGAAATCGGGGACCAGCATATGATCGGACGGCGTCAGCACAATCATGTTCTCGCCGCGATCGTCCTGGTTGATACCAACGATATCAAACAGGTTCATCGCGAAGCTGATCAGGCTGGTGTCGTCGTCCTGCTCTTCGATGCTTTCGGCAAGCTGTTGCGCTTTCTCGCCGCCGTTGGAGTGGATCTCCAGCAGACGGTCACGCCCTTGCTCCAGCTGCAGTTTCAGCGCGTCGTGTTTTTCGCGACAGGATTTGATCAGATCGTCAAAGCCCTCAGTCTCTTCCGGTGCCGCCAGATAACCAATCAGATCGCTGTGCACCTGATCGTAAATGGTGCGCCCGGTCGGGCAGGTGTGTTCAAACGCGTCCAGACCTTCGTGGAACCATCGCACCAGCACCGACTGGGCGGTTTTTTCCAGGAACGGAACGTGGATCTGAATATCGTGCGCCTGACCGATACGGTCCAGACGGCCGATACGCTGCTCCAGCAGGTCCGGGTTAAACGGCAGATCGAACATCACCAGATGGCTGGCGAACTGGAAGTTACGGCCTTCGGAGCCGATTTCGGAGCAGAGCAGCACCTGCGCGCCGCTGTCCTCTTCACCGAACCAGGCCGCCGCGCGGTCGCGTTCGATGATCGACATCCCTTCGTGGAACACGGCAGCGCGGATACCTTCGCGCTCGCGCAGGACTTGCTCCAGCTGCAGCGCGGTGGCCGCTTTGGCGCAAATCACCAGCACTTTCTGCGAGCGGTGAGCGGTCAGATAGCCCATCAGCCATTCGACGCGCGGATCGAAGTTCCACCAGGTGCCGGTATCGCCTTCAAATTCCTGATAAATCTGTTCCGGATAGAGCATATCGCGCGCGCGCTCTTCAGCACTTTTGCGCGCCCCCATGATGCCAGAGACTTTAATCGCGGTTTGGTACTGTGTCGGCAGCGGCAGCTTAATGGTGTGCAGCTCGCGTTTCGGGAAGCCTTTCACGCCGTTACGGGTGTTACGGAATAGCACGCGGCTGGTGCCGTGGCGGTCCATCAACATGGAGACCAGCTCCTGACGCGCGGTTTCCGCGTCGTCGCGGTCGCTGTTGGCGGCGTGCAGCAGCGGTTCAATATCCTGCTCGCCAATCAGCTCGCTCAGGGTGTTGAGTTCATCGTTGGACAGGTGCTTACCAGCCAGCAGCAGGGCGACCGCATCGGCAACCGGGCGGTAGTTTTGCTGCTCTTCGACAAACACAGCGAAATCGTGGAAACGGTTAGGATCGAGCAGGCGCAGACGCGCAAAGTGGCTTTCCAGCCCCAGCTGCTCCGGCGTAGCGGTCAGCAGCAGGATACCCGGCACGCGTTCGGCCAGCTGTTCGATCGCCATATATTCACGGCTGGGCGCATCTTCGCTCCAGACCAGGTGGTGGGCTTCATCGACGACCATCAGATCCCACTCGGCATCGCACAGATGCTCAAGGCGCTGCTTGCTGCGGCGCACGAAGTCCAGAGAGCAAATCACCAGCTGTTCCGTTTCGAACGGATTATCGGCGTCGTGCTGGGCTTCGGCGTAGCGCTCGTCGTCAAACAGGGAGAAGCGCAAGTTGAAGCGGCGCAACATCTCGACCAGCCACTGGTGTTGCAGGGTTTCAGGTACCACGATCAGCACGCGCTCGGCAGCGCCGGAGAGCAGCTGTTGATGCAGGATCATCCCTGCTTCGATGGTTTTACCGAGGCCGACTTCATCAGCCAGCAGCACGCGCGGCGCATGGCGACGGCCGACGTCGTGGGCGATGTTCAGCTGGTGCGGGATCAGGCTGGTACGCTGACCACGCAGGCCGCTCCACGGCATGCGGTACTGTTCACTCTGGAATTTACGCGCGCGATAGCGCAGGGCAAAACGGTCCATGCGGTCGATCTGACCGGCAAACAGACGGTCCTGCGGCTTGCTGAAGACCAGTCGGCTGTCGAGCAGCACTTCGCGCAGGATGACATTTGTTTCTTCCGTGTCGACTCGCGTACCGATGTAGGCGAGGATCCCGTTCTCTTCTTTTACGTCTTCAATCTTCAGCTGCCAGCCTTCATGGCTGGTAACGGTGTCACCCGGGTTAAACATGACGCGGGTAACAGGGGAGTCATTGCGTGCATACAGACGGTTTTCACCTGTGGCCGGGAAAAGGATAGTGACCATGCGCGCATCCAGCGCAACCACAGTTCCTAATCCAAGCTCGCTTTCTGTATCGCTGATCCAGCGTTGACCAAGTGTAAAAGGCATAGTTGTTTGGCTCTAATCTTTAATTGCAGGCAATAGTTCGACCACCGTCGCAAAGTGACGGCCATCGAAAAATGGGTCCGGGAATGGAAAGGGCGCTATGGTACTGGATGGCGGCGTTTTCGTCACGCGTCAAAATAGCCCCAGTTGCCCTGTCATGAGTGTAGCAAAATCATCGTCGACAAAAGGTAAAATTCCATCGGCGACAGGCATAAGCTGTCGTGTCAGATAGTGATCGTAGTCCAGCGGGGAGTGCTGATAATCCACCGGTTCCGGGCCGCTGGTGGTCCAGACGTATTTAATGGTGCCGCGATTTTGATACTGCGGCGCGCGGCCGCGACGTACGTTCTCTTCATCGGCCAGCCGCGCGGCGCGAACATGCGGCGGCACATTGCGCTGATACTCTGCCAGCGGGCGGCGCAGGCGCTTGCGGTAGACCAGCTGGCTGTCCAGCTCACCGGCCAGCAGGCTGGCGATAGTCTCGCGGACATAATCCTGATACGGCTCGTTGCGGAACACGCGCAGATAGAGCGTTTGCTGGAACTGTTGCGCCAGTGGCGTCCAGTCGGTTCGCACCGTTTCCAGCCCTTTAAATACCATGCGCTGGCTCTCGCCCTCCTGAATCAAACCGGCGTAACGCTTCTTGCTGCCCTGCTCGGTACCGCGAATTGTCGGCATCAAAAAGCGGCTGAAATGGGTTTCAAATTCCAGCTCTAACGCGCTGGTTAACCGCTCTTTTTGCAAATGATTGCGCCACCAGTCGTTGACGAACGCCACCAGATTTTGGCCGATTTGCGCGGCGTCTTCTTCGCTGTGAGCGCCTTTCAGCCAGACGAACGTTGAGTCCGTGTCGCCGTAAATCACGTCATAGCCCTGAGATTCCACCAGCGCTTTGGTCTGGCGCATAATTTCATGCCCGCGCATGGTGATCGACGAGGCAAGACGGGGATCGAAGAACCGGCAGGCGCTGGTGCCGAGCACGCCATAAAAGGCGTTCATGATGATCTTCAGCGCCTGAGAGAGCGGTTTATTGTGCTGACGCTTAGCTTCCTCACGCCCGTGCCAGATTTGGCCGACGATTTCAGGCAGGCAGTGCTTTTCCCGCGAGAAACGCGCGCCGAGAAATCCTTCGGTGCTGTGCGCCTCATCCGGCTGGGCCATCCCCTCGACCAGACCGACGGGATCGATCAGAAAGGTGCGAATGATCGACGGATAGAGGCTTTTATAATCCAGCACCAGGACCGAGTCATACAGGCCAGGCCTGGAGTCCATCACATAGCCGCCAGGGCTGGCCTGAGGCGGGACCTCGCCGAGATTTGGCGCGACATAGCCCGCGCGGTGCATGCGTGGAATATACAGATGGCCGAACGCAGCGACGGAGCCGCCGTGACGATCGATCGCCAGGCCGTTGACGGTCGCGCGCTCCAGCAGGAACGGCATGATCTCCGTTTTGTGGAAAATCCGCGTCACCAGCTCGCAGTCCTTCAGGTTATAAGTGGCTAGCGCCGGTTTGTCTTCATTAAAGCGCCGGTCAATCTCATCCATCCGATCCCAGGGATTGTCGATGGATTTCCCTTCGCCGAGCAGCTCCTGAGAGACGGCTTCCAGCGAAAACGAGGAGAAACTCCAGAAGGCGGATTTAAGCGCGTCGATACCGTCGATAATCACCCGCCCGTTAGCCTGCGCGAAGAACACGCCGTTCTTAAAACCGTGCTCGCGCCACTCAAGCTCGCTGTTGCCGCGGCCCAGCATCAGTGGAATACGGTAACGCTCGGCATGCTTTTGCAGCACGCGCAGGTCAAACTGCACCACATTCCAGCCAATCAGGACATCAGGATCGTGAATGGCAAACCACTGGTTTAGCTTTTCAATCAGCTGTGGGCGGCTGGTGACATACTCCAGTTCAAAATCGAGGGCTGAGGCATCACCGTTTGGCGGCCCGAGCATATAGACAATCCGCTGCCCGCAGCCTTCAAGGCCGATGCAATACAGCTCGCCGTGGCGCGTGGTTTCGATATCCAGCGATACCCATTTCAGAGGCGGGCGGTAGTGGGGATTGGGTTTGAGGCGGGCGTTGAGCAGTTTGCCGCCCTGCGGCGTACCGTCGACCCAGACGGGAGCGGTAATAAAACGCTCCATAAGAAAACGTTCCGGCGGGCGAATATCCGCTTCGTACAGCGTTACTCCGGCTTCTCGCAGCAGCTTTTCAAAGCGCATCAACTGGCGATGGGCGCGGCAGTAAAGCCCGTAAACAGGCTGGCGGTGGAAATCGTTCAGCTTAAGCGGCGTGATGCGCCAGCCGTTTTCCCCGCGTAACACCTCGCGCGTTTTTTCGACGTGCTGTTCCGGGATAAACGCCACGGACTCCTGTGGCGGCAGCGTGACGTTCAGCGGACCCTCGTCCGTCGCCAGCCAGAATTCCACTTCAGTACCCTGCGGCGTATCCCGCCAGTGTCGGGTCAGTAAAAAGCCTTCTCGCGCCTGCGTCACACCGTCATCCCAAAAAACAAAACCAGGCGTGATTATAGCCTGGTTACGGATTTTTTGCTGGGTTTATATACAGGTGTGATTATGCCGGATGGCACTGAGCTTATCCGGCCAATAATGTCCCTGTTCCCGATTTATTGCCCGTAATACGCTTTCGCACCGTGCTTGCGCAGATAGTGTTTATCCAGCAGGGTTTGCTGCATATCCGGAAGCTGTGGCGCCAGCTGGCGGCAGAAGATCCCCATATAGGCGACCTCTTCCAGCACGATGGCGTTATGCACCGCATCTTCGGCGTTTTTGCCCCATGCAAACGGCCCGTGGGAGTGCACCAGCACGCCCGGCATTTGCGCTGCATCGATTCCCGCTTTTTCAAAGGTTTCGACGATCACGTTGCCCGTTTCCCACTCATACTCGCCGTTAATTTCCGCATCGGTCATTTTACGGGTGCAGGGGATGGTGCCGTAAAAATAGTCGGCATGGGTCGTGCCCGTCGCCGGAATGGATTGTCCGGCCTGCGCCCAGATGGTGGCGTGGCGCGAGTGGGTATGCACGATACCGCCAATCGACGGGAATGACTGATAGAGCAGGCGATGGGTTGGCGTATCGGAAGAGGGCTTTTTCTTCCCTTCGACCACTTCTCCGGTCGCGATGCTCACCACCACCATATCCTCGGCGGTCATCACGCTGTAATCCACGCCGGACGGCTTAATCACAAACACCCCTTTCTCCCGATCGACAGCGCTGACGTTGCCCCAGGTGAGGGTGACGAGATGGTGTTTCGGCAGGGCCAGGTTGGCTTCCAGCACCTGCTGCTTTAATGCTTCAAGCATTCTGTTCTCCTTGCCGGATGGCACTTTGCTTATCCGGCCTGGGGTTATAAGCCCGGCAGACGACGTGCCGCCGGGCACGCGCTTAACGTTTTGAACCGTAATAGACTTCGTTCCAGCGCAGCGCGTCTTTAAACGCTGGCAGACGGGTGTCGTTATCAATGACGGTCAGCTCGATGTCGTGCAGCTCCGCGAACTGGCGCATATCGTTCAGATCCAGCGAGTGGCTGAAGACCGTGTGGTGCGCGCCTCCGGCCACGATCCAGGCTTCAGACGCGGTCGGCAGATCCGGCTGCGCTTTCCACAGGGCGTTCGCGACGGGCAGTTTCGGCAATGAATGTGGGGTCTCCACGGCATCCACGCAGTTCACCAGCAGGCGGAAACGATCGCCCAGATCGATCAGGCTGGCATTTATCGCCGGGCCGGTGCGGGTGTTGAAGATCAGTCGGGCCGGATCGGCCTTGCCGCCAATGCCCAGGTACTGCACGTCGAGGATCGGTTTCTCTTCGACGGCGATGGATGGACACACTTCCAGCATGTGCGAGCCGAGCACAAGATCGTTGCCGTTCTCGAAGTGGTAGGTGTAATCCTCCATAAATGAGGTGCCGCCCTGTAGACCGGTCGACATCACCTTCATGATGCGAAGCAGGGCGGCGGTTTTCCAGTCGCCTTCGCCCGCAAAGCCGTAGCCTTGCTGCATCAGACGTTGTACCGCCAGGCCTGGCAGTTGTTTCAGGCCGTGCAGGTCTTCAAATGTGGTGGTAAAGGCGTGGAAGCCGCCCTGTTCCAGGAAGCGTTTCATCCCCAGTTCAATGCGCGCCGCATCGATGACGTTCTGGCGTTTATCGCCGTTGATCTGTGCCGCAGCGGTCAGGCGGTAGCTGCTTTCGTATTCGTCCACCAGCGCGCTGATATCGCCGTCGCTGATTTCGTTCACCACCTGCACCAGATCGCCCACGGCCCAGGTGTTAACGGAGAAACCAAATTTAATCTGTGCAGCGACTTTATCGCCGTCCGTCACTGCCACTTCACGCATGTTGTCGCCAAAACGCACCACTTTCAGATGACGAGTATCCTGTTTGGAGACAGCCTGGCGCATCCACGAGCCGATGCGCTGCTGCGCGTGTTGATCCTGCCAGTGTCCGGTTACCACCCCTTGCTGCTGACGCATACGCGCGCCGATAAAGCCGAACTCGCGGCCGCCGTGCGCGGTCTGGTTCAGGTTCATAAAGTCCATATCGATGCTGTCCCACGGCAGGGAAGCGTTGAACTGGGTATGGAACTGCAGCAGCGGTTTGTTGAGGATAGTCAGGCCGTTGATCCACATTTTGGCCGGGGAGAAGGTGTGCAGCCACACCACCATCCCGGCGCATTTGTCGTCGTAGTTCGCGTCGCGGCAGATGTGGGTGATTTCGTCTGGCGTGGTTCCGAGCGGTTTCAGCACCAGTTTGCACGGCAGTTTGGCCTCAGCGTTCAGGGCGTTAACCACATGCTCCGCGTGTTTCGTCACCTGTTGCAGCGCTTCCGGGCCGTATAAATGCTGGCTGCCAATGACAAACCACACTTCATAATTATTAAAAATGCTCATTATCGTGTCCTTAATGTGTCAGGGTTGCCGGTTTTTCCGCGGTGTTTTTGGCCGGGGCGGCGACAGGGAGATAGTGTTGTTCGGCGCTTTTTGACCATTGCAGGTAGCGCTGATAAAGCTGCTCAAAGCGTTGGGCCTGCTGAGGACGAGGCTGGAGCGTGCTCTCGACGGCGCTCGCCATGTGCTGTTGAGCGGTCGGAATATCTGCGTGAACACCCGCCGCGACTGCCGCGAAAATGGCGGCCCCGAGGGCACAGCACTGATCGGAGGCGACGATCTGCAGCGGACGGTTCAGCACGTCGCAGCAGGCCTGCATGATCACCGGGTTTTTACGCGCGATGCCGCCGAGCGCCATCACTTCGTTCACGGCGATGCCCTGCTCGGTGAAACACTCCATGATGGCGCGCGCGCCAAAGGCGGTGGCCGCAATCAGACCGCCGAACAACGCAGGGGCGTCAGTTGCCAGGTTGAGATCGGTAATCACGCCTTTAAGACGCTGGTTGGCAAATGGCGTACGACGACCATTGAACCAGTCGAGCACCACCGGGAGATGATCAAGGGACGGGTTTTTCGCCCAGGCTTCCGTCAGCTGCGGGAGAAGCTGTTTTTTGCTGGCCGCGATCTGCGCTTTCAGCTCCGGATGTGTTTCCGCCAGCTGATCCAGCGGCCAGCCGAGCACGCGGCCAAACCAGGCGTAGATATCGCCGAAGGCGGATTGTCCGGCCTCCAGCCCGATAAAATCAGGGACCACGCTACCGTCCACCTGGCCGCAAATACCTTTCACGGCGCGGTCGCCGACGCTGGCTTTATCAGCGGTGAGGATGTCGCAGGTGGAGGTGCCAATCACTTTCACCAGCGTATTAGGCTGTGCGCCCGCGCCGACGGCACCCATATGGCAGTCGAACGCGCCGCCGGAAATCGCCACGTTTTGCGGCAAGCCCAGACGCTGCGCCCACTCTGCGCTCAGGGTTCCGACCGGAATGTCGGCGGTATAAGTGTCGGTAAACAGCGGATATTTCAGGCTTTGATTGATAATCGGGTCGAGTTCATCAAAGAACGCGGCAGGAGGCAGCCCTCCCCAGCTCTCATGCCACAGGGATTTATGCCCAGCGCTGCAGCGTCCACGGCGAATATCCTGCGGGCGGGTGGTGCCCGATAGCAGGGCCGGTACCCAGTCGCACAGCTCAATCCATGACACGGCGGCCTGCGCCACGTCACGGTCGGCACGGGTGACGTGCAAAATCTTGGCCCAAAACCATTCGCTGGAATAAATGCCGCCAATGTAGCGGGAGTAGTCTGCTTTTCCGGGCTGATGGCACAAACGGGTGATGGCTTCGGCTTCTTCAACCGCAGTATGGTCTTTCCACAACACAAACATAGCGTTCGGGTTGTCGGCAAACTCAGGGCGCAGCGCCAGCACGCGGCCTTCGGCATCGACGGGAGCAGGCGTTGAGCCGGTGCTGTCCACGCCAATACCGACGATCTGTTCACGCTGATCTTCGCTCAATTCGGCCAGAACGGTTTTGATCGCCGCTTCCATCGATTCGATGTAATCGCGCGGATGATGGCGGAACTGATTATTTGGCGCATCGCAATAACGCCCCTCTTGCCAGCGCGGATACCACTCAACGCTGGTCGCTATCTCCTGGCCCGTACGACACTCCACCGCCAGGGCGCGTACTGAGTCACTGCCAAAATCGAGGCCAATCGCAATTGCCATTTATGTTGCTCCATCAAAAAACGGGTATGGATCAACATTAGAGATTGAGGGAGAAAATCGTCAGGCAGGATCCGCTAATCTTATGGATTAAATTGCTGTTGAGGTGGAAAGTGTGACGTTGTGCAAATATTCAATGTGGACATTTCTGCCGCAGTTATAGACACTTTTGTTACTGCTGATTTGCACGAGATCGTGGATGAATCTGGGGTAAAGGCCGAGACAAAGCGGAGTTAAAAGAGAGGGCAGGCGATGTGATTCTCTTAACGACCCGTTTTTATACCGCTTTTATAGATATGGACAATTTGTTTCCTTATTGACCGTCGGGAGTGACCTGTTTATGGCCGAAACACAAAACGATCCCCTGTTGCCGGGGTACTCCTTCAACGCCCATCTGGTGGCGGGGCTGACCCCTATCGAAGCCGAGGGTTACCTCGACTTTTTCGTCGATCGCCCGCTGGGCATGAAAGGCTATATCCTGAATATCACCGTGCGCGGTGAGGGGGTGATCAAAAATAACGATCGGCAATTTGTCTGTCGCCCTGGCGATATTTTGCTGTTCCCGCCGGGAGAAATTCACCACTACGGCCGCCATCCCGACGCGAAAGAGTGGTATCACCAGTGGGTCTACTTCCGACCGCGCGCTTACTGGCAGGAGTGGCTGGCCTGGCCGTCGATTTTCGCCCACACCGGTTTTTACCGGCCCGACGAAGCGCATCAGGCGCAGTTCCGCGAGCTTTTTGCCCAGATCATCGAAGCACAGGCGGGCGGGCGTTACGCCGAGCTGCTGGCGATTAATCTGCTTGAACAGCTGTTGCTGCGGCGCATGGAGGCGATTAACGCCTCCCTTAATCCGCCGCTGGACAATCGCGTGCGCGACGCCTGCCAGTACATCAGCGATCATCTGTCGGACAGCCAGTTTGATATCGCGGGGGTCGCGCAGCACGTCTGCCTGTCGCCGTCGCGCCTGTCGCACCTCTTCCGTCAGCAGTTGGGGGTGAGCGTTCTGAGCTGGCGCGAGGATCAGCGCATCAGCCAGGCCAAACTGCTTCTCAGCACCACGCGTATGCCGATTGCCACCGTGGGGCGTAACGTCGGCTTTGAGGATCAGCTCTATTTTTCCCGCGTCTTCAAGAAATGCACCGGCGCCAGCCCGAGCGAATTCCGCGCCGGATGTGAGTAAAACGTAAATAAAACGAAACAAACAGGTGAAGTCTGGCGGCACCCGGTAAACTATTCAGACAATTGTTGTCTTGACGAGGCAGGAAGCACTTCGCAGAATCCCTGCTCTGTTATCTGACCGGAATCGTTATGCAGGCATTGCTGGAACATTTTATTACGCAGTCCGTGGCCTACTCGCTGATCGCTGTCGCGCTGGTCGCCTTTCTGGAATCGCTGGCGCTGGTGGGGCTGATTTTACCTGGCACTGTCATGATGGCGGGCCTCGGTGCGCTGATTGGCAGCGGCGAGGTGAACTTCTGGCAGGCGTGGATGGCCGGTATCGTTGGCTGTCTGCTGGGCGACTGGATCTCTTTCTGGTTAGGCTGGCGCTTCAAAAAGCCGTTGCACCGCTGGTCGTTCATGAAAAAGAACAAAGCGCTGCTCGACAAAACCGAGCATGCCCTCCATCAGCACAGTATGTTTACCATTCTGGTCGGGCGTTTTGTCGGCCCGACGCGTCCGCTGGTGCCGATGGTTGCCGGGATGCTGGATCTGCCCGTTTCAAAATTTATTCTGCCCAATATCATCGGCTGCGTCTTCTGGCCGCCGTTCTATTTCCTGCCGGGCATTCTGGCCGGTGCGGCGATTGATATCCCCGCCGATGCGCAAAGCGGCCATTTTAAATGGCTGCTGTTAGCCACCGCGCTGCTGCTGTGGGTCGCGGTGTGGCTGTGCTGGCGCCTGTGGCGCAGTGCGAAAGCCGGTACGGATCGCCTCACCCAATATCTGCCGCGTGGCCGCCTGTTGTGGCTGGCGCCCTTGACGCTCGGGGTGGCCGTGGTGGCGCTGGTGGCGCTGATTCGTCATCCGCTGATGCCGGTGTATGGCGAGATTTTGTTGAAGGTGGTGAGCCGATAGGCGATTTTCAGCCGCCACCAGGCCTGAGATTGCCCGGTGGCGCATTGTTTTCCGGGCTTACTGCGGCTGCATTATTCCCAACAACGCTGAAGCACTTGCCTTCCCGCTTATCAGCTCCTGCGTTTCCCCATCCCAGGCGATGCGCCCGTCGGCAATCACGACGGAGCGCGCCGCGATTCTGGCGGCGTCTTCCACGCTGTGCGAAACCATCAGCATGGTGAGATTTTTCTGCTGACACACCTCTTTTACCAGCAACAGCATCTCCTGACGCAGGGCCGGGTCGAGAGCCGAGAACGGCTCGTCGAGGAGCAAAATCGGCTGTTCCCGCACCAGACAGCGAGCCAGCGCGACGCGCTGACGCTGCCCGCCAGAAAGCTCACCAGGTAAACGTTCAAGAAATTCATTCAGCCCCATCTGCTGGGCAATCGCTTCGAGTTTCTCACGCTGAAGCGCCGTCAGCTTGAGGCCGGGGTCCATTCCCAGGCCGATATTCTGTCGCACCGTCAGATGGGTAAACAGATTATTTTCCTGGAACAGCATCGACACCGGGCGCTGGGACGGCGGCGTGTGGGTGTTCGTTTGCCCGTCGATCAACATCTCGCCGCGCGCCGGAGGCAGGAAACCGGCAATCAGATTGAGCAGCGTGCTTTTCCCGGCACCGCTTGGGCCGAGAATGGCAATCATCTCTCCGCGTTCGACACAGAGCGTAAAGCGCATTGGCAGGTGCTGATAAAGCCAGGTTACATCAGTCAGTTTTAGCATCGCGCCCCGGAAGTTTTTCGATAACGGTGAAGAGGGTAAAGCACAGCAGCAGCAAGAGCAGGGCCGTCACGGCACCATCCTGACTGCGATACGAGCCGATTTGCTGATACAGCCAGAACGGCAGCGTGCGGAAATCGTCATTACCAAACAGCGCCACCACGCCGAAATCGCCAATCGACAGCACGCTGGCAAAGGCCAGCGCCTGCGCCAGAGGGCGTTTCAGGGCGCGGAGTTCAACAACCCTCACTCGCTGCCAGCCGCGCATCCCCAGCGACTGACAGAGCAGAGTGTAGCGGGCGCTCAGGTCGCGCATCGGGTTTTCGAGCACTTTCAGGGCATAGGGAATCGCCATCAGCGCGTTGGTGAAAATGACGATCCCGTCGGCGTGCTCGGGTAATCCGATGGTGCTGTTAAACAGCAAAAAGAACCCGGTCGCCAGCACAATGCCCGGCATCGCCAGAATCAACATCCCGCTCAGCTCCAGCGCTTGCCCGGCGATTCGGGAGTGTCGGGCGTAAAGTTCGCGGCTGCTCCAGAGCAGCATCATGGTCAGCAGGACGCACAGCAGCCCGGCGCCGAGGGCGATCCGTAGCGACGTCCACAATGCCTGCCACAGCACCGGCTGTTGCAGCACCAAGATCAGATTCAGATTGAGACCATCCACCACCACGGCCAGCAGCGGCGGGAGGAGTAACAGCAGCGCAAGTACAATAAGCAGGAGATCGCTCAGGCGGCTGCGCAGGCTGTCCTGCGGATCGCGCCAGCCGTTTACCTGATGGCTCCCCACTGCAATGGCTTTACTGAGTCGCTGGCTGAGCAGGACCAGCCCCAGGCAGCAGAACATCTGGATCATCGCCAGCAGCGCCGCACGACCCGGATCGTAGTCGTAACTCAGGGCCTGATAGATCGCCAGCTCAATGGTGGTGGCCTGCGGGCCGCCGCCCAGCGACAGCACCGTGGCAAAACTGGCGAAGCAGAGCATAAAAATTAATGCTGCAACGGGCGGAATCTGCCGCCGCAGCCACGGCCATTCAACAAAGCGAAAAAAGGCAAATCCGCGCATTCCGAGCTGGGCGGCCAGCTGTCGCTGTTCGCCAGGGATATTTTCCAGCGCCTGTAAGAACAGTCGCGTCGCCATGGGCATATTGAAAAAGACGTGGGCCAGCAGGATGCCCTGCAGGCCGTAAGGCGAAAATGTCCATTCGATGCCAAACGCACTCAACAGCGAGGCGATCCATCCCTGGCGCCCATACACGCTCAGAATACCGAAGACGGCGACCAGTACGGGCAGGATCAGCGTCATCGCGCACAGGCGCAGCAGCGCTTGTCTTCCGGGAAAACGGCGGCGATAAAGCGCCCGCGCCAAAAAGATCGCCGGGACGACCGAGAGCAGGGCTGAGAGAAATGCCTGCCAGAAGGAGAACCGCACCACGTGCCAGAGATAGCTATCGTGCCACAGCGCGGCAATATCGCTTTGCGGTGCGTTCAGCCACAGGGCAAGAAAAGCCCCCAGGCTCACCACCACCATCAGCGTGGCGGCAGTCAGCCCAGGGAGCAGCCAGCCGGGAATTAGCGGCTGACGGCGCGTTGCCATTCACTGATCCAGGAGGCGCGTTGAGTGGAAACCTGCTGCGGGGTGAACTCCAGCGTGGTTTGCGGTTTGCTCAACTGATCGAAACCCGCAGGCAGTTTGACGTCGGTCACTGGGTACATCCAGTTGCCCGTCGGGATGGCGTTCTGGAACGCAGGCGAGACCATAAATTTCAGGAACTTCTCGGCCAGTTCCGGCTCTTTGCTGGCCGCGGTGCGGGCGGCGACTTCCACCTGCAGATAGTGGCCTTCGGCAAAGTTAGCGGCGGCGTAGTTGTCTTTTTTCTCTTCGATAATGTGGTAGGCCGGCGAGGTGGTGTAGCTCAGGACCAGATCGCTTTCGCCTTTCAGGAACAGGCCGTAGGCTTCGCTCCAGCCTTTGGTGACGGTGACGGTTTTCGCCGCCAGTTTTTGCCAGGCTTCCGGCGCTTTGTCGCCGTACACTTTTTGCATCCACAGCAGCAGACCAAGGCCCGGTGTGCTGGTGCGTGGGTCCTGATAAATCACGCGCCATTTCTGGTCGCTCTCGACCAGCTCTTTCAGGCTTTTCGGCGGATTCTTCAGCTTGTTTTTATCGTAGACGAAGGCGAAGTAACCGTAATCGAAGGGGACAAAGGTGTCGTTTTTCCAGCCGCCCGGAACGTTCACCGCATCGGCGGCGATACCGCTTTTGGCAAAGAGTTTGGTTTGCGAGGCCGCTTCCAGCAGGTTGTTATCCAGGCCCAGCACCACGTCGGCCTTGCTGTTTTTGCCCTCCATCCGCAGACGGTTGAGCAGCGAAACGCCATCTTCCAGCGCCACGAATTTCAGTTCGCAGTGACAGTCGGCTTCAAAGGCTTTTTTGACCACCGGGCCTGGGCCCCAGTCGGCGGCAAAGGAGTCGTAGGTGTAGACCGTTAAAACGGGCTTGGCAAACGCAGGCAGCGCGAAGAGCGCCAGCAGGGGGAGAACTTTTTTTAACACTTTGCACCTCAAAGTTGAGTGGCAAAGGATTTTGAGCGACAGCCTCAAATCCCTTCGCCGGCGTTATCCGGATCAGGTTCGACGGGTATTATCTCAGCGCACATCATCGATGCAGCACCCCGTTGAGAACGGCGGTATTGTAATGATTTGGTGAATATTACGAAAGTGTTATGGTTCCGGCGGCGCAAACCAGGCGGATTTAAAGTCAAACCAGCCGAGCGTGTTCATGCGTAAGCCGCGCATACTGCGCTGTCCCTGAATCATCAGCCAGTGGTGGATCAGCGGTACCATCGCCTGCTGGGACAACAACTGCTGGCACCAGACCGCCAGATTCATCTCTCCGGCGCGCCACTGAGCGGCGTCCTGCTGCCAGTCGCGGGCAATGCAGTGCTGGATCAGCGGGATCTCATACAGGTGCGAGAAGAGTGAGAAATCGAGCGGCAGAGTGAAGTTCGCGCTGTTGAGCCAGATATCGCTCACCGCTTCGCCGCGATGCCATTCATCGTAATCCACCTCCTGAATTTCCAGCGTCACGCCTTCCGCGGCCAGCAGTTTGCTCATAATGCGCGCAATAAAGCGGTGCTCAACGTGTTCGCGATAATAGGTGAGGGTAATGGTTTCCAGCCCGGCGGGCTTTTCGCCGCGCCCAGGACGGGCGTGGTGCCAGCGAGGCAGCAGCCCGTAGGCCGGGAACCAGTAGGTCTGGTGCTGGTCTTCCGCCTGATAGATCAGATTGGCGGGGGCGAGGATCTGGCTGACCCACTGACGCACCTCGCTGCTGGCACCCCGGTGGGTGCGGGCGTCAAACAGCAGATAGTAGCAGCCCTCTTCGAGGCGACTTTCGACGGCTTTTTCGCCTTCGGTCGGGCCTTCCAGCGTCAGGCCGGGGCTGAACTCTTCGCTGATGTCCGGCAGCACCCAGACATTCACCTCGTCAATCAGCGCGCGGTAGCCAAAGTAGTCATCGAAGGCGCGGATTTTCAATTGGTTACTGTTATTGCGCATCACGGCGTAAGGGCCGGTGCCGACGGGCTGGCTGGCGAAACTGGGCATGCTCTCCCATTCATGAGGCAAAATCATCGACGGGACATAGCCCATCAGCCACGGCAGCCACTGGTCAGGCTCGGAAAGCTCGATATCCAGCGTCCAGGCGGTGGGGGAGTGAATGTGTGCGATGTGGGAGTAGAGCGGCAGCCCGCGGGCGCGCTGCAGAGAAGCGATCACATCGTTCATCTCCAGCTCGCGGCCATGGTGAAAATGGATGCCGGGACGCAAAAAAAAGCGCCAGTGCAGCGGAGAAAGTTGCTGCCAGTGGTGCGCGATGTCGGCTTCCAGTTCCCCGTTTTCCTCATTTATGCGCGTCAGGCCGCTAAAGATTTGTCGCGCCATGTGCGTTTCGGAGCGGCGTAGCGCCGTGCCCGGCAGCAGGTTTTTCATCGGACGGTAGTAGAGCACGCGCAGGATGTGCTTTCCCTGGCGGAAGCTGCGGCCCAGATGGGAGACCAGCATCTGGCGGACGGCGGCTTTATCGCCCACCAGCTGCACCAGCTGATCGATGCGGTCCTGCTCCAGCAGGTCTTCAGCGCGCTGCTGTTGTAAGGCCAGACCGGTATACAGGAAGGTTAAGCGCGAACGCTTTCCGCGCCCTGCCTCCGCCTCCCAGTTCAGCCAGCCCTGCTGCTGCATGGTGTTCAGCAGCGTGCGCATGTGGCGGCGCGAGCAGTTCAGCAGTTCCGCTAGCTCGTTCAGCGTGGTCTCTTTTGACTGGCCTTCGCAGCACTGCCAGAGGCGGATAAATTGTTGTTGCAGACGACCAGACGGCATAAAAGGGGAACTCCTGACAAAAAATCAGCAATTTATTAATCCTCATATTAAGCCAATAATCCTCCTTGTTGAAGTGAGGAGGTAAATATGAAGAGGTCTACCGCACGTCAGTTTTATCAGCACTACTTTTCAGCGACAAAGGGAGTGTCCTGGCTGGCCCGCCAGTGCGCAGAACAGCGCCTGAAAATGCTTGAAGATCTGATGCAGTGGGACGTTACGAAATCGACCTCTGACCGCTGACTCGCCTCGACCATGTGTGACTGAGTATTGGTGCTTATCACCCGCCAGCAAAATGTTTTTGCTGGCTTTTTTCGTTTACACTGCCTCTCCATTTCGCTCCTCTTTGACAAGGAACTGCGCATGCTCTGGTTGATGACGATGGGCCGCCGCCTGAACGGCGTGTATGCCGCTTTTATGCTGGTGGCCTTTATGATGGGCGTCGCGGGGGCGCTACAGGCGCCGACCCTGAGCCTGTTCCTGAGTCGTGAGGTGGGCGCACAGCCTTTCTGGGTGGGCCTGTTTTACACGGTCAACGCCATTGCCGGGATCCTGGTTAGCCTGTGGCTGGCAAAACGATCCGACAGCCAGGGCGATCGCCGCAAATTAATTCTGTTCTGTTGCGCGATGGCCATCGGCAACGCTCTGCTGTTTGCCTTCAACCGTCACTATCTGACGCTGCTCACCTGCGGGGTGCTGCTGGCCTCGCTTGCCAATACCGCCATGCCGCAGCTTTTTGCGCTCGCCCGTGAGTACGCGGACAGCTCGGCGCGGGAAGTGGTGATGTTCAGCTCGGTGATGCGTGCACAGCTCTCCCTGGCGTGGGTGATCGGCCCGCCGCTGGCCTTTATGCTGGCGCTGAATTACGGCTTTACGGTGATGTTCTCCATTGCGGCCGGGATTTTTGCCATCAGCCTGGCGCTGATCGCCTTTGTGCTGCCGTCGGTCGCCCGGGTGGAGCAGGCGGCGGATACGCCCGTCACCCAGGTGAGCGGCTGGCACAATAAAAACGTGCGCATGCTGTTTATTGCCTCGACGCTGATGTGGACCTGCAACACCATGTATATCATCGATATGCCCCTGTGGATCAGCAGCGATCTGGGGCTGCCGGATAAGCTCGCCGGGATCTTAATGGGTACCGCCGCCGGGCTGGAAATCCCGGCAATGATCCTCGCGGGCTTTTACGTGAAGCGCTTTGGCAAACGCCGGATGATGGTGGTTGCGGTGGCGGCTGGCGTCCTGTTTTACCTGGGATTGATCCTGTTTCACAGTCGCGAAGCGCTGCTGGCGTTGCAGCTGTTTAACGCGATTTTTATCGGCATTGTCGCCGGGATTGGGATGCTGTGGTTCCAGGACCTGATGCCCGGACGGGCGGGCTCAGCCACGACGTTATTCACCAACAGTATTTCGACCGGGGTGATTCTGGCGGGGGTGATTCAGGGGGCGCTGGCGCAAAGCTATGGTCACTTTGCCGTGTATTGGGTGATTGCGGGGATCTCGCTGGTGACGCTGGCGCTGACGCTTCGCGTCAAAGAGAGTTAAACAAAAAGGCCCGCTTGCGCGGGCCTTTTTCGTTAGCGCATAAACGCCGGTTGTTTGTTTTCGTAGGCTGCAATGGAGGCTTCGTGCTGCAGGGTCAAACCAATGCTGTCGAGGCCGTTGATCATGCAGTGACGGCGGAAGTCGTCGATTTTAAAGCTGTAAGTTTTGTCACCCGCTTTCACCACCTGCGCTTCCAGATCCACTTCGAACGAAATGCCCGGATTCGCCTTCACCAGCGCGAACAGCTCATCGACCTGTTCGTCGGTCAGCGTCACCGGCAGCAACTGGTTGTTGAAGCTGTTGCCGTAAAAGATGTCGGCAAAGCTCGGGGCGATCACCACTTTAAAACCGTAGTCCGTCAGCGCCCACGGGGCGTGTTCGCGGGATGAGCCACAGCCAAAGTTTTCGCGGGCTAACAAGATCGATGCGCCTTTAAATTCCGGGAAGTTCAGAACGAACTCGGGATTCGGCTGCTGGCCCTGATCGTCGAGAAAACGCCAGTCGTTGAACAGGTGCGCGCCAAAGCCTGTGCGGGTCACTTTCTGTAAGAACTGCTTGGGAATGATGGCGTCCGTATCGACGTTCGCCGCATCCAGCGGGACAACCAGACCCGTATGTTGGGTAAATTTCTCTGCCATGATTGTCTCCTTATTTCAAACCACGAATATCAGCAAAATGGCCGGTCACAGCGGCAGCCGCTGCCATTGCCGGGCTGACCAGATGGGTACGTCCACCCCGGCCCTGACGGCCTTCAAAGTTACGGTTGCTGGTGGAGGCGCAGCGCTCGCCCGGGTTCAGACGGTCGTTGTTCATGGCCAGACACATGGAGCAGCCCGGTAAGCGCCACTCAAAACCGGCTTCGATAAAGATCTTATCCAGCCCTTCAGCTTCAGCCTGGGCTTTCACCGGGCCAGAGCCTGGCACGACCAGCGCCTGCACGCCGGGCGCGACTTTACGGCCTTTGGCAATTTCCGCCGCTGCACGCAAATCTTCAATGCGAGAGTTGGTGCAGGAGCCGATAAACACTTTGTCGATTGCCACGTCGGTCAGCGGAATGCCCGGTTTCAGGCCCATGTACGCCAGCGCTTTTTCGGCGCTTGCGCGTTCCACCGGATCGGCAAAGGAGGCCGGATCGGGAATGTTGTCGTTAACGGAAATCACCTGGCCTGGGTTGGTGCCCCAGGTAACTTGCGGTGCGATATCTTCTGCCTGCAGGGTGACAACGGTATCGAATGTCGCGCCGTCGTCGGTTTGCAGGGTTTTCCAGTATTCCACCGCCTCGTCAAAATCGTTGCCTTTCGGCGCGTGCAGACGGCCATTCACATAGTTGAAAGTAGTCTCGTCCGGTGCGACCAGACCGGCTTTAGCACCCATCTCGATCGCCATGTTGCACAGGGTCATACGGCCTTCCATGCTCAATGCACGGATAGCATCGCCGCAAAACTCCACCACGTGACCGGTTCCGCCTGCGCTGCCGGTTTTACCGATAATCGCCAGCACGATATCTTTCGCGGTGATACCTGCCGCCGCCTGACCTTTGACTTCGATTTTCATGGTTTTCGCGCGGCCCTGTTTCAGGGTTTGCGTCGCCAGAACGTGCTCGACTTCGGAGGTTCCGATACCAAACGCCAGCGCACCGAACGCGCCGTGCGTGGCGGTATGGGAGTCGCCGCAGACGATGGTCATTCCCGGCAGAGTGATGCCCTGCTCAGGACCCATTACGTGGACGATGCCCTGATACGGGTGGTTCAAATCGTACAGCTCAACGCCGAAGGCGTTGCAGTTCTTAATCAGCTCCTGCATCTGGATACGCGCCATCTCGCCCGACGCGTTGATGTCTTTGGTCTGAGTCGACACGTTGTGATCCATCGTGGCGAAGGTTTTACCCGGCTGGCGAACGGGACGATTGTGCGCGCGCAGACCGTCAAAGGCCTGCGGTGATGTCACTTCGTGCACCAGATGACGGTCAATGTACAGCAGCGGGGTTTCGTTTGGTGCCGAGTAGACTACGTGCGCATCAAACAATTTTTCATATAACGTCTTCGCCATGATTACACCCCTTCAGCGACATAGCGGGCAATGATATCGCCCATTTCATCGGTACTGACGGCCGCCGCGCCGCGCGCTAAATCGCCCGTGCGGATACCTTCTTCTAATGCGCGGTTAATGGCGCTTTCGATTGCATCGGCCGCGTCGTTCGCGTCCAGGCTGTAGCGCAGCAGCAGGGCCAGGGAGAGGATCTGTGCAATCGGGTTCGCAATATTTTTACCGGCGATATCCGGCGCGGAACCGCCCGCAGGCTCATACAGGCCAAAGCCCTCTTCGTTCAGGCTGGCGGAGGGCAGCATGCCCATGGAGCCGGTGATCATCGCGCATTCATCGGACAAAATATCGCCGAACAGGTTGGAACACAGCAGCACGTCGAACTGCGACGGGTCTTTGATCAGCTGCATGGTGGCGTTGTCGATGTACATGTGTGCCAGCTCAACGTCCGGGTACTCTTTGGCGATCTCGTTGACGATTTCGCGCCACAGAATCGAGGATTGCAGGACGTTGGCTTTATCAATAGAGGTCACTTTGTGACGACGTTTGCGCGCAGATTCAAACGCGATGCGGGCAATACGTTCGATTTCAAAACGGTGATAAACCTCGGTATCGAATGCTTTCTCGTGCTGACCGCTGCCTTCGCGGCCCTTCGGCTGGCCGAAGTAGATCCCGCCGGTTAATTCACGCACGCACAGAATGTCGAAGCCGTTGGCGGCAATGTCGGCACGCAGCGGGCAAAACTCTTCCAGCCCCTGATACAGCTTCGCCGGACGCAGGTTGCTGAACAGTTTGAAATGCTTACGCAACGGCAGCAGCGCGCCGCGTTCAGGTTGCTCTGCGGGTGGCAGATGTTCCCATTTCGGGCCGCCGACGGAGCCAAACAGGACCGCATCGGCGTTTTCGCAGCCTTCAACGGTGGCTTTCGGCAGCGGGGTGCCGTGGTTATCAATCGCAATACCGCCCACATCGTAGTGGCTGGTGGTGATTTTCATCGCGAAACGGGCGCGGATTGCTTCCAGGACTTTCAGGGCTTGTGTCATCACTTCCGGGCCAATGCCATCGCCCGGCAACACAGCAATATGGTAATTCTTCGACATTACACGGTTTCCTTATTGTTCTCTTTATTCTGAGCTTTGCGTTGTAACTCTTTCTCGACTTCTGCGGCGCGCCAGATGTTGTTCAGGACGTGCACCATGGCTTTGGCTGAGGATTCGACGATATCTGTCGCCAGGCCAACGCCGTGGAAACGACGGCCGTTATAAGTGACAACAATATCGACCTGACCCAGCGCATCTTTGCCGTGACCTTTGGCGCTCAAATCATATTTGACCAGCTCGATGTTGTAGTCGGTGATGCGGTTGATCGCCTGATAAATCGCATCTACCGGGCCGTTACCGTTGGCGGCTTCGGCTTTAACTTCATCGCCGCAGGCCAGTTTGACCGAGGCGGTCGCGATATCGCTGGAGCCGGACTGCACGCTGAAGTAGTCCAGACGGAAGTGCTCTGGCTCTTCCTGCTGTTTATTAATGAAGGCTAATGCTTCCAGGTCGTAGTCGAAGACCTGGCCTTTTTTATCGGCCAGTTTCAGGAACGCGTCGTACAGGTGATCCATGTTGTAGTCGCTTTCCTTGTAACCCATCTCTTCCATGCGGTGTTTCACCGCCGCACGGCCAGAGCGGGAGGTCAGATTTAACTGCACCTGATTCAGACCGATGGATTCCGGGGTCATGATTTCGTAGTTTTCACGGTTCTTCAGCACGCCGTCCTGATGAATACCTGAGGAGTGGGCGAAGGCGCCGGTGCCGACAATCGCTTTGTTCGCCGGGATAGGCATGTTGCAAATCTGGCTGACGGTCTGGCTGGTGCGCCAGATTTCGTTGTGATTAATGCGGGTCTGCACATTCATGATGTCTTTGCGCACTTTGATCGCCATGATCACCTCTTCCAGTGAACAGTTACCGGCACGTTCACCGATGCCGTTCATGGCGCCTTCCACCTGGCGAGCCCCGGCGTGGACTGCGGCAATGGCGTTGCCCACGGCCAGGCCCAAATCGTCGTGGGTATGGACAGAAATAATGGCTTTATCAATGTTCGGCACGTGTTCATACAGGCCGGTGATGATGTTGGAGAACTCGAACGGCATGGTGTAACCGACGGTGTCCGGGATGTTGATAGTAGTGGCACCCGCGTTAATCGCGGCTTCTACTACGCGGGCCAGATCGGCAATCGGCGTGCGGCCAGCATCTTCACAGGAGAATTCGACATCGTCAGTGTAGTTACGGGCGCGTTTCACCATGTACACCGCGCGTTCGATCACTTCATCCAGGGTGCTACGCAGTTTGGTTGCGATGTGCATCGGGGAGGTGGCAATAAAGGTGTGAATTCGGAAGGCTTCAGCCACTTTCAAGGATTCGGCGGCCACGTCGATATCTTTCTCGACGCAGCGGGCCAGACCACACACGCGGCTGTTTTTGATGGTGCGCGCAATGGTCTGGACGGATTCAAAGTCACCCGGTGAAGAGACCGGGAAGCCCACTTCCATTACGTCGACACCCATACGTTCCAGGGCCAGCGCAATCTGCAGTTTCTCTTTCACACTCAGGCTTGCCTGTAACGCCTGTTCACCGTCACGTAAAGTTGTATCGAAAATAACGACTTGCTGGCTCATGGGTTTGGTCCTTGTCTGTCCTGGGGCGCCTTGCTACGAGCATAAAAAAACCCGCGCAATGGCGCGGGTTTTTTGTTTACCGGAGACGATTCAACGTTGAATTTCGCCCGCCAGCCTACCGCGCACAGTGGATGCGTTTAGTAGTAGTAGGCTGAGGAAACGAACGGTACGAATCATGAATCAGGCTCCAGATGAATGCGTTATGCTTTTAGTGGTACTGGATATGCGGAATCAAGTCAACCCCTGAGGCGAAAAACGTCCGCGATCCATGATAACTGTGGTCCTGGTTCTTTAGCGTATTGTGCTAGGTTTTCCCTACGGCGTTATTTAAATTGTCTAATTTTGGACTTTAAAACCGTTTCCGGAATAAATTTAATATAATTGGTTTCAATTAATTATTTTCTGAAATTTAAAGGGCGTGGTTATTAAATCCATTGAAATCATTAGGTTGGATTCTGTCTGGTTGCGGTAATGGTGAATGAAGATCAAGCAATGATAATGACATGTTAACGGACAATCGTTGATAGGATGGATTAGTTTAAGAAAACTTAAATAATTGTTTACCTGTAGGCTTGTTGTTTATTCATTGGATTTATGGTTTCATTCCATTCCTAATGTTTTAGTTATTACTTTTAAATTTTTAACGCTTGAGCTTGTGTATACCTGCACCTGTTATTTGGCGTGAGTGTTTATATATTCCGAATTTTAAACTTTTCTCTTTGTCTGGTTTTATCTGCATGATAAATAATATTTTTAAAAGTTATTATTGCGCCAAGTCAAAGGGAGTTTAGCGTGACAGTGGAGTTAGATATGTTAGAAAAAACAAATGAACGGCCTCACGCCATTGAAGCAAACAGGCCTCAGCTACGTACGGTGGATCTTAACTTATTAACCGTTTTTGATGCTGTTATGCAGGAACAAAATATTACCAGAGCCGCACAGGCGTTGGGAATGTCCCAGCCTGCAGTGAGTAATGCCGTCGCCAGGCTGAAGATAATGTTTAACGACGAGCTATTCGTGCGATATGGCCGCGGCATCCAGCCTACGGCAAGGGCTTATCAGCTTTTTGCGTCTGTTCGCCAGGCGTTGCAACTGGTGCAGAATGAGCTGCCGGGGTCCGGTTTCGAACCTTTAAGTAGCGAGCGCGTTTTTCATCTCTGCGTGTGCAGTCCGCTGGATAATTACCTGACTTCCGTTATCTATAATAAAGTGGAAGAAATAGCCCCAAATATTCATCTCATATTTAAGTCCTCCTTAAACCACAATACTGAACATCAGTTACGCTATCAGGAAACGGAATTTGTTCTGGGTTACGAAGAGTTTCGCCGTCCGGAGTTTTCTTGTGTGCCGCTGTTTAACGATGAAATGGTGTTAGTCGCCAGTAAATCTCACCCGCGCATCAACGGGCCATTACTGGAAAATGATGTTTATAATGAGCAGCACGCGGTTGTGGCACTCGACAGATATGCTTCATTTAGCCAGCCGTGGTATGACACACCGGATAAACAAGCCTGCGTGGCGTATCAGGGGATGGCCATGGTGAGCGTATTAAATATTGTTTCGCAGACTCAACTTGTTGCTATTGCTCCGCGCTGGCTGGCGGAAGAATTCTCTGCCCAGCTTAATCTGCAAATATTATCGCTGCCGCTGAAGCTCAATAGCCGAACGTGTTATCTTTCGTGGCACGAAGCGGCCGGGCGAGATAAAGGCCATCAGTGGATGGAAGAGCTGTTAGTCAGTGTTTGTCGGCGCTAATCCCCATCAGGATAAATCGGTGCAATGCATCCGGTTTATCCTGTTATTTTTTTAATGGGTAGTATTTTATTCTGAATTGAATTTTTCCTTTCGCTTTTTTCCATGCAAAAATAGATGAATTACTGATTCCCCGCCTATTTAAGCGATGAACCATCATCACAAAAGTCTATTCCAGTGGAATTCACCATATCTTGTCATAATGCCTGTGTATTCTGCTTTTACGCCTCTTTTCGCGCCTCCGTTTGCTGATTGCCTGCCTCATGGGGAGCGGTTAAGGTGAAGGTCACTCTGCAAAAATGAAAGACAGGGGAAACCCTGGAAAGCAAGACGGCGAGGAAATGAATTCCTCTGTTCGTCTATAACAAGAAGCCTGGAGGCAAACCATGGAGATGTTGTCTGGCGCCGAAATGGTCGTCCGGTCACTTATCGATCAGGGCGTCAAGCAAGTATTCGGTTATCCCGGAGGCGCGGTCCTCGATATTTACGATGCGTTACACACCGTCGGCGGTATCGATCATGTGCTGGTGCGTCATGAGCAAGCCGCTGTGCATATGGCTGATGGTCTGGCACGCGCCACCGGCGAGGTGGGCGTGGTGCTCGTCACCTCAGGGCCTGGGGCAACCAACGCCATTACCGGCATTGCCACCGCCTACATGGATTCCATCCCACTGGTCATTTTATCCGGACAGGTTGCCACCTCGCTGATTGGTTACGACGCCTTTCAGGAGTGTGACATGGTGGGGATCTCCCGCCCGGTGGTGAAGCACAGCTTCTTGGTTAAACAAACGGAAGACATTCCAGGGGTGCTGAAAAAAGCCTTCTGGCTGGCGGCCAGCGGGCGTCCTGGCCCGGTGGTGGTCGATCTACCAAAAGATATTTTGAATCCGGCCAATAAACTGCCTTACGTCTGGCCCGATTCCGTGAGCATGCGCTCCTATAATCCAACGACCCAGGGGCATAAAGGCCAAATCAAACGCGCGCTGCAAACGCTGATTGCGGCGAAAAAACCGGTGGTCTATGTCGGCGGTGGTGCTGTGAATGCCCACTGTCACACGCAGCTGCGCGAATTAATCGAAAAATTAAACTTGCCTGTGGCTTCATCGTTGATGGGGCTGGGTGCTTTTCCGGCCACGCATCTTCAGGCGCTGGGTATGTTGGGTATGCATGGCACCTATGAAGCCAATATGACCATGCACAATTCCGATGTGATTTTTGCCGTCGGCGTGCGCTTTGACGATCGCACCACCAACAATCTGGCGAAATACTGTCCGAATGCGACGGTGCTGCACATTGATATCGACCCGACCTCTATTTCCAAAACGGTGCCTGCCGATGTGCCGATTGTCGGCGATGCGCTGCAGGTGCTGGAACAGATGCTGGATCTGCTGGCGCAAGAGCCTGCCGCGCAGCCGCTGGATGACATTCGCGACTGGTGGCAGCAGATTGAGCAGTGGCGTGGACGTCAATGCCTGAAATATGACACGCAAAGCGAACACATTAAGCCGCAGGCGGTGATCGAAACGATCTGGCGACTGACAAAAGGGGATGCCTACGTCACCTCGGATGTAGGCCAGCATCAGATGTTTGCCGCCCTCTACTACCCGTTTGATAAACCGCGCCACTGGATAAATTCCGGCGGTCTGGGCACCATGGGGTTTGGGCTGCCTGCTGCATTGGGCGTCAAACTGGCGCTCCCGGATGAGATCGTCGTATGCGTGACCGGCGATGGCAGTATCCAGATGAACATTCAGGAGCTTTCTACCGCCTTGCAGTACGATCTCCCGGTGCTGGTCCTGAATCTGAATAACGGCTACCTGGGCATGGTGAAGCAGTGGCAGGACATGATCTATTCCGGTCGTCACTCCCAGTCGTACATGAAATCGCTGCCGGACTTTGTGCGCGTGGCGGAGGCCTATGGCCACGTCGGCATGCGTGTCAGCGATCCGAATGAACTGGAAGCGAAGCTTGGCGAAGCGCTGGAGCACGTCAGGAACAACCGCCTGGTCTTTGTGGATGTGATTGTCGATGGGACGGAGCACGTCTACCCAATGCATATTCGCGGCGGCGGTATGGATGAAATGTGGTTGAGCAAAACGGAGAGAACCTGATGCGCCGGATATTATCTGTTCTTCTGGAAAACGAATCGGGCGCGTTATCGCGCGTCATTGGGCTTTTCGCCCAGCGCGGTTACAACATTGAAAGCCTGACCGTGGCACCGACGGACGATCCGACGCTGTCGCGGATGACCATTCAGACCGTTGGTGATGCGAAAGTCCTTGAGCAAATTGAAAAGCAGCTGCATAAATTAGTGGATGTGCTGCGAGTGAGTGAATTAGGGCAGGGGGCGTACGTTGAGCGCGAAGTGATGTTGGTCAAAATTCAGGCCAGCGGATACGGACGCGAGGAGGTCAAACGCAACGCGGATATTTTCCGTGGGCAGATCATCGACGTGACGCCTTCTATCTATACTGTTCAGCTTGCCGGAACCAGCGATAAACTCGATGCGTTTCTGGCCTCCGTGCGTGATGTCGCCAAAATTGTTGAGGTGGCGCGCTCGGGTGTCGTGGGCTTGTCTCGCGGCGATAAAATTATGCGTTAGTCGTCAAAAAAGTTCGCCTCTTTCGACCCGGTCTGCAAAGCCGGGTTTTTTTTGCCTAAACGGACCCTAAGGAAGAGAAAAGCGGTTGCCGCAACGACTATTCTGCGTTTAGATGTTAAAAGATATAACCATAAACCTGACAAGGCCATGGACTCTTTTATTTCGTTTAAGGGGCAATTGTGAAACTGGATGAAATCGCCCGGCTAGCCGGCGTGTCACGAACTACGGCGAGCTATGTGATTAACGGTAAAGCAAAGCAGTACCGTGTTAGCGACAAAACCGTTGAAAAAGTCATGGCGGTGGTTCGTGAGCATAACTACCATCCGAATGCTGTCGCGGCCGGGCTACGTGCCGGGCGCACCCGATCTATTGGTCTGGTTATTCCGGATCTGGAAAACACCAGCTACACCCGTATTGCGAACTATCTCGAACGTCAGGCGCGCCAGCGTGGCTATCAGCTGCTGATCGCCTGCTCGGAAGATCAACCCGATAACGAGATGCGCTGCATTGAGCATCTGCTCCAGCGCCAGGTCGACGCGATCATTGTTTCCACCTCTCTGCCACCAGAGCACCCCTTCTATCAGCGCTGGGCGAATGGCTCGTTCCCGATCGTCGCGCTGGATCGTGCGCTGGATCGCGAGCACTTCACCAGCGTCGTGGGCGCCGATCAGGATGATGCCGAGATGCTGGCCGCCGAGCTGCGTACCTTCCCGGCAGAAACCGTGCTCTATCTTGGCGCATTGCCGGAGCTGTCCGTCAGCTTCCTGCGCGAGCAGGGGTTCCGTACTGCCTGGAAAGACGATCCGCGTGAAGTGCACTATCTCTACGCTAACAGCTACGAGCGCGAAGCCGCGGCGCAGCTGTTTGAGAAATGGCTCGAGACGCACCCGATGCCTCAGGCGTTGTTCACTACCTCTTTCGCGCTGTTACAGGGCGTGATGGACGTGACGCTGCGCCGCGAAGGGAAACTCCCTTCTGAGCTGGCTATTGCGACCTTTGGGGATAACGAACTGCTCGATTTCCTGCAGTGTCCGGTGCTGGCCGTAGCCCAGCGTCATCGTGACGTGGCTGAGCGCGTACTGGAGATTGTGCTGGCGAGTCTGGATGAACCGCGCAAGCCAAAACCAGGGCTGACGCGTATCAAACGTAATCTCTATCGACGCGGTGTATTGAATCGTCGTTAATTATCATTTTAGGGCAGGTCAACTGCCCTGATTGTTTCTCATTATCACGGCAAATAATATCCGGACTAAAATTAGGATAATTCTCTAAGATTCATAGCCTGCTATTCTTATTAATTCATATCGCATTCATCGGAGGCTTTTTAAGGTTATTTCGGCAACAGTAAGCACTCTTTTTTGTATTGTTTTGTTACAAAGCCTCCTCTCATGCTGAATTATCAGCCATTTTTTCTTCTTTGATGCCCACCTGCGTGCCAGGTCTTGTGTATTCACGCTTCTCCGGTGAATCTGGCGCTGTTATCCCCGTGCGTAATGTCTTAAAATGCCGCCCGCGTCGCAAACTGACACTTTATATTTGCCCGTGGTGGTATGGAGTGATTTTTAACATTCGAATGCATATCTGTTTTTTTTCTTACAAATATTCATGACGTTAATTTTGCCTCGCCAGTTGTGCAGTAATTAATCAAGTTGGGTTATGTCCGTAAATAGGGGGCTTTCCGTCCTGTATCGCGGTAGTCCTGGCTTGACAAGCTTTTCCTTCGCTCCGTAAACTCCTTTATGTGGGAATTTGTGGGTTAAAGTGGTGATAAGGGGTGAGGCTGGCATGTTCCGTGGGGCGGCGTTGGTCAATCTCGACAGCAAAGGGCGTTTATCGGTACCAACCCGATATCGCGATCAGCTGATCGAAAACGCGTCTGGTCAAATGGTTTGCACCATTGACATCAACCACCCCTGCCTGCTGCTTTACACCTTGCCCGAATGGGAAATTATTGAGCAAAAGCTGTCGCGACTGTCGAGCATGAATCCGCAGGAACGCCGCGTACAGCGGTTGTTATTGGGACATGCCAGTGAATGTCAGATGGATAACGCAGGGCGATTATTGATAGCGCCTGTGTTGCGCCAGCATGCGGGTCTGACAAAAGAAGTGATGCTGGTCGGGCAGTTCAATAAGTTTGAACTGTGGGATGAAACGACCTGGTATCAACAGGTCAAGGAAGATATCGACGCTGAGCAGTCTGAATCCGCAGTGTTGTCGGATCGATTGCAGGACTTGTCTCTATAAATATGATGGAAAATTATAAACATACAACGGTGCTACTGGATGAGGCTGTTAACGGCCTGAATATTCGTCCTGATGGCATCTATATCGATGGAACCTTTGGTCGCGGTGGTCACTCGCGTCTGATCCTCTCCCAACTGGGAGCGGAAGGCCGCTTACTGGCAATCGATCGCGATCCGCAGGCAATTGCCGTGGCGAAGACCATCGATGATCCACGCTTTTCCATCGTCCATGGACCTTTCTCTGCGTTGGCGGACTATGTCGCCGAGCGCGGCCTGACGGGCAAGATCGACGGCATTCTTCTCGATCTTGGCGTCTCTTCACCACAGCTTGATGATGCAGAACGCGGTTTTTCCTTTATGCGTGACGGGCCGCTGGATATGCGTATGGACCCGACTCGCGGTCAGTCTGCGGCAGAATGGCTGCAAACGGCTGACGAAGCTGACATCGCCTGGGTGATCAAAACCTTCGGCGAAGAGCGTTTCGGCAAGCGTATCGCCCGCGGCATCGTGGAGCGTAACCGCATCGAGCCGATGACGCGTACCAAAGAGCTGGCAGAAGTTGTGACCGCGGCAACGCCGGTCAAAGACAAATTCAAACATCCCGCGACCCGTACCTTCCAGGCGGTGCGCATCTGGGTAAACAGTGAACTGGAGGAGATAGAGCAGGCGCTAAAAAGCTCGCTCGGCGTGCTGGCCCCAGGTGGGCGGCTATCCATCATCAGCTTCCACTCGCTGGAAGACCGTATTGTGAAGCGCTTTATGCGTGAACAAAGCCGCGGTCCTCAGGTGCCCGCTGGACTGCCGATGACGGAAGAGCAACTCAGGAAGCTGGGTGGCCGTCAGTTGCGAGTAGTAGGCAAGTTGATGCCGGGCGAAGAAGAGGTGGCAGAGAATCCACGTGCCCGTAGTTCAGTGCTGCGCATTGCAGAGAGGACGAACGCATGATCAGCAGAGTGACAGAGACCTTAAGCAAGGTTAAAGGATCGTTAGGAAGCAACGAGCGCCATGCCTTGCCTGGCGTGATCGGCGACGATCTCTTGCGGTTTGGGAAGCTGCCACTCTGCCTGTTCATTTGCATCATTGTGACGGCTGTGACGGTGGTGACCACCGCGCACCATACCCGTTTATTGACCGCGCAACGCGAGCAGATGGTGCTGGAACGCGATGCGCTGGATATCGAATGGCGAAACCTGATTCTTGAAGAAAACGCGCTCGGCGATCACAGCCGGGTTGAACGGATCGCAACGGAAAAGCTGCAGCTGCAGCATGTTGATCCTTCGCAGGAAAATATTGTAGTACAAAAATAAGGGAACACGCGACGCATGAGAGCAGCGGCGAAAACGCAAAAACCGAAACGTCAGGAAGAACAGGCCAACTTTGTGAGTTGGCGTTTTGCGTTGCTTTGTGGCTGTATTTTACTGGCGCTGGTGTTCCTGCTGGGCCGTGCGGCGTGGTTGCAGATCATTGCACCGGACATGCTGGTGCGTCAGGGCGACATGCGATCCCTGCGCGTGCAGGAGGTCTCCACTTCGCGCGGGCTGATCACTGACCGTTCTGGTCGCCCGCTGGCGGTGAGTGTGCCGGTGAAAGCGATCTGGGCCGATCCGAAAGAGCTGCATGACGCTGGAGGGGTCACCCTCGACAACCGCTGGAAGGCGCTCGCCGATGCGCTGAAAATGCCGCTCGATCAGATGGCGGCCCGCGTTAACGCAAACCCGAAAGGGCGCTTTATCTATCTGGCGCGTCAGGTGAACCCTGATATGGCCGATTACATCAAAAAACTGAAACTGCCGGGCATCCATCTGCGCGAAGAATCACGCCGTTATTACCCGTCGGGAGAAGTGACCGCTCACCTCATTGGCTTCACCAACGTTGATAGCCAGGGGATCGAAGGGGTCGAAAAGAGCTTTGATAAATGGCTAACGGGTCAGCCGGGTGAGCGCGTGGTGCGTAAAGATCGCTATGGCCGCGTGATTGAGGATATCTCCTCAACCGACAGCCAGGCCGCGCACAACCTGGCCCTGAGTATCGATGAACGTCTGCAGGCGCTGGTTTACCGCGAGCTGAACAACGCTGTGGCGTTCAACAAAGCCGAATCCGGCAGCGCCGTGCTGGTGGATGTCAGCACCGGTGAAGTGCTGGCGATGGCCAACAGCCCGTCCTATAACCCAAATAACCTGACGGGGACGCAAAAAGATGTGATGCGTAACCGTACCATCACTGACGTCTTCGAGCCTGGTTCGACCGTCAAACCGATGGTGGTGATGACTGCGCTTCAGCGTGGCATCGTCAACGAAAATACCGTTCTGAATACGATCCCTTACCGAATTAACGGTCACGAAATCAAAGACGTGGCGCGTTACAGCGAATTGACCCTGACCGGGGTTTTGCAGAAGTCGAGTAACGTCGGTGTTTCAAAGCTGGCGTTAGCGATGCCGTCCTCAGCGTTAGTAGAGACTTACTCACGTTTTGGGCTAGGAAAGGCGACCAATTTGGGGTTGGTCGGAGAACGCAGTGGCTTATATCCTCAAAAACAACGGTGGTCTGACATAGAGAGGGCCACCTTCTCTTTCGGCTACGGGCTAATGGTAACGCCGTTACAGTTAGCGCGAGTCTACGCAACGATTGGCAGCTACGGGGTCTATCGACCGCTGTCGATTACCAAAGTTGATCCACCGGTTCCCGGCGAGCGTATCTTCCCGGAAGCCACCGTGCGTACCGTCGTGCACATGATGGAGAGCGTCGCCCTGCCGGGCGGCGGTGGCGTAAAAGCCGCCATCAAGGGCTATCGTATCGCGATTAAAACCGGTACCGCGAAAAAAGTGGGGCCGGACGGCCGCTACATCAACAAATACATTGCTTACACCGCAGGCGTCGCGCCTGCCAGCAATCCGCGTTTTGCGCTGGTGGTCGTCATTAACGATCCACAGGCGGGTAAATACTACGGCGGCGCCGTCTCCGCGCCAGTGTTCGGTGCCATCATGGGCGGTGTGTTACGCACCATGAACATCGAGCCTGATGCGCTGGCCACGGGCGATAAAAATGAATTTGTAACTAATCAAGGCGAGGGAACAGGTGGCAGATCGTAATTTGCGCGACCTTCTTGCTCCGTGGGTGCAAACGCTGCCCGCGCGAGAACTGCGGGAGATGGTACTCGACAGCCGTATGGCTGCGTCGGGCGATCTTTTTGTAGCAGTAGTCGGTCATCAGGCGGACGGGCGTCGGTATATCCCGCAGGCGATAGCGCAAGGTGTAGCTGCCATTATTGCTGAGGCAAAAGATGAGGCAACCGACGGCGAAGTCCGTGAAATGCACGGCGTACCGGTCATCTATCTCAGCCAGTTAAACGAGCGTCTCTCGGCCCTTGCGGGACGTTTTTATGATGAGCCGTCCGATCGGCTGCGTCTGGTTGGCGTCACGGGCACCAACGGTAAAACCACCACCACGCAGCTGATGGCGCAGTGGGCCGAGCTGCTGGGTGAAACCAGTGCAGTGATGGGCACCGTCGGCAACGGTCTGTTGGGTAAAGTAAACCCGACGGAAAACACCACCGGTTCTGCAGTAGACGTGCAGCATGTACTTGCCGGTCTGGCAGGGCAGGGCGCGACCTTTGCTGCGATGGAAGTCTCTTCTCACGGTCTGGTCCAGCACCGCGTGGCCGCCCTGAAATTTGCGGCATCGGTCTTTACCAACCTGAGCCGCGATCACCTCGATTATCACGGCGACATGGAAAGCTACGAAGCCGCGAAATGGCTGCTTTATTCCACGCACCACTGCGGCCAGGCGATTGTTAACGCTGACGATGAAGTGGGCCGCCGCTGGCTGGCTAAGCTGCCGGATGCGGTGGCTGTGTCGATGGAAGACCACATTAATCCGAACTGTCATGGCCGCTGGCTGAAAGCGACGGACGTGAAGTATCACGATAGCGGCGCAACGATTCGCTTTGACTCCACCTGGGGCGAAGGCGAAATCGAAAGCCGCCTGATGGGCGCGTTTAACGTCAGCAATCTGCTGCTGGCGCTGGCGACGCTGCTGGCGCTGGGTTATCCGCTGGCCGATCTGCTGAAAACCGCCGCGCGTCTGCAACCCGTTTGTGGCCGCATGGAAGTGTTTAGCGCACCGGGCAAACCCACGGTTGTCGTCGATTACGCTCACACCCCGGATGCGCTAGAAAAAGCGCTGCAGGCGGCCCGTCTGCACTGCACCGGTAAACTGTGGTGCGTGTTTGGCTGTGGCGGCGATCGAGACAAAGGTAAGCGTCCACTGATGGGGGCGATTGCCGAGCAGTTCGCGGATATTCCGGTGGTGACAGATGACAACCCGCGTACCGAAGAGCCGCGCGCGATTATCAACGATATTCTCGCGGGTATGCTCGATGCCGGGCGTGCTCGTGTGATGGAAGGCCGTGCTGAAGCGGTGACGAATACCATCATGCAGGCTAAAGAAAACGACGTTGTGCTGCTGGCCGGTAAAGGCCACGAAGATTACCAGATCGTCGGCGCACGTCGCCTGGATTACTCGGATCGCGTCACAGCGGCACGCCTGCTGGGAGTGGTGGCATGATTAGCTTAACGCTAAGCCAGGCTGCTTCTTTACTCAAGGGCGAGCTGCTGGGCCAGGATCTGACTATTGATGCCGTAACTACCGACACCCGCAAAATCACTGCGGGCTGTCTGTTTGTGGCGCTAAAAGGCGAGCGCTTCGACGCCCATGATTTTGCCGATCAGGCGAAAGAAAACGGGGCCGGCGCCCTGCTGGTCAGCCGTAAGTTGGATATCGACCTGCCGCAGATTGTGGTGAAAGACACCCGTCTGGCGTTTGGCGAGCTGGCGGCCTGGGTGCGTCAGCAGGTTCCGGCACGCGTTGTGGCACTGACCGGCTCTTCCGGTAAAACCTCTGTAAAAGAGATGACGGCGGCCATTCTGAGCCAGTGCGGCAATACGCTCTACACCGCAGGCAATCTGAACAATGATATCGGCGTACCGATGACGCTCCTGCGTCTGACGAAAGAATACGATTACGCCGTGATCGAATTAGGCGCCAACCACCAGGGCGAGATTGCATGGACCGTCAGCCTGACGCGTCCTGAAGCGGCGTTAGTGAATAACCTCGCCGCCGCACATCTTGAAGGCTTTGGCTCGCTGGAAGGCGTGGCAAAAGCCAAAGGTGAGATCTACACCGGTCTGCCGAAAGACGGCATCGCCATTATGAATGCCGATAACAACGACTGGCTGAACTGGAAAAGCGTGATTGGTTCTCGCAAAACCTGGCGTTTCTCGCCAAATGCGGCCAACAGCGATTTCACCGCGACCAACATCCACGTGACCTCTCACGGGACTGAATTTACGCTGCAGACCCCGACGGGTGGCGTGGACGTTTTACTGCCACTGCCGGGACGCCACAACATCGCCAACGCACTGGCGGCTGCCGCGCTGTCGATGGCGGTGGGGGCCACGCATGAGGCGATCAAAGCGGGTCTTGCGAATCTGAAAGCGGTGCCGGGGCGTCTGTTCCCGGTTCAGCTCGCAGAAAACAAACTGCTGCTGGATGACTCTTACAACGCTAACGTCGGTTCCATGACTGCCGCTGTGCAGGTGTTGGCAGAAATGCCCGGCTACCGCGTGATGGTGGTGGGCGACATGGCTGAGCTTGGTATTGAAAGCGAAGCCTGTCACATCCAGGTCGGTGAAGCGGCAAAAGCGTCTGGCATCGATCGGGTGTTGAGCGCTGGGACGCTGAGCCAGGCAATTAGCCAGGCGAGCGGTGTCGGTGAGCATTTCGCAGAAAAAACAGCGCTGATTGAGCGCCTTAAAACGCTTGTTAAAGAACACCAAATTGTGACGGTTTTAGTGAAAGGTTCACGTAGTGCCGCCATGGAAGAGGTCGTGCACGCATTACAGGAGAACGGAACATGTTAGTTTGGCTGGCCGAACATTTGGTCAAATATTATTCAGGCTTTAACGTCTTTTCCTATCTGACGTTTCGCGCCATCGTCAGCCTGCTGACCGCGCTGTTCATCTCTTTGTGGATGGGCCCGCGCATGATCGCCCGTCTGCAAAAACTCTCCTTTGGCCAGGTCGTGCGTAACGACGGTCCGGAATCGCACTTCAGCAAACGCGGCACGCCGACTATGGGTGGGATCATGATCCTCACCGCGATTGTCGTTTCTGTTCTGCTTTGGGCTTACCCGTCAAACCCTTACGTCTGGTGCGTGCTGACCGTTCTTATCGGCTACGGCATTATCGGTTTTGTCGATGACTATCGCAAAGTAGTGCGCAAAGACACCAAGGGCCTGATTGCTCGCTGGAAATACTTCTGGATGTCGGTCATTGCCCTCGGCGTGGCATTTGCGCTCTATCTGGCAGGGAAAGACACGCCGGCGACTGAGCTGGTGGTGCCGTTCTTTAAAGATGTGATGCCGCAGCTGGGCCTGTTCTACATCCTGCTGGCCTACTTCGTGATTGTCGGAACGGGGAACGCCGTTAACCTGACTGACGGTCTCGATGGCCTGGCGATTATGCCAACCGTGTTTGTCGCCGGTGGTTTTGCGCTGGTGGCATGGGCGAGCGGTAACATGAACTTTGCCAGCTACCTGCACATTCCTTATCTGCGCCACGCCGGTGAGTTGGTGATTGTCTGCACGGCAATTGTCGGCGCGGGCCTCGGTTTCTTATGGTTCAACACCTATCCGGCGCAGGTTTTTATGGGCGACGTCGGTTCGCTGGCCCTGGGCGGCGCGCTCGGCATTATCGCCGTACTGCTGCGTCAGGAGTTCCTGCTGGTGATTATGGGCGGCGTGTTTGTGGTTGAAACCCTCTCGGTAATTTTGCAGGTCGGCTCCTTCAAGCTGCGCGGTCAGCGCATCTTCCGTATGGCGCCGATTCACCACCACTATGAACTGAAAGGCTGGCCGGAACCGCGCGTGATTGTGCGCTTCTGGATTATTTCGCTGATGCTGGTCCTGATTGGCCTGGCCACGCTGAAGGTACGTTAATCATGGCAGATTACCAGGGTAAAAAAGTCGTTATCATCGGGTTAGGCCTAACGGGCCTTTCCTGCGTGGACTTTTTCCTCGGGCGCGGCGTTACGCCGCGTGTGATGGATACGCGTGTTTCTCCGCCTGGTCTGGACAAGCTGCCAGAACAGGTTGAACGCCACCTTGGTGGTCTGAATGATACCTGGCTGCTCGATGCCGATCTGATTGTCGCCAGCCCTGGGATGGCGTTGGCGCATCCGTCATTAAGCGCGGCAGCAGATGCGGGCGTTGAAATTGTCGGCGATATTGAACTGTTTTGCCGTGAAGCCCAGGCGCCGATTGTGGCGATTACCGGCTCTAACGGCAAAAGTACGGTTACGACGCTGGTCGGCGATATGGCGAAAGCGGCGGGCGTTAACGTCGGCGTCGGCGGCAATATTGGCCTGCCTGCACTGATGCTGCTCGATCCGGCTCGCGAGCTGTATGTGCTTGAACTGTCCAGCTTCCAGCTGGAAACCACCTCTAGTCTGCAGGCCGTGGCAGCCACGATCCTCAACGTGACTGAAGATCATATGGATCGCTATCCGTTTGGCCTGCAGCAGTACCGCGCGGCCAAACTGCGCGTCTATGAAAATGCGAAAGTCTGTGTGGTGAACGCGGACGATGCGCTGACCATGCCGGTGCGTGGTGCGGACGAACGTTGCATCAGCTTTGGCGTGAATATGGGTGACTATCACCTGAATCACCAGCAGGGCGAAACCTGGCTGCGTGTGAAGGGCGAAAAAGTGTTGAATGTGAAAGAGATGACCCTTTCCGGGCAGCACAACTACACCAACGCGCTCGCGGCGCTGGCGCTGGCTGATGCCGCAGGTTTACCGCGTGCCTCCAGCCTCAAAGCGCTGACAACCTTTACCGGTCTGGCGCACCGTTTCCAGCTGGCGCTGGAGCACAACGGCGTGCGCTGGATTAACGACTCAAAAGCAACCAATGTGGGCAGCACCGAAGCTGCACTGAAAGGATTACGCGTCGATGGCACGCTGTATCTGTTGCTGGGCGGCGATGGAAAATCGGCGGATTTCTCGTCCCTGAAACCGTATCTGATGAGCGATAACATCCGCCTGTACTGCTTTGGCCGTGACGGCGCTGAGCTGGCGGAGCTGCGCCCGGAAATTGCTGAACAAACTGAAACGATGGAACAGGCTATCCGCCTCATCGCGCCTCAGGTTAAACCGGGTGATATGGTGCTGCTCTCTCCGGCATGTGCCAGCCTCGACCAGTTTAAGAATTTCGAACAGCGTGGTGATCTGTTTACCCGCCTCGCGAGGGAGTTAGGCTGATGCGTTTATCTCTCCCTCGCCTGAGAATGCCGCGCATGCCGGGGTCCCGAATCCTGGGCTGGCTGTTTGCGGCGCTGAAAGGCTGGGTGATGGGCTCGCGGACGAAAGATTCCGATAGCCTGGTCATGTACGACCGTGCGCTCCTGTGGTTCACGCTGGGTCTGGCGGCCGTCGGTTTTATCATGGTGACCTCGGCTTCAATGCCCGTTGGGCAGCGTCTGGCGAACGATCCTTTCCTGTTCGCCAAGCGTGACGGTTTGTACATCATCCTGGCATTCTGCCTGGCGTTGATTACGCTGCGTCTGCCAATGGAGTTCTGGCAGCGCCACAGTACCGCGATGCTGATCGCCTCCATTATTATGCTGTTGATCGTGCTGGTGGTGGGTAGCTCCGTTAACGGTGCATCGCGCTGGATCGCCTTTGGCCCGCTGCGTATTCAGCCTGCGGAATTCACCAAGCTGTCGCTATTTTGCTATCTCGCTAACTACCTTGTGCGCAAGGTTGATGAAGTGCGAAATAACCTGCGCGGCTTCTTAAAACCGATGGGTGTGATTCTGGTGCTGGCAGTGCTTCTGCTGGCGCAGCCGGACCTCGGTACGGTGGTGGTGCTGTTCGTCACCACGCTGGCGATGCTGTTCCTGGCGGGTGCCAAGCTGTGGCAGTTCATCGCGATTATCGGCATGGGCATCTCGGCCGTGGTCCTGCTGATCCTCGCCGAGCCGTATCGTATCCGCCGTGTGACCTCTTTCTGGAACCCCTGGGAAGATCCGTTCGGCAGCGGTTATCAGCTGACTCAGTCTTTGATGGCCTTTGGTCGCGGTGAAGTGTGGGGCCAGGGTTTAGGCAATTCAGTTCAAAAACTGGAGTATCTGCCCGAGGCGCATACGGACTTCATCTTCTCCATTATTGGGGAAGAACTGGGTTATATCGGTGTGGTACTGGCACTTTTAATGGTATTCTTCGTCGCTTTCCGTGCTATGTCGATTGGCCGAAAAGCGCTGGAAATCGATCACCGCTTCTCAGGTTTCCTGGCCTGCTCAATTGGTATCTGGTTTAGCTTCCAGGCATTGGTCAACGTTGGCGCCGCAGCAGGTATGCTGCCGACGAAGGGCCTGACGTTGCCGTTGATCAGTTACGGTGGTTCGAGTCTGTTGATTATGTCGACGGCGATTATGTTCTTGTTACGCATAGATTATGAGACGCGTCTGGAAAAAGCCCAGGCGTTTACACGAGGTTCACGATGAATCAACCGAAGCGGTTAATGGTGATGGCAGGCGGTACCGGCGGACATGTTTTCCCGGGGCTTGCGGTTGCGCACCATTTAATGGATCAAGGCTGGCAAGTGCGCTGGCTGGGAACCGCCGATCGCATGGAAGCCGATCTGGTGCCGAAGCACGGTATTGAGATCGACTTTATTCGGATTTCAGGCTTACGCGGCAAAGGCATCAAAGCGCAGCTGCTGGCTCCGGTGCGTATCTTCAATGCCTGGCGTCAGGCGCGTGCAATCATGAAGCGCTTTAAGCCTGATGCGGTGCTGGGGATGGGCGGATATGTTTCCGGCCCGGGTGGGCTGGCGGCCTGGTCGCTTGGGATCCCGGTTGTACTCCATGAGCAGAACGGTATCGCCGGGCTGACCAACAAATGGCTGGCAAAAATTGCCACCAAAGTGATGCAGGCTTTCCCGGGGGCGTTTCCTGACGCAGACGTAGTGGGTAATCCGGTGCGCGTGGATGTGCTGGCGCTCCCGTTGCCGCAGGAACGCCTGATCGGGCGCGAAGGCCCGGTGCGGGTGCTGGTTGTCGGCGGCTCTCAGGGCGCGCGGATTTTGAACCAGACCCTGCCACAGGTGGCGGCAAAACTGGGCGATAGCGTGACGATCTGGCATCAGAGCGGAAAAGGTGCGCAGCAAATGGTCGAACAGGCGTATGCAGAAGCCGGTCAGTCTCAGCATAAAGTTACTGAATTTATTGACGATATGGCAGCGGCCTATGCCTGGGCCGATGTTGTGGTGTGCCGTTCCGGCGCACTGACGGTGAGTGAAATCGCCGCAGCAGGATTGCCAGCAGTGTTTGTGCCTTTTCAGCACAAAGATCGCCAGCAGTACTGGAATGCGTTACCGCTTAAGAAAGCGGGTGCCGCAAAGATTTTTGAACAGCCACAGTTTACCGCAGACGCCGTCGCTACCACCCTCGCGGGCTGGAACAGAGCGACCCTGCTGGAGATGGCCGAACGCGCACGCGCGACGGCCATTCCGGATGCGACCGAGCGGGTGGCAAATGAAGTGAGCCTTGCAGCAAAGGCTTAACCCTTGCAGCGCGTTTTGCGTTGCACGAATTTTTAGAAGTATCGATGGCGGTTAGAGAATGAATACACAACAACTGGCGAAACTGCGTTCAATCGTGCCCGAGATGCGTCGCGTCCGGCACATCCACTTCGTTGGCATCGGCGGCGCAGGTATGGGTGGTATTGCCGAAGTTTTAGCGAACGAAGGTTACCAGATCAGCGGTTCCGATCTGGCGCCGAACCCTGTTACGCAACAGTTGGCGTCGCTTGGGGCGACCATCTATTTCAACCATCGTCCTGAAAACGTACTCGATGCGAGTGTTGTTGTGGTCTCAAGCGCAATCTCCTCTGATAACCCGGAGATTGTTGCCGCGCACGAAGCGCGTATCCCGGTGATTCGCCGCGCAGAGATGCTGGCTGAGCTGATGCGCTTTCGTCACGGTATTGCCGTTGCGGGTACCCACGGTAAAACGACGACCACGGCGATGGTCTCCAGTATTTATGCAGAAGCCGGTCTTGATCCGACCTTCGTCAACGGTGGTCTGGTAAAAGCGGCGGGCGTTCATGCGCGTCTGGGCCACAGCCGTTATCTCATTGCTGAAGCGGATGAGAGCGATGCGTCGTTCCTGCATCTGCAGCCGATGGTGGCGATTGTCACCAACATCGAAGCCGATCATATGGATACCTACCAGGGCGACTTCGAAAATTTAAAGCAGACGTTTATTAATTTCCTGCACAATTTGCCGTTTTATGGTCGTGCGGTGATGTGCGTGGACGATCCGGTGATTCGTGAATTGCTGCCGCGCGTGGGTCGTCAGGTTACGACTTACGGTTTCAGCGAAGACGCGGACGTGCAGGTGGAAGATTACACGCAAATCGGTGCGCAGGGGCATTTCACCCTGGCGCGTCAGGATAAACCATTGCTGCGCGTTACCCTGAATGCACCGGGACGCCACAATGCACTCAATGCTGCGGCTGCGGTGGCTGTCGCCACTGAAGAGGGCATTGAGGACGAGGCAATTTTACACGCGCTGGAAGGTTTCCAGGGCACAGGGCGTCGTTTTGACTTCCTCGGTGAATTCCCGCTGGAGCCGGTAAACGGCAAAGCAGGTACCGCGATGCTGGTGGATGACTATGGTCACCATCCGACAGAAGTGGATGCAACCATTAAAGCAGCACGTGCGGGCTGGCCGGACAAAAATTTGGTGATGATTTTCCAGCCACACCGTTACACACGTACGCGCGATCTTTATGACGACTTCGCAAACGTGCTGTCGCAGGTGGATACGCTGCTGATGCTGGATGTTTATTCAGCGGGTGAAACTCCGATTCCGGGCGCGGACAGCCGTTCTTTGTGTCGTACGATACGCGGACGCGGTAAGGTAGACCCGATTCTGGTTTCCGATCCGGCTCAGGCGGCTGAAATTCTGGCGCCAGTGCTGACCGGTAACGATTTGATTCTGATTCAGGGCGCGGGAAATATCGGCAAAATCGCGCGTAACTTAGCGCAAATCAAACTGACGCCGCAAACCTCAGAGGATGAACGCAATGGCTGATAAGATTGCGGTCCTCTTTGGCGGAACCTCTGCTGAGCGTGACGTCTCGCTGAACTCCGGCGCCGCCGTGCTGGCGGGTCTGCGTGAGGGGGGAGTCAACGCCCACCCGGTTGATCCTAAAGAGACGGACATCACTCGTCTCAAGGAGATGGGGTTTCATAAAGTCTTTATCGCGTTACACGGTCGTGGCGGTGAAGACGGTACGCTGCAAGGGCTATTGGATTTAATCGGTTTGCCTTACACCGGCAGTGGTGTGATGGCCTCCGCCATTTCCATGGACAAATTACGCAGTAAATTACTGTGGCAGGGCGCGGGTTTACCCGTTGCGCCATGGGTTGCGCTGACGCGCCGCGAGTTTGAAGCGGGCGTTGATGAGAGCGTCAATGTGCGCATTGCGCAGTTGGGTTTGCCGGTTATTGTCAAACCCAGCCGTGAAGGCTCAAGCGTCGGTATGTCCAAAGTTGAGCAAGCTGGTGATTTAACTCAGGCGTTAGCACTGGCTTTTCAACATGATGAAGAAGTTCTGATTGAAAAATGGCTCAGCGGTCCGGAATTTACCGTGGCGATGCTCGGCGAAGAAATTTTGCCGTCAATTCGTATCCAACCCGCTGGAACCTTCTATGATTATGAAGCGAAGTATCTCTCTGATGAGACGCAATATTTCTGCCCAAGTGGTCTTGAAGCAGAACGTGAAGCAGATTTACAGGACCTGGTGCTTAAAGCCTGGACTGTTTTGGGTTGCCGTGGCTGGGGACGCATCGATGTGATGCAGGACAGCGACGGAGAATTTTACCTGCTGGAAGCGAATACCTCACCGGGTATGACCAGCCACAGCCTGGTGCCGATGGCGGCGCGTCAGGCGGGCATGAGCTTCTCGCAGTTAGTCGTACGTATTCTGGACCAGGCGGGCTGATATGTCGCAGGCTGCACTAAACACGCGCAACCGCGAAGAAGAGGAAGAATATTCCTCTTCAGGACGGAGTAATGGAACGCGTCTTGCAGGGATCCTGTTCCTGCTCGGTGTGCTGTGTACCGTGTTTATCAGCGGCTGGATGGTGTTGGGCTGGATGGAAGATGCACAACGGTTACCGCTGTCAAAACTGGTGGTTACCGGAGAGCGTCACTACACGCGTAACGATGATATCCGTCAGTCGATCCTTGCGCTGGGATCGCCTGGCACTTTCATGACCCAGGACGTCAACATTATCCAGAGCCAGATTGAACGTCTGCCATGGATAAAACAGGCGAGCGTCAGAAAGCAATGGCCTGATGAATTGAAGATTCATCTGGTTGAATATGTGCCCATTGCGCGTTGGAATGATCAGCATATGGTCGACGTAGACGGAAATTCGTTCAGCGTCCCTGCAGATCGTGTCAGCAAGCAAAGTTTACCGATGTTGTCTGGCCCGGAAGGCAGTGAAAACGAAGTGCTACAAGGTTTTCGCGAGATGGGGCAGGTGCTGGCTAAGGACAGATTTGCGTTAAAAGATGCGTCAATGACGGCTCGCCGCTCCTGGCAGCTGACGTTGACGAATGGGATTAAGCTCAATCTTGGTCGCGGCGACACGATGAAGCGTTTGGCGCGTTTTGTAGAACTTTACCCCGTTTTACAGCAGCAGGCGCAGACCGACGGCAAACGGATAAGCTACGTTGATTTGCGCTATGACTCAGGCGCAGCAGTCGGTTGGGTACCGGCTCCGGTTGAGGAATCTAATCAGCAACAGAATCAGGCACAGGTACAGGCAGAACAACAATGATCAAGGCGACGGACAGAAAACTGGTAGTTGGACTGGAGATTGGCACCGCTAAGGTTGCCGCTTTAGTAGGGGAAGTTCTGCCCGACGGTATGGTCAATATCATTGGTGTGGGCAGTTGCCCGTCCCGTGGTATGGATAAAGGTGGGGTAAACGACCTCGAGTCGGTGGTGAAATGCGTACAGCGCGCCATCGATCAGGCAGAATTAATGGCAGATTGCCAGATTTCCTCCGTCTATCTGGCCCTCTCTGGTAAGCACATTAGCTGCCAGAACGAAATCGGGATGGTGCCGATTTCCGAAGAGGAAGTGACGCAGGAAGACGTTGAAAACGTAGTGCACACGGCTAAATCCGTGCGCGTGCGCGATGAACACCGCGTGCTGCACGTGATTCCGCAGGAATATGCGATCGACTACCAGGAAGGTATCAAAAATCCGGTCGGTCTTTCCGGCGTGCGTATGCAGGCAAAAGTGCACTTGATCACATGTCACAACGACATGGCGAAAAACATCGTTAAAGCCGTTGAACGTTGTGGCCTGAAAGTTGACCAACTTATTTTTGCAGGACTGGCAGCAAGCTACTCGGTTCTGACTGAAGACGAACGTGAATTGGGCGTCTGTGTGGTTGATATCGGTGGTGGTACAATGGATATGGCCGTGTATACGGGCGGTGCATTGCGTCACACTAAAGTCATCCCTTATGCGGGGAATGTCGTGACCAGCGATATCGCTTACGCCTTTGGTACGCCTCCGAGCGATGCAGAGGCGATTAAAGTGCGCCATGGTTGTGCATTAGGCTCCATCGTCGGCAAAGATGAGAGCGTTGAAGTGCCAAGCGTGGGCGGTCGTCCACCGCGCAGTCTGCAGCGTCAGACGCTGGCAGAGGTGATTGAGCCGCGTTATACCGAGCTGCTCAACCTCGTCAACGAAGAGATTTTACAGTTACAAGAACAGCTTCGTCAGCAGGGTGTGAAACACCATCTCGCGGCGGGGATTGTATTAACCGGTGGTGCAGCGCAAATTGAAGGTCTTGCCGCCTGTGCCCAGCGAGTGTTCCATACGCAAGTCCGTATTGGTGCGCCGCTGAATATTACCGGGTTAACGGATTACGCTCAGGAGCCGTATTATTCAACGGCCGTGGGCCTGCTGCACTACGGGAAAGAGTCCCATTTGAGTGGTGAAGCAGAAGTGGAAAAACGTACGTCGGTCGGTTCCTGGGTCAAACGACTCAATTCCTGGCTGAGAAAAGAATTTTAATTTTTAAAGAGACCGGAGAGAATTAGCGGTCTCAGGCGACAGGCACATACGCAAAAGCACTCTTTTGCCCAGGCAGGCTTGAGTGATGAAGCGTAAAAACGGAGAGAAACCATGTTTGAACCAATGGAATTAACCAACGACGCGGTGATTAAAGTCATCGGCGTCGGTGGCGGCGGCGGCAACGCTGTCGAGCATATGGTGCGCGAACGCATCGAAGGTGTTGAATTCTTTGCAGTTAACACCGATGCTCAGGCACTGCGAAAGACAGCTGTAGGCCAGACTATTCAGATCGGTGGTGGAATCACTAAAGGTCTGGGCGCTGGGGCTAACCCAGAAGTCGGTCGTAACGCGGCTGAAGAAGACCGTGAAGCACTGCGTGCTGCACTTGATGGCGCCGATATGGTGTTTATCGCAGCGGGCATGGGCGGTGGTACCGGTACGGGTGCTGCACCGGTCGTTGCTGAAGTGGCAAAAGATCTGGGTATCCTGACCGTTGCTGTCGTGACGAAGCCTTTCAACTTTGAAGGCAAGAAGCGTATGGCATTCGCGGAGCAGGGTATCACTGAGCTGTCCAAACACGTGGACTCTCTGATTACCATCCCGAACGACAAACTGCTGAAAGTGCTGGGTCGCGGTATCTCCCTGCTGGACGCTTTTGGCGCAGCAAACGACGTGCTGAAAGGCGCGGTTCAGGGTATCGCTGAGCTGATTACTCGTCCGGGTCTGATGAACGTCGACTTCGCCGACGTCCGCACCGTGATGTCCGAAATGGGCTATGCGATGATGGGCTCTGGCGTGGCAAGCGGTGAAGACCGTGCGGAAGAAGCGGCTGAAATGGCGATCTCTTCTCCACTGTTGGAAGACATCGATCTGTCCGGTGCGCGCGGCGTTCTGGTCAACATTACCGCTGGCTTCGATCTGCGTCTGGATGAGTTCGAAACCGTGGGTAACACCATTCGTGCGTTCGCGTCTGATAACGCCACCGTGGTTATCGGTACTTCCCTTGATCCGGAAATGAACGATGAGCTGCGTGTGACCGTTGTTGCCACCGGTATCGGTATGGACAAACGTCCAGAGATCACCCTGGTCACCAACAAACAGACCCAGCAACCGGTAATGGATCGCTACCAGCAGCACGGCATGGCGCCGCTGACGCAGGAGCAAAAACCGGCTGCGAAAGTGGTGAACGACAATACGCCACAAACCGCGAAAGAACCGGATTATCTGGATATCCCAGCGTTCCTGCGTAAGCAAGCTGACTAAGAATTGGCTGGAATTTGGGGATTTTCGCTCTTTGTGCTAAACTGGCCACCCGTTAGTGATATACACTCTCGGTTGGATAAGTAATTTGGCGAGATTATACGATGATCAAACAAAGGACACTTAAACGTATCGTTCAGGCGACTGGCGTCGGTTTACATACCGGCAAAAAAGTCACACTGACGCTGCGCCCTGCGCCGGCCAATACCGGGGTCATCTATCGTCGCACCGACTTGAATCCACCGGTAGATTTTCCGGCCGATGCCAAATCTGTGCGTGATACTATGCTCTGTACTTGCCTGGTGAACGAGCATGACGTGCGGATTTCTACCGTAGAGCACCTGAACGCCGCCCTGGCGGGTCTGGGTATCGACAACATCGTTATTGAAGTCGATGCGCCAGAAATCCCAATCATGGATGGCAGTGCTGCTCCGTTCGTTTATCTGCTGCTTGATGCGGGCATTGATGAACTGAACTGCGCGAAGAAATTTGTACGCATTAAAGAGACTGTTCGCGTGCAAGATGGCGACAAGTGGGCTGAATTCAAACCGTTTAATGGTTTCTCGTTGGACTTTACCATCGACTTTAACCATCCGGCGATTGACGGCAGCAACCAGCGCTATGCGATGAACTTCTCTGCTGATGCGTTTATGCGTCAGATTAGCCGTGCACGTACTTTCGGTTTCATGCGTGATATCGAATATCTGCAGTCCCGTGGCCTGTGCCTGGGCGGCAGCTTCGATTGTGCCATCGTTGTTGACGATTATCGCGTACTGAACGAAGACGGCCTGCGTTTTGAAGATGAATTCGTTCGTCACAAAATGCTGGACGCAATCGGCGACCTCTTCATGTGTGGTCACAACATCATTGGTGCATTTACCGCGTTTAAATCCGGCCATGCACTGAACAACAAATTGTTGCAGGCAGTCCTCGCAAAACAGGAAGCCTGGGAATTTGTGACCTTCGAAGATGAAGCTGAACTGCCACTGGCATTCAAAGCGCCGAGCACGGTTCTGGCGTAACGGTTAATTCCGTATCGTAAAATCGACTGGTTGACCTGGTACTCTCTCCGGCCAGGAAGACCAGTCGTTTTTGTTTTTGCACGTCTGATTTTCTTCCCCGCATGATTATTGCCCGCTAAGCACAGAATGTGCGCGCGTTCGCTGCATTCTTGACCGTTTTTACCCGTGGCAATCTGTCATTCCTGCTGATGTATTATCGCTTTAGTGATAATATCTGTGCGCTAAATAATATCTGAACGCATGCCTGAACGGGCCTGCACACGATGGTGGATTAGGTGAGCGGAATACTAACGCGCTGGCGACAATTTGGCAGACGTTACTTCTGGCCGCATCTCTTATTAGGGATGGTTGCGGCGAGCCTCGGCTTGCCTGTACTCAGCCATACCGCAGAAGCGGCAACGCCTGCGAACACAACCACCGCCAAACACGATCTCTCCACGCGGGTTAATTTCACTCATCTCGCGCTGCTGGAAGCCAGTCGCCGTCCGAACTTTACGGTCGATTACTGGCATCAACATGCTATTCGCACCGTCATCCGTCATCTTTCGTTTGCTATGGCGCCACAAGCCGTGCCTGCTGCGGAAGAGTCGCTGCCGGTTCAGGCGCAACATCTTGCGCTGTTGGATACGCTCAATGCGCTGCTGACGCAGGAGAGCAAACCGCCGGTCATCGTTCGTCAGATGGCTCAGACCGCCTTTATCCCACACGCCGCCTTTTCGGTGTCCGCCTGGATTAGCCAGGTGCAGGGCATCCGCGCCGGGCCACAACGCCTCAGCTAAATTAACTTTTTTTCAATACCTTAATTTATCTGCCCATGATGGGGCGTGTGAGAATTTATTATGCTAATCAAATTATTAACCAAAGTTTTCGGTAGCCGTAACGATCGTACCCTGCGCCGTATGCGCAAAGCGGTCACCGTCATTAATGGTATGGAACCGGAGATGGAAAAACTCTCCGATGACGAACTGAAAGCGAAAACGGGCGAGTTCCGTGAGCGTCTGGAAAAAGGCGCAACCCTGGAAAGCCTGATCCCGGAAGCTTTCGCCGTGGTTCGCGAAGCGAGTAAACGCGTGTTTGGCATGCGTCACTTCGACGTACAGCTGCTCGGCGGTATGGTTCTGAACGAACGCTGCATCGCAGAAATGCGTACCGGTGAAGGTAAAACCCTGACCGCAACGCTGCCTGCCTACCTGAACGCATTGACCGGTAAAGGCGTTCACGTCGTGACCGTCAACGACTACCTGGCACAGCGTGACGCCGAAAATAACCGTCCACTGTTCGAATTCCTCGGTATGTCCGTGGGTATCAACATGTCCGGCCTGCCCGCTCCGGCGAAGCGTGAAGCGTACGGCGCAGACATCACCTACGGCACCAACAACGAATACGGTTTTGACTACCTGCGCGACAACATGGCGTTTAGCCCGGATGAGCGCGTACAGCGTAAACTGCACTACGCGCTGGTGGATGAGGTCGACTCAATCCTCATCGATGAAGCCCGTACTCCGCTGATCATCTCCGGCCCGGCTGAAGACAGCTCCGAGATGTACCGTAAAGTCGACAAAATCATCCCGCACCTGATTCGTCAGGAGAAAGAAGATTCCGATACCTTCCAGGGCGAAGGCCACTTCTCTGTGGATGAAAAAGCGCGTCAGGTGAACCTGACCGAACGCGGTCTGGTCCAGATTGAAGAGCTGCTGGTTGAGCAGGGTATTATGGAAGAGGGCGAGTCACTTTACTCCCCAACCAACATCATGCTGATGCACCACGTTACTGCGGCATTGCGCGCTCACGTCCTGTTCACCCGCGATGTGGATTACATCGTGAAAGACGGCGAAGTGATCATCGTTGATGAACACACTGGCCGTACGATGCAGGGCCGTCGCTGGTCTGATGGTCTGCACCAGGCTGTGGAAGCGAAAGAAGGCGTCGATATTCAGAATGAAAACCAGACGCTGGCTTCTATCACTTTCCAGAACTACTTCCGTTTGTATGAAAAACTGGCGGGCATGACCGGTACCGCGGATACCGAAGCGTTCGAATTTAGCTCTATCTACAAACTGGATACCGTTGTCGTTCCAACGAACCGCCCAATGATCCGTAAAGATATGCCTGATCTGGTCTACATGACCGAAGCGGAAAAAATTCAGGCGATCATCGAAGATATCCGCGAGCGTACCGCTGCAGGTCAGCCGGTGCTGGTGGGTACTATCTCTATCGAAAAATCCGAAGTGGTCTCTCACGAGCTGGATAAAGCGGGCATTAAGCACAACGTGCTGAACGCCAAATTCCACGCCAAAGAGGCCGATATCGTTGCGCAGGCGGGTTATCCGGCTGCGGTTACCATCGCTACAAACATGGCGGGTCGTGGTACCGATATTATGCTGGGCGGTAGCTGGCAGGCCGAAGTGGCCGAGCTGGAAAACCCAACGCCAGAACAAATTGCGCAGATCAAAGCTGACTGGCAGGTGCGTCACGATGCGGTGCTGGCCTCCGGTGGTTTGCACATTATCGGTACTGAGCGTCACGAATCTCGTCGTATCGATAACCAGCTGCGTGGCCGTGCGGGTCGTCAGGGTGATGCCGGTTCTTCCCGCTTCTACCTGTCAATGGAAGATGCCCTGATGCGTATCTTCGCCTCTGACCGTGTGTCTGGCATGATGCGTAAACTGGGGATGAAACCGGGCGAAGCGATTGAGCACCCTTGGGTGACCAAAGCGATTGCCAACGCACAGCGTAAAGTGGAGAGCCGCAACTTCGATATTCGTAAGCAGCTGCTTGAGTATGATGATGTTGCCAACGATCAGCGTCGTGCTATCTACACCCAGCGTAACGAACTGCTGGATGTGTCCGACGTGAGCGAAACCATCAACAGCATTCGCGAAGATGTCTTTAAAGTGACTATCGATGCGCACATTCCACCGCAGTCTCTGGAAGAGATGTGGGATGTTGAAGGCCTGCAGGAACGTCTGAAAAACGACTTCGATCTCGAACTGCCGATCAAAGAGTGGCTGGACAAAGAGCCAGAGCTGCACGAAGAGACGCTGCGCGAACGTATTCTGGAAACTGCGGTTGCCGTTTACAAGCAGAAGGAAGAAGTGGTTGGCACCGAGATGATGCGTCACTTCGAGAAAGGCGTCATGTTGCAGACCCTGGACTCTCTGTGGAAAGAGCATCTGGCAGCGATGGATTACCTGCGTCAGGGTATTCACCTGCGCGGCTATGCGCAGAAAGATCCTAAGCAGGAGTACAAACGTGAATCCTTCGCCATGTTCGCCTCTATGCTGGAGTCACTGAAATACGAAGTGATCAGTACCCTGAGCAAAGTTCAGGTACGTATGCCAGAAGAAGTGGAAGCGATGGAGCAACAGCGTCGTGAAGAGGCTGAGCGTCTGGCACAGATGCAGCAGCTGAGTCACCAGACTGACGAAGATGAAGCGGCAGCGGCGATTGCATCCCAGACGGGCGATCGCAAAGTGGGCCGTAACGATCCGTGCCCATGTGGTTCCGGTAAAAAATACAAAGCGTGTCATGGCCGTCTGAGCTAAACACGTATCACCAGTTGAAAAGGCGCAGACATCTGCGCCTTTTTTATGGAAGTCACAATATGAAAGTACTGCAAATCGCTGTCGGGATTATTCGCAACCCGCAAAACCAGATCTTCATTACTCAACGCGCCGCTGATGCCCATATGGCGAATAAATGGGAGTTTCCTGGCGGTAAAATCGAATCAGGAGAAACGCCGGAACAGGCGCTGATTCGGGAACTTCAGGAAGAGGTGGGGATCACCCCGAGTGGCCCGACGTTGTTCGATAAGCTCGAATACCAGTTCCCGGATCGCCACATTACGCTGTGGTTCTGGGTGGTGGAAAGCTGGGAGGGGGAACCCTGGGGCAAAGAGGGACAGCCTGGCAACTGGGTTGAATTAGAAGCGCTGGACGCCGATAAATTCCCGCCAGCCAATGCGCCTGTCATTGCAAAACTGATTGAGGAATGGAAGGCCTGCTGAGTAGATTGTCAGCAGGCGCTGCGGAGAACGGGTTATTGCTGTTCTTCGCTCCAGTCGTCGCTGTCGGACAGATCGCCCGCGCTCGGGATGCGTTTCTCTTCCGCAGCCCATTCACCCAGATCGATTAACTGGCAGCGTTTGCAGCAGAACGGGCGAAACGGGCTGATTTCGCCCCAAATCACGGCTTTCCCACATGTCGGGCAACTGACGGTAATAATTTCAGACATCAATACTCCTTAGCAACAAGCCAGTTCGAAATCGAGACGTTCTGGCACGGTGCCATTTTCACTGTCCAGCGGCATAAAGCGAATCGCAAAGCGGCTTTTATGCCCGGAAATCTGCGGATAAAGCTGCTCGCCGAGCGCAATGTTCAGACGCAGCAAATCGGCATCGTCACCGTTGTCCTGGTAAAAACCGTTAAGGCTGGTCTGCTTGCGAAACGGCGATGAGTGGCGCACGAGATCGAGGATCAGCGTCAACGCCTGATTCATCGGCTCCAGGCTTTCCATCCAGCTCGTCACCTGCGCATCGCGTTGTTGTTGCTGCATATGCAGCCACATGTGCAACGTTGGCAGGTCGAAACTGCAACACCCACCCGGAATGCTCAGACGCTGGCGCACCAGGGCAATCAGGCGGTCTTCGCGCAGAAACTGCCCCACGCGAGGCGCAGCCATCAGAATGCTACTGCTTTGTTTCAGCTGAAGACGCAGGGAGTCAATGCGGCTCTGATCGACACCGGGGACTTCAGTCCAGGCCTGCAGTTTACGCTGCTGGCGCTCAAGTTCTTTCAGTAATTCGGTACGAACGTCACCGCGCTCAATGACATCCAGCAGATCGCCGACATTGCGAAAAAAATGCAGCGCCGTAGCGTGACCGGCGATAGGACGATGGTGCGACATCTGCTGAATGAGAAATTCTATGCGCAACCAGGTGCGCATTTTTTCATTGAGTGGGTGCTCAAAAAGGATGTGCGTATTCATTATGGTTTTTCCTGTGCTACGGCCTGCGCCGCGTAGATCAGATACTGGGCGTGCAGGCGGGCAACATCCGATTCAATTGTGTCGGGTGCCCCATCATTATCAATAACATCATCTGCGACGGCAAGGCGCGCTTCACGCGTTGCCTGCGCAGCAAGAATTTGCTCAGCGTGCTGACGTGAGACATTATCGCGCAGCATCGTTCGCTGAAGTTGTGTCTCAGGCGATACATCGACGACCAGAACACGATCGGCTTTGTGCTGCAGCTGATTTTCAACAAGCAAAGGAACAACCCATAGCACATAAGGTGATGTGGACGCAGCGATCTGGCGCTGAGTTTCCTGGTGAATCATGGGGTGCAGGAGGGCATTGAGCCAGGTTTTCTCAGCGGGCTGCGCAAAGATACGTTCACGCAGCAGGCGTCTGTTCAATGTGCCATCGGCATTGATGATGTGATGTCCGAAATGCCCGGCAATCGCATTGAGGCCGGGTGTATGAGGCTCTACCACCTGACGGGCAATAATATCCGCATCGATAATCGCGATACCCCGACGTGAAAAAGCATCGGCCACGGTGCTTTTGCCACTGCCAATACCGCCCGTTAACGCTACGACGTACCCCATTAAATCAGATCCTGGGAATTATTCATTTTTAAAATCAGCTGCTTAGAAATTGAACTTACAGTAGCGAATGGTTAATTCTGTTTACCTGCTTTTGACCAGGTAAATTTATAGGATTGTAGCGTAAAAAAAGAGAAATTCGCAGTCTTGCGGAGCACGTATTAGTGCGTATGATAACGTCACTGGAGTTGTGCTTTTAACATATTTGCCTCTAACCCCAGGAATCCGCACATGCGTATCGAAGAAGATCTGAAGTTAGGTTTCAAAGACGTTCTCATCCGCCCTAAACGCTCTACGCTGAAAAGCCGCTCGGACGTTGAACTCGAACGTCAATTCACCTTTAAGCATTCCGGTCAGACCTGGTCTGGCGTGCCTGTTATTGCCGCTAATATGGATACCGTCGGTACCTTTGCTATGGCTACCGCGCTGGCGACTTTCGATATTCTGACTGCGGTGCATAAGCATTACAGCATTGAAGAGTGGAGCGCTTTTGCCGCTTCAGCGTCTGATGATGTGAAGAAACACATCATGGTATCTACCGGTACCTCCGATGCGGATTTCGAAAAAACCAAACAAATCCTGATCGCAAATCCCGAGTTTAATTTTGTCTGCATCGACGTTGCGAATGGCTATTCCGAGCATTTTGTTCAGTTCGTCAGCAAAGCGCGTGCAGCCTGGCCGACCAAAACCATCATTGCGGGTAACGTTGTGACTGGCGAGATGTGCGAAGAGCTGATTCTGTCTGGTGCAGATATCGTGAAAGTCGGTATCGGTCCAGGCTCTGTTTGCACCACGCGTGTTAAAACAGGTGTTGGCTATCCACAGCTGTCCGCTGTGATTGAGTGTGCCGATGCGGCCCACGGTCTGGGCGGTCAGATCATCAGCGACGGTGGCTGCACCACCCCTGGCGATGTGGCGAAAGCCTTTGGCGGCGGCGCTGATTTCGTGATGCTGGGCGGTATGCTGGCAGGGCACGAAGAGAGCGGTGGCGCTGTGGTTGAAGAAAACGGCGAGAAATTCATGCTGTTCTACGGTATGAGCTCTGAATCGGCCATGAACCGCCACGTTGGCGGCGTTGCACAGTACCGTGCAGCAGAAGGTAAAACCGTGAAACTGGCTCTGCGCGGCCCGGTCGAAAATACCGCTCGCGACGTTCTGGGTGGGCTGCGTTCTGCATGCACGTATGTCGGCGCATCACGCCTGAAAGAGCTGACCAAACGCACTACCTTTATCCGCGTTCAGGAACAAGAAAACCGCGTTTTCAATAGCCTGTAATCGCTTTGTCGCTGGTGCGCACCTGCGTGCCAGCGCTATCCCGCACTCATGGCGTCCCCCAGATGGAAAATGGGCAGATACATCGCCACCACCAACGTTCCGATTATCACTCCCGTCACAATCAATAGCAGCGGTTCTAACAGCGACGCCAGATTATCCGCGTGCTGAAACGTCTGCTCGTTATGATGACGCGCCAGATTGGTCAGCATCATATCCAGGGCTCCAGAGACCTCACCCGTTCGCACCAGCTGGATGCATAATGGGGTGAAAATTCCTGCGCCACTCAACGACGACCAGATAGGTGCCCCCTGCACCACACGCTCCCTGACATCCCGCAGCACCTCTTGCCAGAACACCCCCTCGACCGACTCCTGGGCGCTTTCCAGTCCTTGTAAAAAAGCGATGCCTGCCTGCTGTGTCAGCGATAACACGGTAAATATTTGGCTCAGCTTTTGCCCACGAATCAGCGAGCCCATAATGGGCACACGCAACCCAAATCTCTGATGAAAACGCTGCCAGCCTTCATGCCGCCTTAGGAAACGCATGACGAGCACCGGGCACAGCCCGAGGCATATCAGCGCGGTGAGATGCTGACCAACAAAGTCAGCAAACCCGATAACCAGCTTTGTGAGCAGCGGTAAGGGCGTATTAAACGTCTTATAGATAGCAGCAAACTCGGGCAATACCAGCGTGACCATTGCCATCACCACGACAACGGCGAGGGCCAAAATGATCGTGGGGTATCGCAGGGCCTTTTTTACTTTCGCACTAAGTTGCTGCTGTGAATGCTGTTGCTGTGCTAACTCGCGACAGCACTCTTCCAGTTTTCCGGTGAGTTCACCGGTTTTCATCATCGAAACATAGAGCGGAGAAAACACCTCCGGCCATTTCTTTAAGGCGTCGGAGAATGCACAGCCCGCGCTGAGATCGTCTGCCAGACTGGCCAGTAGCGCCTGCCACTGCTTAACGGGATGCTGCTCGGCCAACATTTGCAGGCTCCAGGCGAGCGTCAGTCCAGCCTGAAGCAGGGCAGCAAGCTGTCGGAATATCTGATAACAGTGCTGTGTCTGCCATTTTTGCTGCAGAAGATTGCGCTTCAAGGCCAGCGGACAGAGCGCCTTTTGCGACAGTTGACCCCAGGCCGACTCGCGATCGGCAGCCCAAAGTGTGCCCTGTTGCAGCTCCCCCTCAACCGTGAGCGCGCGCCAGCGCCAGAGATATTTAGCAGCCATCAGGCATCCCCAGTACGCGAAGTAGCTCTTCGAGCGTGGTGTGCCCACGCTCTACGGCCAGGCACCCGTGTTCAAATAGCGTGGTCATACCCGTTCGTCGGGCTGTTTTTTCGATCTCTTCAATTGATGCACCACTGGCGATAGCCTGGCGAATATCATTGTTCACTGGCAGCACTTCAAACAGAGCGACGCGGCCATAAAATCCGTGATAGCAACGGTCACATCCCACCGGCTGCCAGTACGGTAGCTTGCGTGGCCAGACTGTTTTGGGTAGTCTCGCCTCCTGGTAGCTCTCTTTTCGACAATGGGGGCAGAGGCGGCGTACCAGCCTTTGTGCAATGACCAGCGTCAGAGCAGAAGAGACCATCCAGCGGGCAACCCCCATCTGCTGAAGACGGATCAGGGTCTCTGTCGTGGAATTTGTGTGCAGCGTGGAGAGCACTAAATGGCCCGTCTGCGCGGCTTTGATGGCGATTTCTGCCGTTTCACCGTCGCGGATCTCACCCACCATGATGATGTCCGGATCCTGGCGCAATAGTGCTCGCAACACAGTTTGAAACGTCAGGCCCGCACGCGGGTTGATTTGCGTCTGGTTCAGCCCGGCCAGGGGGATCTCAATCGGATCTTCAACGCTGCAAATATTCACATCCTCCGCGTTTCGGGCCTGAAGAGCGCTATAGAGCGTGACAGTTTTCCCGCTGCCGGTCGGACCGGTGACCAACAGTAACCCCTGCGGCTGGTTGAGCGCCTCGGCAAAAAGCCTGCGCTGGGCGTCTGTCATACCTAATGCGTCAAGCTCCAGAGCCTGCTGCACCTGATGCAGCAAGCGTAGCACGATTTTTTCACCACCCCGGCAGGGGAGGGTCGCGATGCGAAAAGAGACCGAGGCGCCCGCCAGTTCAACGGTAAACTGCCCATCCTGCGGCAGGCGGCGCTCGGCGATATCCAGATCGCCCAGCACCTTTAAACGGGCAATCAGGGTGGTTGCCAGCGCAGCCGCCAGCGGAGGCTGTGGATAAAGCACGCCATCAATACGTAAGCGGATTTGCCAGGCCTCTTCGGCAGGCTCAATGTGAATATCCGAGGCGCGCTGACTGAGCGCCTGCAGCAGCGTGCGGTTAAGAATATCGACAGCAGAACTGGCAATGGGAGTCACAACCGGCAAGTTTGACGGCGATGACGACTGCTGGTACTTCTCCATCCGCTCTTTGGTCCAGCATTCAATATCGATTCGCTTTTGCGTCGCGAAGCGCAGGGCTTCCATCATTTGGGATGCCGGCGTGTCCACCACGGCAATGCTAACCATCTCGTCGTTGCTAGTTAGTAGTAGCGCACGATGTCGCTGACAAAGCAGTCTCAGTTGTTCTGAATTCATGTTCCGCCCCCTGTTATTTGCTGTCGAAGCGGAAAACGTCTTCACACGCTTGTTGAAGGGTGCTGTCGTTTGCAATGTTGCAATCACGCGTCCAGCCGGTAATGCCGTCGCCATCGCTCCAGAGTGGGGCTAAAACCACTTCAAGTCCGTTCAGACTCTCCTGGCCCGTGAGTGCCACTGCGCCTTTGGCAATGCTCATGGCAGAGACATAGCGGGTTGTCGTGGGCGAGGGAATACCGTTGGTTCCGCCATCGCAGGTCTCGACACCGCCATGATCGAGCGCGCAAAGCTCAATCGCCGTGCGGTAGGGGACAAAGGTTTGCAGCATGTCGGTCAGTGCGGCTTTGCGCAGATAGTTTTGGTACGCCGGCACGCCGATGGCGCTCAGAATAGCGATGATGCCAATCACCACCATCAGTTCAATGAGGGTAAATCCATGTTGTCTGTTCATATCTGCTCCTTGAGTTTCGTGGCGCAACTGTGGCAGCGGCAAAAAGCAAACACGAGGAGCAAAAAGAGAATTGTGAAAGGGGATTCAGAGAAATTTGACGCGGTTGCAGGAGAGCATCAGAGTTTTGCGAGAAGGGTCGTAATCACGGAATTTTCTTCCCCCTCACTGGCATGAGAGGGGGAAGCGTCGCGTATTATTTGAAACGCATCGAGAGGTCAAGGGCCTGCACATGCTTGGTGAGCGCACCGACGGAGATGAAATCCACGCCGGTTTCAGCGAACTCACGCAGGGTTTCATGCGTCACGTTGCCCGACACTTCAAGCTGCGCCTGGCCGTTGGTGCGTTTGACCGCTTCACGCATCTGTTCCGTCTCAAAGTTATCGAGCATGATGATATCGGCTCCGGCTTTCAGCGCGGCATCCAGCTCTTCGAGGTTTTCGACTTCAACCTCGACAGGTACATCCGGGTGCAGCCAGAACGCTTTTTCGACCGCCTGGCGCACAGAGCCAGACGCAATAATGTGGTTCTCTTTAATCAGGAAGGCATCGGATAACCCCAAACGATGGTTCGCTCCACCACCGCACAGCACCGCGTATTTCAGTGCCGTACGCAGGCCGGGCAGCGTTTTACGGGTATCCAACAGTTGGGTTTTGGTGCCTTCCAGCAGGTCGACGTAGCGACGAACGGCGCTCGCGACGCCGGATAATGTCTGGACGAAGTTCAGTGCGGTACGCTCCCCCGTTAACAGCACGCGGGAAGGGCCGTCGAGTTCAAAAAGGGGCTGATTGGCGCTAATGCTGTCGCCATCCTGAACATGCCAGGTTATCTGAACGTCATCGCCGGCGAGCTGGGTAAAGACCTCCTCAACCCAGCGTTTGCCGCAGAACACGCCGTCTTCGCGGGTGATGATCACCGCGTGGGAGCGCGTCTCTTTTGGCAATAATTGTGCGGTAATATCGTTGTCCGCATTGACCTCACCGCCCAGATCTTCGCGCAGCGCATGGGCGACGCTTGCCGGGATATCGAGGTTAATACGTTCCAGAAGCGCGTCACGTCGGTGGTCGGGGTTATAACGGCGAGGCGGCATGATAAAACTCCAAATTGGTAACGAATCATAAGATTGAAACATGCTACTCTGAACCGAGAATCTGCACCATATATAAGGAGAGCCAGCATGCAGTTACAAGATGGATGGCTGGTTGATGCGCGGCACGTACCGTCGCCGCACCACGATTGCCGCCCGGAGGATGAAACGCCCTCACTGCTGGTAGTCCACAATATTAGCCTGCCGCCGGGTGAATTTGGTGGTCCGTGGATCGATGCATTATTCACCGGAACAATCGATCCCGATGCCCATCCTTTTTTTGCTGAGATTGCGCGCCTGCGCGTTTCTGCTCATTGTCTGATTCGCCGCGACGGTGAAATCGTCCAGTATGTTCCTTTCGATAAACGCGCATGGCATGCAGGTGTGTCGGTGTACCAGGGGCGTGAACGCTGCAACGATTTTTCGATTGGTATTGAGCTGGAAGGGACGGACACAACGCCTTACACGGATGCGCAGTATCGGGCGCTGGTGGCGGTGACGCGTGAACTCACCGCGTTGTACCCAAGAATTGCTGATAACATCACCGGGCATAGCGATATTGCGCCAGTGAGAAAAACCGATCCTGGCCCGGCGTTTGACTGGTCCCGGTTTCGCGCCATGCTTACCGCTTCGTCAGATAAGGAGATGACATGACGTTGTTTACCATGCTGCTGGTGATGATCGCTGAACGGTTGTTCAAACTGGGCGAACACTGGCATTTGGATCACCGGATGGAAGTGCTGTTCCGCCGGATTAAACATTTCTCGATGCTGCGCACCCTGCTGATGACCGCAGTGGTAATGTGCGTGGTGTATCTGCTGCTGCGTGCGCTGCACGGCCTCTTTTTCAACGTGCCGCTGCTGGTGGTGTGGATCCTGCTCGGCGTGCTGTGCATCGGTGCCGGAAAGGTGCGGTTGCACTATCACGCCTATCTGAAAGCCGCATCGCGAGACGACAGCCACGCACGTGGCGCGATGGCAAGCGAATTGACGCTCATCCACGGTGTGCCGCCGGACTGCAACGAGCGCGATTACCTGCGCGAGCTGCAAAATGCGCTGCTGTGGATTAACTTCCGCTATTATCTCGCGCCGCTGTTCTGGTTTGTGGTCGGTGGCCCGTGGGGACCGGTATTCCTGATGGGATATGCGTTCCTGCGCGCCTGGCAAACCTGGCTTGCCCGCTATTTGACGCCGCATGAGCGTCTGCTGTCAGGAATCGATGCGATTTTACATGTACTGGACTGGCTGCCGGTTCGCCTGGTCGGCGTGGTATATGCGCTTATTGGTCACGGTGAGAAGGCGCTTCCGGCCTGGTTTGCGTCACTGGCCGATCGACACACCTCTCAGTATCAGGTGCTGACGCGTCTGGCGCAATTCTCCCTGGCGCGTGAACCGCACACGGACAAAGTCGAAACCCCGAAAGCGGCGGTGTCGATGGCGAAGAAAACCTCATTTGTGATTGTGGTGCTGGTGGCGCTTCTGACGATTTACGGTACGCTGGTGTAAGCCAGCGCACCGCACGTCTCACTCAGTATCCGCAGGCGGGATGCCAAACTCTGGCATCCCGTTTTCGTTCCAGTGGACAAGCTTCAGACGGGTGTGACGGTTCGGATCGTACAGCGGATCGCCCTCGATTTCGGTGTAGTTGCGCGCGTGATACACCAGCACGTCCTCACCGTCCGGCGTTTGCGTAAAGCTGTTATGCCCAGGCCCGTACTGACGATTTTCATAGCTTGTGGTAAACACCGGGCGCGGCGCTTTATGCCAGTTGGCGGGGTTACGCAGGTCAGCGCTTTTATCAATCCACAGCAGCCCCATGCAGTAATTCTCATCCGTCGCGCTGGCAGAGTAGCTAATAAAAAGCCTGTCTCCGTGCTCCAGCACCGCCGGGCCTTCGTTGACCCAGAATCCGCGGCACTCCCAGTCATACTCGGGTTTGCTGAGCAGGACGGGCTCACCCGTCAGAGTCCACGGGTTTTCCATCTCGCAGAGATAGAGATTGGAGTTCCCTGAGATATCCGGCGCTTTTTGCGCCCACAGATACCAGCGTTTGCCCTGATGAACAAAGGTCGTGGCATCGAGGGCAAAGGTATCGAACGGCGTCGCGATCTGCCCTTTTTCAACCCATTTCCCGTTCAGTGGATCGCTATCGGCACATTCCAGCGCGTACATCCGGTGCTGGAACATATTGAGCTGATCGAGCGCTTTCGTGTGCGCGGCGGCAAAGTAGATGTACCATTTGCCGTCGATGTGATGCAGCTCCGGTGCCCAGATAAGCTCGCTCATCGGGCCGCTCTCCGGCTTACGCCAGACCACCACTTCGGGTGCGTGGCGTAACGCTTCCAGCGAGTCGGCGCGGCGAATCGCCAGCCTGTCGTACTCTGGCACGGAAGCGATAAAGTAGTATTGCCCCTCGTGATGCAAAATAAACGGGTCGGCACGTTGTTCGATAAAGGGATTGGGCCAGTGACGCATTGGGCTTTCCTTATTTGGTTTCAGCGGCTTTGAGTTCCTGGTAATCATTCAGCTCGCGATAGTTTATGCGGCGTTTCTCCAGATCTTCCTGAATCTGCTTCATCAGTTCACGATCGACTTTCAGCAGACGAACCACACCCGCGGTGATCAGATAACCGACGCCCGGAATCAGGGTGAACAGCAGGACGATCCCGTTGATGGCATCGGCGCTTTGCGCTTTGGCACCCGCGTCGTAACCGTACCAGGAGAGCAGGAATCCGACCATCGCACCAGCAATCGCCAGCCCCAGCTTGAGGAAGAAAATGTTGCCGGAGAAGCTGATCCCGGTGATGCGTTTACCGGTTTTCCACTCGCCGTAGTCGTCCACGTCGGCCATCAGCGACCAGTGCAGCGGGGAAGGGATCTGATGCAACACGTTGAGCAGGAAGTAGAGCACCACGATGGTAGTGGTGGCTTTCGGATCGAAGAAATAGAACGCGCTGGAGAAAATGGCCAGGGCGATGTTGGTCCAGAAGAAGACTTTCAGCTTACACCAGCGGTCTGTCAGGGGTTTGGCGAGGATGCTACCGAGCATCATGCCCACCACGCCGAGACTGATAAACAGCGTGGCGAAATGAGTGCTTTGCCCCATTACCCAGGTGACGTAGTACATGGTCGCTGCCATGCGAATAAAGCCAGGGCAGACGTTACAGATAGTCAGCAGCAGAATGCGCACCCACTGATCGTTCTTCCACACATCCTTGAGATCGTTTTTCAGTTCGTCATTCGTCTGCACCGCCGGGCGAATACGTTCCCGTACGGTTGAGAAACTAAACAGGAACATGCAGGTGCCAATCAGCGCCAGCACGGTCATCGCCATTTGATAGCCTTTGGCTTTGTTGTCACCGCCAAAATACTCCACCATCGGCAGCAGGGTTAAGGAGAGCAGCAGCGTCGCAATCCCTACCATGACAAAGCGATACGACTGGCAGGCCACGCGTTCTTTCGGGTCGTTAGTGATCACCCCGCCCAGCGAGCAGTAAGGGATATTGATCGCGGTGTAGGTGAGTGACAGCAGGAAATAGGTGACAAACGCATAGATAACTTTGCTGTTGTACGTCCACTCTGGGGTGGTAAACATCAGAATACTGAACAGGGCATACGGGAAGGCAATCCACAATAGCCATGGACGAAATCGCCCATATTTACTGCGGGTACGGTCGGCAATGGCTCCCATGATAGGGTCAGTGATGGCGTCAATCACCCTCACTGACAGCAATAGCACCCCTACCAGAGCGGGGGCGAGCCCAAAGATATCCGTATAAAAGTAGTTAACAAACAACATAATGGCGCCGAAGATGATGTTACATCCCGCGTCGCCCATGCCATAGCCGATCTTTTCTTTTACAGACAGTTTATTGTTATCCATCGACAGCTCTCCGGGTTTCGGTATGGAGAGAATTATTCGCTGGCAAATGAATATTTGCGTTGCAGTATCAGGGCGGTGATATGGATGATTTGGCTGTTGGTGAGAATTTGTGAGGCAGGTAACACGCTCTGTGCCGCATTCGGCACAGAGCGAGAAGAGATTAATGCGCTTTTACGGTTTTGGCATTTTTCTGTTTAAACAGATAGCCCACGCCGAGGATCACAATCCAGACAGGAATGAGATACACGGAGATCGCCATGCCTGGGGTCATCAGCATAATCACCAGCACCGCCGCCATAAAGATCAGGCACACCCAGTTGCCCAGCGGATAGAACAGGGCAGGGAAGCGCGTTTTCACGCCTTGCTGCTGTTTCGCGCGGCGGAACTTGATGTGCGCCAGGCTAATCATCGCCCAGTTGATTACGAGTGCGGACACGACCAGCGCCATCAGCAGACCGAATGCGGATTCCGGTGCCAGATAGTTAATTAGCACGCACAGGGCGGTCACCACTGCGGACACCATAATGGAGTTCACCGGCACGCCGCGTTTATCGACGTTCAGCAGGGCTTTCGGAGCGTTACCCTGCTGTGCCAGGCCGAACAGCATACGGCTGTTGCAGTAGACGCAGCTGTTATAGACGGACAGCGCCGCGGTCAGCACCACGATGTTCAGCGCGTTTGCCACGAAGGTATCGCCCAGTTCATGGAAGATCAGGACGAACGGGCTGGTGTCAGCGGTGACGCGCGTCCACGGCAGCAGGGAGAGCAGAACCGCCAGTGAACCCACATAGAAGATCAGAATACGGTAGATAACCTGGTTGGTGGCTTTCGGGATGCTCTGCTCAGGGTTATCGGCTTCTGCGGCGGTAATCCCCACCAGCTCAAGCCCACCAAACGAGAACATAATGATCGCCATCATCATCACCAGCCCGGTCATGCCATGAGGCAAGAACCCGCCTTGCTCCCACAGGTTGCGCACGGTCGCCTGCGGGCCACCGTTGCCGCTGAACAGCAGCCAGCCGCCGAAGATGATCATCGCCACAACCGCGATCACTTTGATAATCGCGAACCAGAACTCCATCTCACCAAACACTTTGACGTTAGTCAGGTTGATGGCGTTGATGATCACAAAGAAAGCCGCTGCCGATACCCAGGTTGGGATCTCCGGATACCAGAACTGGATGTATTTCCCGACGGCAGTCAGCTCAGCCATGGCAACCAGAACGTACAGGACCCAGTAGTTCCAGCCCGACGCGAAACCGGCAAAGCCGCCCCAGTACTTATAGGCAAAGTGGCTGAAGGAGCCGGCTACCGGCTCTTCAACCACCATTTCACCGAGCTGGCGCATAATAAGGAAGGCGATAAAGCCCGCGATGGCATAGCCCAGAATAATCCCCGGACCTGCCGACTGAATGACGGATGCGCTGCCCAGAAACAGGCCGGTACCGATAGCGCCACCCAACGCGATGAGCTGTATATGGCGGTTTTTAAGGCCGCGCTTTAGCTGATCGCCATGCTGTTGAGCTTCCATTTGAAACCTCGTGTGTGGTTGTTATGTTCACGCTCGGGCGTGTGTAATTATGAAAGTCCATTTTCTGTATTTATTTCTTTACGGTGAAGTTGACCGAAAAAAGCGGAGATGGCTTCCGTTGACGCAAGAATAGTGGTAAGCGACAGCGAATGCACCTGCTTTATGAAGGGATGTCGATCGCTTGAATAAAAAGAGAGCATTTGTAAATGCCTGCGCGTCGCTCCTTCACCCCATCTATAGAATAAAAATGCTCCATAAGTGGGCGAATTTTCATTATTTACCTTGTTGAATCGCTTCAGATTGCAAATTCCCTCGTTTCAATAAGGTTAAAACTACCTTTTTAGTGGTAACCAGTTCATTTGTGCAAAGTTACATTTCTGAAACGTTATTTCTGTAAGGTTGTTAAAATGTGCAGGGTTTACTGATTTCAATCAAAACCAATATGGACAGAAGGTGAATACTTTGTTACTTTAGCGATACGAACATGAAATTGGTAAGACCAATTTACTCCGGGCAAAAAGGCGTAAGACAGGGAATATGGCCTACAGCAAAATTCGCCAACCAAAACTATCGGATGTGATAGAGCAGCAGCTGGAGTTTTTAATCCTCGAAGGGACTCTGCGCCCCGGTGAAAAACTCCCGCCTGAACGCGAGCTGGCAAAACAGTTCGACGTTTCCCGTCCCTCTCTGCGTGAGGCGATTCAACGTCTCGAAGCGAAGGGCTTGCTGCTTCGTCGTCAGGGCGGTGGAACGTTTGTGCAAAATAGCCTGTGGCAGAGCTTCAGCGATCCGCTGGTCGAGCTTTTGTCTGACCACCCAGAATCCCAGTTTGACCTGCTTGAAACCCGTCACGCGCTTGAAGGTATCGCTGCTTATTACGCGGCCCTGCGCAGCAATGATGAAGATCGCGTGCGTATTCGCGAACTGCATCAGGCCATTGAACGGGCACAGCAGTCAGGCGATCTCGACGCCGAGTCCAATGCCGTCGTCCAGTATCAAATTGCCGTCACCGAAGCTGCGCACAATGTCGTGCTTCTCCACCTGCTTCGCTGTATGGAGCCGATGCTGGCCCAGAATGTTCGACAAAATTTTGAATTGTTGTACGCCCGCCGGGAGATGCTCCCGCTGGTCAGCAATCATCGCACCCGTGTATTCGAGGCGATAATGGCCGGGGAACCGGAGCAGGCGCGTGAAGCGTCGCACCGTCACCTGGCTTTCATTGAGGAAATCTTGCTGGACCGCAGCCGTGAACAGAGTCGTAGAGAACGTTCACTCCGCCGCATACAGCAACGAAAGGATTAAGCGCCAGAGTTTTTTTAGAGCGCGGCAACTAAACGCAGAACCTGTCTTATTGTGTTCTTTGCTGAGAGCACAATGGGACAGGTTCCAGACAAATCAACGTATTAGATAGATAAGGAATACCCCCATGTCAGAACGTCTCCAAAATGACGTGGATCCGATCGAAACTCGCGACTGGCTACAGGCGATCGAATCGGTCATCCGTGAAGAAGGTGTTGAGCGCGCTCAGTATCTGATTGATCAGCTGCTTTCAGAAGCCCGTAAAGGTGGCGTGAAAGTAGCTTCAGGTGCAGGGGCTAGCAACTACGTAAACACGATTGCCGTCGAAGACGAACCGGAATACCCGGGCAATCTGGATCTGGAACGTCGTATCCGTTCTGCAATTCGCTGGAACGCGATCATGACCGTTCTGCGCGCATCCAAGAAAGACCTGGAGCTGGGCGGCCACATGGCTTCCTTCCAGTCTTCTGCGACCGTTTATGAAGTGTGCTTTAACCACTTCTTCCGCGCACGCACCGAGAAAGACGGCGGCGACCTGGTTTACTTCCAGGGCCACATCTCTCCGGGCGTTTACGCACGTGCGTTCCTGGAAGGTCGTCTGACTGAAGAGCAGATGAACAACTTCCGTCAGGAAGTTCACGGTAAAGGTCTGTCTTCTTACCCGCACCCTAAACTGATGCCTGAGTTCTGGCAGTTCCCGACCGTTTCTATGGGTCTGGGTCCAATCGGTGCGATTTACCAGGCTAAATTCCTGAAATATCTGGAACACCGTGGCCTGAAAGATACCTCTCAGCAGACCGTTTACGCCTTCCTGGGCGACGGCGAGATGGATGAGCCAGAATCTAAAGGTGCGATCACCATCGCTACCCGTGAGAAACTGGACAACCTGTGCTTCATCATCAACTGTAACCTGCAGCGTCTGGATGGTCCGGTAACCGGTAACGGCAAGATCATCAACGAACTGGAAGGCATCTTCAGCGGTGCTGGCTGGAACGTCGTTAAAGTGATGTGGGGCGGTCGTTGGGATGAGCTGCTGCGTAAAGATACCAGCGGTAAACTGATTCAGCTGATGAACGAAACCGTTGACGGCGACTATCAGACCTTCAAATCCAAAAACGGTGCCTACGTTCGTGAGCACTTCTTCGGTAAATACCCTGAAACCGCAGCGCTGGTTGCAGACTGGTCTGACGATCAGATCTGGGCTCTGAACCGTGGCGGCCACGATCCGAAGAAAGTCTACGCAGCACTGAAAAACGCGCAAGAAACCAAAGGCAAAGCAACAGTTATCCTGGCTCATACCATCAAAGGTTATGGCATGGGTGACACCGCCGAAGGTAAAAACATTGCGCACCAGGTGAAGAAAATGAACATGGACGGCGTGCGTTATATCCGCGACCGCTTCAACGTTCCTGTCACCGACGAGCAGGTTGAAAACCTCTCTTACATCACCTTCCCGGAAGGTTCTGAAGAACACACCTACCTGCACGCACAGCGTCAGAAACTGAACGGCTACCTGCCGTCCCGTCAGGTGAACTTCACTGAGAAACTGGAACTGCCGGTTCTGGAAGACTTCTCCCAGCTGCTGGAAGAGCAGAACAAAGAGATCTCTACCACTATCGCATTCGTTCGTGCCCTGAACGTGATGCTGAAGAACAAGTCGATCAAAGATCGCCTGGTTCCAATCATCGCCGATGAAGCGCGTACCTTCGGTATGGAAGGTCTGTTCCGTCAGATCGGTATTTACAGCCCGAACGGCCAGCAGTACACCCCGCAGGACCGTGAGCAGGTTGCATACTACAAAGAAGACGAGAAAGGCCAGATTCTGCAGGAAGGGATCAACGAGCTGGGCGCAGGCGCATCCTGGCTGGCTGCTGCGACCTCTTACAGCACCAACAACCTGCCGATGATTCCGTTCTACATCTACTACTCCATGTTCGGTTTCCAGCGTATCGGTGACCTGTGCTGGCAGGCTGGCGACCAACAGGCTCGCGGCTTCCTGGTCGGTGGTACTTCCGGTCGTACGACTCTGAACGGTGAAGGTTTGCAGCACGAAGATGGTCACAGCCACATTCAGTCTCTGACTATTCCGAACTGTATCTCTTATGACCCGTCTTACGCGTACGAAGTGGCAGTCATCATGCATGACGGTCTGGTGCGTATGTACGGTGAAGCGCAAGAGAACATTTACTACTACATCACCACTCTGAACGAAAACTACCACATGCCGGCTATGCCAGCAGGTGCCGAGGAAGGTATCCGTAAAGGTATCTACAAACTCGAAACCATCGCGGGTAGCAAAGGTAAAGTTCAGCTGCTGGGCTCCGGTTCTATCCTGCGTCACGTACGTGAAGCAGCGCAGATCCTGGCGAACGACTACGGCGTTGGCTCTGACGTGTACAGCGTAACATCCTTCACTGAACTGGCACGTGATGGCCAGGACTGTGAGCGCTGGAACATGCTGCACCCAATGGAAACGCCACGCGTACCGTACATCGCTCAGGTGATGAACGACGCTCCGGCAGTCGCATCTACTGACTATATGAAACTGTTCGCCGAGCAGGTTCGTACTTATGTACCGGCTGATGATTACCGCGTACTGGGTACCGACGGCTTCGGTCGCTCTGACAGCCGCGAAAACCTGCGTCACCACTTCGAAGTTGACTCTTCTTACGTGGTCGTTGCAGCGCTGGGCGAACTGGCTAAACGTGGCGAAATCGATAAGAAAGTGGTTGCGGAAGCAATCACCAAATTCAACATCGATGCAGATAAAGTTAACCCGCGTCTGGCGTAAGAGGTAAAAGAATAATGGCTATCGAAATCAATGTACCGGACATCGGGGCTGATGAAGTTGAAATCACCGAGATCCTGGTCAAAGTAGGCGACAAAGTTGAAGCTGAACAGTCGCTGATCACCGTAGAAGGCGATAAAGCCTCTATGGAAGTCCCGTCTCCTCAGGCTGGCATCGTTAAAGAGATCAAAGTCTCTGTTGGCGATAAAACCGAGACTGGCAAACTGATCATGATTTTCGATTCCGCCGACGGTGCAGCAGCTGCTGCACCTGCGCAGGAAGAGAAGAAAGAAGCAGCGGCTCCGGCGGCTGCACCAGCGGCTGCGGCTGCAAAAGACGTTAACGTGCCTGACATCGGCGGTGACGAAGTTGAAGTGACTGAGATCATGGTGAAAGTAGGCGACACCGTTGCTGCTGAACAATCCCTGATCACCGTAGAAGGCGACAAAGCCTCTATGGAAGTCCCGGCTCCGTTCGCGGGCGTGGTGAAAGAGATCAAAATCAACACCGGCGACAAAGTGTCTACCGGCTCCCTGATTATGGTCTTCGAAGTGGCGGGCGCTGCACCGGCTGCGGCTCCAGCACAGGCGGCTGCTCCGGCGGCTGCTGCTGCACCAGCAGCGTCTGGCGCGAAAGACGTTAACGTTCCGGATATCGGCGGTGACGAAGTTGAAGTGACTGAAGTGATGGTGAAAGTGGGCGACAAAGTTGCCGCTGAGCAGTCACTGATCACCGTAGAGGGCGACAAAGCCTCTATGGAAGTCCCGGCTCCGTTCGCAGGTACCGTTAAAGAAATCAAAATCAGCACCGGCGACAAAGTGTCTACCGGCTCTCTGATCATGGTCTTCGAAGTGGAAGGCGCTGCGCCTGCTGCGGCTCCGGCTGCTGCGCCAGCACCTGCAGCTGCCGCTCCGGCGCCTGCTGCGAAAGCCGCTGCACCGGCCGCGAAAGCAGAAGGCAAATCTGAGTTTGCTGAGAACGACGCGTACGTTCACGCGACTCCGCTGATTCGTCGCCTGGCGCGCGAATTCGGCGTGAATCTGGCGAAAGTGAAAGGGACGGGCCGTAAAGGTCGTATCCTGCGCGAAGACGTTCAGACTTACGTGAAAGATGCTGTGAAACGCGCTGAAGCAGCACCAGCTGCTGCCGGTGGCGGTATTCCGGGCATGCTGCCATGGCCGAAAGTGGACTTCAGCAAGTTTGGCGAAATCGAAGAAGTGGAACTGGGCCGTATCCAGAAAATCTCTGGTGCTAACCTGAGCCGTAACTGGGTGATGATCCCGCACGTTACTCACTTCGACAAAACCGATATCACCGATCTGGAAGCGTTCCGTAAACAGCAGAACGCCGAAGCCGAGAAACGTAAACTGGACGTGAAATTCACCCCAGTGGTCTTCATCATGAAAGCTGTTGCGGCAGCTCTTGAGCAGATGCCACGTTTCAACAGCTCCCTGTCTGAAGATGCACAGCGTCTGACGCTGAAGAAATACATCAACATCGGTGTTGCGGTAGATACGCCAAATGGTCTGGTTGTTCCGGTCTTCAAAGACGTGAACAAGAAGAGCATCACTGAGCTGTCCCGTGAACTGACGGTGATCTCCAAGAAAGCGCGTGATGGTAAGCTGACTGCCGGCGAAATGCAGGGCGGTTGCTTCACTATCTCCAGCATCGGCGGCCTGGGTACTACCCACTTCGCGCCGATTGTTAACGCGCCGGAAGTGGCGATCCTCGGTGTGTCCAAGTCCGCGATGGAACCGGTGTGGAATGGTAAAGAGTTTGTGCCGCGTCTGATGATGCCAATCTCTCTCTCCTTCGACCACCGCGTGATCGACGGTGCTGATGGTGCGCGCTTCATTACCATCATCAATAACACCCTGAGCGATATTCGCCGCCTGGTGATGTAATCGCAAAAGCCGGCCAGTCGGCCGGCTTTTTGTCTTGTAATCTCATGAAAATTGTGAGGTTATTGGTAAAGACAAGAATTCATGAGCCGTTTGTTGTTTCAAAATTGTTAACAATTTTGTAAAATACGGGCGGATAGAACGTCCCGGTGGATGAAGGGCGACAAGTACCTGGACCGCCGGAAATCAATAAGAGGTCATGATGAGTACTGAAATCAAAACTCAGGTCGTGGTACTTGGGGCAGGCCCGGCAGGTTACTCTGCTGCCTTCCGTTGCGCTGATTTAGGTCTGGAAACCGTTATCGTAGAACGTTACAACACCCTCGGCGGTGTTTGTCTGAACGTCGGCTGTATCCCTTCTAAAGCACTGCTGCACGTTGCAAAAGTTATCGAAGAAGCCAAAGCACTGGCTGACCACGGTATCGTCTTTGGCGAGCCGAAAACCGATATCGACAAGATTCGTACCTGGAAAGAGAAAGTGATCACTCAGCTGACCGGCGGTCTGGCGGGTATGGCCAAAGGCCGTAAAGTGAAAGTGGTCAACGGTCTGGGTAAATTCACCGGGGCTAACACCCTGGAAGTGGAAGGCGAGAACGGCAAAACCGTGATCAACTTCGACAACGCGATCATCGCGGCGGGCTCCCGTCCGATCGAACTCCCGTTCATTCCGCATGAAGATCCTCGCGTGTGGGATTCCACCGACGCACTGGAACTGAAAACCGTACCAAAACGCCTGCTGGTTATGGGTGGCGGTATCATCGGTCTGGAAATGGGTACCGTATACCATGCGCTGGGTTCAGAGATTGACGTGGTTGAGATGTTCGACCAGGTTATCCCGGCTGCCGATAAAGATATCGTTAAAGTCTTCACCAAACGCATCAGCAAGAAATTCAACCTGATGCTGGAAACCAAAGTGACTGCCGTTGAAGCAAAAGAAGACGGTATTTACGTTTCCATGGAAGGCAAAAAAGCCCCTGCTGAAGCGCAGCGTTACGACGCCGTGCTGGTAGCGATTGGCCGTGTGCCAAACGGTAAAAACCTCGATGCAGGCGCTGCTGGCGTTGAAGTGGACGACCGTGGCTTTATCCGTGTGGACAAACAGCTGCGTACCAACGTGCCGCACATCTTTGCTATCGGCGATATCGTCGGTCAGCCAATGCTGGCGCACAAAGGTGTTCACGAAGGTCACGTTGCCGCTGAAGTTATCGCGGGCATGAAACACTACTTCGACCCGAAAGTCATTCCATCAATCGCGTACACCGAGCCGGAAGTTGCCTGGGTTGGTCTGACCGAGAAAGAAGCGAAAGAGAAAGGCATCAGCTACGAAACCGCCACCTTCCCGTGGGCAGCTTCTGGCCGTGCGATCGCTTCCGATTGCGCTGATGGCGTGACCAAACTGATCTTCGACAAAGAGACTCACCGTGTGATCGGTGGTGCGATTGTCGGTACCAACGGCGGCGAGCTGCTGGGTGAGATCGGTCTGGCTATCGAAATGGGTTGTGACGCTGAAGACATCGCGCTGACCATCCACGCGCACCCGACTCTGCACGAGTCCGTGGGCCTGGCTGCAGAAGTGTTTGAAGGTAGCATCACCGACCTGCCAAACGCGAAAGCCAAGAAGAAGTAATCTCTCGAACCGTAAAAAGCCGCTCAACTGAGCGGCTTTTTTTATTTACGGCGCAACGGGCTGCCACTCTTTGTCCGGATGATAAGCCGTTATCGCTTTCGCTTTCTTCTGCGATTCATTTCCCAGGTTTGTCTGATACACCTGATCATCACCGTTCACTACAAAACTCATCACGCCAGTCTGCCCGTAGCTGACGGGCCAGGCGATCATCGCAAAGCCGTTGTCTTTATCCGGCAGAATGCGGAAGTGATAGCCGTGATAACCGGTCCCCGGCACCTGCGGGCTGAATGCTGGCCCCAGTGGGCTGGGCGCTTCACCCGGCGCGGCTGGCCAGTATAAACCGTCTTTTTTCCCTTCAGTGCTGATCACTTTTTCCGCATAGCGATGGTTGAGTGCGAAGAAACTCTTCTGTGCATCCACATAGGCGTGGAGCGCTTCAATAGCGGCCAGCTCGTTGCGACCGATCTCCCGTGTCAGGATCTCCTCTGCGGCTTTTTGCATATCAAACTGCCAGCCAGCGGCGCGTTTCACCGCCGGGATGGGCAATTGCCAGTCGCTGTCGCCCACGTTGAGGTGCGCCACATCGCCGTTGATCACCGTGTGGTGGCTGACTTTCCAGTCGCGCAGAAAACGGTCGACCGCCTCCGGATCGACGCCCTCCGGCGGCAGAAAATCACGCCAGTCATCGCCGAGCAGATTTTTCATCTCGGCTTCGTTTTGCCCACTGATGGCTTTTGCCAGCGCGCTGGTCGCCTCGTCCGGCGTGGCAAAATTCTGCTGTGCGAGGGCGAAGGTTGAGACCATGAACAACATCATCCCACTGAGTAATTTCGTTTTCATTTCGATTCCCTTAGCGGTGACGGAATTCACGGTGTTCGCTGCGGCCTGCCGGCATTTGCCGTGGCTGCTGACGATTCTGGTGCTGCGCGGTGAACTGACGGCTTTGCGCCCCGCGCTGTTGCTGCGCCTGCCAGTTGGCTGAGCGGCTATCGTTGCCGCTTAACGCATTGGCTCGCGGTTGCGTATTTCGCTGGCGGGTTGGCTGTGAGGCCGGTCGATCCTGCCGCTGTGACAGTTTCTGATGATTCTCGCGCTGCGCTTTGTTATTCGATCGCTGGGCGGTGTTTGGTTTAGTGGTGTCGTACCCGCGATAGTTATTACGCTGGGAGATCTGTTTCAGCTGATTGTTCGCCGCCTGACGCTGCACGTCTTTGGTTGCCGGGCGCTGGGTTTGTGAAAGGGTTTTCCCGGTTGATTGCTGAACTTGCGCCATCGCCGCCTGACGCTGGCTGTCGCGATTGATCGGTTGGTGCTGAGTGGCACTCAGACTCGTCGCGCTTTTCGTCGAGTGGAAGCGGTTGTTCAGCTGATTATTCGGATACGGAACGCCTTCACGGTAGGCCGGATTATGCTGCCAGGTGCGGTTGTTATCCGTCAGGCGCTGTCCGCTGATTTTGTTGAAATTATCCACATTGATATTGATGTTGTTATCACCATTGCGGTTATAGCCGCCGTTGTGGTGATCGTAGTCATCGTGATCATGATGGTGATAATCGTCGTCATCGTCCCAGTCGATATTGCTGAAAATCGCGTAAGTCGTGGCGACCCCAAGGCTAAACCCAAGGCCTTTCACCAGGCTATTGGTAAACTGCTCGCCAGGGGAAGGGGGCAGATAAACCGGCGGATAGCTGGCGCTGGGCCAGGTGCCGTAAACCGTGTTGGGATTGTAGGTCGGAACGTAAACCACCTGCGGATCGGCGGACTCGATTTTGATCACCGTTGGACTGGTCGTCGTGGCAGCGGTCGTTGACGTTGAGCCGGACGCTGTGCTGGCAGCCGGTGCCGCTTTCTTCACGCTGGTGACCGTTTGCTGTGGCGTGGACTGCAGCGCGCCCGTCTGCTGGGCCAGGAGCCGCAGACGCTGGACGGAGTCCATTACATCTTTTGGCTGAGCCAGAAACGCATCGCCGAGATTCTGTATCCATGGCGGATTTTCCCCCATCAGAGACATCAGCTGAGGGAAGGCCACCAGAGATTTGACGCTGGGGTCCCACGGCTGATTGCTCACCGCCTGAATGGCGGCATCACCCTGCATTTTAGGGTTATCTTTCGACCACTGCGCGGCCTGAATCACGTTTGCCGGGTAGGTTGAGGCCATCAGGATCTGTGAGAGCAGTGCGTCAGGGTAGAGCGCGATGGGCGCGGTCCACTGATCGATTTGCGCGGCGGTATAGGTCGGGGTGACCACCGGGGCGGGTGTCGGGGAAACAGGCTGAGGTGCGGTGGGCGCCACAGCGGGCGGAGGTGTTGAAACCGTCTCGGGCGCTCGACTTTTCACATACATGACGCCGGATGCGGCTAACAGCCCGGCACTGCACAGCAGGACAAGCAGATGTGGCTTAAAGGGCAACTTCATAGTGTGACTCCAGCGTAAGCAGTGTCGATGGGCGTTCTTGTTGCCGCGAGTATATTCACCCGTATTTTGTGGTTTTGATTAATGTTGGGAAACGGCCCGCTGTATCCGGATAAAGAGTGTGAGCATTTATTACACAAATTATATCCGATGGGGAAAAAGGCGTGAGATATTCAGAAGGCCGCTCTTGCGAGCGGCCAGCAGTAAACCGCTGAAAGGCGGTTTTTTGTGGCCGAAAAATCCCGCTCTCCGCGCGCTATACCATCCTTAACGATTCAGCAAACTATTTAATGTTGCTTTTTTGTAAACGGATTAACACTGTGCAGAAATCCTGCTATGCTGCCCGACGCGGTATCGGGCATTTACCCTACAAACTGCTGTCTCACAGGAGCGTGAAGAGAACGCCGACCGCATATGACAATGAGAGCGAGGAGAACCGTCGTGCTAGAAGAATACCGTAAGCACGTAGCAGAACGTGCCGCCGAGGGAATTGTACCGAAACCCTTAGATGCAACCCAGATGGCCGGCCTCGTCGAGCTGCTGAAGAATCCGCCTGCGGGCGAAGAAGAATTCCTGTTAGATCTGTTGATCAACCGTGTTCCGCCAGGCGTCGATGAAGCCGCGTATGTGAAAGCCGGATTCCTTGCTGCCGTTGCCAAAGGCGAAGCAACCTCCCCACTGGTTACTCCTGAAAAAGCGATTGAACTGCTCGGCACCATGCAGGGCGGCTACAACATCCATCCGTTAATTGATGCACTGGACAGCGACGCGCTGGCACCGATTGCCGCAAAAGCGCTGGCACAGACGCTGCTGATGTTTGATAACTTCTACGATGTGGAAGAGAAGGCGAAAGCGGGCAACGTCTATGCGAAACAGGTGATGCAATCCTGGGCTGATGCCGAATGGTTCCTGAACCGTCCTCAGCTTGCTGAAAAAATTACCGTTACGGTCTTCAAAGTGACCGGCGAAACCAACACCGATGACCTGTCTCCGGCCCCGGATGCCTGGTCCCGCCCGGATATCCCACTGCACGCCCTGGCGATGCTGAAAAACGCCCGCGAAGGCATTAACCCCGATCAGCCGGGCGTTGTCGGTCCGATCAAACAGATCGAAGAATTAAATAAGAAAGGCTTCCCGCTGGCGTATGTCGGTGACGTGGTCGGTACCGGTTCTTCGCGTAAATCCGCAACCAACTCTGTGCTGTGGTTCATGGGCGATGACATCCCTCATGTCCCGAACAAGCGCGGCGGTGGTCTGTGTCTCGGCGGCAAAATTGCACCTATCTTCTTTAACACCATGGAAGATGCGGGCGCACTGCCGATCGAAGTGGATGTGAGCGACCTGAACATGGGTGACGTGATTGACGTTTATCCGTTCAAAGGCGAAGTCCGCAACCATGAAACCGGCGAACTGCTGGCTAGCTTCGAACTGAAAACCGACGTGCTGATCGACGAAGTCCGCGCCGGTGGCCGTATTCCGCTGATCATCGGTCGTGGCCTGACCACCAAAGCGCGTGAAGCGCTGGGCCTGCCGCACAGCGATGTGTTCCGTCAGGCGAAAGACGTGGCGGAGAGCACTCGCGGCTACTCCCTGGCTCAGAAAATGGTTGGCCGCGCGTGCGGCGTGACGGGTGTTCGTCCGGGCGCGTACTGCGAACCTAAAATGACCTCCGTCGGTTCTCAGGACACCACCGGTCCTATGACCCGTGATGAACTGAAAGACCTGGCGTGTCTGGGCTTCTCGTCCGACCTGGTGATGCAGTCCTTCTGCCACACGGCTGCCTATCCGAAGCCGGTAGACGTGACCACACACCACACGCTGCCAGACTTCATCATGAACCGTGGCGGCGTATCGCTGCGCCCTGGCGATGGTGTTATCCACTCCTGGCTGAACCGCATGCTGCTGCCGGATACCGTGGGTACCGGTGGTGACTCCCACACCCGCTTCCCGATCGGCATCTCCTTCCCGGCAGGCTCTGGCCTGGTGGCGTTTGCTGCCGCAACAGGCGTGATGCCGCTGGACATGCCGGAATCCGTTCTGGTGCGCTTCAAAGGCAAAATGCAGCCGGGCATTACCCTGCGCGATCTGGTGCATGCGATCCCGCTGTACGCGATCAAACAGGGCCTGCTGACCGTTGAGAAGAAAGGGAAGAAAAACATCTTCTCAGGCCGCATTCTGGAGATCGAAGGTCTGCCGGATCTGAAAGTTGAGCAGGCGTTTGAGCTGACGGATGCCTCTGCCGAGCGTTCTGCGGCAGGCTGTACCATCAAGCTGAACAAAGAGCCGATCGTTGAGTATCTCAGCTCTAACATCGTGCTGCTGAAGTGGATGATCGCAGAAGGTTACGGCGATCGTCGCACACTTGAGCGTCGCGTTCAGGGTATGGAAAAATGGCTGGCCGATCCGCAGCTGCTCGAAGCCGATGCTGACGCGGAATACGCGGCGGTTATCGACATCGATCTGGCGGATATCAAAGAGCCAATCCTGTGCGCACCAAACGATCCTGACGATGCGCGTCTGCTGTCTGACGTGCAGGGCGATAAGATCGACGAAGTGTTCATCGGCTCTTGCATGACCAACATCGGTCACTTCCGTGCTGCCGGTAAGCTGCTGGATACCCACAAAGGCCAGCTGCCAACGCGTCTGTGGGTCGCTCCGCCAACGCGAATGGATGCGGCACAGCTGACGGAAGAGGGCTACTACAGCGTCTTTGGTAAGAGCGGCGCGCGTATCGAAATCCCTGGCTGTTCCCTGTGTATGGGTAACCAGGCGCGTGTGGCTGACGGTGCAACGGTAGTCTCTACCTCGACCCGTAACTTCCCGAACCGTTTAGGGACCGGTGCGAACGTCTATCTGGCCTCTGCGGAGCTGGCGGCTGTTGCGGCGCTGATCGGCAAACTGCCGACACCGGAAGAGTACCAGACCTTCGTTGCTCAGGTTGATAAGACGGCGGTGGATACCTATCGCTATCTGAACTTCGACAAGCTCTCTCAGTACACCGAGAAAGCCGACGGCGTGATCTTCCAGACCGCCGTGTAAGATGTTGCCGGGCGGCACCGCGCTGCCCGGCCTGCAAGACAATAAAACCCCGCGTTTTGCCCGCGGGGTTTTTTATTTTCCACTCCTGACACCCGTCCCGCTTTTTATCTCCTCTCTATCTGCGATAATTACGCCAATGGCTCTGCAGAGGAAAACACCATGGATTACGAATTTCTGCGCGATATCACCGGAGTGGTGAAAGTGCGTATGTCGATGGGCCACGAGGTGGTCGGGCATTGGTTCAACGAAGAAGTGAAAGAAAATCTCGCCCTGCTCGACGAAGTCGAAGACGCTGCGCAAACCGTAAAAGGCAGCGAGCGATCCTGGCAGCGCGTCGGGCATGAATACACCCTCTGGATGGACGGGGAAGAGGTCATGGTGCGCGCCAATCAGCTTGAGTTTTCAGGCGATGAGATGGAAGAGGGGATGAGCTACTACGACGAAGAGAGCCTGTCGCTGTGCGGCGTGGAGGACTTTTTGCAGGTGGTAGCGGCGTACCGTGATTTCATGAAACAGAAGTAAATCAGCGGAGCGTCCTTGCTCCCCGCGCGCTTTACACGGCCGGAATATTGCGGCCGTAGTAGATTTCGCGCATCTCTTTCCAGAGCAGATCGGTAATTTCCTTCCGCTCCTCTTCGCTTAAATCTTCTGGCCTGGTGTGGAACATGTAATGCTTCAGGTCGAATTCTTTCAGTAACATCTTGGTGTGGAAGATGTTTTCCTGGTAGACGTTCACATCCATCATGTCATACAGCGCCTTCATGTCCTCGGACATAAAGTTCTGAATCGAATTGATCTCATGATCGATAAAATGCTTCATGCCGTTGATATCACGGGTGAAACCGCGCACGCGATAGTCCACGGTGACAATATCGGATTCCAGTTGATGGATGAGATAGTTCAGCGCATTCAGCGGTGAAATCACCCCACAGGTGGAGACCTCGATGTCAGCGCGGAAGGTACACAGCCCGCCTTCCGGGTGGCTTTCGGGATAGGTGTGCACGCAGATATGGCTCTTATCGAGATGGGCGACCACCGCCTCGGGCAGTGGGCCAGGGTGCTCGGTGGGATCGATAAGCTGCGGGTCGATCGGCTCTTCGCTCACGAGGATCGTGACGCTGGCACCCTGCGGTTCATAGTCCTGACGCGCAATGTTCAGAATATTGGCCCCGATGATGGAGCAGGTTTCTGACAGGATCTCGGTCAGGCGGTTGGCATTGTAGAGTTCATCGATATAGGCGATATAACCATCGCGCTCCTCCGCTGTTTTCACGTAGCAGATATCGTAAATACAAAAACTCAGGCTTTTGGTCAGGTTGTTAAAGCCATGCAGTTTCAGCTTTTTCAATTTAGTTCACCCCCTTAGAGGACAGCGCGTCTTGCAGATATTGTGGCAGGGCAAAGGCCGCCGTGTGGACTGCCGGATTATAGTAGCGGCATTTCAGGCCTGCCTGATGGAAGCGTGCCTGGATTATCTCGGTCGACAGATGGCGTAGCGCCCCGTTATCCGTCGCCCAGGCAAAGGTCATGATGCCGCCGTAGTAGGTGGGGATCGCCGCCTGATAGAAGCTGACGTCACCAAAATAGGTGCTCAGCTTGCGATGGCTGTCGAGGGCTTCGTCCTGCTGCAGGAAACAGACGCCGTTTTGCGCCACGAAAATCCCGCCAGGGTTCAGGCAGCGTTTGCAGCCTTCGTAGAAGGACGAGGTGAAGAGCGTCGCGCCCGGCCCGATGGGATCGGTGCAGTCGGAGATGATCACATCGAAGGTCTGGCGGGTCTGATTAACAAAATTAACGCCGTCGTCGATCACCAGCGTAAAACGCGGATCGTCGTAGCTACCAGCATTGTGATTTGGCAGGTACTGGCGACAGAAAGAGACCACGCCGGCGTCGATCTCGACCATCGTAATACTTTCGACGGTTTTATGGCGGGAGACTTCGCGCAGCATTGCACCGTCGCCGCCGCCGATAATCAGCACGTGTTTCGCGTGCCCGTGCGCCAGCAGCGGCACATGGGTCATCATTTCGTGATAGATGAACTCATCGCGCTCGGTGGTTTGCACCACGCCGTCCAGCGCCATGACGCGCCCGAAGGCAGCGTTCTCGAAAATGATCAGATCCTGATGATCGGTCTTCTCATGATAAAGCACGTTATCAACGGCAAAGTACTGACCAAACTGGTCATGCAGCGTTTCATGCCACAAGGTGTTATCGGTCACAGGCTGATACCTCCTTTGTTAACATCCATTACACCCACGCAAAATGGGCGCAACATCATAGCCAACAACGACCGCGCATGCACGGCCATCATTGCAACAAAGGGGCGTCGGGAAGGGTTACTTCACGTAGGCGAGCAGGCTCAGCGAATCGCGGGCCAGCGCTTTGCATTTTTTCGCGACAGGAATGCCAATGCCGCTTAAATCGCGGTAACTGTCTTCACCGAGCGCCTTCATGTCAAAGCTATCGTAGTTGCTGAGATCCCATTGATTTTGCTGGGCAAAAAAAACCAGTGCGCGACGAATCTGCCCGTTAGGTAAATTCTGGTATCCACAATCGTTTTTCAGGAAAACAAAAACTGCCGTCAGATCGGCCATATCTTCCGCTTCGTTTTCACTCAGCGCATAACTGTTCGCACTCATCGCCACCAGGCTGGCGAACAAAATTGTCCTGAAAAACGTCTTCATTGCTTTTACCACTGCGTCACGGAAATTAAACGTTAGCATACTTGATACCAGCGCGACGACCTTTATTATTGCCGCTTTACTTGACCTTCTCCCAAGGGGAGGGTTTAAGCTCAAAATATCACCTGCACGGAAAAAAGGAATGAACATGCAACGTCGTGATTTTTTGAAATATTCAGCCGTACTGGGGGCTGCCAGCGCGTTACCTTTATGGAGCCGCGCCGCATTCGCCGCCGACAGACCCACCCTGCCCATCCCTGATTTACTGACTGCCGACGCCCGCAGTCGCATCCAGTTAATCGTTCAGTCGGGAAAATCGACCTTTGGCGCGCATCAGGCCACCACATGGGGATATAACGGTAATTTGCTCGGTCCGGCGCTTCAGCTTTCCCGGGGCAAACCGGTGACGGTGAATATTCATAATACCCTTGCGGAAGAGACGACGTTGCACTGGCATGGCCTGGAGGTTCCCGGCGAGGTCGACGGTGGCCCGCAGGGGGTGATCAAAGCGGGCGGTGAGCGCACCGTGACCTTTACCCCGGACCAGCACGCAGCGACCTGCTGGTTCCATCCCCATCAGCACGGCAAAACCGGGCATCAGGTGGCGATGGGGCTGGCGGGGCTGGTGCTCATTGAAGACGACGAAAGCCGGATGCTGCGTCTGCCAAAACAGTGGGGCATCGACGATGTGCCGGTGATCGTACAGGACAAGAAATTTACCGCTGAGGGGCAGATCGACTATCAGCTCGACGTGATGAGCGCCGCCGTAGGCTGGTTTGGCGATACGCTCCTGACCAACGGGGCGATTTATCCGCAGCATTCAGCGCCGCGAGGCTGGTTGCGCCTGCGCTTGCTCAACGGCTGTAACGCGCGCTCCCTCAACTTTGCCACCAGCGACCAGCGTCCAATGTACGTGGTGGCGAGCGACGGCGGGCTGCTGGCTGAGCCGGTGAAAGTCAGCGAACTGCCGATGCTGATGGGCGAGCGTTTTGAAGTGCTGGTGGATATCAGCGACGGGAAACCGTTTGACCTCATTACGCTTCCGGTGAGTCAGATGGGGATGGCCGTTGCGCCGTTCGATAAGCCGCATCCGGTGCTGCGCATACAGCCGCTGCGGGTGACGGCCTCCGGCACGCTGCCGGATACGCTGGCGGCCATGCCTGCGCTGCCGTCCCTCGACGGATTAACCCAGCGCAAACTCCAGCTGTCGATGGACCCCATGCTCGACATGATGGGCATGCAGGCATTGATGAACAAACATGGCGATCAGGCGATGGCGGGCATGCACCACGGTCAGTCGATGGGGCATATGAATATGGACCACGGCAAGATGGGCAACATGGGCCATATGAATCACGGCGGCGGGAAAGGGTTTGATTTCCATAACGCCAACCGTATCAACGGCCAGGCCTTTGATATGAACACCCCGATGTTTGCGGCCAGTAAGGGCCAGTACGAACGCTGGGTGATTTCAGGCGAGGGCGACATGATGCTGCATCCGTTCCACATTCACGGCACGCAGTTCCGCATTATCTCCGAGAACGGCAAAGCGCCGGCGGCACATCGAACGGGCTGGAAAGATACGGTGCGGGTGGAGGGCGGAGTCAGCGAAGTGCTGGTGAAGTTTGAGCATGACGCGCCGAAGGAGTTTGCCTATATGGCCCACTGCCATCTGCTCGAACATGAAGATACGGGGATGATGCTAGGGTTTACGGTGTAAAAAAGCCGGGCGGCGTTTTCGCCTTACCCGGCCAGAGTTCTAAAAACGGCAACCCGAAGGTTGCCGTTTTGCATTTCACTCACATCTACTTCACATCATCCGGCAACGCATACGCGACAATATAGTCGCCCATCTTCGTGCCAAATGACCCGTGACCGCCCGCGGAGATGACAACGTACTGCTTGCCATTCGCTTCGTAGGTCATCGGTGTGGCCTGTCCACCGGCCGGCAGACGGCCTTGCCACAGTTTCTCACCGTTAGTCATGTTGTACGCACGCAGGTAGTTATCTGCGGTTGCCGCAATGAACAGAACGTTACCGGCAGTAGAGATCGGGCCGCCGAGCATCGGCATACCCATATTGAACGGAACAGGAACCGGCATCGGGAACGGCATGCTGTCCTGTGGCGTACCAATACGTTTTTTCCATACTACCTGGTTCGTTTTCAGATCCAGCGCGGAGATGTAACCCCAGGCAGGCTGTTTACACGGCAGGCCAAACGGAGAGAGGAACGGGTTCAGCGTAACGCCATACGGCACGCCGTACTGCGGCTGAATACCGGCTTCGGTACCGCTGCCTTTCGCGTCTTTCGGCTGCTCCATCGGGTTACCAGGACCGCGCGGGATCAGCTTCGAGACAAACGGCAGTGCCATCGGGTTGGCAATCGCCACCTGACGGTTTGGATCGACCGAGATACCGCCCCATTCGAACATCCCCAGGTTACCCGGGAAGACCAGCGTGCCCTGCTCAGACGGCGGGGTGAAGATGCCTTCATAGCGCAGCTGATGGAACATCACGCGGCACACCAGCTGATCGAACATCGTGGCGCCCCACATGTCCGCACCGGTTAGATCTTTCTTCGGACGGAAGCTCAGGTCAGAGAACGGCTGCGTTTTCGAAACGTAGTCGCCTTTCGCTGCGCCCTGCGGCACCGGTTTTTCCGGAGCAGGAACCACCAGTTTGCCGTTAGAACGGTCGAGCACGAAGATGTTGCCGGTTTTCGCTGGCGCGTAGATGACCGGAACAGTTTTTCCGTTGACGGTAATGTCGGCCAGCGTTGGCTGGGACGGCATATCCATATCCCACAGGTCGTGGTGAACGGTTTGATAGCTCCAGGCCAGTTTCCCGGTCGTTGCGTTCAGCGCCACGATGGCACTCGCGTAACGCTCCTGCTCTGGCGTGCGGTTCCCGCCCCAGATATCCGGCGTGGTCACGCCCATCGGCAGATAGACCAGATCCAGCTTCGCGTCATACGCTGCCGGTGCCCAGGAGTTCGGTGAGTTAAAGGTAAAGGTGTGTTCATCCGACGGGATGGCGTTAGGATCTTTCGCGCCCGGATCGAAGGCCCACAGCAGTTTGCCGGTGTTCACGTCGAAACCACGAATCACACCCGAGGTTTCACGGGTAGAGAAGTTATCCGTGACAGAACCGGCAATGACGATGGTTTTATCGGTGATGATCGGCGGTGACGTCGGCTCATACAGGCCCGGCGTGGTATCCGGCATATTGGTCTGCAGGTTGAGGATACCTTTGTTGGCAAAGGTTTCGCACAGCTTGCCGGTTTCGGCGTTGATCGCAAACAGACGGCCATCGTTCACCGGCAGCATGATACGGCGAGGACAGTCAGCCACCACGTCCGGGCTGGCGTTGTCCGCGCGCGCTTCGTGGTAAGAGACGCCACGACAGGTCACGTGCTGGAAGGAGGTGTTGGTGTTCAGCTGCGGATCAAAGTGCCATTTTTCCTTACCCGTCGACGCATCCAGCGCGAACAGACGCTGGTGAGCGGTACACAGGTACAGCATGTCGCCCACTTTGATCGGGGTGACTTCGTTGGTCAGCTCACCCGGATCGTTCGGCTGCTTCAGATCGCCGGTACGGAACGTCCAGGCTTCTTTCAGGTTTTTCACGTTATCGGCGTTGATTTGCTTCAGCGGCGAGTAACGTTGTCCTTCCTGATTGCGCCCATACGCTGGCCAGTCGCCGTCAGCCACCTGAGAAATGGCGGCGGCAGGCGTGGAATCGGCACTCAGGGTACCTTTCACTTCCTGCGGATCGTTAAATCCGGCCCAGGTCAGAATGCCACCGGTGATGAGCAGCGCCACGACCAGTGCCGCAACCGCACCGCTGGACGGCACCAGCAGGCGACGCCAGACGAAGGGCAAGATCAGCCAGATACCAAAGAAGACGAGAATGTCGCTACGCGGCGTGAGCGCCCAGAAATCGAAGCCGACCTCCCAGACACCCCAGACCATCGTTGCGAGCAGAAGTGCTGCGTAAAGCCACAGCGCGGAACGTTTACGCCGCAAAAGCAGGACGGTCACAGCAATCATGACCAGGCCCGCAATCGGGTAGTACCAGGAGCCGCCAAGCGCGACCAGCCATACGCCACCGATTAACAGATACAGCGCGCAGAATGCGGCAAAAGCGGCTGTTAACGTTACCAGTAGACGCGGCTGTTGAGATTTTATTTCAGCCATAGAAAAGTACTCTGTAGTTTGTTAATTATTTGATAGCAATTAATTATAGGTATTAACAAGTGTGATCGGAATCACAAAATGAGCTTTTTGTAACTCATGCGCCAGGCGAATCCATTTGCTGGTATACTGCCGTACTTGTGAATCATTGACGGACGTATCTGCATCCGCAGTGATAGATTGGTTTTAAATCATACGGTTAGTAATATGAAACATAGTGTTGAAGTGATGATCCCGGAAGCGGAGATCAAAGCGCGTATCGCCGAACTGGGTCGTCAAATCACCGAACGTTATCAGGACAGCGGCAGCGATATGGTGCTGGTGGGTCTGCTGCGCGGCTCATTCATGTTCATGGCAGACCTGTGCCGTGAAGTTCAGGTGTCCCATGAAGTGGATTTCATGACCGCGTCCAGCTACGGCAGCGGTATGTCGACCACCCGTGACGTGAAAATCCTGAAAGATCTGGATGAAGATATTCGCGGCAAGGATGTGTTAATCGTAGAGGATATTATCGACTCCGGTAACACGCTCTCTAAAGTGCGCGAGATCCTGAGCCTGCGCGGCCCGAAATCCCTGGCGATCTGCACCCTGCTGGATAAACCGACTCGCCGTGAAGTTGACGTCCCGGTTGAATTTGTTGGTTTCTCGATTCCGGATGAGTTCGTGGTGGGTTACGGCATCGATTACGCACAGCGTTATCGCCATCTGCCGTATGTCGGGAAAGTGGTACTGCTGGACGAGTAATCTCAGCGGTCTAGCCCGGAAGCGCTGTGCTGACCGGGCCTGGAAAGCGTGAACGGCACATCTTAAGGCCGGGTAAGGCGAAGCCGCCGCCCGGCTTTTTTGCAGGTTATTTGTGGTTAACGTGCTTGAGCTTCAGGTTGGCAATCCCGGAACGATAGCGCTGCTCAAGGGTTTCGCGGTTGGTGGCGGTCACTTCCAGATTGCGCAGCAATCCATCATGGATACCGTACGCCCAGCCGTGAACGGAGACTTTCTGCCCGCGCTTCCATGCTGACTGCATGATGGTGGAATGGCCAAGGTTATAGACCTGCTCCATCACATTAAGCTCGCACAGGGTGTCGAGGCGACGCTCCTGCGGCATTTCGCCCAGCAGTGAGCTATGTTTGAACCAGATATCGCGAATATGCAGCAGCCAGTTGTCGATCAGCCCCAACTCCGGGTTTTCGACCGCCGCCTGCACACCACCGCAGCCGTAATGGCCGCAGATAATAATGTGCTCAACTTCCAGCACATCAACCGCGTACTGCACGACGGAAAGACAATTGAGATCGGTGTGAATGACCAGGTTTGCGACGTTACGGTGAACGAACAGCTCACCCGAATCAAGGCCTGTCAGGCGTTCCGCCGGGACGCGGCTGTCAGAGCATCCAATCCATAAAAAACGTGGATTCTGCGCCTTCGCCAGCTTCTCAAAAAATCCCGGGTCCTCTTCTACCAGCATTTTTGACCATAGTGCATTGTTGCTGATGAGTGTATCTATGTCATTCATAGAGGTTAACGACCTGTAACCGAGTAATAGCGTTGCGCTAATATAGGGTAACTCGACTTTTATTGAAACCACACAACGTGTGTCAGAACTATAGGTAAGTTTAATTCATGACTATCGCACTTGAGCTTAAGCAGCTTAAAAAAGTCTATCCGGGCGGCGTTCAGGCGCTGCGCGGAATTGATTTGCAGGTCGAAGCGGGGGATTTCTACGCCCTGCTGGGGCCGAATGGCGCGGGGAAATCCACGACCATCGGCATCATCAGCTCGCTGGTGAACAAGTCTTCGGGCAGCGTCGCGGTGTTTGGCTATGATCTCGAAAAAGATGTGGTCAACGCCAAACGTCAGCTGGGGCTGGTGCCGCAGGAATTTAACTTCAACCCGTTTGAAACCGTGCAGCAAATTGTGGTGAATCAGGCGGGTTACTACGGCGTAGAACGTCAGGACGCCATCGAGCGCAGCGAAAAGTACCTCAAACAGCTCGACCTGTGGGAAAAACGCGGCGAACGTGCGCGCATGCTCTCCGGCGGGATGAAGCGCCGTCTGATGATCGCCCGCGCCCTGATGCACGAACCAAAACTGCTGATCCTTGATGAGCCAACGGCGGGCGTGGATATCGAACTGCGCCGCTCGATGTGGGGTTTCCTGAAGGATTTGAACGACAAAGGCACCACCATCATTCTGACCACCCACTACCTCGAAGAAGCTGAAATGCTGTGCCGCAATATCGGCATCATTCAGCGCGGCGAGCTGGTGGAAAACACCTCGATGAAGAACCTGCTGTCCAAGCTGAAGTCCGAAACCTTTATCCTCGATCTGGCGGCCAAAAGCCCGCTGCCGAAGCTGGAGGGCTATCAGTATCGTCTGGTAGACACGTCGACGCTGGAAGTGGAAGTCCTGCGCGAGCAGGGCATTAACAGCGTCTTTGCGCAGCTGAGCGCGCAGGGCATTCAGGTATTGAGTATGCGTAACAAAGCTAACCGACTGGAAGAACTGTTTGTCTCGCTGGTCCAGGATAAACAAGGAGAGCAGGCATGATGCATCTTTACTGGGTGGCGCTAAAAAGTATCTGGGCCAAAGAGATTAACCGCTTTATGCGCATTTGGGTGCAAACTCTGGTGCCGCCGGTGATCACCATGACGCTCTATTTCATCATCTTCGGGAATCTGATTGGCTCCCGTATTGGTGAAATGCATGGCTTTACCTATATGCAGTTTATCGTGCCGGGCCTGATCATGATGGCGGTGATCACCAACGCCTATGCCAACGTAGCGTCGTCGTTTTTCAGCGCGAAGTTCCAGCGCAACATTGAAGAGCTGCTGGTGGCCCCGGTGCCAACGCACGTCATCATCGCCGGTTATGTGGGCGGCGGCGTGGCGCGCGGGCTGGCGGTAGGGATTCTGGTGACGGCAATCTCGCTGTTCTTTGTCCCGTTCCAGGTACATTCATGGATGTTCGTGGCGCTGACCCTGCTGATGACCGCGATCCTGTTCTCGCTGGCTGGCCTGTTGAACGCGGTGTTTGCGACCACTTTCGATGACATCAGCCTGATCCCGACCTTTGTCCTGACGCCGCTGACCTATCTCGGTGGGGTGTTCTACTCGCTGACGCTGCTGCCACCGTTCTGGCAGGCGCTGTCGCACCTGAACCCGATTGTCTACATGATCAGCGGCTTCCGCTTTGGCTTCCTCGGCATTACTGACGTGCCGCTGTTTACCACCGTCATCGTCCTCGCCGTCTTCATCATCGCTTTCTATATTCTGTGCTGGTATCTGATCCAGCGCGGACGCGGATTGCGCAGCTAATCCGCATCCCCGGCAGCACTCTGTCTGCCGGGGCATTTTCTTTGATAGTTATCACCATAAATTAATCTTCACTCCGCTAAACTACTTTCCCCTAAAGGAGAGACGCTATGTTGGGTTGGGTGATTACCTGTCATGATGACGATGCCCAGGCAATGCTCGATCGCCTGGAAAAAAAATTGGGTCCGCTGCCTCAGTGCCGGGCGGTGAACTACTGGCGCGGGCTGAGCACCAACATGCTAAGCCGTATGATGTGCGATGCGCTGCATGAGACGGATACCGGTGAAGGCGTCATTTTTATGACCGACAAATCGGGCGCCGCGCCCTATCGCGCCGCCGCGTTGTTGAGTCACAAGCATGAAAACTGTGAAGTGATTTCCGGGATTAATTACGCGTTGCTGGAGATGATGTACCCGTTGCGCGAAACGCTGAGCAGCGCGGAGTTCCGCGATACGCTGGTCGGGCAGGAGATCCCCGGCGTCAGTAGCCTCTGGCATCAGCAGCAGAAAAACCCGCCTTTTGTCCTGCTCCACGACCTGTATAAGAATTAAACATTGGTATTGATGTCGCTTTTGCTACAATGGCGACTGATTTTTAGTGTCGATAATAATCCCATGTTTATACGCGTTTTTTCCCTTCTGTTGCTGCTGGTCTCCGGTGGCGTCTCTGCCAGTTTATTAAGCCAACAGGGCTTACCCGCTCAATATATGCAAACCACTGAAGATGCGGCGATCTGGGCGCAGGTGGGCAACGAGGTTGTTAACGTCGGCAATGTGCGCGCGGGGCAGATTCTTGCAGTCGTTCCTACGGCGGCAGACTACTACGAATTTCGCTTCGGCTTTGGCACCGGGTTTATCGACAAAGGCCATCTGGAAAAGGTGCAGGGGAAACAGCGCGTTCAGGACAGTCTGGGCGATCTCAATAAACCGCTCAGTAACCAGAATCTGATCACCTGGAAAGACACCCCGGTGTATAACGCACCCAACAGCGGCAGCGCTCCGTTTGGTACGCTGAGTTCAAACCTGCGCTATCCCATTCTCAGCAAGCTGAAAGACAGACTCAACCAGACCTGGTTTCAAATCCGCATGGGCAACCGTCTGGCGTGGATCAGCAGCCTGGATGCACAGGAAGACAGCGGCATTCCGGTGATCACTTATCACCATATTTTGCGCGACGAAGAGAACACCCGCTTCCGCCACACCTCCACGACCACCAGCGTGCGCGCCTTTAACAACCAGATGACCTGGCTGCGCGATCAGGGCTACACCACGTTGACGCTGTATCAGCTGGAGGGCTACGTGCGCAATAAAATGAACCTGCCGGCCCGCGCGGTGGTGATTACCTTTGACGATGGTCTGAAGTCGGTCAACCGCTACGCGTGGCCGATTCTGAAGCAGTATGGCTTTAAGGCGACGGCGTTTATCATCTCGTCGCGAATTAAAGGCCATCCGCAGAAGTGGGACCCGAAATCACTGCAGTTTATGAGCGTGTCGGAGCTGAAAGAGATTCAGGATGTGTTTGATATCCAGTCGCACACCCACTTCCTGCACCGCGTCGATGGCAATAAACATCCTATTTTGCTGAGCCGCAGCTACCACGTCATTCTGTTTGATTTTGAACGCTCGCGGCGCTCGCTGGCACAGTTCAACCCGCGCGTGCTCTATCTCTCGTATCCGTTCGGCGGTTACGATGACAAAGCGGTGAAAGCGGCGAACGACGCCGGTTTTCATCTGGCGGTGACGACGGTAAAAGGGAAGGTGAAACCGGGAGATAATCCGTTCTTACTGAAACGCCTGTATATCTTAAGAACGGATTCGCTGGAGACAATGTCGCGGCTGATCAGCAATCAGCCGCAGGGGTAACATCAGGCAACCTGAACCGGTACGGCTTTCGCGGTACGTTTCATCTCGTTATCGCCGTCAAAATAGGCCACTTTAGGCTGCCAGCTGCGCGCCTGTTCGTCCGGCATGGTGACGTAGGTGGCGATAATCAGGATATCACCCACGTCAGCACAGTGTGCCGCCGCGCCGTTGACGGAGATGATTTTTGAGCCGCGCTCACCGGCAATCGCATAGGTAGAGAAGCGTTTGCCGTTGGTTACGTTGTAAATATCAATGGCTTCGTATTCGAGAATACCCGCCGCCTCAAGGAAATCCTGGTCAATCGCGCAGGAACCTTCGTAATGCAGGTCTGCCTGCGTCACTTTGACGCGGTGAAGCTTACCTTGCAGCATTGTGCGAATCATAACGTTACCTTTACTCTTCATGCAGTCCCTCTCCGGCTGGAGAGGGCAGGGTGGGGGGAAACATTCCCCAGGCAAATATTAGCGCAGTATTGCCCGATTTTTAGTCGCTGTCTACTGCGTCAGCTCAACCACTTTGTTGTCGATGAGACGCGCCTGACCGAGCCATGCGGCCACCAGAATCACCGCGCGTTTGCTGGTGTCTGAAAGCGCCAGCAGCGTGTCCGCATCGCGGATTTGAACGTCGTCGGCACGCAGCCCTTTTTCGTTCAGCTCCTGTTCCGCGATAGCGATAATCTCTTCCGCCGTCAGTTCGTTAGCTTCCAGCTTCTCCGCCATCGCGTTCATGACTTTGCTCAGCGCCGGCGCGATTTTGCGCTGGTCAGCGGTCAGATACCCGTTGCGTGAGCTAAGCGCCAGACCGTCTTTGGCGCGCACAATCGGCACGCCGACGATCTCGATGTCGTAGCCCATGTCTGCGACCATTTTGCGGATCAGGGCCAGCTGCTGGAAATCCTTCTCGCCAAAGCAGGCGATATCCGGCTGTACCAGGTTGAAGAGCTTGCTGACGATGGTCGAAACGCCGCGGAAATGCCCCGGACGGCTGGCCCCTTCGAGCATGGTTGAAATGCCCGGCACATCGACGAAGGTCGCCCCTTCGGTACCCTGCGGATAAATATCGTCAGGCGTGGGTGAGAAGACGAAATCCACATGGTGTTTTTTGAGCTTTTCACAATCTTCCTGCAGCGTGCGCGGATAGCGCGCCAGATCGTCGGCACGATCGAACTGCATCGGGTTAACGAAAATCGTCACCACGACGACATCGGCGCGGGCTTTCGCTTCGTCGACCAGTTTCATGTGGCCATCATGCAGATTGCCCATGGTCGGGACCAGGGCGATACGTTTACCCTCCTGACGCAGGCGGCGAATGTGCTGACGCAGCAGTGGCAAGGTTTCAATGATTAGCACAATGAGACTCCTTAATGGAAACTGTGTTCTTCAGCCGGGTAAACACCGGATTCGACGTCGGCAATATACTGCCTGACCGCAGCGCGCATGTCGCCCGCGGTGCTTAGGAAATTCTTCGCAAATTTAGGGATGTGGCCGCCGGTGATGCCGAAAGCGTCGTGCATCACCAGGATTTGCCCGTCGGTCACGTTGCCTGCGCCAATGCCAATCACGGGGATTGAGAGCGCTTCGGTGACGCGTTTGGCCAGTTCAACGGGCACACACTCCAGCACCATCAGCTGCGCACCGGCGGCTTCCAGCGCCAGCGCGTCGTCCAGCAGCGTTTGACCTGCTTCGCCGCGCCCCTGAACTTTATATCCGCCGAAAATATTCACCGACTGCGGCGTTAAACCGAGATGGCCGCAAACCGGCACCGCGCGCTCGGTCAGTTTTTTCACGGTGTCGACCAGCCAGGCTCCGCCTTCGATTTTCACCATATTGGCGCCTGCGCGCATCACGGCGGCGGCATTTTCGAAGGCTTGTTCTGGCGTGGCATAGGCCATGAAAGGCAGGTCGGAAAGCAGCAGGCACTCCGGCGCACCGCGACGAACGGCGCGGGTATGGTAAGCAATATCTTCTACCGTCACTGGCAGGGTGGAATCATGTCCTTGTACCGTCATCCCTAACGAGTCGCCGACCAGCATGACCTTAATGCCTTCGTCGGCAAACAGCTTCGCAAAGCTGTAGTCATAGGCGGTGATCGTGGCGAAGCGTTTTTTTTCCTGTTTGCATTTCTGCAATAAGGCGATGGTGGTTGGTTTCATAATGTTTCCTGATAGCCCAAAACGAATCTTTGCGCATTCTAACAGTAACATTCGGGGGAACAATGATTTTAGGCAACCGATTAACACCAATTATTTTAGGGGTTATCAGCAAAATAACGGGATTACCAGAGGGCGGGTTTTTCGGCGTTGAGCTGCTGCAAAATTGCCTGCAGCGATTCGCCGTTGGGGAAGGTTAATTCAGGGGCGACTTCCCACAGCGGCCAGAGCATAAAACCGCGATTTTTCATGTCGTAATGCGGCACCGTCAGGCGGTCCGTATTAATGACTTCATCACCGAACAGCATGATATCGAGATCCAGCGTGCGTGGTCCCCAGCGTTCTGCTTTACGCTGACGGCCCTGCTGAAGCTCAATACGCTGGGTGTTATCCAGCAAGGTTTCGGCATCGAGGGATGTTTCAAGCACCACGGCGGCGTTCAGGTAATCAGGCTGATCCTGCGGTCCGAGCGGCGGCGTGCGGTAAAACGCAGAAACCTGCACGAGGCGGCTCTGCGGGATCTCGCTTAACGCCTGAACGGCAGCATTAACCTGCTCCAGAGGAGAGGCCAGATTGCTGCCGATGGCGATATACGCGAGGGTCATGCACTGCCTTCGCGGCGCGGTGCGCGCTTGCGTGGGCGACGATGACGGCGACGCGGTTCTGGCTCTTCATCCAGATTGGTGAGCATCCCTTTCTGTTCCGGCGGAGCGGAAACCTGGAATTCGCCCCACCACTGGGCCAGACTTTGCAGCTCTTTGTTGTTCTCGATCTCAGCGCGCAGCGCCAGCAGATCGTAAGCCGCGCGGAATTTCGGATGCTCCATCAGCTTCCACGCGCGCTTGCCCTGACGGCGAGACATGCGCAATTGCAGCTGCCAGATATCGCGAACCAGCGTGGTGATGCGCTTAGGAATTGCCAGCGTACGGCAGGCTTCATCCAGCACGTCGTTGGCGGCGAGCGCGAAAGCATCGTAATAGGCCAGGCCGCTTTCCTGAGCAATTTTCTGCGCAGTTTCGAGCAGCGGATACCAGAACATTGCCGCGAACAGGAACGCCGGGTTCACACGCATATCGTTATGAATGCGGGTGTCAGTGTTTTTCAGCACCTGAGCGATAATGCGCTCCATCGGGCTGTCACCGCTTTCGGTGAAGTAGCGCACGATGGTCGGGAACAGCGGCTGGAAGAGGCTGTTTTCGCGCAGCAGCTTATAGGTTTCATACCCGTAACCGGCTTGCAGCATTTTCAGCGCTTCTTCGAACAGACGCGCCGGTGGCACGTCGTTGATAAGCGTCGCCAGACGCGGAATCGGCTCAGCGGTCTCTGGGCTTATCTGCATATTCAGCTTGGCAGCAAAGCGCACGGCGCGCAGCATGCGCACCGGATCTTCGCGGTAGCGAGTTTCAGGATTGCCAATCAGGCGAATCACGCCCTCTTTCAGGTCCTGTACGCCGCCCACGAAATCACGCACCGTGAAATCGGCCACGCTGTAGTAAAGGCTGTTGATGGTGAAATCGCGACGCTGGGCATCTTCTTCAATGGAACCAAAGATGTTGTCACGCAGCAGCATGCCGTTCTGGCCACGCTGAGAGGTCGTGCGATCTGTTGGTGCGCCGGCTTCGTGATGGCCACGGAAGGTTGCCACTTCGATAATTTCCGGACCAAACATCACGTGTGCAAGACGGAAACGACGGCCTACCAGACGACAGTTGCGGAATAATTTACGCACCTGTTCCGGCGTGGCGCTGGTCGTCACATCAAAATCTTTTGGTTTTTTGCCAAGCAGTAAATCGCGAACCCCGCCGCCCACGAGATAGGCCTCGTAGCCTGCTTTATTCAGACGATAGAGCACCTTGAGGGCATTTTCACTGATATCTTTGCGGGAAATAGTGTGCTGCTCACGCGGAATAACCGACATATGGGATTGAGCAATAGCGTCATTCGCTACGCTCTCATCGCGGCTTAGCACCTTACGGCAAAAATTAGCGACTCGAGTAAAAATAGTACACCTCGGTAGTGTGTTTCATATATTGGACAAAAAATTACACGTCATCTTTTATGCTGCCTCTGCGTTGGCTGCCTTCGCTCTCACGGGCCGTTTACAAGCGTAAACTCGCGGTGATTCACTCAGTTGCCGCCTTGATACAGCGGAGATGCTTCGTGTAAAAAGCGGCTAATCATAGCTCAGCGAGACGCATTTGAGAATGCTGGATTTTTGGCACGGCAGAGAGCGACCAGCCCTCGACGGCTTTTTTCAGCAATTCATCAACGGATAAATCCTGCCATTCATTGTTCACATTTTGGTTTAGAAATCGTAATGCGTCGATCAAAACGGGGCGCGGATCCCCGTCAGGCAGCGCGGGCGCGTGATTCTGCTTAGAAAGTTTATTCCCGTGTTCATTCAGCGCCAGCGGCAAATGAATATAGTCCGGAACCTTCCAGCCTAACTGATGGTAGAGCGAAATTTGTCGCACCGTCGGTTCAATCAAATCTGCGCCGCGCACAATTTCTGTCACGCCCTGAAAATGATCGTCCACCACCACAGCAAGATTATATGCAAATAAGCCATCGCGACGATGAATAATAAAATCTTCACGCGCCAGACGCTCATCGGCGGTAATTTCGCCGAGCAGTAAATCCTTAAAGCGGGTGACAGGATGATGCTGAAGCAGACGCACCGCCGCATTCTCTGGCCCGTTATTCAGGGTTCGGCAATGGCCGTCATAGACGCCGCCTGCCTGCTGAATACGCGCACGGGTGCAGGTGCAGTAATAAGACAGCCCTTGCTCATACAGCCACGCCAGCTGTTCGCGGTAAGCCTCGTGGCGGTTTGACTGCCACAATACCTCTCCGTCCCAGTTCAAACCGTAATGTTCCAGCTGACGCAGGATGGTTTCTGCTGCACCGGGAACTTCACGAGGGGGATCAATATCTTCGATACGCACGCGCCAGAGGCCGTGCTGAGAACGCGCTTGCAGGTAGCTGCCGAGAGCGGCGATGAGCGAACCAAAGTGCAGCTCACCAGAGGGAGATGGCGCAAAGCGCCCGATATAGTCGGATTGAGGCATAGTCACAGCAGACAAAAAGTCACAAGGCGGGAGTGACTCCCGCCTTTATGATCGTTACGACAGAACAGGAATTAACCTGCCATCTGTTTTTCGCGGATTTCAGCCAGCGTTTTGCAGTCGATGCACAGATCGGCAGTCGGACGCGCTTCCAGGCGACGAATGCCAATTTCCACACCGCAGGACTCGCAGTATCCGAAATCTTCGTCCTCGACCTTCTTCAGCGTTTTCTCAATCTTTTTGATGAGTTTGCGTTCGCGGTCACGGTTACGCAGTTCGAGGCTGAACTCTTCTTCCTGAGCGGCACGGTCTACCGGGTCCGGGAAGTTTGCTGCTTCGTCTTGCATATGGGTAACAGTGCGATCTACTTCATCCCTAAGTTGATTACGCCATGCTTCAAGAATACGCTTGAAGTGAGACAGCTGGGCTTCGTTCATATACTCTTCGCCCGGTTTCTCTTGGTACGGCTCCACCCCAGCGATGGCGAGAATACTCAGGGACGATGTTTTACGGTTTTGCCCTTCTTGCATGTTGCTTCTCCTTAACACGCACTATCGATCCCCGTGTGGGGGAAAAATCAGGTCGCTATAAATAGCAGATGCTTTTCCGTAAGGCAATTATCTAAACGTAACACTTGACAAGCCTGTGAGGAAAAGCGTATTTGCGCACGCGGCCAGAACACCAAATCGTCATCTTCTAACCCCTTATAACACAACGGGGAGCGTCGACTTCAGAGTCATATTATCGGCAGAAAGTTCCGCTTTATAAGCGAAAACTTCTACCCCCTGCTTTTGTGCCTCATTCAACAATTGTGCGTACTTTGGGTCAATGTGGCGGGCAGGTGAGAATCGTTCAATCGCTGAATGCAACACGGCAAACAGCAATACGGCGCGCTTGCCCGCCGCCGCAACACTCATTAGCTCTCGCAGATGCTTTTGGCCGCGTAGCGTCACCGCATCCGGAAAGTAGCCATTATCCCTGTCTGCTAACGTCACTGATTTGACTTCAATATAGCACTCAGGGCGGTCATCCGCCTGTAGCATGAAGTCAATTCTGCTGCCTTCCTCGCCATATTTCACTTCGCCTTTCAGCGTGCTGTAGCCCATAAGCTCTGGAATCAGCCCGGCGTCGATGGCCTCTTTCACCAGCGGGTTGGCGCGCTGGGTATTCACGCAGATAAAGGCCCCTTGCTGGGTCTCGGTGATTTCCCAGGTGTGCGCATATTTACGCTTAAGATTGGCAGAGGTGGAGTACCAGACCGTATCGCCCGGCGTGGCGCAGCCCGTCATCGCACCGGTGTTCGGGCAGTGCAACGTGAGATGCTCGCCCTCGGGGGTGATCACGTCGGCCAGAAAGCGCTTGTAGCGCTGAATCAGGGTGGCTTGCTGTAAGGCAGGGCTAAACTTCATCGTGAGTCCTTGATTATTCGCTTAACGTCCAGCGCGTCAGCGGCGTGTAGCGGGTGCGTCCCTGATGGAATACGGATTCGTAGAGGACAAATTCGGTCACCGGAAAGGCCCAGCTAAAGCCTGGGGCGGGAATGGCAACCGCATGCGCGGTATTACGCAGCAGGGTGAGGTGCGGGTGAAAGGGCTGCGGACTTTGATAGCAGCCACTGCGAGCGGCCTGGGCGCGCAGCAGATTCGCCAGCTGCAACAATCCGCGCGGCGGCTGACGCGTCCCGAGCCACACGACGCGAGAGCGCAGCCACTGCCCGGCGTCGTCCAGATTGAGGGTAAAACCCGGCTGGCGGATCCGCCCGGCCATCGCCGACAGCGCTTGCTGCTTTTCTGCGCTGACCTCGCCGAGAAACGCCAGCGTCAGATGTAAATTGGCGGCCGCAACCGGGCGGCCCGCTTCAGCCGGAAAATTCGCCGCGCGCCAGCGGACGATTTGCCGCTGAACAGTGGCCGGTGGCTCAATGGCGAAAAACAGTCGTTTTGAATCAGGCATAGGAGGGCTCGGTAATGATATGCGCCGATGCTACAATGTCCGCCGTCTAATGTTAACCCTCTGGAGCTGTTCGTGTCCTCATTGCCGGTCGCCGCCGTACTTCCCGAGCTACTTGCCGCGTTACAACATGCCCCTCAGATCCTGCTGAATGCACCCACGGGCGCCGGTAAATCGACCTGGTTGCCGCTGCAGATCCTCAAAGAGGGGAATATTCCCGGAAAAATTCTTCTGCTGGAGCCGCGCCGACTGGCGGCCCGCAACGTGGCACAACGCCTCGCCGAACTGCTGAATGAAAAGCCGGGCGAAACGATCGGCTACCGCATGCGCGCCGAAACCTGCATCGGCCCCGCGACGCGCCTCGAAGTGGTGACGGAGGGCATTCTCACCCGGATGCTGCAAAACGATCCGGAACTGAGCGGCGTGGGGCTGGTGATCCTCGATGAATTCCACGAACGCAGCCTGCAGGCCGATCTGGCGCTGGCGCTGCTGCTCGATGTTCAGCACGGGCTGCGCGACGATCTCAGGCTGCTGCTGATGTCGGCGACGCTCGACAACCCACGTCTGCAACAGATCCTTCCCGATGCACCGGTGATCGCCTCCGAAGGGCGGGCATTTCCAGTCGATCGCCGCTACCAGTCGCTGTCGGCGAACCTGCGCTTTGATGAGGCGGTCGCTATCGCTACCGCGGAGCTGTTGCGCCACGAATCTGGCTCGCTGCTGCTCTTTTTACCAGGCGTCGGCGAAATTCAGCGCGTGCAGGAGAAACTGGCGTCACGCGTTGGCAGCGATGTGCTGCTCTGCCCGCTATATGGCGCACTGTCGCTGAACGAACAGCGTAAAGCGATCCTTCCGGCACCTGCCGGGCAGCGCAAAGTGGTGCTGGCGACCAACATTGCCGAAACCAGTTTAACGATCGAGGGCATTCGTCTGGTGGTCGATACGGCGCAGGAGAGGGTGGCAAGCTTCGATCCGCGCACCGGCCTGACCCGCCTGCTCACGCAGCGCATCAGCCAGGCATCCATGACGCAGCGCGCTGGCCGCGCCGGACGCCTGGAGCCGGGGATTTGTCTGCACCTGACCAGCGCCGAGCAGGCGGAACGTGCGGCGACGCAGAGCACGCCGGAAATTCTGCAAAGCGATCTCTCCGGCCTGCTGCTGGAGCTGTTGCAATGGGGCTGCCCGGAACCGAGTCAACTGACCTGGCTCGATCAGCCGCCTGCGGTGAATCTGGCGGCGGCGCGCAGGCTGCTTACTCAGCTTGGTGCATTAGAGAATGAACGCCTGACACCTCGCGGCCAGAAAATGGCGACCCTTGGCAACGAACCGCGTCTGGCGGCGATGCTGGTGGCGGCAAAAGAGGAGGATGAAATCGCCACTGCCGCGAAGCTGGCGGCGATTCTGGAAGAACCTCCGCGCGGCGGGAGCAGCGATTTGGCCTCGGCCTTTTCGCGCAATCAGCCCAACTGGCAGCAGCGCGCCCAGCGGCTTTGTCAGCGCCTGAACCGCCGTGGCGGAGTGCTGGACAGCGATCTGATCCCCGGCCTGCTGGCGCAGGCTTTCCCGGATCGCATCGCACGCAGGAGGGGCATCGATGGCCGCTACCAGCTGGCGAACGGCATGGGCGCGATGCTTGACAGCGAGGACGCGCTCACTCGCCACGAATGGCTGATAGCGCCGCTGCTGTTGCAGGGCAGTTCGTCCCCGGACGCGCGAATTTTACAGGCGATAGCGGTGGATATCGACGCGCTCACACGCGCCTGCCCGCAGCTGTTGCAGCAGTCGGACACCATCGAGTGGGACGACGCGCAGGGCACCCTGAAAGCGTTTCGCCGCAGCCAGATCGGCAAACTGACCATCAGCGTTAAACCGCTGGCGAAACCGTCGGAAGACGAGCTGCATCAGGCGATGCTCAACGGAATTCGCGATAAAGGACTAACTGTGCTGAACTGGACGCCGGAAGCGGAACAGTATCGCCTGCGCTTACATTGCGCCGCGCGCTGGCTGCCAGAGTACCCGTGGCCCGAGGTGGACGACGATGCGCTGCTGGCCTCCCTGGAAACCTGGTTACTGCCAGAAATGGGCGGTGTGCACTCCCTGAAAGCGCTTAAATCACTGGATGTGAAGGCCGCGCTTGAGAATTTACTCGACTGGTCATTACGTCAACGACTGGTGAGTTCGCTCCCCTCGCATTACACTGTGCCGACCGGAAGCCGGATCGCCATTCGTTATCATGAGGATAATCCTCCGGCACTGGCGGTACGGATGCAGGAGATGTTTGGTGAAGCCACCACGCCATCGATAGCCGACGGGCGGGTTCCACTGGTGCTGGAGCTGCTGTCGCCCGCCCATCGTCCATTGCAAATCACGCGCGATCTCGGTGCTTTTTGGGCCGGTAGCTATCGCGACGTGCAGAAAGAGATGAAAGGGCGTTATCCGAAACACGTCTGGCCGGACGATCCGGCGAATACCGCGCCGACGCGGCGGACGAAGAAGTATTCATAGATTTTGAGAGATTTCTTCTTTCACCGTTGGGTGGAAGAAAAGAGAATCGGGCCATTGCGCCTGGAATGTTGCGGAGAGAAAGAATGGCGGGGAATGACCGCGAGCCAATAGGACGTAAGGGTAAACCTGCGCGTCCGGCGAAGGAAAAAATCAGCCGTCGTCGCCTCAGAGATGAGGATTATGACGATGACTATGAAGACGATGATGAGGATGAACCCATGCCGCGTAAAGGAAAAGGCAAAGGGCGGAAGCCTCGTGGCAGACGCGGCTGGTTCTGGCTGCTGCTGAAGCTGTTTATTGTATTTGTTGTTCTGATGGCGATTTACGGTGTGTACCTGGATCAGAAGATCCGCAGCCGTATCGACGGTAAAGTCTGGCAGTTGCCTGCGGCGGTGTACGGTCGCATGGTGAACCTTGAGCCGGACATGTCCATCAGCAAGAACGAAATGGTCAAACTGCTGGAAGCCACGCAGTACCGTCAGGTGTCGAAAATGACCCGCCCTGGCGAGTTTACCGTGCAGGCGAGCAGCATCGAGATGATTCGTCGTCCGTTCGATTTCCCGGACAGCAAAGAGGGGCAGGTGCGCGCGCGTCTGACCTTTGACGGCGACCATCTTGAAACCATCGAGAACCTGGACAGCAACCGTCAGTTCGGTTTCTTCCGTCTCGACCCGCGCCTGATCACCATGCTCTCCTCGCCAAACGGCGAGCAGCGCCTGTTTGTCGCGCGTAATGGCTTCCCGGATCTGCTGGTTGATACCCTGCTGGCCACCGAAGACCGCCACTTCTACGAGCACGACGGCGTGAGCCTGTACTCCATCGGGCGTGCGGTGCTGGCGAACCTGACGGCCGGTCGTACGGTGCAGGGGGCGAGTACCCTGACCCAGCAGCTGGTGAAAAACCTGTTCCTCTCCAGCGAACGCTCTTACTGGCGTAAAGCCAACGAAGCGTACATGGCCGTGCTGATGGACGCCCGCTACAGCAAAGATCGTATTCTTGAGCTGTACATGAACGAGGTGTATCTCGGTCAGAGCGGCGATAACGAAATTCGCGGTTTCCCGCTGGCGAGCCTCTACTACTTTGGCCGTCCGGTGGAAGAGCTGAGCCTCGACCAGCAGGCACTGCTGGTGGGGATGGTGAAAGGCGCGTCAATCTATAACCCGTGGCGCAACCCGAAGCTGGCGCTGGAGCGTCGTAACCTGGTTCTGCGCTTGCTGCAACAGCAGCAGGTGATCGATCAGGAGCTGTATGACATGCTGAGCGCGCGTCCGCTGGGTGTGCAGCCGCGCGGTGGCGTGATCTCGCCACAGCCTGCCTTTATGCAGATGGTGCGTCAGGAGCTGCAGACCAAACTCGGCGACAAAGTGAAAGATCTCTCCGGCGTGAAGATCTTTACCACCTTTGACTCCGTGGCGCAGGACGCTGCTGAGAAAGCTGCCGTTGACGGCATTCCGGTGCTGAAAAAGCAGCGCAAGCTGAGCGATCTGGAAACCGCAATGGTCGTCGTCGATCGTTATAGCGGTGAAGTGCGCGCGATGGTGGGCGGGGCAGAGCCGCAGTTTGCGGGCTACAACCGTGCGATGCAGGCGCGTCGTTCGATTGGTTCTCTGGCAAAACCGGCGACCTATCTGACTGCTCTGAGCCAGCCGAATCAGTATCGACTCAATACCTGGATTGCCGATGCGCCGATTGCGCTGCGTCAGCCGAATGGCCAGGTATGGTCTCCGCAGAACGACGATAAACAGTTCAGCGGCCAGGTGATGCTGGTGGATGCTCTGACGCGCTCGATGAACGTCCCGACGGTTAACCTCGGTATGGCGCTGGGTCTGCCGGCGATCACCGACACCTGGCAGAAACTGGGTGTGCCAAAAGATCAGCTGCACCCGGTGCCAGCGATGATTCTGGGGGCGCTGAACCTGACGCCTATCGAAGTGGCGCAGGCCTTCCAGACCATCGCCAGCGGCGGTAACCGTGCGCAGCTCTCTGCGGTGCGCTCGGTGATTGCTGAAGACGGTACGGTGCTTTATCAGAGCTTCCCGCAGGCAGAACGCGTAGTTCCCGCGCAGGCTGCTTATATGACCCTGTGGACCATGCAGCAAGTGGTGCAGCGCGGTACGGGTCGCCAGCTGGGCGCGAAATATCCGGGCCTGCATCTGGCGGGTAAAACCGGGACCACAAATAACAACGTCGATACCTGGTTTGCCGGGATTGATGGCCGTGAAGTGGTGATCACCTGGGTTGGACGCGATAACAACCAGCCGACCCGTCTGTACGGTGCGAGCGGTGCGATGTCCATCTACCAGCGTTACCTGACCAACCAGTCGCCGGTACCGCTGAACCTGACGCCGCCGGAAGATATCGTCGATATGGGCGTGGATGAGTCGGGTAACTTCGTCTGCGGCGGCGGGATGCGTTCCCTGCCGGTCTGGACGGACAAACCGGAATCGCTGTGCCAGCAAAGCCAGCCAGAACAGCCGACGGGCAATCCGTTTGAGCAGTCTCAGCCTCAACAGCAGCCGCAGCAGCAACAACAGCAGCAGCCGCAGAATGAGAAGAAAGACAGCGACGGCGTCGCAGGCTGGATCAAAGATATGTTTGGCAGTAACTAAGTCTGAGAATTCCCTCTCCTGCGGGAGAGGGAGTTTATTCACGCATAAAGAACATATTCCTAACCCTTATTTAATCCTGCTTTAACTCCTCATTTTCCCTCTGGTTATTTCTTAAACCCTCAATTCTTGTAGGGCCGCATATCGCTTGCTATGCCGCCAGCGTTTCGCATATTATTCTGCGGTCATAATAATAATTCTCGTTTACGTTATCATTCACTCTTTCATCAGAGATATACCAATGGCGCTCAAAACTGCTCAGCCAAAGAGTCCTTCGCTGCGTAAAATCGCGGTCGTTGTAGCCACAGCGGTAGGCGGCATGTCTGCTTTTGCACATGCGGCTGACACCCCCAAAAAAGAAGACACCATTACGGTGACGGCGGCCCCAGCGGCACAAGAAAGTGCATGGGGACCGGCGGCAACCATCGCGGCGCGTCAGTCCGCAACCGGCACCAAAACCGATACTCCTATTCAAAAAGTCCCGCAGTCTATTTCTGTGGTGACCGCCGAAGAGATGGCGCTGCATCAGCCACGCTCGGTGAAAGAGGCGTTGAGCTACACCCCAGGCGTTGCAGTTGGCACGCGTGGCGCATCAAACACCTATGACTATCTGGTCATTCGCGGTTTTGCAGCCGATGGTCAGAGCCAGAACAACTACCTCGACGGTATGAAGATGCAGGGCAACTTCTACAACGACGCGGTGATTGACCCTTATATGCTGGAGCGCGCTGAAATCATGCGCGGTCCGGTTTCCGTGCTGTACGGAAAAAGCAGCCCAGGCGGTTTGCTGAACATGGTGAGCAAGCGCCCAATGACGGAGCCGCTGAAAGAGATCCAGTTCAAAGTCGGCACCGACAGCCTGTTCCAGACCGGGTTTGACTTCAGCGATGCAATCGATGATGACGGCGTCTACTCCTACCGTCTGACCGGCGTAGCGCGTTCCAATAACGCCCAGCAGGAGCGTGCGGAAGAGCAGCGTTATGCTATCGCGCCGTCGTTCTCCTGGCGTCCGGATGACAAAACTAACTTCACCTTCCTCTCTTACTTCCAGAATGAGCCAGAAACGGGCTACTACGGCTGGTTGCCAAAAGAGGGTACGGTTGAGCCACTGCCAAACGGCAGCCGTCTGCCGACCGACTTCAACGAAGGTGCGAAGAACAATACCTACTCCCGTAACCAGAAAATGGTTGGGTACAGCTTCGACCACGAATTCAACGACACCTTTACCGTGCGTCAGAACCTGCGCTTTGCTGAGAATAAAACCTCGCAAAACAGCGTCTACGGTTACGGTGTCTGTACCGATCCGTCGAATGCGGGCAGCAAACAGTGTGCGGCCTTAGCGCCGGCGGACAAAGGTCATTATCTGGCGCGTAAATACGTGGTTGATGATGAGAAGCTGCAAAACTTCACCGTGGATACCCAGTTGCAGAGCAAATTTGCGACCGGTGCCGTTGACCACACCCTGCTGACCGGCGTTGACTTTATGCGCATGCGTAACGACATCAACTCCTGGTTCGGCTACGACGACTCCGTGCCGTTGCTGGATCTCTACAATCCGGTGTACACCGATTTCGATTTCAATTCGAAAGATCCGGCTACGTCCGGTCCGTATCAGATCCTGAACCGTCAGAAACAAACGGGCCTGTACGTTCAGGACCAGGCGCAGTGGGATAAAGTGCTGGTGACTCTGGGCGGTCGTTACGACTGGGCCGATCAGGAATCTTACAACCGAGTAGCCAATACCACCTCCAAACGTGACGATACCCAGTTCACCTGGCGTGGTGGCGTTAACTACCTGTTTGATAACGGCGTAACCCCGTACTTCAGCTACAGCGAATCCTTCGAACCGGCGTCTCAGACCGATGCGCAGGGTAAACTGTTCTCGCCGTCTAAAGGTAAGCAGTACGAAGCGGGCGTGAAATATGTGCCGAGCGATCGTCCTATCGTGTTGACCGGTGCGGTCTACCAGCTGACCAAAACCAACAACCTGATGGCTGACCCGGCAGGCTCATTCTTCTCCGTTGAGGGTGGCGAAATTCGTTCACGCGGCGTGGAAATTGAAGCTAAAGCGGCGCTGTCTGCGAGTGTTAACGTCGTAGGGTCTTACACCTACACGGATGCGGAATACACCACCGACACCAACTACAAAGGCAACACGCCTGCGCAGGTGCCAAAACACATGGCTTCCCTGTGGGGTGACTACACCTTCTTTGATGGCGCACTGTCTGGTCTGACCCTGGGGACCGGCGGCCGTCTGACCGGCTCCAGCTATGGCGACCCGGCGAACTCCTTCAAAGTGGGCAGTTACACCGTTGTCGATGCCCTGGTCCGTTACGATCTGGCGCGCTTCGGTATGGCCGGTTCCAACGTGGCGGTTCACGTCAACAACCTGTTGGATCGTGAATACGTCGCAAGCTGCTTCAACACCTACGGCTGCTTCTGGGGTGCTGAACGCCAGGTTGTCGCCACGGCGACCTTCCGCTTCTAATCTCTCTTCGGGCACGGTTCGCCGTGCCCTTTAACAAGTTGGCCACTATGCAGGAAATTAGACCGCACTCCGATACCACGTTTGCGCTTAATAACACCTCCTTTCGCGTCCCTGGACGTACGCTGCTGCATCCGCTCTCTTTGACATTCCCTGTCGGCAAAGTCACGGGCCTTATCGGTCACAACGGTTCGGGTAAATCCACCTTGCTCAAAATGCTGGGTCGCCATCAGCCGCCGTCCGAAGGGGAGATCCTGCTCGACGGGCAACCGCTTGAGAGCTGGAAAAGCAAAGCCTTTGCCCGCAAAGTCGCCTATCTGCCGCAGCAACTGCCGCAGGCTGAAGGGATGACCGTGCGCGAACTGGTGGCGATTGGACGTTATCCGTGGCACGGCGCGCTCGGGCGTTTTGGTGTGGCTGACAGAGAGAAAGTGGAAGAGGCGATCGCGCTGGTGGGGTTAAAACCGCTGGCGCACCGTCTGGTGGATAGCCTCTCCGGCGGCGAGCGTCAGCGCGCGTGGATCGCGATGCTGGTGGCTCAAGACAGTAACTGCCTGCTGCTGGACGAACCAACCTCGGCGCTGGACATCGCCCATCAGGTGGATGTGCTGGCGCTGATTCATCGCCTCAGCCAGCAGAAAGGGCTGACGGTGATCGCCGTTCTGCACGATATCAATATGGCCGCGCGCTACTGCGATTATCTGGTGGCCCTGCGCGGGGGCGAGATGATTGCGCAAGGTACGCCGTCTGAGCTGATGCGCGGCGAAACGCTGGAACTGATCTACGGAATTCCAATGGGTATCCTGCCTCACCCGGCAGGGGCTGCACCGGTGAGCTTTGTGTATTGATGCTGGATCCAACTTTGATAAGTCGCCGTCGGTTACTGACGGCGCTGGCGCTTTCGCCACTGCTGTTAAAAATGAATACCGCGCGTGCGGCTTCTATTGATCCGCATCGCATCGTGGCGCTGGAGTGGCTACCGGTTGAGCTGATGCTGGCGCTGGGTATCGCGCCGTACGGCGTGGCGGATATTCCTAACTACAACATGTGGGTCAACGAGCCGAAGATCCCCGCGTCAACCATCGATATCGGCCTGCGCACCGAGCCGAATCTCGAACTGCTTACGCAGATGAAACCCTCGTTTTTGGTCTGGTCTGCGGGCTACGGCCCTTCGCCGGAGACGCTGGCGCGCATTGCACCGGGCCGGGGGTTCACCTTCAGCGACGGTAAAAAACCGCTGACCATGGCGCGTCATTCGATTAATGAAATGGCCCAGCTTCTGGACCGCGAGGCGGCGGCAAAACAGCACCTCGACCATTTCGACGGTTTTATCGATTCGCTCAAACCCCGCTTTGCCGCGCGCGGCAACCGTCCGTTGCTGATGGTCACGCTGCTGGATGCGCGTCATGTGCTGGTGTTTGGCAAAAACTGCCTGTTCCAGGAAGTGCTCGATCGCTTCGCTATTACGAATGCCTGGGAAGGGGAGATGACCTTCTGGGGCAGTACCACTGTCGGCATCGATCGTCTGGCGCAGTTCCGCGATGTGGATGTGCTCTGTTTCGATCATGGCAATGACCGTGAGATGCAAACCCTGATGGCGACGCCGCTGTGGCAGGCGATGCCGTTCGTGCGCGAGCAGCGTTTCCAGCGTGTGCCTGCGGTGTGGTTCTACGGAGCGACGCTGTCGGCGATGCACTTTGCCCGCGTGCTTGATGGCGCATTGGGAGGCAAAGCATGAGATCGCGGATCGCACTTTTCCCGACGCTGCTGTTAACCGTCGTTTTCGTCGTCGCACTGTTTTTAACCTGGTCAAATCTGTCGATTGCGCTGCCGCGCGCGCAGTGGGGCCAGGCCTTCTCCGTACCGGATATCGATAACATCCAGCAGATGCTGTTCCACTACAGCCTGTTGCCACGCCTGGCGATTTCATTGCTGGTGGGCGCAGGGCTGGGGCTGGTCGGTGTTCTGTTCCAGCAGGTGCTGCGTAACCCGCTGGCGGAACCGACGACGCTTGGCGTCGCGACTGGCGCACAGCTAGGTATCACGATTACCACGCTCTGGGCGCTGCCCGGCGCACTCACCAGCCAGTTCGCTGCGCTGGCGGGGGCCTGTGTGGTCGGTGCGCTGGTCTTCGGTGTGGCGTGGGGAAAACGTCTTTCTCCGGTAACGCTGATTCTGGCCGGGCTGGTGGTGAGCCTCTACTGCGGGGCCATCAACCAGCTGCTGGTGCTGTTCCATCACGACGAGCTGCAAAGCATGTTCCTGTGGAGCACCGGGACGCTGACCCAGACCGACTGGAGTATCGTGCAACGCCTGTGGCCACAGCTGATCGGCGGCGTAGTGCTGACCCTGCTGCTGCTGCGTCCGCTGACGCTGATGGGGCTGGATGATGGCGTGGCGCGCAATCTCGGGCTGGCGCTTTCTCTGGCACGTCTCGCCGCGCTGACGCTGGCGATTGTGCTCAGCGCACTGCTGGTAAATGCGGTCGGGATTATCGGCTTCATCGGGCTGTTTGCACCGTTACTGGCAAAAATGCTCGGTGCGCGCCGCCTGCTGTCGCGACTGATGCTGGCGCCGCTGATTGGAGCGCTGATCCTCTGGCTGTCGGATCAAATTATTCTCTGGCTCGCCCGCGTGTGGATGGAAGTCTCCACCGGTTCCGTCACCGCATTGATTGGCGCGCCGCTGTTGCTGTGGCTGCTGCCGCGTCTGCGCAGCATGAGCGCGCCCGCGATGGACGCCGGGGATAAAGTCTATGCCGAGCGTCAGCACATTCAGTGGTTTGTGCTGACCGGGCTGATCGTGTTGCTGATTGTCGCGTGGATTGCCCTCTCACTGGGGCGCGATGCCAGCGGCTGGCACTGGGCGACAGGCCCGATGCTGGATGAACTGCTGCAATGGCGCTGGCCGCGTATTTTCTCGGCGCTGATCGCAGGCGTGATGCTGGCGGTCGCCGGGTGCATTATCCAGCGTCTGACGGGTAACCCGATGGCCAGCCCGGAAGTGCTGGGCATCAGCTCCGGCGCGGCGTTTGGCGTGGTGATGATGCTGTTCTTTGTACCGGGCGATGCGTTTGGCTGGCTGATGCCTGCGGGCAGTATCGGTGCCGCCGCGACGCTGATGATCATTATGATCGCCGCCGGGCGCGGGGGCTTTTCACCGCACCGGATGCTGCTTGCCGGTATGGCGCTTAGCACCGCATTTACCATGTTGTTGATGATGCTGCAGGCCAGCGGCGATCCGCGCATGGCGCAGATCCTGACCTGGATCTCTGGTTCGACTTACGGCGCGACGGGGGCACAGGTGGTGCATTCCGGGATTGCGATGATTTTGCTGCTGGCAATCACGCCGTTGTGCCGCCGCTGGATGACGATTCTGCCGCTGGGCGGTGAAACGGCACGCGCGGTCGGGATTGCACTGACGCCATCGCGCGTCGGCTTGCTGCTGCTGGCGGCCTGCCTGACTGCCGTCGCGACCATGACCATCGGCCCACTGAGTTTTGTTGGTCTGATGGCGCCGCACATCGCGCGGATGATGGGGTTTCGCCGCACGATGCCGCATATCGTGATCTCCGCGCTGGTGGGCGGGATGATACTGGTCATCGCCGACTGGCTGGGCAGGATGGTGCTGTTCCCGTATCAGATCCCGGCCGGGCTGCTGTCGACGTTTATTGGTGCGCCTTACTTTATTTATTTGCTGAGAAAGCAGAGCCGATAAAAAAACGGCAGCCGAGAGGCTGCCGTTGTTCATTTACTTTGTTTGTCGCGTGGCGATTAAAGCTTCGCAAACACCTTACGCGCTGCGTCGATGGTGTTATTGATATCTTCTTCGCTGTGCGCCACGGACATAAAGCCCGCTTCAAACGCTGACGGTGCCAGATACACACCCTCTTCCAGCATCAGATGGAAGAAACGCTTAAAGCGCTCAACGTCGCACTTCACCACGTCCTGATAGCAGGTCACGGTTTTCGCATCGGTGAAGAAGATCCCGAACATGCCGCCCACGTGGTTCACCACCAGTGGAATGCCCGTTTCTTCTGCGGCTTCCAGCAGCCCGTTAGCCAGTTGGGTGGTCAAATCGGTCAGGGTTTCGTGAATACCCGGCTGCGCCACTTCGGTCAGGCAGGCAAAACCTGCCGCCATCGCAATCGGGTTACCGGACAGGGTACCCGCCTGATAAACCGGGCCCGTCGGGGCCAGCGCTTCCATCACCTCTTTGCGGCCGCCAAAGGCGCCCACCGGCATACCGCCGCCGATGATTTTGCCCAGACAGGTCAGGTCTGGTACCACGTCGTAGTAAGACTGAGCACCCGCCAGCGCCACGCGGAAGCCGGTCATTACTTCGTCGATGATCAGCAGCGCGCCGAATTCGTCGCACAGCGCGCGCAGGCCCGGCAGGAATTCTGGCTGCGGAGGGATACAGTTCATGTTACCCGCGACAGGTTCCACGATGATGCAGGCGATCTCCTGCGGATACTGTTCGAAGGCGGCGCGAACCGTCTCCAGATCGTTATAGGTGCAGGTCAGGGTGTGTTTGGCAAAATCTGCCGGTACGCCCGGAGAGTTCGGCTGGCCAAGGGTTAGCGCGCCGGAACCGGCTTTTACCAGCAGACAGTCGGCGTGACCGTGATAGCAGCCTTCGAATTTGATGATTTTGTCGCGACCGGTAAAGCCGCGCGCCAGGCGGATAGCGCTCATGGTGGCTTCCGTACCGGAGTTCACCATGCGCACCATGTCCATGGTCGGGACCAGTTCGGTCACCAGCTCCGCCATTTTGACTTCCATCTCGGTAGGTGCACCGAAGCTCAGGCCGCGCTGCGCCGCTTCAATCACCGCATTGCGGATAGTCGGGTGGTTGTGACCCAGCACCATCGGACCCCAGGAGCCGACATAATCGATATAGGCTTTGCCGTCCACATCGTACAGATACGCGCCGTCCGCACGTTCAATAAACAGCGGCGTTCCGCCGACGCCGGTAAAGGCGCGAACAGGAGAGTTGACCCCGCCTGGGATTAGCTCGCGTGCTGCACTGTAGAGGTTTTCAGACTTACTCATAGCGTCGTTCCTGGTTCGTAGAAAAGGGTTTAGCCAGCTATTCTAAGGGATTCGCCGAAGGTTATAAAATTTTTGCCCCAATGATCCTGAACAATTGTTTAGGATTTTTCAGGCGACGGGCAGCGTCAGGGGCATTAAAATCCCTGCGTTAATTGTATGACCAATAAAAGAAGCCGTGATGACAGCACAAAACTCCTCTTTTGAAGAACAGCAATTTGCCCGCCAGCGCCGTCGGGTCAGCGTTCGACGCTTATTGAATCGCGACAAAACGCCGCTGGTGATCTTGGTGATGGCCGCGGTAGTCGGAACGCTCGCCGGGCTTGTGGGCGTGGCGTTTGAGAAAGCCGTCAATGGCGTACAAAACTGGCGCATCGGCACGCTGGGCGGTGTGGCCGATAACCCGTGGCTGCTGTGGTCGATGGCTTTTGGCTTGTCGGCGCTTTTGGCAATGCTGGGCTATTTCCTGGTACGCAAATTTGCCCCGGAGGCGGGCGGTTCCGGTATTCCCGAAATCGAAGGCGCGCTGGAAGAGCTGCGTCCGGTGCGCTGGTGGCGCGTGATTCCGGTGAAATTCATCGGTGGGATGGGAACGCTCGGGGCAGGCATGGTGTTAGGCCGTGAAGGGCCAACGGTGCAGCTTGGTGGGAATATTGGGAGGATGGTGGCGGATGTTTTCCGCATGCGCAGCGGCGAAGCACGCCATACGCTGCTGGCGACCGGGGCCGCGGCGGGGCTTTCGGCGGCCTTCAACGCACCGCTGGCCGGGATACTGTTTATTATCGAAGAGATGCGCCCGCAGTTTCGCTACAACCTTATCTCGATCAAGGCGGTCTTCACTGGCGTGATCATGTCGAGCATTGTGTTTCGCATTTTCAACGGCGAATCCGCAGTCATTGAGGTGGGTAAGCTCACCAATGCGCCGGTGAACACGCTGTGGCTGTATCTGATTCTGGGGATGATTTTTGGCGTGCTGGGGCCGCTGTTTAATTTCCTGATACTCAAAACACAGGATATGTTCCAGCGCATTCACGGCGGTAATATCACGAAATGGGTGTTGATCGGCGGTCTGCTCGGCGGGATGTGCGGTGTGCTGGGCGTGATCGAACCGGGTGCAGCAGGCGGCGGATTCAACCTGATTCCCATCGCCGTGGCTGGCAATTTTAGCCTGGGAATGCTGCTATTTCTGTTTATCTCCCGCGTGGTGACGACGCTGCTCTGTTTTTCCTCGGGCGCCCCGGGCGGAATTTTTGCGCCGATGCTGGCGCTGGGAATGTTGCTCGGCACCGCTTTTGGAATAGCCGCCGCAGCGGGATTTCCGGGGTATGAGTTGCAGGCCGGGACCTTTGCCGTTGCCGGAATGGGGGCGCTGCTGGCGGCGTCGTTGCGCGCGCCGCTGACCGCTATCGTGCTGGTTCTGGAGATGACCGACAATTATCAGCTCATTTTGCCAATGATCATTACCTGTCTCGGCGCGACACTATTAGCCCAATTCCTGGGCGGAAAGCCGTTATACTCCACCATTCTTGCGCGTACCCTGGCGAAGCAAGAAGCGGTACTGGCTGAGAAGCAGAATACTTGAATGAATTACCAGGGTATTAGATAATGAAAAAAAGAATTGGATGTTTTTTAATCCGATTCAGTAGCAGTATTCATGGGAGCAAAAAATGAGTGATGACGTAGCGCTGCCGTTGCAGTTTACCGAAGCAGCAGCCATTAAAGTGAAAAGCCTGATTGCGGATGAAAATAATCCGGAGCTGAAACTGCGTGTTTATATTACCGGCGGTGGTTGCAGCGGCTTCCAGTATGGTTTTACTTTCGACGATCAGATCAACGACGGTGACATGACCATTGAGAAGCAGGGTGTCGCGCTGGTCGTTGACCCGATGAGCCTGCAATATCTGGTCGGTGGCGCGGTGGATTACACCGAAGGCCTGGAAGGTTCGCGCTTTGTGGTGACTAACCCGAACGCGAAAAGCACCTGTGGGTGTGGATCTTCGTTCAGTATTTAACTGTGATGCGGCCTTTTCCGACCAGGAGAGGGTACGAACACCAAAAACGGCAACCTTGGGTTGCCGTTTTGCTTTTACCTTCCGTTTTCATCCAGTGCAAACGTCGGCAGCTTAAGGTGCCAGCGAATCGCCGCCAGACGAATCACCAGCGTCACCACCATGCCGATCATCGCTGCGGTTTCCAGCTCTACGCCAAAGGTGTAGAACGCGGTTGCGTGGACAATTCCGCCGATAATACAGGCGGTGGCGTAGATTTCGGTGCGCAGAATCATTGGGATTTCGCGCGCCAGAATATCACGGATAATCCCGCCGCCGACGCCGGTCAATACGCCCATGCAGATTGCCACCAGCGGACCGGTACCTGCCATAAAGGCTTTGTTGACGCCAATCCCGACAAACACCGCCAGGCCCACGGCATCGAGCACCGGCAAGATCCATTTTGGTAACCGGCGTGGCTGGCGCACCAGCACGATGGTCAGCAGGCACGTCACCATCGCGACCACCAGGTCGGTGGGATCTTTGACCCAAAACACCGGGCCATGATCGAGCGCCATATCGCGGATCGTCCCCCCACCGACGGCCGTCACCACGCCGAGCACTAATACGCCAAAGGGGTCCATGCGTAATTTGCCCGCAAGCAGAACGCCGGAGATAGCAAAAACGGCTGTGCCAAGGATATCCAGCCAATAAACGAGCATTTTTCAATCCTCAGAGGATGAGGGCCTAATTAATGGCTCTGCGCCAGGGCAGAGCAGAGTTGTTTTGCGGCGAGGATAATACGCGGGCTTGCCCGTTCAAACCAGTCACTGTGTAGGGCAATAACGGGAATTTTTAGCTGGCTTTGCCAGAAATTTTCAATTTTCGGAATCTCACTCGCATTCCCTATCACCACAATGGCCTGTGGCTGACGCGCCAGTACCTGTTCGCGGCTGACCTGAGGCCAGGGAACGCGGCTTGCTGCAAAGATATTTTCACCGCCACACACTTCCAGAACCTGATTCTGAATAGATCCTTTTCCGGTGGTAAACAGCGGCTGGCTGCCAAACTGCAGGAAGACGCGCTTTTTCACCGGCGTGTCGTATTTTTTCTTCAGTGCAGCGTAGTCGTTCAGCATTTGCTGTGCGGCCTGCAGCGCTTTTTCAGGTGTCGGGCTCCAGGGGGCTAAATCACGTAACGCTTGCGCCACTTGCTCAATGCTGATGGCATCGACCCACAGCACTTTTATGCCGAGCGATGAGAGCTGGTTGACCTGACGTTCGGCATTCCCGCCGCGCCAGGCAAGCACCAGGTCCGGCTTTAGCGCCACGATGCGCTCGAGATTCATCCCCTGCCAGGTCGAGACCTCTTCGATCTTTTTCGCTTCCGGGGGATAGTCAGAAAAGCTGCTCACACCCACGGGGGTGATCCCGGCGGCAAAAGCCAGTTCCGTATTGGCGGGGGAGAGGGTGATAACACGCGGCGCGGCCACAAGCCACGCCGGTACAAGTAAGAAGAGGGCGACCAGCGCCCTTGCATACTTAGCCACGCGCCAGTTTCTGCACCAGGGTTTCGACCATGATGGTGGACTGTTTGGCGGCAACTGCCAGGAACTCGTCGAAGCTCAGGTGGGATTGCTGATCGGCCACGTCGGAGATGGCGCGAACCACCACAAACGGCACGCTGAAGTTGTGGCACACATGTGCAATAGCGGTCGCTTCCATCTCTACGGCAATCGCCTGAGGGAAGTTGTGGCGGATTTTCGCCAGACCGACAGAGCCGTTGATGAACGCATCACCGCTGACAATCAGACCGCGCACGGCGTTCAGGTTCAGCTCGGCGATGCAGCTTTCTGCGGCAGCAATCAGCTTATCGTCGGCTTTAAAGCCTGCCGGGCAGCCAGGCAGCTGGCCATATTCGTAACCGAATGCCGTGACATCGGCATCGTGATAGCGCGCTTCATCGGAGACCACGATATCGCCCACTTTCAGCGTAGGAGCCAGACCGCCCGCAGAACCGGTGTTGATGATTACGTCCGGTTTGCAGCGCTCAAGCAGCAGGGTCGCGCCCAGTGCTGCCGCCACTTTACCGATGCCTGATTTCAGCAGAGCGACGTCAGTGCCGTTCAACTGGCCGGTGTAGATTTCACATCCACCCAGAGAGAGCGTCTGACAGTTCTCAATTTTGTCACGCAGCAGCGTAACTTCTTCTTCCATTGCACCAATAATGCCGATTTTCATAGATTTACTCGCGATGTGCCTTGTTAAGATGCATAGTCTATCATGCGCATCAGGGGAAACGCATTCTCAGGCGGGGGAGCTCATGGCACCAATCGATTTTCGCAACAAAATTAACTGGCATCGTCGTTTCCGTTCTCCGCAGGGAGAAAAGAGCGAGCACGAGATCCTGCGTATCTTCGAAAGCGATCGCGGGCGCATTGTGAACTCCCCGGCGATCCGCCGCCTGCAACAAAAAACCCAGGTGTTCCCGCTGGAGCGCAATGCCGCGGTTCGCACGCGCCTCACCCATTCCATGGAAGTACAGCAGGTCGGGCGTTACATCGCCAAAGAGATTTTAAGTCGCCTGAAAGAGCAGCGTTTGCTCGAAACCTACGGTCTGGATGAACTGACCGGGCCGTTCGAGAGCATCGTGGAGATGGCCTGTCTGATGCATGACATTGGCAACCCGCCGTTTGGTCATTTTGGCGAGGCGGCGATAAACGACTGGTTCAAACAGAAGCTGTTCCCCTCCGATGCGGCAAGCCAGCCGCTGAGCGATGACCGTTGTATCGTTAGGGCGCTTCGTCTGCGCGAAGGCGAAGAGACCTTAAACGAATTGCGTCGCAAGGTGCGGCAGGATCTTTGCCAGTTCGAAGGCAATGCGCAGGGGATTCGGCTGGTGCACTCCCTGATGCGCATGAACCTGACGTGGGCGCAGGTCGGCTGCATTCTGAAATACACCCGCCCGGCGTGGTGGATGGGTGAACCGCCCGCGACGCACAGCTATTTAATGAAAAAGCCCGGCTATTATTTATCCGAAGAACGCTATATTGAAAGGCTGCGTAAAGAACTTTCACTGACCCCGCATGGCCGCTTTCCATTGACCTGGATTATGGAAGCCGCGGACGATATCTCCTATTGCGTGGCCGATCTGGAAGACGCGGTTGAGAAAAGAATATTCAGCGTTGAAGAGCTTTACCAGCATCTTTACGAGACCTGGGGCCCTCATGAGAAAGGCTCTCTGTTTTCTCAGGTGGTCGAAAACGCGTGGGATAAATCGCGTTCTAATTCATTGAGTCGCAGCACCGAAGATCAGTTCTTCATGTATTTGCGCGTCAATACATTAAATAAACTGGTGCCCTACGCGGCATCACGTTTTATCGATAATTTGCCGGCGATTTTTAACGGCGAGTTTAATCACGCGCTGCTGGAAGATGACAGTGGTTTCAGCCAACTGCTTGAGTTGTATAAGAACGTTGCGATGCGGCATGTATTCAGCCATCCCGACGTCGAACAGCTGGAATTGCAGGGTTACCGGGTGATCAGTGGCCTGCTGGAAATTTATCGACCGCTGCTGCAATTATCCGTCGACGATTTTACCGAGCTGGTGGAAAAAGATCGTATTAAGCGTCTGCCGATAGAAACGCGGCTGCTGCATAAACTCTCGACACGCCATCGTCTTGCCTACGTCGAAGCGGTGAGTAAAATTGAACGCGATACCATACAGTGGCCGGTGCTGGAATATTATTATCGCTGCCGTCTTATTCAGGACTATATCAGCGGCATGACCGATTTGTATGCATGGGATGAATACCGGCGCCTGATGGCAGTGGAATAATGAATGAGTTTTGTAAAGACGAACAATAAATTTTTACTTTTTCCAAAAACTTAATCCCGGAACTTCGGGCTATAAAACGAATCTGATGTACACAGCAATTTTGCGTTATCTGTAAATCGAGATTGAGAACATGAAAAAAACCACATTAGCAATGAGTGCACTGGCTCTGAGTTTAGGTTTAGCGTTATCCCCTCTGACTGCCACCGCAGCCGAGACCGCCTCTTCGGCCGCCACGGCGCAGCAGATGCCAAGCCTTGCCCCGATGCTCGAAAAAGTGATGCCATCGGTGGTGAGTATTAACGTTGAGGGGAGCACAACCGTTAATACACCGCGCATGCCGCGCAACTTCCAGCAGTTCTTCGGTGACAACTCACCGTTCTGCCAGGACGGTTCCCCGTTCCAGAGTTCGCCATTCTGTCAGGGTGGCGGCGCGGGCGATGATGGCCCAGGTGCGGGTAACGGCGGCGGTCAGCAGCAGAAATTCATGGCGCTCGGCTCAGGTGTCATTATTGATGCCGCGAAAGGCTATGTTGTGACCAACAACCACGTGGTGGACAACGCCAGCACCATCAAAGTGCAGCTGAGCGATGGCCGTAAATTTGATGCCAAAGTGGTGGGTAAAGATCCCCGCTCTGACATCGCTCTGATCCAGATTCAAGATCCGAAAAACCTGACGGCGATTAAACTCGCTGACTCCGATGCTCTGCGCGTCGGTGATTACACCGTGGCAATTGGTAACCCGTTTGGTCTGGGTGAAACCGTGACCTCCGGTATCGTTTCTGCGCTGGGTCGTAGCGGCCTGAATGCGGAAAACTACGAAAACTTCATTCAGACCGATGCGGCGATTAACCGTGGTAACTCCGGCGGTGCGCTGGTGAACCTGAACGGTGAGCTGATCGGGATTAACACCGCGATCCTGGCACCGGACGGCGGCAACATCGGTATCGGCTTTGCGATCCCAAGCAACATGGTGAAAAACCTGACCAGTCAGATGGTTGAGTTTGGCCAGGTGAAACGCGGCGAGCTGGGTATTCTGGGTACAGAGCTGAACTCCGAGCTGGCGAAAGCAATGAAAGTTGACGCTCAGCGCGGCGCATTCGTCAGCCAGGTCATGCCGAGCTCTTCTGCGGCGAAGGCCGGTATCAAGGCCGGTGATGTGATCACCACCTTGAACGGCAAGCCAATCAGCAGCTTCGCGGCGCTGCGTGCTGAAGTCGGCTCTATGCCGGTCGGCAGCAAAGTGAACCTGGGTCTCCTGCGCGATGGCAAACCGGTGAACGTGAGTCTGGAACTGCAGCAGAGCAGCCAGAATCAGGTCGACTCCAGCACTATCTTCAGCGGTATTGAAGGTGCGGATATGAGCAACAAAGGCGCGGATAAAGGTGTGGTGGTGAGCAATGTCAAAGCTAACACTCCGGCGGCGCGTATTGGCCTGAAAAAAGGCGATGTGATTATCGGCGCAAACCAGCAGCCGGTGAAAAACATCGCGGAACTGCGGAAAATTCTCGACAGCAAACCAACGGTGCTGGCGCTGAATATTCAGCGTGGTGACACTACGCTGTACCTGTTGATGCAGTAATTCCCTCAGCCCCTGCCTGCTATCAGGCAGGGGCTTTCTTCGTTTCTGTGACCCTTTCCACAAGTCCATACTTCTCCCCCTGACTTTGTGCATCCGCACAATGCGACACCCTTTGAACTCCCCTATGCTTGAGCTCAGCTCACAGGAGGGTTACATGGCTGGCTGGCATCTTGATACCAAAATGGCGCAGGAAATCGTGGCGCGAACCATGCGCATCATCGATACCAATATCAACGTAATGGATGCCCGTGGACGAATTATCGGCAGCGGCGATCGCGAGCGCATTGGGGAATTGCACGAAGGTGCGCTTCTGGTGCTTTCCCAGGGGCGGGTGGTGGATATCGACGATGCGGTGGCGCGACACCTGCACGGCGTGCGTCAGGGGATAAACCTGCCGCTGCGCCTGGAAGGGGAGATCGTGGGCGTCATTGGCCTGACCGGCGAGCCAGAATCACTGCGAAAATACGGTGAACTGGTGTGCATGACTGCCGAGATGATGCTGGAGCAATCGCGCCTGATGCACCTCCTGGCTCAGGACAGCCGTCTGCGCGAAGAGCTGGTGATGAACCTGATTCAGGCCGAAGAGCACACGCCGGCGCTCACGGAGTGGGCGCAGCGTCTGGGTATCGATCTCAACCAACCGCGCGTGGTGGCGGTGATTGAGGTAGACAGCGGTCAGCTTGGTGTGGATAGCGCAATGGCGGAGCTGCAGCAGCTGCAAAACGCGCTGGCGACACCGGAGCGGAATAACCTGGTAGCAATCGTGTCGCTGACGGAAATGGTGGTGCTGAAACCGGCGCTGAACCCGTTTGGCCGCTGGGATGCGGAAGACCATCGGCGTCGGGTTGAGCAACTTATCTCACGCATGAAAGAGAACGGGCAGCTGCGTTTTCGCGTCGCGCTCGGCAATTATTTCACTGGGCCGGGCAGCATCGCGCGTTCATGGCGAACGGCGCGCACCACCATGATGGTGGGGAAACAGCGGATGCCCGAAAGCCGGGGCTATTTCTATCAGGATTTAATGTTGCCGGTGCTGCTCGACAGTTTACGCGGCGGCTGGCAGGCCAATGAGCTGGCGCGACCGCTGGTGCGCCTGAAGGCGATGGATAATAACGGGCTACTGCGCCGTACGCTGCAGGCCTGGTTTCGTCATAACGTTCAGCCGCTGGCGACCTCGAAGGCGCTGTTTATTCACCGCAATACGCTGGAATACCGGTTGAACCGTATATCAGAACTGACCGGGCTGGATCTGGGGAATTTCGATGACAGGTTGCTGCTGTATGTGGCGTTGCAGCTGGATGAGCAGCGGTGATGTACGGCCTGAAGCCTTAACTCCGCCCTCTTTTAAGGAAGAGTGAAAAACAAAAAACGGCAACCGGGAGTTGCCGTTTTGCATTTATTTCCCGCGCGTTAACTTCTCAAGATCCGATTCAATTTCACTGATCTTGTTGGTCACAACGCTTTCAAGATGACGCAGATCGTCAAGGATCTTACGTTTAAGATCGACTTCGGTGCGATCGCGCTGGCAGATCTGATCGAGTTCATCAATGACATAGCGGAGATTCGGGCTGATTTCCTGAACCTCTTTATACCCCTGGCCGACGCCATCAGCGACGACGGTTTTACGTTGACGCGGGTATTTGAACTTCACGCTCTTCGCGAAAAACTCTCCTCTGTCCTTGTGAAAATAGATTTTCAGAATATCGTTGTTCGCTTCCTGGCGGAGGCTGTAACGATCAATTTCATCAGGATTGGTAATGCCCAGACTTTTCAGATTATCGTACATAGCGGTACCCTTGAGCTCAACATAACCTATGAATAATTAACGAAAAAGTCTATCTTCGCCACCATCAGATGTAAAAAAAGCGGGGTGGCCCCGCTTTTTGTTATACCCGATTAATCGATGGTACGCAGCAGTTCGTTGATACCGACTTTGCCCCGCGTTTTCGCATCGACTTTTTTCACGATAACCGCACAGTACAGGCTGTATTTGCCATCTTTAGACGGCAGGTTACCGGAAACGACAACCGAACCGGCCGGAACGCGACCGTAATGCACTTCACCCGTTTCACGATCGTAAATGCGGGTGCTCTGACCGATGTAGACGCCCATTGAGATCACTGAGCCTTCTTCTACGATCACGCCTTCAACCACTTCGGAGCGCGCGCCGATGAAGCAGTTGTCTTCAATGATGGTTGGGTTGGCCTGCAGTGGCTCAAGAACGCCACCGATGCCGACGCCACCGGACAGGTGAACGTTTTTACCAATCTGCGCGCAAGAACCGACGGTTGCCCAGGTATCCACCATGGTGCCTTCGTCAACGTAAGCACCAATGTTCACGTAGGACGGCATCAGTACGGTGTTGCGCGCGATAAACGCGCCCTGGCGAACGGCCGCAGGCGGAACCACGCGGAAACCTTCTTTCTGGAAACGCGCTTCGTCGTAATCAGCGAACTTCATCGGCACTTTATCGAAGTAGCGGCTTTCTGCTCCGTCGATAACCTGGTTATCGTTAATACGGAAAGAGAGCAGCACGGCTTTCTTCAGCCACTGATGAGTTACCCATTGGCCGTCAATTTTTTCCGCGACACGCAGCGCGCCGGAATCAAGCAGAGAAATCACCTGATTCACCGCTTCGCGGGTGACGGTATCCACATTTGCCGGGGTAATTTCGGCGCGACGCTCAAAGGCGGACTCAATAACGTTCTGTAACTGCTGCATTGTTTTTACTCTTTCCATTTCACTAAAAAACACGTCACCCTTTATCGTTTGGATTGAGGGCTGCTGTCAACCGTTGTTGTACCTCAAGTTGCAGCTCATTATTAAGGGCACGTCGGTCGGCGGTGGCGATTATGAATAAATCTTCTACTCGCTCGCCAATGGTTGTAATTCTGGCGCCATGCAGCGAAATTCCCAGATCCGCAAAAACCTGGCCAACGCGCGCCAGCAGGCCCGGCTGGTCAAGGGCGATCAGTTCGAGGAACGATTTCCGGTCCGTATGAGTTGGCAGGAAATTGACCTCCGTATCGACGGTAAAATGGCGCAATTTCGCCGGCTGGCGACGCGGCTGCGGCGGCTGCCAGCTGTGCTGGGTAATCGCCTGTTCCAGACCGAAGCGAATGCCTTCGTGCCTGTCGGATGATAGCGGGCTGCCGTCCGGCTCCAGCACGATAAAGGTGTCCATTGCCATGCCGTCGCGGGTGGTGAAAATTTGCGCGTCGTGAACGCTCAGATTGCGCCGGTCGAGTTCTGCGCAGACGGCGGCAAACAGATAGGCCCGATCCGGGCTCCAGATAAAGATTTCGGTCCCGCCGCGCGTTGCCTGTGGGCTTAGCAGGATCAGCGGTTTTTTCAGATCGTGCTTCAGCAGATGCCGCGCGTGCCAGGCGAGCTGATTTGGGCTGTGGCGGACAAAGTAGTTGGCCCGGCAGCGCGACCAGATCTGATGCAGCGCTTCCTCATCAATGTTGTCCATTCGCAGCAGCGCCAGCGCCTGAAGCTGGTGGTGACGCACGCGTTCACGCATATCCGGCGTATTTTGCATCCCGCGACGCAGCTGTTTTTCGGTCGCGAAATAGAGCTCGCGCAACAGGCTCTGCTTCCAGCTGTTCCACAGGGTTTCGTTGGTGGCGCAGATATCCGCGACCGTCAGGCAGACCAGAAAACGCAGGCGATTTTCAGTTTGGACGATTTCGGCGAACTGTTTGATCACTTCCGGGTCCTGAATATCGCGGCGCTGCGCGGTGACGGACATCAGCAGATGATGGCGTACCAGCCAGGCGACCAGCTGGGTTTCGCGTGAATTCAGGCCGTGTAGTTCAGCAAATTTCAGCACGTCCTGGGCACCGAGCACCGAGTGGTCGCCGCCGCGCCCTTTGGCGATATCGTGGAACAGGGCGGCAATCAGAATCAGTTCCGGGTGGCTGAGGCGCGGCCAAAGCTCAACGCACAGCGGGTGCTTCGACCGTGTCTCTTCTTTAGCGAAACTTTCCAGTTTCAGCATCACGCGAATGGTGTGTTCGTCTACCGTGTAGGCGTGGAACAGGTCAAACTGCATCTGGCCGACAATGTGCGACCACTGAGGCATGTAGGCCCAGAGCACGCTATGGCGGTGCATCGGCAGCAGGCCACGGCTGACAGCACCGGGGTGGCGTAACATGCTAAGAAAGAGTGAACGCGCTTCCGGGATATAGCACAGAGGCTGCGTCAAATGGCGGCGTGCATGGCGCAGATGACGCAACGTGGTGGAGTAGATCCCGGTGATCGTGCTGTTGCGCACCATGGTGTAGAACATCCGCAGGATCGCTTCCGGCTCGCGAATAAACAACGTTTCATCGCGCAGATCGATGAGGGTGCCGCGCAGCTGGAATTCGTCATCAATCGCACGCGGTTTTTCATCGGTGGTCAGCGCCAGGATGGCTTCATCAAAGAGCTGCAATAGCATCTGGTTAAGCTCAGAGACGCGGCGGGTGACGCGGAAGAAATCCTTCATCATCTGTTCAACCGGCTCGTTGCCTTCGCCGCTGTAGTTCAGGCGCTGGGCGACGCTGAGCTGGCGGTCGAACAAGAGGCGGTTATCGTAGCGGGTCACTTCCAGATGCAGGGCAAAACGGATGCGCCACAGCAGATGCAGGCATTCGTTGAGCTCGTTGCGTTCGGCTTCGGTTAAAAAGCCAAAACCGACCATCTCATCCATAGACGTCGCGCCAAAATGGCGACGGGCGACCCACTGCAGGGTGTGAATGTCGCGCAGGCCGCCGGGGCTGCTTTTGATGTCCGGCTCGAGGTTATAGCTGGTGCCGTGATAGCGCTGGTGGCGTACGTTTTGCTCTTCTACTTTCGCGGCGAAGAAGCGCTCCGACGGCCAGAAACCGTCGCTGAAGATATGTTTTTGCAGCTCAAGGAACAGGGCGACGTCGCCGATCAGCAGGCGCGTTTCAATCAGGTTGGTGGCGACCGTGAGATCCGATAACCCTTCCAGCAGGCACTCTTCGAGCGTGCGGACGCTGTGGCCAACTTCCAGCTTCACGTCCCACAGAAGCGTCAGGAGTTCGCCAATTTTTTGCGCCTGTTCGTCGGGCAGTTTTTTGCGGCTCAGCACCAGCAGGTCGATATCGGAAAGCGGGTGCAGTTCACCGCGCCCGTAGCCGCCCACGGCGACCAGCGCGACATCGCTTATCTGACCAAAGCCGTACTCAATCCACAGGCGTTGCAGCAGCTGATCGATAAATTCGGTGCGCGCTTCGATGAGCTCTTCCGCCGAAATACCCTCGTCAAAGGCTTTACCCAGCCAGCGCTGAAAAACGTCGATATGCGCTTTTATATCCGCCACCGTGAGCTCGCGCTGTGGCCAGACTCCAGGGTTGTCCGGCTGGTCGGGCAGGGTGGGGAGTGCCGTGTTCGGATACTGTTCGGGTAAAAGGTTACTCATCTCGTGCGCCACCCATAAGTAAAAGCTATAGCCATTAAAAAAGCCGGCATTTGCCGGCTTCTTATCATTCGTTGTGCGAGAGTATCGCCGGGATGGTGTCATCCTTTCGCAACGTCATAATTTCGCAGCCGTTGTCTGTTACCACAATAGTATGCTCGTACTGCGCAGACAAGCTTCTGTCTTTGGTTTTTACCGTCCAGCCATCTTTCATGGTACGGATGCGGTAGTCGCCGGAGTTCACCATCGGTTCGATAGTGAAGGTCATGCCTTTTTGCAGCACCACACCGCCGTCATCCGCATCGTAATGCAGAACCTGCGGCTCTTCGTGGAACACGCGGCCAATGCCGTGACCACAGTATTCGCGCACGACGGAGAAACCTTCCGCTTCCACGAATTTCTGGATCGCGGCACCAATGGTACGCAGGCGGATGCCTGGCTTAACCATTTTCAGTGCCAGGTAGAGGCTCTCCTGGGTGATGCGGCACAGGCGCTCGCCGAGGATGGTCGGTTTGCCAACGATAAACATTTTGGAGGTGTCGCCGTGATACTCGTCTTTGATGACGGTCACGTCGATGTTGACGATGTCGCCATCCTTCAGAAGCTTCTCGTCATCCGGAATACCGTGACACACCACTTCATTAATAGAGATGCAGACGGATTTCGGGAAACCGTGATAGCCGAGGCAGGCGGAGACCGCGTGCTGCTCGTTGACGATATAGTCGTTACAGATGCGATCCAGCTCGCCGGTGCTGACGCCCGGTTTGATGTACGGTTCGATCATTTCCAGCACTTCAGCAGCCAGACGACCGGCGACGCGCATCTTTTCAATTTCTTCAGGGGTCTTAATAGAGATAGCCATGTAATCTGTCCATCGGTGTCGATTTTTTCGACAATACTAGTCTAAGTGTTGTCAATGGTACCAGTCTGGAGCGTTGCCTGCCAAATTGAGAATCATTAACAGCACACACCGCCAACAATTATTGGTTTATGGTGGCGTTTTGTGGTATAAAGCGCGCCGGACTTCCGATCCATTTGTAATACACAAGATGGACCAGAGGCGACAACTCTCACATTGTGTAAATAACACACACGTATCGGCACATATTCCGGGGTGCCCTTCGGGGTCGGTAATATGGGATACGTGGAGGCATAACCCCAACTTTTAAATAGAGGTTTTAAACATGGCAACTGTTTCCATGCGCGACATGCTCAAGGCTGGTGTTCACTTCGGTCACCAGACCCGTTACTGGAACCCGAAAATGAAGCCTTTCATCTTCGGCGCGCGTAACAAAGTTCACATCATCAACCTTGAGAAAACTGTACCAATGTTCAACGAAGCCCTGGCTGAGCTGAACAAGATCTCTTCCCGTAAAGGTAAGATTCTGTTCGTTGGTACTAAGCGCGCTGCAAGCGAAGCTGTGAAAGAAGCTGCAAACAGCTGCGATCAGTTCTTCGTGAACCATCGCTGGTTGGGCGGCATGCTGACCAACTGGAAAACTGTTCGTCAGTCCATCAAGCGCCTGAAAGATCTGGAAACCCAGTCTCAGGACGGTACTTTCGATAAGCTGACCAAAAAAGAAGCGCTGATGCGTACTCGTGAGCTGGACAAGCTGGAAAACAGCCTGGGCGGCATCAAAGACATGGGCGGTCTGCCAGACGCTCTGTTCGTTATCGACGCTGATCACGAGCACATCGCAATCAAAGAAGCTAACAACCTGGGTATCCCGGTATTCTCTATCGTTGATACCAACTCCGATCCGGACGGCGTTGACTTCGTTATCCCGGGTAACGACGATGCAATCCGTGCTGTTAGCCTGTACCTGAGCGCTGTTGCTGCTACCGTTCGTGAAGGCCGTTCCCAGGATCTGGCTTCCCAGGCGGAAGAAAGCTTCGTAGAAGCTGAATAATAAGGTTCTGTCCCTTATTTAGTACCGTGTATAAATAGGGGCCTCTATCTGGCCCCTTTTTCACTTTTAAGCCTGTCTGGTTTCTTAAACCGGGCAGGACATCTCTCCCGAGGATTAAAGAATGGCTGAAATTACCGCATCCCTGGTAAAAGAGCTGCGCGAGCGTACTGGCGCAGGCATGATGGATTGCAAAAAAGCGCTGACTGAAGCGAACGGCGACATCGAGCTGGCAATCGAAAACATGCGTAAATCCGGCGCAATCAAAGCGGCGAAAAAAGCAGGTAACGTTGCAGCTGACGGCGTGATCATCACTAAGATCGACGGCACCTACGGCATCATTCTGGAAGTTAACTGCCAGACTGACTTCGTCGCTAAAGACGGCGGTTTCCAGGCTTTCGCAAACAAAGTACTGGACGCAGCGGTTGCTGGCAAAATCACTGACGTTGACGTTCTGAAAGCACAGTTCGAAGAAGAACGTGTTGCTCTGGTTGCTAAAATCGGTGAGAACATCAACATCCGTCGTGTTGCAGCACTGGAAGGCGACGTTCTGGGTTCATACCAGCACGGCGCACGTATCGGTGTTCTGGTTGCGGCTAAAGGCGCTGACGAAGAGCTGGTTAAACAGCTGGCTATGCACATCGCTGCAAGCAAGCCAGAATTCGTGAAACCAGAAGACGTGTCTGCTGAAGTAGTAGAAAAAGAGTACCAGGTTCAGCTGGACATCGCCATGCAGTCTGGCAAGCCTAAAGAAATCGCAGAGAAAATGGTTGAAGGCCGCATGAAGAAATTCACCGGCGAAGTTTCTCTGACTGGCCAGCCTTTCGTTATGGATCCAAGCAAATCTGTTGCTCAGCTGCTGAAAGAGCACAACGCTGACGTAACTGGCTTCATCCGCTTCGAAGTGGGCGAAGGCATCGAGAAAGTTGAAACTGACTTCGCAGCAGAAGTTGCTGCAATGTCCAAGCAGTCTTAATGATTGCGAAGGAGCCGCCTGAGGGCGGCTTCTTTTTGCCCCTCATGTGTAAATCAGACAGAGCCCTCTGGTTTCTGTACTGATAAGCGGCATACTATGTCGCCAGAATTAACCCCCATCTTAATCGTTGACAGTCTCAGGAAAGAAACATGGCTACCAATGCAAAACCCGTGTACAAACGCATTCTGCTTAAGCTGAGTGGCGAAGCACTGCAGGGAACGGAAGGCTTCGGTATTGACGCAAGCATTCTTGACCGCATGGCACAGGAAATCAAAGAACTGGTTGAACTGGGTATCCAGGTTGGCGTAGTTATTGGCGGTGGCAACCTCTTCCGTGGCGCTGGTCTGGCGAAAGCGGGTATGAACCGCGTTGTGGGCGACCACATGGGTATGCTGGCAACCGTGATGAATGGCCTGGCTATGCGTGATGCGCTTCACCGTGCCTATGTGAACGCCCGCCTGATGTCCGCTATTCCGTTGAATGGCGTATGTGATAACTACAGCTGGGCAGAGGCGATCAGCCTGCTGCGCAATAACCGCGTCGTGATCCTCTCCGCCGGTACCGGTAACCCGTTCTTTACGACCGACTCCGCAGCGTGCCTGCGCGGGATCGAGATCGAAGCAGACGTGGTGCTGAAAGCCACCAAAGTCGACGGCGTGTTTACTGCCGATCCAGCAACCGATCCGACTGCGACCATGTATGATCAGCTGAGCTACAACGAAGTGCTGGATAAAGAGCTGAAAGTGATGGATCTTGCCGCCTTCACGCTGGCTCGCGACCACAAATTACCGATTCGTGTTTTCAACATGAATAAGCCCGGTGCACTGCGTCGCGTAGTGATGGGCGAAAAAGAAGGCACTTTGATCACGGAATAATTTCCGTTGACGACAAATACAGGTAAGATTCCGCATTACTTTTGTAGTGGGTTTGTTACCTGGACGCGCCTTTGGCGTTGTCATGAATTAAACGCGACTATACTTAGCACACCTATAGCGGCTGTGCTGGCGGATAGTCTGCCTGAGACTAGTGTTCAAGGATTCGTAACGTGATTAACGACATCAGAAAAGATGCTGAAACACGCATGGAAAAATGCGTAGAAGCGTTCAAAAACCAAATCAGCAAAGTGCGTACTGGTCGTGCTTCCCCAAGCCTGCTGGATGGCATTGTAGTGGAATACTACGGTACCCCAACTCCGCTGCGTCAGCTGGCGAGCGTAACGGTTGAAGACACCCGCACCCTGAAAATCAACGTTTTCGATCGTTCATTGGGCCCGGCTGTTGAAAAAGCCATCATGGCTTCCGATCTGGGTCTGAACCCAAGCTCTGCGGGCACTGATATCCGCGTTCCGCTGCCTCCACTGACAGAAGAGCGTCGTAAAGAGCTGATCAAAGTCGTGCGTGGCGAAGCTGAAGGCGCTCGCGTTGCCGTGCGTAACGTGCGTCGTGATGCGAACGATAAAGTGAAAGCACTGCTGAAAGAGAAAGAAATCAGCGAAGATGACGATCGTCGTTCTCAGGACGACGTGCAGAAAATGACTGACGCTGCGATCAAGAAAGTTGACGCGGCGCTGGCAGATAAAGAAGCGGAACTGATGCAGTTCTGATTTCTGACGTCATCTGATAAAACGCCGTTCAGAAAGTCCTGTGACTTTGCTGGCGGCGTTTTGCTTTTATATGGTCTAACTTTTCTTCCGGGCATCTCATGAAGCATTTAACTCTTCTCGGCTCGACCGGCTCTATCGGTTGCAGCACTCTCGACGTTGTTCGTCACAACCCTGACCAGTACACGGTAATCGCCCTCGTGGCCGGTAAGAACGTGCAGCGCATGGTTGAACAGTGTCTGGAGTTTACTCCCCGCTATGCGGTGATGGATGACGAGGAAAGTGCTCGCCAGGTCAAAACGTTACTGACAGAGAATGGCAGTCGCACCGCGGTTTTAAGTGGTCAGCAGGCCGCATGCGAAATGGCTGCGCTAAGTGACGTGGACCAGGTCATGGCGGCCATCGTGGGGGCAGCGGGTTTACTGCCAACGCTTGCTGCTATTGATGCCGGTAAGACGGTACTGCTGGCAAATAAAGAGTCGCTGGTGACCTGCGGCCGCCTGTTTATGGAAGCCGTGAAAGCGCGAGGTGCGCGACTTTTACCGGTAGATAGCGAACATAACGCGATTTTTCAGAGTTTACCGCAACCTTTTCAGGAAAACCTGGGGTACGCTTCACTTGAGCAGAATGGCGTGGTGTCAATTTTGCTTACCGGGTCTGGTGGCCCATTCCGTGAAACGCCGCTGTCTGAACTGGCCGCAATGACGCCCGATCAGGCCTGTCGGCATCCGAACTGGTCGATGGGACGAAAAATCTCCGTCGATTCCGCCACTATGATGAACAAAGGTCTGGAATACATTGAAGCTCGCTGGTTGTTTAATGCATCGGCGAAACAGATGGAAGTGCTGATCCACCCGCAGTCGGTGATTCACTCGATGGTGCGCTATCAGGACGGTAGCGTGCTGGCGCAACTGGGCGAACCGGACATGCGCACGCCTATCGCCCATTCGATGGCGTGGCCGAACCGTGTAGTCTCAGGGGTAAAACCGCTCGACTTTTGCAAAATCAGCTCACTGACTTTCAGCGAGCCTGACTACGATCGCTACCCTTGTCTGAAACTGGCGATGAACGCCTTCGATCAGGGACAAGCAGCGACTACCGCGCTCAATGCCGCCAATGAAGTGACCGTTGAGGCATTTCTGAATCAGCACATCCGCTTTACGGATATCGCGGCACTCAATCTTTCGGTGCTTGAAGCAATGGATTTGCGTGAACCGCAGAGCGTGGAAGAAGTGCTGGCAGTCGATGCGCAAGCGCGCGTCGTTGCACGCGAACAAGTGACGCATCTCGCAAGCGGGCGATAATCCACCCACGAGTCGTCGTGCTATTTGTTAGCGTTGGGCTTCGGTGATATAGTCTGCGCCACCTGATCGCTGGTATTTGACGTAGAGTGGTCAGGTAAGCCGTGGTTTACACGGCTTTTTTGTGGAAAGGCTTCAGTATTCCTGAGTACCGTTAAATCCTTTCAGGGACTAAAAACGCGTTATGTTGTCTGCGAATCAACCAATAAGCGAAAACTTGCCAGCTCATGGCTGTCGCCATGTAGCAATCATCATGGATGGCAATGGCCGCTGGGCGAAAAGACAAGGGAAGATACGAGCCTTTGGGCATAAAGCTGGGGCGAAATCTGTTCGCCGCGCCGTATCTTTTGCCGCCAATAACGGCATTGATGCGTTAACGCTCTATGCTTTCAGCAGTGAAAACTGGAATCGACCGCCGCAGGAAGTGACTGCGTTGATGGAATTGTTTGTGTGGGCGCTCGACAGCGAAGTAAAAAGCCTGCACCGCCACAACGTCCGCTTGCGCATTATCGGTGATACCAGTCGTTTCAACTCACGTCTGCAGGAGCGCATTCGTAAAGCGGAAGCGGTGACCGAAAACAATACCGGTCTGACGCTCAATATCGCGGCGAATTACGGCGGACGTTGGGACATTATCCAGGGTGTTCGGCATCTGGCTGAGCAAGTTCAGGAAGGGCTGTTAAGACCCGACCAAATTGATGAAGAGGCGCTGGGTCAGCAAATCTGCATGAACGAACTGGCACCTGTGGATTTGGTTATTAGGACAGGGGGAGAACATCGAATCAGTAACTTTTTGCTTTGGCAAATTGCCTATGCCGAACTTTACTTTACGGATGTTCTTTGGCCCGATTTTGATGAACAAGACTTTGAAGGTGCGCTGAATGCCTTTGCCAATCGTGAGCGTCGCTTCGGCGGCACTGAGCCAGGCGCCGAAAAAGTCTGATGGGGGTAGCTTTTGCTGAAGTATCGCCTGATTTCCGCTTTTGTATTAATACCCATCGTTATCGCGGCGCTGTTTTTACTGCCGCCGGTGGGATTTGCCATTGTCACGCTGGTGGTGTGTATGCTCGCCGCGTGGGAATGGGGGCAGCTTAGCGGCTTTACTTCGCGCACTCAGCGGGTATGGCTGGCTGTACTCTGTGGCCTGTTACTGGCGCTGATGCTGTTGTTGTTGCCTGAGTACCATCACAATATCCATCAGCCATTGATTGAGGGTTCCCTGTGGGCCTCGCTGGGCTGGTGGGTTGTCGCATTGCTGCTGGTGCTTTTTTATCCCGGCTCTGCAACATTCTGGCGCAACTCTAAAACGCTGCGCCTGATTTTCGGCCTGCTCACAATTGTTCCTTTTTTCTGGGGTATGCTTGTGCTGCGTGTGTGGCACTACGACGACAACCATTACAGCGGCTCACTGTGGCTGCTCTATGTGATGATTCTCGTCTGGGGTGCTGACTCTGGGGCCTATATGTTTGGTAAACTCTTTGGCAAACATAAACTGGCGCCGAAAGTGTCGCCTGGCAAAACCTGGCAGGGGTTCATCGGCGGTCTGTTTACGGCGGCGATTATCTCCTGGGGATATGGCGTGTGGGCGAATCTTGACGTCGCGCCGAGCACGCTGCTGATTTGTTCTATTTTTGCCGCGCTGGCGTCCGTTCTTGGGGATTTAACCGAGAGCATGTTCAAGCGTGAAGCAGGGATCAAAGACAGCGGTCACCTTATCCCAGGACATGGTGGAATACTGGATCGCATTGATAGCCTGACGGCTGCGGTACCGGTCTTCGCATGCCTGTTGTTGCTGGTATTTGGCACGATTTAACGGAAGGTTTTATGCTGAGCATCCTATGGAATCTGGCGGCGTTCATTGTTGCACTTGGTGTACTCATCACTGTGCACGAATTTGGCCATTTCTGGGTTGCGCGGCGTTGCGGTGTGCGGGTCGAGCGTTTTTCGATTGGCTTCGGTAAAGCGCTTTGGCGTCGCACAGATCGCCATGGTACTGAGTTTGTCATCGCGCTGATCCCGCTCGGCGGCTACGTAAAAATGCTGGATGAGCGTGTAGAGCCTGTTGCGCCTGAGATGCGACACTACGCCTTCAACAACAAAACCGTCGGCCAGCGCGCCGCCATCATTGCTGCCGGTCCGGTAGCGAACTTCATCTTCGCCATTTTCGCCTATTGGCTGGTGTTTATCATCGGTGTCCCTGGTGTTCGTCCGGTTGTTGGTGAAATAACCGCCAACTCCATCGCCGCGACGGCGCAAATTGCACCGGGCATGGAACTTAAAGCGATCGATGGTATCGAAACCCCTGATTGGGAAGCTGTCAGGCTGCAATTGGTTTCTAAAATCGGCGATGATCAGACCACCATCACTGTTTCACCCTTTGGTGCCAGTCAGCGTCAGGACAAAGTCCTCGATTTGCGTCACTGGGCGTTTGAGCCAGATAAGGAAGATCCAGTTGCGGCATTGGGCATTCGCCCACGCGGTGCGCAGATCGAACCGGTGTTAGCTGAAGTGCAGGCTGATTCGGCGGCGAGTAAAGCAGGTTTGCAAGCGGGCGACAGGATCGTTAAAGTCGATGGTCAACCGTTAACACAATGGATGACGTTTGTTATTCTGGTGCGCGATAATCCTGGCACACCGCTGGCAGTTGAGATCGAACGACAGGGGAGTCCGCTCTCCTTGACGCTAATCCCGGACACCAAGCCGGGTGGTGGTAAGGCAGAAGGATTTGCGGGCGTAGTGCCCAAAGTGATTCCGCTGCCAGATGAGTACAAGACAATACGCCAGTATGGGCCGTTCAGCGCCATCCTTGAAGCCACGGATAAAACATGGCAACTGATGAAGCTGACGGTCAACATGTTGGGGAAATTGATTACCGGTGACGTAAAACTGAACAACCTCAGTGGGCCGATTTCTATCGCTCAAGGGGCTGGGATGTCAGCGGAATTCGGGGTGATTTACTATCTCATGTTTCTCGCGCTCATTAGCGTGAACCTCGGGATAATCAACCTGTTCCCGCTTCCCGTATTAGACGGGGGGCATCTGCTGTTTTTAGCGATCGAAAAGCTAAAAGGTGGACCGGTATCCGAGCGAGTTCAAGACTTTAGTTATCGCATTGGCTCGATACTGCTAGTGCTGTTAATGGGGCTTGCGCTTTTCAATGATTTCTCTCGGTTGTAAGAGAGATAGTTAGGAAGAATGCATAATAACGATGGCGATGAAAAAGTTGCTCATAGCGTCGCTGCTGTTTAGCAGCGCAACCGTATACGGTGCTGAAGGTTTCGTAGTGAAGGATATTCATTTCGAAGGTCTTCAGCGTGTCGCCGTCGGTGCGGCCCTCCTCAGTATGCCAGTTCGCCAGGGCGACACGGTTAATGATGAAGATATCAGTAACACCATTCGTGCACTGTTTGCCACTGGCAACTTTGAGGACGTTCGCGTCTTGCGCGATGGTGATACGCTGCTGGTTCAGGTGAAAGAACGCCCGACGATTGCCAGTATCACTTTCTCCGGTAACAAATCGGTGAAAGACGATATGCTCAAGCAAAACCTTGAAGCATCTGGTGTTCGTGTGGGTGAATCTCTGGACCGCACCACCCTGTCCGACATCGAAAAAGGACTGGAAGATTTCTACTACAGCGTCGGTAAGTACAGCGCGAGCGTCAAAGCCGTTGTCACTCCGCTGCCGCGTAACCGCGTCGATCTGAAACTCGTCTTCCAGGAAGGCGTTTCTGCGAAGATCCAGCAGATCAACATCGTGGGCAACCACGCGTTCAGTACGGACGAGCTGATCTCTACCTTCCAGCTGCGCGATGAAGTGCCGTGGTGGAACGTAGTCGGCGATCGTAAATACCAGAAACAGAAGCTGGCGGGCGATCTCGAAACCCTGCGTAGCTACTATCTGGACCGCGGTTATGCCCGTTTCAACATTGACTCTACTCAGGTCAGTCTGACTCCGGACAAGAAAGGTATCTACATTACGGTTAACATCACTGAAGGCGATCAGTACAAGCTTTCCGGTGTTGAAGTAAGCGGAAACCTGGCGGGTCATTCCGCTGAGATCGAGAGTCTGACCAAGCTTGCACCGGGTGAACTGTATAGCGGCGCGAAAGTGACCAAAATGGAAGACGGCATTAAAAAGCTGCTCGGCCGTTATGGTTATGCCTACCCGCGCGTACAGACTCAGCCAGAAATCAACGACACGGATAAAACCGTTAAGCTCCACGTTAACGTGGATGCGGGTAACCGTTTCTATGTGCGTAAAATTCGCTTTGAAGGTAACGATACCTCCAAAGATTCCGTACTGCGTCGCGAAATGCGCCAGATGGAAGGCGCATGGTTGGGCAGCGACCTCGTTGACCAGGGTAAAGAGCGTCTGAACCGTCTGGGTTACTTCGAAACGGTCGATACCGATACACAGCGCGTATCAGGCAGCCCGGATCAGGTAGACGTGGTTTACAAGGTGAAAGAGCGTAACACCGGTAGCTTTAACTTCGGTGTGGGTTACGGCACCGAAAGTGGCGTGAGCTTCCAGGTCGGCGTTCAGCAGGATAACTGGTTAGGTACGGGCTATTCCGTTGGCATCAACGGTACCAAGAACGACTACCAGACCTATTCCGAGTTCTCTGTCACTAACCCATACTTCACCGTTGACGGTGTGAGCCTGGGCGGTCGTATTTTCTATAACGACTTTAAAGCAGACGATGCGGACCTGTCCTCGTACACCAACAAAAGTTACGGTGTGGATGGCACGCTTGGCTTCCCGATTAACGAATACAACACCCTGCGTGCTGGTTTAGGTTACGTGCATAACGACCTGTCCAATATGCAACCGCAGGTGGCTATGTGGCGTTATCTGGACTCTATCGGTCAGTCGGCGAGCACCTCCAGCGACAACAACGGTTTCGCTGCAGATGACTTCACCTTCAACTACGGTTGGACGTATAACCGCCTTGACCGTGGTTTCTTCCCGACAGCGGGTTCTCGCGTCAACCTGAACGGTAAAGTGACCGTTCCGGGTTCTGATAACGAGTTCTACAAAGTTACGCTGGACACGGCGTCTTACTTCCCAATTGATGAGGATCACAAGTGGGTTGTGCTGGGTCGTACACGTTGGGGTTACGGTGATGGCTTAGGTGGCAAAGAGCTGCCATTCTATGAGAACTTCTATGCCGGTGGTTCCAGCACAGTACGTGGCTTCCAGTCCAATAACATTGGTCCGAAAGCGGTGTACTACGGCGGTAACGACTCTGATAACTGTGATAAGAAGTCTTCGTCAGAAGTCTGTAGCTCTGATGACGCGGTGGGCGGTAACGCCATGGGCGTCGCCAGCCTGGAGATCATTACGCCTACGCCGTTCATCAGCGATAAGTATGCGAACTCTGTGCGTACCTCGTTCTTCTGGGATGCGGGTACCGTGTGGGATACCAACTGGGATAACACTGCTCAGATGAAAGCAGAAGGTGTGCCGGATTACAGCGATCCGAGCAACATTCGCATGTCTGCAGGTATCGCATTACAATGGATGTCACCGTTGGGGCCGTTGGTCTTCTCCTACGCCCAGCCGTTTAAGAAATACGATGGAGACAAAGCGGAACAGTTCCAGTTTAACATTGGTAAAACCTGGTAATTATCCGTTGCAATGGAATGCGTTGGCAGTGTAGCGCTGACAACCGGCGATCGCATAGACGATCGCCTTGCCACGCAAAGAACGGTACCTTCGGGTACCAATGGGATGGTAAGGAGTTTATTGTGAAAAAGTGGTTATTAGCTGCAGGTCTGGGTTTGGCAATGGTGACTTCTGCTCAGGCAGCGGACAAAATTGCAATCGTCAACATGGGTAATCTTTTCCAGCAGGTAGCCCAGAAAACGGGTGTTTCTGCGACTCTGGAAAACGAATTCAAAGGCCGTGCTGGTGAACTGCAAGGTATGGAAAACGATCTTCAGTCCAAAATGCAGCGTCTGCAGCGTGATGGTTCTACCATGAAAGCGAGCGACCGTAGCAAGCTGGAAAAAGACGTAATGGCACAGCGTCAGACTTTCTCTCAGAAAGCACAGGCTTTCGAGCAGGATCGTCAGCGTCGTTCTAACGAAGAGCGTGGCAAACTGGTAACTCGTATTCAGTCTGCTGTGAAAGCTGTTGCAGCCGATCAGAACATCGATCTGGTTGTTGATGCGAATGCCGTTGCTTTCAACAGTAGCGATGTGAAAGACATCACTGCTGATGTACTGAAACAGGTTAAATAAGTAATGCCTTCAATTCGACTGGCTGATCTCGCTCAGCAGTTGGATGCAGAATTACACGGTGATGGCGATATCGTCATCACCGCTGTTGCGTCCATGCAATCTGCTAAAGCAGGCACAATAACGTTCATGGTAAGCCCGAAGTACCGTGAGCACCTGGCTCAATGCCAGGCGTCTGCTGTCGTTCTGACGCAGGACGACCTTCCGTTTGCCACGACAAGCGCACTGGTAGTAAAAAATCCCTACCTGACTTACGCGCGTATGGCTCAAATTCTTGATACCACGCCGCAGCCGGCGCAGAACATTGCTGCCAGTGCAGTCATTGATCCGACGGCGAAGCTGGGTAATAACGTTGCAATTGGCCCGAATGCCGTTATCGAATCCGATGTTGTTCTCGGTGATAACGTGGTCATTGGCGCGGGTTGTTTCGTGGGTAAACAGACTAAAATTGGTGCAGGCTCCCGTTTGTGGGCCAATGTGACCGTCTATCATGAGATCGAAATCGGCGAAAATTGCCTGATCCAGTCCAGTACCGTGATCGGTTCGGACGGGTTTGGTTATGCCAACGATCGTGGTAACTGGATTAAGATCCCTCAGCTCGGCCGGGTAATTATCGGCGATCGCGTTGAGATCGGCGCATGCACAACGATTGACCGCGGTGCCCTCGACGACACCATCATTGGTAATGGTGTTATCATTGATAACCAATGTCAGATTGCGCATAACGTTGTGATTGGCGACAATACAGCTGTTGCAGGTGGCGTGATCATGGCAGGCAGTCTGAAAATTGGCCGTTACTGCATGATCGGTGGTGCCAGCGTGATCAACGGGCATATGGAAATATGCGACAAGGTCACGGTGACAGGCATGGGTATGGTGATGCGTCCTATCACTGAGCCTGGTGTCTACTCCTCCGGCATTCCGCTGCAACCGAACAAAGTGTGGCGTAAAACCGCAGCTCTGGTGATGAACATTGATGATATGAGCAAGCGTCTCAAAGCGATTGAGCGCAAAATCGATCAACAAGACTAAACGTTCATCCCTATAACGCTAAATTTCCCGGCCTGTCGGCTTTCTTATAAACCGGCAGGCCGTGTTATTATTGCTATTCAGTAAATTTTGACAGGAAGAGTATTTTGACTACCGACACTCATACTCTGCATATTGAAGAGATTTTAGAGCTTCTGCCGCACCGCTACCCGTTTTTGCTGGTAGATCGTGTGCTGGATTTTGAAGAAGGTCGTTTTCTGCGCGCAGTGAAAAATGTCTCTGTAAATGAGCCATTCTTCCAGGGGCATTTCCCTGGTAAACCTATCTTCCCGGGTGTGTTGATCCTGGAAGCGATGGCACAGGCTACCGGTATTCTGGCGTTTAAAAGCGTCGGTAAACTGGAGCCAGGTGAACTGTATTACTTCGCGGGTATTGATGAAGCGCGCTTTAAGCGCCCAGTCGTGCCTGGTGATCAGATGATCATGGAAGTGACTTTTGAAAAAACGCGCCGTGGCCTGACGCGCTTCAAAGGCGTTGCGCTGGTTGACGGCAAAGTTGTTTGCGAAGCGACCATGATGTGTGCGCGTAGCCGGGAGGCCTGATACGTGATTGATAAATCCGCCTTTATTCATCCAACCGCCATTGTGGAAGAGGGCGCCGTAATTGGTGCTAACGCCCACATTGGTCCTTTTTGTATTGTCGGACCCCATGTCGTTATTGGCGAGGGTACCGTACTGAAATCTCACGTGGTGGTGAATGGTCATACGACCATTGGCCGCGATAATGAGATCTATCAGTTTGCCTCCATTGGCGAAGTGAACCAGGATCTGAAATATGCTGGCGAACCGACCCGTGTGGAAATCGGCGATCGCAACCGCATTCGCGAAAGCGTCACCATTCATCGTGGCACAGTACAGGGTGGTGGATTGACGAAGGTGGGCAGCGACAACCTCTTTATGGTCAACGCGCATATCGCGCACGACTGTACTGTGGGCAGCCGCTGTATCCTCGCCAACAACGCAACGCTGGCAGGACACGTATCGGTTGACGATTTCGCAATCATTGGCGGCATGACCGCAGTCCATCAATTCTGCATCATTGGTGCACACGTGATGGTCGGCGGTTGCTCCGGTGTGGCGCAGGATGTCCCACCGTATGTGATTGCGCAGGGCAACCATGCGACGCCGTTTGGCGTCAACATTGAAGGTCTCAAGCGTCGTGGCTTTAGCCGCGAAGCGATTACTGCGATCCGCAACGCGTACAAACTGTTGTACCGTAGCGGCAAAACGCTGGAAGAGGCCAAGCCAGAAGTTGCAGAGCTGGCAGAACAGCACCCTGAAGTGAAAGCGTTCACCGAGTTCTTTGAACGCTCAACTCGCGGTCTGATCCGTTAATGGTCGACAATCGTCCATTAACGATAGCCCTGGTCGCCGGAGAAACCTCCGGCGATATTCTTGGTGCAGGTCTTATCCGCGTACTCAAGGCTCGCGTACCTAATGCCCGCTTTGTCGGCGTGGCAGGCCCGCTGATGCAGGCCGAAGGCTGTGAAGCCTGGTACGAAATGGAAGAGTTGGCGGTAATGGGCATTGTTGAAGTGCTAGGCCGTTTGCGCCGCCTGCTGCACATCCGCGCCGATCTCACCCGTCGTTTTACCGATCTCAAACCCGATGTGTTCGTCGGGATCGATGCCCCTGATTTCAATATTACCCTCGAAGGGAACCTGAAAAAGCAGGGTATCAAAACGATCCATTACGTCAGTCCGTCCGTCTGGGCGTGGCGACAGAAACGTGTTTTCAAAATAGGCAGATCGACCGATCTGGTGCTTGCTTTTCTGCCTTTCGAAAAAGCGTTTTACGATAGATTCAATGTTCCTTGCCGCTTTATCGGCCATACCATGGCAGACGCCATGCCGCTGGATCCGGATAAAAATGCGGCGCGCGATATTCTTGGCATTCCGCACGACGCCCACTGTCTGGCCCTGTTGCCAGGGAGCCGCGGTGCTGAAGTGGAAATGCTCAGCGCCGATTTCCTGAAAACGGCGCAAATCCTTCGCCAGACTTACCCCGATCTTGAAGTCGTTGTGCCGCTGGTAAATGCCAAACGCCGCGAGCAGTTCGAGCGTATCAAAGCCGAAGTGGCCCCTGATCTGCACATCCACCTTCTGGATGGCAAAGGCCGCGAGGCGATGTTCGCCAGCGACGCTGCGCTGCTGGCCTCGGGAACTGCGGCGCTGGAATGCATGCTCGCGAAATGTCCGATGGTAGTGGGTTATCGCATGAAGCCGTTCACCTTCTGGCTGGCGAAACGTCTGGTGAAGACGGATTATGTCTCATTACCTAACCTGCTTGCCGGGCGCGAGCTGGTGAAAGAGTTACTGCAGGATGAGTGTCAGCCTCAGGCATTAGCTGATGCGCTGCTGCCCTTGCTGGCAGACGGCAAAACCAGCCACCAGATGCATGACACTTTCCGGGAGTTGCATCAGCAGATCCGCTGTAATGCCGATGAGCAGGCGGCTGATGCGGTGCTGGAGTTAGCAAAATGATGGAATTTGTTTACCCTCACACGCACCTGGTTGCGGGTGTGGACGAAGTCGGACGCGGTCCGCTGGTGGGTGCGGTAGTAACCGCTGCCGTGATCCTCGATCCGGCTCGCCCGATTGTCGGGCTGAACGACTCAAAAAAGCTGTCTGAAAAACGCCGCCTGGCGCTGTTCGATGAGATCAAAGAAAAAGCGCTGGCGTGGAGCTTAGGCCGCGCCGAGCCAGAAGAGATCGATACGCTGAACATTTTGCATGCCACGATGCTGGCAATGCAGCGTGCCGTTGCCGGGCTGAATATTGTCCCTGAATATGTGCTGATCGACGGAAACCGCTGTCCTGCGCTGCCTATGCCGTCGATGGCGGTGGTGAAGGGCGATAGCCGTGTGGCTGAAATCAGCGCAGCGTCTATCATTGCCAAAGTCACGCGCGATGCCGAAATGGCCGCGCTGGACCTCACCTTTCCCCAGTATGGCTTTGCCCAGCACAAGGGATATCCAACCGCTTTCCATCTGGAAAGACTGGCTGAACACGGCGCAACTGAACATCATCGGCGCAGTTTTGGTCCGGTGAAACGCGCACTGGGACTGGTGTCCTGAATCAATACGCAAGTAATTAAGTAACGCGGAATCTGAAGATGGCTGAACCACGTTTCGTACACCTGCGGGTGCATAGCGACTACTCCATGATTGATGGGCTGGCGAAGACCGGGCCGCTGGTAAAAAAGGCGGCCTCTCTTGGCATGCCTGCGCTGGCGATCACCGATTTCACCAACTTATGCGGTCTGGTGAAGTTCTACGGAACGGCGCACGGCTCCGGCCTGAAGCCGATTGTCGGCGCGGATTTTCACGTCCAGTGCGATCTGATCGGCGATGAGCTGACGCAGATTTCCGTGTTAGCCATGAATAACTCCGGCTACCAGAACCTGACGCTGCTGATTTCCCGCGCCTACCAGCGCGGCTACGGCGCGGCGGGTCCGTGGATCGATCGCGAGTGGCTGGCAGAGCTGAACGAAGGCTTACTGCTGATCTCCGGTGGTCGCCTGGGCGATGTGGGCAAAAGCCTGCTGCGCGGCAACAGCGCGTTGGTGGATCAGTGCGTTGCATTTTATGAAGAACACTTCGCGGATCGTTTCTATCTTGAGCTGATCCGCACCGGTCGTCCTGATGAAGAGAGCTATCTGCATGCGGCGGTGGCCCTTGCGGAAGAACGCGGTCTGCCCGTCGTCGCGACCAACGACGTGCGTTTCCTTGAGCCTGACGACTTTGATGCGCACGAGATCCGCGTGGCCATCCACGATGGTTTTACTCTCGACGACCCCAAGCGTCCGCGTAACTATTCGTCGCAGCAGTACATGCGCAACGAAGACGAAATGTGTGAGCTGTTTGCCGACATTCCGGAAGCGCTGGAAAACAGCGTCGAAATTGCCCGCCGTTGTAACGTCACTGTTCGTTTAGGCGAATACTTCCTGCCGCAATTCCCGACCGGTGATATGACCACCGAAGATTTCCTCGTGGTGAAATCGAAAGAGGGTCTGGAAGAGCGTCTCGAATTCCTGTTCCCGGATCCGGCCGAACGCGCCGAAAAACGCCCGGCCTACGATGAGCGCCTGGATATTGAACTCCAGGTGATTAACCAGATGGGGTTCCCCGGCTACTTCCTGATCGTTATGGAGTTTATCCAGTGGTCGAAGGATAACGGCGTGCCGGTAGGCCCTGGGCGTGGTTCCGGTGCGGGTTCACTTGTTGCCTACGCGCTCAAAATCACCGACCTCGATCCGCTGGAATTCGACCTGCTGTTTGAACGTTTCCTTAACCCGGAACGTGTTTCGATGCCTGACTTCGACGTTGACTTCTGCATGGAGAAACGCGACCAGGTGATTGAACACGTTGCGGACATGTACGGTCGTGACGCGGTATCGCAGATTATTACCTTCGGTACGATGGCGGCGAAAGCGGTTATCCGCGACGTGGGCCGCGTGCTCGGCCATCCATACGGTTTTGTCGATCGCATCTCCAAACTGGTGCCACCTGATCCAGGTATGACGCTGGCGAAAGCCTTTGAAGCGGAACCTCAGCTGCCGGAAATCTACGAAGCTGACGAAGAGGTAAAAGCGCTGATCGACATGGCGCGCAAGCTGGAAGGTGTCACGCGTAACGCCGGTAAACACGCCGGTGGCGTGGTCATCGCGCCGACTAAAATCACTGATTTTGCCCCGCTGTATTGCGATGAATCAGGGCAACATCCGGTCACCCAGTTTGATAAGAACGACGTAGAGTACGCGGGCCTGGTGAAGTTCGACTTCCTTGGTTTGCGAACGCTCACTATCATCGACTGGGCGCTGAAGATGATCAACCCGCGCCGGGCCAAACAGGGTCTGGAGCCGATTGATATCGCCGCCATCCCGCTCGATGACAAGAAAAGCTTCGACATGCTGCAGCGCTCGGAAACCACAGCGGTATTCCAGCTTGAATCGCGCGGCATGAAAGATCTGATTAAACGTCTTCAGCCTGACTGCTTCGAAGATATGATCGCACTGGTGGCCCTGTTCCGTCCGGGGCCGTTGCAGTCAGGGATGGTAGATAACTTTATCGACCGTAAGCATGGTCGCGAAGAGATCTCTTACCCTGACGTCCAGTGGCAGCACGAGTGTCTGAAACCCGTTCTTGAGCCAACCTACGGCATTATCCTGTACCAGGAACAGGTGATGCAGATTGCTCAGGAGCTTTCCGGCTACACCCTTGGCGGCGCGGATATGCTGCGTCGTGCAATGGGTAAGAAAAAGCCGGAAGAGATGGCCAAGCAGCGCGGCACCTTTGAAGAGGGGGCGAAAAGCCGTGGCGTTGACGGTGAGCTGGCGATAAAAATCTTCGACCTGGTAGAGAAATTCGCCGGTTACGGATTTAACAAATCGCACTCTGCTGCTTATGCGCTGGTTTCGTATCAAACCCTGTGGCTGAAAGCGCACTACCCGGCAGAATTTATGGCGGCCGTCATGACCGCCGATATGGATAACACCGAGAAAGTGGTCGGCCTGGTCGATGAATGCTGGCGCATGGGGCTGAAAATCCTGCCTCCGGATATTAACGCCGGGATGTACCATTTCCACGTCAACGACGACGGCGAAATTGTCTACGGGATTGGCGCCATCAAAGGCGTAGGCGAAGGCCCAATCGAAGCCATTATCGAAGCGCGTAATAATGGCGGTTACTTCCGCGAGCTTTTCGATCTCTGTGCCCGTACCGATACCAAAAAGTTGAACCGCCGGGTGCTGGAAAAACTGATTATGTCCGGGGCGTTTGACCGCCTCGGGCCGCATCGCGCAGCGCTGATGAATTCCCTCGGCGATGCGTTGAAAGCCGCCGATCAGCACGCAAAAGCGGAAGCGATCGGTCAGGCGGATATGTTTGGCGTGCTGGCAGAAGAGCCTGAGCAAATTGAGCAATCATATGCCAACTGCCAGCCGTGGCCGGAACATACGGTGCTGGAAGGGGAGCGTGAGACGTTAGGGTTGTACCTGACGGGGCACCCGATTAACCAGTATCTGAAAGAAATTGAGCGCTATGTCGGAGGCTACAGGCTAAAAGACATGCATCCGACAGAACGTGGTAAAATGACCACGGCGGCGGGGCTCGTCATTGCTGCGCGGGTTATGGTCACCAAGCGCGGTAATCGCATCGGCATCTGTACGCTGGATGACCGTTCCGGGCGGCTGGAGGTGATGTTATTCACCGAAGCGCTGGAAAAATACCAGCATTTGCTGGAAAACGACCGCATACTTATCGTCAGCGGACAGGTCAGCTTTGATGACTTCAGCGGCGGGCTTAAAATGATGGCCCGTGAAGTGATGGATATTGACGAAGCCCGGGAAAAATATGCTCGCGGGCTTGCTATCTCGCTGACGGACAGGCAAATTGATGACCAGCTTTTAAACCGACTCCGTCAGTCTCTGGAACCCCATCGATCGGGGACCATTCCAGTACATCTCTACTATCAGAGGGCGGATGCACGCGCGCGGTTGCGCTTTGGTGCAACGTGGCGTGTCTCTCCGAGCGATCGTTTACTTAACGATCTCCGTGGCCTCATTGGTTCGGAGCAGGTGGAACTGGAGTTTGACTAATACAGGAATACTATGAGTCTGAATTTCCTTGATTTCGAACAGCCGATTGCAGAGCTGGAAGCGAAAATCGATTCTTTGACAGCGGTAAGCCGTCAGGATGAAAAACTGGATATTAACATCGACGAAGAAGTGCATCGTCTGCGTGAAAAAAGCGTAGAACTGACGCGCAAAATCTTTGCCGATCTCGGCGCATGGCAGATTGCCCAGCTGGCTCGTCATCCACAGCGCCCGTACACCCTGGATTATGTCCGCCTGGCGTTTGATGAATTTGACGAACTGGCAGGCGATCGCGCTTATGCTGACGACAAAGCCATTGTTGGCGGTATCGCTCGTCTGGATGGTCGCCCGGTGATGATCATTGGTCATCAGAAAGGACGTGAAACCAAAGAGAAAATCCGTCGTAACTTTGGGATGCCAGCGCCGGAAGGCTACCGTAAGGCCCTGCGCCTGATGGAAATGGCAGAGCGCTTTAACATGCCTATCGTGACCTTTATCGACACCCCAGGTGCATACCCAGGTGTTGGTGCAGAAGAGCGCGGTCAGTCTGAAGCTATCGCACGTAACCTGCGTGAAATGTCGCGTCTGTCCGTTCCGGTGATTTGTACCGTGATCGGTGAAGGCGGCTCCGGTGGCGCACTGGCTATCGGCGTGGGCGATAAAGTGAATATGCTGCAGTACAGCACCTATTCCGTTATCTCCCCTGAAGGCTGTGCCTCCATTCTGTGGAAGAGTGCAGACAAAGCGCCGCTGGCAGCGGAAGCAATGGGTATCATCGCACCACGCCTGAAAGAGCTGAAACTGATCGATACCGTGATCCCAGAACCACTGGGTGGTGCGCACCGTAAGCCGGAGGTGATGGCCGCTTCCCTTAAGGCGCAGCTGCTGGCTGACCTGGCCGATCTCGATGTGCTGAGCAAAGAAGACCTGCTCAACCGTCGCTATCAGCGCCTGATGAGCTACGGTTACGCGTAAGTTGCACACATAAATCTTAAAAGCCGCACACTGTTGCGGCTTTTTTTATACCTGCCGTTTACCTCGGCTATGCTTATCTAATGTTTTTCAAGGAGGTAGACCATGAACATCATTGCCATCATGGGTCCACATGGCGTCTTTTATAAAGACGAGCCCATCAAGGAGCTGGAGAAATCACTGCAGTCCCGCGGATTTCAGCTTATCTGGCCGAACAACAGCGCCGATCTGCTGAAGGTTATCGAACACAATCCGCGCATCTGTGGCGTCGTTTTCGACTGGGATGAGTACGATCTGGAGCTGTGCAGCGATATCAATCAACTGAATGAATATCTGCCGCTCTACGCCTTTATCAATACTCATTCGACGATGGACGTTAGCGCTCACGATATGCGCATGGCGCTGTGGTTTTTTGAGTATGCCCTCGGCGCTGCCGACGATATTGCGACGCGCATCGAGCAATACACGCACGAGTATCTCGATAACATCACGCCTCCTTTTACCCGCGCGCTGTTCAATTACGTAAAAGAGGGCAAATACACCTTCTGCACGCCGGGCCATATGGCGGGTACGGCGTATCAGAAAAGCCCGGTGGGCTGCCTGTTCTACGATTTCTTTGGCGGCAACACGTTGAAAGCGGATGTCTCGATTTCGGTCACAGAGCTGGGATCGCTGCTGGATCACACCGGCCCGCATCTGGAGGCGGAAGAGTATATTGCCCGCACCTTCGGCGCCGAGCAGAGTTATATGGTGACGAACGGCACGTCGACTTCCAATAAGATTGTCGGGATGTACGCCGCACCGGCCGGAAGTACGCTGCTGATTGATCGCAACTGCCACAAATCGCTGGCCCATCTGCTGATGATGAGCGATGTCGTCCCGCTCTGGCTGTCGCCGACGCGAAATGCGTTAGGCATCCTGGGGGGCATTCCACGCAGGGAGTTTTCCCACGCCGCCATAGAACAAAAAGTCGCATCTGTTGAGGGGGCGAGCTGGCCCATTCACGCCGTGATCACCAACTCGACCTACGACGGGCTGCTATACAACACTAACTGGATCAAACAGACGCTGGATGTCCCCTCGATCCACTTTGATTCCGCCTGGGTTCCTTACACGAATTTCCACCCGATCTATGCGGGCAAAAGCGGAATGAGCGGTGAGCGGGTGCCGGGCAAAGTGTTCTTCGAAACCCAGTCGACGCACAAAATGCTGGCGGCGTTCTCGCAGGCATCGTTGATCCATATTAAGGGCGAATACGACGAAGAGACCTTCAACGAAGCCTTTATGATGCACACTACCACATCGCCGAGCTATCCGCTGGTGGCCTCGATTGAAACGGCAGCCGCGATGCTGCGGGGGAATCCGGGCAAACGCTTGATCAATCGTTCGGTAGAGCGAGCGCTCCATTTCCGCAAAGAGGTCCAGCGACTCAAAGACGAAGCCGAGGGCTGGTTCTTTGATATCTGGCAGCCGGACGAGATTGATGAAGCGGAGTGCTGGTCCGTCGCGCCAGGTGAGAGCTGGCATGGATTCCGCGATGCTGATGCGGATCATATGTTCCTCGATCCGGTAAAAGTCACCATTCTGACGCCGGGAATGGATGAGCAGGGGACGATGAGCGATGACGGCATTCCCGCTGCGCTGGTGGCGAAATTCCTCGATGAGCGCGGCGTAGTGGTGGAGAAAACCGGGCCGTACAATCTGCTATTTTTGTTCAGTATTGGCATCGATAAAACCCGCGCAATGGGGCTATTACGGGGACTGATGGAGTTCAAACGTGCCTACGATCTCAATCTGCGGGTAAAAAATATGCTGCCGGATCTGTATGCCGAGGATCCAGATTTCTACCGCAATATGCGGATCCAGGATCTGGCTCAGGGGATCCACAAGCTGATCCGCCAGCACGATCTGCCCCGGTTGATGCTGCAGGCGTTTGACGTTTTACCTGAAATGAAACTGACGCCGCACAAAGCCTGGCAACGTCAGGTGAAAGGGGAAGTGGAAACTATCGAGCTGGAAAATCTGGTGGGGCGCATATCGGCGAATATGATCCTGCCTTATCCGCCAGGCGTTCCGCTGTTGATGCCGGGGGAGATGATTACCGAACAAAGCCGGGCTGTGCTCGATTTCCTGCTGATGCTGTGCTCGGTGGGGCGACACTATCCCGGTTTTGAGACCGACATTCACGGGGCGAAACGCGATGAAAACGGCGGCTACTGGGTGCGAGTCTTAAAAAATAGCTGAGCCCTTGCGTGCCAGGGGGCTCGGTTGTAACGTTTACTCCTCATAAAAAGGAGAGGCTATGCTGGGTTTAAAACAGGTTCACCATATTGCGATCATTGCGACTGACTATGCCAAAAGTAAGGCATTTTATTGCGACATTCTCGGGTTCACGCTGATGAGCGAAGCGTATCGCGCCGAGCGTGATTCGTGGAAAGGTGACCTGGCGTTGAACGGGCAATATGTGATTGAGCTGTTCTCTTTTCCTTTCCCGCCAGCACGCCCGTCGCGCCCTGAAGCCTGTGGGCTTCGCCATCTGGCCTTCAGCGTAGGGGATATTGAGCAGGCGGTGCAGCATCTCGACGCGCATGGCGTGAAGTGCGAAGCCATTCGCATCGATCCCTTTACCGACAAGCGCTTTACGTTCTTCAACGATCCGGACGGTTTGCCGCTGGAGCTTTATCAGCAGTAATGCTTGCCATCCATGACAATGCTCGGTAATTTTCCGGGCATTGTCTCTCTGTGAATTCCGCTATGACCCAACCTGCGATTGCCCAGTCAGTTTCTCCTTACCGCCAGCTGCTGGTGGGCTTTAGCGGTGGCCTGGATTCAACCGTCCTGCTGCACCGGCTGATGCTATGGCGCGAACAGGAAGCGGACGTGCAAATTCGCGCGATTCATATTCATCACGGGCTGAGTCCCTTTGCCGATGAGTGGGTCGCTCACTGCGCGTCGCTTTGCCTGGCCTGGAATATCCCGCTTTTGATTGAACGCGTGACGCTGTTGGAGGAAGGTCTCGGGACTGAAGCTCAGGCACGGAAAGCGCGCTATGCTGCCTTTGAGAAATCACTTCTGCCCGGCGAAGCGATTGTCACGGCGCAGCATCTCGACGATCAGTGTGAAACCTTCTTATTAGCGCTCAAACGTGGCAGCGGCCCGGCAGGATTATCCGCGATGGCTGAGTGCAGTGAATTTGCCGGTACGCACTTATTACGCCCATTGCTGGGGGAAACCCGCGCTTCACTGGAGCGCTGGGCGCAGGAACATAATCTTCGTTGGATTGAAGATGAAAGCAATCAGGATGACGCCTACGACCGGAATTTCATGCGCCTGCGCATTTTGCCCGAACTTTCTCAGCGTTGGCCGCATTTTGCCGAGGCGACGGCAAGGAGTGCGAAATTATGCGCAGAGCAGGAGAGCTTGCTGGATGAACTCCTCAGCGAAGAGCTGGAGAGCCTGATGTCGCAAGAGCGAGCGCTGCGCATTGCGCCGCTGCAGGCGATGAGCGCGGTGCGCCGTAGAGCGCTGCTGCGACGCTGGCTGGCCGGTCATAATGCCCAGATGCCCTCGCGCGACATGCTTACCCGCATCTGGGAAGAGGTCGTGCAGGCGCGCGAAGATGCCAATCCGTGCTTACGCTTTAACGATTTTGAACTGAGACGCTACAAAGAGCAGCTTTGGTGGATCAAGCATCAGCCGTCCCTGGCCGATGAAATCCTTCCGTGGAGTAATATCCGTGAGCCACTGGAACTGCCGCAGGGCGCGGGCCAGGTTTGTCTTGAAGGTGCCGGGAATGTACGGCTGCCGGAAGCGGGTGAAAAGGTGACGATCCGCTTTAAGGCCAGCGGGAATTTACACATTGTGGGTCGCAACGGCGGGCGCAAGCTGAAAAAAATCTGGCAGGAGTGCCATATCCCGCCCTGGCTACGTGATTCCACGCCTCTGCTTTTTTATGGCGAAAACTTGATTGCGGCGGCGGGCGTGTTTATCACGCAGGAAGGCTGGGCGGAACAGGGTGTGAGTTTCGAGCGGAAAGCGTAACGGGCAGTGAGCTGCCCGTTAAAAGGAATTAGGATTCGCTCACCACGACGGTGCCGATATCCGGATGACTAAAGCTGGCAATTTTATCGAGACGAAGTTCACGTGTTGCACCTGCGTCTTCGACGACCAGATATTCAACGTTCTTACGTGATACAAGGTCACTCGCTTTTGCTTTCAGCTCCTCGCCGTCTTTTAAGGCCAGCGCCAGAATCAGGTGATTCTGGCAGGCAAGCTCGAGGTTATCGTAGTCATCACAGTTGATGGGTTGATAGGTATCATTCATTGACATAATCGCTCACCAGTAAATTCGCAGCAGCATACGCCGCTTTTTCCCTGACCGATTCTGAAAGGCTGGCGTCCGACGCCACTTCATTCAGCACTTTCAATACACAGCCCAACGCATCCGGGATATACCCCAGATCTCCGCTGGCAATTTCCGCATACCTTTTGCGAATTAACTCACAATAATTTTCCACATCCCCTCCTGCCAGCGCACTGACGTTACTGTGAGATACACTTAAGCCTACGAAGATAAACTCGGTTTAGCAAGGTGACTATACCATACTCATTCAAGCAATATCAGCGCCTTGATATTGCTGAGATTCGCCGCTGCGTAACAGCCTTTTGGCCGGAATTTCGCTACAATGGGCACCTGATTCGAATGGAGTTCTCTCATGGCGCTGAAAGCGACAATTTATAAAGCGGTAGTCAACGTAGCTGACCTTGACCGCAACCAGTTTCTCGATGCGTCGTTAACGCTGGCCCGTCACCCGTCCGAAACGCAGGAGCGCATGATGCTGCGCCTGCTGGCGTGGATTAAGTACGCCAATGAACGCCTGCAATTTACGCGTGGTTTGAGCGCTGAAGAAGAGCCGGAAGCCTGGCTGCGTAACGATCATATGGGTATCGATTTGTGGATCGAACTGGGTCTGCCGGACGAGCGTCGTATCAAAAAGGCCTGCACTCAGGCGGCTGAAGTCGCGATTTTCGCCTATAATCAGCGTGCTGCGGAGATCTGGTGGCAGCAAAACCAGCGTAAATGCGCGCAGTATTCGCACCTTTCGGTGTGGTATCTGGATGACGAACAGCTGGCACAACTGACCGCGTTTGCCACCCGTACGATGGCACTGCAGGCGACGATTCAGGATGGGGCAATCTGGCTGTCTGATGCTCAGAATAATCTGGAAATTCATCTGACTGCGTGGCAATCCCCGTCATGATTGTGGTGTCCCGAACCGTTACCATTCCTGATAATGAGCTGGAAATTACCGCGATCCGGGCTCAGGGGGCGGGCGGCCAGCATGTAAATAAAGCCTCAACGGCGATTCATCTGCGCTTTGACATTCGGGCCTCCAGCCTGCCAGAGTCCTATAAAGAAGCCCTGCTGGCCGCTAGCCATCATCTGATTACCAGCGATGGCGTCATCATTATTAAGGCGCAAGAGTACCGCAGCCAGGATTTGAATCGCGAAGCCGCACTTTCCCGGCTGGTGGCGGTCATACAGGAGCTTACGGCGGTGCAGAAAAGCCGCCGGGCCACACGACCGACGCGGGCGTCGAAAGAGCGCCGATTGTCATCAAAAGCGCAGAAATCCACCGTAAAATCACTGCGTGGAAAAGTACGTCGGCCCCAGGAATAAAGTACCAGGATTACATTGTTATAAGGAATTCATCGTGAATAAAGCGATATTGTCAGTGTTGGCCGCGTCCACACTGTTTGCATTAATAGGGTGTAACAACCGCGCCGAGATGCAGACTCTGCAACCGACGCATTCGGAAGAGTTGAAGCCGATGCAGCAGAGCTGGCGCGGCGTTCTGCCGTGCGCAGACTGTGAAGGTATTGAAACGACTCTGTTCCTGGAAAAGGACGGTTCATGGGTCATGAACCAGCGCTATCAGGGCGCGAAAGAGCCCTCTTCCTTTGCGTCTTATGGCAAATGGGCACGCACGGCTGAGAAGCTGGTGCTGACGGATGCTGAAGGCGAGAAAACTTATTTCCGTGCCAAAGGCGAAGGCATGGAGATGCTGGATCGAGAAGGGAATCCAATCGAGTCCCAGTTTAATTACACCCTTGCGCCAGTTAAAGCGGCGCTGCCGTCCACCCCAATGGCAATGCGCGGCATGTATTTCTACATGGCGGATGCAGCGGTCTTCACCGACTGTGTAACAGGCAAAAAAGTGAGTGTCGCGAATAATGCCCAGCTGGAACGTGATTATGCCGTGGCGCGCGGGAATGACAGCAAGCCGGTACTGTTGACGGTGGACGGTCACTTCACGCTGGAGCCGAACCCGGACAGCGGTGAGATGGTCAAAACGCTGGTAACGGATAAGAATGCAAAGTTTGTGGCGGGTAAAGACTGCGACAGCAAGTAGAACTGAATCATACGTAAAAGAAAACCCCGCCGAGGCGGGGTTTTTTATGTCTTAACCTTTGATGGCTTTCACCAGGTAATCAAGAATGTCGCCAGTCTTGATCATCTGCTTCTCGCCGCTGCGTCGGTATTTGTATTCAATCTCGTCGCTGTCGAGGTTACGGTCGCCGATGACGACTGTGTGTGGGATACCGATCAGTTCCATATCCGCAAACATCACGCCCGGACGCTCTTTACGGTCGTCCATCAGCACTTCGATGCCCTGCGCGCGCAGTTCGCTGTACAGTTTCTCAGCCAGTTCCTGAACACGGTAAGACTTGTGCATGTTCATTGGCAAAATCGCGACCTGGAACGGCGCGATATTGTCTGGCCAGACTATCCCGCGCTCGTCGTGGTTCTGCTCAATGGCAGCAGCCACAACGCGTGTCACACCGATACCGTAGCAACCCATGGTCAGGGTCTGGTTGCGACCGTCTTCACCCTGAACGGCTGCATTCAGCGCCTGGGAGTACTTGGTCCCCAGCTGGAAGATATGGCCCACTTCGATACCGCGTTTGATCTGAAGATGACCCTGGCCGTCCGGGCTTGGATCGCCGGCAACCACGTTACGGATATCCGCCACTTCTGGCGTCGCGGTGTCGCGATCCCAGTTGATGCCAAAGTAGTGCTTACCGTCGATGTTCGCGCCAGCAGAGAAATCGCTCATGGCGGCAACGGTACGGTCGATAACGACTGGAACCGGCAGATTAACCGGACCCAGTGAACCTGGACCTGCATTAATCACCGCGCGGATTTCCGCTTCGGTAGCAAATGTTAGCGGGCTTGCGACCTGCGGCAGTTTTTCGGCTTTCACTTCGTTCAGCTCGTGATCGCCACGAACCAGCAGGGCAACCAGCGGATACGCGCTACCTTCAACGGATTTCACCAGCAGCGTTTTCACCGTTTTCTCAATCGGCAAATTGAACTGCTCAACCAGCTCGGCGATGGTTTTCGCGTTTGGCGTGTCGACCAGTTTCATCTCTTCGGTCGCCGCTGCGCGCGGAGTGGCAGGTGCCAGCGCTTCGGCAAATTCGATGTTCGCCGCGTAGTCAGAGGCATCGGAGAAGATCACATCATCTTCGCCGCTCTGAGCCAGCACCTGGAATTCGTGGGAGGCGCTACCGCCGATTGAACCGGTATCAGCCTGTACAGCGCGGAAATCCAGACCCATACGGGAGAAGATTTTGCTGTAGGCACCGTACATCACGTCGTAAGTTTCCTGCAGGGATTCCTGTGAGGTATGGAAAGAGTAGGCATCTTTCATCAGGAATTCGCGGGAACGCATCACGCCGAAACGCGGGCGAACTTCGTCACGGAACTTGGTCTGGATCTGGAAGAAGTTCAGCGGCAGCTGTTTGTACGAGTTCAGCTCGTTACGGATCAGGTCAGTGATCACTTCTTCATGCGTTGGGCCGAGCACAAACGGACGCTCGCCGCGATCAACAAAGCGCAGCAGTTCCGGGCCGTACTGCTCCCAGCGACCACTTTCCATCCACAGGTCAGCGGGCTGAACCACAGGCATGGACACCTCGATAGCACCGGCGTTGTTCATCTCTTCACGCACGATGTTTTCGACTTTTTTCAGGACGCGCAGGCCGGTCGGCAACCAGGTGTACAACCCGGAGGCCAGCTTGCGGATCATCCCGGCGCGCAGCATCAGCTGGTGGCTGATGACTTCAGCGTCGGCAGGTGTCTCCTTCAGTGTGGAGAGCAGATATTGGCTAGTACGCATGTTGTTACGGTTCCATTTCGACGATTGGACCAGGCTGAAACGTCAGACTGACACAAAAAAAGTGGTTTAGTTTACCAGTGTGGCAAAGATGCCAAAAGAGAGGAAAAATAAAATTAGCGCTCTTCCAGCGCAAAGACTTCAAAACCTGCCTCGGTGACGCGCCAGCGTACGTTAAAATCGAGCAACAGGACGGCGTATGTTTTGCCTGCCTCTTCCTCTTTTCTGTAGGCGGGTCGCGGATCTTGCGCCAGAACGTCGACAATAAAATCTTTCAGGCGAGGGTAACGCTTTTCCAGATTCAGGAGCTGTGCGCAGACCTCTGCCGTGAATCCAACGGGCATATCTGCCGATGGGGCCTGCTGGGCATAGCTCGCGCGAGCGTCGGGCAGCGCTTCGGCAAAGGGCAGATAGGGTTTGATATCCACCACGGGCGTGCCGTCGACCAGATCCAGACTGCCTAACTGCAGAATCACCTGATCCTTCTGGCAGCGAATGCCTTGTAGCTCAACGAGCGACATGCCTACAGGATTTGGGCGGAAGGTCGAACGCGTGGCAAACACCCCCATTCTGGCATTCCCGCCCAGTCGGGGAGGGCGTACCGTCGGGCGCCAGCCACCGTCCATCGTTTGATGAAAGATAAACAGCACCCACAGATGGCTGAATGCCTCCAGGCCACGCACCGCATCGGCCTGGTTAAAAGGGGCAATTAAGTGAAGTTCGCCGCCGCAGCTTTTGACCAGACCAGGCTGGCGTGGCACGGCAAACTTCTCTTTATAAGGCGAGCGGATAACACCTATCTGCTCAAACTGAAATGCACTCATTTAGCCGTGACGTTAAGGGCGTTGCCCATACACACAGCCTGACGATAGCAGCCTGGCGTACCGCTGGTAACTTCACAGCTGTGCAGCAAGACGGCGTTGGCTTTCATTTTGGCGGCATTAATCTGCAGGCGTTTACGCGCCGTTGGGATGTTTGGCGGAGAGTCCTGATTGCTGGCCTGGCAGGATTCGCCGGTGACTTCACCCAGATCGCGGAATGGCTTGCCAATCAGATCTTCAGCTTTAGTGTAGATTCTTACCGGCGCAGGACGCGGCGGTTTTGGTTTTGCTGGCTCCACCTTCGGTGGGGTTGCAGTGCTTTTAACAGGTTCAACAGGAGATCTGCTTAGCATTGAACAGCCGCTCAGCATGAGTGCTAAAAGACAGATCGGTAAAGCACGCATAATATTTCCTCAATGAATAATCAAATCGTCAGTTATTGAATCAGTTGCCTGCATAAATGACAAGACGGGCTTTCGCCCGTCTTGAATGATATTACAGAAAGGTCAGATTACCAGCCTTTAACAGCGCCGCCGTTAAACACTTTGTTGGCTTCCTGGTAAACTTCTTCAGACTGGTATGCCTGAACGAATTTTTTCACGTTTTCCGCGTCTTTGTTATCTTCGCGGCTCACGATCAGGTTAACGTACGGGGAGTCTTTGTCTTCAACAAAGATGCCGTCTTTTGCCGGCGTCAGGCCAATCTGGCTGGCGTAAGTGGTGTTGATCACGGCCAGCGCAATCTGCGCATCGTCCAGAGAGCGTGGCAGCTGTGGTGCTTCCAGCTCAACCAACTTCAGGTTTTTCGGGTTTTCAGTCACATCCAGCACGGTTGGCAGCAAGCCCACGCCATCTTTCAGTTTGATCAGACCCACTTTCTGCAGCAGCAGCAGGGAACGGCCCAGGTTGGTTGGGTCGTTAGGAATCGCGACCTGAGAACCTGGCTGCAGTTCTTCCAGAGATTTGATTTTTTTAGAGTAGCCAGCAATTGGGTAAACGAAGGTGTTCGCTACGGCAACCAGTTTGTAGCCACGATCTTTAATCTGCTGATCCAGGTATGGTTTGTGCTGGAAGGCGTTAGCGTCGATGTCGCCTTTGCTCAGCGCTTCGTTCGGCAGAACGTAGTCGTTAAAGGTTACCAGCTCAACGTCCAGGCCATACTTCTCTTTTGCGACTTTCTGCGCAACTTCTGCAACCTGCTGCTCAGCGCCAACAATGACGCCCACTTTGATATGGTTTGGATCTTTTTCATCCTGACCGCAACCCACCAGAGCCAGGGAGCCGATCAGTGCGCCTACCGCAGCAAAGGTCTTCAATTTAAACGTCATGTTATATCCTTAATTCGTCGAGTTTGCGTTGTGTAACGTTATTTGTGAGTAACAGCCCGGACGATGCGATCGCCAGAGAATTGAATGAGATAAACCAGCACAACCAGCAATACCAGAACGGTGTTCATTACGGTAGCGTTATAACCAATATAACCATATTGATAGCCGATCTGACCCAGACCGCCCGCCCCGACAGCACCGCCCATGGCGGAATACCCGACCAGCGTGATAAGGGTAATCGTTGCCGCATTCACCAGACCTGGCAGCGCTTCGGGTAACAGCACTTTGCGTACGATCTGCATTGGCGTCGCGCCCATGGCACGAGAGGCTTCGATCAGACCGGTTGGAATTTCCAGCAGGGCATTTTCAACCATACGCGCGATAAACGGCGCGGCGCCCACGGTCAGCGGCACAATAGCGGCCTGCAGACCAATCGATGTTCCCACGATGACACGAGTAAAAGGAATCATCCACACCAGCAGGATAATAAAAGGAATCGAACGGAAGATGTTTACCAGCGCAGAGAGCGTGCGGTAAAGCTTTGCGTTTTCGATAATTTGCCCTGGACGCGTGACGTACAGCAGCACGCCAACCGGCAGGCCAATCACAAAACCAAAGAATCCTGATACGAAGGTCATTGCCAGCGTTTCCCAAACGCCGCGAACCAGCAGCCACATCATCGGCTCAGACATAACCCAGTACCTCTACTTTTACATGGTGTTCCTGCAGCCAGGCAATTGCGGCTTGCGTCTCTTCTTGTGTTCCGTGCATTTCCGTCAGCATGATGCCGAACTTCACGCCACCGGCGTAATCCATCTGAGCGCTAATAATGTTGTTATTCACATTAAAGCGACGTGCTGTTTCGGAAAGCAGAGGGGCATCAACGGACTGACCGGTGAATTCCATGCGCAGCATTGGAACGCTGTCAGGAGCCGATTCCACTTTTAAACGCGCCAGATAATCTTCCGGAATATCCAGGTGTAGAGTGGACTGAATGAACTGCTGGGCAAGGGGCGTTTTCGGATGCGAGAACACTTCGCTGACGGTGTCCTGCTCGATCAGTTCACCGTTGCTGATTACCGCAACGCAGTCGCAGATGCGCTTAACGACATCCATCTCATGAGTAATAAGAAGGATGGTCAGCCCGAGGCGACGGTTAATGTCTTTCAATAATTCCAGAATAGAGCGGGTGGTTGCCGGATCCAGTGCGCTGGTGGCTTCATCGCAGAGCAGCACTTTAGGGTTGCTTGCCAGCGCACGGGCAATCGCCACGCGCTGTTTCTGGCCACCGGAAAGATTAGCCGGGTAGCTGTCATGCTTATCAGACAGGCCAACCAACTCCAGCAGCTCGGTTACCCGGAGTTTCACTTCTTCTTTTGGCGTGTTGTCCAGCTCCAGCGGAAGCGCGACGTTACCAAAAACAGTGCGTGATGCCAGCAGGTTAAAGTGCTGGAAGATCATGCCTATCTGTCGACGGGCCTGAGTTAATTCTTTTTCGGAAAGTTTGGTGAGCTCCTGGCCGCCAACCTGGACGCTACCTTCGGTCGGACGCTCGAGCAGGTTAACGCAACGGATGAGCGTACTTTTACCGGCACCCGATGCGCCAATGACGCCATAAATCTGTCCAGCCGGAACATGCAGGCTGACATTGTTCAGCGCCTGAATGGTTCGGGTTCCTTGCTGGAACACTTTGGTGATATTGGAAAGTTTAATCATTAGATTATTTTTATCGTATGTAAGTTAGCCGTGGCATTTTGTTCTGCCAGATACGGGGTTCAACCGTAAACAAAATGGATGTTAAGGCATCCAGACGTCTAAATCAATCCAACAGTGCGCGATGAGCACTTTCTTGCGCGGTGAAACATGAGATAATAGCGGCACATGCCTTTTTCAGGAGCAAACCCGTGGCAAAATCAGTACCCGCAATTTTTCTCGATCGTGACGGCACCATTAATGTCGATCACGGTTATGTGCATGAGATTGATGAGTTCGAATTCATCGACGGCGTTATTGACGCCATGCGCGAACTTAAAGCGATGGGTTATGCGCTGGTGGTGGTGACCAATCAGTCGGGGATCGCCCGGGGTAAATTTACCGAAGCGCAATTCGAAACGCTGACCGAGTGGATGGACTGGTCACTGGCCGATAGGGATGTCGAGCTGGACGGTATCTATTATTGTCCGCATCACCCGCAAGGGACCGTCGAAGAATACCGCCAGACATGTGATTGCCGTAAACCTCATCCTGGGATGTTTATCTCTGCGCAGGAATTCCTGCACATTGATATGGCCTCTTCTTATATGGTGGGCGACAAACTGGAAGATATGCAGGCGGCAACGGCAGCAGGCGTGGGCACTAAAGTATTAGTTCGCACCGGTAAGCCGGTTACCCCAGAAGCTGAAAGCGCGGCAGATCTGGTACTGAATAGCCTTGCTGAGCTGCCAAAAGCGCTCAAAATGCAGCAAAAATAGGCGTCGCGTTGAAAAAATGAGCGGTTGAAATAAAAATGTATTTTTCCGCTTGTCATTCCTCGGAAGCTCCCTATAATGCGCCTCCATCGACACGGCAGATGTGAATCACTTCACACAAACAGCCGGTTCGGTTGAAGAGAAAAAATCCTGAATTTCAGGGTTGACTCTGAAAGAGGAAAGCGTAATATACGCCACCTCGCAACGGTGAGCGAAAGCCGCGTTGCACTGCTCTTTAACAATTTATCAGACAATCTGTGTGGGCACTCAAAGTGACATGGATTCTAAACGTCGCAAGACGCTAAATGAATACCAAAGTCTCTGAGTGAACATACGTAATTCATTACGAAGTTTAATTCACGAGCATCAAACTTAAATTGAAGAGTTTGATCATGGCTCAGATTGAACGCTGGCGGCAGGCC
>NZ_PKFT01000022.1:0-329 GCF_002870005.1 Lelliottia sp. F153 | reverse complement strand
TTCCACTAACACACGCGCTGATTCAGACTCTGGGCTCCTCCCCGTTCGCTCGCCGCTACTGGGGGAATCTCGGTTGATTTCTTTTCCTCGGGGTACTTAGATGTTTCAGTTCCCCCGGTTCGCCTCATGCCACTATGTATTCATGACATGATAGTGTGTCGGAACACACTGGGTTTCCCCATTCGGGTATCGCCGGGTCAAAGGTTCATATCACCTCGCCGACGCTTATCGCAGATTAGCACGCCCTTCATCGCCTCTGACTGCCAGGGCATCCACCGTGTACGCTTAGTCGCTTAACCTCACAACCCGAAGATGTTTCGTAAAACATC
>NZ_PKFT01000021.1:0-554 GCF_002870005.1 Lelliottia sp. F153 | reverse complement strand
ATGACGGTGTGTTCGAGTCTCTCAAATTTTCGCGACACGATGATGTTTTACGAAACATCTTCGGGTTGTGAGGTTAAGCGACTAAGCGTACACGGTGGATGCCCTGGCAGTCAGAGGCGATGAAGGGCGTGCTAATCTGCGATAAGCGTCGGCGAGGTGATATGAACCTTTGACCCGGCGATACCCGAATGGGGAAACCCAGTGTGTTTCGACACACTATCATGTCATGAATACATAGTGGCATGAGGCGAACCGGGGGAACTGAAACATCTAAGTACCCCGAGGAAAAGAAATCAACCGAGATTCCCCCAGTAGCGGCGAGCGAACGGGGAGGAGCCCAGAGTCTGAATCAGCGCGTGTGTTAGTGGAAGCGTCTGGAAAGTCGCACGATACAGGGTGAAAGTCCCGTACACAAAAATGCACACGTTGTGAACTCGAAGAGTAGGGCGGGACACGTGGTATCCTGTCTGAATATGGGGGGACCATCCTCCAAGGCTAAATACTCCTGACTGACCGATAGTGAACCAGTACCGTGAGGGAAAGGCGAAAAGAAC
>NZ_PKFT01000020.1:0-683 GCF_002870005.1 Lelliottia sp. F153 | reverse complement strand
CTGGGTGCGTCTCAGAACCGTTTCGAGTCCACCATCACCAACCTGAACAACACCGTAAACAACCTGTCTGCAGCGCGTAGCCGTATTCAGGATTCTGATTACGCAACGGAAGTGTCCAACATGTCTCGTTCGCAGATCCTGCAACAGGCTGGCTCTTCTGTTCTGGCCCAGGCCAACCAGGTTCCGCAGACCATGCTGTCCCTGCTGCGTTAATACCCTTATTGATGCAAAAAAAGCGCCGCTTGTCGGCGCTTTTTTCTTTTAGAATCAAATCAAAAACAATAAATAGTTTTAAAACCTAAAGTTTAAAAATGTGGTGTCGATAATCTTTATACAGGCGATGAAGCCGTTGGCACTATGCCAAGCACATGACTCAATTTTGAAGGATACTTACCATGGCTGTGATTAATACCAACACCCTTTCTCTGATGACTCAAAATAACCTGAGCAAATCACAGTCTTCTTTAGGGACTGCGATTGAGCGTCTGTCTTCTGGTCTGCGCATCAACAGCGCAAAAGACGATGCTGCGGGTCAGGCGATTGCTAACCGTTTCACCTCTAACATCAACGGTCTGGGTGTTGCTGCACGTAACGCCAACGACGGTATCTCTCTGGCACAGACCGCTGAAGGCGCGCTGGGCGAGATCAACAACAACTTGCAGCGTATCCGTGACCTGACCGTT
>NZ_PKFT01000002.1:0-543910 GCF_002870005.1 Lelliottia sp. F153 | reverse complement strand
ACCACTTTGTGATTCATGACTGGGGTGAAGTCGTAACAAGGTAACCGTAGGGGAACCTGCGGTTGGATCACCTCCTTACCTGAAAGAACCTGCCTTTGTAGTGTCCACACAGATTGTCTGATGAAAAGTAAATAGCAAGGCGTCTTGCGATTGAGACTTCAGTGTCCCCTTCGTCTAGAGGCCCAGGACACCGCCCTTTCACGGCGGTAACAGGGGTTCGAATCCCCTAGGGGACGCCACTTGCTGGTTTGTGAGTGAAAGTCACCTGCCTTAATATCTCAAAACTGATTCTCAGGAATCATGTTTGAGATATTTGCTCTTTAAAAATCTGGATCAAGCTGAAAATTGAAACGACACGCTGCGTCTGTTCTCCGTAATAAGAACAGAGTGACGGTGTGTTCGAGTCTCTCAAATTTTCGCGACACGAGGGTGTTTTACGAAACATCTTCGGGTTGTGAGGTTAAGCGACTAAGCGTACACGGTGGATGCCCTGGCAGTCAGAGGCGATGAAGGGCGTGCTAATCTGCGATAAGCGTCGGCGAGGTGATATGAACCTTTGACCCGGCGATACCCGAATGGGGAAACCCAGTGTGTTTCGACACACTATCATGTCATGAATACATAGTGGCATGAGGCGAACCGGGGGAACTGAAACATCTAAGTACCCCGAGGAAAAGAAATCAACCGAGATTCCCCCAGTAGCGGCGAGCGAACGGGGAGGAGCCCAGAGTCTGAATCAGCGCGTGTGTTAGTGGAACGGTCTGGAAAGTCCGGCGATACAGGGTGACAGCCCCGTACACAAAAATGCACACGTTGTGAACTCGAAGAGTAGGGCGGGACACGTGGTATCCTGTCTGAATATGGGGGGACCATCCTCCAAGGCTAAATACTCCTGACTGACCGATAGTGAACCAGTACCGTGAGGGAAAGGCGAAAAGAACCCCGGCGAGGGGAGTGAAAAAGAACCTGAAACCGTGTACGTACAAGCAGTGGGAGCCTCTTTATGGGGTGACTGCGTACCTTTTGTATAATGGGTCAGCGACTTATATTCTGTAGCAAGGTTAACCGTATAGGGGAGCCGAAGGGAAACCGAGTCTTAACTGGGCGTTAAGTTGCAGGGTATAGACCCGAAACCCGGTGATCTAGCCATGGGCAGGTTGAAGGTTGGGTAACACTAACTGGAGGACCGAACCGACTAATGTTGAAAAATTAGCGGATGACTTGTGGCTGGGGGTGAAAGGCCAATCAAACCGGGAGATAGCTGGTTCTCCCCGAAAGCTATTTAGGTAGCGCCTCGTGAACTCATCTTCGGGGGTAGAGCACTGTTTCGGCTAGGGGGCCATCCCGGCTTACCAACCCGATGCAAACTACGAATACCGAAGAATGTTATCACGGGAGACACACGGCGGGTGCTAACGTCCGTCGTGAAGAGGGAAACAACCCAGACCGCCAGCTAAGGTCCCAAAGTCATGGTTAAGTGGGAAACGATGTGGGAAGGCACAGACAGCCAGGATGTTGGCTTAGAAGCAGCCATCATTTAAAGAAAGCGTAATAGCTCACTGGTCGAGTCGGCCTGCGCGGAAGATGTAACGGGGCTAAACCATGCACCGAAGCTGCGGCAGCGACGCTTATGCGTTGTTGGGTAGGGGAGCGTTCTGTAAGCCGTTGAAGGTGTGCTGTGAGGCATGCTGGAGGTATCAGAAGTGCGAATGCTGACATAAGTAACGATAAAGCGGGTGAAAAGCCCGCTCGCCGGAAGACCAAGGGTTCCTGTCCAACGTTAATCGGGGCAGGGTGAGTCGACCCCTAAGGCGAGGCCGAAAGGCGTAGTCGATGGGAAACAGGTTAATATTCCTGTACTTGGTGTTACTGCGAAGGGGGGACGGAGAAGGCTATGTTAGCCGGGCGACGGTTGTCCCGGTTTAAGCATGTAGGCGGAGGTTCCAGGTAAATCCGGTACCTTTTTAACGCTGAGGTGTGATGACGAGGCACTACGGTGCTGAAGTAACAAATGCCCTGCTTCCAGGAAAAGCCTCTAAGCATCAGGTAACATCAAATCGTACCCCAAACCGACACAGGTGGTCAGGTAGAGAATACCAAGGCGCTTGAGAGAACTCGGGTGAAGGAACTAGGCAAAATGGTGCCGTAACTTCGGGAGAAGGCACGCTGGTGTGTAGGTGAAGTCCCTGCGGACGGAGCTGAAACCAGTCGAAGATACCAGCTGGCTGCAACTGTTTATTAAAAACACAGCACTGTGCAAACACGAAAGTGGACGTATACGGTGTGACGCCTGCCCGGTGCCGGAAGGTTAATTGATGGGGTTAGCGGCAACGCGAAGCTCTTGATCGAAGCCCCGGTAAACGGCGGCCGTAACTATAACGGTCCTAAGGTAGCGAAATTCCTTGTCGGGTAAGTTCCGACCTGCACGAATGGCGTAATGATGGCCAGGCTGTCTCCACCCGAGACTCAGTGAAATTGAACTCGCTGTGAAGATGCAGTGTACCCGCGGCAAGACGGAAAGACCCCGTGAACCTTTACTATAGCTTGACACTGAACACTGGTCCTTGATGTGTAGGATAGGTGGGAGGCTTTGAAGCGTGGACGCCAGTCTGCGTGGAGCCAACCTTGAAATACCACCCTTTAATGGCTGGTGTTCTAACGTAGACCCGTAATCCGGGTTGCGGACAGTGTCTGGTGGGTAGTTTGACTGGGGCGGTCTCCTCCTAAAGAGTAACGGAGGAGCACGAAGGTTAGCTAATCCTGGTCGGACATCAGGAGGTTAGTGCAATGGCATAAGCTAGCTTGACTGCGAGAGTGACGGCTCGAGCAGGTGCGAAAGCAGGTCATAGTGATCCGGTGGTTCTGAATGGAAGGGCCATCGCTCAACGGATAAAAGGTACTCCGGGGATAACAGGCTGATACCGCCCAAGAGTTCATATCGACGGCGGTGTTTGGCACCTCGATGTCGGCTCATCACATCCTGGGGCTGAAGTAGGTCCCAAGGGTACGGCTGTTCGCCGTTTAAAGTGGTACGCGAGCTGGGTTTAGAACGTCGTGAGACAGTTCGGTCCCTATCTGCCGTGGGCGCTGGAGAATTGAGGGGGGCTGCTCCTAGTACGAGAGGACCGGAGTGGACGCATCACTGGTGTTCGGGTTGTCATGCCAATGGCATTGCCCGGTAGCTAAATGCGGAAAAGATAAGTGCTGAAAGCATCTAAGCACGAAACTTGCCCCGAGATGAGTTCTCCCTGACTCCTTGAGAGTCCTGAAGGAACGTTGAAGACTACGACGTTGATAGGCTGGGTGTGTAAGTGCAGCGATGTATTGAGCTAACCAGTACTAATGAACCGTGAGGCTTAACCTTACAACGCCGAAGATGTTTTGGCGAAGCAGAGACAGTCGATTTTCAGCTGATACAGATTAATTAATGCGCAGAGATGCGTGTTGATACAGAATTTGCCTGGCGGCTTTAGCGCGGTGGTCCCACCTGACCCCATGCCGAACTCAGAAGTGAAACGCCGTAGCGCCGATGGTAGTGTGGGGTCTCCCCATGTGAGAGTAGGGAACTGCCAGGCATCAATTAAGTGAAAAGGCCATCCGCAAGGATGGCCTTTTTGCGTTTATACATCGAAATATCAGGCGAGTACGTTGCCAGACACCTTTTGCCCGGCAACCAAATGCCACCGGGCAACTATCATTGATTAATGAATCACCTGGGACAGAAATGCTCGCGTTCTTTCAGATTTCGGATGGGCAAAAAACTCTTCCGGTGCAGCCTGTTCGACAATTTCCCCGCGATCCATAAAAATCACCCTGTCTGCCACTGTTCTGGCAAATCCCATTTCATGCGTGACACAGAGCATTGTCATTCCTGATTGGGCCAGACCAATCATCGTATCCAGCACCTCTTTAACCATCTCAGGATCGAGCGCTGAAGTCGGTTCATCGAACAGCATAATTTTAGGTTTCATGCACAAGGATCGCGCGATAGCGACACGCTGCTGCTGACCCCCCGATATCTGTCCGGGAAACTTATTCGCATGTTCAGCAATACGCACCCGTTCCAGATAATGCATCGCCAGCGCCTCAGCTTCCTTTTTAGGCATCTTTCTAACCCAAATAGGCGCCAGTGTGCAATTCTGTATTACCGTCAAATGGGGGAACAGATTGAAATGCTGGAATACCATACCCACTTCCTGGCGGACTCGTTCGATATTACGAATATCCTCATCCAGCTCAATTCCATCAACAACGATGCGCCCTTGTTGATGCTCTTCAAGATGGTTAATACAGCGTATCGTCGTAGATTTACCTGAACCTGACGGGCCGCACAGGACGATACGTTCACCTTGCTTTACCTTCAGATTGATATCTTTCAGGACATGAAACTGCCCGTACCATTTATTAACGTTTTCCAGCGTAATCATCGCGTCAGCGGGGGTCATCGTTATTTTGCTCATAAATTCCTCATTGCGGCGTACGCCCGGTATTAAAGCGCTTTTCCAGATGCTGGCTATAGCGCGACATACTGAAACAGAAAATCCAGTACACAAGTGCTGCAAAAACATAGCCTTCAGTAGACATTCCCAGCCAGGCCGGGTCGACTGTGGCCTGCTGAACACTACTGAAAAGATCAAACAATCCAATGATGATCACGAGGCTGGTATCTTTAAACAAGGCGATGATAGTGTTCACCAGCCCCGGAATAACCAGCTTGAGCGCCTGGGGTAAGATCACGAGTCCCTGAGTTTTCCAGTAACCAAGTGCCAGCGATTCAGCAGCCTCATACTGACCTTTTGGCAGCGCCTGAAGCCCGCCGCGAACCACTTCTGCAACATACGCTGACTGGAATAACACGACCCCCACCAGGGCGCGGATCAATTTGTCGATCGTGGTGCCTTCCGCCATAAACAGCGGCAGCATCACCGAGGACATAAACAGAACGGTAATCAGCGGTACACCGCGCCAGAACTCGATAAAGATCACCGACAGAATGCGTACCACCGGCATCGTTGAACGACGGCCAAGTGCCAGCAAAATACCCAACGGCAGCGCCCCGGCGATACCCACAGAAGCGATGATCAGGGTTAACGTCAGCCCACCCCACTGGCGTGTTTCTACACGCTCCAGCCCCAGTATTCCCCCGTACAGCAACAACCAGACAATCAGCGGGTACACCACTGCCCAGCAGGCAATATAGCGACCACGACGCGGCAGGCGTTTAAAGAACATCGGTGCGATCGACAGCAGGCCGATAACCAGCGCAAGATTGATGCGCCAGCGTTGATCGTGTGGATAGAGACCATAGATAAACTGCCCGAAACGCTCATGGATAAACACCCAGCAGGCACCCGCTTTGGTGCAGTCAGCCCGCGTAGAGCCTACCCAGTTTGCCTGTAAAAAAGCCCAGTTCAGCAGGGGGGGAATCAGCTCCCAAATCAACCATAAACTGACGATCGTCAGGAGACTGTTGCTCCATGAGGAGAACAGATTCTTGCGTGCCCAGGCGATGAAACGCCAGCTTCCGGCGCTGGACGGGCGCGAGGGCTGTGACAATACGGCTTTTGTCATCATGGTTCCTTAGCGCTCAACCAGGGCGATGCGACGGTTATAGATATTCATCAGCAGTGAGATCGTCAGGCTGATAATCAGATAGACGGACATGGTGATGGCGATAGTCTCGATAGCTTGCCCGGTCTGGTTAAGCACGGTTCCGGCGAAAAGGGAAACCATGTCGGGATAACCAATGGCAGCCGCCAGCGAGGAGTTTTTGGCAATATTAAGATACTGACTGGTCAGCGGTGGGATGATCACGCGCAAGGCTTGCGGGATGATCACCTGACGCAGGGTCACCGGATTTGGTAATCCGAGTGATCGCGCGGCTTCATGCTGCCCATAGGGTACTGCCTGGATACCGGAACGAATGATTTCGGCAATAAATGCGGAGGTATAAATCGACAGCGCCAGCGTCAGCGCCGCAAGCTCTGGGATCAGCACCATCCCACCCCGGAAGTTAAAACCACGCAGCTGTGGAATATCCCAGTGCAACGCAGCACCGAAAGTCCAGTGTGCGAGCAGCGGTAAACCCACGATCAATGCAACGCCTGCTGGCCATGTTCTGCGAAGTTGCCCGGTTTTAATCTGAAGTGCGCGGTTATAGCGAAACAGCCCCATCGTAATAGCGATAGCAACAACAATGGCTGCCATGAACGCGTACAGCCCTTCGCCCGCCAGCGGCGAGGGAATATAGAGACCGCGATTACTCAGGAAAAAGAGATCCCAGGCATCAACGGCCTGGCGCGGGCCGGGTAAATTGCGCAGTACGGCGAAATACCAGAAGAAGATCTGCAGGAGTGGCGGAATATTGCGAAACGTCTCAATATAAATCGTCGAGAGTTTGCGTAATAACCAGTTCTCCGAAAGGCGCGCAAGTCCGAGGAAAAAGCCGAGAAACGAAGCAAACACAATACACAGCGCAGAGACCAGAAGCGTGTTCAGCAGGCCGACCAGAAACACTCTTCCGTAAGTGTCTCCCTCTTGATAATCAATCAAGTGCTGCACAATGCCAAAACCAGCGCTGCGATCCAGGAAGGCAAAGCCCGAAGTGATGCCGCGATTGCTCAGATTGGTAACAGTGTTATGAATTAAATAAACCGCGACGACCACGACGGCGACAACAGCGATTATCTGGAACAGCCAGGCGCGGACCGCGGGATGAGAAAAGGAAAGTTTTCCTTTTACGGCTAAGCGGCGATGGGACATAAAGAAACCTCGGTAACCATGACTCTGGACTGGGCACCACAGATGCGGTGCCCGTTACAGCTAAATACTTAACGTACCGGCGGAGCGTACTGAATGCCGCCGTTGTTCCAGAGGTTGTTCTGGCCACGTTTGATCTTCAGTGCACTTTCCGATCCCACGTTGCGCTCGAAGATCTCTGAATAGTTACCGACGTGTTTAATGATGTTATATGCCCACTTGTTATCCAGTTTTAGATCTTTACCGAAATCACCCTCTTTACCCAAAAGGTGCGCCATATCCGGCGTAGATGGATTAGCGGCTTTTTCGTCGACGTTTTTCGAATTGATGCCCATCTCTTCGGCGTTCAGCATAGCGAACAGCGTCCAGCGAACGATGGAGAACCAGTCTTCATCGCCACGGCGTACGACCGGTCCGAGAGGTTCTTTCGAGATGACTTCTGGTAGAACAATCCATTCCGCCGGGTTGCTCAGCTTGATGCGCAGGGCATACAGCTGAGACTGGTCTGACGCCAGCGTATCGCAACGGCCAGACTCCAGCGCTTTAGCGGATTCATCAGAGCGGTCAAAGGTGACCGGCGTGTATTTCATGTTGTTGGCTTTGAAATAGTCGGCGACATTCAGCTCGGTGTCAGTGCCTGCCTGAATACAAACAGTCGCCCCGTCGAGCTCTTTGGCGCTCTTCAGTCCCGCCTTGTTATGGGTCAGGAAGCCGATACCGTCATAATAGGTAACGCCGGTGAAGGACATTCCCATGCCCGCGTCACGCGATGAAGTCCAGGTGGTATTACGAGAAAGCATGTCCACTTCGCCAGACTGCAGAGCGGTAAAGCGCTCTTTCGCCGTCAGAGGGGTGTATTTTACTTTGGTGTCATGCCCGAAGATGGCTGCTGCAACGCCACGACATACATCGACATCAATACCGGTGAACTTTCCGTTCGCATCGGCATAGGAGAAGCCCGGTAACCCATCACTGATACCGCACTGTACAAAACCTTTCTTTTTAACGGCATCCAGCGTTGTGCCGGCATGAGCTTGTCCCGCTACAGCAAACAACATGCCCGCTGCGGCCAGGCTGGCTAACATCGTCTTTTTCATAATGCATCCTGTGTGGCGAAATTTATCGTTATAGAAAGTCGTTTTAAAACGCTTTTACCTGTCTGTGGCGTTGGCCGACGTTTATAAAGCAAACGTAATGCCAGTTTTGCGTTCGGCTGAAAAAGAGAGAATTGAACGCATAATGCAGAGTGTAGACAGGGATAAATAAATCGAGCGCCCCGAAATGGTGCGAAATCACAACCTACGCCACAAATCAGAGCAAAAGTTGTTAGCTCGTGAGTTAATTCCGGATGGTAGTTTCTGGCGTGAATATTGGCAGGATATTTAATGTAATTGAATTGTGAAAAGTATCACGCTGGAATATGTAATTAAAAAGAGGCGACAAAAAAGATGTGAGAAGAATCAGATATTAATAATGAGAGGTAGTTGAAAAAGGGGAGTTTTTTTAACTTCACAGGAAATCATTGCACTGGTTTGAAGCAAAAGCGCGGGAGCACCGCGCTTTTGCAGGAAAGCATTATTTCGTTAATGCGACGATACCCAGCGTCAGGCCAGCGACAGCGGCAGCACCACCGGCGATCGCCCCTGCAGTTTCCCAGTTATCCTGGGTTGTGCCCTTCATACAGGTGTTGGTATGAACCAGACGGCCCTGATCGTCATACACCGGCACACACGGAGAGTCGTGCGCACAACCGGCAAGAAGCGCAGCGAGAGTTGCAACGCAAATGAATCTTTTCATGATGTTACCTCAGAATTAAAACTGGCTCGCTATTAAACCAATAGGGTATTTATCGAGCTGAGGGTCATTTTACCACTACACCTATCCACAACAGCAGGGTGAATAATCTCAAATTATGTGGATTGTAAAAATCATGGAGAAAAAAACAGAATGGCATGAATTTATGGAGGAAGTATGGAACGAATAATAGATTTTACGCCGCGAGGAAGTTAACGATTATTCACAGGTATAATAATACAATGATAATTTGCGTGCTAATGTTCTGTGCAAAAGAATAAGAAAAGGCGCCGGATGACGCCTTTATCTTTGTTTTACTTATTGATTCGATTAAACCGTCGTCTGACGACCACGAAAAATACGGGAACGAAGAAGATAGCCAGAAGCGTTGCCGAGAGCATTCCGCCCATGACCCCTGTGCCCACGGCGTTTTGCGCGCCACTGCCCGCACCACGGCTGATTACCAGCGGCAGTACACCGAGAACAAACGCCAGTGACGTCATCAGGATGGGGCGCAAACGCATACGGGATGCCTCTAGAGTGGCTTCGATAACCCCTTTACCCTCTTTCTCCATCAGGTCTTTCGCGAACTCTACAATCAGAATGGCGTTCTTCGCGGAGAGCCCGATGGTGGTGAGAAGCCCAACCTGGAAATAGACGTCATTGTTCAGCCCGCTTAACGAGGCGCCAAGCAGCGCACCAATCACCCCCAGTGGCACGACCAGCATAACGGAGAACGGAATCGACCAGCTCTCATAGAGCGCAGCCAGACACAGGAACACCACAATCAGCGAAATGGCATATAGCGCAGGTGCCTGATTGCCAGAGAGACGTTCCTGATATGACATCCCCGTCCAGTCGTAACCGATACCTGAAGGCAGTCTTTGCGCCATACTTTCCATCATCGCCATCGCTTCACCCGAGCTCTTACCCCGCACGGATTCACCCACAATTTCCATTGAAGGCATACCGTTGTAGCGCTCAAGGCGCGGTGAACCTGAAATCCAGCGCGAGGTGCTAAACGCGGAGAAAGGCACCATTTCGCCGTTGGTGCTGCGAACGTACAGGTTATTGATATCACCCGGCAACATACGGAACGGAGCGTCGGCCTGCGCATAGACTTTCTTCACACGCCCATGATCGATAAAGTCATTCACATAAGTCCCGCCGAGCGCGGTCGAAATCGTCTGGTTGATATCAGATAGACTGACTCCCAGCGCCTGCGCTTTCTCTTGATCCACATCCAGTTTGAACTGCGGGGTATCTTCCAGCCCGTTAGGGCGCACACGTTCGAGCAGGTCTGGGTGCTCTTTCGCCATACCAAGCAGCTGATTACGTGCTTTTGTCAGCTCGATATGCCCAAGGTTTGCCTGATCGATAAGTTCGAAGTCAAACCCGGTAGCCGTGCCCAGTTCGATAATTGCAGGCAGGTTGAACGGGTAGATCATCCCATCCTTAATGTGACTGAAGGCTTTCGATGCGCGACCGACAATCGCGGCGACTCCGTTTTCAGCTCCCGGACGTTCATCCCACGGTTTCAGGCTGATAAATGCCATGCCGGAGTTTTGCCCCTGGCCGCTGTAGCTAAAACCGTTAACCGTAAAGACCGAATCGACGTTGGCCTTCTCTTTGGTTAGATAGTATTGCTGCACCTGATCCAGGATCTGCTGCGTACGGGTTTGCGTGGCACCCGCGGGCAGCTGGACCATGGTCATGAATACGCCCTGATCCTCGTCGGGTAAGAAGGAGGTTGGTAAACGTAGGAACAATACCGCCATACCAGCAACAATCAGCACATAAATCACCAGATAGCGCCCGGTTTTGCGTAAAATGCCGCTCACGCTGTTACTGTAATGGTCCACGCTCTTATCGAAGACGTTATTGAACCAGCCAAAGAAACCGCCTTTCGCGTGGTGCTCTTCCGCTGCGGGTTTCAGCAGCGTGGCGCAGAGGGCAGGGGTCAGGATCAGGGCAACAAGGACGGAAAGCGCCATTGCCGAAACGATGGTCAGGGAGAACTGACGATAGATAGCACCGGTGGAACCACCAAAGAACGCCATCGGCACGAACACCGCTGAAAGCACCATCGCGATACCAACCAGCGCGCCCTGAATCTGCTCCATCGACTTCTGCGTTGCTTCTTTCGGCGGCAGCTTATCCTCCGCCATCACGCGTTCGACGTTTTCCACGACGACGATGGCGTCATCGACTAGCAAACCTATCGCCAGCACCATGCCAAACATTGTCAGGGTATTGATAGAAAACCCAAATGCGCCCAACACCGCAAAGGTACCCAGCAACACGACCGGCACAGCAATGGTTGGAATCAGCGTGGCGCGCAAGTTTTGCAGGAACAGATACATCACCAGGAAGACGAGAATAATCGCTTCGAACAGGGTTTTAACCACTTCATGAATCGAGATTGTCACGAACGGCGTGGTGTCGTAAGGGTAGACAACCTTCAGCCCCTGGGGGAAGAAGGCCTGCAGTTCGGCCAGTTTTGATTTAATGGCAGCGGCAGTGTCCAGCGCGTTGGCGCCTGTCGCCAGCTTGATACCCAGACCAGTAGCCGCCTGGCCGTTAATCTTGGTCACCATGTTGTAGTTTTCGCCGCCAAGCTCAATGCGGGCCACATCTTTCAAATGCACCATTGAGCCGTCCTGGTTCACTTTCAGTGTGACCTTGCCAAACTCTTCCGGTGTTTTCAGGCGCGTTTGAGCAATGATGGAGGCGTTAAGCTGCTGGCCCGGAACCGACGGCGTTCCGCCTAACTGACCGGCCGCAATCTGGTTGTTCTGGGTTTTGAGCTGATTAATTACATCCAGCGGTGTCAGCTGATACTTATTCAGGGCATTGCTGTCGAGCCAGATACGCATCGCGTACTGCGCGCCAAACATCTGAACATCGCCCACACCGGAAGTTCGGCTGATGGTGTCTTTCACGTTAGACGCAACGTAATCTGAAATATCGTCCTGGGTCAGGCTTTTGTTATCAGACACAAACCCCGCGACCAGAAGGAAGCTGCTGCTGGATTTCTTCACGCCGATCCCTTGCTGCTGCACTTCCTGCGGCAACAGCGGCATCGCCAGCTGAAGTTTGTTCTGAACCTGTACCTGCGCGATATCAGGATCGGTGCCTGACTGGAAGGTCAGGGTAATCGTCACGTTTCCCGCGGAATCACTGGTGGATGACATGTACATCAGGTTATCGACACCGTTCATGTTCTGTTCGATAACCTGCGTCACCGTATCCTGCACCGTTTGTGCGTCCGCACCAGGGTAAACAGCTGTGACGGCAACAGCGGGTGGCGCAATCGTGGGATACTGTGCCACGGGCAGTTTGAGAATCGCCAGCCCACCCGCAATCATCAGAATGATGGCAAGTACCCAGGCAAAAATCGGCCTTTGAATAAAAAAGTTAGCCATTGATTATACCCTTAACTGGCTTTCGTCGCGGCGGAATCTGGCGTGGCAACTACCGTGGCCCCAGGATGCACTTTTTGCAGGCCGCTGATGATGACGCGATCGCCCTCCTTCAACCCGTTCGTGATTAGCCAACGATCGCCAATGGCCTGAGGTGCCACCACGCTACGCGTTTCAACCTGTTCTTTGGCGTTCACGACCAGTACGGTGGCATCGCCACGAGGAGTACGCGTGACACCCTGTTGTGGAACGAGAATGGCATTCGGCTGGATGCCTTCATCAATGCGGGCTCGCACAAACATGCCCGGCAGCAGCATATGTTTAGGATTCGGGAAAACCGCACGCAGGGTAATGGAGCCGGTGCTTTCGTCCACCGTGACATCAGAGAACTGTAGCGTACCTTTCTCCGCGTAAGGCTGGCCGTTTTCCATCAACAGCTGCACGCTGCTGGTGCCGTCACCTTTTTGCAGGCTGGACTGCTTCAGCTGCATAAAGTCATTGCTCGACTGGGTGACATCCACATAGATCGGATCGAGTTGCTGCACGGTTGCCAGTGCGGAAGCCTGGCCGTTTGTCACCAGTGCGCCTTCGGTGACGCTGGATTTCCCAATTCGTCCATTAATCGGTGATGACACTTTGGTATAGGCGAGATTGATACGTGCTGTTTCGACGCCCGCTTGCGTAGCCGTTACGCTGGCATCGGCCTGTCTGGCGTTGGCGACTGCCTGGTCATACTCTTGTCGGCTGACATATTGTGTGCCCACCAGAGGGACATACCGTTTCACGGTCAAATGGGCAATGTTTGCCGCCGCTTCAGCTTTCACCAGCTCGCCTTTCGCACTGTCATAGGCGGCCTGATAGGACGCCGGATCGATCTGATACAGGGAATCGCCTGCTTTCACATCGCTGCCTTCGACAAAGTTACGGCGCAGAATAATACCGCTCACCTGCGGGCGGACTTCAGCGACGCGAAACGCATCCGTACGCCCTGGCAGCTCCGTGGTGATTGCCAGTGGCGCGCTTTTCACGACAAAGACAGTGACCTGGGGCACCTGCGCGCCTTGCTGCGCATTATCAGAACCATCACAGCCAGCAAGCAGTGCGGAGCAGACAATAAAACCGGATAAGGGTAAAAGCCTGAAGTGTTTCTTCATTACTGTTCCTTTAAAAACAATAAACTGATATTTGCCGTGAGGTTGTGAAAAGGATCGCGGGGCAAAGAGTCAGAAATCCAGCGCACATCATAATGAGGTACGTTGATGCTTTTTAATTTATAAGTGCGGCGAACAGGTTATTCAGATAAAAACCAGAGTCTGACGTGGCGAATCAACGATATAGTAATGGTGCGAAGCACTCAGGTTTAAATATCATCCAGCGTTACTTATATAGTTTATGAATTTAATGATGTTAATTCATTTGTTGTAATTATTGATTAACGCAATTGACTTTTTTTGATCAGAATAAAATCCCCCGTTAGGGAATACTTCCGCGACGAGGTATTTCTGGTTACGTGGCGAACTGTTCAGGTAATGGGTAAGAGGCGATGGCGCGTAAAACAAAAGAAGATGCACAGAAAACGAGACAGCAGCTGATCGAAGCCGCCATTACCCAGTTTTCGACGCGCGGAGTGGCGAGCACCACGCTGACTGATATCGCAGATGCCGCAGGCGTAACCCGTGGCGCGGTTTACTGGCACTTCTCCAGCAAAGCGGAAATTTTCAATGCGATTTGGGAGCAACAGATACCTTTATGCGATTTAATTCATGATCAGCTTTCCTTGTCAGGGAATGACGACCCTTTATGTGTTCTGCGCGAAAAGTTTGTCGCGGCGTTGCAATATATTTCCCGAAGCCCCCGACAGCGTGCACTCTTACAAATTCTGTATCACAAATGTGAATTTAATAATGAAATGACATCAGAGTGCGAAATTCGTCAGCGTATTGGTTTTAATTATGAAAACGTCCGCGTGTTGCTGGAGAAAGGGATGGCGAATGGCATGATCTCCCCACTTATAAATATCGATATGACATTGATTGTTTTTCACGGTTTTTTTAGCGGATTAATTAAAAACTGGTTAATGAACAGTGAGAATTTCAATCTTTACCAGCAAGCTCCGGCGCTGGTGGACAATATTCTGGCGACGCTCAATATGACTCGCACGTTACCGGAAAATTATTCTGTTGCCTCATGAAGGCAGGTAGTTTTTGAATTCATCGACGTTGTTGCACAGCTCCTCGACGGTCTGCGCCGTCACAGGTTTGCCTAACAGATATCCCTGAAGCGTATTACAGCCAAGCTCGGTGAGGAATTGCTGCTGGGCTTCCGTTTCCACGCCTTCAGCGACCACTTTCAGATTCAGCGTTTTCGCCAGCGCGACAATGGCGGAGACGATAGTGGCATCATCGCTTTTCCCGCTGAGATCTTTCACAAACGCGCGATCGATTTTCAGCTCGCAGGCGGGAAGCTGCTTTAGATAGAGCAGGCTCGAATAGCCGGTACCAAAATCATCGATAGAGGCCTTCACGCCTGCATTCGTCAGTTCCGTTAAGATCCTGACGCTCTCTTGCGGATTGTGCATTGCGGTGGTTTCTGTCACTTCCAGAATCAGTGATTCTGGCGGCAAATGGTGCTGCGCCAGGCAGTCGAGCACGGTTTTAACCAGCGTGGGTTGTTCGAACTGAAGTGTAGACAGATTGACTGCCATCGACCACGCCTTATGCCCCTGAAGGTGCCACTCGCGCAGCTGACGGCAGGCTTCGTTGATCACCCAGTTTCCTATCGGGATGATAAGCCCGGTCTTTTCGGCCAGTGGCAGAAACATGTCGGGACTCAGCAGCCCCTGTTTCGGATGCTCCCAGCGCAGCAGGGCCTCAAAGCCCAGAATCGGCCCGGCCGGCGCGTGGAATTTCGGCTGATAGTGCAGGCGCAGCTCGTCGCGATCAATCGCCAGCCACAGATCGTTCATCAGCTGTAAATGCGTCTGCGCCAGTGTGTTCATCGACGGCTGGAAAAAGTGATAACCGTTACGGCCCATATGTTTGGTGTGATACATCGCCGCATCAGCGTTGAACATCAGCTCACGATCGGATTTTCCGTCGTGCGGATAGAGCGCAATACCGATACTGACGGTCACGATCAGCTCGTAAGGATCGACGTTGAAAGGGCTGTCAATGGCGCGGACCAGCGCGCTGGCAAGCGAAGCGGCATCATCCGGGCCACCGATTTCTGCGAGCAAAACAAACTCGTCGCCGCCGATGCGGGCGAGGGTAAACTGGCCTTTCAGCGGAAGCAGCAGCCGCTCGGTGACTGCGACTAATAATTTATCGCCCGTATCATGGCCATAGGCATCATTCACCGCTTTAAAACCATCCAGGTCCATAAACATCAGTGCGAAATGGGTCCCTTCGCGGTCGGCCTTGCTAATTGCCTGATCGAGACGGTCTTCCAGCAAAACGCGATTCGGTAAACGGGTCAGCGTATCGTGAAGCGCCAGTTGGGCCAGCTCACGATTGGCTTCTGCCAGGGATGAGGCCAGCAGAGCGGTTCGGGCCTGCAGGCGGGCATCGAGCATGGACACCAGCAACGTGATCCCAAGGATAGAGAGTGCAACTACGCTGACCAGCATGGCCAGCCAGCTGCCGTTTATTCCGTGGTGATCCATCTCAGTGGAGAGCGGGAATTGCGCCGCTTTCATCCCCGCGTAGTGCATACCCGCGATGGCAATGCCCATCGTTATCGCTGCGCCCAGGCGCATCAGCGCGACCTGCGCGGCTTCATGGCGCAGCCGGAAGGTCAGCCACAGCGCCGCAAGTGAGGCCACAAGCGCTATCACTACCGAGATCGCAATCCAGGTCTTGTCCCAGATAATGCCCGGCGTCACTTCCAGCGCGGCCATACCGGTGTAGTGCATTGCGACGATGCCTGTGCCCATCACTAAAGCGCCCGGCAGCAGACGGCGTAACCGCAGCTGCTCGCCGCTGACCAGCCAAAGTGCAAACATCGACGAGCCGATAGCAATGATCATTGAGAGCACCGTTAGCGTCGGGCTATAGCTCATGCGCATGGAGAGATCCATCGCCAGCATGCCAATGAAATGCATCGCCCACACGCCGATTCCCATCGCCACGCCGCCGCCCGCCAGCCACACGCGTGCAGCGATACCCTGGCTGCACGCAACGCGCGCGGCCATGTTGAGCGCGGTATAGGCAGCAAGGATGGCAACAACGAAGGAGACGACAACGAGGATTTGGTTGTATTGGCTAACCAGCATGGTGGGTTTAACTCATTCTCAGTGAGAGGTTATGCGAAAGCGCCTGAAAGGGCAGTGACATTATCACCGGAACGGAATGACGAAAAGGGATTTAAATCCCCGTTTTTAATGGGTGATAAGGTGTTTTTTAATGATATTCGCAGCTTATTCCAGCTCTGAGCAGTTCACCAGTTTAAGCGGATTCACGGAATTCATATTGCGACACTTGTCGGTTTCGGTGCTCAGCAATTCGATCCACTGAATCAGCAGTGTATCAAAGAGGAAAACCGTGACAGCAAAGACAACCAGCCACCAGTATTTACGAATCATTGTGTCGTTCCGTGTTCAGGAAGAGGTCCAGTGAGGTGGGGGAAATATACACGAAAAGCGGGCGTTTAAAAGCGGAGTCACGCAAGGTTTACAAAGCCTTGACGGTTCAGATTGCGGCAATAAAAAAGGCGCATCCCCATGCCGAGTAGCGCCTTTTTAAACAAGCATTTAGCTAATCGAAATTAGTTCATGCCGTACTTTTTCAGCTTCTTACGAAGAGTACCACGGTTGATACCCATCATCAGGGCTGCGCGGGTTTGGTTACCGCGGGTGTATTGCATCACCATGTCCAACAGTGGCTGTTCAACTTCAGCCAATACCAGCTCATACAGATCATTAACATCTTGACCATTCAGTTGAGCAAAATAGTTCTTCAGTGCCTGTTTTACCGAGTCACGGAGGGGTTTTTGAGTTACCTGATCCTGAGAGTTAACGGTAGAAACGGTCAGTACGTCAGAATTTACGCGTTGTTCGAACATAGTTCTGTCAGCTCTTTATTTCTGTTTACGCAAAATTTTCGAAGTATGCCTCCAACGCCTCCAGCTGTACGCTGGCATCCTCTATGGCGTTGAATGTGCGCCGAAACTGGTCATTTGGAGCGTGCTCCTGGAGATACCAGGATACGTGTTTACGCGCAATTCGGTACCCTTTTGCCTGACCGTAAAAGTCATGCAGTTCCCGAATATGCGAACAAAGCAAGCGCTTAATCTCTGCCAGAGGCAGGGGAGCAAGCAACTCTCCAGTGTCCAGATAATGCTGGATTTCCCGAAAGATCCAGGGTCTTCCCTGAGCCGCACGTCCTATCATCAGAGCATCTGCCCCTGTATAGTCGAGCACAGCCCTGGCTTTAAGCGGGTCAGTTATGTCGCCATTCGCGATAATCGGAATGGAAACTTTCTGCTTAACTGCCCGAATGCTGTCATATTCCGCATTGCCGTTGAACAAACAGGCGCGAGTGCGTCCATGAATGGTCAGGGCCTGGATACCACAGTCTTCGGCCAGTTGGGCAATTTCTACACAGTTACGGTGTTCCGGCGCCCAACCAGTGCGAATTTTCAGCGTAACGGGAACGTCCACTGCGTTAACCACCCCCAACAAGATCGACTTCACCTGATCGGGGTATTGCAGAAGAGCTGAACCTGCCAGCTTGCGATTCACCTTCTTTGCCGGGCAACCCATATTGATATCAATAATTTGGGCGCCACTTTCAACGTTAATACGCGCGGCTTCCGCCATTTCTTCAGGATCGCTTCCGGCAATTTGCACGGTTCGAATACCTGGCTCGTCAATATGCACCATCCGAAGACGGGACTTGTCGCTTTCCCAAACCTGCGGGTTAGACGACATCATCTCGGAAACGGTTAATCCTGCTCCCATCTCGTAGCACAGCGTCCTGAAAGGCCGGTCAGTAATACCTGCCATAGGGGCTGCGATCAGGCGATTTCTAAGCTGGTAGTGTCCGATGCGCATGAGTTAAGAAATGACCATACTGTGACTGCAAGGCGGCGTATATTACGCATTTTTTGCACGAGATGAAAGGCCAAACTTTGAACAATCCGCTGTTACAGATCAAGGAATTGCTGCTCAGCAGGGTTGAAGGGAATTATTAATCATTTAAATCATTACGTTATGCCGTTACGGTTATTTTATGGGCGCTTACAATTTCCCGTAACTTCTCATCATTTCTGAATAAATGAATCACTTAATCGGGATAATCTGCTGTTTTAAGCAGCAGATTATCGGTCTTCTTTGCGATCTACGTCTCATTTTAGAACATGATCGCAGTTTGTCTGCTGAACATAATTTAACCGTAATGCGACCGTTGAGCGACTGTACCGGAGGGGTATTTTCGTGATGCTCGTATGAGTGAACTTCAGCTACGTTGCTTAAGACGCCAGCAGGTGTGGTTCTTAGACAGAAGTTTATGTAGGTAAGTGTAGAAGCCCCATTTCACCGCTGACATGTCACCGGCTAACCACTGTAATGTTGGGGGGAGAGAGAGCGCAGAAACGGCGTGGGAAAAGACCCACGCCGGAAGTCAGAATTACTTTTTGCTGCCGGTGATGCGGCACCACTCTTCTTTCTCGACGACAGGATCAAGAGTAAAGAGATCGGCGTAGGCTTCGCATACGCTTTCAGCCTGGCTTGCCAGAATACCGGACAGACCCAGCAGACCGCCCTCAACGGGCAGCACGCTGATTAACGGTGCCAGTTCACGTAACGGGCCTGCCAGGATGTTCGCGACCACCACATCGGCTTTCATGACCTCTGGCTGGCTATCCGGCAGATACAGCTCCAGACGATCGGAAACACCATTGCGCTGCGCGTTATCGCGGCTGGCCTGGATCGCCTGCGGATCGATGTCGATCCCGATAGCTTTGGCAGCGCCCAGCTTCAGTGCCGCAATCGCCAGGATCCCGGAGCCACAACCGAAGTCGATCACGGTTTTGCCTTCCAGATCCAGACCATCAAGCCATTGCAGGCACAGGGAGGTGGTCGGGTGGGTGCCGGTACCAAACGCCAGGCCCGGGTCGAGCATTACGTTCACGGCGTTCGCGTCAGGCACATCGCGCCAGCTAGGGCAGATCCACAGACGTTTACCGAACTGCATCGGGTGGAAGTTATCCATCCACTCGCGCTCCCAGTCTTTATCTTCCAGCTGCTCGATTTTATGCACAAAACCAACGCCCAGCAGCGGGTGATTTTCCAGGATCGCCACGACCTCTTTCATGTCGGTTTCGGCATCGAACAGACCAATGACATCGGTATCGCCCCACAGACGGGTTTCGCCTGGCAGCGGCTCAAACACCGGCGTGTCATGCGTGTCCTGGAAAGTAATGGAAACTGAACCCGCTTCCATTAACGCATCGCTCAGTTCTTCGGCATTGGCACCGGTTGTGTTCAGTTTTAGTTGGATCCACGGCATGGCAAAACTCTTTATTTATCAGTAGAAATGACGGCGGCCTGTGGGACGGGCTGACCAAAACGGTTCCCCACCACAAACGCCAGCAAACTTAACAGTAACGAAGGCACAATCGGATGGAAGCCCAGGTACTGAATCTTAAAGGTGGCGAGTACCGCGTAGAGTACGCCACCGACAATCATCCCGCTTAGCGCGCCCGCAGCATTCGCGCGCTCCCAGTACAAGCCCAGCACCAGCGGCCACAGGAACACCGCTTCCAGCCCGCCGAATGCCAGCAGGTTCAACCAGATGATCATCTCCGGTGGACGCCAGGCGGCCAGCATCATCAGAATGCCGAGTACCAGCGTGGTCCAGGTCGAAATGCGCTTCAGGCGATGCTCATTACGCATTTTAGTCGGCGTCGCGCTGAGCCACAGATCTTTAATGATTGTTGCCGAGGCCTGCAGCAGGTGCGCATTGACGTTCGACATGATCGCTGCCATCGGCGCGGCAAGGAACAGCCCGGCGGCCCATGGCGGCAACACCTGCACCATTAATGTCGGAATGACCTGATCCGGCACGGTCAGATGCGGAAGAATGGCGCGGCCTAATGCCCCTGCCAGATGCATTCCCAGCATTAACAGCGACACCACGATTGTGCCGATAATAATCCCACGATGCACCGCTTTGCTGTCTTTATAGGAGATACAACGCACCGCCGTGTGGGGCAGGCCGATGACGCCAAAGCAGACCAGCACCCAGAACGAGGTCATAAACGCCGGGGTCAAAATATCGTCGGCCCCGTGCGGGCTGACCAGTTTAGGGTCAATCTGCTCCAGGGTTTCAACGGCATTGTGCAAACCGCCCGCTGCATAGATCACGCCAACCAGCAGCACCAGGGTGCCAATCAGCATCACCATTCCCTGCATGGTGTCATTCAGCACGCTGGCACGGAAGCCGCCAAACGCGGTATAGAGCGCGATGGTAATCCCGAAGATCAACAGGCCATTTTCATATTTGATTCCCGCCGCCGTTTCCAGCAACCGCGCGCCGCCAATAAACTGCACGGCAATCGCACCGACGAAGGCGACCAGCAAACTGACGCTGGCGATCCAGACTACCGCCCGGTTCTGATACCGCGCCTGGAGCATGTCATTGAGGGTAATGGCGTTATAGCGTCGGGCGAGAATGGCGAATTTCTTGCCCAGAATCCCGAGCGAGAGCCAGATCGTTGGCACCTGAATCATCGCCAGCAGCACCCAGCCGAGACCATATTTGTACGCCGCACCTGGCCCGCCGATGAACGAGCTGGCACTGACATAGGTGGCGGTCAGCGTCATCGCCAGGACAAAACCGCCCATCGAGCGGCTTCCCAGGAAATATTCGCTGAGGAACGAACCGGTGCTGCGCTTGCGCATGGCGTAAGCGGAGAGGCCAAACACAATAAAGAGATAGATAACCAGAACGGCGATGATTTCAGTTTGCATCGCTATCCTCCAGAGAGATATCACGGAAGATAAAACGCACCATCAGCCAGCACAGCAGCGTAAATACCAGAGGCAACAGCAGACAGGCCATTTCAAACCAGTGCGGCAGGCCGGTAATTCCGGGAGCCGAACCAGGTAAGTAAGCAGTTACTAACCATGCAGCGAGATAGAGAAGGGTCAGCCACAGCGCCCAGCGCGCTTCTTTATGGGCTTGAACAAAACGCTTGTCCATTTTAAGTCCCTTGTGGATGAAGAAAGCGGGGATTGTACATGATGGGACACAGGCGATCCCCAGAAATAAAAAAGGCCGGAATATCCGGCCTTTTAACGCGTATGCGGTCTTACTTTTCGTGAAGGCCGAGTTTTTTCTCCAGATAGTGGATGTTCGTTCCACCATTCTGGAAGTTCTCGTCGTTCATGATACGAACCTGCAGATCAACGTTGGTTTTGATACCGTCGATGATCAACTCCTGCAGAGCGTTCTTCATGCGGGCAATCGCCACGTCACGGTTTTCGCCGTAGCAGATCAGTTTACCGATCATTGAGTCATAGTACGGCGGTACAGTGTAGCCCGCGTAGATATGAGATTCCCAACGCACACCAAAGCCACCCGGCGCGTGGAAACGCGTGATTTTACCCGGGCTCGGCAGGAAGGTATTCGGGTCTTCGGCGTTAATACGGCACTCGACCGCATGACCTTTCACCACGACTTCTTCCTGCTTGATGGACAGCGGTTGACCCGCAGCGATACGCAGCTGCTCTTTGATCAGGTCAACGCCGGTAATCATTTCGGTAACCGGGTGTTCAACCTGAATACGGGTGTTCATTTCGATGAAATAGAACTCGCCGTTTTCGAACAGGAATTCGAACGTACCTGCACCGCGATAGCCGATATCGACACACGCCTTGGCGCAACGCTCGCCGATGTAGCGACGCAGTTCCGGAGTAATACCCGGTGCTGGTGCTTCTTCGACGACTTTCTGGTGACGACGCTGCATGGAGCAGTCACGTTCTGCCAGATAGATTGCGTTACCCTGACCGTCAGCCAGCACCTGAATTTCGATGTGGCGTGGGTTTTCCAGGTATTTTTCCATGTAAACCATGTCATTGCTGAACGCAGCTTTCGCTTCAGCTTTGGTCATGGAGATGGATTGTGCCAGGTCTGCATCGCTGCGAACAACGCGCATACCGCGACCGCCGCCGCCGCCGGACGCTTTGATAATAACCGGATAGCCAATGCGTTTAGCATGTGCGCGGTTAGCATCCATATCGTCGCCCAGAGGGCCGTCGGAGCCTGGTACCGTTGGAACGCCTGCTTTCTTCATCGCGGTGATTGCGGACACTTTGTCGCCCATCAGGCGAATAGTGTCAGCTTTCGGGCCGATAAAGATAAAGCCAGAGCGCTCAACCTGCTCAGCAAAGTTGGCGTTCTCAGAGAGGAAGCCATAACCCGGATGGATTGCCACCGCGCCGGTGATTTCAGCGGCGCTGATGATTGCCGGGATATTCAGATAACTTTTTACGGACGGAGCCGGGCCAATACAGACCGTCTCATCCGCCAGTAATACGTGTTTTAAATCGCGATCCGCGCTTGAGTGCACAGCGACGGTCTTGATGCCCAGTTCTTTACAGGCACGAAGGATACGCAGTGCAATCTCGCCACGGTTGGCGATGACAATTTTATCCAGCATGTTCGCCTCGTTACTCGATGACGACCAGCGGCTCGTCAAATTCTACCGGCTGACCACTTTCGACCAGAATCGCTTTAACAACACCTGACTTGTCAGCTTCGATCTGGTTCATCATTTTCATGGCTTCAACGATACACAGGGTATCGCCTGCATTGACTTTCTGACCCACTTCGCAGAACGCTTTAGCGTCCGGGCTTGGCGTGCGGTAGAAAGTACCAACCATCGGGGAACGTACGATGTGACCACTGATTTCTGCGGCTGCTGCAGCCGGCGCTTCTGCTGCCGGGGCAACTGCGTTAGACAGAGCAGGCTGCTGCTGCATCACAGGTGCAGCATAAGCCTGCTGCATGACCGGGAAGCTAGCGGCTGGCGCTGCACGGCTGATGCGTACAGACTCTTCGCCTTCAGAAATTTCCAGTTCGGAGATGCCTGATTCTTCAACCAGCTCGATCAGTTTTTTAATCTTACGAATATCCATGAGTGGGTTCCGTACTCTTGTTTAGTGTGATTGTGACAGGCGTTTTACCGCTGTCTGTAAAGCGTATGAATAACCGTCAGCACCCAGTCCGCAGATAACGCCAGCAGCGATATCCGACAGATACGAATGGTGGCGGAACGGCTCTCGGGCATGCACATTGCTCAGGTGGATCTCGATAAACGGGATGTTTACCGCAAGCAGTGCGTCGCGGATAGCAACACTGGTGTGCGTAAACGCGGCCGGATTAATCAGGATATAGTCCACAGTGTCTTTAGCCTGATGAATACGGTCGATGAGTGCGTACTCCGCATTAGACTGAAAATGGTCAAGACTCACGTTAAGCGCAGCTGCTTCCGTCCCAAGACGGTTAACAATTTCGCTTAATGTCAGCGTGCCGTACTTCTCGGGTTCGCGGGTACCGAGCATGTTCAGGTTCGGTCCGTTCAAAACTAAGATGTGCAACTTTCCAGTCATTGTGCCGCTATCTCCTGCGATTCTCGGGTAAAAAACAAAATATACCTTCGATGCGCAATTGTCACCCTTTCAGGGGATGAAAAACCCCTCCAGGAAAACCAAGGTCGCACATTATAACGATTTCGTAGCATTTAGCAGCTAAATACTGGTCTTATCAGGGAAGATTATCAACCGCAATTGATAAAAGAAGCGCGGTTGATAAGTAATCTGCGGGAATACGCACAGTTTCGCGAACTATCGCCACCACTGGCGGAACTTCTTGTAGCGCCATATCAGCAGCGCCAGAGCCAGCAGCGCGTAGATAATAGGCTGAGGGGATAATATCTTCACCGACCATAGATAATGTATCGGGGCCAGGATCGCCACAAGATAGACGAAGTTATGCAAAAGTTGCCAGCGCAGGCCCAGTTTTCGCTGTGCGTACTGCGTCGACGTGAGCGTCAGCGCCAGTAAAATCACCCAGCTGATAATCCCTAACGTAAGATACGGACGCGATACCAGCTCGCTGCCTAACAATGCCAGATTATTAATGCCCAGCTCCAGCAACGTGTAGCTGGTGAGATGGACCGTCGCCCAGGCAAAACACCATAGCCCTAAAAGACGTCGTGTTCGTATCAATAATGGCTGTTTAGCGTAGCGCGCCAGTGGGGAAATCAGCAAGGTTGCCAGCAAAAATTTCAGAGCCATCCTACCGGTAAAGTGTTGAATATCTTTGGCCGGATCGGCGCTGAAATAGCCCTGACTGGCTGCCCAGAACAGCCATATAAAAGGAAGCAAACCGGCCAGATGTAATAGCACTTTTAGCCAGGTGATCTGTTTTACGGTTAAGCGCACTTAAAAATTCTCCCGCAAGTCCAGCCCGCGATAGAGTGAGGCCACTTCGTCGGCATAGCCATTGAACAGCAGCGTTGGCTGGCGTTTCACGTCCAGCGCGCCGCCGGAACCGATAAAGCGCTCGGTCGCCTGAGACCAGCGCGGATGATCGACGTGCGGGTTAACGTTCGCGAAAAAGCCATATTCGCCCGGCGCGGCAAGGTTCCAGGTGGTCGGCGGGCGCTCTTTGGTGAGCTTAATGCTGACAATCGATTTAATCCCTTTGAAGCCATATTTCCATGGCACCGTTAAACGGATGGGGGCACCGTTTTGCGGCGGCAGCGCTTTGCCATATACCCCGACGGTCAGCAGCGTCAGCGGATGCATGGCCTCGTCGAGGCGCAGCCCTTCGACATACGGATACTCCAGCCCGCCACCGATAAAGCGGTCTTTCTGCCCTGGCATTTGCTCTGGCGAGTAAAGCGTCTGGAAAGCGACATAATTGGCATCGCTGGTGGGCTCGGCCATCGCCAGCAGTTTGTGCAGCGGGAAACCGATCCACGGCACCACCATCGACCACGCCTCAACGCAACGCATCCGGTAAATACGCTCCTCAAGGGGGAAACGGGTCGTGAGATCGTGATGGTCAAAAGTGAGCGGTTTGGCGACTTCGCCCTCAATTTTTAAGGTCCAGGGATCGGTTTTCATGCTCCCGGCATTGGCGGCGGGATCGGCTTTATCGAGGCCAAACTCATAGAAATTGTTATAGCCCGTCACTTTATCTTCCGGCGTCAGCGCAAGTTTGTTCTGCCATTGTGCAGGTTTGGTAAAGGATAGCGGCTGGCCAGAGGGGGCTTTTGGACGGTCGTTCCCCTTGAACCAGTCAAGCAGGTCGGCATGGGCGTTGGGGGTGAGGGTTAGGGCGGTAGCGCTGATACCGAGCATCTTCAGGATCTGGCGGCGCTGTAGCATAAAGACAGATTCGGCCGTTACATCGGCTTCCGTCAGTTTTCTGTTTTTCATGGCATCCTCCGGCATGCATTTTTCTAAGCATGACGGAGGAGTCGGGTTATCGCGAATATGTCACGAAAATTTGAAGATTAAGCAATTTTCACCAGCGCCCGGCCCTGGAAATGGTTGCTAATGATTTTTCCGGCATACTCCGGAGCCTGGTCCAGCGTAATTTCGGTGGCGCTTTGGCTGAAGAAGGACTCCGGCAAATCACGCACCAGACGTTCCCATGCCTGCGTGCGACGCGCCGCTGGCGTCATCACGGAATCCACACCCTGCAGACGCACATTACGTAGGATAAATGGCATCACGGTTGTTGGCAGCGCAAAACCACCCGCCAGACCGCAGGCCGCCACGCATCCGCCGTAGTTCATCTGTGCCAGCAGTTTTGCCAGCACTTTATCGCCCACGGTATCCACCGCACCCGCCCAGACCTGTTTTTCCAGTGGACGGGTTTCGCTGAACTCTTCGCGTCCCAGAATACGGTTTGCGCCCAGTGAACGCAGGTAATCATGTGTGCTTTCGCGCCCGGTAACAGCGGCAACCTGATATCCGAGTTTGTGCAGCAGCGTCACTGCGGTACTGCCCACGCCACCGCTGGCGCCGGTCACGACCACTTCACCGGAGTCCGGGCGAACGCCTGCCTCTTCCAGCGCCATTACGCATAGCATCGCAGTGAAACCGGCGGTGCCGATGATCATCGCTTTGCGGCCATCGAGACCTTTTGGCATCGGCACCAGCCAGTCACCGTTGACGCGCGCCTGCGTGGAGAGGCCGCCCCAGTGGTTTTCCCCCACGCCCCAGCCGGTCAACAGCACCTGCTGTCCTGGGTGAAAGCGCGGATCTTCGCTGGAATGCACGTGGCCTGCGAAATCAATTCCCGGAATCATCGGAAAATTGCGGATGATTTTCCCGGTGCCCGTGATGGCGAGAGCATCCTTATAGTTCAGGCTGGACCAGTCGATATCCACAGTCACGTTCCCCTCCGGGAGACGGTTTTCCTCAACGGATTGAACCGACGCCAGAGTTTTGCCGTCTTGCTGTTCTAAGATCAAAGCCTGCATACAGATGTCCTCACTAAGCATGATGATTGGAAAATAATTTCTGAAGACTATACTCGCTCATTGAAACGCTATGCCGATTTAACGCAATAAATTGCCAGATAGACCAGGTTTGGTAGTATGCCCCTGCTAAACGCAAGTTAGCACTTACTTGCACTTTAACTGCCTCCCCATCAACCAACGGAGTGATCTCAAGGATGCGATTAACGACGAAATTTTCAGCTTTTATTACGCTGCTGACGGGGCTGACTATCTTCGTCACCCTGATGGGGTGCTCGCTAAGCTTTTATAACGCCATTCAGGACAAACTGACCAACCGCGTGCAGTCCGTGGCTTCGGTCATTGATTCGCGACTGGTCACGTCAACGTTGCCCGCGCTGTCTCAGCAACTGGATGAGCTGATGGTGCCGGTGGATATTGTACACATCGACATTCTACAGGGTAGCAAAGTCCTCCTGAGCCATGCGCGTCAGAGCAGCTATCGCCCGGCCGGGACGCTGGCACAATACCGCGAGATGACGATTCACTCCCTGAAAAGCCCTGGGGTGACCATCAGGCTGGTCTATCAGGACCCGATGGCGAACTATTTCCGTTCGCTGATGACCACTGCACCGCTCACCGTTGCGGTGGGTTTTATTGTTGTGCTGATTTTTCTGGCGGTGCGCTGGCTTCGACGCCAGCTTTCCGGACAGGAACTCCTGGAATCGCGATCTGTACGTATTTTAAACGGTGAACGAGGTGCTAAGGTGCGCGGGTCTGTTTATGAATGGCCGTCGCGGACCAGCAGCGCGCTGGATGTGTTGCTTTCAGAAATCCAGTTCGCCAGCGATCAGCGCAGCCGTATGGATACGTTGATTCGGTCCTACGCCGCCCAGGACAATAAAACCGGGCTGAATAACCGCCTTTTCTTTGATAATCAACTGGCCACGCTGCTGGAAGATACCGAAAAGGTGGGTACTCACGGGGTGGTGATGGTTATCCGACTGCCCGATTTCGATCTGTTGCGCGATACCTGGGGCCGCTCGGTGGCGGAAGAACATCTCTTTACGCTCATCAATTTGTTATCGACCTTTATTATGCGCTATCCCGGTGCGCTGCTGGCGCGCTACCACCGCAGTGATTTTGCCGTGTTGCTGCCGCATCGGACGCTGAAAGAATCGGAAAGCATCGCCAGTCAGTTGCTGAAAGCGGTCGATGCGCTGCCACCAACCAAAATGCTCGACCGGGATGATATGGTTCATATCGGCATTTGCGCCTGGCGAGGCGGCCAGCAAACTCAACAGGTGATGGAACATGCCGAAGCGGCCACGCGTAACGCGGTGCTGCAGGGGGCGAATGGCTGGGCGGTTTACGATGATTCTCTGCCGGAAAAAGGGCGCGGCAACGTGCGCTGGCGAACGCTCATTGAACAGATGCTGAGCCGCGGCGGGCCACGAATTTATCAAAAACCGGCCGTACTGCGTAACGGCCAGGTGCATCACCGCGAGTTACTCTGCCGTATCTTCGACGGCTCGGAAGAGGTTGTCTCCGCCGAATATCTGCCGATGGTGCTGCAGTTTGGTCTGTCGGAAGAGTACGACCGGCAGCAAATTACGCGCCTTATTCCATTTTTATCTTTCTGGCCGGAGGAAAATCTGGCATTACAGGTAACGGTAGAATCGCTGATTCGCCCGCGTTTTCAGCGCTGGCTGCGTGATGTGCTGATGCAATGTGAAAAATCGCAGCGGAAACGTATTATTTTTGAACTTGCAGAGGCAGATGTTTGTCAACATATCAGCCGTTTACAGCCGGTCGTCCGTTTGATGAATGCACTCGGTGCTCGCGTGGCAGTGACTCAGGCGGGTTTAACGCTGGTCAGTACCAGTTGGATCAAGGAGCTGGATGTGGAGCTGTTAAAGCTGCATCCGGGGCTGGTCAGGAATATTGAAAAGCGCACGGAAAACCAGCTGCTGGTTCAGAGTCTGGTGGAAGCGTGCAAGGGAACGCAAACGCAAGTCTTCGCCACTGGCATACGTTCACGCAGCGAATGGCAGATGTTGACGGAGCGCGGTGTCGCGGGTGGTCAGGGGGATTTTATTGCTACCTCTCAGCCGCTTGACAGCAATGTGAAAAAATATTTGCAAAGATACTCTGTTTGACCTGCCGTTTAATTTGTTTTCACGTAGAATATCGCGCCTGTAGCTTTGAGTATGACGAGCAAAACGCCAGTCGTTTACCTGGACGGGTTACAAATGAAAGCGAGTGACGCAGCTGTTAACTCAGCCCTGATGGAGTCAGGAAATAAATTTGTAACATAAGGAAACGTGCTGCACTAATTTTCACCGTAGCAGATGATTTTTGCGCCTTGTCGCTGCTACGTGTGGTTGGTAAAGTAAGCGGATTTTAATTTTTCCGCCCCAGCTTTCAGGATTATCCCTTAGTATGTTGAAAAAATTTCGTGGCATGTTTTCCAATGACCTGTCCATTGACCTGGGTACCGCGAATACCCTGATTTATGTAAAAGGACAAGGCATCGTATTGAATGAGCCTTCCGTTGTGGCCATTCGTCAGGATCGTGCCGGCTCCCCGAAAAGCGTGGCAGCCGTAGGACACGATGCGAAGCAGATGCTGGGTCGTACCCCAGGCAACATCGCCGCGATCCGCCCAATGAAAGACGGCGTTATCGCTGACTTCTTCGTGACTGAAAAAATGCTTCAGCACTTCATTAAGCAGGTTCACAGCAACAGCTTCATGCGCCCAAGTCCGCGCGTGCTGGTCTGTGTGCCAGTCGGTGCAACTCAGGTTGAACGCCGTGCGATCCGTGAATCCGCTCAGGGCGCAGGTGCGCGCGAAGTCTTCCTTATCGAAGAGCCGATGGCTGCTGCAATTGGTGCGGGTCTGCCGGTTTCTGAAGCAACAGGTTCCATGGTGGTGGATATCGGTGGTGGTACCACTGAAGTGGCCGTCATCTCTCTGAACGGTGTGGTTTACTCCTCTTCCGTGCGTATCGGCGGTGACCGTTTTGATGAAGCCATCATTAATTATGTGCGCCGTAACTACGGCTCTCTGATCGGTGAAGCCACCGCAGAGCGTATTAAGCACGAGATCGGTTCTGCTTACCCTGGCGACGAAGTCCGCGAAATCGAAGTTCGTGGCCGTAACCTGGCTGAAGGCGTTCCGCGTGGCTTTACCCTGAACTCCAACGAAATCCTCGAAGCGCTGCAAGAGCCGCTGACCGGTATCGTGAGCGCGGTGATGGTTGCGCTGGAACAGTGCCCGCCAGAACTGGCTTCCGACATCTCAGAGCGCGGTATGGTTCTGACCGGTGGTGGCGCGCTGCTGCGTAACCTCGACCGCCTGTTAATGGAAGAGACAGGTATTCCTGTCGTAGTTGCAGAAGATCCACTGACTTGCGTAGCCCGTGGTGGTGGCAAGGCGCTGGAAATGATCGACATGCACGGCGGCGACTTGTTCAGCGAAGAGTAGTCGGTTTGAGAGGGTAGCGAAGGCTACCCTTTCTCTCTGACACGAGAATACGCATAGCCTATGAAGCCAATTTTTAGCCGTGGCCCGTCGCTGCAGTTTCGCCTGATCCTGGGGGTGCTGGTAGCGCTTGGAGTCATCATCGCCGATAGCCGCCTCGGTATGTTCAGCCAGATCCGAACATACATGGATACCGCCGTCAGTCCTTTCTACTTTGTATCAAATGGTCCCCGTGAATTACTCGACAGTGTTTCTCAAACCTTGTCATCACGCGACCAACTCGAGCTTGAAAACCGTGCACTGCGCCAGGAATTGCTGCTGAAAAACAGCGAGCTGCTGATGCTGGGTCAGTATCGCCAGGAAAACGCCCGTCTGCGTGAGCTGCTGGGATCGCCGCTGCGTCAGGACGAGCAGAAAATGGTGACTCAGGTGATCTCCACCGTTAACGATCCGTACAGCGATCAGGTGGTCATCGACAAAGGCAGCGTGAACGGTGTTTACGAAGGCCAGCCGGTCATCAGTGATAAAGGCGTTGTGGGCCAGGTGGTTGCTGTTGCTAAGCTCACCAGCCGCGTTTTATTGATCTGTGATGCCACCCATGCGCTGCCGATTCAGGTACTGCGTAATGATATCCGTATTATTGCGGCCGGTAACGGCTGTACGGACGATCTGCAGCTGGAGCATCTGCCAGCCAACACCGATATTCGTGTGGGTGATGTTCTGGTCACCTCCGGTCTCGGCGGGCGTTTCCCTGAAGGTTATCCGGTGGCGGTTGTCTCGTCGGTGAAGCTGGATACGCAACGTGCGTATACGGTGATTCAGGCTCGTCCAACTGCGGGCTTACAGCGTCTGCGCTATTTGCTGCTGCTGTGGGGCGCCGATCGTAACGGTATCAACCCGATGACGCCAGAAGAGGTGCATCGCGTGGCCAATGAACGCTTAATGCAGATGATGCCGCAGGTTCTGCCTGCGCCGGACTCCATGGGGCCGCCTGCGCCAGTGCCTGCACCTGCGACGGGATTAACGCAGCCTCCTCCGGATGCACCGCTGCCGCCACAAATCTCCTCGGGAGGGCAGTAGTGGCGAGCTATCGTAGCCAGGGACGCTGGGTAATCTGGCTCTCGTTCTTCATCGCGTTATTACTGCAAGTCATGCCCTGGCCGGACGACATTCTCGTTTTCCGGCCAAACTGGGTGCTGCTCATTTTACTCTACTGGACCCTCGCCCTGCCGCACCGCGTAAATGTGGGCACGGGTTTTGTGATGGGTGCCATACTGGATCTCATCAGTGGCTCAACGCTCGGCGTGCGCGCCCTGTCGATGAGTATTATTGCGTACCTCGTTGCACTGAAATTCCAGCTTTTCCGTAACCTCGCGCTCTGGCAACAGGCGTTGGTGGTGATGTTGTTGTCCCTCGCCGCGGATATCATTGTTTTCTGGGCTGAGTTTTTAGTGATCAACGTCTCTTTCCGACCGGAAGTGTTCTGGAGTAGTGTAGTAAACGGTGTGCTCTGGCCGTGGCTGTTCCTGCTGATGCGTAAAGTTCGCCAGCAGTTTGCCGTGCAATAAAAGGTTTCTATGACGTCTTTATTTCTTGCCTCTGGTTCCCCGCGTCGTCAGGAGTTACTCACTCAACTGGGTGTCTCTTTTGAACGTATCGTCACCGGTATTGAAGAAAAACGGGGCGATGGCGAAAGCGCGCAGCAGTATGTGTCTCGTCTGGCCCGGGAAAAAGCCCTGGCTGGCGTGGCGCAAACCCCGCGTGATTTGCCAGTGCTGGGGGCAGATACCATCGTGATTCTCAACGGTGAAGTGCTCGAGAAACCGCGTGACGGTGAACATGCGGCGCAAATGCTGCGCAAATTATCCGGACAAACGCATCAGGTGATGACGGCGGTTGCACTGGCAGACAGCCAGCAGGTGCTGGATTGTCTGGTGGTCACGGATGTCACGTTCAGAGTGCTTACCGATGAGGAAATCGCCGGTTATATCGCCAGCGGTGAACCTATGGATAAAGCAGGTGCATACGGTATTCAGGGGCTGGGTGGCTGTTTCGTCAGGAAGATTAATGGCAGCTATCACGCCGTAGTCGGCTTACCGCTGGTGGAAACGTATGAGTTGCTGAGCAATTTTAACTCACTGCGTGAGGGAAGGGATAATTATGACGGCTGAATTGTTGGTAAACGTAACGCCATCGGAAACCCGAGTGGCCTATATTGATGGCGGCATTCTTCAGGAAATTCATATTGAGCGCGAAGCGCGACGCGGAATAGTAGGCAATATCTACAAAGGTCGTGTCAGTCGTGTACTACCGGGTATGCAGGCGGCATTTGTAGATATTGGCCTTGATAAAGCAGCGTTCTTGCACGCCTCGGATATCATGCCGCACACCGAATGTGTCGCGGGTGAAGAGCAAAAGCAGTTTACCGTTCGCGACATCTCCGAGCTGGTCCGCCAGGGGCAGGATTTGATGGTCCAGGTGGTGAAAGATCCCCTCGGTACCAAAGGCGCCCGTCTGACGACCGACATCACTTTACCTTCTCGCTACCTGGTCTTTATGCCGGGCGCTTCACACGTCGGTGTTTCTCAGCGTATCGAAAGTGAAAGCGAGCGCGAACGCCTGAAAAAGGTGGTCGGCGCTTACTGCGACGAGCAGGGCGGTTTTATTATCCGTACCGCGGCAGAAGGGATCAGTGAAGACGATCTGGCCTCCGATGCGGCGTACCTGAAACGCGTCTGGACCAAAGTCATGGAGCGTAAAAAACGCAACCAGACCCGCTATCAACTGTACGGCGAGCTGGCGCTGGCGCAGCGTGTGTTGCGCGATTTCGCTGATGCGCAGCTCGATCGCATCCGCGTGGATTCGCGTCTGACCTACGACGCGCTGCTCGAATTCACCGCCGAATACATCCCAGAGATGCCTGGCCTGCTGGAGCATTACACCGGCCGCCAGCCGATCTTTGATCTCTTTGACGTCGAGAACGAAATCCAGCGCGCGCTGGAGCGCAAAGTGGAGCTGAAATCCGGCGGCTATCTGATCATCGATCAGACGGAAGCGATGACCACCGTGGATATCAACACGGGGGCATTTGTCGGCCACCGCAATCTCGACGACACCATCTTTAACACCAACATCGAAGCGACGCAGGCCATCGCGCGTCAGCTCCGTCTGCGCAATCTTGGCGGCATTATCATCATCGACTTTATCGATATGAATAATGAAGATCACCGCCGCCGCGTGCTGCACTCCCTGGAGCAGGCGCTGAGCAAAGATCGGGTGAAAACCAGTATCAACGGTTTCTCTCAGCTTGGTCTGGTGGAGATGACCCGCAAGCGCACGCGTGAAAGCGTTGAACATGTGCTGTGCAACGAATGCCCAACCTGCCACGGACGCGGCACGGTAAAGTCCGTGGAGACGGTGTGCTACGAAATCATGCGTGAAATTGTCCGCGTCCATCACGCCTACGACTCCGACCGTTTTCTGGTCTATGCTTCCCCTGCGGTGGCAGAAGCACTGAAAGGCGAAGAGTCGCACGCGCTGGCGGAAGTGGAAATCTTTGTCGGCAAGCAGGTAAAAGTACAAATCGAACCACTCTATAACCAGCAGCAGTTTGACGTGGTGATGATGTAAGAGGCAGCAATGCTGCAAGAGAACGGCTGACAAGGAGAGATGCGTGAGGCGATTGCCAGGAATTTTACTGCTTACAGGGGCAACGCTTGTCGTCATTGTCGCGTTGCTCGTGAGCGGACTGCGCCTCGTGTTACCGCATCTCGACAGCTGGCGCCCGCAGGTGCTGGCAAAGATCGAAAGCGCCACCGGCATTCCCGTTGACGTCAGCCAGCTGAGTGCCAGCTGGCAAAATTTCGGCCCAACGCTGGATGTCCGCGATATCAACGCCACGTTGAAAGATGGCGGCCATCTCAAAATCAAACGCGTGACGCTGGCGCTGGATGTCTGGCAAAGTTTGCTGCACATGCGCTGGCAGTTTCGCGATCTCACCTTCTGGCAGCTTCAGTTTCTGACCAACACGCCTCTAAACCAGGGCGATAACAGCAAAGGCATCGAGACCAACCGCTTCAGCGATCTTTTCCTGCGCCAGTTCGATCATTTCGATCTGCGCGACAGCGAAATCAGTTTTATTACCCTCTCCGGGCAACGGGCCGAACTGGCGATCCCGCAGCTCACCTGGCTTAACGGCAAAGATCGCCATCGCGCCGAAGGGCAGGTGAATCTCTCCAGCCTGAACGGGCAGCACGGCATCATGCAGGTGCGCATGGATCTGCGCGACGACAACGGCCTGCTGAATAAAGGCAAAGTCTGGCTGCAGGCCGACGATGTGGATGTCAAACCCTGGCTGGGCAAATGGATGCAGGATAACGTTGCGCTGCAAAGGGCGCGCTTCAGTCTTGAAGGCTGGCTGACGCTGGCTGACGGTGACATCTCCGCAGGGGATGTGTGGCTGAAGCAGGGCGGCGCGGCGTGGAAAGGGGATACGCAATCCCATGATATGTCAGTCGATAACCTGACGGCACACGTCACCCGTCAGGGCGACAGCTGGCAATTCTCCATTCCCGATACCCGTATCACTATGGACGGCAAAGCCTGGCCGCGCGGCGCATTAACGATGGCGTGGGTGCCTGAGCAGGAAGTGGGTGGCGTGAACAACAAACGCAGTGATGAGCTGCGTATCCGCGCCAGCAATCTCGATCTGGCGAGTCTCGACGGTTTACGGCCTATCGCGAACCGCATATCAACTGCGCTCGGCGAAGTCTGGGAAGCCACACAGCCGAGCGGCCAGATCGACACCCTGGCGCTGGATATCCCTCTGCAGGCCACAGAAAAAACCCGTTTTCAGGCCTCGTGGAAAGCGCTCTCCTGGAAGCAGTGGAAGCTGCTGCCCGGTGCCGAACACTTTGGCGGAAAGCTTGAGGGCAGCGTCGAAAACGGCAGACTGACGGCGGAAATGAATGACGCCAAAATGCCGTACGAAACGGTTTTCCGTGCGCCGCTGGAGATTGAAAAAGGTACTGCGATCCTTAACTGGCTGAACAACGAGAAAGGTTTTCAGCTTGATGGCCGTGATATCGACGTAAAAGCCACCGGCGTTCACGCGCGCGGTAATTTCCGCTATCTGCAGCCGGAAGGCGATGAGCCATGGCTGGGGATTCTGGCCGGTATCAGCACTGACGATGGCGGCCAGGCATGGCGCTATTTCCCGGAAAACCTGATGGGCAAAGCGCTGGTTGACTACCTGAGCGGCGCGATTCAGGGCGGTCAGGCCGATAATGCCACGCTGGTTTATGGCGGCAATCCGCACCTGTTCCCGTACAAACACAACGAAGGCCAGTTCCAGGTTCTGGTGCCGCTGCGCAATGCGACTTTCGCCTTCCAGCCCGACTGGCCAGCGCTGAAAAACCTCAATATCGAACTGAATTTCCTGAACGACGGGCTGTGGATGAAATCCGACAGCGTCGCGCTGGGCGGCGTAACCGCCAGTAATCTGAAGGCGGTGATTCCGGATTACTCGAAAGAGAAGCTGCTGATCGACGCGGACATTAACGGGCCGGGCAAAGCCGTCGGGCCTTATTTCGACGAGACACCGCTGGATGATTCGCTGGGCGCTGCTTTGCAAGAGCTGCAAATCGATGGCGATGTGAATGCCCGCTTGCATCTCGACATCCCGCTGGATGGCGAGATGACCACCGCCGAAGGTGATGTGGTGCTGAACAACAACAGCCTGTTTATCAAGCCGCTAGATAGTACGCTCAAGAACCTGAGTGGCAAATTCAGCTTTGTGAATGGCAATCTGAAAAGCGGGCCGCTGAAAGCCAACTGGTTTAATCAACCGATTAACGTGGATTTCAGCACCACTGAAGGTGAAAAAGCCTATCAGGTCGCCGTCAATATGGATGCTAACTGGCAGCCCGCGCGGATGGACGTGCTGCCAAAGCCGGTGGCCGAATCTATCGACGGAACGGTTGCCTGGAACGGTAAAGTGGCCATCGACCTGCCTTATCGTGGAAGTGCGCACTATAAAGTCGACGTGACCGGCAATCTGAAGAATGTAAGCAGTCACTTACCTGCGCCGCTGGATAAGAAAGCCGGGCAGCCACTGCCGATGAACATCAACGTGCAGGGCGATCTGAACAGCTTTGCCCTCACTGGTAATGCTAACGGTACAAATCACTTCAACAGTCGCTGGTTGCTCAGTCGCAAACTGACCCTCGACCGGGCCATCTGGACCACGGACAGCCGCACCATTCCGCCACTCCCAGAGCAGCCAGGCGTTGAGCTGAACCTGCCCGCGATGGACGGCGCTGAGTGGCTGGCGATGTTTAACAAGGGCGTTGGGCAAAATGTGGATGAAGCTGCCCAGTTCCCGCAGCGCGTGACCGTCCGTACGCCGTCGCTGACGCTGGGCGGGCAGCAGTGGAATAACCTCAGTATTGTCTCTGAACCAACCCTCAACGGGTCGACGGTGGAAGCGCAGGGCCGCGAGATTAACGCCACGCTCACAATGCGTGACAATGCGCCATGGCAGGCGGCAATTCGTTATCTTTACTACAACCCGACGACGGCCACGAAAGGGCAAACGGGAGCGGCTTCGCCGTTAGCCGAGGTTTCAAAAGTGGATTTCAGCGGCTGGCCGGATTTACAACTGCGCTGCGCGGAGTGCTGGCTGTGGGGTCAGAAATATGGCCGCATCGACGGTGATTTTGCCGTGAAGGGCAACACCCTGAGCCTCGCGGGCGGCCTGATTGATACCGGCTTTGGGCGTCTGACGGCGGACGGAGAGTGGGTGAATGGCGCGGGCGAACAGCGCACCTCCCTGAAAGGTAGAATCAAGGGCAACAAGCTGGATGCGGCGGCGAATTTCTTTGGCGTCAGCACACCGCTGCGCGGCTCTTCCTTCGATGTTAATTACGATCTGCACTGGCGCGCCGAGCCGTGGAAACCGGACGAAGCTACGCTGAACGGCATCCTCAAAACCAATCTGGGCAAAGGCGAAATCGCCGACGTCAGCACTGGCCACGCCGGGCAGCTCTTACGTTTACTGAGCTTTGACGCGCTGCTGCGCAAACTGCGTTTTGACTTCAGCGATACCTTCAGCGAAGGGTTCTATTACGACTCTATTCGCAGTACGGCGTGGATCAAAGACGGCGTTCTGCATACGGATGACACGCTGGTGGATGGCCTGGAAGCCGATATCGCCATGAAAGGCTCGGTGAATCTGGTGCGTCGCGAACTGGATATGGAAGCGGTGGTTGCGCCGGAGATCTCGGCGACCGTCGGTGTCGCTGCCGCATTCGTGGTCAACCCGATTGTGGGCGCAGCGGTGTTTGCCGCCAGTAAGGTGCTGGGGCCGCTGTGGAGTAAGGTCTCAATCCTGCGCTATCGCATTACCGGCCCGGTCGATAAGCCGCAGATTAATGAGGTGCTCCGTCAGGCGCGCAAAGATGCACAGCAATGATTTGACGCGGGCGAGTAATTGCCCCACTCTCATAAATAATGAATTTTTTTACCGCCCTTGGGCGGCAACGAACGAGTAGCAAAACGATGAGTCTGAACCTGGTAAGTGAACATTTGCTCGCAGCGAACGGCCTGAGTCATCAGGACCTGTTTTCCATTCTTGCCCAACTAACCGAGCGTCGCCTCGATTACGGCGATCTCTATTTCCAGTCGAGCTACCACGAATCCTGGGTTTTAGAAGACAGCATCATTAAAGATGGCTCTTATAACATCGACCAGGGCGTCGGTGTTCGCGCCGTAAGCGGTGAGAAAACTGGCTTTGCCTATGCCGATCAGATTAGCCTGACTGCACTGGAGCAGAGTGCCCAGGCAGCGCGGACTATCGTGCGTGAAGCGGGCGATGGTCGTGTGAAAACCCTCGGCGAAGTGCAGCATTCTGCACTCTATACCAGCATCGATCCGCTGCAAAGCATGACCCGCGAGGAGAAGCTGGATATCCTGCGCCGCGTGGACAAAGTGGCTCGCGCGACGGATAAACGCGTTCAAGAAGTGTCAGCCAGCCTGAGCGGTGTGTATGAACTCATTCTGGTGGCTGCTACCGACGGTACGCTGGCCGCTGATGTGCGCCCGCTGGTACGTCTGTCTGTCAGCGTGCAGGTGGAAGATGACGGTAAACGCGAGCGCGGCTCCAGCGGTGGCGGCGGTCGTTTTGGTTATGACTGGTTCCTGGCCGATGAAGACGGCGATGTTCGCGCAGATGCGTGGGCGAAAGAAGCCGTACGCATGGCTCTGGTGAATCTCAATGCGGTAGCGGCCCCAGCCGGTACGCTGCCGGTTGTACTGGGCGCAGGCTGGCCTGGCGTGCTGCTGCACGAAGCGGTCGGTCACGGTCTGGAAGGCGATTTCAACCGTCGCGGCACCTCCGTATTCAGCGGTCAGATGGGCGAGCTGGTGGCCTCGGAACTCTGTACCGTTGTGGATGATGGCACCATGACCGATCGTCGCGGTTCTATCTCTATCGATGATGAAGGGACGCCGGGGCAGTACAACGTACTGATCGAAAACGGCATTCTGAAAGGTTACATGCAGGACAAACTCAACGCGCGTCTGATGGGCGTTGCGCCAACCGGGAACGGGCGTCGCGAATCCTACGCACATCTGCCGATGCCGCGTATGACCAACACCTATATGCTCGCAGGCAAATCGACGCCGCAGGAGATCATCGAATCCGTGGATTACGGGATCTTCGCGCCAAACTTCGGTGGTGGCCAGGTGGATATCACCTCCGGCAAGTTTGTCTTCTCGACGTCCGAAGCCTATCTGATTGAAAAAGGCAAAGTCACCAAAGCGGTGAAAGGCGCTACGCTGATTGGCTCCGGTATCGAGGCGATGCAGCAGATTTCGATGGTGGGTAACGATCTGAAGCTGGATAAAGGCGTGGGCGTCTGCGGTAAAGAAGGCCAGAGCCTGCCGGTGGGCGTCGGTCAGCCGACGCTGAAAGTGGATAATCTGACCGTCGGCGGTACCGCCTGACCTGAAGTCTTATTGAAAAAATGGCGCGTCTGAAAAGGCGCGCCATTTTTTTGCGACGCTTATCGCGCGCTGTTTAGCGGCACCTCAGGATCGGGCTCGCGAGTGATGCGGTTACGTAAATCGCGACGGATAATTTCAATCGACCAGAACCAGATCAGGTGACCCACTATCTCGGAAACGTGCTCGTACCACGGAAGATCAAACAGTGGCGGTGTCAGCCCCATCAGCGGGAACGAAATCATATGAACAAATAGCTGCGCTAATGCCCCGGCGAATAAACCCTGCCAGAGCTTTATTTTCGGAAAGACTTCCGCAACAACGCAATAGCCTACGGCGAACACGATTGAGAAAATAATATGTGTCACGCCAACCCAGTTGAATATATGTCCGGCAAATGTATAAACCGCAGCGTTAGGATCGACGACGCCCAGCCAGTCGCGGAGAAATACATAGGGTGGATTCAGGAAATTACGTGAGCAATCAATTTGGCTGGCGGCTCTGATTAATTGCTCTGGCCCGCATGCGGCGCTGAATAAATCGGTTGGACTGCGCGGAGGAAGAGGAACTTCGGCGCCCCATTTGACAAAGGCGGAGACAATCCCGGCGATCAACCCAATGAACGCGGCGAGTCCGTAGCGCCTGCGTGAAGGCGGTGTTTGTTCGAATAGATTCATATTTATTCCTTGTTTAAACAAAATCCTGAGAAACGTTATTTTTATGAAGTATTTATTTAACAACTCTATAACCGTCTGATATTTGCGTAGAACAGGTTTCAGACAATGAGTACGATAAAGGTCACAAGGCAAATATGTCAATTCGCCATTATTAATAGAACTCAGTGAAATATCTTAATTTCGCCGGAAAGGACTGGAGATATTTATCTCTGACAGGAGGGCAGAGGCCAAATTCCAATAATCATTTGACCTCTCTGCATTTACGGGGTGGCTTACTCTTTTCTTCTGCCCCGCATTCCCTGATAAAGCTCCGCCACTTCCACAAAATAGTCCGTCAGATAGTTAATACAGACCTGGACCTTGAGCGGCAGTTTGTCCTTTTCCGTATAGAGGGCATACACCGGACGAGGATCGGACTGGTAGCGCGGGAAGAGGATCTCCAGCTCACCGCTGTTGATCTCATTGATCACCCACATCAACGGCACGTAGGCGATGCCTGCCCCGGCGACCAGCCAGCGGGAGATGGTCATGGGATCGTTCGTCACGAACCGCCCCTGTGGCAGCAGTTTGGTCGACAGCCCTTCCGGGGCAATCAGCTCAAACTCGTTATCCGGACGCACGCTGTACTCAAGCCAGGAGTGATTGCTCAGATCGGCTGGTTTTTCCGGCACGCCAAACTGCGCCAGATAGTTTTTAGAGGCGCAGACGACCATCGGCATACTGCCCAGGCGACGGGAGAACAGGCTGGAATCCTGCAGCGCACCGACGCGGATCACGACGTCCAGACCGTCGGCGATCAGGTCTGGCGCCGGGATGCCGGTGACCAAATTTACCGCCAGACCTGGATACTCTTTGAGCATTTCCGCCGTCATACTGGCGAGGACATTTTGTGCCATAGTTGAAGAACACCCGATCCGCAGCGTGCCGATGGGGGTGTTATTGAAGGCATAGAGTTGCTCGTGCACGTCCTGGACTTCGTGCAACATCCGACGACAGCCCTGGTAATAGATTTTTCCCGCCTCCGTCAGCCCAATGCTGCGGGTGCTGCGGTTGAGCAGCTTGACCTGAAGCTCATCTTCCAGTTTCGACACCGTCTGGCTGATGGATGAAACACTCATCTGAAGCTGTCGGGCAGCGGCGGTAAAGGAGCCAAATTCGACGACTTTGGCAAACACTGACATGCGCTTTAAACGTTCCATTGTTCACTCTGGCTTAAAAGTGATTTAGATCACATATTATAGATAACAGCATAACAGTTACGTTAATATATTATTACTGACATAACAGCTTCACCATTCCCGCCCGGCTTTTCTTGCCCTTCTGCGATGGTGTGAGCTAAACAAAAACTGTCGCCTGCACGCGTTCAAATCAAGGTCAACATGAGTCTGTTTCCCGTTATCGTGGTGTTCGGTTTATCGTTCCCACCGATTTTCTTCGAACTAATTTTATCACTGGCGATTTTCTGGCTGGTGCGCAAGGTGCTGGTTCCAACCGGCATCTACGATTTTGTCTGGCACCCTGCACTGTTTAATACCGCGCTGTATTGCTGCCTGTTCTGGCTTGTATCGCGCATGTTTGTCTGAGGTAGATGTGAAAACACTAACAAGAAATATCTCCCGTACCGCCATCACCGTGGCGCTGGTGGTCCTGGCGTTCATCGCAATTTTCCGCGCCTGGGTGTTTTACACCGAGTCACCCTGGACGCGTGACGCGCGTTTCAGTGCGGATGTGGTGGCCATTGCCCCTGACGTCGCCGGGCTTATCACCGCGGTTAATGTGCGTGATAACGAACTGGTGAAAAAAGATCAGGTGCTTTTCACCATCGATCAGCCTCGCTACCAGAAAGCCCTCGAAGAGGCTGAAGCAGACGTCGCCTACTATCGGGCGCTGGCCACGGAAAAACGCCGTGAAGCCGGACGACGTAACCAGCTGGGCGTACAGGCCATGTCTCGTGAAGAGATTGACCAGTCTAACAATGTATTGCAAACCGTTCTGCATCAGCAGGCAAAAGCCGAAGCGACACGCGACCTGGCGAAACTGGATCTGGAACGTACGGTGATCCGTGCGCCGTCTGACGGCTGGGTGACCAACCTCAACGTCTATACCGGTGAATTTATCACTCGCGGCTCCACCGCCGTGGCGCTGGTGAAACAGCACTCTTTCTATATTCTCGCCTACATGGAAGAGACCAAACTGGAAGGGGTACGTCCAGGCTATCGCGCCGAAATCACGCCGCTGGGCAGCAACCGCGTGCTTAAAGGCACGGTGGACAGCGTGGCCGCAGGCGTCACCAACTCCAGCGCCACCCGCGATACCAAAGGGATGGCAACGGTTGATTCTAATCTTGAGTGGGTTCGTCTGGCGCAGCGTGTGCCGGTGCGTATTCGTCTCGATGACGAGCAGGGCAACCTGTGGCCGGCCGGCACCACGGCGACGGTGGTGATCACCGGTGAGAAAGATCGTAACGGCAACAACGACTCCCTGTTCCGTAAAATCGCGCATCGTCTGCGTGAGATTGGTTAATTGTGATGGGCATTTTCACCATCGCCACCCAGCACGTTCGCTTCGCCATTAAGCTGGCGTGCGCCATCGTACTGGCACTGTTTGTCGGTTTTCACTTCCAGCTGGAAACTCCGCGTTGGGCGGTGCTGACGGCGGCGATTGTTGCTGCGGGCCCGGCCTTCGCGGCGGGCGGCGAACCCTACTCGGGTGCCATCCGTTATCGCGGGATGCTGCGTATCGCCGGGACGTTTATCGGCTGTATCGCGGCACTGACGATCATTATCACCATGATTCGCTCTCCGCTAATGATGCTGATGGTGTGCTGTATCTGGGCGGGTTTTTGTACCTGGGTTTCCTCGCTGGTGAAGGTGGAGAACTCCTACGCCTGGGGCTTATCCGGTTATACCGCGCTGATCATTGTGATCACCATTCAGAGTGAACCCCTGCTTGCGCCGCAGTTTGCTCTTGAGCGTTGCAGTGAGATTGTCATCGGGATTGTCTGTGCGATCGTTGCCGATCTGCTTTTCTCGCCGCGCTCCATCAAGCAGGAAGTCGATCGCGAGCTGGATGCGCTGATTGTTGCCCAGTATCAACTGATGCAGCTGTGTATTAAACACGGCGACAGTGAAGAGGTGGACAACGCCTGGAGCGCACTGGTGCGTCGCAGCACGGCGCTGGAAGGGATGCGCAGCAACCTGAATATGGAATCCTCCCGCTGGGCGCGCGCTAACCGACGCCTTAAAGCGATCAACACCGTCTCCCTGACGCTGATCACCCAGGCTTGTGAAACCTACCTGATTCAAAATACCCGTCCCGAGGCGGTCACGGATACCTTCCGTGAGCTGTTCGCAGAATCCGTCGAAACGGTGCAGGATGTGCGTAAACAGCTGAAGAGAATGCGTCGGGTCATTGTCTGGACCGGTGAGCGCGACACGCCTGTTACCATTTACAGCTGGGTAGGTGCGGCGACGCGCTATCTGCTCCTCAAACGCGGCGTGATCAGTAATACCAAAATCAGCGCTATTGAAGAGGAAATTCTACGAAGCGAAGTGGTCATCAAAGCCGAGTCGGCAGAGCGCCACCATGCGATGGTGAACTTCTGGCGTACGACTATCGCGTGTGTGCTCGGTACGCTCTTCTGGCTGTGGACGGGCTGGACGTCAGGTGCAAGCGCGATGGTGATGATTGCGGTAGTAACTTCGCTGGCGATGCGTTTACCAAATCCACGTATGGTGGCGGTCGATTTTCTGTATGGCGCGCTCGCGGCGCTCCCCATCGGGGCGTTCTATTTCCTCGTGGTGCTGCCCTCCACCCAGCAAAGTATGCTGCTGCTGTGTATCAGTCTTGCGGTGCTGGCGTTCTTTATCGGGATTGAAGTGCAGAAGCGTCGTCTCGGATCTTTGGGGGCACTCGCCAGTACGATCAACATTCTGGTGCTGGATAACCCGATGACCTTTCACTTCAGCCAGTTCCTCGACAGCGCGTTAGGCCAGCTGGTGGGCTGTTTCCTGGCGATGATGGTCATCCTGCTGGTGCGCGATAACTCCCATGCGCGTACCGGACGTGTGCTGCTGAACCAGTTTGTCTCGGCGGCGGTATCTGCGATGACCACCAACACCGCGCGTCGCAAAGAGAACCATCTGCCGGCTCTGTATCAGCAGCTGTTTTTACTGCTGACGAAATTCCCTGGCGATATTGCCAAGTTCCGCCTGGCGCTGACGATGATCATCGCGCACCAGCGTCTGCGCAATGCACCGATTCCGATCAACGATGATCTGTCGGCATTTCACCGCCAGCTGCGTCGCACGGCGGATCATGTGATTTCGGCCTCGTCGGACGATAAGCGCCGCCGCTACTTTGGCCAGTTACTGGAAGAGTTAAACATCTACCAGGAGAAACTGCGGGTCTGGGAAGCGCCGCGGCAAGTGACGGAACCGGTACAGAGACTGACGGATGTGCTGCATCGGTATCAGAATACACTTACCGACAGCTAGTTGGCTCTGCACAGCCGACAAACACACCGTAAAAACCGACGCCAAAAGCGTCGGTTTTTTTGTGGCTATACTTATTCTGGCAGGCTCTTAAACCCAGATCAGGAGGACACATGACCACCCAGGCACTCCAGGACAATGCGCTTTTTCAAACCGGATATCTGGTAGACGGCATATGGAAAACGCTGGATACCACTTTTGATGTGCTCAACCCGGCCACGGGCGATGTCGTCGCGAAAGTCGCAAAAGCAGGTAAAAAAGAGACCGAAGAGGCTATCGCGGCAGCCAGTCGCGCCTTCCCGGCGTGGCGAGCGAAAACGGCGAAAGAGCGTTCGGCGATCCTGTACCGCTGGTACGAACTGATCATTGAGAACAAAAGCTGGCTTGGACGGTTGATGACCACCGAACAAGGCAAACCGCTAAAAGAGGCGGAAGGCGAAGTCGAATACGCCGCCAGCTTTATCCAGTGGTTTGCTGAGCAGGCGAAACGCGCTAACGGCGAAATCATCCCCCCCATCAAACCCGGCTCACGCATTCTGGCGACCCGCGAACCCATCGGCGTAGTGGCGGCGATCACGCCGTGGAATTTCCCGATGGCGATGCTGACCCGCAAACTCGGCCCGGCGTTGGCCGCAGGCTGCACCGGCGTCATTAAACCCGCTAACAACACACCGCTCAGCGCTTTTGCGCTGCTGACGCTGGCGAAAAAAGCCGGTGTCCCTGATGGCGTGCTCAACGCCGTCGCCGGGAACACCCACGAGATCAGCGATGCCATCATGGCCAGCCACGATGTGCGGAAAATCTCGTTTACCGGTTCGACTGCCGTGGGCAAAACGCTGGTGCGTAATGCCGCAGAAACCATGAAAAAAGTCTCCATGGAGCTGGGCGGCAATGCGCCGTATATCGTCTTTGACGATGCTGATATTGATGCTGCCGTGAAAGGGGCGATTGCCAATAAATTCCGTAACGCCGGGCAGGTGTGTGTCAGCGTGAACCGGTTCTATATTCAGGAATCCATCTACGACGCCTTTGTGACCAAACTCGCTGATGCGGTAAACGCTCTGAAAGTGGGGAACGGCCTGGAAGAGGGCGTGGTGGTGGGGCCGCTGATTGAACCTGCTGCGGTGAATAAAGTGCGCGAACACGTTGAGGATGCGGTCGCAAAAGGTGCAACGGTGCTGGCGGGCGGTAAAGCGCATTCGCTCGGCGGTAATTTCTGGCAGCCAACCGTGTTGGGCGAGTGTCACGAAGGGATGAAGCTGGCTGAGGAAGAGACCTTTGGCCCGGTTGCCGCCTGTTTCCGCTTTACCTCAGAAGAAGAGGTGATCCAGCGTGCGAACAACACGCCGTTTGGCCTGGCGGCTTACTTCTATACGCAAAATCTTTCGCGCGTTTTCCGCGTGTCGCAGGCGATTGAGAGCGGCATGATCGGCATTAACGAATGTGCGGTCTCGACCGAACTCGGCCCATTCGGCGGTGTGAAAGAGTCGGGATTGGGTCGGGAAGGATCGGTTCTTGGGCTGGAAGAGTTTCTGGAAGTTAAAACCCTGCATATCGGGGGATTATAATTATCGTCAGGGCGGCGCAGGCCGCCTTTCTGGACGGGGTGGCGGGCAATGAATATCTATACGTTTGATTTTGATGAAATCGACAGTCAGGAAGACTTTTACCGCGAATTTTGTCGCACATTTGGGTTAGAACAGACAAAGGTAACGGATCTGGATTCGCTGTGGGACGTGGTGATTGGCGATGTCTTACCCATGCCGCTGGAGCTGGAGTTTATCCACCTGCCGGATAAGCTACGCCGACGCTTTGGCGCACTGGTTCTGCTGTTTGACGAGGCGGAAGAGGAGCTGGAAGGGCAACTACGCTTTAACGTTCGTCACTGATTTCAGACATAAAAAAGCCCCTGACAAAGCGTCAGGGGCAAGTCGTATGATGAGATACGACGAGGGTTTATTTGTACAGCTCAGCCGTCGCATGCCAGTGGTCACCCTGATTTAGCTCGGTGACACGATAGCTGCTTGCGCCTGCTTTTTCAGCTTTAGCCGCCAGTTCCTGGCGGATATCCATCGGAGAACCCGCGACGGAAGATACGGATACACTACCCATTGATTGCAGGTTTTGCGCTTGCTCAGAATTCACCTGATGCACAGCTGCGCTGGCACCGAAAGAGAGAACGGAAGCTAAGCCTAGGGTTGCGATGATTAATTTGGTGTTCATAGTCGTACTCCTGAATGTGTTTCCTCGACGGCGAGAAGGGTTATACCGCTATTTTTATGCCTGGTGCCGTTGAGTTGATAATGTCGATACTACTTACTATTGATAAAACTTATTTGTACAGCTCAGCCGTTGCGTGCCAGTGGTCACCAGAACGCGCTTCGATGATGCGATAAGAAGACGCACCCTGCTCTTCGGCTTTTTTATTCAGCATTTCGTGCATGTCCATCGGAGACGTACCGATTGCACCTACGGAAACGGTGCCGATGGCCTGGCGAGATTGTGCCTGATCAGCGTTGATAGAGTCGGCAGCAAATGCACCGAATGACAGGACAGACAGGACGCTCAGAGCCGCTACAGTTGTTTTGATTTTCATGATTGTTTACCTCGTCGAATTTATTGGGGTCTTTCGTTTCGTGACCCTCATCACAAAATCAAGTATACACTAATCACGCTAAATATTAATACCACGCTAATTGTTTCGTGGGTAATTACGTGTTAACTGGTCACGTTTTTATAACTAAAATGCATAGAATTGACCGTTTTTTGGTCACAAAGATAGCCGATATATAAGTAAATCATAGACATAACGAACTTTGATTTTTTGTGCGATCTGTTGATAGATCATTCGCTGGATGAATGAAAAGAGGCAGGTAAAAGCACTATTTGCAAAAGTAAGCACAACAGAATGAGGACGTAAACAAGGCGGGGGGCAGAACATTCCCCGCTGCCTGAGCAGCAGGGAAGGGGATTACAGCTCCTGTTCGAACAGCATCAGGATAGCTTCGTAGAGATCTTTAACGGAAAAACCGTTCGCTGGCGTAGTAAAGATGGTGTCATCCCCCGCGATGGTGCCGAGGATCCCTTCCGCTTTACCCAGTGAATCGAGCAGGCGGGCGATTAACTGCGCCGCACCCGGGCTTGTGTGGATCACGACCACCGCGTCGTTGTAATCAATATCCAGCACCAGGTTTTTCAGCGGGCTGGAGGTGGTCGGCACGCCCAGCTCGGCGGGCAGGCAGTAGACCATTTCCATTTTGGCGTTGCGAGTACGCACCGCGCCAAACTTGGTGAGCATACGGGAGACTTTCGACTGATTAATGTTCTCGAAACCTTGTTCCTGTAAAGCCAGAACAATCTCTCCCTGAGAACTGAATTTCTCTTCTTTGAGCAGGGCTTTAAACGCCTTCACTAATTCTTCTTGTTTTGACGAGCTTCGCATAAGTCACCCGGAATATGACGATAGAAACAACATTATTATGCATGTGGATGAATTTTTATGCAAATATTCTGCCTTGAACCAGGCTGAAATAATGTTATGAAAGGGAGTGATTTTATCAAATTTCGTTATCAGAAAACATGCCTACATCACGGCGCGTAAATAACCTTAAAAGTAAATTAAATGTTATCAAAATGATGTTGTTTTGCTGGCGAGTGAGGGTGTATTGTAACCACCGTCTTGATTGGCTACTTCGTTGCCGCAGTTTGCTGGAAGCATTCTGGCAAAGGTGAAAGACGCGTGACCTCAAATTCTTTAGCTACGAAAATTGTAATTATTTACCTGCTGAATTAATGTCGCCGCAACGGAGTAACAGATATTAAAGTTAACCATAATAAGGAGTTTAGGATGAAAGTTGCAGTCCTCGGCGCTGCTGGTGGTATCGGCCAGGCGCTTGCCCTACTACTGAAAACCCAACTGCCTTCAGGCTCAGAACTCTCTCTGTATGATATTGCTCCGGTAACCCCAGGTGTGGCGGTTGACCTGAGCCACATCCCAACAGCTGTGAAAATCAAAGGCTTCTCCGGTGAAAACGCACGCCCGGCGCTCGAAGGCGCAGACGTCGTGCTGATCTCCGCGGGTGTTGCACGTAAGCCTGGTATGGACCGTTCCGATCTGTTCAACGTCAACGCCGGTATCGTGAAGAACCTGGTCCAGCAGATCGCAGAAACCTGCCCGAAAGCCTGTATCGGTATCATCACTAACCCGGTCAACACCACGGTTGCTATCGCAGCAGAAGTGCTGAAAAAAGCCGGCGTTTACGATAAGAACAAACTGTTTGGCGTGACCACGCTGGACATCATCCGTTCCAATACCTTCGTGGCTGAACTGAAAGGCAAACAGCCTTCCGACATCGAAGTGCCGGTTATCGGTGGTCACTCTGGCGTGACAATCCTGCCACTGCTGTCCCAGATCCCAGGCGTGAGCTTCTCCGAGCAGGAAGTGGCTGACCTGACCAAACGCATCCAGAACGCGGGCACCGAAGTGGTGGAAGCGAAGGCGGGTGGCGGTTCTGCAACCCTGTCTATGGGCCAGGCGGCTGCACGTTTTGGTCTGTCTCTGGTTCGCGCGCTGCAAGGCGAGAAAGGCGTAGTGGAATGTGCGTATGTGGAAGGTGACGGCGAGCACGCCCGCTTCTTCTCACAGCCGCTGCTGCTGGGTAAAAACGGCGTTGAAGAACGTCAGTCAATCGGCAAGCTGAGCGCGTTTGAACAACAAGCGATGGAAGGCATGCTTGATACACTGAAGAAAGATATCACCCTGGGCGAAGAGTTCGTTAACAAGTAAGCGAATGCCTGGTGATAAAAAACCGGAGCCATGGCTCCGGTTTTTTTATGCCGCTTAGTTGGTGGACGGGTATTCCTGAATAGTGACCTGAATGGTCAGCTTCTTATCATTACGCATGACTTCCACCGGAATGATAGAACCCGGGCGAATCTCTGCCACCTGGTCCATTGTCTCCAGCGCGGATACTGCCGGGATACCGTTCACCGACACAATCACGTCATTAACCTGCAGTCCTGCCGCCGCAGCCGGGCCACCTGGAGTGACTTCGTTCACGACGATGCCCTGAATTTGATCGATACCGCCACCCTGCGTATGCAGCGGCGCGATTTCACGTCCACCAATCCCAATGTAGCCACGGATCACGCGACCGTCGCGGATCAGCTTGTCCATGATTTTGGTCGCCAGCTGGAAGGGGATCGCAAAACCGATGCCTTCCGGCGTTTCGCCGTCGTTGCTCTTATCAAAGGAGAGGGTGTTGATGCCCATCAGTTCGCCGAGGGAGTTCACCAGCGCGCCGCCCGAGTTCCCGTGGTTGATGGAGGCATCCGTCTGCAGGAAATTCTGTCGTCCTGATGGATTCAGGCCAATACGACCGGTGGCGCTGATAATCCCCTGGGTGATGGTCTGGCCCAGGTTATAGGGGTTACCGATTGCCATCACCACGTCGCCGATATGCGGCGTGCGCTTACGGTTAATCGGAATCACCGGCAAGCCACCGCTGGCGGTAATTTTCAGTACCGCCAGATCCGTCAGGCTATCCGAACCGACCAGCAGGGCTTCAAAAACGCGGCCATCCTGCAACGCCACAATAATCTGATCGGCGTCGTTGATAACGTGCTTGTTGGTAATGATGTAGCCGCGCTCGTCCATAATTACGCCGGAACCGAGGGTGCGGATCTCCAACTGATTATTGGCGGAACTGTTGAGGCCGCGGTTATAGACGTTCACCACGGCGGGTGCCGCCCGGCGAACGGCCTGGTTGTAACTCACTGGCGTCTCATCCGTACTGTCGAACTGAGGCGCCGCCAGCTTATTGAACTGACGTAATGAGGGCATTGCAGCCAGTAATAAACCGCCAACGACCAATCCGATGGCGACGGAGCGAAATAGCTTAAGAACCATGATGCGGGCGTCGTTAATTGAGAAACGGTTGCAGCATAACATGACTTATCCGGACATCACACGCAGCGGTGATGTCCGGGGTCAGTGCTTAGCGTAATAAGATGTAAAGCGTGTCGTTGCCGCGAACAATTTGCAGCGCAATCACCGTCGGTTTGCTCTCCAGCACTTTGCGCATTTCTGCAATCGACTGCACGCGGTTGCGGTTCACCCCGATGATCACATCATCCTGATGCAAGCCAGCCTGTGCGGCCGGGCTGCTCTTCTCGACGCTTTCAATGGTGATGCCTTTGGTGCCGTCTTTGAGCTGACCGTCACTCAGCGCCGCGCCTTGCAGGGCAGGGGCGATTAGCTCGGCGCTGGCCGATGCAGAGGTGCTCTTATCCAGTGTCACTTCCACGTCGAGCGGTTTACCGTCGCGCAGCAGGCCGAGTTTCACTTTGGTGCCTGGCTCTGTGGTGGCGATGCGCGAGCGCAGTTCCGCAAAGCTGCTCAGCGGTTTACCGTTCAGGCTTACAATCACATCACCCGATTTCACGCCTGCCTTCGCCGAGCCGGAATTGGCCAGCACTTCGCTGACGAACGCCCCGCGCTGGACGTTAAGATTGAACGCTTTCGCAATATCAGCGCTCATCTCCATGCCTTTAATACCCAACAGCCCGCGTTTGATTTCGCCGGACTCAATCAGCTGTTGCGCCAGGGTTTTCGCCATATTGCTGGGAATGGCGAAACCGATGCCGATGCTGCCGCCGCCCGGTGCGAGGATCGCGGTGTTAATCCCGATCAGCTCGCCGTTCAGGTTCAGCAGGGCACCGCCGGAGTTGCCGCGGTTAATGGAGGCGTCGGTCTGGATAAAGTTCTCCAGCCCTTCAAGGTTCAGCCCGCTGCGGCCAAGCGCTGAGACAATCCCGGAGGTCGCGGTCTGGCCTAAGCCAAACGGGTTACCGACGGCCACGGCAAAATCGCCGACGCGCAGTTTATCGGAGTCGGCGATCACAATTTGCGTCAGATTGCTGGGGTTTTGTATTTGCAGCAGCGCGATGTCGCTCTGGTCATCGCCGCCAATCAGTTTGGCGTCAAACTCACGACCATCGTTCATTTGCACACTGATTTTGTCGGCCTGGCTGATGACGTGGTTGTTGGTCAACACGTAGCCTTTCGCCGCGTCGATCACCACGCCGGAGCCAAGCCCTTCAAAAGGTTGCGCTGGCTGGTCCGGGCCTTCTTCGCCAAAGTATTTTTTTAGCTCTTCCGGCACGCGCTGGCTTTGCGCGGCGGTGCCTTCCACCTTCACGCTTACAACCGCAGGCAGCACTTTTTCAAGCATCGGCGCCAGGCTCGGAATGGCAGCCGCACCAGGCACTTGCGAAGGAAGCGCCGCGGCCGCAGGCCAGGACGCCGTCAAAGATAACCCGACACTTAACGCTATCGCGCTTAACAGCTGGTTTTTTTTCTTCATTGATGCTGGCTCTCGTTGCCTGGAGTAAAGGAAAATCGGCCCAAAAACAGTCTGATGTTATTGAATTTCAAACCACTGAACAATGAGGTAATTGACTAAATAATAGCTGGGAAGGGAAAGAAAGGACGGGCGCGAGGTGTGCGCCCGTGAAATAAATCGTAGATGTGCAATTAATCGCGTTTTACGCCACCGCGCAGCAGGCCGGATGCACCGTCAGAGTAATCACGCGGCATTTGAATCGGTGCCTGATCGTTACCGGCTTCAGACTCCGCCAGACGGTTGCGGAACGGGTTGGTGTCACCGCTCAGTTCCGGCAGCAGGCTGCTGGAGCTTTTTGCCATGTGCTGATACAGCTGACGGTAATCGGTCGCCATATTGTCCAGCAGTTCGGCGCTACGGGCAAAGTGGCTGACCAGCTCTTCACGATACTCTTCCAGCTCAGCTTTGTTCTTTTCCAGTTCATACTGCAGCGACTGTTGCTGACGCAATTTGCGATTACCAAAACGCATGGCCACGGCACCGATGGCGATACCGACGACTAAACCAATTAGCGCATATTCCCAGGTCATGAACTTCTCCCGTTGTCTTGTTGTTCCGTAGGGTAGTGGCTCGGCTCCTGCCTGTGCCTGATTATGCCACTATAACCGCTATTTCTTCAGAAGTGGAATCCTGACGCATCATCGCGTACTGTAGAACGGCCTTTTTTTCGCCAGTCGCGCCCACTGGTGAGGTTTAATTGAAGGAATAACAACAAGATTATGCAAAATCTGTCCCCCACATCGCGTTACAAACAGGCCCTTGATGAGGGCACTCATCAGCCCGACGACGTTCAGCGTGAAGCCGTTAATCGCCTGAATGTGATCTACCAGGAATTGACTCAGCAGATGCCCGCCCCCGCACAGAGCGGCGGACTGAAAGCGGCATTTGGCCGATTGTTGGGAAAAAAAGAGCCACAGACCGCAGCGCCCGTTCGCGGCTTATATATGTGGGGCGGCGTGGGCCGGGGGAAAACCTGGCTAATGGACATGTTTTATCAGAGCCTGCCGGGCACGCGTAAACAGCGTCTGCACTTCCACCGCTTTATGCTGCGCGTCCACGAAGAGCTTAACGCGCTGCAAGGTCATACCGATCCGCTGGATATCATCGCCGAGCGTTTTAAAGCCGAAACCGACGTTTTGTGTTTCGATGAGTTTTTCGTCTCGGATATCACCGACGCCATGCTGCTGGGCGGCCTGATGAAAGCGCTGTTTGCGCGGGGCATTACGCTGGTGGCGACGTCTAACATTCCGCCGGACGATCTCTATCGCAACGGTTTGCAGCGTGCGCGTTTCCTGCCGGCCATCGAGGCAATCAAAGAACACTGCGACATTATGAATGTCGATGCGGGCGTAGATTATCGTCTGCGCACGCTGACCCAGGCGCATCTGTGGCTCTCACCCTTAGACGAAGAGACGCGCGGTAAGATGGACAATCTCTGGCTGGCTCTGGCAGGCGCTAATCGCGATACAGCCCCAGAGCTGGAAATTAATCATCGTCCTCTGCCAACCCTGGGGGTCGAAAACCAGACGCTGGCGGTTTCGTTTGCCACGCTGTGCATCGATGCCCGCAGCCAGCACGACTACATCGCGCTCTCGCGCCTGTTTCATACGGTAATGCTGTTTGATGTGCCGGTGATGACGCCGCTGATGGAGAGTGAAGCCCGCCGCTTTATCGCGCTGGTAGATGAGTTTTACGAACGTCATGTGAAGCTGGTGGTGAGCGCCGCCGTGCCGCTCTATGAGGTCTACCAGGGCGAGCGGCTGAAGTTTGAGTTCCAGCGTTGTTTGTCGCGTTTGCAGGAAATGCAGAGCGAAGAGTATTTGAAACGCGCGCACATGCCGTAAATGCCGCACCGTGCCGCAGGCCGGGGAAGGCGTAGTCGCCACCCGGCAATACCCCAGCGAAAACCTTGCGACTAATCACATTTAAGGGTCGATCTTTGACCTCGACTTCTCTATAATCTTGCGACCCCACGTTACGAGAAGGTTTTTTTCCCAAAACTTTCTATGTGCTGGCACAGGCTATTCGAAGGGGTAGGTTTGCCGGACTTTGTCGTGTGAGCCTCAACTGACTAAACGTTTGGGTGTTCACCAACGTGTAACTTATTATTTGGGTAAGCTTTTAATGAAAACTTTTACAGCTAAACCAGAAACCGTAAAACGCGACTGGTATGTTGTTGACGCGACCGGTAAAACTCTGGGTCGTCTTGCTTCCGAACTGGCTCGTCGCCTGCGCGGTAAGCACAAAGCGGAATACACTCCGCACGTTGATACTGGTGATTACATCATCGTTCTGAACGCAGAAAAAGTTGCTGTAACCGGCAACAAGCGCGAAGACAAAATGTATTACCACCACACCGGCCACATCGGTGGTATCAAAGAAGCGACCTTTGAAGAGATGATTGCCCGCCGTCCTGAGCGTGTGATTGAAATCGCGGTTAAAGGCATGCTGCCAAAAGGCCCGCTGGGTCGTGCTATGTACCGTAAACTGAAAGTTTACGCAGGCAACGAGCACAACCACGCGGCACAGCAACCGCAAGTTCTTGACATCTAATCGGGATTATAGGCAATGGCTGAAAATCAATACTACGGCACTGGTCGCCGCAAAAGCTCCGCCGCTCGCGTGTTCATCAAACCGGGCAGTGGTAAAATCGTAATCAACCAACGTTCTCTGGAACAGTACTTCGGTCGTGAAACTGCCCGCATGGTAGTTCGTCAGCCGCTGGAACTGGTTGATATGGTTGAGAAATTCGATCTGTACATCACCGTTAAAGGTGGTGGTACTTCTGGTCAGGCTGGTGCGATCCGTCACGGTATCACCCGCGCTCTGATGGAGTACGACGAGTCCCTGCGTGGCGAACTGCGTAAAGCTGGCTTCGTTACTCGTGATGCTCGTGAAGTTGAACGTAAGAAAGTCGGCCTGCGTAAAGCACGTCGTCGTCCTCAGTTCTCCAAACGTTAATCTATTTTCTGCTTCGGCAGAAAGATTGGCGAAAAACCCGCTTCGGCGGGTTTTTTTTATGGATAATCCGACGGTTATCCACAGTATTTATTTGATTATCAGCTCTTTTTCAGCATTTCCAGAATCCCCTCACCACAAACCCTGCAAAATCTGGTAAACTATCATCCAATTTTCTGCCCAAATGTCAGTGAATACACCACTTTTGTTCGATTTTTGAGCGATTGAGTTTGTTCCTGGGATGGGTAACAAATCATCTGGCTGGCCCACGGGCCGGTAGCAGTAATATTCTGAATATACCTGGAGGTTTTCATGGCTGTCGCTGCCAACAAACGTTCGGTAATGACGCTGTTTTCTGGTCCTACTGACATTTATAGCCATCAGGTTCGTATCGTGCTGGCCGAGAAAGGTGTCAGTTTTGAGATCGAGCATGTGGAAAAGGATAACCCACCTCAGGATCTGATCGATCTCAACCCGAACCAGAGCGTACCAACGCTGGTGGATCGCGAGCTGACCCTGTGGGAATCCCGCATCATTATGGAATATCTGGATGAGCGATTCCCTCATCCGCCGCTGATGCCGGTTTATCCGGTTGCGCGTGGTGAAAGCCGCCTGTACATGCAGCGTATCGAGAAAGACTGGTACACCCTGATGAACGTCATTGTGAACGGTTCATCCTCAGAAGCAGACGCTGCCCGTAAGCAACTGCGTGAAGAACTGCTGGCCATTGCGCCGGTATTCGGTCAAAAGCCGTTCTTCCTGAGCGACGAGTTCAGTCTGGTAGATTGCTACCTGGCTCCGCTGCTGTGGCGTCTGCAGGCTCTGGGCGTAGAGTTCAGCGGTCCTGGCGCGAAAGAGCTGAAAGGCTACATGACTCGCGTATTTGAGCGCGACTCTTTCCTTGCTTCTCTGACAGAACCGGAACGCGAAATGCGTCTTGGTCGAGGTTAACGATTGTGGAAATGTCACAGCTATCTCCACGCCGTCCGTATCTGCTGCGTGCCTTCTATGAATGGCTGCTGGACAACCAGCTTACGCCGCACCTGGTAGTGGATGTGACGTTGCCGGGCGTGAGCGTTCCGATGGAATACGCGCGTGATGGTCAGATCGTTTTGAACATCGCGCCACGCGCGGTGGGTAATCTTGAGCTGGCAAACGACGAAGTGCGCTTCAACGCGCGTTTCGGCGGCGTACCGCGTCAGGTCTCTGTTCCGCTCGCTGCCGTGCTGGCAGTCTATGCGCGTGAAAACGGTGCAGGTACGATGTTTGAGCCGGAAGCGGCGTATGACGAAGATGTCGCCAGCCTCAACGATGAAGACGGTTCTACCGCCAGCGAAAGCGAAACGGTGATGTCCATTATCGACGGCGATAAGCCCGATCACGACAATGACAACGACCCTGATGACGATCCGCCGCCGCGCGGTGGCCGTCCAGCGTTACGCGTTGTGAAATAATTGAACAGGCCCGATGGGCCTGTTTTGCTATTCAGGGCTTTTCGCCCAGCCAAAAATCCTGTGTTATGATGAGTCGTTGTCACTGATTGTCACTCTTCTGACCCGAGTCTTTATGAAACCATTTGATCTTCAGGCGGAAAATTCAACCGAAACCCTTGGTCGCAGTTTGCGTCGTCGCCCGCTGGCGCGTAAAAAACTTTCCGATATGGTGGAAGAAGAGCTGGAGCAGATGATCCGTCGCCAGGAGTTTGCCCAGGGCGAACAACTTCCTTCCGAGCGTGAGCTGATGGAGTTCTTCAACGTGGGCCGCCCATCGGTACGTGAAGCGCTGGCCGCCCTGAAGCGAAAAGGCCTGGTGCAAATCAACAACGGCGAACGCGCCCGCGTCTCGATGCCTTCGGCCGATACCATCATTAGCGAACTCTCCGGTATGGCGAAAGATTTCCTCACCCAGCCGGGCGGTATTACCCACTTTGAACAGCTGCGTCTGTTTTTCGAATCCAGCCTGGTGCGTTACGCGGCAGAATACGCCACGGACGAACAGGTTGAGCGCCTGTCGAAAGCGCTGGAAATTAACAGCCAGTCCCTCAGCGATAACGCGCTTTTCATCCGCTCGGATGTCGATTTCCACCGCGTGCTGGCGGAGATCCCCGGCAACCCAATCTTTATGGCGATACACGTCGCGCTGCTCGACTGGCTGATAGCCGCTCGTCCGAAAGTCTCCGACGCCGAGCTGTATCAGCACAACGATGTCAGCTATCAGCAGCATATTGCTATTGTTGACGCCATCCGCCGCCGCGATCCTGATGAAGCCGATCGGGCGCTGCAAACCCATCTCAACAGCGTTTCCGCCACCTGGCACGCCTTCGGCCAGGGATCCAAAAAGAAAAAATAACGATCCTTTAGTGAAGCAGATCGCAATATAAGCGTTCTGTATGGGGTGCTGCTTATTTGATCTGGTATAACAGGTATAAAGGTATATCAAAAAGCAGATCAATAACCACTTGAGGTATCTATGGCAAAGCAATTACGTGGCGTGATGGCCGCACTCCTGACTCCGTTTAATTCACAGCAGGCGCTGGATAAAGAAAGTCTGCGCCGCCTGGTGCAGTTCAACATTCAACAGGGAATCGACGGTCTGTATGTCGGCGGCTCAACGGGCGAAGCCTTCGTACAAAGCCTCGCCGAGCGCGAGCAGGTGCTGGAGATCGTGGCAGAAGAGGCCAAGGGCAAAGTGACGCTGATCGCCCATGTCGGCTGCGTCAGCACAGCGGAAAGCCAGCAGCTCGCGGCGGCGGCAAGCCGTATCGGCTTCGACGCTGTGTCGGCGGTCACACCCTTCTACTATCCCTTCAGCTTCGAAGAACATTGTGACCACTACCGTGCAATCATTGATTCATCGGATGGTTTGCCGATGGTGGTGTACAACATCCCGGCGCTGAGCGGCGTGAAGTTATCCCTCGATCAAATCAATACGCTGGTGACGCTACCGGGTGTAGGTGCCCTGAAACAGACCTCCGGCGATCTCTTCCAGATGGAGCAGATCCGCCGGGCGCATCCGGATCTGGTGCTTTATAACGGCTACGACGAGATCTTCGCCTCCGGTTTGCTGGCAGGCGCGGACGGCGGGATCGGCAGCACTTACAACATCATGGGCGCGCGCTATCAGGCGATCGCTAAAGCGATCCGCGAAGGGGACAACGCAACCGCGCAGCATCTGCAAAGCGAGTGCAACAAGGTTATCGATTTGCTGATTAAAGTCGGCGTGTTCCGTGGCCTGAAAACCGTCCTGCACTATATGGACGTGGTCTCTGTTCCGCTATGCCGTAAGCCTTTTGCTCCGGTGGCAGAGCAGTATCTGCCGGAGCTGAAAGCCCTCGCAGAACAGCTGCTGGCTGAGAAACGCTAATGCATTGCCGGATAAGCGAAGCGCATCCGGCGAAGACAAAACACGATATGTAAGCCGGATGGTGAACCCGCCATCCGGCAATACGACAAAAAATCGTCGGGAGAGTGTTATGAGTATTTCTACCCAAAGCATCCCGTGGTACCGCCATCTGACCCGCCCACAGTGGCGCGCATTCTCCGCCGCCTGGCTGGGGTATTTGCTTGATGGCTTTGATTTTGTATTGATGGCGTTGGTATTAACAGAAGTCAAAAGTGAATTTGGTTTAACGACGGTTGAAGCAGCCAGCCTGATTTCGGCCGCCTTTATCTCGCGCTGGTTTGGCGGCTTGCTGCTGGGCGCAATGGGCGATCGCTACGGTCGCAAACTGGCCATGATCACCAGTATCGTTCTCTTCTCCTGCGGCACGCTGGCGTGCGGATTTGCGCCGGGCTACGTCACCATGTTTATTGCCCGTATGGTGATCGGCATGGGTATGGCGGGCGAATACGGCTCCAGCGCAACCTATGTGATTGAAAGCTGGCCGAAACATCTGCGTAATAAAGCCAGCGGCTTTTTAATCTCCGGTTTTTCTGTCGGTGCCGTGGTTGCGGCGCAGGTTTACAGCGTGGTTGTTCCCGCGTGGGGCTGGCGAGCGCTGTTCCTTATCGGTATTTTGCCAATCATTTTCGCCCTGTGGCTGCGTAAAAACATCCCGGAAGCGGAAGACTGGAAAGCGAAGCACGAAGGCAAAGCGCCGGTGCGCACGATGGTCGACATTCTCTATCGCGGCAAGCACCGCCTGATCAATATCGTCATGACGATGTTTGCTGGCATCGCGCTGTGGTTCTGCTTTGCCGGTGAGCTAAACAACGCCGGGCTGGTGGTGATTCTGGGGCTGTTGTGTGCCTGCGTCTTTATCAGTTTTATGGTGCAAAGCAGCGGTAAGCGCTGGCCGACGGGTGTCACCCTGATGGTCGTGGTGCTCTTCGCATTCCTCTACTCGTGGCCTATTCAGGCGCTGCTGCCCACTTATCTGAAAACGGATCTGGCGTACGATCCGATGACGGTCGCCCATGTGCTGTTCTTTAGCGGCTTTGGTGCGGCGGTGGGCTGCTGCGTCGGCGGCTTCCTCGGCGACTGGCTTGGCACCCGCAGAGCGTACGTTTGTAGCCTGCTGGCCTCGCAGCTGCTGATTATTCCGGTGTTCGCCATCGGTGGGTCAAATATTTGGGTGCTGGGCCTGCTGCTCTTCTTCCAGCAGATGTTGGGGCAAGGGATTTCCGGGATTTTACCGAAGCTGATTGGGGGCTATTTCGACACGGATCAGCGTGCCGCCGGGCTGGGCTTTACCTACAATGTCGGCGCCCTGGGCGGCGCGATTGCCCCGATTATCGGCGCTCTGCTGGCACAGCGACTTGAGCTGGGTACCGCGCTGGGAACCCTGTCATTTGGCCTGACGTTTGTGGTGATCCTGTTGATCGGTCTTGATATGCCATCCCGCGTACAGCGCTGGATCCGTCCGGAGGCCCTGCGTACTCACGATGCTATCGACGGTAAACCTTTCAGCGGCGCCGTTCCATTTGGCAGTATTAAAAACGAGCGTGAGGCGGTGAAATGACGACGCTGGCGATCGATATTGGCGGCACCAAACTGGCCGCTGCGCTGATCGACGATGACTTTCAGATCCGCGAACGGCGAGAGCAGCCGACACCTGCCAGCAAAACGCCAGACGCCCTGCGCGCAGCGCTAAAATCGCTGGTGGAACCGATAATGTCAGCGGCGCAGCGGGTGGCAATCGCCTCGACGGGGATAATCCGCGAAGGCACGTTGCTGTCGATTAATCCCCACAATCTTGGCGGCCTGCTGCATTTCCCGCTGGTACAGACGCTGGAGTCGATAACCGGACTGCCCGCAATGGCGGTGAATGATGCGCAGGCTGCGGCGTGGGCGGAGTACCATGCGCCTGGCATCAATGCGCCGGATATGGTTTTCATCACCGTCTCTACGGGGGTCGGCGGGGGCGTGGTGCTCAATGGTGAGTTGCAGACGGGGGCGGGCGGGCTTGCCGGGCATCTGGGGCATACGCTGGCCGATCCGCAAGGGCCAATCTGCGGCTGCGGTCGTAGAGGGTGTGTGGAAGCGATTGCCTCCGGTCGGGCGATTGCTGCCTGGGCGCAGGGCGAGCTGGCGGGCCTCGATGCGAAGGCGATCTTCGACCATGCGCAGCGCGGGCATCAGCCCGCCCGCGCGCTGGTCGCTCATTCGGCCCAAACGCTGGCGCGACTCATCGCCGATGTCAAAGCAGTAACGGATTGTCAGACCGTTGTCGTTGGTGGCAGCGTCGGGCTGGCTGAGGGATATTTATCGCAGGTGGCTAAGTTTCTTGCGCAGGAGCCCGCGGTTTATCACGTCGAACTTCGCCCGGCGTATTACCGCCACGATGCCGGTTTACTGGGCGCGGCAAGACTGGCTACAGGAGCAACATCATGATGATGGGCAAAGCGAGCGCGCTGTCGGGATTACATCCCGTGCTGGCGGAGGCGCTGACACAGGCCATCGCGGCCTGGCCGCAGGACAAAGCGCCGGGGCGTTATGAACTGCAAGGCGACGATATCTTTATGAACGTGATGACGTTCGCCACGCAGGAACCAGAGCAGAAAAAAGCGGAGCTGCACGAGCAGTATATCGATATCCAGCTGTTGCTGGCGGGCGACGAACGCATCCTGTACGGCGTAGCTAGCTCTGCGCGACATTGCGAGGAAAGGCATATTGAGGAGGATTATCAGCTATGTAGCGCCATTGAAGGCGTGCAGCAGCTTGATTTGAAACCCGGTATGTACGCCATCTTTATGCCCGGCGAACCGCATAAACCAGGGTGTAGGGTGAAGGAAATTGAAGAGATTAAGAAAGTGGTGGTGAAAGTGCGCGCCAGTTTGGTCGGCGCATAAAAAAAACCGGATGGCATCGCCATCCGGTTCGCTTTTACACTTCCAGGTAGTTCATGATCCCATCTGCCGCTTTACGGCCTTCGGCAATTGCTGTAACCACCAGATCGGAACCGCGAACGATATCGCCGCCGGCGAAGATTTTCGGGTTGCTGGTCTGGAAGGCGTTTTCGCTACCTTCTGGCGCAATCACGCGGCCCTGGGAATCCAGCTCAACGCTGTGTTTCGCCAGCCACTCCATGCTGTGAGGGCGGAAACCAAATGCCATCACGACCGCATCTGCCGGAACCACATGCTCGGAGCCTGCCACGATTTCTGCGCGACGACGGCCTTTGGCATCCGGTGCACCCATTTCGGTACGCGCCATCTTCACGCCGCTGACTTTGCCGTTTGCATTCACTTCGATGCCTAATGGCTGAACGTTGAACTGGAACTCAACGCCCTCTTCACGCGCGTTTTTCACTTCGCGTTTCGAGCCAGGCATGTTCTCTTCGTCACGACGGTAGGCACAGATAACGTGCGTCGCGTTCTGACGGATTGAGGTACGCACGCAGTCCATCGCGGTATCACCGCCGCCCAGTACCACCACACGTTTGCCTTCCATCGTGACGTACGGCTCAGCGGGGGTTTCACCAAAGCCCATCATCTGCTTGGTGTTGGCAATCAGGAACGGCAGGGCGTCAAACACGCCCGGAGCGTCTTCATTTTCCAGCCCACCGCGCATCGACTGATAAGTGCCGACGCCGAGGAACACGGCATCGTAATCTTTCAGCAGATCGTCGATCTGGATATCACGGCCGACTTCGATGTTCAGTTTGAACTCAATGCCCATGTCGGTGAAGATTTCGCGACGGCGGGTCATGACCTCTTTTTCCAGCTTAAAGGCCGGAATACCGAAGGTCAGCAGCCCGCCGATCTCCGGATGACGATCGAACACCACGGCTTTGACGCCGTTGCGGGTCAGCACGTCGGCACATGCCAGACCTGCCGGACCTGCGCCGATGATCGCCACGCGTTTGTCCGTCTGACGCACGCCGGTCATGTCCGGACGCCAGCCCATCTCAAACGCTTTATCGTTGATATAGCGCTCAATGTTACCGATGGTCACCGCGCCAAACTCGTCGTTCAGCGTACAGGAACCTTCGCACAGACGGTCCTGCGGACACACGCGGCCACACACCTCTGGCAGGGTGTTGGTCTGGTGCGACAGCTCGGCGGCTTCGAAAATACGCCCTTCGTTGGCCAGCTTCAGCCAGTTCGGAATGTAGTTGTGGACCGGGCATTTCCATTCGCAGTACGGGTTGCCGCAGGACAGGCAGCGATCTGCCTGCGCCTTGGCCTGGCCTTCTGAAAACGGCTCGTAAATTTCAACAAATTCAATTTTACGGATCTTCAGCGGTTTCTTTGGCGGATCAACGCGCTGCAGGTCGATAAACTGGTATACGTTCTGGCTCATTGCTACCCCTTACTGCGCCTGCACACGCAGCTCTGCTGCGCTACGACTACGGTGACCCAACAGTGCTTTAACATCGCTGGACTTCGGTTTAACCAACGCGAATTTCGCCGAGAATGCTGGCCAGTTCGCCAGGATCTCTTCGCCGCGCGAAGAACCGGTATGCTGCACATGCTCGGTAATCAGACCGCGCAGATGTTCCTCGTGGATCGCCAGTGTTTCAACGTCCAGCACTTCTACCAGTTCCGGGTTAACGCGTTTACGGAACTCACCGTCTTCGTCCAGGACATAGGCGAAACCGCCCGTCATGCCTGCGCCGAAGTTCACGCCGGTTTTGCCCATTACGCAGACAATCCCGCCGGTCATGTATTCACAGCCGTTATCGCCGATACCTTCAACCACCGTGATGGCACCGGAGTTACGTACCGCAAAACGCTCGCCCGCACGGCCTGCGGCAAACAGACGTCCGCCCGTCGCGCCGTACAGACAGGTGTTACCGATGATGCTCGCTTCGTGGCTGCGGAACGCAGACCCAACCGGAGGACGCACCGCCAGCAGACCGCCCGCCATGCCTTTGCCGACGTAGTCATTGGCATCGCCGGTCAGGTACAGCTCAACGCCGCCGGCGTTCCAGACGCCGAAGCTCTGACCCGCCGTACCGCTGAAGTGCGCGGTAATGGGATCGGCTGCTAGCCCCTGATCGCCATGGGTTTGCGCGATATAGCCAGAGAGGGTAGCGCCTACGGAGCGGTCGGTGTTGCGGATATCAAACCAGAACGTTTTGCTCTGTTTGTCATCAACATACGATTTCGCCTGCTGCAGCAGCTGCGCGTTCAGCACGCCATTGTCGAACGGCGGGTTGTTCTCGGTGCAGTAAACGGCTTTGCCTGCGTGCGGCTCGGCGGTTTCCAGCAGACGGGACAGCTCCAGTTTCTGCTGCTTGGCGGTAAACCCTTCCAGCTCTTTCAGCAGGTCGGTACGGCCAATCAGATCGACCAGACGCTTCACACCCAGCTGTGCCATCAGCTCGCGAGTTTCGCGGGCGATGAATTCAAAGTAGTTAGTCACTTTGAACGGCAGGCCGTGGTAATGGTTCTTACGCAGTTTTTCATCCTGAGTTGCCACACCCGTTGCGCAGTTGTTCAGGTGACAAATACGCAGGTATTTACAGCCCAGCGCCACCATTGGCCCGGTGCCAAAGCCGAAGCTTTCTGCGCCGAGAATCGCGGCTTTGATGATGTCGAGACCGGTTTTCAGGCCGCCGTCCACCTGCAGACGGATCTTGTGACGCAGGCCGTTAGCCACCAGTGCCTGTTGTGTTTCCACAAGGCCCAGCTCCCACGGACAGCCCGCGTATTTCACGGAGGAGAGTGGGCTTGCGCCTGTCCCGCCGTCATAACCTGCGATGGTGATCAGGTCCGCGTAGGCTTTTGCCACACCGGTGGCGATCGTGCCCACGCCCGGTTCGGAAACCAGCTTCACGGAGATCATCGCTTTCGGGTTGACCTGTTTCAGGTCAAAAATCAACTGCGCCAAATCCTCGATAGAGTAAATATCGTGGTGCGGCGGAGGAGAGATCAGCGTTACGCCCGGCACTGAGTAGCGCAGTTTGGCGATGTACGGCGTGACTTTATCACCCGGTAACTGACCGCCTTCGCCCGGCTTCGCACCCTGCGCGACTTTAATCTGAATCACGTCGGCGTTGACCAGGTACGCTGGCGTCACGCCAAAGCGACCAGAAGCCACCTGCTTAATGCGCGACACTTTGTTGGTGCCGTAACGCGCAGGATCTTCGCCGCCTTCGCCGGAGTTCGAGTTACCGCCGATGCTATTCATCGCTTCGGCCAGCGCTTCGTGGGCTTCCGGGCTGAGTGCGCCGATCGACATCGCCGCAGTATCAAAGCGTTTATACAGTTCGCTGGCCGGTTCAACGTCATCAATGCTGACGGTTTCGCCGTTTGGATTCACCGCCAGCAGATCGCGCAGCGTAGCCGCCGGGCGCTCGTTAACCAGACTGGAATACTGCTGATAATCGCTGTATTCGCCGCTCTGAACCGCCTGTTGCAGGGTGCGCACCACGTCCGGGTTGTAGGCATGGTATTCACCGCCGTGAACGTATTTCAGCAGACCGCCTTGATCCAGCGGTTTGCGCGCCAGCCATGCGCGTTTGGACAGGTTCAGCAGGTCCTGCTGGAAGTCAGAGAACCCGGCACCGCCGATACGGCTGATGACGCCCTGGAAGCAGAGATCTGCGACATCATCGTGCAGACCGACCGCTTCGAACAGTTTCGAGCAGCGGTAAGAGGCGATGGTCGAGATGCCCATTTTGGACATGATCTTGTACAGACCTTTGTTGATGCCGTTACGGTAGTTCAGCATCACAGTACGGTAATCTTTCTCGATGGCATGACCGTCGACCAGTTTCGCCAGCGTTTCGTAAGCCAGGTACGGATAGATAGCCGTCGCACCGAAGCCCAGCAGCACGGCGAAGTGGTGCGGGTCGCGGGCGCTTGCTGTTTCAACAATGATGTTGGCGTCACAGCGCAGGCTCTTATCCACCAGGCGGGTCTGAATGGCACCCACCGCCATCGGAGCCGGAACCGGCAGGCGGTTTTTAGCGATGTTGCGGTCAGACAGCACCAGCAGAACGGTGCCGTTACGGACCATCTGCTCGGCCTTATCACACAGGGCTTTCACCGTCTCTTCGAGGCTCGCTTCGGTCACGTCGAAGGTAATATCGAGCGTGTCGGCGCGGTAGTGCTCCTCTGTCATGGTGGTGAGCTGTTTGAAATCGGAGTACAGCAGAATCGGCGACTTAAAGCTCAGGCGGTGTGCCTGGCCTTCGGCTTCGCAGAAGACGTTCATCTCGCGACCGATACTGGTGGCCAGCGACATCACGTGCGCTTCGCGCAGCGGATCGATTGGCGGGTTGGTCACCTGCGCAAACTGCTGGCGGAAATAATCGTAAATGATGCGTGGCTGGCTGGAGAGCACGGCAAACGGGGTATCATCACCCATTGAGCCGACCGCTTCCTGGCCATTTTCGCCGAGGACGCGGATAACAGAATCCAGCTCTTCGGCGCTGTAGTTAAACTGTTTCTGGTAGCTGGCGAGGGTATCGTCGTCCAGCTCGCGGCTGCCGACTTCTTCGTTCGACAGGTCTTCGAACGGCACCAGACGGCGGACGTTTGTCTCCATCCACTCTTTGTACGGATGGCGGCTTTTCAGATCGTCATCGGTTTCCGCCGAGTGCAGAATGCGCCCGCTGCGGGTGTCGATTACCATCAGTTCGCCTGGGCCGACGCGGCCTTTTTCGACCACTTCGTCAGGCTGGTAATCCCAGATCCCCACTTCGGACGCGCAGGTGATCAGCTTGTCTTTGGTGATAACGTAGCGCGCCGGGCGCAGACCGTTACGGTCGAGGTTACAGGCGGCGTAGCGCCCATCGGACATAACGATGCCTGCCGGGCCGTCCCACGGCTCCATGTGCATGGAGTTAAAGTCGAAGAACGCGCGCAGGTCCGGGTCCATATCCGGGTTGTTCTGCCAGGCTGGCGGAACAAGCAGACGCATTGCACGTACGATATCCATCCCGCCTGCCAGCAGCAGTTCGAGCATGTTATCCATCGAGCTGGAGTCAGAGCCGGTTTCGTTGACGAACGGGGCGGCGTCATGCAGATCCGGGATCAGCGGAGTCTGGAATTTATAGGTACGCGCGCGCGCCCACTGGCGGTTACCGGTGATGGTGTTGATCTCACCGTTGTGCGCCAGGTAGCGGAAAGGCTGAGCCAGCGGCCAGCGTGGAACGGTGTTGGTGGAGAAGCGCTGGTGGAAGAGGCAAATGGCCGATTCCAGACGCAGGTCCGCGAGGTCCAGGTAGAAGCGCGGCAGGTCAGCCGGCATACACAGACCTTTATAGATGTTCACCAGGTTCGAGAGGCTACAGACGTAGAACTCTTTATCGTCCTGCAAACGTTTTTCGATGCGGCGACGGGCAATAAACAGGCGGCGTTCCATATCGCGCGGACGCCAGCCCGCTGGCGCATTCACAAAAATCTGTTCGATACGTGGCAGCGAGGAGAGGGCGATTTCACCGAGCACCCCTTCGTTGGTTGGCACATTGCGCCAGCCGACAATCGACAGGGTTTCGCGTTGAAGTTCTTCTTCGACGATGCGGCGTGAGGCGGCAGCTTTTTCAGGGTCCTGATTCAGGAACAGCATGCCGACAGCGTAGTTTTTGGCTAAACGCCAGCCGCGCTCTTGCGCAACGATGCGGAAGAAACGATCCGGTTTTTGTAGCAGCAAGCCACAACCATCGCCGGTTTTACCATCAGCGAGGATTGCACCACGGTGCTGCATACGGGCCAGTGCGTGTATAGCGGTACGCACTACCTTGTGGCTAGGTTCGCCTTCTATGTGGGCGATCAGGCCGAAACCACAGTTATCCTTCTCAAGGGATTTATCGTACAACATATCAGTGAACCTCCCCAGGCTCTTCGGGACTCCCCACTGAACCGTGGCGCACAGGCACAGAAAGAGCGCGGCGACGGGGTTTGCGTTTCATACGCGCACCTCGCATTCGCCCTCTTCATTTCCTTTTCGCACAGGTCAAACAAGTTTGAGGACTTGCTTCAGAGGGAATCTCAATTACTGCATAAATATGATAAGCAGGCTGCTTATCCAGAAAGCTTCCAGCGGATTTCCAACTTATCGGGAATTGATACACAGGTCAAATGGCAATCTTATTTATACAAAAATGTGCTAAAGGTGCGTTATTGCTTTGAATATAAACGAGATTTAATCAGTTTTGCAGCCGCAAAAGAGAGGGGGAAGGCGCGAGGGAGTGTGATCTGACTCACTATCTGAAAGCGGTATTATCCCTTTAGCATGCTGAATGGCGGGTTTTTTGCAGGATAATAATCTGGTACGGGCGATCAAGTTGCATAATCGCACTGTTTTACTGCCAGAGGGCGATAAGTGAAAAAATCCCCGCGAACATAAGGAAAAGTAATTGCCAGGGTGATGAATGAAATTGCAGTAATAGTGAGTTTTTATTCAAATGAATAATAGCCGTCCAGGGCGATTGATCCAGGTCATCGCCGACAGAGGCTAAAAATGGCAGGCTTGTCCCCTTTCTCCGGGACGGTCTATCAGATTATGCAGTTACAGAAATTAGTCAACATGTTTGGTGGGGATCTTTCACGCCGCTACGGGCAAAAGGTTCATAAGCTCACGCTGCACGGCGGTTTTAGCTGCCCTAATCGCGATGGCACCATCGGGCGTGGCGGCTGTACTTTCTGTAATGTGGCCTCTTTTGCCGATGAGGCGCAGCAGCATAACTCTATCGCCGAGCAGCTTTCCCATCAGGCGAGTCTGGTTAACCGCGCAAAACAGTATCTGGCCTACTTCCAGGCCTACACCAGCACCTTTGCAGAAGTGCAGGTGCTGCGCTCCATGTATCAGCAGGCCGTAAGCCAGGCGAATATCGTCGGGCTATGTGTCGGTACGCGCCCGGACTGCGTACCTGAAGCCGTACTGGATTTACTGAGCGAATATAAAGATCTGGGCTACGAAATCTGGCTGGAGCTGGGATTGCAGACCGCGCATGACAAAACACTGCATCGGATCAATCGTGGTCATGATTTTGCCTGTTACCAGAAAACCACCCGACTGGCGCGGGAGCGCGGTTTAAAGGTCTGTTCGCATCTGATTGTCGGTCTGCCGGGAGAAGGGCAGCAGCACGGTCTGGAAACCCTGGAAAGAGTTGTCGAGACGGGCGTGGATGGCATTAAGCTCCACCCGCTGCATATTGTAACCGGAAGCACCATGGCGAAAGCCTGGGAAGCCGGGCGGTTAAATGGCATTGCGCTGGACGAGTACACCGTGACGGCAGGGGAGATGATCCGCCACACGCCGCCGGAGGTGATTTACCACCGCATCTCTGCCAGCGCACGCCGCCCAACGCTTCTAGCGCCCTTGTGGTGCGAGAACCGCTGGACGGGGATGGTCGAACTGGATCGTTATCTGAACCAGCACGGTGTGCAAGGCTCGGCGTTAGGTACGCCGTGGATCTCCCCGCTACCGACGTCGTCCACCCAGTAAGCTCCCCAGCATGCCGCGCACAATCTGATTCGTCACCTGCCGCGCGGCGCTTTTAGCCATAGTCTGCACCACACCATCGCGTTTACCGCCGCGTGGGCCGGTGCTGCCAAACAGAATATCTTTCAGCCCGCCGAGAATGCCGTCGTCAACGGCAACATCACTCCCTTTAGCCGCTGGAGCTTGCTGCTTCTCGGTACTCGTCTGGACCCCTTTTTGCAGCATCTCAAACGCGGACTCCCGGTCCACTTCATCCTCGTATTTGCCGTAAACCGACGAGTGGTTGATCAGCGCGTTACGCTCGTCGTCCGTCACCGGCCCCATGCGAGAGAATGGCGCGATAACCATTGCGCGTTCGACGACGGACGGGCTGCCTTTGGCATCAAGGAATGAGATGAGCGCTTCCCCGGTGCCGAGCGCCTGAATCGCCTCTTCCGTATCAAACGCAGGGTTCGCGCGCATGGTTTGCGCCGCCGCTTTAACCGCTTTTTGATCTTTCGGAGTAAAAGCACGCAGCGCGTGCTGCACGCGATTCCCGAGCTGGCCCAGCACGTTATCGGGAATGTCGGAAGGGTTCTGCGAGACAAAATAGACGCCCACACCTTTAGAACGGATCAGACGAATCACCTGTTCGATTTTATCCAGCAGAACCTGTGGGGCGTCGCTGAACAGCAGATGCGCTTCGTCAAAGAAGAACACAATCTTGGGTTTCTCCAGATCGCCCGCTTCCGGTAGCTGTTCATAGAGTTCTGAAAGCATCCACAGCAGGCTGGCGGCGTAGAGTTTCGGCATCTGGTAGAGCTTTTCGGCGCTCAGGATGTTGATGATCCCTTTGCCGTTACTGTCGGTACGCATCCAGTCTTTGATATCCAGCATGGGTTCGCCGAAGAAGTGCTCTGCGCCCTGCTGCTCGAGGGTGAGCAATCCGCGCTGAATAGCGCCCACCGATGCGGGGCTGATATTTCCGTACTGGTTCTGGAAGGATTTGGCGTTATCGCCAATGTATTGGGTTATCGCACGCAGATCTTTAAAATCAAGCAGCAGCAAGCCCTGATCGTCGGCAATGCGGAAAATGATATTCAACACGCCGGACTGGACGTCGTTAAGATTAAGAAGCCGCGCCAGCAGCAGCGGGCCGAGATCCGAGACGGTCGCGCGCACGGGATGGCCTTTCTCACCGAAAATATCCCACACCACAACAGGATTCGCCTGCGGCTGCCAGTCGGTCACGCCGATGTTTTTCAGCCGCTCAAGCAGTTTTTCTGACGCTGAGCCCTCCTGGGCGATGCCGGTTAAATCGCCTTTCACGTCAGCCATAAAGACCGGCACGCCAATACTGGAAAAAGACTCCGCCAGTTTTTGCAGAGTCACGGTTTTCCCCGTCCCGGTGGCGCCGGTAATCAGCCCGTGGCGGTTCGCCATTCCGGGCAACAGGAACAACTCTTTATCCAGCGTCCGGGCAATCAGCAGTGGTGTACTCATGGTGCGCTTCCTCTCTTTGTCCTGCGTCGAGTATAGGCAACCTGACGGCAATTTGACTCAGTAAATTCCTGACTTTGCGGCGCATTACCCAGCGCGGACTATGCTTTTGCATACGATTCACAAAAAGTTGGAAAGCTATGTCCAGATTCTTTTTTAATGACCGCAAACAGCTGGTCAATGACGCCATTGAAGGCATACTGATCTCCGCGCCACACGGCAATTTGGTCAAACTCGATATCGATCCGGCCATCCGCGTGGTTGCGCGCAGTGACTGGGATAAGAGCCGGGTGGCGGTGATTTCCGGTGGGGGCTCCGGCCACGAACCGGCGCACGCCGGATTTGTCGGCAAAGGGATGTTAACCGCTGCAGTGTGCGGGGATCTGTTTGCGTCCCCGAGCGTCGATGCGGTGCTGAATGCCATCGTGGCAGTGACGGGCGATCGTGGTTGCCTGCTGATCGTTAAAAATTACACCGGCGATCGTCTGAACTTCGGCCTCGCAGCGGAAAAGGCCAAACGCTACGGACTGAAAGTCGAGATGGTGATTGTGGCTGATGACATCGCGCTTCCGGACAACAAACAGCCGCGCGGCATTGCGGGTACCGCACTGGTCCACAAAATTGCAGGTTTTGTGGCCGAAAAAGGGAAATCGCTGAGTGAGGTCCGGGATATTGCGCAACAGGCCTGCGAAAACCTGTGGAGCCTGGGTGTGGCGATGCAGACCTGCAACCTGCCGGGAAGCGATGACGAAGAGGGGCGTATTAAGCAAGGGCATGTCGAGCTGGGTCTGGGCATTCACGGCGAGCCGGGGGCGTCGGTGCTGGATACGCAAAACAGCAAAGCCATTATCGACAAGCTGATCGCGCCACTCAAAGAGAAGGCGGGGGACGGGCGTTTTGCGGTGCTGATTAACAATCTCGGCGGCGTGTCTGCGCTGGAAATGGCGCTGCTGACGAAAGAGCTGGCGCATTCGGCGCTACAGGATCAGATTGCGTATCTCATCGGCCCCGCACCGCTGGTGAGCTCGCTGGATATGAAGGGTTTTTCTCTGTCGCTGCTCAGGCTAAACGAGACCTTTGAACGGGCGATTAATGAGCCTGTCGAGACCATCGGCTGGCAAAAACCAGTGGCGTTTGCGCCGCTGCGCACGTTGCCGCATACGGCTATACAGGATCGCGTGGACTATGCACCCTCTGACAACGCGCAGGTTGCGGCTTTGGTTGGGGCGGCGACGCAAACGCTGGTCGATCTGGAGAATCGCTTGAATGCGCTGGATGCAAAAGTGGGTGACGGCGATACGGGGTCGACCTTTGCGCAAGGCGCGCGGGACATTGCGCAGTTATTGCAAGAGAAGCAACTGCCGCTGAACGACGTCCCGAAATTGCTGCTGCTGACGGGCGAGCGACTGGCAACGGTGATGGGCGGATCGAGCGGGGTGTTGATGTCGATCTTCTTTACTGCTGCCGGGCAAGCGCTTCACGACGGCAAACCGCTGGCGGATGCTCTCCTCAGTGGGCTTGCGCAAATGAAGCAATACGGCGGGGCGGATCTCGGCGATCGCACGTTGATCGATGCGCTGCAACCGGCGCTGGAAGCGTTGCAGAAGGGCGACATCCAGGCTGCTGCACAGGCGGCGAAGAAAGGGGCCGACGCGACGGCCAGTATGCAAAAGGCTGGCGCGGGGCGATCGTCGTATGTGAATAAAGAGAATCTGGACGGGGTGATGGATCCAGGGGCGGTGGCTGTTGCGGAAGTTTTTGCGGCGCTCGCGCGATAGTGTGAAATGTGCCGGGTGGCGGCTGCCTTACCCGGCCAACGTTTGAGTGTTGTCGGCCCGGTAAGTAAAACGCTACCGGGCAATGAACATCAGAAGTCCGCTTTCAACACCACGCGATAACGGGCTTTACCGTCACGCACATGCTGGATGGCTTCGTTGATTTTCGACATCGGGTAGAGTTCGGTAGTTGGCGCTACTTTGGTGCGCCCCGCGAACTTCATCAGCTTGCGCAATTCAAACGGGGTACCGGTCGCAGAGCCGGAAATGCTGCGATCGCCGCCAATCAGGGTGAATGCCGGAACCGGAAGCGGCTTCAGTACCGCACCGACGGTGTGGAAATTCCCGCCGTATGCCAGTGCTTCAAAGTACGGCTGCCAGTCGAGATCGACATTGACGGTGTTGATGATCAGATCGAACTGACCGGCCAGCGCTTTCAGCAGTTCCGGATCGCGGCTGTTGACCACTTTATCAGCCCCCATCGCCAGCACTTCTTTCTCTTTCGCCGGATTGGAGCTAAAGGCAGTCACTTCGCAGCCCATCGCGTGCAGTAATTTGATGGCGATATGGCCTAAACCGCCGATCCCAATCACGCCGACGCGACTGGTGGCAGTGACGTGATGCATCAGAAGGGGTTTGAAAACGGTGATACCGCCGCACAGTAGCGGGCCGGCGGATTCGATATCAATGCTGTCGGGCAACGGGATAACCCACTGCCAGTCGGCGCGAAGTTTGTCGGCGAAACCGCCTTTATTGAGGATGGTAGGAACTGCGCCTTCCAGACAGTTGATCTGGTTGCCGCTAATACAGGCATCGCAATGGCCGCAGCTACGAGCGGTCCAGCCAATGCCGACGCGCTGGCCGACTTTCAGCCCTTTGTCCTGCGCTGCTGTACCCAGTGCCACCACGCGACCAATCACTTCGTGACCGGCAACCAGCGGATAGCTTGAGATGCCCCATTCGTTGTCGATCATAGACAGGTCTGAGTGGCAGATCCCGCAATAATCGACCTGGACTTCGACGTCTTCTGCTTTCAGCTCGCCCGCATCGTATTCGTACAGTTCAAGGTCTGCACCTGCCTGCGGCGCGGCATAGCTTTTTATCTTCGACATCGTCTTTCCCCCGTTTTGGTGTGAACTGAGAGTGTAGAGCATTCAGTTTACAGCTGCTTAACAGAAGAGGGCGGGAAGGAGATTTACAGAGTTTTCAGCATCCTGACTTCACAATCGACATGCCCGGTACAGCCCAGCGGCGCATCGATATGTTCAAAACCCAGGTGCTCATATAAGCCGATGGCTTCTTTGAGGAAGGCGGTCGTTTCGAGGTAGCAACGTTTAAAACCTTGTGCGCGCGCGTGATCGAGAGCAAGCAGCGCCAGCTTTTTCGCCAGGCCTTGTCCGCGCACGTTCGACAGGAAATACATCTTTTGCAGCTCGCAGATATCTGGCTCGCTGCAGCTCAGTGGCGCGACACCGCCTCCACCGACGACTTTGCCGTTCTGTTCAATCACCCAGTAGGCATGGCCCGGCTGGCTGTAAAGCTGAAACAGCTCGTCCAGGTTGGGGTCGGCGACGGTATAGCCTTTATCGGCCGTCAGGCCGTACTCCGCCGACACTTCACGGATAACCGCAGCGATCCCGGCGTTGTCTTGCTCAGTGATCCGGCGCATAGCCGCTGCGACGGGGGTAATCACGCTCATAGCATTACTCATGACAAAAATTGACACACAGTTGCAGTTAATAGCACCACAGAAAGGGGAGTGCAAGCGAGGATAATTCATTTATGAGAGTTTTTTCTACAAAGATATCAGAGTTATTTATCTAATTATTATTATTTGCTAAATTTCCTCTTGTTTAATTTATTGTGTAAAACGAAATAAATAGTGTCAATGTACAACTATGCTTTTATTCATTAGGATGATGAATCATGTATTTAGATATGTATTTGTCAACGGAATTTCCGAAAGTCATCTTCTCAACTTTTCATCGGTTTTTAAGTTATCATATTAGCTGTAAATATTTCTTTCTTTATAATTTATTTTTGTTGGGTTTCTTTATTTTAAGGTGCCAAATATTTTTGGTTTTTGTTGGGGGAATATCATTATTTAACCATGGGAAGATTTTATGTTTTGTCCGCTTCGAGTTTATCTACAAACCGTTTATGAATAATTTTAGTGCCCATATTAATATCAGCGGTGGAGTTTAACAATGAGATACTCAAAACGTAAAATATTCTTTATTGGGTTAATGGTTATGATATGTGTCTGCATGTTATGGACTATGCGGCCTGTAAAAATTATTCGTGCCGGAATCCGGTTTGAGTATGATTCTCAATTTAAGCAGGGGCTTTTAATAGGGAGCTTGCGTGGTTTTACGGATAATGAAAGTTACGATGTCATTGTTGATCATATGCCGCTAACAGAGTGGGGACGGATCCACTGGTATCTTGACCATAAAGATGAACTCAAGGGAAAATATAATATACCTACGTCATCATCATACCATATTGCTTTTTGGGATGTAGGTGATGGTTTTATTGACGGTGAAAAGTCCGGTGATGGCGATTTAGTCTGTTTCAATAAAGTGGATGGTTCAAATCAAAATTGTCTTGAGAAAGATCTTTTACTCAGCGTGGATTTAGATAAAGGGGAACAAGAGGAATACACCTTTAAACACTGCTGCAATTACTGGTCCTATATGCCGAATGGACGCCTGGCGTGGTTTAATGGGTATAGATAAAAATGCAGACTCAATCACAAGCAATTTTTATATTTCCATTTTGTAGTGATAGTACCGTTGCGTCATGCTGACTTTCTTCGGCCTTGTCTCGAAAGTCGCCTTTATCCAATCATAAAAAAAGCCGGATGGTTATCCGGCTTTTCAATGACACATCTGAATTACAGCGCGGCGATAACGGCCTGCTGCTCGATCAGTTTCGCTTTTGCATCGGCGAAGGCGACCAGACGTTCACGCTCTTTCGCGATAACCGCTTCAGGGGCGCGTGCGACAAAGCCTTCGTTAGCCAGCTTGCTCTCGATTTTTCCGATTTCCAGTTCGACTTTGGCCACTTCTTTTGCCAGACGAGCCAGTTCGGTCTCTTTATCGATCAGGCCCGCCATCGGAATCAGCAGCTCGGCGCCTTCGATGATTTTAGTCACGGAGACCGGACCTTTGTCATCGGCTGGCAGCACGGTGATGCTTTCCAGACGCGCCATGTTTTGCAGGAAGCTACTGTTCTCGGTCACACGACGAATCGCTGTCTCGCTGCAACCGCGCAGCAGCAGTTCCAGTGGTTTGCCTGGAGAGATGTTCATCTCTGCGCGAATGTTACGGATTGCCACAATCGCCAGTTTCAACCATTCGGTATCGGAAGCGGCTGCTTCATCCACCTGCGCCGCGTCGAACTCCGGGAACGGCTGCAGCATGATGGTGTCGGCAGTGATGCCTTTGATGACTTTCACACGCTGCCAGATGGTCTCGGTGATGAACGGGATGATTGGGTGCGCGAGACGCAGCAAACCTTCCAGAACGGTAATCAGCGTATTACGCGTGCCGCGCAGCTCCGCTTCATTGCCGCCATTCATTACTGGCTTGGTCAGCTCCAGATACCAGTCGCAGAACTGGTTCCAGGTGAACTCATACAGAATGCCTGCTGCGATATCAAAGCGATAGGTATCCAGCGCTTCACGGTACGCTTTGATGGTCTGGTTGAATTCCGCCAGAATCCAGCGATCCGCCAGAGACAGAGTCATTTCGCCGCCGTTAAAGCCGCAATCCTGATCTTCGGTGTTCATCAGCACGAAGCGGCTGGCGTTCCACAGCTTGTTACAGAAGTTGCGGTAACCTTCCAGACGTTTCATGTCCCAGTTGATATCGCGACCGGTAGAGGCCAGCGCTGCCAGGGTGAAACGCAGGGCGTCAGTGCCGTGCGGCTCGATGCCGTCCGGGAATTGCTTCTCGGTGCGCTTGCGAATTTTCTCTGCCAGCTGCGGTTGCATCATGTTGCCGGTACGTTTCTCCAGCAGATCTGCCAGCGAAATCCCGTCAACCATATCCAGTGGGTCAATAACGTTACCCTTGGATTTGGACATCTTCTGGCCTTCGTCGTCACGAATCAGACCGGTCATGTAGACGGTATGGAACGGAACCTGCGGCTTGCCATTCTCATCTTTGATGAAGTGCATGGTCATCATGATCATGCGGGCAATCCAGAAGAAGATGATGTCGAAGCCGGAGACCATCACGCTGGTCGGGTGGAACTGACGCAGGGCGTCGGTGTTTTCCGGCCAGCCGAGAGTGGAGAAGGTCCACAGGGCGGAGGAGAACCACGTGTCCAGAACGTCTTCGTCCTGGCGCAGGGCCACGTCAGCGCCCAGATTGTTTTCTTGACGCACTTCTTCTTCGGTGCGGCCAACGAACACGTTGCCGTCGTTGTCATACCAGGCCGGGATACGGTGACCCCACCACAGCTGACGAGAGATACACCAGTCCTGAATATCGCGCATCCAGGAGAAGTACATGTTTTCATACTGTTTTGGTACGAACTGGATATCACCGTTCTCAACCGCTTCGACAGCCGGTTTCGCCAGGATATCGGCACGCACGTACCACTGGTCGGTCAGCATCGGCTCGATGACCACGCCACCACGGTCGCCGTAAGGAACGGTCAGATCGTGAGGTTTGATCTCTTCCAGCAGGCCGAGCGCGTCGATGGCCGCAACCACCGCTTTACGCGCAGCAAAACGTTCCAGTTTCTGGAATTCAGCCGGGATTTCAGAGGAGTATACGTCTGATTCTTCGCCTTTGGTGTCATACACTTCCGCACTTTCACGGATATCGCCGTCAAAGGTCAGAATGTTAATCATCGGCAGGGCGTGACGACGGCCAACTTCATAGTCGTTGAAATCGTGTGCCGGGGTGATTTTCACACAGCCGGTGCCTTTTTCCATGTCGGCGTGCTCGTCGCCAAGGATTGGAATACGGCGGTTCACCAGCGGCAGAACCACAAATTTACCGATCAGATCTTTGTAGCGCGGATCTTCCGGGTTAACGGCCACGCCGGTATCGCCCAGCAGGGTTTCTGGACGCGTCGTCGCAACCACCAGGTAATCTTTACCGTCTGCGGTTTTTGCGCCATCGGCCAGCGGATAGCGGATGTGCCACATGGAGCCTTTCGACTCGCGGTTTTCCACTTCCAGATCGGAGATCGCGGTGCGCAGTTTCGGGTCCCAGTTCACCAGGCGTTTGCCACGGTAAATCAGGTCTTCTTTGTACAGACGGACGAAAACTTCTTTCACGGCGTTGGAAAGGCCTTCATCCATGGTGAAGCGCTCGCGCTCCCAGTCCACTGAGTTGCCGAGACGACGCATCTGACGGGTGATGGTGCCGCCAGATTCGGCTTTCCACTGCCAGATTTTGTCGATGAACGCATCGCGACCGTAGTCGTGGCGGGTTTTACCTTCTTCAGCGGCAATCTTACGCTCAACCACCATTTGGGTCGCAATGCCCGCGTGGTCAGTCCCGGCCTGCCACAGGGTGTTTTTGCCCTGCATGCGCTGGTAACGGATCATGGTATCCATGATGGTTTGCTGGAAGGCATGACCCATATGCAAACTGCCGGTGACGTTCGGCGGCGGGATCATGATGCAGAAGGACTCTTTGCTTTCATCGCCGTTAGGCTTGAAATAGCCCTGCTCTTCCCAGTGCTCGTAAAGCGGCTGTTCGATATCTCGTGGGTTGTATGTCTTTTCCATTATTTCCAGGTTGCCGTATTCAGGTTAAAACCGGCCAGGCGGTACGCTTTGTAGCGTTCGCGCGCCAGTTGTTTCAGAGAATCTTCGTGAGGGACAAAGTCTACCACTTCTGTGAAAGCGGTGGCAAAATCTGCAAAGCCGATACGCAGGCTGATCAGAATATCGCGCGCGCTGCTGTTACGCTTTTGTGGCCAGGCAATCTCCACCGGTGCGCCACCGCGCGGCCCTTCTCCCGACAAATTATGCGGAACAAAACCTTCGGGTGGCCTTGCCCACAGCGCTTCGTCAAGACGAATCGCCTGCGCTTCATCTTCACAGGCAATCAGGACGCGTTTACCGCTGCGCCAACGTTCTGCGGCAATTTCACACACCAGCTGCTCAACGGCGCTTAAGCCATCGACGGTGTTATCGTTGTCCAGAAGGTAGAACGTCGCATTCTTCATAATATGGGGCTTCTTTGGGTGGATTTAAACGCAAAGCCGGGGGTTACCCGGCCAGCGTACACCTTGTAGGTCCGGCAAGCCTGACGCCGCCGGACAATTGCGTGCAACTACTCTTCGCCGTTAAAACCGGCGCGGTTGAGCAGGAACTGCGACAGCAGGGCAACTGGACGACCGGTAGCGCCTTTGGCTTTACCGGAGCGCCATGCGGTACCCGCGATATCCAGGTGAGCCCAGTTGTACTTGCGGGTAAAGCGTGCCAGGAAGCAACCTGCGGTAATCGCTCCGCCAGGACGGCCACCAATGTTGGCCATATCCGCGAAGTTAGACTCTAACTGCTCCTGATACTCATCGCCCAACGGCAGACGCCATGCGCGGTCGCCCGCTTGCTCGGACGCGCCGATCAGCTCGTGGGCCAGCGGATTGTGGTTCGACATCAGGCCGGTGATGTGATGGCCGAGGGCAATCACACAGGCGCCGGTCAGCGTCGCCACGTCGATGACCGCTTCAGGCTCAAAGCGCTCCACGTAGGTCAGCACGTCGCACAGCACCAGACGGCCTTCGGCGTCGGTGTTCAGCACTTCAACGGTCTGGCCGGACATGGTGGTCAGAACATCGCCTGGACGGTACGCGCGACCACCAGGCATGTTTTCACAGCCCGCCAGTACGCCGATGACGTTAATCGGCAACTGCAGTTCGGCAACCATACGCATCACGCCGTAAACCGCCGCTGCACCGCACATGTCGTACTTCATCTCATCCATGCCTTCGGCAGGCTTGATGGAGATACCGCCGGAGTCAAAGGTGAGGCCTTTGCCAACCAGCACGATAGGGCGCGCGTCTTCGGACGGATTGCCTTTGTACTCGATGACCGACATCAGCGATTCGTTTTGCGAACCGTTTCCGACCGCAAGGTACGAATGCATTCCCAGCTCTTTCATCTGCTGTTCGCCGATGACGCGGGTGACGACATTTTTGCTGTAGGAATCAGCCAGCTGACGCGCCTGCGAGGCCAGATAACCGGCGTTGCAGATGTTTGGCGGCATATTGCCGAGATCCTTCGCCGCTTTGATACCGGCAGCAATCGCCAGACCGTGCTGAATGGCGCGCTCGCCGCTGGTCAGCTCGCGACGGGTTGGGACATTAAAGACCATTTTACGCAGCGGACGACGCGGTTCGCTTTTGTTGGTCTTCAACTGATCAAAACTGTAGAGACTCTCTTTCGCGGTCTCAACGGCCTGACGCACTTTCCAGTAGGTGTTGCGACCTTTCACGTGCAGTTCGGTCAGGAAGCAGACGGCTTCCATTGAGCCGGTATCATTCAGGGTATTGATAGTTTTCTGAATGACCTGCTTGTACTGGCGTTCATCAAGCTCGCGCTCTTTACCGCAACCAATCAGCAGAATGCGCTCGGACAGCACGTTGGGAACATGGTGCAGTAACAGCGTCTGCCCAGGTTTGCCTTCGAGTTCGCCACGGCGCAGCAGGGCGCTGATATAGCCGTCACTGATTTTATCGAGTTGTTCGGCGATCGGGGAGAGTCGGCGTGGTTCAAAGACGCCCACAACGATGCAGGCACTCCGCTGTTTCTCCGGGCTACCGCTTTTTACACTGAACTCCATGCACTACGCTCCTGAATCTTAAAGACAACGACGGCTGCTACGGATAGAATTGAAACCTTTCGTAACTCATGTCCGCTGTTGTGGTGACTTCGTGTTAATCTTACGTTACTACGGTTTCGACACGTCAAAAAATATCCTGAAGCGCGACACCGCCGGGTTTTTTAATCTTAGCGATGTTTTCGACGACTCAAGAGAATAAATGACGTTTAAGCCATGAAACAAGCAATTTTCCAGCAAAGAGACGGGTTTTTACGGGCGTATTTAAAGTGATAATCATAAGATATCTGGTGCGGGAGACGCTCAAAAGCCAGCTGGCGATCCTTTTCATCTTACTTCTGATCTTTTTCTGTCAGAAGTTAGTCAGGATCCTCGGCGCGGCGGTAGACGGCGAAATCCCAACAAATCTGGTGCTTTCTCTGCTCGGATTAGGCGTGCCCGAAATGGCGCAGCTTATTCTGCCGCTAAGCCTTTTCCTCGGCCTGCTCATGACGCTGGGAAAACTCTATACCGAAAGTGAAATCACCGTCATGCACGCCTGCGGCCTAAGCAAAGCCGTACTGGTGAAAGCCGCGATGGTGCTGGCACTGTTTACCGGTATCGTGGCGGCGGTAAACGTAATGTGGGCCGGCCCCTGGTCTTCCCGACATCAGGATGAAGTGCTGGCCGAAGCCAAAGCCAACCCTGGCATGGCGGCGCTCGCGCAGGGCCAGTTCCAGCAGGCCACAGACGGCAGCTCCGTCCTCTTTATTGAAAGCGTTGACGGCAGTCGATTTAACGACGTGTTCCTCGCGCAAATCCGTACCAAAGGCAACGCCCGTCCTTCCGTGGTGGTCGCGGATTCCGGTCAGCTCTCGCAGCGTAAAGACGGCTCTCAGGTGGTTACGCTGAACAAAGGCACCCGCTTTGAAGGCACCGCGCTGCTGCGCGACTTCCGTATCACCGACTTCCAGAACTATCAGGCGATTGTCGGCCATCAGAACGTGGCGCTCGATCCAACGGATACCGAGCAGATGGACATGCGCACCCTGATAAACACCGATACCAATCGCGCGAGAGCGGAACTGCACTGGCGTCTGACGCTGGTATTCACCGTGTTTATGATGGCGTTGATGGTTGTGCCACTGAGCGTGGTTAACCCGCGTCAGGGTCGTGTGCTCTCGATGCTGCCAGCGATGCTGCTCTATCTGGTGTTCTTCCTGCTGCAAACGTCTATCAAGTCGAATGGCGGCAAGGGCAAGATCGACCCGATGATCTGGATGTGGGTGGTCAATGGCCTGTACCTGCTGCTGGCAGTGGTATTAAACCTGTGGGATAGCGTGCCGATGCGCCGCATACGTGCCCGCTTTGTACGTAAAGGAGCGGTGTGATGCAGGCTTTCCGCGTTCTTGACCGCTATATCGGTAAAACCATTTTCACCACCATCATGATGACGTTGTTCATGCTGGTGTCGCTCTCAGGCATCATCAAGTTTGTCGACCAGCTGAAAAAAGCCGGGCAGGGGAGTTACGACGCACTGGGCGCCGGGATGTATACCATTCTCAGCGTGCCAAAAGATGTGCAAATCTTCTTCCCGATGGCCGCGCTGTTAGGCGCGTTGCTGGGGCTGGGGATGCTGGCCCAGCGCAGTGAGCTGGTGGTGATGCAGGCTTCGGGCTTCACCCGTATGCAGGTGGCGTTGTCGGTGATGAAAACCGCTATTCCACTGGTCCTGCTGACGATGGCGATCGGTGAATGGGTCGCTCCGCAGGGCGAGCAGATGGCGCGTAACTATCGTGCGCAGGCCATGTACGGCGGCTCTTTGCTCTCAACTCAACAAGGCCTGTGGGCGAAAGACGGTAACAACTTCGTCTATATCGAACGCGTAAAGGGTGATGATGAGCTGGGCGGTGTGAGTATTTACGCCTTCAACGAACATCGTCGTTTACAGTCCGTGCGTTACGCGACCACGGCGAAATTCGATCCGGCGCAGAAGCTCTGGCGCCTGTCGCAGGTGGATGAGTCGAACCTGCAAGATCCGAAACAAATCACCGGTGCTCAGACCGTATCGGGCACCTGGAAGACTAACCTGACGCCTGACAAACTGGGCGTGGTGGCGCTGGACCCGGATGCGCTCTCTATCAGCGGCCTGCACAATTATGTGAAGTACCTGAAGTCGAGCGGCCAGGATGCCGGACGTTATCAGCTCAACATGTGGAGCAAAATCTTCCAGCCAATGTCCGTGGCGGTAATGATGCTGATGGCGCTGTCGTTCATCTTCGGGCCGCTGCGTAGCGTGCCGATGGGCGTGCGTGTGGTCACCGGTATCAGCTTTGGCTTTGTTTTCTACGTTCTGGACCAGATCTTTGGCCCGCTGACGCTGGTCTACGGTATTCCACCGCTGATCGGTGCGCTGCTGCCAAGCGCGTCGTTCTTCCTGATCAGCCTCTGGCTGCTTCTCAGACGCTCCTGATTGCACCTCTTCCTCACTCCCGAATCGCCGGGAGTGAGGCTAATCTCCTGATTCACGCCGCACTTTTTCACACAACCTTCAACGCCTTGCCCGGAATTTGAGTATTATTGAGCGATGAAGTCGTGAAGGGATCCCCTATGAAGCAAATTCGTATGCTTGCGCAGTACTACGTCGACCTGATGATGAAGCTCGGCCTGGTGCGTTTCTCATTGCTGTTGGCTCTGGCGCTGGTGGTGCTGGCGATTGTCGTGCAGATGGCGGTGACCATGGTGCTGCACGGCCAGGTCGAAAGTATCGACGTTATCCGCTCGATCTTCTTCGGCCTGCTGATCACTCCGTGGGCGGTCTATTTTCTCTCGGTGGTGGTGGAACAGCTGGAAGAGTCACGCCAGCGGCTCTCCCGTCTGGTGCAGAAACTGGAGGAGATGCGCGAGCGTGACCTCAAGCTTAACGTCCAGCTAAAAGACAACATTGCGCAGCTGAACCAGGAGATTTCGGATCGTGAGAAAGCGGAAGCCGAACGTCAGGCGACCCTTGAGCAGCTGAAGGTTGAGATGAAAGAGCGTGAAGTCACGCAGATTCAGCTGGAGCAGCAATCCTCCTTCTTGCGCTCGTTCCTCGACGCTTCACCGGATCTGGTCTTCTACCGCAACGAAGATAAAGAGTTCTCCGGCTGTAACCGGGCGATGGAGCTGCTGACGGGGAAAAGTGAGAAACAGCTGATTCACCTTAAACCGCAGGATGTCTACTCGGAAGAGGCGGCGGCCAAGGTTATTGAAACCGACGAGAAGGTGTTCCGCCATAATGTCTCTCTCACCTACGAACAGTGGCTGGATTACCCCGACGGGCGCAAAGCCTGCTTTGAAATCCGCAAAGTCCCTTATTACGACCGCGTGGGCAAACGCCATGGCCTGATGGGCTTTGGCCGCGATATTACCGAGCGAAAGCGTTATCAGGACGCGCTAGAGCGTGCCAGCCGCGACAAGACCACCTTCATCTCGACCATCAGCCACGAGCTGCGTACGCCGTTGAACGGCATCGTGGGGCTTAGCCGTATTCTGCTGGACACGGAACTGACCGGCGAACAGGAAAAATACCTTAAAACTATCCACGTTTCCGCCGTGACGCTCGGCAATATCTTTAACGATATTATTGATATGGATAAGATGGAGCGCCGAAAAGTCCAGTTGGATAATCAGCCCGTCGACTTCACCGGATTCCTGGCGGATCTGGAGAATCTCTCCGGTCTGCAGGCGCAGCAGAAAGGGCTGCGCTTTGTGCTGGAGCCTTCACTGCCGCTGCCGCATAAAGTGGTGACGGACGGTACGCGTCTGCGCCAGATCCTGTGGAACCTTATCAGTAACGCCGTCAAGTTCACCCAGAAAGGGGAAGTGGTGGTGCGTATTCGCTTCGATGCAGGCGATATGCTGCACTTTGAGGTGGAAGACTCCGGCATCGGCATTCCGCAGGAGGAGCAGGACAAAATCTTCGCCATGTATTATCAGGTGAAAGACAGCCACGGCGGGAAACCGGCAACGGGCACCGGGATTGGCCTGGCCGTTTCGCGCCGTCTGGCGAAGAGCATGGGCGGGGATATCACCGTCTCCAGCCAGCAGGGGAAAGGCTCTGTCTTTACGCTGACGGTACATGCGCCTGCGGTTGCTGAAGAGGTGGAAGATACCTTCGAGAACGATGAACTGCCGCTGCCCGCCCTTCATGTTTTGCTGGTGGAAGATATTGAGCTGAACGTGATTGTCGCTCGGTCGGTGCTCGAAAAACTGGGTAACAGCGTCGATGTGGCGATGACCGGCACTGCCGCGCTGGAGATGTTTACGCCAGGTGAGTATGACCTCGTGCTGCTGGATATTCAGCTCCCGGATATGACCGGGCTGGACATCTCCCGCGAGCTGTCGCGTCGTTATACACGCGATGAATTACCGCCGCTGGTGGCCCTGACCGCTAACGTCCTGAAGGACAAAAAAGAGTACCTCGATGCCGGTATGGACGATGTGCTCAGCAAACCGCTGGCGGTGCCAGCCCTGACCGCTATGATCAAAAAATTCTGGGATACCTGTGATGAAGAGGAGAGCACGATGACGCCTGTAGAGAGCGAAAAAGCACAATCACTTCTGGATATCGCCATGCTGGAGCAGTACATCGATCTGGTCGGGCCGAAACTGATCACCGATGGGGTGGCAGTGTTCGAGAAAATGATGCCGGGCTATTTAAGCGTGCTGGAGTCCAATCTGACGGCGCGCGACCAGAAAGGTATCGTCGAAGAGGGGCACAAAATTAAAGGCGCTGCCGGATCGGTCGGGTTACGCCATTTGCAGCAGTTGGGGCAGCAGATCCAGTCTCCGGATTTACCGGCGTGGTGGGATAACGTGGGTGAATGGGTTGAGGAGATGAAACAAGAGTGGCAGAACGATGTGGATGTCTTGAAAGCGTGGGTGGAAAATACCAAAAAATGACCCCGGCTAAACCGGGGTGCGCGAATACTGCGCCAACACCAGGGAAATCTTGGCAGCGCCTGTTTTTTTAGTATTGTGACTGCATGGACGCTGCCCGAAAATTTAGGCCGCACGCAGTTAAGATAGCAAATCTTAAATGATTTGTTACAGGAATCAGTGAAATGTGTGAAGCATAGCGTTTTAATCAGAATTTTTAATGTGCTTCAGAGAGTTGGAGAGAAGGGACGGCGAAATGAAAAAGGTAGGTGTTGTACTGAGCGGCTGCGGCGTTTACGACGGCGCAGAGATTCATGAGTCAGTTCTGACGCTGCTCGCACTGGCGAAACAGGGTGCAGAAGCGGTCTGTTTTGCGCCGGATAAAAGCCAGACGGATGTTATCAATCATTTATCTGGTGAATTAATGCCGGAAACCCGCAATGTGCTGATTGAAGCGGCGCGCATAGCCCGTGGCAATATCCAGCCGCTGGCACAGGCCGATGCCGAGGAGCTGGATGCCCTGATCGTGCCAGGTGGTTTTGGTGCCGCCAAAAATTTGAGTAATTTCGCCAGTCAGGGCAGCGAGTGTCGGGTCGATGATGCGCTGAAAGCGCTGGCGCAGCGTATGCACGCCGCGGGAAAACCGCTGGGCTTTATGTGCATCGCCCCTGCGATGCTGCCTAAGATTTTTGATTTCCCGCTGCGCCTGACCATCGGCACTGACATCGATACCGCTGAAGTGATCGAAGAGATGGGCGGCGAGCATGTGCCGTGCCCGGTGGAAGATATCGTGGTCGACGAGGACAATAAAATCGTGACCACACCCGCCTATATGCTGGCGCAAACTATCGCTGAAGCCGCCGTCGGTATTGAGAAACTGGTCGAACGCGTGCTGGTGCTGTCCCGGTGAGTAAAAATCGCTCTCCTGTCGCCTGGGCGAAACGCATTGTGCTGCGCGCGCTGCTGGCGCTTGCAGTGTTCTGGGGCGGTGGCATCGCGCTCTTCAGCATTGTGCCAGTGCCGTTTTCTGCGGTCATGGTTGAGCGCCAGCTCGGCGCATGGCTGACGGGGGATTTCAGCTATGTGGCACACTCGGACTGGGTGAGCATGGACGAAATCTCCCCGTGGATGGGACTGGCGGTTATCGCGGCGGAAGATCAGAAATTCCCGGAACACTGGGGCTTTGACGTCTCGGCGATTGAAAAAGCGCTGGCCCACAATGAACGGAATGAAAATCGCGTGCGCGGTGCTTCGACGCTCTCTCAGCAGACGGCGAAAAACCTGTTTTTATGGGATGGCAGAAGCTGGGTGCGCAAAGGGCTGGAGGCGGGTCTGACGCTGGGCATGGAGACCGTCTGGAGTAAAAAACGCATTCTGACGGTGTATCTCAATATCGCTGAGTTTGGTGATGGGGTGTTTGGCGTGGAGGCGGCGGCACAACGCTATTTCCACAAACCCGCCAGCCGCCTGACTCAAGCCGAGGCCGCACTGCTGGCCGCGGTGTTACCTAACCCGATTCGCTATAAAGCGGATGCGCCGTCAGGGTATGTCCGCAACCGTCAGGCGTGGATCATGCGCCAGATGCGACAGTTGGGTGGAGAAGGGTTTATGACCAGGAATAAATTGTACAGATGAGGACTTAGTCCTCATCAAATCCGGCGTTGAACAGCGCGACGACCGCAGCCAGCGCTTCGACTTCCTGCGGACCGGTCGCTTCCACTTCAATCTGTCGGCCCTTTGCGGAATCCAGCATCAGCAGCGCAATTACGCTGTTGGCTTCTGCTTCCGTGCCTTCATCGTTACGCAGCAGCACTTCCGCATCAAATCCTTGCATCAGTTCAAACAGTTTCATCGCCGGGCGTGCGTGCATGCCCAGCTTGTTGGTGATCTCAACGGTATGTTTTACGGTCATGTTTTACGTTTTTCCAGCGTGCGATGACGAGACTGAACGTTTTTACCGCGTGAGCGGAAGTAATCAGCCAGCTGTTCGGCAATATACACCGAACGATGTTTACCGCCGGTACAACCAATTGCGACCGTCAGGTAGCTACGATTGTTGGTTTCCAGCATAGGTAACCATAGCTCAAGGTAGCTTCGCGTCTGGTAGATAAAATTGTGAACTTCTGTGTGACGATCGAGGAATGCCGCCACGGGCTTGTCCAGACCGGTCATTGGACGCAGTTTCGGGTCCCAGTGCGGGTTCGGCAGGAATCGTACGTCGAAAACATAATCCGCATCGATTGGAATGCCGTGTTTGAAGCCAAAGGATTCGAACACCATGGTCAGCTCGCGCTCGCGTTTACCCAACAGGCGGGTACGCAGCATTTCTGCCAGCTCATGCACGGACATTTCAGAGGTGTCGACGATCAGATCCGCACGGGAACGCAGCGGTTCCAGCAGATCGCTCTCTTCGTCGATGGCACTTTCAAGCGACAGATTCTTGCTGGAAAGGGGGTGTAAACGACGGGTGTCACTGTAGCGACGGATTAGCGTGTTACGGTCAGCGTCAAGGAACAGCAGCTGCGGCGTGAAGTTATCCGGCAGGCTGTTCATCGCCTCTTCAAAGATTTCCGGGGATTCCGGCATGTTGCGCACGTCGATACTGACCGCAGCAGAGATCTGCCGGTCAGCAAGCGTTCGCGCCAGGTCGGGCAGCAGGACAACCGGAAGGTTGTCGACGCAGTAAAATCCCATATCTTCGAGCGCTCGCAGGGCCACGGATTTCCCCGAGCCTGAACGACCGCTGACGATCATCAGCACCATGTTCCGTTTCTCCTCACGACTGCAGATGTGAAGGCCATCTCCTGGTTACGCATCATCCTGATTGCCTTCCGCTTCGGTGATAATTTGGTACAGCTCTTCATCACTTTGGGCTGCGCGCAGACGGCGGCAAATTGTTTTATCCGCCAGACGTTTTGCGACCAGAGAAAGCGTATGCAAATGGGTTTTCGTCTGGTCAGCAGGCACCAGCAGAGCGAAAAGCAAATCAACCGGCTGGTTATCAATCGCATCAAAAGCGATAGGCGTTTCAAGCTGCACAAAAACGCCCACGGCGCGTAATGTGTCTTCTTCCAGTTTGCCATGCGGAATGGCGATGCCATTGCCGATGCCGGTACTGCCCATTTTTTCACGGGTCAGAATGGCCTCAAATACCACCTGAGGCGGCAGGCTTAACTGTTTTGCAGCCAGTTCACTGATAATTTCCAGAGCCCGTTTTTTGCTCTGACAGTGAACGCCACTGCGGGTACATTCCTGGTTAAGGACATTACTCAATTGAAGCGAGGAATCGTTGTTCATCATAATTTCACCTAAGCGCTAACTGTACAAATGGCCTGTTGTGTTTGACAACAGGCCGCCCTGCACCCGTTAACTGCCCGGACAATTAGTGTTGTTTCAGTTTATCTTTATGTTTATTAAGCTGTCGTGCCAGCTTGTCAATCAAGCCGTCGATAGCCGCATACATGTCTTGCCCTTCCGCACTGGCATGGATTTCGCCCCCGTTGACATGCAGGGTTGCGTCCGAGATATGAGTCACTTTCTCCACTTTTAACACAATGTAGACCTGATTGATCCTCTCGAAATACTGCTCCAGTTTGGCGAATTTTGTATTCACAAAATCACGCAAGGCTTCAGTGATCTCGACATTCTGTCCTGTGATGTTGAGCTGCATAGTGTCTTCCTTATCGGTTGTGTCAAACCAGTTGTTTACGCTGGTTAGACGGCGGAATGGATAAAGACTCTCGATACTTCGCAACAGTACGACGTGCCACCATAATACCCTGGTCGGACAGCATGGTGGTTAACTTACTGTCACTCAGTGGCTTCGCGGGGTTTTCCGCGGCGATCAACTTCTTCACCAGTGCGCGAATGGCCGTTGACGAGGCTTCGCCACCGCCTTCGGTATTCACATGGCTGGAGAAGAAATACTTAAGCTCAAAAATACCGCGCGGGCTGTGCAGATATTTCTGCGTAGTCACACGCGAAATGGTCGATTCGTGCATCTCGACGGCCTGGGCGATATCCGCCAGCACCATCGGTTTCATAAACTCTTCGCCCTGATCGAAAAACGCTTGCTGCTGTTCGACGATGCAACGACTCACCCGTAGCAGCGTATCATTTCGGCTCTCAAGGCTTTTGATCAGCCAGCGCGCTTCCTGAAGATTGCTACGAATATATTGATTGTCGGAGTCGTTGCGCACGCTGGTGCACATGGAGGCGTATTGCTGATTGATTTGCAGGCGAGGAATGCTGTCGGAATTCAGTTCAACGGCCCAGCGGCCATTGTGTTTGCGTACCAGAACGTCAGGAATGACGTACTCGGGTTCGCTGGTCTGGATCGACTGTCCGGGGCGTGGATCGAGGGACTGAATCAGATTCACCGCCTCTTTCAGCACATCTTCTTTCAGACGGGTGACGCGCATCAGCGAGCGGAAGTCGTGATTCGCCAGCAGATCGAGGTGATCGCTGATGATCAACCGCGCTTCGTCGATCCACGGCGTCTCTTTCGCAAACTGCGACAGCTGGATCAACAGGCAATCACGCAGATCTTTCGCCGCCACGCCAACCGGGTCAAAGCGCTGGATGCGTTTTAGCACCGCTTCGATCTCATCGAGATCGATATCGCCGTTCCCGATGCTCTCCAGAATATCTTCCAGAGAAACGGTCAAATAGCCGGTGTCATCCACGGCATCGACAATCGAGGTAGCAATCGCGCGATCGGTTTCGGTGAATGGCGTCAGCTCCACCTGCCACATCAGATAATCCTGCAGGGACTGGGTGGTTTCACCCTGATAGACCGGTAGCTCGTCATCCTGGTAATCTGCACGCGTCCCGGAAGGGGTTCCGGCGGTGTAGATTTCATCCCAGCTGGCGTCTAGCGGTAGCTCGTCCGGCATCTCTTTTTGTTCAAGAGCGTCTGCCGTATCAAGCGATTCGGTGTCCTGCTTTTCCTGGGTATCAACCTCGTCATGAAGATCGGTTTGCTCCAGCAGGGGGTTACTGTCCAGCGCCTGCTGGAGTTCCTGCTGAAGTTCTAACGTGGACAGCTGCAACAGACGAATCGCCTGTTGTAGCTGTGGCGTCATCGCCAGTTGCTGGCTGAGCCGTAATTGCAAACCTTGCTTCATGTTCAGAGCGTTTTTCCCCGCTTTGGCGTGACTTAACCTCTACCCTATCAGAGTCTGAAGTCTTCCCCAAGGTACACACGCTTCACATGCTCGTCTTCGAGGATTTCGAGTGGCGTGCCGTGGGCGATTAAATGGCCCTGGCTGACGATATAAGCGCGTTCACAAACTGCCAGCGTTTCACGTACGTTGTGGTCCGTGATGAGCACACCGAGGCCGCTGTCGCGCAAATGCTCGATAATACGTTTGATGTCGATGACGGAGATAGGGTCAACGCCCGCAAAAGGTTCATCCAGCAGGATAAATTTTGGATTCGCGGCAAGCGCACGGGCGATTTCCACGCGGCGGCGTTCACCACCGGACAGCGCCTGACCGAGGCTGTCGCGCAGATGTTCGATGTGGAACTCTTCCATCAGCTCGTTGGCACGATCCTGACGCTGCTCGGAGGTCAAATCGTCACGGATTTGCAGCACGGCCATCAGGTTGTCGAACACGCTCAGACGACGGAAAATCGACGCTTCCTGCGGCAGATAGCCAATACCACGACGCGCGCGCGCATGCAGTGGCAGCAGGCTGATGTCTTCATCATCAATGATAATGTTGCCCGCATCGCGTGAAACGATGCCGACCACCATGTAAAAGGTGGTGGTTTTGCCCGCACCGTTTGGGCCTAACAGGCCCACGATTTCGCCGGAGTTTACGGTCAGACTGACATCTTCCACGACGCGGCGGCCTTTATAGGCTTTGGCGAGGTTCTTTGCAGTTAATGTTGCCATAACGAATTAGTTACTCTTTTTCTGTGCCGGGGCCTGGTCTTTGTTCTTGTCCTGCAGCTGAGACGGAACCAGAACGGTAGTGACGCGCTTACCTTTTTCGCTGAAAGCCTGCATTTTCTGCTCTTTCACCAGATAAGTGATCTTATCGCCGGTGATGTTGCTATCCAGCTGTTCCAGATAGGCATTGCCGGTCAGGATGACGAGATCTTTTGCCAGCTCGTAGTGCATATGAGAGGCGCGGCCTTTCACCGGCTTGCCGTTATCCTGCATCTGATAGAAGGTGGCCGGATTGCCGTAGCCATCAATAATCTCTTTGCCCTGCTCGCCGCCCGGACGGGTGACAACCACTTTGTCGGCATTGATTTTGATTGTGCCCTGGGTCATGACGACGTTGCCGGTAAAGGTCACGACGTTACCCTGCATATCAAGCGACTGAGTGTCAGATTCGATATGGATAGGCTGCTCAGTGTCGCCCGTAACAGCAAGCGCGGGGAGACTGGCGGCCAGCAGCGCGCTGGCAATGATAAAGTTAAGGCTGAGTTTGTTTGTTTTGAATTTCATAGGAGGTTCTAACCTTTTCAATCAGCTCGGCGTTTTTGCTGCGTAAGTTCCCGCGCATTCTTAGACCGCTGGAATTAAATGTTGTGCCGTATAACGTCACCAGATCCTGAGACGTGACATCCTGGGTGACCAGGTTGATCTGGGCATTATCCGTAGTAATTTTGCGCAGTTGAGAATCTGGCGTCAGGGCGTTGACTTCAACATGACCATACAAATAAAGCATACGGTCATTCGTCAATTTTGCTCTGTCAGATTTAATCGACCACGTTGGAATTTTGTTGGTATCAAATGTGGTCATCACCGGTCGGGTGAACCACGAGATGCCATCATCGGAAAAATACTCTACATGCTGCGCAATCAGGCGATAGTTCAGGGCGCCTTCAGGGCTGTAAACCACGGTGTCGCTGTGGTCGCTTTTGTAGGTTGGATCATTGGTGCTGACCACTTCATCCGGCGTGTCGTCCTGGTCGGCGAGATTCACGCCAATCAGAACCAGTACGGCCAGTGAAAGCAGAATGATAACCCAACGTCTGGTTTTACTCATATCGATTGCCCTTTGGCCTCATCAAGCTTGCCCTGCGCCAGCAGTAACAAATCGCAGACTTCACGAACGGCGCCGCGACCGCCGTTGATCCGGGTGACATAGTCAGCGCGCGGGATCAGCAAAGGATGGGCATCCGCCACGGCGATGCTCAACCCGACTTCAGCCATGACCGGCCAGTCGATCAGATCGTCTCCAACGTAGGCGACATTTTCAGGGGCGATGGCAAGCTTCGCCAGCAAATCCCGGAACGCGACCATTTTGTCGGATTGCCCCTGATACAAATGGGTAATGCCTAATGTTTCGCAGCGATCTTCTACCAGTTTAGCCTTACGCCCGGTGATGATAGCAACTTCGATGCCGGATGTGATCGCACAGCGAATTCCGTAGCCGTCGCGCACGTTGAATGCCTTCAGCTCTTCGCCGTTATTGCCCATAAAAATTAAGCCATCGGACAGCACACCATCCACATCCAGAATAAGCAGACGGATGTTTTCCGCCTTTGCCATCATCTGCGTACTGACCGGGCCATAACAGGTTGCAAGGGATGCACCCGCATTACTCATTGTCTTATCCTTCATTACACTACGCCTGCGCGCAGAAGATCATGCATATGTACCACACCCAGCAGTTGGTCGCCATCGGCAACCATGGCTGAGGTAATATGACGGGACTGCATCAGGTTCAAAACTTCCACCGCCAGCGTACCAGGCCGGACCCGAATTCCGCCGGGGGTCATTACATCTGCAATGCCCAGCGTGCGCACGTCAACGCCCATATCAAAGACGCGACGCAAATCACCGTCGGTGAAGATCCCTTCGATCTTCATCAGGTCGTCGCAAATGACCGTCATACCGAGATTTTTACGGGTGATTTCTAGCAGCGCATCACGCAGCGAGGCATCTTTGCTGACGTGCGGGATTTCCGCGCCGGTGTGCATAATATCATTCACGCGCAGCAGAAGTTTACGTCCGAGCGCGCCGCCTGGGTGAGAGAGGGCAAAATCTTCGGGGGTAAAACCACGCGCTTCGAGCAGCGCCACGGCGAGGGCATCGCCCATCACCAGCGCCGCAGTGGTGCTGGACGTCGGCGCCAGGCCGAGCGGGCAGGCCTCTTGCGGGACTTTCACGCACAGGTGAATATCCGCCGCGCGCGCCATGCTGCTCTCCGTGCGACTGGTCATGCAAATGAGGGGAACGTGCAGACGCTTGAGCACCGGGATCAGCGCCAGGATTTCGTTGGATTCACCGGAGTTAGACAGCGCAATCACCACGTCCTGCGGCGTGACCATTCCGAGATCGCCATGGGCGGCTTCACCCGGATGGACGAAGAAGGACGACGTGCCGGTACTGGCGAAGGTCGCGGCCATCTTACGACCGATGTGACCGGATTTGCCCATTCCCATCACCACGACTTTACCGGTGCAGGCGGCAATTTGCTCACATGCCTGGCTAAAGTCCTGATTTATGTATTGATCTAACTGCGCCAGACCTTCACGTTCAATCTCCAGAACTTTTTTGCCTGCTTTCTGAAAGTCAAAACCCGGCTGCAATTCTATTTGCGACATAATGCGTTTCCGTTTACCCAGAGAGAAGAGGCGACAGCCAGTACAGCATCGCCATCCATACGATAAAACCACCTGTCAGCAAGGCGCCCGCCCCTTTGCCTATTTGCTGCTTCCGCCGCCAGCAGAGCAGGGCGAAAATCACGCTGACGAACAGCATCACACCGTAATCGCGGGAGAAGGCCAGCGGGTTAAATGCCCCTGGCGCAATCAATGCGGGTAAACCCATAACGATAGCGATGTTGAAGATGTTCGAGCCAATGATATTGCCAATTGCGATATCACCTTCGCCTTTCCGTGCGCCCGCGATCGCTGTGGCCAGTTCTGGCAGGCTGGTACCGATCGCAATTACCGTCAGGCCAATCGTCAGTTCGCTAATCGCGAAGTAGTTGGCCAGTACCGTGGCGTTGTCGACGACCATGCGGGTGGCCATCGGCATAATAATCAGCGCCACGCCGAGCCACAGCAAGGCAACGGGCAGGGTGCCTTCACGCGGAAGTTCAGCCACCTGCTCACGCGTCAGGCTATCATTCCCCTGTTTTTCCGCCAGCCGGGCAATCTTGACGATATAGAGCAGCCAGATGATCGCCAGCGCCAGCAGTAAAATACCGTCGTCGAAGGTCAGTTGCCCATCATAAAGCACATAGCCTGCCAGCAGGCTGACAATTAACATTAGCGGCAATTCACGGCGCAGAACATCAGAATCCACGCGAAATGGATGCAGCAGTGCGGCAAGGCCAAGGATCAATAAAATATTAACGATATTTGAGCCGATCGCGGTACCAATGGCGAGATCAACTTGGCCATGGAGCGACGCGGAAACAGAGACAATAATTTCCGGAAGCGATGTGCCGACGCTCACCACCGTCATGCCAATAATCAGCGGCGGTATCCCAAAGAGTCTGCACAGGATCGATGCGGCGAAAACCAAACGGTCAGCACTGTAGACCACCAGAAGTAAACCAATTATTAACAGTGCCGTTGCTAAAAGCATCAAAAATCCTTTATTCAGGTATACTCGCCGGTCCACTGAGAATGAATCTCTGGCGCCGCATGCAGTCTGTAGACGTAACGAATTCCTAATTTTGACTTTATGCGCCGGAAAAGTAAAACAAATGCCAGCTTTCGCTAACCTGAGCGGATAATTATCTGCAAAAATGTCGGGTTTAAGGCTGAATTAAGCGCCATGCTTAACCTTGATGGGAAAGAAAGGAACGTTAAATGAGCCAAACGATGGCGAATTTAGTCGACGTCCGTGACGTCAGCTTCTCGCGCGCTAACCGATTGATATTCGAAAACATCACGCTGACGGTGCCGCGGGGCAAGATCACCGCGATCATGGGGCCATCCGGCATCGGCAAAACCACACTGCTGCGTCTGATTGGTGGGCAGATCCCACCGGACCGCGGTGAAATTCTTTTCGACGGTGAAAATGTTCCGCAGATGTCGCGCTCACGCCTGTATACCGTCCGTAAACGGATGAGCATGCTTTTTCAGTCTGGCGCGCTATTCACCGACATGAACGTCTTTGATAACGTCGCCTATCCGCTGCGCGAGCATACGCGTCTTTCCCCGGAACTATTGAAAACGACGGTGATGATGAAGCTGGAAGCCGTAGGATTGCGCGGGGCGGCCAAACTGATGCCGTCGGAGCTTTCCGGCGGGATGGCGCGTCGTGCCGCACTGGCGCGTGCGATTGCGCTCGAACCCGATTTAATCATGTTCGATGAACCTTTCGTCGGCCAGGACCCGATTACCATGGGCGTGCTGGTGAAATTGATTTCAGAACTGAACAGCTCGCTGGGTGTCACATGCATTGTGGTATCACACGATGTGCCAGAGGTACTGAGCATCGCGGATTACGCCTATATTGTGGCGGATAAAAAGATCGTCGCTCACGGCGGTGCTCAGGCGCTGCAGAACAACAGTGACCCGCGCGTTCGCCAGTTCCTCGACGGGATAGCGGATGGTCCTGTGCCGTTCCGTTATCCGGCGGGTGACTATCATCACGATTTACTGGGAATAGGGAGTTAAGCCGCTGATGCTGTTAAATGCGTTGGCCGCCCTTGGACACCGTGGCATAAAAACCATCAGGACGTTCGGGCGTGCCGGGTTGATGTTGTTCAATGCGCTGGTGGGTAAGCCGGAATTCCGCAAACACTCCCCGTTGCTGATTCGTCAGCTCTATAATGTCGGCGTGCTGTCGATGCTGATTATCATCGTGTCGGGTCTGTTTATCGGCATGGTGCTGGGGCTGCAGGGCTATCTGGTGCTGACCACCTACAGTGCAGAAACCAGTCTCGGTATGCTGGTGGCGCTTTCGCTCCTGCGTGAGCTTGGCCCGGTGGTGGCGGCACTGTTATTCGCCGGCCGCGCCGGTTCTGCGTTAACCGCCGAAATTGGTCTGATGCGTGCGACGGAACAGCTCTCCAGTATGGAGATGATGGCGGTCGACCCGCTGCGCCGCGTGATCTCGCCGCGTTTCTGGGCGGGGGTGATCTCTCTGCCGCTGCTGACCATTCTGTTTGTCGCCGTCGGTATCTGGGGCGGTTCATTGGTTGGCGTGCAGTGGAAAGGGATTGATGCCGGTTTCTTCTGGTCTGCAATGCAGGATGCCGTCGATCTGCGCATGGACCTGGTGAACTGCCTGATTAAGAGCGCGGTATTCGCCGTGACTGTGACCTGGATTGCGTTGTTCAACGGATATGACGCGATACCAACTTCTGAGGGCATCAGTCGCGCGACAACGCGTACTGTGGTTCATTCGTCGCTGGCCGTTCTTGGCCTGGATTTTGTGCTCACCGCACTGATGTTTGGGAATTGAGTTCATGCAAACAAGAAAAAGTGAAATTTGGGTAGGTGTGTTTCTGCTGCTGGCGCTTCTGGCTGCGCTGTTTATCTGTCTCAGAGCGGCGGATATCACCTCCATTCGGACTGAACCCACTTATCGTCTCTATGCGACCTTCGATAATATCGGTGGTCTGAAGGCGCGTTCGCCGGTGCGCATCGGCGGTGTGGTGATTGGCCGCGTTTCAGACATCACGCTGGATGAAAAAACCTATCTGCCACGCGTCGAAATGGATATTGAAGAGCGCTACAACCACATTCCGGACACCAGTTCGCTGTCTATCCGCACGTCCGGTCTGCTGGGCGAGCAATACCTGGCGCTGAACGTCGGCTTTGAAGATCCTGAGCTGGGAACGTCTATTCTTAAAGACGGCGGCGTGATTCAGGATACGAAGTCAGCCATGGTGCTTGAAGATATGATTGGTCAGTTCCTTTACAGCGGTAAAGGAGATGATAAGAAATCCGACGATACCTCTGCACAGAGTGAAGGCCAAACTGACGTCGCGCCGACCCCTGGCACGACGAATTCATCTCAGGAGAAGTAATTCATGATTAAACGACTGTTAATGGTTGCCATGCTGGTGATTGCCCCGTTGAGTGCAGCTGTTGCTGCGGATCAGAGCAACCCCTATAAACTGATGGATGAGGCGGCGCAGAAGACCTTTGATCGCCTGAAAAACGAGCAACCTAAAATTCGTGCAAACCCGGATTACCTGCGTGATGTGGTGGATCAGGAACTGCTGCCGTATGTGCAGGTGAAATATGCGGGTGCGCTGGTGCTGGGCCGTTATTACAAAGATGCGACTCCTGCGCAGCGCGATGCTTACTTTGCCGCTTTCCGTGAATACCTAAAACAGGCGTACGGCCAGGCGCTGGCGATGTACCACGGCCAGACCTATCAAATCGCTCCGGAACAACCGCTGGGTGATGCGACCATCGTACCGATTCGTGTGACCATTATCGATCCGAACGGCCGCCCTCCGGTGCGCCTGGACTTCCAGTGGCGTAAAAACTCCCAGACGGGCAACTGGCAGGCCTATGACATGATCGCCGAAGGGGTGAGCATGATCACGACCAAACAGAACGAGTGGAGCGATCTGCTGCGTACTAAAGGTATTGATGGCCTGACCGCACAGCTGAAATCGATCTCCAGCCAGAAAATTTCTCTGGACGAGAAAAAGTAATGACGCAGCCATTTAGCTGGTCGCGTGAAGGCGACAAACTCGCGCTGTCCGGTGAACTTGACCAGGATCTGCTGAACCCCCTGTGGGATGTGCGTCGTGACGTCATGCAGGGCGTTAAGCTTATCGATTTAACCCACGTTACCCGCGTGGATACGGCAGGCGTTGCGCTGCTGGTCCATCTGGTGGCTGAAGGTAAAAAGCTGGGCCAGGCGGTCACGTTAAGCGGAGTCAGCGAAAAGGTGCTGACGCTGGTGCAGCTCTATAATCTGCCCGAAGACGTTTTACCTCGTTAATATTTTCAGTGCGTTACTTCTGAAAGCCTCGACTGTTTCATCGTCGGGGCTTTTTGCCTGTTTAAGCCTGCGTCACTTTGCTCTAAGATGTTGGGCTTGTTTCACTACCCGATGATTTAGAACCCATGGAAAATCATGAAATCCAGACAGTGCTGATGAATGCACTCTCCCTTCAGGAAGTCCACGTCACTGGCGATGGCAGTCACTTTCAGGTTATTGCTGTGGGTGAGATTTTCGACGGCATGAGCCGTGTGAAAAAACAGCAGGCTGTCTACGCGCCGCTGATGGAATACATTGCAGATAATCGCATTCACGCTCTGTCGATCAAAGCGTACACCCCGCAAGAGTGGGAACGCGATCGCAAGCTAAACGGTTTTTGAGCTGAGGGTGTCTAGCCCGCAGCACGGTTGAATTCATAAGAGAGCACATCATGGACAAATTTCGTGTACAGGGACCTACGCGTCTCCAGGGCGAAGTCACAATTTCCGGCGCGAAAAACGCTGCGCTGCCGATCCTCTTCGCCGCACTGCTTGCGGAAGAGCCGGTAGAAATCCAGAACGTACCGAAACTGAAAGATATCGACACCACCATGAAGTTGCTCACTCAGCTGGGCACCAAAGTGGAGCGCAATGGTTCCGTGTGGATCGATGCCAGCAACGTCAATAACTTCTCCGCACCGTACGACCTGGTAAAAACCATGCGCGCATCCATCTGGGCGCTTGGCCCGCTGGTGGCTCGTTTTGGTCAGGGCCAGGTGTCTCTGCCGGGCGGCTGTGCTATCGGTGCGCGTCCGGTCGACCTGCACATCTTTGGTCTGGAAAAACTGGGCGCAGAGATCAAGCTGGAAGAAGGTTACGTGAAAGCGTCCGTCAATGGCCGTCTGAAAGGCGCGCACATTGTGATGGATAAAGTGAGCGTTGGCGCGACCGTCACCATCATGTCTGCGGCGACGCTGGCTGAAGGAACCACGGTTATCGAAAACGCCGCGCGTGAGCCGGAAATCGTGGATACCGCGAACTTCCTCGTGGCGCTGGGTGCGAAGATCACCGGGCAGGGTACCGATCGCATTACCATCGAAGGCGTTGAGCGCCTGGGCGGCGGTGTGTACCGTGTTCTGCCAGACCGTATCGAGACCGGTACTTTCCTGGTTGCTGCTGCCATTTCTGGCGGCAAAATCATCTGCCGCAACGCGCAGCCGGACACGCTGGATGCGGTTCTGGCAAAACTGCGTGACGCAGGTGCGGATATCGAAATCGGGGAAGACTGGATCAGCCTGGATATGCACGGCAACCGTCCAAAAGCGGTGAACGTGCGTACGGCACCACACCCGGCTTTCCCGACGGATATGCAGGCGCAATTCACGCTGCTGAACCTGGTGGCGGAAGGGACTGGCTTCATCACTGAAACCATTTTCGAAAACCGCTTCATGCACGTACCGGAACTGATCCGTATGGGTGCACACGCCGAAATCGAGAGCAATACAGTCATCTGCCACGGTGTAGCAACGCTGTCTGGTGCGCAGGTAATGGCAACGGATTTACGTGCCTCTGCGAGCCTGGTGCTGGCGGGTTGTATTGCGGAAGGGACGACGATTGTGGATCGTATCTATCATATCGATCGCGGCTACGAGCGTATTGAAGACAAACTGCGCGCGCTGGGTGCAAATATCGAGCGTGTGAAGGGCGAGTAATCGTTCCCGCAGCCCCCTGCCAATATTGACCGGGGGGTTGCTGTTCCTGTCTGAGTCAAAGCGTCAGTTCTGGCGCTCTTTTCCCTCTGTCTTCTTGCGCATCATGCGTGTTCTGTCGATAAATTCGTGGGTAATGGGATCGTGATAACGCGAGGGCCAGATAATCCAGGGCTGCGTTTCTAGCGCACTGGCAATGATCAACTCTCCCTTGGGCCACGGACGGGTTAACGCGTTAGCCAGCGTAGAAGAACTTAATCCACTTCGTCGCGATTCGGCGGCCAGCGATGTCCCTTTTTTGCGCAATGCGGCAATAATGTCGGCCGAATGCCAGTCGATAAATTTCTTATCCATATCCTGTCCTCTGGTTCAAATACGTCCACGTCATTTCGGCTGAACTGACATGGCGATTATACCTTCTTCGAACGGTCGTTCTAAAAAGTTCGAATAACAGGATGCAACATTCAGAATATATCAAGGCTTTATACACACGGCATGTAAGCCGAATGTGTAACGTTAGATGGGGTGTTTGGGAACTTATTGAAACTCCCCGCGAATGCCGCGGGGAGAAAAAGGAACTTAACGATCGCGCTGAACGGCGATGTGTGCCAGCCCGATTAGCGCATCTCGCCATGGGCTGTCTGGGATAACCTGAATAGCGGCAATAGCTTTGTCGGCTTCTTCTTCTGCGCGCTGACGCGTCCAGTCCAGCGATCCACAGATCGCCATTGTTTCCAGTACGGGTTCCAGAAGATGTCTTCCGTTTCCTTGCTCAATCGCTTCGCGGATAAGCTTTGCCTGCTCTGGTGTGCCGTTACGCATTGCGTGCAGCAGCGGCAGGGTCGGTTTACCTTCGTTCAGGTCGTCTCCGACGTTTTTGCCCAGCGTTTCGCCATCGGCGCTGTAGTCGAGCAGATCGTCAATCAGCTGGAACGCGGTACCCAGGTAGCGGCCATAATCCTGCAGACCCCGCTCCTGCGCCTCGGTGCAGCCCGCAAGAATACCGGAGCACTGAGCCGCAGCTTCAAACAGGCGCGCGGTTTTACTGTAGATGACGCGCATGTAGTTTTCTTCAGTGATGTCCGGGTCGTTGACGTTCATCAGCTGCAGCACTTCGCCTTCAGCGATGACGTTCACGGCTTCAGACATCACCTCCAGCACTTTGAGCGAGCCGAGACGCGTCATCATCTGGAAGGCGCGGGTATAGATAAAATCGCCGACCAGGACGCTGGCGGCGTTGCCAAAGGCGGCGTTCGCAGTGGCTTTACCGCGACGCATATCGGATTCATCTACCACGTCATCATGCAGCAGCGTGGCTGTGTGGATAAACTCAATCAGGGCCGCGATATTGACGTGATCATTTCCCTGATAGCCAATGGCTCTCGCGGCCAGGATGGCGATCATTGGGCGGATACGTTTACCGCCGCCACTGACAATGTAATAACCCAACTGATTGATGAGTTGAACATCAGAGTTGAGTTGCTCCAGGATTGCTGCATTCACACCCGCCATATCTTGCGCGGTTAACTCGTTGATTTTTTCTAAATTCATCGCAAAAGCCGGGCTTCTTATTCTGTTTAGCGCATGACTACTGGGCTAATGAAGGTTTCGGTTTATCAATAGTATTGCTGATTGTACTGAAAAAACGGCTCAGATAAACGTTAGCGTACGCGTTGTGTTTTTTTTCTTCATGTATTGATGGTAGCACTTGTCAAAGGCTCGCGTTTTGCGTAATATTCGCGCCCTATTGTGAATATTTATAGCGCACTCTGAATCACACGAGGATGTGCGCGGAAGCGGAGTTCTATATGTACGCGGTTTTCCAAAGTGGTGGTAAACAACACCGAGTAAGCGAAGGTCAGACCATTCGCCTGGAAAAGCTGGACATCGCAACTGGCGAAGCTGTTGAGTTCGCTGAAGTTCTGATGATCGCAAACGGTGAAGAAGTCAAAATCGGCGTTCCTTTCGTTGATGGCGGCGTGATTAAAGCTGAAGTTGTTGCTCATGGTCGTGGCGAGAAAGTTAAAATCGTTAAGTTTCGTCGTCGTAAACACTACCGTAAGCAGCAGGGCCACCGTCAGTGGTTCACTGATGTGAAAATTACTGGCATCAGCGCCTAAGACCTGAGGAGAGATTTAAATGGCACATAAAAAGGCTGGCGGCTCAACTCGTAACGGTCGCGACTCAGAAGCTAAACGTCTTGGCGTTAAGCGTTTCGGTGGCGAATCTGTTCTGGCGGGTAGCATCATCGTTCGTCAACGTGGTACTAAATTCCACGCTGGCAACAACGTAGGTTGCGGTCGTGACCACACTCTGTTTGCTAAAGCAGACGGTAAAGTGAAATTTGAAGTTAAAGGCCCGAACAACCGTAAATACATCAGCATCGTTGCTGAGTAAGTTTTTCGTGGTCCGGTAACGGATTAAAGCCCCGCAACGTGTTGCGGGGCTTTTTACATTGAAAACCCGGAAAATTTTCTGCAGGGAAAACCGGCATGAAACAGCAGGCTGGCATCGGCATTCTTCTGGCGCTCACTACGGCGGTGTGCTGGGGGGCGTTGCCAATTGCAATGAAGCAGGTCCTGGAAGTGATGGAGCCGCCGACAGTGGTGTTTTATCGCTTTCTGATGGCCAGTATCGGCCTTGGCGCGATTCTGGCGATAAAAGGCAAACTGCCGCCGCTGCGGATTTTCCGTAAACCACGCTGGCTGGTACTTCTGGCTATTGCGACGGGCGGTCTGTTCGGTAACTTCATTCTGTTCAGCTCTTCCTTGCAGTATTTAAGTCCCACCGCGTCTCAGGTGATTGGTCAGCTTTCACCGGTTGGCATGATGGTGGCCAGCGTCTTTATCCTCAAGGAAAAGATGCGCGGCACACAGATCATCGGGGCAATCATGTTGCTGTGTGGTCTGGTGATGTTCTTTAACACCAGCCTGATTGAGATCTTTACCCGACTGACAGATTACACCTGGGGTGTGATTTTTGGCGTCGGGGCAGCAACGGTCTGGGTGAGCTACGGCGTCGCGCAAAAGGTGTTATTGCGCAGACTTGCCTCACAGCAGATCCTCTTTTTGCTGTACACTTTGTGTACGATAGCACTACTGCCGTTGGCGAAACCGGGTGTGATTACTCAGTTAAGCGACTGGCAACTGGCGTGCCTCATTTTTTGTGGGCTTAACACGCTGGTCGGTTATGGCGCGCTGGCCGAAGCGATGGCGCGCTGGCAGGCAGCACAAGTGAGTGCCCTGATTACACTCACGCCGCTGTTTACGCTGTTATTTTCAGATTTGTTATCAATGGCCTGGCCCGATTTCTTCGTCAAACCGATGTTAAACCTGTTGGGTTATCTCGGTGCGTTTGTCGTGGTTGCGGGCGCGATGTATTCCGCCATTGGTCATCGTCTTTGGGGACGTTGGCGCAAAAGTGAAGCGGTTGTAGTTGTCCCCCGCTCAGGCGAATGATTTACGGAGAGTAAGATGAAGTTTGTTGATGAAGCAACGATCCTGGTTGTTGCAGGTGATGGCGGTAATGGTTGCGTTAGCTTCCGCCGTGAAAAATACATTCCTCGTGGCGGCCCTGACGGCGGCGACGGTGGAGATGGTGGTGACGTGTGGTTAGAGGCGGATGAAAACCTCAACACGCTGATCGACTACCGCTTTGAAAAATCTTTCCGCGCGGAGCGTGGGCAGAATGGTCAGAGCCGCGACTGTACCGGTAAACGCGGCAAAGACGTCACTATTAAAGTGCCTGTCGGTACGCGTGTTATCGATCAGGGTACGGGCGAAACCATGGGTGACATGACCAAACACGGTCAGCGTCTGATGGTGGCAAAAGGTGGCTGGCACGGTCTGGGTAACAGCCGTTTCAAATCCTCTGTGAACCGTACTCCGCGTCAAAAAACGATGGGTACGCCGGGCGATAAACGCGATCTGCAGCTGGAACTGATGCTGCTGGCGGATGTGGGTATGCTGGGCATGCCAAACGCCGGTAAATCGACGTTCATCCGTGCGGTCTCTGCGGCGAAACCAAAAGTGGCGGATTATCCGTTTACGACCCTGGTACCAAGCCTCGGCGTTGTCCGTATGGATAACGAAAAGAGCTTTGTGGTCGCCGATATCCCAGGTCTGATTGCGGGTGCGGCTGAAGGCGCAGGCCTCGGTATTCGCTTCCTGAAACACCTTGAGCGTTGTCGTGTTCTGTTGCACCTCATCGATATCGATCCGATCGACGGTTCTGATCCGGTTGAGAATGCGCGCATCATCATCGGTGAGCTGGAGAAATACAGCGATAAGCTGGCCGCTAAACCGCGCTGGCTGGTCTTTAACAAGATCGACCTGATGGACAAAACCGAAGCAGAAGCGAAAGCGAAAGCCATCGCTGAAGCAATGGGTTGGGAAGACAAATACTACCTGATCTCTGCGGCAAGCCAGATGGGCGTGAAAGATCTTTGCTGGGATGTGATGACGTTTATCATCGAAAACCCAGTTGCTCAGGCAGAAGAAGTGAAAGGGCCTGAGAAAGTTGAGTTTATGTGGGATGACTATCATCGCCAGCAGCTCGAAGAACAAGAAGTTGACGTCGAAGATGACGAAGACTGGGATGATGACTGGGACGAAGACGACGAAGAAGGTGTCGAATTCATCTACAAGCACTGATCCGCTAAGAAGCCCCCTCTCGAGGGGGCTTTTTTTTTTTAGCTCAGCGTGGAGGGCAGCCAGCAACTGGCGATTAACCCGCCCTCAGGCGCATTCTCCAGCGTCAGATTGCCGCGATGCAACTGCACGATACGCTGGACAATACTCAGCCCCAGCCCACTGCCACCAAAACGTTGGTCGAGACGACGGAACGGCTCGGTAATCGAGTGGCGATGCGCCTCGTCAATGCCTGGCCCCTGATCGATGACGCTGACCTGGGTGCCCTCGTCGTGTTCCGTTAGCGTGACGGTGATAGTCGTACCCGCCGGGCTATAGCGCGCCGCATTCTCCAGCAGGTTGCGCAGCATCAGTCTCAGAAGTACCGGATCGCCCTGAACGGTCAGAGAACTTTGAGGCGGCCAGATGACGCTGTGCTCTTTCGCCTCATGCTCTAACGCCAGCGGCGCGATAATATGCTCACTCCAGTTGACCGTATCATAATGGCCGCTGGCCATAGCCTGCCCCGCTCGCGCCAGCATTAACAGCTGTTCGACGGTGTGCATCAGCTGATCGATGCGATGAATCAGCGTCGCAGCCTGTGGTGAGCCTGACTGAGACATGAGTTCCAGATGAAGCCGGATACCAGCGAGCGGTGTACGCAGCTCATGAGCCGCGTCAGCCGTGAACAAGCGCTCCTGCTTGATGGTGTGGTCCAGACGCGCAAGCAGCTGATTCAGCGATGTAGTCACCGCTCCAATCTCTTCCATATCGGAAAAAAGAGGCAGGGGAGTGAGATTATCCGCCGAGCGGTTGGCGAGACTGACGCGCAGTTTGTTTAGCGGGCGCGTAATCCAGGTGATGGCCCAGAAGGAGAAGAGCAGGGTAAAACCGACCATGACCAGCGAAGGCACCAGCAGCGAGGCTATGGCTTCGCGGATCTCCTTCTCGACATGTTGGTTACGCGATTTTGCCGACAGGGTTTCACTCACCAGAAAGCCAATTTGCTCGCGGCTTTCATGCCACAGCCAAATCACGCTAATCAACTGGAAAAATAACAGAATGACCGCCAGCAAAACCATCAATCGCCGACGCATGCTGTTCATTTTTGACTCTCCAGGCGATAGCCCACACCGCGAACGGTTTTGATGCGGTCTTTACCGAGCTTGCGCCGCAGATTGTGAATATGGACCTCAAGGGTGTTTGATCCCGGATCGTCCTGCCAGGAATAGATATCCTGCTGGAGAGTTTCGCGGTGCACGGTTTGTCCGGTGCGCATAATCAGCCGCGTGAGCAGAGCGAACTCTTTCGGAGTGACTTCGACCGCCTGCGAATGACGCATCACCTGCTGGGTTTGCAAATTCAGCGTCAGATCGCCATCCGTCACCAGATTGTCACTGTGCCCCTGATAGCGGCGAATCAGCGCGCGAACGCGAGCCTGTAGCTCTGCCAGGGCAAAGGGTTTCACCAGATAATCATCGGCGCCGGAGTCGAGACCATTGATTCGGTCTGCGAGGGCATCGCGCGCTGTCAGGATCAGTACCGGATTTTCAACGCCGCGGCGACGCCACTGGCTCAGCAACGTAGCGCCGTCTTTATCGGGCAGCCCTAAATCCAGGATCACCAGGCTGTACTCGCCGCTTTGAATCAGCGAGTCAGCTTCTGCCGCAGTGGCAGCACAATCAAGCGCATATCCTTCGTTGGCCAGTGCCAGCGCCAGACCTTCCTGTAATAACAGGTCGTCTTCAACAATGAGTAATTTCATCGCTAGTTATTCTGGTAGATGTCCTTGTAAAGCCTGCTTTCGAAACGCACCAGAGGGATACGGCGATTACGCTGGTCGCTCGGTTCGACGGCATAGCCGGAAAGATACTGCACAAACGCCATGCGTTGGCCGCTGGCCGTCGTAATAAAGCCTGCCAGGTTATACACCCCTTGCAGTGAACCCGTTTTGGCGGAAACTTTTCCGTCTACGCCAGCAGCGTGCAGACCTGCACGGTACTGAAGAGAGCCATCGTAACCCGCGAGAGGGAGCATCGAGATAAAGTTTAGCTCAGTGTCGTGCTGCGCAATGTACTGAAGAACCTGCATCATTGTTGCAGGTGAGATCAGATTATGGCGCGAAAGGCCTGAGCCATCGACCGCAATAGTGTTACCAAGATCGATCCCCGCCTGCTGGCGCAGGATCTGGCGAACGGCATCGGAACCTGCCCGCCACGTACCGGGAACGCCAAATCGGGCATGACCGATCATGCGGAACACCGTATCGGCGATCATGTTGTCGGACTTTTTCAGCATAATCTTAAGCAGATCGTGCAGCGGCGCGGACTGTTTGCTGGCAATCACCGTGCCGGGTTCATTGGACTGCGTCTGGCGCAGCAGCGTCCCGGAATAGCTGATATTGGCCTGTTTCAGCTCATCTTTCAGAATGGAACCGGCGTAGCTGGCACCATCCTGAATAGCGAACGCCAGCGGCAGCGGGTCGGCACGCTGCGTCAGGCATCCGGTCAGGGTAAAGCGGTTCAGATCGCCGGGTACCACATCCAGCTCGCAATACTGTGCATCAGGCGAGCCTTTCGCCAGCGTGCGTACCTGGCTGAACATGGTGACGGGGTAGTAGGACGCCACGCGAATAAAGGCTAAATCATTGGCCTTAGGCGCGCTGTACAGCGAGACGGAGAAGCAGTTACGGTCGACGATTGCCGCAGACGGCGGGGCGCTAAAGCACTGGGTCATGTCGTTCCACGGCCAGCCAGGGGCTTTGTCGTGGCTGGCAAAAATGGAGGTGTCGATCAGCACATTGCCGTCGATTTTCTGCACCCCGGACTTTTTCAGCACCGCGACCATATTGCGGATATCCTGGCGCTTAAAAGTCGGATCGCCGCCAAAACGGGCGATTAAATCGCCTTTCAGGACGCCGTCATCCACGCTGCCTTTGCTTTCCAGCGTGGTGGTGAAGCGGAAATCGGGCCCCAGCTGCAAGAGCGCAGCCAGAGCTGTAATCACTTTCTGTGTACTGGCGGGGAGTGCCATTTGCTGGCTGTGATAGTCAATCTCCGGCGCCTGGGCACCCACTTTTTGCACCATCAGCGCAAGGTTAGCGCCAGCTGGGAGTTGATTAATATACTCATCCACATTCGCTGCCTGGACAGTGAACGCCACACTGGTAGTCAATCCGATGATAAATCTGGAAAATCGCATAATCTCGCGCTAACAACCCGTAAACAAACCGTCATACTACGGTGCAACGCCCTGTAAAGTAAACGATGACCCATAGTGAACTTCGCGGTAAAATGCGCATCAAATTGAAAAATTGCTGCTGACCTGGAACTTTGCTTCCGGGCAGTTTTCTTTTGCTCCCGACCTGTGACACGCTTTGACCCCTGCGAGGCCGGAAGTCGGAGTGAGTGAGTCGCTCCCAACAGGAATGTTTAAGAGGTATAACAAATGCAAGCTATTCCGATGACCTTACGTGGTGCCGAAAAACTGCGCGAAGAACTGGATTTTCTGAAATCTGTTCGCCGTCCTGAAATCATCGCCGCAATCGCGGATGCGCGTGAGCATGGCGACCTGAAAGAGAACGCGGAGTATCACGCCGCGCGCGAACAGCAAGGCTTCTGTGAAGGCCGTATCAAAGATATTGAAGCGAAACTGTCGAATGCTCAGGTGATCGATATCAGCAAAATCCCGAACAATGGCCGCGTGATTTTTGGTTCTACCGTGACGGTGCTGAACCTGGACAATGACGAAGAGCAGGCTTACCGCATTGTGGGCGATGACGAGGCGGACTTTAAACAGAACCTCATCTCCGTTAACTCGCCGATTGCCCGTGGTCTGATTGGCAAAGAGCAGGACGATGTGGTGGTGATCCGCACGCCTGGCGGCGAAGTGGAATACGAAATTATTAAGGTCGAGTACCTGTAATTCGCATCTCACCGCAGTTGTTGATACATTGTAAAGAAAGGAAAAAGGCCGCATAGCGGCCTTTTATCAACTCACGGAGCATGGCATTTTGCTCACCTGCTATTGGAAATCCCTCGTTTTACACTGAAAAAGTGTTCGATTCAGGATATTCTTAGCGTGGTAGCGAGATTTTACGCTCTTTAGACGGGCGGTAGAGCACCAGCGTTTTACCGATAACCTGTACATTACAGGCACCGGTATTGCGCACGATAGCTTCCACGATCAGGGTTTTCGTGTCTCTGTCTTCAGAGGCAATTTTCACCTTAATCAGCTCGTGGTGCTCCAGCGCTTGTTCGATCTCGGCAAGCACCCCTTCGGTCAAACCATTGTTGCCAAGCATGACTACAGGCTTGAGTGGATGTGCCAGACCTTTAAGGTGCTGTTTTTGTTTAGTACTCAGATTCATCGTATATTTTTGCTTACGTTGGGATTGAAAACGGTTCATTCTACCGCCATCTCCCTTATATCGCCAAATAGCTGCGTAGAAATTTACGTCAAAGGCAGGTTACGATGAACCAGGACGGAAAGTTAAATGACAGGTAAAAAGCGTTCTGCCAGCTCCAGCCGCTGGCTCCAGGAACACTTTAGCGATAAATATGTTCTTCAGGCACAGAAAAAGGGGTTACGTTCCCGTGCCTGGTTTAAACTTGATGAAATACAGCAAAGTGACAAACTCTTTAAACCGGGAATGACGATTGTTGACCTCGGTGCGGCACCTGGCGGATGGTCACAGTACGCTGTGACACAAATTGGTGGCCAGGGGCGAATCATCGCATGCGATCTTTTACCAATGGATCCGATTGTCGGTGTTGACTTCCTTCAGGGCGATTTTCGTGATGAATTAGTCCTGAAAGCATTACTCGAACGTGTAGGTGACAGTAAAGTTCAGGTTGTCATGTCTGATATGGCGCCAAATATGTGCGGAACACCAGCGGTGGATATTCCCCGTTCCATGTATCTGGTTGAACTTGCGTTAGAAATGTGTCGTGATGTTCTAGCGCCTGGTGGTAGTTTTGTAGTGAAGGTGTTCCAGGGCGAAGGTTTCGAGGAGTATCTTAAGGAAATTCGCTCCCTGTTTGCGAAAGTGAAAGTTCGTAAGCCGGACTCTTCCCGTGCTCGTTCACGTGAAGTGTATATTGTAGCGACCGGGCGGAAATGATAACCGGCTGACTTCGGACGAACGTTCGAAAGACACTGGATAGAGAGTCTCCTGACGCTGTTTTTAACACAGTTGTAATATGAGGTTAATCCCTTGAGTGACATGGCGAAAAACCTAATACTCTGGCTGGTCATTGCCGTTGTGCTGATGTCAGTGTTCCAGAGCTTTGGGCCCAGCGAGTCGAATGGCCGCAAGGTGGATTATTCTACCTTCCTGCAAGAGGTCAATCAGGACCAGGTTCGCGAAGCGCGTATCAACGGACGTGAGATCAACGTTACCAAGAAAGATAGTAACCGTTACACGACTTACATCCCGGTGAACGATCCTAAGCTGCTTGATAACCTTCTGACTAAAAACGTCAAGGTGGTAGGTGAGCCGCCTGAAGAGCCAAGCCTGCTGGCTTCTATCTTCATTTCCTGGTTCCCGATGCTGCTGCTTATCGGTGTCTGGATCTTCTTCATGCGCCAAATGCAGGGCGGCGGTGGCAAAGGCGCCATGTCGTTCGGTAAGAGCAAAGCGCGCATGCTGACGGAAGATCAGATCAAGACCACGTTTGCCGACGTCGCAGGTTGTGACGAAGCAAAAGAAGAAGTGGCGGAACTGGTTGAATACCTGCGTGAGCCGAGCCGTTTCCAGAAACTGGGCGGTAAGATCCCGAAAGGCGTTCTGATGGTTGGTCCTCCGGGTACCGGTAAAACCCTGCTGGCGAAAGCCATCGCGGGTGAAGCGAAAGTCCCATTCTTTACCATTTCAGGTTCTGACTTCGTTGAAATGTTCGTGGGTGTTGGTGCATCTCGTGTGCGTGACATGTTCGAGCAGGCTAAGAAGGCAGCACCGTGCATTATCTTCATCGATGAAATCGATGCCGTAGGCCGCCAGCGTGGCGCGGGTCTGGGCGGCGGTCACGATGAACGTGAACAGACTCTGAACCAGATGCTGGTTGAGATGGACGGCTTCGAAGGTAACGAAGGTATCATCGTTATCGCGGCGACTAACCGTCCAGACGTACTTGACCCTGCGCTGCTGCGTCCAGGCCGTTTCGACCGTCAGGTTGTGGTCGGTCTGCCAGATGTTCGTGGTCGTGAACAGATCCTTAAAGTCCACATGCGTCGCGTACCGCTGTCTCCGGACATCGATGCGGCAATCATCGCACGTGGTACGCCGGGCTTCTCCGGTGCTGACCTGGCAAACCTGGTCAACGAAGCAGCGCTGTTTGCCGCTCGCGGTAACAAACGTGTCGTGTCGATGGTGGAGTTCGAGAAAGCGAAAGACAAAATCATGATGGGTGCGGAACGTCGCTCCATGGTGATGACTGAAGCGCAGAAAGAGTCCACGGCATACCACGAAGCAGGCCATGCGATTATTGGTCGTCTGGTACCGGAACACGATCCGGTGCATAAAGTGACCATTATCCCACGCGGTCGCGCACTCGGTGTGACCTTCTTCCTGCCGGAAGGCGATGCGATTAGCGCCAGCCGTCAGAAGCTGGAAAGCCAAATTTCGACCCTGTACGGTGGTCGTCTGGCTGAAGAGATTATCTACGGTGTGGAGCATGTTTCTACCGGTGCGTCTAACGACATCAAAGTCGCGACTAACCTGGCACGTAACATGGTTACTCAGTGGGGCTTCTCCGACAAACTCGGTCCGCTGCTGTACGCGGAAGAGGAAGGCGAAGTGTTCCTGGGCCGCTCTGTAGCGAAGGCGAAACACATGTCCGATGAAACCGCGCGTATCATCGATCAGGAAGTGAAGGCGCTGGTTGAACGCAACTATGGCCGCGCACGTGAAATCCTAAATGACAACCTGGACATTCTGCACTCAATGAAAGATGCGCTCATGAAATATGAGACCATTGATGCTCCGCAGATTGACGACCTGATGGCTCGCCGCGAAGTGCGTCCGCCAGCAGGCTGGGAAGATCCAGGCGCTTCCAATAATTCTGATAACAATGGCACCCCGCGTGCACCGCGTCCGGTCGATGAACCGCGTACGCCAAATCCGGGCAATACCATGTCAGAACAGTTAGGCGACAAATAAGTCACCGCTGAAGATGTATTTATCTTCACCTGAAACCCTGGAGCTTGCTCCGGGGTTTTTCTTATCTGCATAACTCAAAATACCAGGGATTTAGCCATGAAACTTTTCGCCCAGGACACGACTCTCGATCTCTCACATCCCCATGTGATGGGCATCCTGAACGTTACCCCTGACTCCTTTTCCGACGGCGGCACGCATAACACGCTGATTGACGCGGTGAAGCATGCCAATCTGATGATCAATGCAGGCGCAACGATTATTGATATCGGCGGCGAATCGACGCGCCCCGGTGCGGCGGACGTGAGTGTGGAAGAAGAGTTATCACGCGTGATCCCGGTGGTTGAGGCTATCGCCCAGCGTTTTGAAGTCTGGATCTCCGTCGACACCTCTAAGCCGGAAGTTATTCGTGAATCGGCGAGAGTGGGTGCTCACATCATTAATGATATTCGCTCTCTGTCTGAGCCTGGTGCTCTTGAGGCTGCCGCAGAAACCGGTTTGCCGGTTTGCCTGATGCACATGCAGGGCCAGCCAAAAACGATGCAGGAAGCTCCAAAATATTCTGATGTGTTCGCGGACGTGAATCGCTACTTTATTGAGCAAATCGCGCGCTGTGAGCGTGCCGGTATCGCAAAAGAGAAATTGCTGCTCGACCCGGGATTCGGTTTCGGTAAAAATCTCTCCCATAACTATGAGCTGCTTGCACGCTTATCGGAATTTCACCATTTTGGCTTGCCGTTGCTGGTCGGGATGTCGCGAAAAACCATGGTCGGGCAATTGCTGAATGTTGGCCCGAGCGAACGTCTGAGCGGCAGCCTTGCCTGCGCGGTGATCGCGGCTATGCAAGGTGCTCACATTATTCGCGTCCATGACGTCAAAGAGACAGTAGAAGCTATGCGTGTGGTTGAAGCCACATTGTCAGCGAAGGAAAACAAACGCTATGAGTAATCGTAAATATTTTGGCACCGATGGTATCCGTGGGCGCGTGGGTGATGCACCTATTACTCCTGAATTTGTGCTTAAGTTGGGTTGGGCGGCAGGTAAGGTACTGGCGCGTCATGGCTCGCGTAAGATCATCATCGGTAAAGATACCCGTATTTCTGGCTATATGCTGGAGTCGGCATTAGAGGCGGGGCTTTCAGCCGCCGGGCTTTCCGCTTCCTTTACCGGTCCAATGCCAACCCCTGCGGTGGCTTATCTGACGCGCACCTTCCGCGCTGAAGCCGGTATTGTGATTTCAGCTTCCCATAACCCGTTCTACGACAACGGCATCAAATTCTTCTCCATCGATGGCACCAAACTGCCGGATGAAGTCGAAGAAGCCATCGAAGCAGAAATGGAAAAAGAGCTGACCTGCGTTGACTCCTCTGAGCTGGGCAAAGCCAGCCGTATTGTGGATGCTGCGGGCCGTTACATCGAATTCTGTAAAGGCACCTTCCCGAACGAACTGAGCCTGAGCCATCTCAAAATTGTGGTCGATTGTGCTAATGGCGCGACGTACCACATTGCGCCAAACGTGTTCCGTGAACTCGGCGCTAAAGTGATTGCTATCGGCTGTGAGCCAGACGGCGTCAACATCAACGAAGAAGTGGGCGCCACTGACGTGCGTGCGCTGCAGGCCCGCGTTCTGGCTGAAAAAGCCGACCTGGGGATTGCGTTTGACGGTGATGGCGACCGCGTCATCATGGTGGATCACGAAGGTAATAAGGTCGATGGCGATCAGATCCTCTACATCATCGCCCGTGAAGGACTGCGTCAGGGCCAACTTCGCGGTGGCGCGGTAGGTACGCTGATGAGCAACATGGGTCTTGAGCTGGCGCTGAAGCAGCTGGGTATTCCATTTGCGCGTGCTAAAGTGGGCGACCGCTATGTGCTGGAAAAATTGCAGGAAAAAGGCTGGCGCATTGGGGCTGAAAACTCCGGCCACGTGATCCTGCTCGACAAAACCACTACGGGTGACGGTATCGTCGCCAGTCTGCAGGTGGTTGCCGCGATGGTGCGTAACCATATGAGCCTGCACGATCTCTGCACCGGCATGAAAATGTTCCCGCAGATTCTGGTGAATGTTCGCTTTACCGCGGGTAAAGGCGATCCGCTAGAAAATGAGAACGTGAAAACGGTGATGGCGGAAGTCGAAGCTGCCCTCGGGAATCGTGGCCGCGTGCTGCTGCGTAAATCCGGAACTGAGCCGCTTATTCGCGTGATGGTCGAAGGTGAAGACGAGCAGCAGGTTACTGAGTTTGCTCATCGAATCGCCGATGCGGTGAAAGCTGCATAACTTTGCACAGTAAGTGTTTAAAAAGGCGACGCTTGTCGCCTTTATTTTGCCCGACAGATGCGCTTTTGCTGTTTTTTTCCGCAGTTGATACAATGCGCTGAAATTGCCCTTGCGAAGGTCATTCGCTTTGGTTAGTATTCACACCCGCTTCAGTGGGAAACACAATTCCTGCTAAATTGGTCGAAGCATTGGTATGCGGCAACTCCGCAAGGAACAGGTTGATTATGTACGAAGCTCTTTTAGTTGTTTTCCTTATTGTAGCCATCGCTCTTGTAGCGCTGATCATGCTGCAGCAAGGTAAAGGCGCTGATATGGGAGCCTCCTTCGGAGCAGGCGCTTCCGGTACGCTGTTTGGTTCAAGTGGTTCTGCGAACTTCATGACCCGTACAACGGCTATTCTGGCTACGCTGTTCTTCATCATCAGTCTGGCGCTTGGCAATATCAATAGCAACAAGACCACAAAAGGAAGCGAGTGGGACAATCTGAGTGCTCCGTCTAAAACTGAGCAGACTCAGCCAGCTGAACCGGCTAAGCCGACCAGCGATATCCCGCACTAAGTACTCAGTACCGAGGTGGTGGAATTGGTAGACACGCTACCTTGAGGTGGTAGTGCCCTAACGGGCTTGTGGGTTCGAGTCCCATCCTCGGTACCAATATTCCAGAAAAAAGACGTCGAAAGGCGTCTTTTTTTTCGTCTGTATCTTTTGAGTCCCTGTTTTCAAAGTCCCGGTAAGCTAGTAGTACCACCGGCCAAAACGGGCGTATAGCAGTGTGCTTACCCGCCCGACAAAAGAACATCAGCCCAACAAAAAAGGCGCCCTAAGGCGCCTTTTGCATGTCTTCTTTAAGAATTACTTCTTGTCGCTGTGTTCCAGATTCTCAACCTGCGGCAGGCCATTGCCGGAAGAGGCAGAGAGCAGACCGGTTTCGATGTAGTTGAACAGCTTCTCACGGGTGTCGGTGATATCCAGGTTACGCATGGTTAACTGACCGATACGATCGTCCGGGGAGAACACGGAATCACCTTTCTCCATCGTCAGACGCTCTGCTTTATAGGTCAGGTTGTCAGACACGGTGTTCAGGATGGAATAATCATTGCCACGACGCAGTTCCAGAGTCACTTCACCGGTGATAGCGCTTGCAACCCAACGCTGCAGAGCATCACGCAGCATCAGTGCCTGTGGATCAAACCAGCGACCCTGGTACAGCAGTTTACCCAGTTGACGACCGTGGGAATGATACTGCTCAATGGTGTCTTCGTTGTGAATACCGGTCAGCAGACGCTCATAGGCAATGTGCAGCAGTGCCATCCCCGGGGCTTCATAGATGCCACGGCTCTTCGCTTCGATAATACGGTTTTCAATTTGATCGCTCATGCCTAAGCCGTGGCGACCACCGATGCGGTTTGCTTCCAGCATCAGCTCGACGTCATCAGCGAACGTTTGACCATTCAGGGCAACAGGGTGACCACGCTCAAAACGTACTGTTACTTCTTCAGCCTGGATTTTGACGTTTTCGTCCCAGAACTTCACGCCCATGATCGGGTTAACGATCTTCACGCTGGAGTTCAGGAATTCCAGGTCTTTCGCTTCGTGCGTCGCACCCAGCATATTGGAGTCGGTGGAGTAGGCTTTCTCAACTGACATTTTGTAGTCGAAGCCGCAGGCGATCATGAATTCGGACATCTCATGGCGGCCGCCCAACTCGTCAATAAAGTCGGTATCCAGCCACGGTTTATAAATCTGCAGCTCGGCGTTTGTCAGCAGACCATAGCGATAGAAACGCTCAATATCGTTGCCTTTATAGGTGCTACCATCGCCCCAGATATTTACGCCATCGTCTTTCATGGCGGCAACCAGCATCGTGCCCGTCACCGCACGACCCAGCGGTGTGGTGTTGAAATAGGTCAGACCGCCCGTGGTGTTATGGAATGCGCCGCACTGAATCGCAGCGATACCTTCCGCAACCAGCTGCTTACGGCAGTCAATCAGACGTGCGTTCTCTGCGCCATATTCCATGGCACGACGAGGGATCGCATCATAATCGTCCTCATCCGGCTGACCCAGGTTCGCAGTATAAGCATAAGGAACCGCTCCCTTTTGGCGCATCCACAGCAGTGCAGCGCTGGTATCCAGGCCGCCAGAAAAAGCGATGCCAATACGTTGTCCTACCGGAAGATGCTTGAGAATCGTCGTCATAAAATAAAACCCTGCTTGATTGACTGATTAGAGACCGCTTTCGCTCTCATTGCATGTTTATGCAAAATAAGTGAGTTTTCATTTAATCATCTTTTGTCGATGACCGGAAGAGATTCGTGCATTTTTTGTGAAAAATCCTGTGCTGCTGCCTGTTGCGAGGCAAACAGGAAAAAAGACACAAGCCTTTAATGTTATTCAGCGTAGCGCATGGAAACCAGAGTTGACAGCGGAATGCTCTAACCAATATAATGCATGCAGATTTTACGTCCCGTCCTCGGTACCAAATCCCAGCATTATTTGCATTTTTTACCCAAAACGAGTAAAATTTGCCACGTTTCAGGCGCGGGGTGGAGCAGCCTGGTAGCTCGTCGGGCTCATAACCCGAAGGTCGTCGGTTCAAATCCGGCCCCCGCAACCACTTTCCTATAAAGTTCTTTTTCAAATATACTGTGAAGACTCAGAGCCTTCGTAGCTGGATTTGAAAAAATTCTTTCAGAAAGTGCTCCAGGCCGCAGTTGCGGCTATAGGGTTCAGTTATCTAAAGCCCCGATTTATCGGGGTTTTTTGTTATCTGACTACAGAATAACTGGGCTTTAGGCCCTTTTTTTATGTCTTGGGGGTGGGCTTGTCCACATTAGAGCAAAAATTAACAGAGATGATTAAGGCACCAGTCGAAGCACTGGGCTACGAACTGGTCGGCATCGAATTTATTCGCAGCCGCACATCCACGCTGCGCATCTATATTGATAGTGAAGATGGCATCAATGTTGATGATTGTGCTGATGTCAGCCACCAGGTTAGTGCAGTTCTTGACGTTGAAGATCCTATTACTGTTGCCTATAACCTGGAAGTTTCCTCGCCTGGTCTCCACCGTCCGATGTTCACCGCTGAGCACTACACGCGGTATCTCGGTGAAGAAGTGACTGTCGTTCTGCGTATGGCTGTGCAAAACCGCCGTAAATGGCAGGGCATTATTAAGGCCGTTGATGGTGAGATGATCACGGTGACAGTCGAAGGCAAAGATGAAGTGTTCGCGCTGAGTAATATCCAGAAGGCGAACCTGGTTCCCCACTTTTAACAGTCTGGATTGAGGTGAAAAGCCCGCGATGAACAAAGAAATTTTGGCTGTTGTTGAAGCCGTCTCTAACGAGAAATCACTGCCGCGTGAGAAGATTTTCGAAGCGCTGGAAAGTGCACTGGCTACAGCAACCAAGAAAAAATACGAACAAGAGATCGATGTTCGCGTAGAAATCGATCGTAAAAGTGGTGACTTCGATACCTTCCGCCGTTGGGTGATCGTCGAAGAAGTGACCCAACCAACCAAAGAAATCACGCTTGAAGCGGCTCGTTATGAAGACGAAAGCTTCAACGTTGGCGAATATGTTGAAGATCAGATCGAATCTGTCACCTTCGACCGTATCACCACCCAGACCGCTAAGCAGGTTATCGTACAGAAAGTACGTGAAGCTGAGCGCGCGATGGTGGTTGATCAGTTCCGCGAACACGAAGGTGAAATCATCACCGGTGTGGTGAAGAAAGTGAACCGTGACAACATCTCTCTGGATCTGGGCAGCAACGCTGAAGCCGTGATCCTGCGTGAAGACATGTTGCCGCGTGAGAACTTCCGTCCAGGCGACCGTATCCGCGGCGTTCTGTACGCAGTGCGTCCGGAAGCGCGTGGTGCGCAGCTCTTCGTCACTCGCTCTAAGCCAGAAATGCTGATCGAACTGTTCCGCATTGAGGTGCCAGAAATCGGTGAAGAAGTTATCGAGATCAAAGCAGCGGCCCGCGATCCGGGTTCTCGCGCTAAGATCGCGGTAAAAACCAACGATAAGCGTATCGACCCGGTCGGTGCTTGCGTTGGTATGCGTGGCGCACGTGTCCAGGCTGTTTCTACTGAACTGGGCGGCGAGCGCATTGATATCGTGCTTTGGGACGACAACCCGGCACAATTCGTGATTAACGCTATGGCTCCGGCTGACGTGTCTTCTATCGTTGTCGACGAAGACAAGCACACCATGGATATCGCCGTTGAAGCAGGTAACCTGGCACAGGCTATCGGTCGTAACGGTCAGAACGTCCGTCTGGCGTCTCAGCTGAGCGGCTGGGATCTGAACGTAATGACGGTTGATGACCTGCAGGCTAAGCATCAGGCTGAAGCCCATGCAGCGATCGATAACTTTACGAAGTACCTGGACATCGACGAAGATTTCGCCACTGTCCTGGTCGAAGAAGGTTTCTCTTCGCTTGAAGAACTGGCCTATGTGCCAATTAAAGAACTGCTGGAAATTGACGGCCTGGATGAAGCAACCGTTGAAGCCCTGCGTGAACGCGCTAAAAACGCACTGACCACCCTGGCGCTGGCTCAGGAAGAAAGCCTTGGTGATAACAAGCCGGCTGATGACCTGCTGAATCTGGAAGGTCTTGATCGTGCGATTGCGTTCAAGCTGGCTGCCCGTGGTGTTTGTACGCTGGAAGATCTCGCTGAGCAAGGCGTTGATGACCTGGCTGATATCGAAGGTTTAACCGACGAGAAAGCCGGCGAACTCATCATGGCCGCACGTAATATTTGCTGGTTCGGCGACGAAGCGTAATAAACTGTAGCAGGAAGGAACAGCATGACTGATGTAACTGTAAAATCGCTGGCTGCTGAGATTCAGACCCCTGTGGACCGCCTGGTACAGCAATTTGCTGATGCAGGGATCCCAAAGGCTGCTGATGACTCAGTAACTGCACAAGAAAAACAAACTTTGTTAGCGCACCTGAACCGTGAACACGGTTCAACGCCTGACAAACTGACGTTGCAGCGTAAAACGCGCAGCACGTTAAATGTTCCAGGTACCGGTGGAAAAAGCAAATCGGTACAAATCGAAGTCCGCAAGACACGCACCTTTGTAAAACGTGATCCGCAAGAGGCCGAGCGCCTTGCAGCGGAAGAGCAGGCGCAGCGTGAAGCGGAAGAGCAAGCCCATCGTGAGGCAGAAGAAACAGCCAAGCGTGAGGCAGTATTAAAAGCTGAACGTGAGGCCGCTGAAAAAGCGAAACGCGATGCCAGTGATAAAGCAAAGCGTGAAGCTGCGGAAAAAGACAAAGTGAGCAATCAACAAACTGACGAAATGACCAAAACCGCCCAGGCAGAAAAAGCCCGTCGTGAAACCGAAGCAGCCGACCTGAAGCGTAAAGCGGAAGAAGAAGCACGTCGCAAGCTCGAAGAAGATGCGCGTCGCGTGGCTGAAGAAGCACGTCGTATGGCGGAAGAAAATGCCGGTGTTTGGGCTGAGCAAGAAAAAGAGAAAGGTGAAGAGGATAAGAGCGATTATCACGTCACGACTTCTCAGCATGCTCGCCAGGCCGAAGATGAGAACGATCGTGAAGTTGAAGGCGGCCGTGGCCGTACTCGCACGACTAAAGCGGCTCGTCCTCAGAAGAAAGGCAACAAGCACTCTGAATCCAAAGCTGACCGTGAAGAAGCGCGCGCCGCTGTTCGCGGTGGTAAAGGTGGCAAGCGTAAAGGTTCCTCTTTACAGCAGGGCTTCCAGAAACCTGCTCAGGCCGTTAACCGCGACGTTGTGATTGGCGAAACCATCACCGTGGGCGACCTGGCAAACAAAATGGCTGTTAAAGGCTCTCAGGTCATCAAAGCGATGATGAAACTGGGCGCAATGGCGACCATTAACCAGGTTATCGATCAGGAAACCGCACAGCTCGTTGCTGAAGAGATGGGCCACAAAGTTATCCTGCGTCGTGAAAACGAGCTGGAAGAAGCGGTAATGAGCGACCGTGACACTGGCGCTGCGGCAGAATCCCGCGCACCCGTTGTGACCATCATGGGTCACGTTGACCACGGTAAAACCTCTCTGCTGGACTACATTCGTTCAACGAAAGTGGCCTCTGGCGAAGCGGGCGGCATTACCCAGCACATCGGTGCTTACCACGTTGAAACTGACAACGGTATGATCACCTTCCTGGATACCCCGGGTCACGCCGCGTTTACCTCTATGCGTGCTCGTGGTGCACAGGCAACGGATATCGTTGTTCTGGTTGTTGCAGCAGACGATGGCGTGATGCCACAGACAATCGAAGCAATCCAGCACGCGAAAGCGGCGCAGGTGCCAGTGGTTGTTGCTGTGAACAAGATCGATAAGCCAGAAGCTGACATGGATCGCGTTAAAAACGAACTGTCCCAGTACGGCGTTATGCCGGAAGAGTGGGGCGGTGAGTCTCAGTTCATCCCAGTATCTGCAAAAGCGGGTACCGGTATTGATGACCTGCTGAACGCAATCCTGCTGCAGGCTGAAGTTCTGGAGCTGAAAGCCGTTCGTAAAGGCATGGCAAGCGGCGCCGTTATCGAATCCTTCCTGGATAAAGGTCGTGGTCCGGTTGCAACGGTTCTGGTCCGTGAAGGTACGCTGAACAAAGGCGACATCGTACTGTGTGGCTTCGAATACGGTCGTGTTCGTGCGATGCGTAACGAACTGGGTCAGGAAGTTCTGGAAGCAGGTCCATCCATTCCTGTGGAAATCCTGGGTCTGTCCGGTGTTCCGGCTGCCGGTGATGAAGTGACCGTTGTTCGTGACGAGAAGAAAGCGCGTGAAGTTGCACTGTATCGTCAGGGCAAATTCCGTGAAGTTAAGCTGGCTCGTCAGCAGAAATCTAAACTCGAGAACATGTTCGCTAACATGACTGAAGGCGAAGTTCACGAAGTGAACGTCGTACTGAAAGCAGACGTTCAGGGTTCTGTGGAAGCGATCTCCGACTCTTTACTGAAACTGTCTACCGACGAAGTGAAAGTGAAGATCATCGGTTCTGGTGTCGGTGGTATCACCGAAACCGACGCAACCCTGGCAGCGGCGTCCAACGCGATTCTGGTTGGCTTCAACGTTCGTGCTGATGCTTCTGCGCGTAAAGTTATCGATTCAGAAAGCCTGGATCTGCGCTACTACTCCGTCATCTACCATCTGATCGACGAAGTGAAAGCAGCGATGAGCGGCATGCTGTCTCCAGAACTGAAACAGCAGATCATCGGTCTGGCTGAAGTGCGTGACGTGTTCAAATCACCGAAATTTGGTGCGATCGCGGGTTGTATGGTTACCGAAGGTACCATCAAACGTCATAACCCAATCCGCGTTCTGCGTGACAACGTGGTTATCTACGAAGGCGAGCTGGAATCCCTGCGCCGCTTCAAAGATGACGTTAACGAAGTCCGTAACGGCATGGAATGTGGTATCGGCGTTAAGAACTACAACGATGTTCGCGTTGGCGATATGATCGAAGTGTTCGAAATCATCGAAATCCAGCGTAGCATTGCTTAATCCCCGAAAGGATTAAGAAAATTGTAAGCCGGGTAAGCGAAGCGCCACCCGGCATGAAATATCAAAAGGGGCTTATGGCCCCTTTTTTGTCTGGAGAATTTATTATGGCGAAAGAATTTGGTCGCCCACAGCGCGTGGCTCAGGAGATGCAGAAAGAGATCGCACTCATCCTGCAACGCGAAATCAAAGACCCACGCGTGGGTATGATGACCACTGTTTCTGGCGTTGAGATGTCCCGTGATCTGGCCTATGCCAAAGTGTTCGTCACGTTCCTGAACGACAAAGACGAAGCCGCTGTTAAGAATGGCATTAAAGCATTGCAGGAAGCCTCTGGTTTTATCCGCTCTCTGCTCGGTAAAGCGATGCGTCTGCGTATCGTGCCGGAGCTGACTTTCTTCTACGATAACTCGCTGGTAGAAGGTATGCGGATGTCCAACCTGGTGACCAGCGTGGTTAAACATGACGATGAACGTCGTGTGAACCCGGACGACAGCAAGGAGGACTGATGAGTCGTCCTCGTCGTCGCGGTCGCGACGTGCACGGCGTGCTGCTGCTGGATAAACCTCAGGGCGCATCCAGCAATGACGTGCTGCAAAAAGTGAAGCGTCTTTATAACGCTAACCGCGCCGGGCATACCGGTGCGCTGGACCCACTGGCGACAGGCATGCTGCCGGTCTGTCTGGGCGAAGCAACCAAGTTTTCCCAGTACCTGCTCGATTCTGATAAGCGCTATCGCGTGATCGCAAAACTTGGTCAGCGTACGGACACCTCCGACGCAGACGGTCAGGTTGTCGAAGAGCGTCCGGTTACCTTGAGTGCCGAGCAGCTTCAGGCCGCGCTGGAAAGCTTCCGTGGCGATACCCTGCAGGTGCCGTCCATGTATTCGGCGCTGAAGTATCAGGGCAAAAAGCTCTACGAATATGCCCGCCAGGGGATTGAAGTCCCGCGTGAAGCGCGCCCGATCACCGTCTACGAACTGCTGTTCATTCGCCACGAAGGTGACGAACTGGAGCTGGAAGTTCATTGCTCGAAAGGCACGTACATTCGCACCATCATTGACGATCTGGGTGAAAAACTGGGCTGCGGCGCGCATGTGATTTACCTGCGTCGTCTTGCGGTCAGTAAATATCCGGTTGAACGTATGGTGACGCTTGAGCATCTTCGCGCGCTGGTCGATCAGGCAGAAGAGCAGGGGATCTCCCCGGCCGATTTGCTTGACCCGATGCTGATGCCGATGGACAGCCCGGCTGCTGATTTCCCGGTTGTGAATTTGCCCCTGACTTCATCCGTTTACTTTAAAAACGGCAATCCGGTTCGCACGACAGATACCCCGCATACTGGGCTGGTCCGCGTTACCGAAGGCGAAGAAAACAAGTTTATCGGAATGGGTGAAATCGACGACGAAGGCCGCGTAGCACCGCGTCGCCTGGTTGTTGAATATCCCCTCTAAGCGATTTACTTGCCTTGCGATAAGCAGGGGAGACGGGTAGAATATCGCCGCTTAACGTCGGGCAAATTGTTTAACAATCTGCGCGGCGTAAACTGGGGTTGCTGAATTAGAGATCGGCACCCTTTCATTCTTTATTTTTTGGAGTTCATCATGTCTCTAAGCGTTGAAGCTAAAGCTAAAATCGTTTCCGAGTTCGGTCGTGGTACTAACGACAGCGGTTCTACCGAAGTTCAGGTTGCCCTGCTGACTGCACAGATTAACCACCTGCAGGGTCACTTTGCAGAGCACAAAAAAGATCACCACAGTCGTCGTGGTCTGCTGCGTATGGTTTCTCAGCGTCGTAAACTGCTCGACTACCTGAAACGTAAAGATGTTGCACGCTACACCGCGCTGATCGAGCGTCTGGGTCTGCGTCGCTAAGTCTTGCGAGTTTCAGAAAAAGGGGCCTAATGGCCCCTTTTTTCAACCAGACGGCAGCAATTCACTGGAAACTATTGTATTGTTGCTATAAATGATCTTCATTGCAGAGGTTCGCGCGGCTAATGAGAGGCTTCACCCATGGGGGTGTCGGTTGTCATTAGTCGCGAGGATGCGAAGAAGGTCGGGTTAAATCGACAGCACACCGAAGGTGTGCTGTCATTCATTAAGAAAGGACAGAATTTTGCTGAATCCGATCGTTCGTAAATTCCAGTATGGTCAGCATACCGTCACGCTGGAAACCGGCATGATGGCGCGTCAGGCTACTGCTGCCGTTATGGTAAGCATGGATGACACCGCTGTATTCGTGACCGTTGTAGGCCAGAAAAAAGCAAAACCAGGTCAGGACTTCTTCCCTCTGACCGTGAACTATCAGGAGCGTACTTACGCTGCTGGTAAAATCCCGGGTGGCTTCTTCCGTCGTGAAGGCCGTCCAAGCGAAGGCGAAACCCTGATTGCGCGTCTGATTGACCGCCCGGTTCGTCCGCTGTTCCCGGAAGGCTTCGTAAACGAAGTTCAGGTTATCGCGACCGTTGTTTCCGTTAACCCACAGGTTAACCCGGACATCGTGGCGATGATCGGTGCATCCGCTGCACTGTCCCTGTCAGGCATTCCATTCAACGGTCCTATCGGTTCTGCTCGCGTTGGTTATATCAACGATCAGTACGTACTGAACCCGACTCAGGATGAGCTGAAAGAAAGTAAGCTGGACCTGGTTGTTGCCGGTACCGAAGCTGCCGTACTGATGGTTGAATCCGAAGCAGAACTGCTGAGCGAAGACCAGATGCTGGGCGCCGTGGTATTTGGCCACGAGCAGCAGCAGATTGTTATCCAGAACATCAACGACCTGGTGAAAGAAGCCGGTAAACCACGTTGGGACTGGCAGCCAGAAGCCGTTAACGAAGCGCTGAACGCGCGCGTTGCTGCACTGGCAGAAGCGCGTCTGAGCGATGCATACCGCATCACTGACAAACAAGAGCGTTACGCGCAGATTGATGTCATCAAATCTGAAACCATCGCTACGCTGGTTGCAGAAGATGAATCCCTGGACGCGAACGAGCTGAGCGAAATCCTGCACGCTATCGAGAAAAATGCTGTACGTAGCCGCGTTCTGGCTGGCGAACCGCGTATCGATGGCCGCGAAAAAGACATGATCCGTGGTCTGGATGTGCGTACTGGCGTTCTGCCACGTACTCACGGTTCCGCACTGTTCACCCGTGGCGAAACTCAGGCGCTGGTAACCGCGACTCTGGGTACTGCACGTGACGCACAGAACATCGACGAACTGATGGGCGAGCGCACTGACAGCTTCCTGTTCCACTATAACTTCCCTCCGTACTCCGTAGGTGAAACCGGTATGGTTGGCTCGCCTAAGCGTCGTGAAATTGGTCACGGTCGTCTGGCGAAGCGCGGCGTGCTGGCAGTTATGCCGGAAGCTGACAAATTCCCGTACACCGTTCGTGTGGTTTCTGAAATCACCGAATCTAACGGTTCTTCTTCCATGGCTTCCGTGTGTGGCGCTTCCCTGGCCCTGATGGATGCAGGCGTGCCAATCAAAGCTGCTGTTGCGGGTATCGCAATGGGCCTGGTGAAAGAAGGCGACAACTTTGTTGTTCTGTCTGACATTCTGGGCGACGAAGATCACCTGGGCGATATGGACTTCAAAGTAGCGGGTTCCCGCGAAGGTATCTCTGCACTGCAGATGGATATCAAAATTGAAGGTATCACCAAAGAGATCATGCAGGTTGCACTGAACCAGGCTAAAGGTGCACGTCTGCACATCCTGGGCGTGATGGAGCAGGCGATCAACGCGCCACGCGGCGACATTTCTCAGTTCGCACCGCGTATCCACACCATTAAGATCAGCCCAGACAAGATCAAAGACGTGATCGGTAAAGGCGGTTCTGTTATCCGTGCTCTGACTGAAGAGACCGGCACCACTATCGAAATCGAAGATGACGGTACTGTGAAGATCGCAGCGACCGACGGCGAAAAAGCGAAATTCGCGATTCGTCGTATCGAAGAGATCACTGCAGAAATCGAAGTGGGTCGCATCTACAATGGTAAAGTGACCCGTATCGTTGACTTTGGCGCGTTCGTTGCCATCGGTGGCGGTAAAGAAGGTCTGGTACACATCTCTCAGATCGCTGACAAGCGCGTTGAGAAAGTGACCGACTACCTGCAGATGAACCAGGAAGTCCCGGTTAAAGTTCTGGAAGTTGATCGCCAGGGCCGTATCCGTCTGAGCATTAAAGAAGCGACCGAGCAGTCTCAGCCTGCTGCCGCGCCGGAAGCCCCGGCCGCAGAACAAGGCGAGTAAGGTTGCATTTGCCCTCCGCTTCGGCGGGGGGCGTATTATCAGGCAGGACGCCTTGTTAGCAGCCGGGGGACAGGACGTTCATCCAATAGTTGTCTTCGGGAGTGGGAAATGAAGCCTTTTTTGCGCTGGTGTTTCGTTGCGACAGCTTTAACGCTGGCAGGATGCAGCAACTCTGCCTGGCGTAAGAGCGAAGTCCTCGCAGTGCCATTGCAACCGACTTTGCAGCAGGAAGTGATTCTGGCACGCATGGAACAAATTCTTGCCAGTCGGGCTTTAACCGATGATGAACGCGCACAGCTTTTATATGAGCGCGGAGTGTTGTATGATAGTCTCGGTCTGAGGGCACTAGCGCGAAATGATTTTTCACAAGCGCTGGCAATCCGACCTGATATGCCTGAAGTATTCAATTACTTAGGTATATATTTAACGCAGGCAGGCAATTTTGATGCTGCCTATGAAGCGTTTGATTCTGTACTTGAGCTTGATCCAACTTACAACTACGCGCACTTGAATCGCGGTATCGCATTGTATTACGGCGGTCGTGACAAGTTAGCGCAAGATGATCTGCTGGCGTTTTATCAAGACGATCCTAATGATCCTTTCCGCGTCCTGTGGCTTTACATCGTTGAGCAGAAGCTCAATGAGAAGCAGGCGAAAGAGGCGTTAAAACAACGCTTCGAGAAATCGGACAAGGAACAATGGGGATGGAACATTGTCGAGTTCTACCTGGGCAACATTAGCGAAGCAACGCTGATGGATAGGCTCAAGGCGGACGCAACGGATAACACCTCGCTCGCTGAGCATCTCAGTGAAACCAACTTCTATTTAGGTAAGTACTACCTAAGTCTGGGGGATATGGACAGCGCTACGGCACTGTTCAAATTAGCGGTTGCTAACAACGTCCACAACTTCGTTGAGCACCGTTATGCATTGTTGGAATTATCGCTCTTGGGCCAGGAGCAAGACGACCTGGCAGAATCGGACCAGCAATAGCTGACGTCACCACATCAGCCCGTAATCATTTTTTGATTGCCATCACCTTAACTGGTGAGGGCGTTGTTGTTCGTCAATACACCTACTTTGAGCCGGTTCACACTTTTCAATGAAAATTGCTAATCATTTTCACGACGAGTTATGTAGACTGGCCGCCATTAATATCGAGGCACTTGTACTACATGGCTGAATTCGAAACCACTTTTGCAGATCTGGGCCTGAAGGCCACTATCCTTGAAGCCCTTAACGATCTGGGTTACGAAAAACCATCTCCGATCCAGGCTGAATGCATCCCGCATCTGCTCTCTGGTCGTGACGTGCTGGGCATGGCCCAGACTGGTAGCGGTAAAACCGCAGCGTTCTCGCTGCCACTGCTGCACAACATTGATCCGGAACTGCGTGCACCGCAGATCCTCGTACTCGCTCCGACCCGTGAACTGGCTGTTCAGGTAGCGGAAGCGATGACTGAATTCTCTAAACACATGCGCGGCGTGAACGTGGTAGCCCTTTACGGCGGCCAGCGTTATGACGTGCAGTTACGCGCCCTGCGTCAGGGTCCACAGATTGTTGTCGGTACACCTGGCCGTCTGCTGGATCACCTGAAACGCGGTACTCTGGATCTCTCTAAACTGAGCGGTCTGGTTCTGGATGAAGCTGACGAAATGCTGCGCATGGGCTTCATCGAAGACGTAGAAACCATTATGGCGCAGATCCCAGAAGGTCATCAGACCGCTCTGTTCTCTGCAACGATGCCAGAAGCGATCCGTCGTATTACTCGTCGCTTCATGAAAGATCCGCAGGAAGTGCGTATCCAGTCCAGCGTAACCACTCGCCCGGACATCAGCCAGAGCTACTGGTCTGTATACGGTATGCGTAAAAACGAAGCGCTGGTGCGTTTCCTGGAAGCAGAAGATTTTGATGCGGCGATTATCTTCGTTCGTACCAAAAACGCGACCCTGGAAGTGGCTGAAGCCCTGGAACGTAGCGGCTATAACAGCGCAGCGCTGAACGGCGACATGAACCAGTCCCTGCGTGAGCAGACTCTGGAGCGTCTGAAAGACGGTCGTCTGGATATCCTGATTGCAACCGACGTGGCAGCACGTGGTCTGGACGTAGAACGTATCAGCCTGGTTGTGAACTACGACATCCCTATGGATTCCGAGTCTTACGTTCACCGTATCGGTCGTACCGGTCGTGCGGGTCGTGCTGGCCGTGCTCTGCTGTTCGTTGAGAACCGCGAGCGTCGTCTGCTGCGTAACATCGAACGCACCATGAAGCTGACCATTCCAGAAGCAGAGCTGCCAAACGCAGACCTACTGGGCAAACGCCGCCTGGAAAAATTCGCCGCGAAAGTACAGCAGCAGCTGGAAAGCAGCGATCTGGATCAGTACCGTGCTCTGCTGGCGCAAATCCAGCCGACTGTGGAAGGCGAAGAGCTGGACATCGAAACTCTGGCTGCAGCGCTGCTGAAAATGGCGCAGGGCGAACGTGCTCTGATCGTGCCACCTGATGCACCGATGCGTCCTAAGCGTGAATTCCGTGAGCGCGATGAGCGTTTCGAGCGTCGCGGTAACGATCGTAATGACCGTGGTCCACGTGGCGACCGTCCAGAGCGTAGCGGTGAAGACCGTCCACGTCGTGAGCGTCGTGACGCAGGCGATATGGAACTGTACCGCATTGAAGTTGGCCGTGATGATGGTGTTGAAGTTCGTCATATCGTTGGCGCTATCGCGAACGAAGGCGATATCAGCAGCCGTTACATCGGTAACATCAAGCTGTTCGGTACGCACTCTACGATCGAACTGCCAAAAGGCATGCCGGGCGAAGTTCTGCAGCACTTTACTCGCACCCGCATCCTGAACAAACCGATGAATATGCAGCTGATGGGCGATGCCCAGCCGCGTCCTGATCGTGGTCCTCGCCGTGAAGGTGATCGTCCAGCGGGCGAGCGTCGTTTCGGTGGCGGTGAGCGTCGTGAAGGCGGTCGTGGTCCTCGTCGTGATGGCGCAGCACCAGCCGGTGCAGGTCGCTTCAGCGGTGAGCGTCGCGAAAACCGCGGCCCACGTCGCGATGAAGGTACTGCACGTCGTCGTGACGCGTAATTGCCACGCCTGATAGCGTAAAGTAATCATTACAGCCCCGATATTTTTATCGGGGCTTTTTTTATTCCATTTGTACTATCGTACTGGTACAGTGCGACACATTAAAATGCAGTAGCAAATGTTTAACTGGAGAAACGGCTGTATGGCGACACTAACCACCACACAAACTTCACCTTCGCTGCTCGGCGGCGTGGTGATTATCGGCGGGACGATAATCGGTGCAGGGATGTTCTCCCTGCCGGTGGTCATGTCCGGTGCGTGGTTCTTCTGGTCGCTGGCAGCGCTGGTTTTTACCTGGTTCTGCATGCTGCATTCCGGGCTGATGATCCTTGAGGCGAACCTGAACTACCGCATCGGGTCGAGCTTCGACACCATCACTAAAGACCTGCTCGGGAAAGGCTGGAACGTGGTAAACGGCATCTCAATAGCTTTCGTGTTGTATATTCTGACCTACGCCTACATTTCGGCGAGCGGTTCGATACTGCACCACACGTTTTCTGAAATGTCGCTGAATGTCCCGGCGCGTGTGGCGGGTCTGATCTTCGCGCTGGCCGTGGCGTTTATCGTCTGGATGAGCACCAAAGCGGTGAGCCGCATGACCGCCATCGTCCTCGGTGCAAAAGTTATCACTTTCTTCCTGACCTTCGGCAGCCTGCTGGGCCATGTCACGCCCGCTACGCTGTTTAACGTTGCCGAAAGCCACGCATCGTACTCGCCGTACCTGCTCATGACCTTGCCATTCTGCCTGGCGTCATTTGGCTACCACGGTAACGTCCCGAGCCTGATGAAGTATTACGGCAAAGATCCTCGCACCATTATTCGCTGCCTGGTTTACGGCACGCTGCTGGCGCTGGGGCTGTATGTGATTTGGCTGCTGGGGACGATGGGCAACATCCAGCGCCCGGAATTCATCGGCATTGCGCAGAAGGGCGGCAACATTGATGTGCTGGTGCAGGCGCTGAGTGGCGTGCTGAACAGCCGCAGTCTGGATCTGCTGCTGGTGGTGTTCTCGAACTTTGCCGTGGCGAGTTCGTTCCTCGGGGTGACGCTGGGGCTGTTTGACTATCTGGCGGATCTGTTTGGCTTTGACGATTCCGCGTTGGGTCGTCTCAAAACCGCGTTGCTGACCTTCCTGCCGCCGATTGTCGGTGGCCTGCTGTGGCCGAACGGGTTCCTGTACGCTATCGGCTATGCCGGTTTAGCGGCCACCATTTGGGCGGCGATCGTTCCGGCGCTGCTGGCCCGTAAATCACGTAAACGCTTTGGCAGCCCAAAATTCCGCGTCTGGGGCGGCAAGCCGATGATTGCCCTGATTCTGATCTTTGGTGTCGGAAACGCGCTGGTACATGTGCTGTCGAGCTTTGATGTGTTGCCGGTGTATCAGTAAGACGATTGCCGGATGGCGGCTGCGCCTTATCCGGCATAAAAATCTGCAGGCCCGGCAGGCGTATCGCCACCGGGCACAAACGCTATCCTAACAACTCTTCTTTCACCTGCATGGCCAGATCAAACGAGTGCAAACGCGCCTGGTGATCGAAAATCTGCCCGTTAACCATAATCTCGTCAGCCTGCGTTTCTCGTAGCACCGCCTCTAGCCCGTGACGCACTTTCGCTTTATCGCCCACCAGCGACATACTGAGCGCCTGCTGCACACCGTATTGTTCCGACGCTGACCACAGCTGATGCATATTCTCCACCGGCGGCGGCAGCTGTCCGCTCTCGCCGCGGCGCAGCTTCGCAAACGCCTGCTGCATGGAGGTAAAGAGGAATTCCGCATCGCGGTTGCTGTCGGCGGCGATAATATTGATACACACCATCGCGTGCGGTTTTTCCAGCCGTTCGGACGGTTTGAACTGAGTGCGATAGAGATGCAGCGCCTGATGCAGCATATCCGGGGCAAAGTGGGAGGCAAACGCAAACGGCAGGCCGAGCTGCGCCGCCAGCTGTGCGCTATACAGACTTGAACCGAGCAGCCACACGGGGATCTTCTCGCCGTAACCGGGTACCGGGCGCACCTGCGGATGAGGATCGCGCGCATCAAACCAGTCCACCAGCTCTGCCACATCGCGCGGGAAGTTATCAATATCACCGCCCATATGACGACGCAGCGCACGCATAGTCGGCTGATCGCTGCCTGGCGCACGGCCAAGCCCTAAATCAATTCGCCCGGGATAGAGCGTATTCAGGGTGCCAAACTGTTCGGCAATCACCAGCGGGGAGTGGTTCGGCAACATTACGCCGCCCGAGCCGAGATGCAGAGTCGTGGTGTTTGCCGCCAGATAGCCAATCAGCACCGAGGTCGCCGCGCTGGCGATGCCCACCATGTTGTGATGTTCCGCCAGCCAGTAGCGATGATAGCCACGCTGTTCAGCGAGACGGGCGAGATCCAGAGAGTGAGAAAAAGCTTCTCGTGCCGAGGAGCCTTCTGGGATCGGCGCCAGATCGAGCACCGAAAAAGGAATGGATTTATCAGTCATAACAGCTCACTTTGTCGACGGTGAATCTTTTAATAGTGCATTAAAAATTAATAACCGTTGTTAACAAAGTGAGCTTTTACACTTCATCCTTTAAACTGCCTGTGCGTAGGCTTGATCTGTTTATCCCGACACTGACTTGAGTATGGTCCCGTGGATTTCCAGACTGGCCGCTTTCATGCCACTTAAAAGATGTCTACATTTAGGCCTGCAGCTCCAGCCCGGCCACACGTTTCCAGTAACCGTTGCAGTCGCTGTTTGCCTTCAGCGGCAGGGGTGCGGTGCCATTTTCGTTGGCACGAAACGCATCCAGCATCGCAAATACGTTAGTGTCCAGCGGTGACAGGCGCACCATATCCACCACGCCTTGCATCGACGTCAGCTCGTTGCCGAGATTGTAAACATAGCCGCTCATGGTCTGAATGCCGTTAAGGACAAAGACCTGCTGGTTCTCCTGCGACAGCATATTGCGTCCGTTGGGATACTTGATGCAGCAGGTTTCGCATTCGTCTTTCGGGCGGTCTTCGGAGCGGGCAGTGAAGCAGCGCGCGGAATACGCCAGCGGCAGATGCCCGTAGCTCAACACTTCCACTTCAAACTGATTGCGGATGCCCAGATCTTCACACTGATTCAGCAGGTTGACCAGCCAGTCGCGGGAGAGTTCCACCGGCATACACCAGCGCATCATCCCCTGTTTCAGCAGCAGGCGCAGGGTCACGGCGTTATAGCAGTTGAGCGCATGTCCGGCGACAAACGGCAGCTTGCGTTCAGCGCACATGTTCACCACGCCAAGATCGCTCGCTTCCAGCAGGAAATCACCGTTCTCGACGTAGCGTTTAATCTCGCCCAGCTCCGATGAGGCCTGCACCAGCGCAAGCGTCGACAGCACCACCTGCTTGCCGCTGCCAGCGAGGTTTTTCGCCATATCCAGCCAGTCGCCCACTTTGGTTGCACGACGTTTGCTGCAGACGGACTCCCCGAGATAAATCGTATCGGCGCTACTGCCCGCCGCCTGCTGGTAAAAATCTTCCAGCGTCTCTTTTGACCAGTAGTAGAGCACGGGTCCTAATGAATATTTCATGGATTATCTCACTGCCATTTACGGTGATACGCGCCAAGCGTGGTTTGCGTGCCTTCGGACATCGCGCCCAGGGTGTCCATCCAGGCCGGTTGTGGGGCGTAATTCTGCGGATCGGCCATGCAACGATCGATCGCCTGTCGCCAGACTTTCGCCACCTGGCTGACGTACGCCGGGCTGCGCTGACGACCTTCGATTTTCACCGAGGCAATGTTCGCCGCCAGCAGTTCCGGCAGCAGTTCCAGCGTGTTCAGGCTGGTGGGTTCTTCCAGGGCGTGATAGCGCTCGCCGTCGACCAGATAACGGCCTTTGCACAGCGTCGGATATCCGGCGTTTTCCCCGTCCTGATAGCGGTCGATCAGCACGTCATTCAGACGCGACTCCAGCCCCTGTGGCGTCTGCTGCCAGCGCACAAAGCGGGCAGGGGAGCAGGCTCCGACGGTATTCGGTGATTCGCCGGTCAGATAGGACGAGAGATAGCAGCGGCCTTCAGCCATGATGCACAGGCTGCCGAACGCAAAAACTTCCAGTGGAACTGGCGAGACCCGCGCCAGTTGCTTAACCTGATGAATAGACAGCACGCGCGGCAACACCACGCGGGCGACGTCAAAGTGACGATGATAAAAGCGCACGGCCTCTTCGTTGGTGGCCGAGGCCTGAACAGAGACATGGCGCTCAATATGCGGATAGCGTTCTGCGGCATACTCCAGTATAGCGAGGTCGGCGAGGATCAACGCGTCTGCCCCGAGCTGTGCCGCCATATCCACCGCGCGCTGCCAGCGCACATAACCATCGGGATGCGCAAAGGTGTTGATGGCGATATGTAATTTGCGGCGGTGCTGGTGAACGAAATTGACCGCTTCCTGGAGCTTCTTCTCCGTGAAGTTCAGACCAGCAAAGTGGCGGGCGTTGGTGTCATCTTTCAGCCCGATATAGACCGCATCGGCGCCGTTTTCGATGGCCGCTTTAAGTGCCGGAAGGTTTCCGGCTGGACAGAGCAGCTCCATAATTTATCCTGACGTTCGCTGCCCCAGAGGGCACAAAATTGTTAACGAACGGGGAGTTTAATTAACCTCCACGCGACAATTTTTGATTTAAGGCAGTTAATGGCGTATTGATGACACCAATAATCAATCATGCCGCAATACGGTTTGTTGATTTACGCCGCTACGATGGCTGCCGGATATGGCAAAATAACAGGATTATCGACATCAGGGAGTAAAGCTCGTGCTGGAAAAACTGCGTTCACGCCTCGTACAATTTGGTCCATCTCTGCTGAGCGTGCCGGTCAAACTCACGCCGTTCGCTCTTAAACGCCAGGTGATTCAGCAGGTGCTGAGCTGGCAGTTCCGCCAGGCGCTGGAAGAGGGGGAGCTGGAGTTTCTCGACGGGCGCTGGCTACGCATCGAGGTGCGTGACATCGGACTGTGCTGGTTTACCTCCGTGGAGAACGGCAAGCTGATGGTCAGTGATTCCGCCCCGGCGGATGTCAGTTTCAGCGCGAATGCCAGCGATTTGCTGATGATCGCCGCGCGTAAGCAGGACCCGGATACCCTCTTCTTCCAGCGTCGTCTGGTGATTGAAGGGGATACTGAGCTTGGCCTGTACGTCAAAAATTTAATGGATGCCATTGAGCTGGATCAGATGCCTAAGGCGCTGCGCACGGTGCTGATGCAAATGGCCGATTTCGTTGAGGCGGGTCTGAAAACCCCGCGCGAAAGTAAACACACTTCAGTAGGTGAGCCATGCTGATTCGAGTTGAAATTGGGATTGATGCCCCTGGCATTGATTCATTATTACGTCGGTCATTCCCGGAAGACGCCGAGGCCCGACTGGTCCACGATCTGCGTGAAGACGGGCTGGTCACGCTCGGCCTGGTTGCGACGGATGACGAAGGACAGGTTGTGGGTTACGTGGCGTTCAGTCCGGTAGCCGTTCAGGGCGAAGATCTTCAGTGGGTCGGAATGGCACCGCTGGCTGTCGACGAAAACTATCGCGGTCAGGGGCTGGCGCGCCAGCTGGTCTATGAAGGGCTGGATTCTCTGAATGAGTTCGGATACGCGGCGGTGGTCACGCTGGGCGACCCGGCGTTCTATGGCCGTTTAGGTTTTGAGCCTGCCGCGCCTTACGATCTGCACTGCCGCTGGCCGGGTACTGAGACCGCCTTCCAGGTGCATCGTCTGGCAGATGACGCGCTGAACGGCGTCAGCGGTCTGGTTGAGTATCACGACCACTTCAATCGTCTTTAATCGACGCGTTTTGCAGGCTCTGGCGTAGCGCCTCAAACGAACCATCTCCGGCGACGAGGCGCTCTTTCTGGCGCTTCGTCAGCTGCTTAATGCGGTACTCCATCTTCAGTGCCAGCGAGCGCTCACCGACATGCGCCGAAAAGGCCAGCGTCAGCTCACCTTTCCCCCGCAGCGCTTTGGCGCCTTTCCCCGTTTGATGTTCAAGGAAACGCCGCGCTACATCGGTGGTAATCCCGGTGTAAAGTGCATTATTGGCCGTTCGGACAAGATAGAGAAACCAGCACACAGTTTGCAGATTCAGTATGTTAAGGTGAACGCACCATAGCATGAGAGAGCGCGAAAATGGAAACTCTGGCCGCTATCAGCCGTTGGCTGGCAAAGCAGCACGTCGTCACCTGGTGTGTCCATCAGGAGGGCGAGCTGTGGTGCGCGAATGCGTTTTACCTTTACGATCCCGAACGCGTCGCGTTTTACCTCTTAAGCGAAGATAAAACCCGTCATGCGCAGATGTCCGGGCCACAAGCACCTGTCGCCGGCACTGTTAATGGCCAGCCGAAAAATGTCGCGCTGATTCGTGGCGTGCAGTTCAAAGGCGAGATCCGCCGTCTGGAAGGGGAAGAGAGCGACGCGATGCGCAAGCGCTACACGCGTCGCTTCCCGGTTGCGCTTGCCCTGTCAGCGCCCGTCTGGGAAATTCGCCTCGATGAGCTGAAGTTCACAGACAACACGCTGGGCTTTGGCAAAAAGCTTCACTGGCTACGAGCCGAGCAGGCGTAACGCTTCGCGATTAAAGGCGGGCAGATCGTCCGGCGTACGGCTGGTCACCAGCTGATTGTTATCGACGACCACTTCCTGATCGTAAAAATCAGCGCCCGCGTTTTTAAGATCGATAACGATCGGTTTAACCGCCGTCAGCTTGCGCCCGCGCACCACTTCGGCGCTGATCAGCAGCTGTGGCCCATGGCAGATCGCGAAGACAGGCTTGCCGCTGGAGACAAAATCGCGCGTGAACGTCACAAAGCGCTCGTCGCCGCGCAGCGTATCCGGGGAGTGACCGCCAGGCAGCAGCAGGGCGTCGAAATCCGCCGGACGCACCTCATCAATGGCTTTGTCGATAGTAACGCTGGCCTCGCCTTTATGGCCTTTCACCGTTTTTCCGGCCTGCTTGTCGATGGTGATGACCTCATGTCCCGCTTTGCGGAACGCCTCTGCGGGAGAGGTGAACTCTGAATCTTCAAACTCATCGGTGATCAAGACGGCTATTTTCTTGCTCATGCTTCCTCCGTTGTTTTGGCTTCAGACAGATTTTTTGCCGTTTGTGGTAAATACTTACCCGTAACAGACTTTTAAGTGTGGCTAAGCAGACTGAAATCGCAAACGGACTAATCTGCAAAGGAGACAAAATGAGCCAGGTATTAATCACAGGTACCACCGGGCTGGTGGGCGGACACTTGTTGCGAATGCTGATCCAGCAGCCCTGGATCAACTACATTGCCGCGCCGACGCGACGCCCGCTGGCGGATATTTCCGGTGTCTTTAACCCCCACGATCCGCAGCTAACCGATGCACTTGGCCAGGTGCAGGATCCGATTGATATCGCCTTCTGCTGCCTGGGCACGACCCGCCGCGAAGCCGGGAGCAAAGAGGCTTTTATCCACGCCGACTACACGCTGGTGGTGGACACGGCGCTCACGGCTAAACGGCTGGGCGCAAAGCATTTTCTGGTGGTCAGCTCAATGGGGGCCAATGCCAGCTCGCCGTTCTTTTACAACAAAGTGAAAGGCAAAATGGAAGATGCGCTGATTGCACAGAACTGGGAGCGGCTCACGATTGTGCGACCGTCGATGCTGCTGGGCGATCGCGAAAAGCAGCGTTTTAATGAGTCCATTTTTGCGCCCCTGTTCCAGCTTTTTCCGGGTAACTGGAAATCTATTCAGGCGCGTGATGTGGCGAGCGCTATGCTGCACGAAGCGCGTTCTCCCTCAAAAGAGGGCGTCAATATTATCCCCTCGGCTAAACTGCGTGAAATCGCCAAAGGCGAGGCGTAAACTCCCCGGGCTAAATTAATTACACTCCCCGGGGAATGCTATGACTGGTCAGTCTTCATCTCAGGCGGCAACGCCATTTCAGTGGTGGAAGCCCGCACTCTTTTTTCTCGTCGTTATTATTGGTCTTTGGTATGTGAAATGGCAGCCCTATTACGGCAAAGCGTTCACCGCCGCGGAAACCCACAGCATCGGTAAATCCATACTGGCGCAGGCAGAAACCAGCCCGCTGCAGGCGGCATGGGATTATGCGATGGTCTACTTCCTGGCGGTCTGGAAAGCTGCGGTACTGGGTGTGCTGCTCGGTTCCCTGATTCAGGTGCTGATTCCGCGCCACTGGCTGATGCGTACGCTTGGACAGCCACGCTTTCAGGGGACGCTGCTTGGCACGATCTTCTCTCTGCCTGGAATGATGTGTTCATGCTGCGCGGCGCCCGTGACAGCGGGGATGCGGCGCCAGAATGTGTCGATGGGCGGGGCTCTGGCTTTCTGGATGGGAAATCCGGTGCTTAACCCGGCGACGCTGGTCTTTATGGGCTTTGTGCTGGGCTGGCATTTCGCGCTGATCCGCCTGGTGGCCGGGGTGATCATGGTGCTGGTCGTTGCTTCACTGGTGCAGTATCTGGTGAAAGATCGGCTCGTGCAGCCTGTCTCCATCGACGTTGCCACACCTGAACCACAAGGGGCATTTCTCTCCCGCTGGGGCAAGGCGCTGTGGCAGCTCTTCTGGAGCACCATCCCGGTCTATATTCTGGCGGTGCTGGTCCTTGGCGCGGCGCGTGTCTGGTTGTTCCCTCATGCGGACGGGGCGATCGATAACACGCTGCTGTGGGTGATTGCGATGGCGGTTGCCGGATGCCTGTTTGTCATCCCGACGGCGGCAGAAATCCCGATTGTACAGACCATGATGCTCGCGGGGATGGGCGCTGCGCCTGCGCTGGCGCTTTTGATGACGCTTCCGGCGGTCAGCCTGCCATCGCTGATTATGCTGCGCAAATCATTCCCGGCAAAAGCCCTGTGGCTGACGGGACTGCTGGTGGCGATAGGCGGGGTTATCACTGGCAGCATTGCGCTGCTGTAAGACATAAAAAACCCGGCAATCGCCGGGTTTTATATTATTTGCCGGGTTTTATATTATTTGATTAAGGTAAAGGCGGTCGTGACTTTCTTCACACCGCTCACGCGGCTGGCAATATCAGCTGCCGCTTTGCCTTCACGATCCGTGACCAGACCGAGCAGGAACACTTCGCCATTCTCGGTGGTGACTTTCACGTTGGACGATTTCACCTGATCGCTACCCAACAGCTGGGAGCGCACTTTGGTAGTGATCCAGGTATCCGACGACGCAGTGCCCAGACCAATCGGCTGGCCCTGACGCACTTCGTTAAACACCTCGGTGGTGCCTTCTACGCCCATGGCAATCTGTTTCGCACGGGACGCGAGATCCAGATTCGGCGCCTGGCCTGCCAGCAGCACTTTGCCCTGATAGGCGGTGACGTTGATACGCGCTTCTTTCTTAATTTGTTCGTCTTTCGACAGGGCGCTGTTCACGCGCAGTTCCAGCGTACCGTCGTCCACCTGAGTTCCCACAGAGCGCGGGTCGGTTGCGGCTTTGGTGCCAACAGCCGCAGTACCCACAACGGCCGCCGCGATGCATCCCTGAAGCAGCAGCGCAGAAATAAGGACTGCGAGGGGCGTTAATGCCTTCATTAGTACTCCTTAATCATCCTGGTGAGGGAAAAGCGTGTTATCGATCAGATCGCATAAGCAGTTCACCGTCAGCATGTGCATTTCCTGAATGCGCGCGCTGCGATGCGAAGGAATGCGGATTTCCACATCCTGCGGCCCTAAAAGACCCGCCAGTTCGCCTCCGTCATAGCCCGTCAGCGCGACGATAGTCATATCGCGCGTCACGGCCGCCTCAACGGCTTTGACGATATCGCGGCTATTACCGCGCGTGGAAATCGCCAGCAGAACATCCCCGGCATGCCCTAAGGCGCGTACCTGTTTTGCGTATATTTCGTCATGCAGACGATCGTTGGCAATCGCCGTTAAGACCACATTATCGGTATTAAGTGCAATGGCGGGTAAACTTGGGCGTTCTGTTTCAAAACGATTGATCATGCTGGCAGCAAAATGCTGTGCGTTGGCGGCCGATGTGCCATTGCCACAACAGAGGATTTTGTTGCCATTAAGCAGGGACTGCACCAGCGTCATCGCGGCACGAGAAATAGCATCCGGGAGGGCTTCCGCCGCTGCAATCTGAGTTTGAATGCTTTCTGTGAAACAAACCTTAATTCTTTCGAGCACGTTATCCCTTTAAAACTTTGTTTTAGACGTCTTCGCCAAAGGCGTTTTTAAGCCATTCTACGTCGTTTCCGGTGAAGGCTACCACATCGAACCGGCAATCCACAGTATCAAAACTCCCATTATGGCGGGCGAGCCACAAGTGGGCAGTTTGTAATAATTTACGTTGTTTGGCGAGCGTCACGCTGGCGGCAGCGCCACCAAAGCGGGACGACTGTCGGAAACGGACTTCAATAAACACGGTGACCTGACCCTCTTTCATGATCAGATCAATTTCGCCGCCCCGTCCACGAACGTTGGCGGCGATAAAGCGCAGTCCTTTGCCTTCCAGCCAGCGACGCGCTGTTAATTCCCACGCGTCGCCCGTCTGTTTACGGCTTAACTCGCCGGGACGATCTGCCCCTGCTGGTATTTGAGCCATGATAACTTCCTGTTAATCACGCAATCCTGGGTCGCGGTGAGATCGCCGGTGTTGCCGTTAAGCTCAAAGCCCGGCACCTGACGCATCTGGGTAAAGTGGTTCGCCAGCGCCCACGCATCCACGCCCATCGCATAAAGACGTGCGAGGGAGTAATCGTTACGCACGCTGCTCAGCGCCTGCTGCATCAGGGCCGGATTGCTGCCCGCAAGCATTGGAATTTCGCTGTACTGCAGGCCGTCCATCTCCAGACGGAAGTCCGGGCCGGCCGTACCTTGCGCGCTGCGTGAGCTGGCATACAAGGTTACACCGCTCTGGCTACCGTTACGCATCGCAATCATCGGCTTGATAAAGGCAATCTCTTCTGGCGTGGCGACAATGTATGCGGCGTCCACTTTACCGCCACCGCTGATTTGCGCATCAGTCGGCGGAGCCGGGATGGTCAGGCCGCCGATGGTGACGCTCTGCTGCTGAGGCAGGCTGGCCGAAATCGGGCTGCCGGTCAGAGCGATACCGGAACCGCCGTTGACGCCTGCACGCAGTTCAGACGTCGAACCGAATTTCTGCTGCAGTACCACGCTGCCGCCCAGCTGTTGCCACTCCTGAGCAAACGCATTCGCCACGCGATCGCCGAGAGCGCTACGCGGCGTCAGCAGCAGCGGAGCCTGTTTCCCCTGTTCGTGGATATGACGCGCGGCGTCACGCGCCTCATCTTCCGGCGAAAGTGCGAAATAGCAAATGTTCGCGCGGTTTTGCACTTGCTCAGGTTGATTGAGGGCCAGCACGTTCAGCGTGGTGTTGCTCTTCATCAGCTCTTCAACGTTATTCTTCAGCAGCGGGCCGACCACAATGCTTGCACCGTCCTGCTGAACCTGCGCCAGAACCTGATCGATCGGCTGTGAGCTGGTGTCGTAAATCTTCAGTTCGGCGCCTGGATTTGCGGTGGTGGGCGCAACGGCCTGTGGCTGAGCGGCAGGCTGCTGTTCCGGTGCGGTGGTTTGCGGGGCAGTGACAGCGGCATCGGTTGCCGGGGCTGCTGGCGCTTGCGCCGGAGTCTGTTCCTGCGCTTCGGGTGCAGCCGCCGGAGGCGTGGTTGGCGCCGTGACTGGATTCTGCATCGTGCCCTGGGCAGGCGCTTGCGAGGTCGTTAAATCACTGGTTTCCGCCGCTGATGGGCTAATCACGTCATTGACGTTGGCGGCCTGCGCAGCCTGTGCCGGGACGGCGTTCCCCGCAACGGCGGTGGTGCCGTTTTTCGCCGCTTCAAAGCCCTGCTGAATGGTGCGACCAAACACCGCCGCCTGCCCATTCAGGGGCAGTAACAGGGCGATTTTATTAACGGAAGCCGGTTTGAAGTTCTGCACGTTCACCAGCTGCGTTGGCAGCATTTTCGCGCCTGGATTTTGCGGATAACGAGTCTGCCAGTCGGTGATCCCGGCTTTGAGCATTTTCGGATCGCTGCGGTTGTTGAACCACATCTGCTGCAAATCCAGCCAGCCCTGGAGTACGTTTTCGTCGGCGTTGATCACCAGCGTTTGCGCCTGTTCCGGCGTCATCGCGGAAAGCGCCTGCCAGGTGGCATCGATATTTTTCTGCCTGGCATCGCCGCTCAGCAGCGGCTCTTGCGCAATCAGCGCGCGGAGCAGGGCCAGCGAAGGGCGGCCCTGTTCGGCGGCGATGATCGCCTGCCAGTAGCGTGCCTGTTGGTTGTTATCCAGCGCTTTCACGTCGATATCGGCGAGGATCTTTTTCGCCGCCGCGTAATCTTTCTGCGCGGTTTTCACTTCGGCCGACAGCAGAGTCTGTTCGCGGCGCTGGGTATCGTTGAGTTCCTGCGGCAGCTGGTTATACAGATCGACCGCCTGCTGCGTTTTGCCTTCTTTCAGCAGTGAACGAATGGCAAGTAATTGCCAGTTGGTCTTGGTATCATCTGAGCTTTGCGACATTTGTTGCAGATAATAGCCAGAATCAGCCTGCGCAGTACCCTGCATATGGGCAGCAGTCTGATCGGGCGCCTGAGTGCCACAGCCTGCGAAAATCAGCGCTGCCAGCACAATGGGCAGGCTGCGCGAAGCTTTTGTTCGAAGAAACGTTAAGGGTACCATACTGTATCCAGTGATATTTTTTAGGCAATGCTCAATATTAAATCGGCAATACGGACTAAACAATGAAACAACACGAAACGGCAGATAATTCTCAAGGCCAGCTTTATATTGTACCTACTCCTATCGGGAATTTGTCTGATATTACCCAACGTGCGCTCACCGTTTTACAAGCTGTTGATTTAATTGCCGCTGAAGATACCCGCCATACTGGCCTGCTGCTGCAACATTTCGCGATCAGCGCCAAAATGTTTGCCTTGCACGATCACAATGAGCAACAAAAAGCCGAATCGCTGGTGGCTAAACTGAAAGAAGGGATGACTATCGCGCTGGTGTCCGATGCAGGGACGCCGCTGATCAACGATCCGGGCTATCACCTGGTGCGTACCTGCCGCGAAGCGGGTATCCGCGTGGTGCCGCTGCCGGGCCCGTGCGCAGCGATTGCCGCTTTAAGCGCGGCGGGCCTGCCATCCGACCGCTTCTGTTACGAAGGTTTCTTACCGGCAAAATCCAAAGGCCGTCGCGACGTCCTGAAGGATCTCGAAGCTGAACCGCGCACGCTGATTTTCTATGAATCAACCCACCGTCTGCTGGACAGTTTAGAAGATATGGTTGCCGTCTGGGGGGAGTCTCGCTACGTGGTGCTGGCCCGCGAGCTGACCAAAACCTGGGAAAACATCCACGGCGCACCGGTCGGTGAGCTGCTGGCATGGGTGAAAGAGGACGAGAACCGCCGCAAAGGGGAGATGGTACTGATCGTCGAAGGCCATAAAGCGCAAGAAGAGGCGCTACCTGCCGAAGCGCTGCGCACTCTGGCGCTCCTGCAAACGGAACTGCCGCTGAAAAAAGCCGCCGCCCTCGCCGCCGAAATCCACGGCGTGAAAAAGAATGCGCTGTATAAGCATGCCCTGGAGCAGCAGGGGGAATAATCCCGTTGTTGGCCGGGCAAGCATAGCTATGCCCGGCACGCTCATAGTTACAAAATCCCCAATCCCGACCCCGCAATTGCCAGCACAAAAGTGACGGCAATCAGCAGTACCGGATGCGCTTTCTTGACCCGCAGCAGGTAGTACATCAGCAGGGTATAGCCCATCGGCAAAATGTTCGGGAACACCTTGTCGAAGAAGTCCTTTTGCAGCGCCACGCTGTGAGTGGCATCGATGGCAAAGCTGGTGACAACGTTGATGTGCACGTACGAGGCTATCAGCCCGCCGATCACCGTGATCCCAAGAATGGTTGCCGACCGGGCGATCATCTGTGAATTTTCTCGCACCTTATCGATCGCTTTGATCCCCACCGTATACCCGACGTGCGTCCAGCCTACGCGCAGGAAGAAGATCGCAAGGTAAACGGCGAAGAACAGTATCGGTCCCAGCAGGTTGCCCTGGCTGGCAAACGACGAACAAATCCCGGCCATAATCGGCAGCAGCGTAAACCAGAAAATCGCGTCGCCAATTCCGGCAATAGGGCCAAACAGCGCCACTTTCAGCCCTTTAATGGTGCTGCGGTTTTCGCCTTTCTCCTCCATGGATATCAACAGGCCCATCAGGAACCCCACCAGATTCGGGTGAGTGTTGATAAATTCCAGATGATCCTTCATCGCCGCGCTTAACCCTTCTTTGTCGCCTTTGTAGATCTTCTTCAGGATCGGCAACATCGCCCAGGTAAAACCGCCCGCCTGCATGCGTTCGTAGTTAAAGCTCGCCTGCAGCAGAGAGGAGCGAAAGCCAAGGCGGGTAATGTCTTTTTTACTGATTTCAGATCCCATTGCTGTAATCCTCTTCATCTTTTTTCGCAGCAGTGACAGCGGGCTGTGCGGCGTTTTTGGCTTTAGCGTTAAAGAACTCATACACCGCAAATCCGGCCCCCAGCACGGCCACCGGCAGCAGGTTGCTCACCTGGATATAACAGACAAACAAGAACCCGGCGATGAGATACGGAATGTACTGCGCCTTGAACATCACGCGCAGCAGCAGGCCGAAGCCGACCGCAGGCAGGATGCCGCCCGCGACTTCAAAGCCGTGGGTAAGCCAGGCAGGCATCGCTTTGACCAGCGCCTGCATGGCTCCTTGCGCCAGGTAAGTGCAAAGGAAGGTAATGACGGCGTAAGTGCAGGCGACAATCAGCGTCGTTGTCCAGTTCAGACGGGCGAAAGCGGCGGTGTTGGTCTCTTTCGCGTACTTATCGGCCTTCGACATAAACAGCGAGAACGCTGAATAGAAAAACAGAATCACATACTGCATCAGCAGGCTAAACGGCAGCCCAAGACCAATAGCGGTTTTGGCATCGACCCCGGTGGACCAGGCAATGACGGTGGTCATCACCCCGGCCATAATCGGGTTCGGCGGCTGCACACCGCCAGCAGGGGTTAAACCGGCGAACGCCAGCTCCGTCAAACCGCCGGTAATTAAGCCGATGTGGATATCACCCAGAATCGCCCCGGTGAGGGTACAAACGATGATGGGACGAAACAGAAACAGTGCTTCCAGCCAGAAATCTATCCCTAGAAAAAATACTAAAGCCGCCAGGGATATCCCCTGAATCAATGTTATTTCGTGCATTTTTTTGCCTCGTAATGATGACTTCAGCTATTTGAATGTCGAGACACTGCCACTAATCGGGGATGCCCTCTTTCGCATCACCGGGAACATCCTGGATAAAAAGATTCACGCCGCTGTGCTTGATGAAGCGCAGATCGTCGAGATCCTGTTCGTCGACATACACTTTGCTGCTGATCTGCCGTTTCCCCTCCGAGAAGTGCATATTGCCGACGTTGACATCCTTCAGCGGCACGCCGCCTTCAATCAGTTTCCTGACGATGTCCGGCGTGCGGCAAATCAGGAAAATTTTCTGGTGCGGCGCGGCTTTTTCAATGATGGCGATAGTCTTCTCGATGGAGAAAAAGCGGATACCAAATCCATAGGTATCGGCGGTGATGCCCATCAGTTTTTGCTGGATCTCGTCTTTGGCGACCTCATCGTCAACGACGATCAACAAATTGGCTCCGATGGTCGACGTCCATGTCACACCAACCTGACCATGCACCAGACGATTATCGATACGGGTCAATAAGATATTGGGACTGCTCATAGTCTTCCTTCCTGCCGATGTTGAGTTGTGAGTGTTGTTGTCTTTATCAAACGGTGGCGGAATCGAGCACCAGCTTGTTGGCCGATCCGCAGACGTTTATTTTGTTTTTTACCACCTCTTTCATGGCGTCCATACCCACTCGCATGTAGTAACGCGGATCGTTACCCTGCGGATTTTCGCGAAACCACTCTTTGACCGCCGCGGAAAACGCGATTTTCAGTTCTGTCGCCACATTCACCTTGCATACGCCAAGCTCAATAGTGCGACGCACATATTCATCCGGCACATCGCTCGCGCCGTGCAGCACCAGCGGAATATCCACCACGTCGCGGATTTCACCGAGGCGTTTGAAATCAATTTTCGGCGTTTTGGTGTACAGCCCATGCGCCGTGCCGATTGCCACTGCGAGGCTGTCGACGCCGGTCAGTTCGACAAAGCGTTTCGCTTCCTGCGGGTCCGTCAGAAATGCGCTCTCTGCGTCCACGCTCATGTCGTCTTCCACACCGCCCAGCCGTCCCAGCTCTGCCTCGACGCTGCAATCATTGAGATGGCAGAAATCCACCACCGATTTCACCAGCTTCACGTTCTGCTCAAACGGGTAATGACTGCCGTCAATCATCGCGCTGCGCACGCCCGCATTGACCTTGCGACGAATATCGTCCAGTGATTCGTGGTGATCGAGATGCAGCGCCAGCGGCATGTCGTAGCTGATGGAGTAGGCGCTGCACAGGGCGTAGATCTCTTCGAAGGCGATATGTTTATAAGTGCCGGGCGTTCCGGCGAGGATCACCGGCGATCGCATTTCGCTGCACACTTCGAGGATCGCCTGGATCGTCTCGGCGTTATGGATGTTAAACGCAGGAACGGCATACCCTTTTGCCTGGGCATCCTGAAGAAGATATTTGGTGGAGATAATGCTCATGATGCGCTCCTTTGGGCTGACCACGGGTGAATCACAACGCCTTGCACTACGCGGTTGACGGTACCGCTAGCGGATGGGGTGTCCGGGGTATTGCCGACGCTAATCGACTGGGTCAGGGCAAAGACCTGGGCGTAGATCAGGAAACAAAAGGCCAGTTCCACGTCGATAAAGTCACGCGAGGCGGGCAGCAGAATGTAAGGGCCAGCGTCGATCACCGGATCGCGATCGGCGGCGATGGCGACCACATGCATGGCCTGGCCGTCGCGGCGCAGTTCTTCCAGCAGATCAAGATCGTACTGGCGCGTATACGGATGGCTGGAAATAAACAGCACCACCAGCGTTTCGTTATCGACCAGCGATTTCGGGCCGTGACGGAACCCGGTCGGGGAGTCGTAAAACGCGACCACTTTCCCGGCGGTAAGCTCCAGCACTTTGAGCGCCGATTCCCGAGCTGCCGCTTGTAATCCGCCGCTGCCGAGATAGACGATACGCTTCCAGGGCTTATCACCGAACACGCCGTGACTGAAATCGGTTAGCGAGGCGAGGATCGACTGGCAGCGATCCGCCACGTCCTGGAAGGTGTGACAGTTGATCGTATCCGGTGCGAACACCGCGAGGCAGCTCGCCATCATGGTGGTGATGCTGCTGGTCATGGCGAATCCGCGATCGTGCGTTTCAGCAGGCATCAGCAGGGCAAAGGCGTTATCGCTGGCGACGGCGGTTTGGTACAGGCTACCGGCTTCGTTGCAGGTGATCGTCAGGTGATAGCACGCAGGGACGAACTGATTTGCCAGCTCGACGGCGGCCACGCTTTCCGGGCTGTTGCCGGAACGGGCGAACGAGACCAGCAGTAAAGGATGCGCAGGATTCAGATAATCCATCGGATTCGTTACCAGATCGGTGGTGGGAATCGCCGTAAAATTTTTCCCGGTGTGGCGCGAAAGCCATGGGGCGATAATGTCGCCGATAAATGCGGATGTTCCCGCTCCCGTCAGAACGATCCGCAGATCGTCTTTTTGCAGCAACGGAGAGAGGAAGCGATCGAGAGTCTGTCGGATATTGGCGATATTTTTAAGGGAACGGCTCCAGCAGTCGGGTTGCTGACGGATCTCTTTTTCCGTCCAGGTGCCGGTGGCGGTTTGGCTTTCTGACATAACGCAGTCCTTAGTAAGGTGAAACCCACGTCAGACGCCAGTGCAGTCACTTTTGCCTTTCGTTTCGTTTCACTTGTTCGATTGATTAAAATCTATCGAAAGGAAAACGAAAGATCAATAAACAAAAAGAAATAAAACGAAAAGTGTGATCAAAGAGACACGCAATTTCCCCCATTGCATTGATACATAAGTAATATTTTAAAAGTAAATGTCCTGCGCGATATGATGACGAAAGGAAAAGAAAGGCCTTGCGGATATTCACCGAAGGCCAAGGCGACACACAATGAAAGGGCTAAGGGGGAGAGCCTGCCCTGAATGAAATGAAAAAGTTGGCGTTAGATCCCTTCCTCAACGGGCTTTTCATCCCGACAGCGCCCCAGCTCATCCACCAGACTCGTCAGGCCGCGATGCCCGCACTCCAGCGCCTGTAAGCGAAAGGCTTCGCTGCTCAGGCCGTCGCGCTCCATCACCATCTCCAGCAGCAGCTGCAAATTGGTGCCAGTGATCACTTCCCAGCCCGGCTTTTCCATTGCCATGGTGGAGGCCACGCGGAAAGGCGTACCGCCCAGCAGATCGGTCAGAAAGACGATATCTTCCGCATCACCCAAATCGGCGATCGCCCGTTCCAGCTGCGAGGTTAGCAGGGCAGTGGTGGACGTTTCGGGAAAGTCGATGGCGACAAACTGCTCCTGCTCACCGAGGATCTGCTTCATCGCTTTTTCCAGCCCGCTGGCAAACCCACCGTGGCCCGTCAAAATAATGCTTAACATCTTAGACCTCTTTGTATTCACAGGAAGTGACAGAATTTACCTACCACACCAAGCACCACCGTAATGCCGATGAGGCGCAACGGGCTCCAGCCACGGCGGACCAGCCAGAACATGGTCAGGGTGTAGACCAGCGGCAGAAACGCAGGCATCAGCTTGTCGATCACGTCGGTTTGCAGTTTCACCACCGCGTCCCCTGCGGTGATCTCAAGCGTGGTATTCAGGCGCACATAGGTGGCAACCAGCGCACCAATTACGGTCATCCCGACGATGGAAGCCGCGTGGCCGACCTTTTTGGTGTTGGCTTTAATCAATGGAATGGCGGCAACGCCCATACGATAAGCATAGTGGGCCAGACCAAAACGTAGACCCAGATGTACCACGTTGAACATCACAATAAACACGACTGCGCCAAGAATTGAGCCTTGCAGCGCAAGACTGGCGCCGATACCGCCGCAAATCGGCAGCAGCGTCAGCCAGAACATGGCATCACCAATCCCGCCGAGCGGCGCGCCCACCGCAATCTTGGTGCTCTGAATGCTGTTCACGTCCTGCTTCGAGCGCTCCATCGCGAGAATAATGCCGATCACAAAGGTCACCAGGAACGGATGGGTGTTGAAGAACCCCATGTGGCCCTTCATGGCGCGCGCCAGATCGCGTTTGTTGCTGTGGATTTTTTTCAGCGCCGGAAGCAGGCCGTACAGCCAGCCTGAGGCCTGCATACGCTCGTAGTTGAACGATGCCTGCAGCAGCATCGAACGCCAGGCCACACGGTTGATATCCTTTTTCGTCAGCTCCGCGCCGATAGTCTGATCTTCATAGATATTTTCGTTCACGCCGGACAGAAGCGTCTCGTCGGTTTCGGAGACGGTCGGCAGGGTGGTTTGATTAGATGCCATCTTCGAATTCCTCTTTCTGGGCGACCGGCGTGGCCGGTTCAGGTGATTTACGCAGAAAATCGATCAGCGCCATCGCCAGCGCTGCTGCAGCAATGGCCAGCACAGGCAGTTTGAGCCAGGCGGCGGCGACAAAACCAAGGATGAAATAGGGGATGTAGACGTTTTTCATCATGATTTTCAGCAGCACGGCAAAACCAATCGCAGGCATGATGCCGCCTGCCACGCCGAGACCGTCAATCAGACGGGCAGGCAGAACATCAATGGCCGTTTTCGCGTGCTCTGCCCCGAAGTAAATCGGCAGGAATGCGCAAAGAAAATAGAAGATCCCCAGTGCCAGGAGTGCCAGATAGTTCACCCGCTCGATCCCGTTGGTGTCGGCGTTCGCCGCCATCCGGTCGCAGCGCGCCATCACGCCGGACATGACCGAGAACAGGAAAGTAATCCCCATCTGAACCGCAACAGCGAACGGCACCGCCACACCAACTGCGACTTCCGGTTTTACGCCCGTGGTAATGGCGAACGTTGTCCCGACAATAGTACCGATAATGACGTTCGGCGGTTGCGCGCCCGCCAGCGGTGCCAGCCCCATCCACACTAATTCCAGCGTCCCGCCGGTCAGAATACCCGTATGCAGATCGCCCAGAATCAGGCCCACCAGCGGCCCAAGCACCACCGGGCGGTGCATATGCGTTAAGCCGTTGAACATATCCAGGCCCGCGATAAAGGCGAGAATGCCCAACGCAAATGCCTGCAACAGACTGATTTCCATTGTGAATCCCTCAGAGTAGTTTAAAGAGATCCAAAGCGGGTTCTGTCGGGATGCCCTGCACGAAGCATTCCACTCCGGCGGCTTTCAGGCCGCTAAATGCCGCAATATCACCGGCGTCGACAGAGACCGTTTTGGCAATTTGTTGTTTGCCATTGGCGTAGTGCATGTTTCCTACATTGATACGTTTCACGGGCACGCCGCCCTCAACGAGGGTCAGGAAATCGGCCGGTGACTTGCAGACCAGCAGGATTTTCTGCCGGTCGGCGGCGCGATGAATGTTGTCGATCACTTTTTGCAGGGACCAGAAACGCACCGCGATCCCCTCCGCCAGCACCATTTCCATCAGGTTTTGCTGGACCGAATCCTCAGCGACGTCATCATTAGCGACCAGCACCAGATTCGCGCCTGCGAACCCCACCCACTGAACGCCGACCTGGCCGTGGATTAAACGTTCATCGATGCGGCATAAGACAATGTTTGGCATGGCATTATCCTCTTCGTTGTTATGCGTTTTGGGACGACGCGCCCTGACAGGCTGCGTGATACTGGCGCAGTATGTCCTGAATGTGGTCGATAATGAGTTCCCGCGGCGTCGCCTTGAGAGCCTCCTCGCGAACTTTTCGATATTGCAGCGGCAGGTACTGGCTCACGAGCGGAAGGGGAATCGGCTCATCCGCCAGATTGCGCACCAGCCGTTCGAAGGCGTCGTCGATCTGACTGTCCGGCCAGTAGTAGCGAACGCGATCCGAATAGCTGTAGCCGCGCGCCAGCCGACGAGCGTTGCCGTCGCCGTGGTAGTGGCTTTGCCAGTATTCCGGGCGGTCAAGCATCACGCTTTCAAGCACCTGACGCAGGCCCGAGCTGGCTTTGGCCGGCAGCAGCTCTTCTTCAATAGCGGCGAGTGAGAACAGCGCTTCGCGCAGGGCGAAGGTGAGAGCCGGGCCAACTTTCAAAATCGCAAAGTGATCTTTTACCAGCTGGCGCAGCGCCTGTGGCGTCTGGTAGTCGGTGGAGTGCGCTTCAAAGACCAGTGAATCCCAGGATGTTGCCATTTCACTGAGCGCAACGGCGTTTTCCGGGCAATAGTCGATCACATGGGTGTGGTCGAACTCAACCCCAGGCTGCACAACCAGCCCGATAATGCGTGGCCAGACTGCGCTCAGCCCCTGTTTTTCAAAGGCGTGGCGATGGGCTTCCAGCGTGGCGCGAGCGGCCTGTGGTGTGGTCACTTCCAGTTCGGTTAGCGACTCGTGAGCACCGCCGGGAACCGGCACTTCTGTGCCAATCACGTACACCAGGTCTGACTCACCAAAGCGCTCGCGGCAGGTCTGTTCGGCGATCTTCGCCAGCCGTGCGGCGCGCTCAGCGACGATGGCGTCCGTGAGCGGCACCGGATCGTCCTCGCATGACATGCTGCAATCGAGGTGGATCTTTGTGAACCCGGCGGCCACGTAGCTTTTGATCAGATCGTCTGCGTTGGCCATCGCTTCACTGGCGGTGAGGTTTTGCCAGCGATTAGGGCCGAGATGATCGCCGCCTAAAATCAGCTGCGACAGGGGGAAATTCAGCCCGCTGGCAAGCTGGCTGACAAAAGCGTGAAAATCGGCGGGTGTCATACCCGTGTAGCCGCCGAACTGATCCACCTGGTTGGAGGTGGCCTCAACCAGCAGGGCGGTGTGATGATCGCGAGCGAAGCGAATCGCGGCTTCAAGTACCAGTGGATGTGCGGAACAGACGGCGTAAATTCCGTTGTCTGCGCCTGCTTTGTGCAATTCCACCATTTCAATAAGATGTTTCACTTTCCTCTCCACGTTGGATGGTTTGAGTGCTAATCTTTCGTTTTATTTCACTTTATACTGCGTTATGGTCTTATAAAAATAAAACGAAAGATAATAGTTTTCCGATCTGTTTCACAAAAGAAACATAATGAAAGGTTTCAGCACGGGGAGAATAGGTTGTCGGAAGCGGGATGGGGCTTGCATTCCCCTAAAAGAAAGGCGTTAATAGATAAAACGAAATGAAACGAAAGATTTTCTTAAAGGAGCTCGCATGAGCAGCACCGAATCCTCCACGGAGAAACGTGTGACCGGCACCAGCGAAAGACGTGAACAAATTATCCAGAGGTTGCGGCAGCAGGGTAGCGTGCAGGTGAACGATCTTTCGCTGCTGTATGGCGTATCAACGGTGACGATCCGCAACGATCTCGCTTTCCTGGAAAAACAGGGTATCGCCGTTCGTGCCTACGGCGGCGCGCTGATCTGCGATGGCAACACGCCGGGGCTGGAGCCTTCCGTCGAAGATAAAAGCTCACTCAATACGGCGGTCAAACGCAGCATCGCCCAGGCGGCAGCCAATCTGATCAAACCGGGTCACCGCATCATTCTCGACTCCGGCACCACGACCTATGAAATTGCGCGCATGTTACGCCAGCATACGGACGTGATCGCCATGACCAACGGCATGAACGTGGCGAATGCGCTGCTGGAAGCGGAAGGCGTCGAGCTGCTGATGACCGGCGGGCATCTGCGTCGTCAGTCGCAGTCGTTCTACGGCGATCAGGCTGAGCAATCGCTGCAAAATTACCATTTCGATCTGCTGTTCCTGGGGGTGGATGCTATCGATACGGACCGTGGCGTCAGTACACACAATGAAGATGAAGCCCGGCTGAACCGTAAGATGTGCGAAGTTGCGGAGCGGATAATCGTGGTGACCGATTCCAGCAAGTTCAATCGCTCAAGCCTGCATAAAATCATCGACACCCCGCGTATCGATATGATCATCACCGACGAAGGTATTCCGACTGAGAGCTTACAGGAGCTTCAGCGTTCGGGGATTGAAGTGGTGCGGGTAAAAGAGTGAGCGCAAATCTGGCCGGGTGGCGTCTGTGCCTTTCCCGGCCTATGGAAACCTTGTGCCCGGTAAGCGTAACGCTACCGGGCACAAGGCATCAGGTCACCGGAGCCGGGTTAAACACCGCCAGCTGGTTGTGTAATCCCCATTGATCGGAGAAGGTTTTTTTACGGCCACTCGCGACATCCAGAATAAAGTGGAACAGCTTCCAGCCCACGTCCTCAATCGTCTCTTCACCCGTCGCAATGGTCCCGGCGTTGATGTCCATTAAGTCATACCAGCGGTTTGCAAGCTCGGTGCGGGTCGCCATTTTGATCACCGGAACCGCCATCAGTCCATACGGCGTGCCGCGTCCGGTAGTGAACACTTGCACCGTAATCCCCGATGCCACCTGCTGCGTGCCGCAGACAAAATCGCTGGCAGGCGTAGCGGCATAAATCAGGCCGCGTTTGGTCGGGCGCTGACCCGGAGAAAGCACTTCGGAGATGGCGCTCTGGCCAGATTTCGCAATCGAGCCAAGGGCTTTTTCGACGACGTTCGCCAGCCCGCCTTTTTTGTTACCCGGCGACGGGTTCGCGCTGCGGTCAGTCTGTCCCATATCGAGATAGTTGTCGTACCAGGCCATCTCTTCCAGCAGGCGCTTGCCCACCTCTTCGTTGATGGCGCGCGGGGTGAGAAGATGAATTGCATCGCGTACTTCGGTCACTTCCGAGAACATGACCGTAGCACCGCAGCGCACAAACAGGTCGGATGCGTAGCCGACCGCCGGGTTGGCGGTCACACCGGAGAAAGCATCGCTGCCGCCGCACTGGGTGCCGACCACCAGTTCAGACGCCGGGCAGGTTTCGCGCTGGCGTTTATTCAGTTTTTCCAGGTGACGCACGGCGACCTGGAGAATATCGTCGACCATGGATTTAAAGCCAACGTGGTGCTCATCCTGCAGACGCACAATGCTGGCGTCATCCACGGCAATCGCCTGGACATCGTCAGTGCCTTGCAGCAGGCGCTCTGGCTGAAGTTTTTCGCAGCCCAGGCCAATCACCATGACCTCGCCGCCAAAATTGGGGTTGAGGGAGATATTATGGATGGTGCGGATGGGTACCACGGCGGCCGGGGCGTTGATCGCCACGCCGCAGCCGTACAGGTGGTTCAGACCCACCACGCCGTCGACGTTCGGGTATTTCGGCAGCAGATCGCGTTCGATGATTTTCACCACATAATCCACTACGCCCGCCACGCAATGCACGCTGGTCGTAATGCCGAGCAGGTTTTTGGTGCCAACGCTGCCATCTTTGTTGCGATAACCTTCGAAGGTGTAGCCTTCCAGCGGCGGCAGCGGTTCCGGTACGCGCGTTGCCAGCGGCAGAGTATTTAGCGGCGGGGCTTTCGGCAGTTCAACGAGTGACTCCTCAATCCAGCTGCCCTGCGGAATCGCACGCACGGCGTAGCCGATGATCTCCCCGTAACGGACGATTTCGCCGTGGGCAGGGATATCGACCAGCGCGACTTTATGGCCCTGGGGAATATGTTCGATGAGTTCAAGGCCATCGGGGAAGCGTGTTCCTGCTCTCAGGCCATTGTCGTTAACAATAATCGCCACGTTATCCGTGTCGTGTACCTTTATATAGAACGCCGTCGGCGACTTTTGTCGAATTTCGATGTCGGCCATTGCTCATTATTCTCCAGTAAAACTTTAGATATTAAATGCAGCTAAGAGAGTGTTTATTTTCTTATTGTCAGAAATAAAGATGCTGCCTTCTTGAATAAAGAATGTCAGGAGTCGAAAGATAAAAATGTGACCGAGATCACTCCGCGAAACCTGCACCCGCGCCACTTGGCAGGCAATGCGTAAATCTGTGCATCAGCGCCCATGCGATTGTGCATATGCTCAAAATAACGTTCATGAAGGCGGTGATAATTGAGCGATGCGACAATGTGCAGGGGCGGACGGATGTTTATACTTAATCACGATTTCATTGCATCTGGTTAATTAACGGATATTGCCTGCTATCGATAAATAATCAGTAAAGACTTTTCCAAAATAATAAAAATACCAAGATCGATGTGCCTGAGGAAATAAACATGTCACTGGAAACAGCTGTAGAAACGAAAAAGGGTATTCATACCCGACATTTAATATTACTGATTATATTTATTGTGACGGCAGTGAACTACGCTGACCGCGCCACGCTGTCGATTGCCGGGACAGAAGTGGCAAAAGAGCTGCAGCTCAGCGCCGTATCCATGGGGTACATCTTCTCCGCGTTTGGCTGGGCGTATCTGCTGATGCAAATCCCCGGCGGCTGGCTGCTGGACAAATTTGGCTCGAAAAAAGTCTACACCTATAGCCTGTTTTTCTGGTCGCTGTTTACCTTCCTGCAGGGCTTTGTCGATCTCTTCCCGCTGGCGTGGGCCGGTATCTCCATGTTCTGTATGCGCTTTATGCTCGGGTTCTCCGAAGCGCCGTCGTTCCCGGCTAACGCCCGTATTGTGGCGGCCTGGTTCCCGACCAAAGAGCGCGGCACCGCCTCGGCGATTTTTAACTCCGCGCAGTATTTCTCGCTGGCACTTTTCTCTCCGCTGCTCGGCTGGCTGACCTTCGCGTGGGGCTGGGAACATGTTTTCACCGTGATGGGTGTCATTGGTTTCATCCTGACGGCGATGTGGGTGAAGTTCATTCATAACCCCACCGATCACCCGCGTATGTCTGCCGAGGAGCTGAAGTTTATCTCTGACGGTGGCGCGGTGGTCGATATGGATCATAAAAAGCCGGGCGATAAAGCGGCGAGTGGTCCAAAGCTGCATTACATCAAACAGTTATTGACCAACCGCATGATGCTGGGCGTATTTTTTGGTCAATACTTTATCAACACCATTACCTGGTTCTTCCTCACCTGGTTCCCGATTTATCTGGTGCAGGAAAAAGGAATGTCGATTTTGAAAGTCGGCATCGTGGCCTCCATCCCGGCGCTGTGTGGTTTTGCGGGCGGCGTGCTGGGCGGTGTGTTCTCGGATCACCTGATTAAAACCGGCAAGTCGATCACCCTGGCGCGTAAGCTGCCGATTGTGCTCGGTATGCTGCTGGCGTCCTCCATTATCCTGTGCAACTACACCAATAACACGGTGCTGGTCGTTGCGCTGATGGCGCTGGCGTTCTTCGGAAAAGGCTTTGGTGCGCTGGGCTGGCCGGTGATTTCCGATACCGCGCCAAAAGAGATTGTGGGCCTGTGTGGTGGCGTGTTCAACGTCTTCGGTAACGTGGCGTCGATTGTCACCCCGCTGGTGATTGGTTATCTGGTGAGTGAACTGCATTCATTCAATGCGGCGCTGGTCTTCGTTGGCTGCTCTGCGCTGATGGCGATGTTCTGCTACCTGTTCGTAGTGGGTGACATCAAGCGTATGGAATTGCAGAAATAAGCGCCTCAACATCACGAATCATTGAAGGTAAAAGCGATGAGTAACGATATTTTCCCGAACAAGTTTAAAGCGGCCCTGGCGGCGAAAGAGATTCAGATTGGCTGCTGGTCTGCGCTGGCAAGCCCGATCAGCACCGAGGTTTTAGGTCTGGCAGGTTTTGACTGGCTGGTGCTCGACGGCGAACATGCGCCGAACGATATCAGCACCTTTATTCCTCAGCTGATGGCGCTGAAAGGCAGCAGCAGCGCGCCGGTGGTGCGTGTACCGACCAACGAACCGGTGATTATTAAGCGCCTGCTGGATATCGGCTTCTATAACTTCCTGATCCCGTTTGTGGAAAGTGTGGAAGAGGCGGTGCAGGCCGTGGCGTCGACCCGCTATCCGCCGGAAGGCATTCGCGGTGTGTCCGTTTCCCATCGCGCCAACATGTTTGGCACCGTGCCGGACTACTTTGCGCTGTCCAACCAGAACATCACCATTCTGGTTCAGATTGAGAGCCAGCATGGCGTGGACAATGTGGATGCCATCGCTGCCACCGACGGCGTGGACGGCATCTTTGTCGGCCCAAGCGATCTGGCTGCGGCGTTGGGCCACCTCGGCAACGCCAACCACCCGGACGTGCAGCGCGCCATTCAACACATTTTCGCTCGAGCGAAAGCTCACAACAAACCGTGCGGCATTCTTGCGCCGGTCGAGGCCGATGCCCGCCGCTATCTGGAGTGGGGCGCCACCTTTGTGGCCGTCGGCAGCGATCTCGGCGTCTTCCGCTCTGCAACGCAGAAATTAGCTGATTCCTTTAAAAAATAACCACCATCGACACGTGAGAGAGAGAACGTTATGACAATGAAAGTTGGTTTTATTGGCCTGGGTATCATGGGTAAACCAATGAGTAAAAACCTCATCAAAGCAGGTTACTCGTTGGTGGTTTCTGACCGTAATCCAGAAGTCATTGCGGAGCTGATTGCCGCCGGTGCCGAAACGGCCCTTACGGCAAAAGCGATTGCCGAGCAGTGCGATGTGGTTATCACCATGCTGCCGAACTCACCCCATGTGCAGGAAGTGGCGCTGGGTGAAAACGGCCTGATCGAAGGCGCGAAGCCGGGCCTGGTACTGATCGACATGAGCTCTATCGCCCCGCTGGCAAGCCGCGAAATCAGCGAAGCGCTGAAAGCGAAAGGCGTGGATATGCTGGACGCGCCAGTAAGCGGCGGCGAGCCAAAAGCCATCGACGGCACCCTGTCGGTGATGGTGGGCGGCGATAAAGCGATTTTCGACAAATATTACGATCTGATGAAAGCGATGGCCGGTTCCGTGGTGCATACGGGTGAAATCGGTGCGGGTAACGTCACTAAGCTTGCGAACCAGGTGATCGTCGCGCTGAACATTGCCGCGATGTCTGAAGCGCTGACGCTGGCGACCAAAGCGGGCGTGAACCCGGATCTGGTGTATCAGGCCATTCGCGGCGGTCTGGCGGGCAGCACCGTGCTGGATGCTAAAGCGCCGATGGTGATGGATCGCAACTTCAAGCCGGGCTTCCGCATTGATCTGCACATTAAAGATCTGGCTAACGCGCTGGACACCTCCCATGGTGTCGGCGCACAGCTGCCGCTGACCGCAGCGGTAATGGAGATGATGCAGGCCCTGCGCGCCGATGGTCTGGGAACGGCGGACCATAGCGCCATTGCCTGCTACTACGAAAAACTGGCGAAAGTGGAAGTCACTCGCTAATGACGTTCTGCCCGGATAGCGCACAGCGATCCGGGCCTACCCTGTAGGCCGGATAAGTGAAACGCCATCCGGCGTTGTGCAGTAACAGGCTACAACTATGAAAATCGTAATCGCCCCTGACTCTTATAAAGAAAGCCTTTCTGCCTCCGAGGTAGCTCAGGCGATAGAAAAAGGTTTTCGGGAAATTTTTCCTGATGCTCAGTATGTGTCTGTGCCGGTCGCTGATGGCGGAGAAGGCACGGTCGAAGCGATGATTGCCGCCACCCAGGGCACAGAGCAACACGCCATTGTCACGGGTCCGCTGGGCGAAAAAGTGAATGCCTGCTGGGGAATGTCCGGCGATGGTGCAACGGCGATTATCGAAATGGCCGCTGCCAGCGGCCTGGCGCTGGTGCCCCTGGCGCAGCGTAACCCGCTGATTACCACCTCTCGCGGCACGGGCGAACTGATTCTGAACGCGCTGGATAAAGGCGCGCGCAACATTATTATTGGCATTGGCGGCAGCGCGACCAACGACGGAGGTGCCGGTATGGTGCAGGCTCTGGGCGCGAAGCTGTGTGATGCCAACGGCACGGAGATCGGCTACGGCGGCGGCAGCCTGATGGCGCTGAACAGTATCGACATTTCCGGTCTGGACCCGCGCTTAAAAGGCTGCACGATTCGCGTGGCCTGTGACGTCACCAATCCGCTGATCGGTGAGAATGGCGCATCACGCATTTTTGGTCCGCAAAAAGGGGCCGATGAGGCGAAAATCGTCGAACTCGATCGCAATCTCAGCCATTTTGCTGACGTGATTAAGAAATCCCTGTCGATTGACGTTAAAAACGTCCCTGGCTCCGGCGCGGCAGGGGGAATGGGCGCGGCGCTGATGGCGTTTCTCGGCGCGGAGTTGCGCAGTGGGATTGAGATTGTCACCCAGGCGCTGAACCTCGAAGAACATATCCACGACTGCACCCTGGTGCTCACGGGCGAAGGGCGGCTCGACAGCCAGAGCATTCACGGCAAGGTGCCGGTTGGCGTGGCGAACGTCGCCAAAAAATACCATAAACCAGTAATCGGCATTGCAGGCTGTTTGACCAGCGACGTTGGTGTGGTGCATCAGTACGGTATCGATGCGGTGTTCAGCGTGCTGAACAGCATTGGCTCGCTGGAAGAGGCCTTCCGTGGGGCGTTTGATAACATTTATCGCTCGTCACGCAACATCGCAGCGACTTTGCAGGTGGGGATGCGCACGCAAGGGTGACAGCGGCGCCTAAACCCTCTATACTTCGCGCCGAAGCTGACCAGACAGTCGCCGCTTCGTCGTCGTCCCCTTTCGGGGGGAGACGGGCGGAGGGGAGGAAAGTCCGGGCTCCATAGGGCAGGGTGCCAGGTAACGCCTGGGGGGGAAACCCACGACCAGTGCAACAGAGAGCAAACCGCCGATGGCCCGCGCAAGCGGGATCAGGTAAGGGTGAAAGGGTGCGGTAAGAGCGCACCGCGCGGCTGGCAACAGTCCGTGGCACGGTAAACTCCACCCGGAGCAAGGCCAAATAGGGGTTCACAAGGTACGGCCCGTACTGAACCCGGGTAGGCTGCTTGAGCCAGTGAGCGATTGCTGGCCTAGATGAATGACTGTCCACGACAGAACCCGGCTTATCGGTCAGCTTCAACTATTAAGAAAACCCCGCTTCGGCGGGGTTTTTGCTTTTTGCTCCTCACCACCGCCTTCGTGAAACCGAACGAATTCCCATTTTTGCGACAATAAGCACATTTCACTGCTTTTGAGTGAAATGATGTTTTTTTACCGAGATTAGAGATCGCATTCACAAAATTACGCGCTAAAAAATCGCCATTTCGCAGTGTTGACTTGATGTTACTGCTGTTGCTGAAATGTGTCTTCTTTATGGCGTATAAATTAATGAAATCTTTCCTTTCAATACATTTGCCCTGTGAATGTGTGATGCCCTCGACGCTTTTTCCCCTGCGGGCAAATATTTATTAACTTATTTGATAATATACAAAAATGTTTAAAGCAAATAACGTCTATTTATTCGCCTTTAATTGCCTGAAATATCACCTTTATTCCCTCTGGTTTATTGCCATAAATAGATCGTGGTTATCGCCATAAAATTAATTTATCTCCCTGAGATTTATTGATCAATATCAGACGTTTTATTGATAAGGCAAATGATAAACCTATGATTTATATATGTTAATTGGTGATTTTGTGAGGGTGTAACTGGTATGAAAAAGTAATCTGTGAGTAACAGCACATACCCTCGTCATCAATAATGGGTAGAATCCTGCCACGGATAAGGAAATAAGAGCAGAATATGATGAGCACTATTATTCTACCGAAAACACAACATTTAGTTGTATTTCAGGAAGTCATTAAAAGTGGATCTATTGGTTCTGCCGCCCGTCAACTTGGCCTGACTCAACCGGCCGTCAGCAAAATCATTAACGATATCGAATCCTACTTTGGTGTCGAACTGATTGTGCGCAAGAACACCGGCGTGAAGCTGACCAGCGCAGGGCAAACGTTGCTCGCGTACTCCGAGTCCATCACCCGCGAAATGAAGAATATGGTCAGTGAGATGAACAACCTGAGCTTCAGCACCGTCATCGACGTTTCGTTCGGCTATCCGTCGTTGATTGGTTTTACGTTCCTCTCCAGCATGATCAAAAAATTCAAAGAAGTGTTCCCGAAAGCGCGAGTCTCGATGTTTGAAGCACAGCTCTCCTCGTTCCTGCCTGCCATCCGCGATGGGCGACTGGATTTCGCCATCGGCACCCTGAGTGATGAAATGCTGTTACAGGATCTGCACGTTGAGCCACTGTTTGAATCGGAATTTGTGCTGGTGGCCAGTAAAACGCGAACGTGCACCGGAACGACGACACTGGCATCGCTCACCAACGAGCAGTGGGTGATGCCGCAAACCGATATGGGCTACTACAAAGAATTATTAACCACTCTCCAGAACAACCACATCAGCATCGAAAACATCGTCCAGACCGATTCCGTCGTCACCATCTATAACCTGGTTCTCAACGCCGATTATCTCACCGTGATCCCAAGAGACATGATTACGCCATTCGGTTCCGACCAGTTTGTCGTACTGCCCGTGGAAGATGAATTACCCATTGCACGTTATGCCGCCGTCTGGTCAAAAAATTATCGTATTAAAAAATCCGCTTCGGTATTAGTGGAGTTGGCGAAGCAATATTCCGCGCAAAACAGTGAAAGGCGAAAACAGCTCACCATAACTGAACAATGAATTGAGACGTACCATTATAAAACACCCGGTGAGGGAATTCCCTCGCTGACACCCAGACTTTGCTTACAGAATATGAATTATTATAAAGAGGATTATATGCACATTACTTACGATCTTCCGGTAACGATTGAAGAAATACAAGATGCCCGCAAACGACTGGCTGGTAAAATTTATAAAACCGGCATGCCGCGTTCTAATTATCTGAGCGAGCGCTGCAAAGGCGAAATTTTCCTGAAGTTTGAAAATATGCAGCGCACCGGTTCGTTTAAAATTCGTGGTGCTTTTAACAAATTAAGCTCCTTAACCGAAGCTGAACGCCGCAAAGGTGTGGTGGCGTGTTCCGCCGGTAACCATGCTCAGGGTGTGTCGCTCTCCTGCGCCATGCTCGGTATTGACGGCAAAGTTGTCATGCCGATGGGCGCGCCAAAATCGAAAGTGGCCGCCACGCGTGATTACTCCGCCGAAGTGGTACTGCACGGTGAGAACTTTAACGACACTATCGCCAAAGTCAGCGAAATCGTCGAGCAGGAAGGGCGCATCTTTATTCCGCCGTATGACGACGTCAAAGTGATTGCCGGACAGGGCACCATTGGTCTTGAAATTCTCGAAGACTTATATGATGTCGATAACGTGATTGTCCCTATCGGCGGCGGCGGATTAATCGCCGGGATCGCCACGGCCATTAAATCCATCAACCCGACCATTAATATTATCGGTGTGCAGTCCGAAAATGTGCACGGTATGGCGGCGTCTTACTACGCCGGAGAAATTATGAATCACCGTACCACCGGCACATTAGCCGACGGTTGCGATGTTTCTCGTCCAGGTAATTTAACCTTCGAAATTGTTCGTGAATTAGTCGACGACATCGTGTTGGTGAGCGAAGACGATATTCGTAACAGCATGGTCGCACTGATCCAACGAAATAAAGTGGTGACAGAAGGGGCTGGCGCACTGGCAACGGCTGCATTATTAAGCGGAAAACTGGATCATTATATTCAGGGGCGCAAAACGGTTAGTATTATTTCCGGCGGCAATATCGACCTTTCCCGCGTTTCCCAAATTACCGGCCTCGTTGATGCATAAATAAGGATAAATTATGAGCAACTCTGAAACTATCATTGCCAGTCAGACAAAAACGTCTTCCTGGCGAAAATCAGATACCACCTGGACACTGGGGCTGTTCGGTACGGCAATCGGCGCGGGCGTGCTGTTCTTCCCGATTCGCGCGGGCTTTGGCGGGCTGATACCGATTCTGCTGATGCTGCTGCTGGCCTATCCTATTGCTTTCTATTGCCACCGCGCGCTGGCGCGTCTGTGCCTGTCCGGCAGCAATCCGTCCGGCAACATTACCGAGACGGTGGAAGAGCATTTTGGTAAGACTGGCGGGGTGGTGATCACCTTCCTCTACTTCTTTGCGATTTGCCCGCTGCTGTGGATTTACGGCGTTACCATTACAAACACCTTTATGACCTTCTGGGAAAACCAGCTCCAGCTTCCCGCACTGAACCGTGGCTTTGTGGCCCTGTTCCTGCTGCTGCTGATGGCATTCGTTATCTGGTTTGGTAAAGACCTGATGGTGAAAGTGATGAGCTTCCTGGTCTTCCCGTTCATCGCCAGCCTGGTGCTGATCTCCCTGTCCCTGATCCCTTACTGGAACTCGGCGGTTATTGACCAGGTTAACCTGAGCGACATCTCCTTCACCGGGCACGATGGCATTCTGGTCACCGTCTGGCTGGGGATTTCCATCATGGTCTTCTCCTTCAACTTCTCGCCAATCGTCTCATCGTTCGTGGTGTCGAAACGTGAAGAGTACGAAGGCGAATTCGGTAAAGAGTTCACCGAGCAGAAATGTTCCAAAATTATCGGTCGCGCCAGCATGCTGATGGTGGCGGTGGTGATGTTCTTCGCCTTTAGCTGCCTGTTCACACTCTCTCCGCAGAACATGGCGGAAGCCAAAGCGCAGAACATTCCGGTGCTTTCTTACCTGGCCAACCACTTTGCTTCGCTCTCCGGGACCAAATCGACCTTCGCCACCGTGCTGGAGTACGGCGCGTCGATCATCGCTCTGGTTGCCATTTTCAAATCCTTCTTCGGCCACTACCTGGGCACGCTGGAAGGGCTGAACGGACTGGTCCTGAAGTTTGGTTACAAAGGCGATAAGAAGAAAGTTTCCGTCGGCAAACTGAACACCATCAGCATGATCTTCATCATGGGCTCCACCTGGGTCGTGGCGTACGCCAACCCGAACATTCTGGACCTGATTGAAGCGATGGGTGCGCCGATTATCGCCTCTCTGCTGTGCCTGCTGCCGATGTATGCCATCCGCAAAACGCCAGCGCTGGCGAAATACAAAGGCAGAACCGAGAACATCTTTGTGACGGCGATTGGCCTGCTGACCATTCTGAATATCGTATACAAACTTTTCTGATTCAAAGCTCAGGATGAGCGGAGTGAAGACATGAATGAATTTCCGGTTGTATTGGTCATTAACTGTGGATCGTCATCTGTGAAGTTTTCGGTGCTGGACGCAGCGAGCTGTGACGCGCTGATGACCGGTATTGCAGATGGCGTGAACACTGAAAGTGCCTTTATATCCGTGAACGGGAGCGAGCCAGTCACCCTGGCTCGCAAGGACTACGAAGGGGCGCTGGCTGCCATCGCCCTGGAGCTGGAAAAGCGCGATTTGATGAGCAGCGTGGCCTTAATTGGCCACCGCATCGCTCACGGTGGCAGCCTGTTCAGCGAGTCCACCCTGATCACCGATAAGGTCATCGATCAGATTCGTCAGGTTTCGCCTTTGGCCCCGCTGCACAACTACGCCAATCTCAGCGGCGTGGAAGCGGCTCAGCAGCTGTTCCCCGGCGTGCAGCAGGTCGCGGTGTTTGATACCAGCTTCCACCAGACGCTCGCGCCCGAGGCCTATCTTTACGGCCTGCCGTACCGCTTCTTCGAAGAGCTGGGCGTGCGCCGCTACGGATTCCACGGCACATCGCATCGCTATGTTTCGCAACAGGCGTATTCGCTGCTGAATATTGCCGAAGCCGATAGCGGGCTGGTGATTGCACACTTGGGCAACGGGGCGTCGATTTGCGCGGTCCGTAACGGGCACAGCGTGGACACCTCCATGGGCATGACGCCGCTGGAAGGGCTGGTGATGGGGACGCGCTGCGGCGATGTCGATTTTGGCGCGATGGCGTGGATTGCACAGCAAACCGGGCAAACGCTGGAGGATCTTGAGCGCGTGGTGAATAAAGAGTCAGGTTTGCTGGGGCTTTCCGGCCTCTCGTCTGATTTACGCACGCTAGAAAAAGCCTGGCACGACGGTCACGAGCGCGCCCGCCTCGCGATTGAGACTTTTGTTCATCGCATCGCTCGCCATATCGCCGGTCACGCCGCCTCCCTGCACCGTCTGGACGGCGTGGTCTTTACGGGAGGAATTGGTGAAAACTCCAGACTGATACGCCAACTGGTAGCCGATCGCCTGAAGGTTTTCGGAATCGAGCTGGATGAGCAGAAAAATGCCCTGCCGGGTAGCGAGGGTGAGCGCATCATCTCCGCTGACACCTCCCGCGTGCCGTGCGCCGTGATCCCAACCAACGAAGAAAAAATGATCGCACTGGATGCCCTCCGTCTTGGAAAGGTCCGTCTGGCTGCGGAAATCGCCTGACACAGAGAGAAACTCATGAAGGTAAATATCGATATTCGTGTCGCTCCCTACAGCGACGCGTGGGCCGGCTTTTGCGGAAATGACTGGCAGGAAAGCATTAATGTGCGGGATTTCATCCAGCAAAACTACACCCCGTACGAGGGTGATGAGCACTTTTTAGCGCCTGCCACGCCAGCCACCACGGCGCTGTGGAAGAAGGTAATGGAGGGGATTCGTCAGGAGAACGCTACTCACGCTCCCGTTGATTTCGACACCAACGTCGCGACCACCATTACCGCTCACGGGCCGGGCTATATTGAGAAAGAGCTGGAAACGATCGTCGGCCTGCAAACGGATCGTCCGCTGAAACGCGCCCTGCATCCGTATGGCGGGATCAACATGATCCGCAGCTCGTTTGAAGCCTACGGACGCGAGATGGACCCGCAGTTCGAGTATCTCTTCACCCATCTGCGCAAAACCCATAACCAGGGCGTGTTTGACGTCTACTCGCCGGAGATGATGCGTTGCCGTAAATCCGGCGTGCTTACCGGTCTGCCGGACGGATACGGGCGCGGACGCATTATTGGCGACTATCGCCGCGTGGCGCTGTACGGCATCAGCTATCTGGTGCGCGAACGTGAACTGCAGTTTGCCGATCTGCAGCCGAAAATGGAGCGCGGTGAGGAGCTGGAGGCGACCATTCGCCTGCGCGAGGAGTTGTCTGAGCACCGCCGAGCACTGCTGCAAATCCAGGAGATGGCGGCGAAATACGGGTGTGATATCTCACGTCCAGCCATGAACGCTCAGGAAGCGGTGCAGTGGCTCTACTTTGCCTATCTGGCGGCGGTGAAATCGCAAAACGGCGGGGCGATGTCCCTGGGCCGCACTGCGACATTCCTTGATATCTATATCGAACGTGACATGAAGGCCGGGCGCCTGAATGAGCAACAGGCTCAGGAGCTGATCGACCATTTCATCATGAAGATCCGCATGGTGCGCTTCCTGCGTACCCCGGAATTCGACACACTCTTCTCGGGCGATCCGATCTGGGCCACGGAAGTAATCGGCGGGATGGGGCTGGATGGGCGTACGCTGGTCAGCAAATCCTCGTTCCGCTATCTGCACACGCTCAATACCATGGGGCCTGCTCCGGAGCCAAACCTGACGATTCTGTGGTCAGAACAGCTGCCGATTGCCTTCAAAAAATATGCCGCGCAGATGTCGATCGCCACCTCCTCGTTGCAGTATGAAAACGACGATCTGATGCGCGCCGATTTCGACAGCGATGACTACGCCATCGCCTGCTGCGTCAGCCCGATGGTGATTGGCAAGCAGATGCAGTTCTTCGGTGCGCGCGCCAACCTCGCCAAAACGCTGCTGTATGCAATCAACGGCGGGGTGGATGAGAAACTGAAAATCCAGGTCGGACCTAAAACCGAGCCACTGCTGGATGACGTGCTGGATTACGACACCGTGATGGCGAGCCTTGACCACTTTATGGACTGGCTGGCGGTGCAGTACATCAGCGCCCTGAACCTTATCCACTTTATGCACGACAAATACAGCTACGAAGCTTCCCTGATGGCCCTGCACGACCGCGACGTGCATCGCACAATGGCCTGCGGGATCGCGGGCCTGTCGGTGGCAGCGGATTCCCTGGCGGCGATTAAGTACGCGACGGTGAAACCGGTGCGCGACCATACGGGCCTGGCCGTCGACTTCGTGATTGAAGGGGAGTATCCGCAGTACGGTAACAACGACGATCGTGTGGACAGCATCGCCTGCGATTTGGTTGAGCGCTTTATGAAGAAAATTCAGGCGCTGCCAACCTACCGCAACGCCGTGCCGACTCAGTCGATTCTGACCATCACCTCAAACGTGGTGTACGGCCAGAAAACGGGTAACACCCCGGACGGACGTCGCGGCGGCACACCGTTTGCGCCGGGCGCGAACCCGATGCACGGACGCGATCGCAAAGGGGCGGTAGCGTCGTTAACGTCTGTTGCGAAATTGCCGTTCACCTACGCCAAGGACGGGATCTCTTACACCTTCTCGATTGTGCCGCAGGCGCTGGGCAAAGACGAAGGGGTACGTAAAACCAACCTTGTCGGCCTGCTGGACGGGTATTTCCACCACGAGGCGGCCATCGAAGGCGGGCAGCATCTGAACGTCAACGTCATGAACCGGGAAATGCTGATGGATGCCATTGAACATCCAGAGAATTATCCAAACCTGACGATCCGCGTTTCGGGCTATGCGGTGCGCTTTAACGCTCTGACGCGCGAGCAGCAGCAGGACGTTATTTCACGAACCTTTACCCAGGCCATTTAAGCCAACACCCGTGACCACGCCCCCTTCGCTGAAGGGGGCTTTTTTTTGCCCGCTGCACATACAAATTTGTTTATATAATTGATCACACATCTTCATCCGGTCTTGAAAAACAATGCACCTGCTTTTCCCTCTCCCAATTTAAGGACAGTAAGATGATGAAAATGACCCGTATCGCTCTGCTCGCGCTTTCACTGGCGGGTGGTAGTTTTGCAGCGCAGGCGGCAAACGTTGAAGCCGCACCGTCCCCCTCACAAGATCCTCTTGTTCAGCATCTGAAACTCAGCAACGATCAGGTGAAGAAAATTGAAGATCTGCATCAGAAACTGGAAGACAACGTCAGCAAAATCCCGATGACCGGCGTAAAAGATGGCGCGCTGGTGGATATGTTCCAGGCAGGAAAATGGGATGAAAGCGTGGTGAAAAACCAGCTCGCGGCCTTCAGCAAGGTGGAAGAGCAGGCGCGTTATTACCGCGTGAAATACTACTTCGACGTCAGCCAGGTGCTCACGCCGGAACAGCGTAAGCAGATCAAAACGGATATGGCGAACGCGCTGAGCGAATAATTCGATGCCCGCGTTTGTCGCGGGCGTTTATGGGATGTTTGCTGATGATTTATTCTTTTGGACTGATTAAAAGAGCGTGTTAATTCACCATTCACCGTAGGGGTAGGTTTTGCCTTTAATGAATTCAGGCGTTTCTCCATAGTAGAGATAGCCATTGGGGTGCTGAGTGATCCCTTTACAGCCGTCTAGTTTATCGACCGACAGCGTAGAGATCTTTGTTGGTTCTATGGGCAAGTTATCGCCACCGGCGGTATTTTGCAGCCAGACTCTAACTTTACCTTCTGGGGCAAGACCAAAAAGAATCGTGCTGTACCACGCTTTTTCTCCAAACATGTCTATTCCCGTCGAGATGTACATTTTTTTTCTCATAGACTCAGGGAATGTAATCCGCGTTTCATACGTTTTTTTATCGATGACTGAATCCCAGCAAAACAACATCGTCACGGGCGGATGGCGGGCTTTATTAAACTGCGCAAAACGCATATAACGTTTATCCCATTGCCCTACGCTGGAATAATCATTCTCCACGCTATCAAGTGTTTTGAATGAATAGATAACCTTTTTGTCATCAATGAAACCAACGTAAGTGACATCAGCAGGCAACGCTTTTGGTGTAAAAAAAGCGAAGCCCAACATGCCAAACGGCATTTCGCCAGTGTCTTCTGGCGTTGAGGGGGCACCATAATGGCAGCCTGTTGTCGTCAGCATCAGCGCAAGGAAGAATAGTTTTCCATATCTCATCGTTTATTGCCGTCCATGTTGTAGGTTGTGCGCTGCCAGTTTTCATCTGGCCGGTTTACAAAACTAAGGATCTCCGACACAGAGGTGCCACCGTAGGGCTTCCTTTTGCTATCAAGTACAATGCTATTCCAGTTTGCTGAGCAGTGTATGTAGCTTTGAGCAACAAGGTCGTTTTCAGCGACTGTGAAGGAAGGTGTCGATTTACCTAAACGTGCCGCTTTGCTGGAGGTGATAGCTTTATCACAAAGGGGCATAAGTTCTGCTGGAAGAGCGTATTCAGGTTTAGTTGAATCGATCGACTCAAACTCCACCCCCGCATCCTGCGCGGCATCGATCATTACCCGCAGCACCACCTTCGACCAGTCGTTCTTCACGATCCGTTTTTTCATTGTCAGAGCAGCAAATGCGCGCTTCTGCATCCCGTCTCTTGGATGGGAAGGCATTCTCGTGTCCTCCCAGGCGTCAGCTGTAATGTCATTAGTGCGAATGAGCGGTGCCGCGACCGCAGAGGATTCGAGTATCGATAGCTGTTTCATGGCATGTCTGTAAGTTCGCGTATCCGCCAGCGGGGTATCCAGCGGCACGGTGACTGCTTCCGGTCGGGTCAGGTAGATGTTTTCCCGTGTCGCAGGCAGGTAGCCGCCGCCAATATCGGAATGCGCGCCGGGCAGAGCCAGCTCCGGCCACGCGGGTTGCACGCTGTTCAGGGCGAAGTTAAAGCGGCACTCGTGCTGCGCCGTGATATGGAAGACTTTCTCCGCCACGCCGGGACGCAACACGATATTCACGTCACCGGTATTCGCTGTGTGCGGGTTGAGACCATTTTGCGGTGTCCCAATGGCGGCGACGGTATCGAAAATACCGATAAATCGCGTTTTCCCGGCCGGTGCGCCAGCGTATTCGACATCATTCATTCCGTAGCGAATCGCATTGATAATGTCCCGATCTTCCGTCTGAATGCGATTGGCAAAGTGGCGTGCCGCTGCTGCGCCGCGACTAAATCCGAAGATATCGAACTGGAAGGAGGTGACCTTAACCACACACCCATGCATTTTTTGCTGCAACTTGCGCAGAGCATCCTTTATCGCCTCTGCAATCTGCTTCACCGCAAGGTCCGTCTTCGCGATCACCCCCGTATCGGCCACGCCTAAACTCAGGCCAATCATGCTGTCTGGTCTGCCGGCTTCGGTGCCGATCCCCTCCACATAAATGGCCGCCTGCGCCTGCCCTGATTCAATGGGGAGATCCGTTTTGTACAACGTATTTAACCAGTGAATATTGGTATACCCGCCGGTATAGCTGGTGGCCCCTGTACCGGAGACGCCCATCTGCTCCTGCGCCATGCGGGCAAGAATGCTTTCTGCATCCGGATCAGAAATGTCAAAGTGCGCGGCGGTACAGGCGGCGAGCATGTTTTGCGTGTTCACGGCGTTATTACCGGTTCCATCAAAAAAAACACCGAGCGTCAGGGTAATATTGCGTTTTTCAGGTTTTTTTATTTCATCGGCTGGAAACAGTTGGTTATAGGCGTCAGGCAGGAGCAGATTGCTGAACTCTGTATTCGCAATAAGATGTTTACTGCGAATATATTCATAACTCACAGTGATACTTTCCGTATCCAGACTGTCTTTCTTATGCGAGCTGGATATCCCCTGAATCGACGCCCCGCGCAGTTCGATATGATAATATTTTTCCTGACGGCCGAAGCGGTTAGTACGGTAATAATCAAAACTGAGCCGCAGTTTTTCATTCTCATTAATGGCGGTAGTCAGGAGTGGCGAGCTTTTGTCGGTGGGTTTGGTGAAGCGCAAGCCCTGATGATGCACGCCGCCAGCGGTGCTGACGTTGCTGGAGGATAGCTGATAAACCAGAATTTCGTTTTCATGGCGATACTGAAAGCGATTACCAATAGATTTTTCTGTTCCACAACCTGCGGATATTTCCCCCTGACGCTCACCCGTCAGCGTTAAATAGATTATGTTGCTCAATCAATGATGTCCTTATCATTATTTAACAAAATGTATTGCGACAATTAATTATGCGGATGAGGAGTGTAGCCTTTTTAATTCACTCAATAATGTCGTCAAAGTCATGGAATTAAAAAGTAAATATTATGACGCGTGAAATTTCCCGCAGGGAAATGTCGAGGTAATAAGAGGGGGATTAGTGGGGCGTTATCATCTTGCGAAGTCTCTTGAGCTAAAAGGCTTATCAAGAGACAACGCAAAAGTAATAACCAATATCACACCGGCAAATCAATCAGCAGCGCGCGCAGGGGAGTGTCCGCGACCAGCGTGATGTTCGTTTCATCGCGGATAAACGCGCCATCGCCGCAGGTGAGCGCTTCTTTCTCTTCCGTGTGCGTCAGGGCATGCACCGTGCCGTGGATGGATTGCAGATAGGCACGAGGCCCGTGGAGCTGGAAGCTCGCCTGTTCACCTTTTTTCAGCTCGATATGGTGCAGCCACACCTGCTGGCGCAGTTGCAGACTGCCCTGGCTGCCATCCGGGGACGCAATCAGCTGCTGCTTGTCGCCGCTCAGGTTGAGCTTTTGCACCAGTGGATTTTCCCGTTCCGGGCAGGCGTCCAGCCACAGCTGCATACGCGTCAGCGTCTTATCTTTGCTGAGATTATGTTCGCTGTAGCTAATGCCTGGCTGCGTTGATATCAGCAACGCTTCGCCCGCCTTCGCCTGGACATGGTTGCCCTCGCTATCGCGATATTCTGCTTCACCTTCCAGTATCAGATTCAGGATATCCACTTTCGGGTACGTGCGTGGCTGGAAGGAAGCGCCCGGTGCGAGAACTTCCTGATTCAGCACGCGCAGTGAGGCGTAACCGAGCAGTTTTGGGTCAAAGTAGTGTCCAAAGGAAAAGGTGTAGCGGGCCTGCAGCCAACCAAAATCGGCTTGTCCGCACTGTTTTGCTGTTCTTGTCGTAATCATAAAACTGACCTCTCTTTACACTAAAACAATGGTAAAGGTATGGACGCTTCATTGTTAGCCAGATATTCTGCCCGGTATGTTCAAATTTCCTGAATGAGAACGAGATGGCAAAAGAGAGAGCATTGACGCTTGAGGCGCTACGCGTCATGGACGCGATAGACCGGCGTGGCAGCTTTGCCGCTGCGGCAGACGAGCTGGGGCGGGTTCCGTCGGCCCTGAGTTACACCATGCAAAAGCTGGAAGAAGAGCTGGATGTGGTGCTTTTCGACCGTTCCGGTCACCGAACAAAATTCACCAATGTCGGGCGTATGCTGCTGGAGCGAGGACGCGTTCTGCTGGAGGCCGCCGATAAACTGACCACCGACGCCGAAGCGCTGGCACGCGGCTGGGAAACGCACCTGACGCTGGTCACCGAGGCGCTGGTGCCGACATCGGCCCTGTTCCCACTGGTCGAGCGCCTCGCTGCCAAAGCCAATACGCAGCTCTCTGTCATTACCGAAGTGCTGGCAGGCGCGTGGGAGCGGCTGGAGACGGGCAGGGCGGACATTGTGATCGCCCCCGATATGCACTTTCGCTCCTCGTCCGAAATCAACTCGCGCAAGCTCTACAGCGTGATGAACGTGTATGTGGCAGCGCCGGATCACCCGATTCATCAGGAGCCGGAGCCACTATCCGAAGTGACGCGCGTGAAATATCGCGGCGTGGCGGTGGCGGATACCGCACGTGAGCGCCCTGTGCTCACGGTGCAGCTGTTGGATAAACAGCCGCGTCTGACGGTGACCTCTCTGGAAGACAAGCGCCAGGCGCTGTTAGCGGGCCTCGGGGTGGCGACAATGCCTTATCCGTTTGTGGAAAAAGATATCGCCGAAGGGCGCCTGCGCGTGGTCAGCCCGGAATACACCAACGAGGTGGATATCATCATGGCATGGCGCCGTGACAGCATGGGCGAGGCCAAGTCCTGGTGTTTACGCGAAATCCCAAAACTGTTCGCGCATAATAAGTAGTGCAATGTGCAGGCCCGGATCGCGACGCGTCACCGGGCAATGCTCACGGCTGTAATTTTGGATCTGGCCCAAAGCGGTTTTCGCCCGCTGTACCGGCCTGGCAGTTAAAGGCCAGAATGATCAGCCAGCCCACGATCGGGATCAAAATCAGCAGCAGCCACCACGCCGAACGATCCGTGTCGTGGAGCCTGCGGAACAGTACCGCCAGCGACGGCAAAAAGACCAGGAGTGCGTAGATTGTGGTGAGAATGCCTTCGCCACCTGCGCGGTCCCACCCCAGAATTTTATCAACGATACCCAGCACCAGGGTGAGGATGAAGTTCACCAGAACGAACATCCAGTACTCTTTGCGACGAGCGCGACCACTAAACCCAACGTAATTTCTCAGTACTTTTAGATACCAGTCCATTTGTATGCCTCGATATTCAGACAATCTCTTGTTTTTTAAGCGATCGAGGTAAGGATAGTCGCAGATAGTGAAATAAAAAAGGGCATCCATGGATGCCCTTAAAATTTAGCGAAAACGTGTATCGCGGCCGTGCGGTTCGTCCAGATCCTGCCACGGCCCGATGGAGATAATCCCCGTCGGGTTAATCGTTTTGTGGCTGCGATAGTAGTGGGTGCGGATGTGGTTAAAATCGACGGTTTCCGCGATGCCATCCATCTGGTAAATGTCCCGCAGGAAACCATACAGATTCAGATAGTCGCTGATGCGGTGTTTGTCGCATTTGAAGTGGGTGACGTACACCGGATCGAAACGCACCAGCGTGGTCCAAAGGCGAATGTCGGCTTCTGTCAGGCGGTCGCCCGTCAGATAGCGGTGCTGACCGAGTATTTGTTCCAGACGCGCCAGGGATTCAAACACCTTGCTGACCGCTTCGTCGTAGGCCTCCTGGCTGGTCGCGAAGCCGGCCTTATAGACGCCGTTATTGACGTTGTCGTAGATCCAGCTGTTCAGTTCATCGATCTTATCACGCAGCTCTGGCGGATAATAATCACCCGCCCGCGCACCGTGTGCATCAAACGCCGTATTGAACATGCGAATGATCTCGGCGGATTCATTGCTGACGATAGTCTGGTTTTTCTTGTCCCACAGAACAGGGACGGTGACGCGTCCGGTGTAGTGCGGGTCTGCGTGCAGATAGAGCTGGTAGAGGAAATCGTGGTGGTAAAGGTCGTCGCCGGTAGCCGCCGGAAAATCACTGTCGAAGGTCCAGCCGTTTTCCAGCATCAGCGGATTCACCACGGAAACCGGAATTAACGCGTCCAGTCCTTTGAGTTTGCGCACGATAAGCGTTCTGTGCGCCCACGGACAGGCGAGGGAAACATACAGATGATAGCGATCTTTCTCCGCCGCAAAGCCGCCTTCACCGCTAGGGCCGGGGGCGCCATCGGCGGTGAGCCAGTTACGGAAGGCCGAAACAGAGCGCTTGAAGCGTCCTCCAGTGGATTTGGTGTCATACCAGATATCCTGCCAGACGCCGTCGACTAATTGTCCCATTGATTCCTCCGTCTTTATTCCGTCTTCAAATAGCAAAAGCGAGGAGATATCTCCTCGCTTTTTTATTCAGTATAGCGTGCTTACCACTTCTTATTCAGAACACGGTCGATGCTGAATGCGCCAGGACCGGTGATAGCCAGCAGCAGGAAACCGCCTGCGATGGTCAGGTTTTTCATGAACATCAGGGAGTTCATGCCTTCCGCAAAGTTGCTGTGGAAGATGAACGCGGTCAGCAGGGTGAAGCCTGCGGTGAACAGCGCCGTGGTACGCGTCAGGAAACCGAACAGAACCGCCAGACCGCCGCCAAACTCAAGCAGAATGGTCAGTGGCAGCAGGAACCCTGGGACGCCCATGGCTTCCATGTACTGTTGCGTACCCGCATAACCGGTGATTTTGCCCCAGCCCGCGGTGATAAACAGAATTGGCATCAGAATGCGTGCAACCAGTAAACCAACATCTTCTAATTTTTTCATTTTACTCTCCAGAAAACCACTTACGCGGCTGACGATTTTTTGTGTGCAAATCCGGGTAGATACCGCGTGTTTGCTGTCGATGGAGAGGATAATAAACGTGACGAATGACAATTGTTAGCAAGGAAAACTGTCAATCTTCTTCAAAGATATTGAGTGAGAGTTGCGAATGAAGGGAAGAGGGGAATATAAGCCGGGTAAGACGGAATCGCCACCCGGCATAAAGAGCAGTGGTGTCAGGAACGTAACTGCTGCTGACGTAGCGTTGATTTGACCAGACGCCATGCACTCCAGGCGCCAAAGCCACGTCTGGCCCAGCGGACCAGCATGCTGGGATGACGAACGGACCAGACGGCCATCACGCTACTGCCTACCAGCACCCAGGAGCGCAAGCTCAGCAACGTGTTCCAGCCATGATCGTACGAACGGGTCACTTCCAGCCAGTCGCGACGGCAGGCAGTCAGATCCAGCCGTTGCTGCTGGATCTGGCTTAGCAGATACGCTTTGCGCTTGCGACGCTCTGTTGTGCTACTCACGGCTTGTCATCCTCCAGCAGTGCGCGATCGTTGGCCAGCTCCTGACGGGTATGACGCAGCAGCGTAGAACTGCGCGCTTTATGCATCGTCCAGATCCCGCCAATCAGTGCGGCCACCAACAGCACAACCGTTGTGGCGATCATCGCGTTGAGGCGATACTGCGGATCGATCGCCCAGATGATTAACACCATCAGGCTCATCAGCCCAAATGCGGCGAAGAGCATGGTGAGCCCCAGCATCAGCAGCATCTGGAAGAGATTCGCTTTCTCCTCTTCCAGCTCCACCACTGCCAGTCGAACTCGCGTTTCGGCAATACCCACCAGCGTCGTCAAAATACGCTGGCCGATGCCGAGGACGTTTTTAGCCGGCCCTTGTGCGTGACGTGGATCGTCCATAATTAACGACGCGTCAGCAGAACGCCCAGAACCACGCCCACCGCGGCGCCAATACCTACGCCGGTCCATGGGTTGTCGCGCACATACTCGTCAGCCTTCGCAGCGGCTTCACGGGTCTGTTTAGCCAGCGCATCACCGGTTTCACCCAGGCGATGACGGCTCTCTTTCAGCGCGCTTTCCGCTTTAGAGCGCAGCTTGCTCAGCTCTTCTTTGGATTTGTCCGTTGAAGAGTTCAGTACCTCTTCCAGGGTATCCGCCAGGGATTTCAACTCAGCGCGCAGATGTTCTGAAGTAGTATCTTTAGACATGATTTTCTCCTGTTGAGATTTCCGTTAACTCAATAATCGCGAGCTTCCAGGGCTTTCAGTTCTTCCTCGGCCTCTTTCAGCTTATCTTCACGCTTAGCAATCTTCTCCGCATCCCCTTTCTCTTTCGCTTCTTTCAGGTCTTGACGGCGTTCAGCGATCTCGTCCTTCTGTTCAGCGATTTTCTTTTGGTGATCGGCACGCAGCTTGCTATCCGAGCAGTTGGCTTTCACTTCGCTCAGCGCTTTTTTCAGACCGTCGATACGGTGCTGGTTGTTATGCTTTTCGGCATAACTGATTTCGCGCTGGATGTCCTTTTCTTTCTCCTGACAGAGAGTGTTCGCAAAGGACGCGGTGCTCAAAGACAAAAGGGCCAAAGCCAGAGTGATGCGGTATTTCATTGTAGAAACCTTCCATTGTGTTACGGCAGTCCGAAGAGTATGCCGCGTTTCCAGTGTCATGCGGAGAACATCTGAGGGGTGCTCCGCGTACTTAAGCATAGTAAGTAAACGGGGTTATCACCAAAGTGAGTGAAAAGATTCAGAATCCTGGTAATTATCCAAACCGGTGCGAGGTGTCTCGCAGGCGCGTTAACCACAATGCAGTCTGACTCTCATCGTCCTGCAGTGCAACGATATAACCCCGCGGCAGGGAGCGGTCGAGCACCTCTTTCGCGGCGGCGCTTTGAGCGCTGGAGTCAAACTTAATCAGCAAAACGTCGTCCTGCGGCGTAATGCTTTTAAAACGAATTCCGTTGGCATCAAGGTGGTGCCAGACAGAAAAACCGTCCGGCACGCTGGCACCCTGGTTCATCGGGCGAATGGCCAGCGTCGATTCCTGATGCTGAACCGCCGTCCAGATGAGCACCATCGCGCTGAGGATCATCAGCGCGATCAGGGCGTAGGACAACCGGCGCAGGGAATGCGGCGAGATGACCATATTAATCCCTGGCCCCGTATTTTTTCTTCAGCAGCACGTATACCGAACCGAGCAGACCAAAGACCAGCAGCACCACCGGCAGCAGCATCAGGCAGGACATCAGCTGATCTTCATATTTCAGGAACACCGGCGTTTTGCCCAGCAGGTAGCCGAGGGTCGTCAGAATCAGCACCCACAGCAGACCGCTCATCCAGTTGAAGAACTGGAAACGGGTGCTGCTCAGGCCAGAAAGCCCCGCGATGGTCGGCAACAGGGTACGGACGAAAGCGATAAAACGGGCAATCAGCAGTGCGGAGAGGCCATGCTTATGGAACAGATGGTGTGCGCGCTGGTGATAGTGGGCCGGAAGATGAGATAGCCAGTTCTGAACGATTCGCGTATTACCAAGCCAGCGTCCCTGAATGTAGCTCAGCCAGCAGCCAAGGCTGGCAGCGATAGTGAGCAGTAACACCGTTTGCGGAAATGCCATGGCCCCTTTGGCGCATAACACGCCGACCAGCACCAGAAGGCTGTCACCCGGCAGAAAGGCGGCAGGAAGCAGTCCGTTCTCAAGGAACAGAATCATAAACAAGACGAAATAGAGCATGCCTATCATGGACGGATTGGCCAGGGTTTCGAAATCCTGAGCCCATAAGGCGTTCAGTAATTGGGTCAAAAGTTCCATTCAGTGTTCCTGGAAATCGGTTAACGTCTCGCCTGTTATTCGGGGTAAACAGCTCAGCGACATCGTTTATGATTTCATTATGGTCGCTCGCGGACACATTGTGGTGGCCAGAACTGATCCCTGTTTAATGGCTAGGTAAGCAAGCACTAACTAAAAAATGCAATTTGCATCCAATTGTAACAAAGCCCAACGTAATACGTCACAGATTTTGCGATCGGCCGGGGAAATGATTTTGGCCTATGGAGAGGAAGTGACGCGAGGGTATTTACACAGGCTGACACTATATATGTTTACTGACTCACAGCGAGCCGGAAGGCGCAGCGGTGCGCCTGCCAGCGATAAGGGGAACTATTTTGCCTGACTGGTTGCGGTATCGAGATGAACCACCGGATTATCGGCAAAAAGATAGCGGTCGGCGTTGAATTCAAAGTCGTCGCTGGTTTCGTTGAACAGCATCAGCTTGGTGTTTTCCAGATGCTGCCACATCGCCAGTTTCGCCGCATGCGGGTCTTTACGAATCAGCGCTTTAAGGATCTGATCGTGATCGTCGCACCAGTTGTCGACGGTACGGGAATCAATGTGATCGTGTAATTTCTTCCAGTACGGGTTGTGAACGCGCTGAGTCCACATTTTTTCGACGATTGCAGCGAGGGCGGTATTTTGCGTCGCCAGCGCCACCTGGACGTGGAACTGCAGGTCCCATTCGGAGTCGCGGAAACATTTTTCTTTGCGCGCCTGATCCTGGATTTCCATCAGTTTCATGATGTCCTGCTTGGTCACCTGGGTCGCGGCAAATTCTGCAATATTGCTTTCGATCAGTTGACGGGCCTGGAGCAGTTCAAACGGGCCGTAGCTGGCGAACTCCAGACTTTCATCCGGCACCGGGGAGTGTTTTGGCAGATTGGAAATCACATGAATGCCGGAGCCTTTGCGCACCTCAACGTAACCTTCTACCTCGAGCATGATGATCGCTTCACGCACCACGGTGCGGCTGACGCTCTTTTCATCAGCAATAAAGCGTTCGGCTGGCAGTTTATCACCGACGAGATAGACACCTTGCTCGATGCGATCTTTCAGCTCGGCAGCAAGTTGCTGATACAAACGACGTGATTCGGTGATTTCCATATGCGCTCCAGGCAGGGTACGGCGGATGATTTGTTATACCACTTTTGCGAGCCAGTCTCCAGATTTCCCCATGAAAAAGCCGCCCGGAGGCGGCTTTAGTTGATCTCAGATCAAACCCTAACTTTGTTCGGCGGGCCCACCCACCGAGCTATTGAGTAGCTCCTCGGCAGACTGGTTCTTCAGCACCGTCCAGATCACCACTGCACCCATCAGGTCGAAGATAGCCAGCACGGCGAACAGCGGGCTGAAGCCGATGGTGTCAGCCAGTGCACCGACCACCAGAGCAAACAGGGTGCTCGCAGTCCAGGCGGCCATGCCGGTCAGGCCGTTGGCGGTCGCCACTTCGTTACGTCCAAAGACGTCAGAAGAGAGGGTAATCAGTGCGCCAGACAGAGACTGGTGCGCAAAACCACCGATACACAGCAGGCCGATTGCCACGTATGGGCTGGTGAACAAGCCGATCATCCCTGGGCCAATCATCAGCAGTGCGCCCATGGTCACCACCATTTTACGGGACACGATCAGGTTCACGCCAAACCAACGCTGGAACAGCGGTGGCAGGTAGCCGCCGACGATACAGCCGAGGTCAGCAAACAGCATTGGCATCCAGGCGAACATCGCGATTTCTTTCAGGTTAAAGCCGTAGACTTTAAACATGAACAGCGGGATCCAGGCGTTAAATGTGCCCCAGGCCGGTTCTGCCAGGAAGCGCGGCAGTGCAATACCCCAGAACTGACGGGTACCCAGAATCTGCCAGACGGACATTTTTTTACCGTTGTTGGTCTGGTGATGGGATTCCTGACCACCAATGATGTAGTCGCGTTCCTCGTCAGAGAGTTTCTTCTGATCGCGCGGGTGTTTGTAGAAGATCAGCCACGCCATCGCCCAGGCAAAGCTCAGCACACCGGAGATAATGAACGCTAACTGCCAGCTGTGCATCACAATCGCCCACACGACCAGCGGTGGAGCAATCATCGCACCGATAGAGGAACCGACGTTGAAGTAGCCTACAGCGATAGAACGCTCTTTTGCCGGGAACCACTCAGAGCTGGCTTTCAGACCCGCAGGGATCATTGCCGCTTCTGCCGCACCGACCGCACCACGCGCCAGTGCCAGTCCACCCCAGCTGCCCGCCAGCGCTGTCGCGCCGCAGAAGATAGCCCAGGTCACGGCGAAGAAGGCGTAGCCCACTTTGGTACCGAGGATATCGAGAAGGTAGCCCGCAACTGGCTGCATGATGGTATAAGCCGCGGAGTAGGCCGCGATAATGTAGGAATACTGCTGTGTGGAGATGTGCAGCTCTTCCATTAGCGTTGGCGCAGCCGCCGCTATGGTGTTACGCGTCAGGTAACCCAGCACGGTGCCGAGCGTCACCAGTGCAATCATGTACCAACGTAACCCTTTAATTTTACGCATGTAAAACCTCATCGTTATAGTATTGCCGCGCCGGGGCACGGTACATCTCGACCGTTGCCGGGAGCTGTCTTGTAACGGGAGGGCGTAGCCGGGAGTGACTCCCGGAACGGCCCGAACCTTGCCAGTTGTAATCGTGCATAAGTCGGTATCCGTACCGCTAATTCCGATGATTTCACACCGGTAATGCATTCCGTCGGCTTATATGTTGCGACGGCAAAAAGATAACTTGTCATACAACTTTAAAAGGTGAGTGACATCACAAAAGTGTGAATCTTTGTAGGGTCATTATTCACCCCACGCAAAGCCAGGATTGGCGCGGGTTACGACGGGGTTTGCTCCTTTAGGGGTAATTTATTTGTCGACGTTTATTGATCTAACTCACGAAAAAAACATCGGTCTCTGGAAATTGGTGTGATAACTTTGCAGCATCTGAACATAAGCAATAGCTTTCTGACGCTCTCGTTATAGAGGAAGACGATAATGACGCCGTTTATGACCGAAGATTTCCTGTTAGATACCGAATTTGCCCGCCGTCTGTACCACGACTACGCAAAAGATCAGCCGATTTTCGACTACCACTGCCATTTACCGCCGCAGCAGGTTGCCGAAAATTACCGTTTCAAAAACCTGTATGACATCTGGCTGAAGGGTGACCACTACAAATGGCGCGCGATGCGCACCAACGGCGTGGCCGAGCGCCTGTGTACCGGCGACGCGTCTGACCGCGAGAAGTTTGACGCCTGGGCAGCGACCGTGCCGCACACTATCGGCAACCCTCTCTACCACTGGACCCATCTGGAATTGCGTCGTCCGTTCGGTATCACCGGCAAACTGCTTTCGCCTTCTACTGCTGACGAGATCTGGAACCAGTGCAACGAGCTGCTGGCGCAGGATAAATTCTCCGCGCGCGGCATCATGAAGCAGATGAACGTGAAAATGGTCGGCACCACTGACGATCCGATTGATACGCTGGAACACCATGCGGTTGTCGCCAAAGACACCTCTTTTGATGTCAAAGTGCTGCCAAGCTGGCGCCCGGATAAAGCGTTCAACATTGAACAGGCGACCTTTGGCGACTACATGGCGAAGCTTGCCGAAGTCTCTGACACCGATATCCGTCGTTTCACCGATCTGCAAACGGCGCTCACCAAACGTCTGGACCACTTTGCGGCTCACGGCTGTAAAGTTTCTGACCATGCGCTCGACGTCGTGCTGTTTGCGGAAGCGAATGAATCCGAGCTGGACAGTATCCTGGCGCGTCGTCTGGCGGGTGAGTCCCTGAACGAACACGAAGTGGCTCAGTTCAAAACGGCAGTACTGGTCTTCCTCGGCGCGGAATACGCGCGTCGCGGCTGGGTGCAGCAGTACCACATCGGTGCACTGCGCAACAACAACCAGCGCCAGTTCAAACTGCTGGGTGCAGACGTGGGCTTTGACTCCATCAACGACCGCCCGATGGCGGAAGAGCTGTCAAAACTGCTGAGCAAACAGAACGAACAAAACCTGCTGCCAAAAACCATTCTTTACTGCCTGAACCCGCGCGACAACGAAGTGCTGGGCACCATGATCGGTAACTTCCAGGGCGAAGGGATGCCAGGCAAGATGCAGTTTGGTTCCGGCTGGTGGTTCAACGATCAGAAAGATGGCATGGAGCGTCAGATGACGCAGCTGGCGCAGCTGGGCCTGTTAAGCCGTTTCGTGGGGATGCTGACCGACAGCCGTAGTTTCCTCTCTTATACGCGCCATGAATATTTCCGCCGCATTCTGTGCCAGATGATTGGCCGCTGGGTAGCTGCGGGTGAAGCGCCAGCCGATATCCAGCTGCTGGGCGAAATGGTGAAAAACATCTGCTTTAACAATGCGCGCGACTACTTCGCCATTGAACTGAACTAAGGCCGTTTGAGGTTGATATGCAATACATCAAGATCCATTCGCTGGATAACGTTGCCGTAGCGCTGGCGGATCTGACCGAAGGCGCGGAAGTCACCGTGGAAAACCAGACCATCACCCTGCATCAGGCGATTGTTCGCGGGCATAAATTTGCCGTGTTCCCCATCGCGAAAGGCGAGAATGTGGTGAAGTATGGTCTGCCGATCGGTCATGCGCTGGCGGATATTGCGCCGGGTGAACATATTCATTCCCACAATACCCGCACCAATCTCAGCGATCTGGACGAGTACAGCTATCAACCTGATTTTCAGGCTGAAGAAGGGCAGGGGGAGGATCGCGATGTTCAGATCTACCGCCGCGCTAGCGGAGAAGTCGGGATCCGCAACGAACTGTGGATCCTGCCAACCGTCGGCTGCGTAAATGGGATTGCGCGTCAAATTCAGAACCGTTTTCTGAAAGAGACCAACAATGCTGAAGGTACCGACGGCGTGTTCCTGTTCAGCCACACTTATGGCTGCTCGCAGCTGGGCGACGACCACATTAACACCCGCACCATGCTGCAAAACATGGTGCGCCACCCGAATGCGGGTGCGGTGCTGGTGATTGGCCTTGGATGTGAAAACAATCAGGTCGATGCCTTCCGTGAAACGCTGGGGGATTTCGACCCAGAGCGCGTGCACTTTATGGTGTGCCAGCATCAGGACGACGAAGTGGAGGCGGGTCTCGAACAGCTGCATCAGCTGTATGAGGTGATGCGTCACGACACGCGCGAGTCGGGCAAACTGAGCGAGCTGAAGTTCGGTCTGGAGTGCGGCGGTTCCGACGGTCTATCAGGCATCACCGCCAACCCGATGCTGGGCCGCTTCTCGGATTACATGATCACCAACGGTGGGACTACCGTGTTGACCGAAGTGCCGGAAATGTTCGGTGCGGAACGTATTCTGATGAGCCACTGCCGCGACGAAGCGACGTTTGAAAAAACCGTCACCATGGTGAACGACTTCAAACAGTATTTCATCGCGCACAATCAGCCGATTTACGAAAACCCATCACCGGGCAACAAAGCGGGCGGCATTACCACGCTCGAGGAGAAATCCCTCGGCTGTACGCAAAAAGCCGGTGCCAGCCAGGTTGTGGACGTGCTGCGCTATGGTGAACGCCTGAAAACGCACGGTCTGAATCTGCTCAGCGCGCCGGGGAACGACGCCGTCGCGACCAGTGCGCTTGCGGGCGCGGGCTGTCATATGGTGCTGTTCAGCACCGGACGCGGCACGCCGTACGGCGGTTTTGTGCCAACGGTGAAAATTGCCACCAACAGCGAGCTGGCGGCGAAGAAAAAGCACTGGATCGATTTTGACGCCGGGCAGCTGATTCACGGCAAAGCCATGCCGCAGCTGCTGAATGAGTTCATCGACACCATCGTGGAGTTTGCCAACGGCAAGCAGACCTGCAATGAGCGTAACGATTTCCGCGAGCTGGCGATTTTCAAAAGCGGCGTGACGCTGTAAGTCCATTAGCGTTAGCATAAGAAACGGCGCTTTCACTCTGAGGCGCCGTTTGTTTTTGTCTGAACAGGAAATTTTCATGACCACGTATTGGCTTGCCCAGGGCGTTGGGGTCATCGCCTTTCTGGTGGGAATCACCACCTTCATCAACCGCGACGAGCGGAAATTCAAAAAACAGCTTTCGGTCTACAGCGCCATTATCGGCGTGCATTTCTTTTTAATGGGTGCGTTTCCGGCCGGATCGAGCGCGATGCTCAATGCGGTACGAACGCTCATCACTCTGCGCACGCGCAGCCTGTGGGTTATGGCGATTTTTATCGTCCTGACCGCCGGACTGGGGCTGGCGAAATTCCATCATCCCATCGAGCTGCTGCCGGTGGCCGGCACGCTGGTGAGCACCTGGGCGCTGTTTCGCTGTAAAGGCCTGACCATGCGCTGCGTCATCTGGTGTTCCACCTGCTGTTGGGTGATCCACAATTTCTGGCTAGGCTCGATTGGCGGAACATTGATTGAGGGAAGTTTTTTGCTTATGAACGGCCTGAATATTATCCGCTTCTGGCGGATGCAGCGGCGGGGAATCGATCCGTTTAAAGTGGAAAAAGCGGTGCAGGAAGAGAGCCCCTCCGTCCGCTGACGGAAGGGCGAGGGCGCACTTACTGCGCCTGTTGTTTCTTATCGTTCTGGTGGTTAACCCAGGCGTTAATGATCAGCGTCAGCGCCAGAATACCAAATACCACGCCCAGCGAGACGGCGATCGGGATATGGTAGAAATCGACGATCAGCATCTTGATACCGATAAACACCAGGATGATCGACAGCCCGTATTTCAGCATCGAGAAGCGCTCCGCCACACCAGCCAGCAGGAAGTACATCGCACGCAGACCGAGGATCGCAAACAGGTTAGACGTCAACACGATGAACGGGTCGGTGGTCACCGCGAAGATAGCCGGAATACTGTCGACCGCGAAGATCACGTCGCTCAGTTCAACCAGAATCAGCACCAGCAGCAGCGGCGTGGCAAACAGCAGGCCGTTCTTACGCACGAAGAAGTGCTCGTTGTCGATGGTGTCGGTCATGCGCAGATGCCCACGGATCCATTTCACCAGCGGCTTCTCGCCAATCCCCGTTTCATCCTCTTTCGCCAGCGCCATTTTCACACCGGTGAAGAGCAGGAACGCGCCGAAGACATACAGCAGCCATTCGAATTGCGTAATCAGCCAGCTACCGGCAAAGATCATCACCGTACGCAGAATAATTGCGCCCAGCACGCCGTAGACCAGTACGCGACGCTGCAACGCAGCAGGTACCGCAAAATAGCTGAACAGCATCAGCCAGACAAAGACGTTATCAACGGCGAGGGCTTTTTCGATCAGATAGCCCGTGAGGAAGGCCAGCGCCTGCGGGTCGGCCACCGCGCGGCCTTCCGTTGACGCCAGATACCACCAGAACGCGGCGCAGAACAGCAGAGAGAGCGTTACCCACACCAGCGACCAGGCCGCGGCCTGTTTCATGGTCATGCCATGTGCGCCGCGACGGCCCTGTAAAAAGAGGTCGATCGCCAGCATGATGACCACCACGACTGCGAAACCGCCCCATAACATTGGAGTGCCGACAGAGTGCATAGAGATTTTTCCTTCCATAAAAACAAAAACGGCCAACGTCAGAAGACGATAGCCGTTGCGTTATTTATGCAGGGACCTCGCCTTCCGGCAAGGTCTCACTTACAACCAAAAAGAACACGTTTCGTGACTCTTTTTCGTTGCCCGGCGACCGGATGCGGTATTGCACGCATCGTAATGACGACCCACCGGCAATGAAGTTACTCCCCTTTGCAGGTAACAAAATATGTCAGGACACGGTTTTCGTCAATGCCCTTAACGATTCTATTACACAGCTTTACGCGAGCGCTGTCGTGCTCACGTCATCCGCAGGGAACACCACGCCGGTTTGACGGCGGATTTCGGTCTGCAGTTTCGCCGTCGTGCGGCTCACGGCAAGCCCTGGGTGGTTCACTTCATTGGTCTCTACCAGACGTGCGAACACCTCTGCCTCATACAGCATAGTGTTAATATGCTGAGGTTGCGTCAGCTCCTGGGCCTTACCGCCACGCGGGATAAAGCTGACTTTCTGACACTCCGAGATCTTCTCAACCACCAGTGCGCCATTTTCGCCCTGAATCTCACTCGGCAGCACAGAATCACTGACTTTGGAGTGCTGGAGCGTGACGCTGAAATCGCCGTAATCCAGCACCACGACGCCATGAGCATCGACACCGCTGTCGAGCAGGCTGGCGGTCGCGATCACGCCGTGCGGCTCGCCCCACAGGGCCACCGCAGAGGCCAGACAGTAAAAGCCAATATCCATAATCGAGCCGTTCGAGAAGGTCGGATTAAAGGTATTAGGGTTTTCGCCGTCCAGATAGCGCTGGTAGCGTGAGGAGTACTGGCAGTAATTGATAAAGGCTTTGCGCACTTTGCCAAGCTTCGGCAATGACTGCTGCAACAGCAGGAAGTTAGGCAGGCTGGCGGTTTTAAACGCTTCGAACAGCACCACCTGGTTTTCCCGCGCCAGTTGAATGGCAGCTTCCACTTCCTGAATATTGGACGCCAGAGGCTTCTCGCAAATCACATGTTTCTTGTGGGCGAGGAACTGCAGCGTTTGTGGGGAGTGAAGCGAATTCGGGCTGGCGATATACACCGCGTCAATGGCATCGCTCTGCGCCATCTCCTCAAGGGAGGTAAACAGATGCTCGACAGGGTAATCGTTAGCAAAAGTCTGCGCCTGTTCAAGGCTGCGGGAATAGACGGCGGTGAGTTTGAATTTGCCGGTTTCATGGGCGGCGTCGACGAACTGGCGCGTGATCCAGTTCGTGCCTATAACTGCGAAACGTATCATAAACGTTCACGTACTCCGTAACGGGGAACCTTTTGTCACTTTAGCACGCACACATGACAAAACCAGTGCGTTAACCCTCATTACTCTTTAACGATAAATGCGTAAGCCACAGGCGCGTATCAAACTCCAACTGGTGGTATTGCGGTTCCATGTGGCAGCACAAGGCGTAGAAGGCTTTGTCGTGCTCTTTCTCTTTCAGATGCGCCAGCTCATGTACCACGATCATCCGCAAAAAAGCCTCCGGGGCATTGCGAAACACGGTCGCGACGCGGATTTCCGCTTTGGCCTTCAGCTTTCCGCCCTGTACGCGGGACACGGCGGTGTGCAAACCCAGCGCGTTGTTCAGCACGTGGATCTTATTGTCATACATCACTTTATTAATGGGCGGGGCGTTACGCAGAAACTGACTTTTCAGATCCTGGGTGTACTGCCAAAGCGCTTTATCCGTCGCGACGCTGTGTGTTCCTGGATAACGTTTTTCAAGAACGCTGCCCAGGCGCTGTTCGGCAATTAAGGTGCGGACCTGGGAAAGTAAATTCTCCGGATAGCCCTGGAGATAACTAAGATTGCTCATCAACGCTCCACCTGAATAATAAAAAGGGTATACTCACGCACCCTTTTCAGGGATAACGCCAAATTTTACCACTCAGGAGGGCCGATGAGCCACTTAGACAACGGTTTCCGTTCACTCAATCTTAAACGTTTCCCGGAAACGGACGACGTTAACCCGCTTCAGGCGTGGGAAGCGGCGGATGAATATCTGCTGCAACAGTTGGATGACACTGAAATTGTCGGCCCGGTTCTGATCCTGAATGACACCTTTGGTGCGCTGGGTTGCGCGCTGGCCGAACACACGCCTTACAGCATTGGCGATTCCTATTTGAGTGAGCTTGCGACGCGTGAAAACCTGCGTCACAACGAGATTGCGGAATCGAGCGTTAAGTTCCTCGACAGCACGGCGGAGTACCCACAAGCACCGGGCGTTGTGCTGATCAAGGTCCCTAAAACGTTGGCCCTGCTGGAGCAGCAGCTGCGCGCGCTGCGTCACGTGGTGACACCGGAAACGCGGATTATTGCGGGCGCCAAAGCGCGTGATATTCACAACTCGACTCTTGAGCTGTTCGAAAAGGTTCTGGGTCCTACCACCACGACGCTGGCGTGGAAAAAGGCCCGTCTGATTAACTGCACATTCAGCAATCCTGAGCTGAAAGACGCGCCTGAAACCCTGAGCTGGAAGCTGGAAGGAACCAACTGGACCATTCACAACCACGCGAACGTCTTCTCGCGCACGGGGCTGGATATCGGCGCTCGCTTCTTCCTGGAACATCTGCCGGACAATCTGGAAGGCGAAATCGTCGATCTCGGCTGTGGTAACGGTGTTGTCGGCCTGACCCTGCTTGAGAAAAACCCGGAAGCCAGCGTGATCTTCACCGATGAATCGCCGATGGCCGTGGCCTCAAGCCGCCTGAATGTTGAAACCAACATGCCGGAAGCGTTGGATCGCTGCGAGTTTATGATCAACAACGCGCTGTCGGGTGTAGAGCCATTCCGCTTTAACGCAGTGGTGTGTAACCCGCCGTTCCACCAGAAACATGCCCTCACTGATAACGTGGCCTGGGAAATGTTCCACCACGCGCGTCGTTGCCTGAAAATTAACGGTGAGCTGTACATCGTGGCGAACCGCCACCTCGACTACTTCCACAAGCTGAAGAAGATCTTCGGTAACTGCTCTACGGTCGCCACCAATAACAAATTTGTGGTGCTGAAAGCCGTGAAGTTGGGGCGTCGTCGCTAAGCTGGCTCTGCTGCGACGGTTATGCCCGGTAGCGCTATGTTTACCGGGCGTACATTACCTAGATTTCCAGCGCCAGACGGGTTCCCTGCGCAATCGCGCGCCGGGCGTCCAGCTCCATCGCCACATCGCACCCGCCAATCAAATGCACCGTTTTCCCGGCCTCGCGCAGCGGATCGGCCAGATCGCGTTTCGGCTCCTGCCCGGCACATAAAATCACATGATCCACGCGTAGCACGTGCGGTTCACCGGCAAGGGTGATATGCAGCCCTTCATCGTCGATCTTCTGATAACTCACCGCCGGAATCATCTTCACGCCGCGAGAAAGCAGCGTCGCGCGATGGATCCAGCCGGTAGTTTTCCCCAGTCCATCGCCCGGTTTGCTGGCTTTGCGCTGGAGCATCACAATCTGGCGCGGGCTTTTCGGCAGCTGCGGCCCTTCCGGTCGCAGGCCGCCGGACTGTTTCAGGCTGGTGTCGATACCCCATTCCACGCAAAACTCGGCGATGTTCTGGCTGGTCGCTTCGCCCGGCTGGCTTAAATACATGGCCGTATCAAAGCCGATGCCGCCGCAGCCGATAATTGCCACCCGTTCGCCGACCGGAACTTTGTCGCGCAGCACGTCGAGATAACTCAACACTTTTGGATGATCGACCCCTTCGATCGCGGGTGTGCGTGGGGCGATCCCGCTGGCGAGGATCACTTCGTCAAACGCCGCCAGATCCTCCGCGCGGACAAACTGATTGAGCCGCAGATCCACGCCCGTCACGGCGATCATTCGGCGGTAATAGCGCAGGGTTTCGTAAAACTCCTCTTTGCCGGGGATCTGTTTGGCGATATTAAACTGCCCGCCGATCTCCGCCAGCGCGTCAAACAGCGTCACCGAATGGCCGCGCGACGCGGCATTTACCGCGAACGCCAGTCCCGCAGGGCCTGCGCCGACCACGGCCAGTCGTTTGGTTTTCACCGCAGGCACAATCGGCATTTTGGTTTCATGACAGGCGCGCGGATTGACGAGGCACGAGGTGACTTTACCGACGAAAATCTGATCCAGGCACGCCTGGTTACAGCCAATACAGGTATTGATCTCATCCGCGCGGCCGCTCTGCGCTTTGGAAAGCAGCTCGGCATCGGCGAGAAACGGACGCGCCATCGACACCATATCCGCATCGCCTTTTGCCAGCACATCATCTGCAACCTGCGGATCGTTAATGCGGTTGGTGGTGACCAGGGGGATCGACACCTTGCCCTTCAGTTTGCGCGTTACCCAGCTAAACGCTGCGCGCGGGACCGGCGTGGCAATCGTAGGGATACGCGCCTCGTGCCAGCCAATGCCGGTGTTGATGATGGTCGCGCCTGCCGCTTCGATGGCCTGCGCCAGCTGGAGGGTCTCCTCGAATGTGCCACCGCCTTCGACCAGATCGAGCATCGACAGGCGGAACACGATAATAAAATCAGCCCCGGCGCGCTCGCGCACGGCGCGTACCACTTCCACGGCAAACCGCATCCGGCGGGGATAATCGCCGCCCCATTCGTCGTCGCGCTGGTTCGTGCGGGCGGCCAGAAACTCGTTAATCAGATAGCCTTCGGAGCCCATGATCTCTACGCCGTCGTAGCCTGCTTCACGCGCCAGCGCGGCGCAGCGGGCGAAGTCATCGATCAAGGCGAGGATCTCTTCGTGGGTGAGGGCGTGCGGCTTAAAGCGGTTAATCGGCGCCTGTATGGCGGAAGGGGCCACCAGATGCGGCTGATAGCTGTAGCGCCCGGTGTGCAGGATCTGCAGGGCGATTTTACCGCCCTCTTTGTGCACCGCATCGGTGACAAGCCGATGATGGGGCAACTGGCTGGCATCGTTCAACACCGCGCCACCTTCCATGCCAACACCCGAGGGGGCAGGGGCGACACCGCCGGTGACAATCAGCGCCACGCCGTGACGCGCACGTTCGGCGTAAAACGCCGCCAGACGCTCTGCGCCGTCAGGATGCTCCTCCAGACCGGTATGCATAGAGCCCATCAACACGCGGTTTTTGAGCGTAGTAAACCCCAGATCGAGGGGGGCAAAAAGCGACGGATAGCGGCTCATAATCTCTTCCAGTGTAAAATTATTGTTATGTGGTCGGATGAGTTACTAATTTAGCCACTCGCGGGCAAAAGAGGAAAAGAGGCGTGTGATGATTGTGATGGGATTCAAAGATTCGGAGTGCTGTTACTCATTCGGAAGTATTGTAACAACATACAAATGCACATTCAGAATGTGAGATTGGGTACTTTTTTTTTAGAAAAACGTGATTAAATGCACTTCTTGTAATAGTGATAACTTGTTGTTATTCAAGGAGGAAATAATAATGGAGTATCCATCAAAATTATCAATAGATTGTCCCTGTACTCTGTTTAAAACGATCAACCCATTTAATGATTATTCTGCGGATGATATGCAATGTGGGGATATGAATGAGCAGCAGTTAAGATCACTTGGGTTGCACGATATCTCAGGCCAGGTGGACCCCTATCGGCTAATTTGCTACGACGTTCCGAACGTACCAACGATATTTGGTGGGTACACTACCCCCTCCGATGGAAGAAAAGTGTCTCACGAAGAATGCGTAAATATTTTATTCAATGAAATGACTGAACTTTCAAATGAATTTTCGCGCATAGGAAAATATCAGCATCTAATTAAAGAGATGATCTCTCATTTTAGATATGGTGATGGAAAACCTTTTTATAGCACAACTCTTAATGTTGCGTTCGAAAACCGTGTGAATGACCCAAAACCTAACAGTTCAATATCAATAATAAAAAGCACCATTGAGGATGAAACTGGTGCTGATTTTTTCTGGAATGCATATACACCACTCGAGGAAAGTATCGCATTAGCACTTCATGATTCAATGTTACCAAAATTCAATCAAGTGCAAGACAACATTAATGGTCTTGGAATAACGGTGCATGATATCCATGCTCAGAAGATAACGCTTCTATCCATTGAAAAATATGCAATAGGATGGGAGGCTGAAATTCTCTTTGAGGCACAGGACCACTTTGGTCTCGATTGTACTGATATTAAAAGTGAATTTTATAGCCAGTTCCGATTTTTTCGCATCTGGTTCTTTCTTCAACGGCACAAAGATTTCGCCTTTCGACCTTTCTTTACGAATTTTTCAGCGTTTGCAAGAATTGGAAGTTATCAATGAAAAACAAAAAAAAACGATTTATTGGCATTTTTATTATTATTGCAATGTGTAATCTTTGGTCGCTTAGACCAGTTAAAATATTACATGTTTATTCTGACTTCAATTCTTCTGTCTTCATTGTAGTTGATCATTTACCATGGGCTGACAGTGATAAAATTGGTTGGTTTTTATCACGAAGGGAAAAATTAATTAATGATTATCCCTTAATCGATGGTATTCCTCATTCTTATTATATTATGGATGTAGGTGAAGGGTTTACAAATTATAAAGAGAACCCGAAGGAAGATCTGTTGTGTTTTTCAATGGGAAAGAAGGAGCATAATTGTATTATTAAAAATTATCCGATGGTTATGAGTGAACGGCCCTATGAAAATATTCATTTTCAGATATCTTCTGAATGGGCAGTTTATAATTATGAATTAACTCCAGAAGGCAAAATTGAATATAGCCATAGAGAGAGGTAGGCCGGATAAGCGCATCGCCATCCGGCCCGTGTTTATGGTGCAACAGCCCGCACAAGCCCCGGGGCCTGCCACATCGACGTGGTCAGCCCGCTGTCGACCAGCCCTAGCTGGTCGGCGTACACCGCCTGCCATTTCTGCATCATGCCGTCGTACAGTTCGCGGTGTTCTGGGTTGGGGGTAAATTCCCGGCTCCAGCGCACCAGTTTTTCCCCCGTCGATGCCATATCGGCATACAACCCGGCACCAGTGCCCGCTGCAATGGCGCAGCCCAGCGCGGTCGCCTCTTTGACTTCCGGCACGCGCACCGGCAGCCCGGTGACGTCGCTTAAAATCTGGCTCCAGAGCGCGCCTTTTGCGCCGCCGCCTGCAAACACCAGGCTCTCAAACGTTACCCCGGAAAAGTGCGAAATCTGCGCCAGATTACAGGCGGAGACAATCGCCGCATTCTCTTCCAGCGCGCGGAACAGCGTGGCTTTATTGCATTTTTCCGGATCGATGGAGAGATTAATAAACGACGGTGCGGCGTGGTACCACTGCTTGAAATGCATCGCATCGGAAAAGATCGGCATCACGCCGTGCGATCCCGCCGGAACACGGGCTGCCATCTCTTCAAGCAGGGCGTAAGTGTCCATCCCCATCCGCTCGGCAATGAGTTTCTCTTCGGCGCAAAACGCGTCACGGAACCAGCGCATCGTCAGCCCGGTGAAGAAGCTAATGGATTCCGCCTGCGCCATACCGGGTATCACGTGCGGATTAACGCGAATATTCATCTCCGGATCGGTGCGCACCTGCGGCAAATTCACCACCTGCTGCCAGAACGTTCCGCCCAGCACCGCGGTTTGCCCGGCGCGGACCACGCCCAGCCCCAGACAGCCCAACTGCACGTCGCCGCCGCCCATTACCACCGGCGTGCCTTCACGCAGCCCACTCTGTTGCGCCGCTTCGCGGGTCACCGCTCCCAGCACCGTGCCCGTCTCTTTGACAGGGGAGAGAATATCGGCCCGCAGCCCGGCCATATCCAGCAGAGCAGGGCGCCAGTCGCGGCTGAAGAGATCGAGCATCCCGGTAGTGCCTGCATTGGAAGGGTCCACCGCCAGCTCGCCCGAAAGCTTCGCCGCCAGCCAGTCGCTGATCATGGTGATGGTCGCCGCTTTGCGATAGATATCCGGACGATGGTGCGCCAGCCACAGCAGGCGCGGCATGGCGCTCAGGGCCAACGTCTGGCCTGAGACGTCATACACTTCGGATTCAAAACGGTAGTCGTGGATCTCTTTGAGTTCAGCCACTTCCCGGCTGGCGCGGGCATCGACGTTAGCGCAGGCCCAGATGGCATCGCCGTTGCGATCGTAAAGCACGATCCCCTCGCGCATCGAACAGCAGGCGACGGACTGGATATCCGCTGCGCTCAGGTGCGCGCGCTCCAGCGCCTGGTGAATGCACTGGCAGGCCAGCCGCCAGTTGGTGTCGAGATCGAACTCCATCGAGCCTGGCACGTTCTCCACGCTCAGGTGTTTCCACTCCGCCTGGCCGACGGCGACCTGGTTTCCCTGCAAATCAAATACAACGGCGCGAACGCTTCCCGTCCCTGCATCTAACGCTAAAAGGTAACTCATGAGCTTGCCTCGTGTTGGCACGGGGCAAGTGGCTTATTTCGCCAGGGCAAGCACCGCGCGGGCTGTCGTCTCTTCCGTCACCAGGCCATTAATAAGGCGACCTTTCAGTGCGGCGTAAATCGCATCTGCTTTCTCTTCCCCTCCGGCCACGCCGACGATGGTTGGCAACTGCGCCAGTTCCTCGAGCGTGACGCCGAGCAATTCCTGATGAATCTCCAGGTCGGGCACCCGTTCGCCTGCGGCATTAAGGAAATAGCCGAGGATGTCGCCGACCGCACCTTTGCGCGCATACATGAGCTGCTCGCCTTCGCTGATATAGCCCGAGCGCAAAATGGTGGCGTCACGGCGCTGATTCACGGAGCCAATACCCACCACGGCGGCGTCGGCGGCGGTGGCGGCGAGGATCACGTCCCGCACGCTGGCTTCGCGTTTTAAAATGCCGGCAACGTCTGCCGATGAAACCCGCAGCGGAGCCGGGATCATGCTGATGCTACAGGCCGCATCCAGCTGACCGATGCCTGTCATGTAAGGGCCCACGCCGCCGGAAAGTGTCACCAGCCGCACCTGCTGTGAGCTAATAAAGCCGCTTAAGTGCTGAATGCAGCTCATGGTCGCTTCACCAAATCCCACCGCCAGCAGCTGTCCCGGTTCCAGTAACCCCATCAGCGACTGCGCTGCGCCAATCCCCAGCCGCACGTTCATCGGCGCAGTATTCAGGGCTGGCACCACGCGAACCATTTTCAGGTTAAAGCGCTGTTGCAGCTCAGTCTCCAGCGCCAGACACCCCTCATAGCGGGAATTTATCTGTACGCGGATCACTCCAGACTGACGCCCTTTTTCCAGTAAACGGGAGATCTTCAGGCGCGGCAGCCCTAAGCGCTCGCCAATATCGTTCTGCGTCAGGCCGTCGTGGTAGTAACACCACGCCACCCTGGCGACCAGTTCTTCCTCTGCCAGCGCCAGCCCGGCAAACCGACTTTCTTCGGCAGTGCGTTTATCGCCCATATTTGAACTCTTATAAAAATTTAGATCATATGTTCGCTCAGACGCGGGCAGAAAGTGTGAGCCACGCGGCAAAACGGATCTTTAAAGAAACAACGCAGAGTTATCAGAATCTGAATCGATAAAACTGTGATCCCTGCACGGTTGTAAATATAGTTCACCGTCTACGCTTTTGAACATTATTAAATCAAAAAATCATTTGTTCAATAGCGGAGCGATGATGACAGTCCTGATCGAAGCGCGTGATATCCACAAGCAGTTTTCCGGCGTACCGGTGCTGAAAGGCATTGATTTCACGCTGCTATCCGGTCAGGTCCATGCTCTGATGGGCGGCAACGGCGCGGGAAAATCGACGCTGATGAAAATTATCGCCGGGGTGGAAACGCCCGACGGCGGTGAACTTTATGTTGAAGGCAAGCCATTTGCGCGCCTCAAGCCCGGTCAGGCGCACCAGCTGGGGATCTACCTGGTGCCGCAGGAGCCGATGCTGTTTCCCAATCTCACCGTGCGCGAAAACATCCTCTTTCGTCTGCCGCGCGGAACGCAACACGAAAAACGCCTCGCCGATAAACTCCAGCAGCTGCAGTGTCAGCTGAATCTCGACGCCGCTGCCAGCACCCTCGAAGTAGCGGATCAGCAGATGGTGGAGATCCTGCGCGGATTAATGCGCGAGGCGAAGATCCTGATCCTCGATGAACCGACCGCTTCACTCACGCCGGGGGAAACGGAACGCCTGTTCCGCCAGATCCGCGCATTGCAGGATCTCGGCGTCGGCATCGTGTTTATCTCTCATAAATTGCCGGAGATCCGCCAGCTCGCCAGCCACATCTCGGTGATGCGCGACGGGGCGGTAGTGCTGAGCGGCGAAACCTCGGCCTATGACGACAGCGCCTTAATCGCCGCCATGACGCCGGTCAGCCGCGAGCACGCCTTAAGCGACACGCAAAAACTGTGGCTGGCGCTGCCGGGCAATCGCCGCACGCAGGCGCAGGATTTCCCGGTGCTGCGGGTGGAAGATCTGACGGGCGAAGGCTTTATCGATCTCAATGTCGAGATCTACGCCGGGGAGATCGTCGGCCTCGCCGGGCTGGTGGGATCCGGGCGCACCGAGTTCGCGGAGACGCTCTATGGGCTGCGGCCCGCACGCGGCGGGCGGATCTGGCTGGAGAACCAGGAGATCGGCGGCGATTCCGTCCTGTCGCGTCTCGCCAAAGGGCTGGTCTATCTCCCGGAGGACAGGCAAGTTTCCGGATTGTTTCTCGATGCACCGATCCGCTGGAACACCGTGGCGCTGAATGAGCCGTCCCTCTGGCAGCAGCGCAAGCGCGAAGCGGCGGTGGTGGAGCGTTACCACCGGGCGCTTGGGATCAAACTCAACCACCCGGATCAAACCGTGCGCACGCTCTCCGGTGGCAATCAACAGAAGGTGCTATTGGCCCGCTGTCTGGAAGCCAATCCGCTGCTGCTGATCGTGGATGAGCCGACGCGCGGCGTCGATGTTTCGGCGCGTGCGGACATTTATCAGCTGATCAAAAGCGTGGCGGCGCAGAACGTGGCGGTGCTGATGATCTCCAGCGATCTCGATGAATTTCCGGGTCTCGCTGACCGCGTGCTGGTGATGCATCAGGGCGTGCTCAGCGGTGAACTGCCGCGCCACGCCGTCAGCCTCGACCGGATGATGGCGCTGGCCTTTGGAGGACAATCATGAAGACGTTACTGAAGAACCGCGAGCTGAGCGCCTTTCTCGCCATTCTGGCGCTGTTCGGCGTGCTGGTGGCGCTCAATCCGGCGTATTTGAGCTTTCAGACGCTGGGGATGATTTTCGCCAGTTCGCAAATCCTGATCCTGCTGGCTCTGGGCGCGACGCTGGTGATGCTGACGCGCAACATTGATGTGTCGGTTGGCTCGACGGTCGGGCTATGTGCGATCGCCGTCGGCGTGGCGCTTAACAACGGCTACAGCCTGCCGGTATCGATGCTTTTTGCGGTCGTCATTGGCGCGCTGGCCGGGGCCTTTAACGGCCTGCTGGTGGTTGGGCTGCGTATTCCGGCGATTGTCGCCACTCTCGGCACGCTGGGGCTATATCGCGGGGCGATGCTGCTGTGGACCGGCGGGAAGTGGATCGAAGGATTACCGTCGAGCCTGAAAGCCCTGTCGGAACCCGTCGCTGTCGGTGTTTCGCCGCTGGGTATGGTGGTGCTGTTTCTGGCGCTGATTGGCGCGTGGACGTTGTCGCGCACCGCGTCAGGCCGTGATTTTTACGCCGTGGGCGATAACCTGGCCGCTGCGCGTCAGCTCGGCGTGGCGGTAAACCGCACCCGGATGATCGCGTTTACCCTCAACGGCGTGCTGGCCGCCTGCGCCGGGATCGTCTTTGCGTCGCAGATCGGTTTTGTACCGAATCAGACCGGCAGCGGGCTGGAGATGAAAGCCATCGCCGCGTGCGTGCTGGGCGGAATCTCCCTTCTCGGCGGCACCGGCACCCTGATTGGCGCGTTTCTCGGCGCCTTCTTCCTCACACAAATCGACACCGTGCTGGTGCTGTTCAAGCTCCCGGCCTGGTGGAATGACTTTATCGCCGGGCTGGTCTTGCTCGGTGTGCTGGTCCTCGACGGGCGTCTGCGTCAGGCGCTGGCGCGTCATCAGCGCGCGCTGAAGTACAGCCGTTTCCAGCCCGGCAACAAAGGGGGAAAGCACGTCACCCCGTTTCCGAAACGCAAAAAAGAGGTGGCGTAAATGAAGCTTAACTGGGAAAGCGCGCTGCTGATTTTACTGGTGCTGGAAATTCTGCTGTTCGGGGCCATCAACCCACGGATGCTGGATATCAACATGCTGCTGTTCAGCACCAGCGATTTCATCTGCATCGGTATTGTGGCGCTGCCGCTGACGCTGGTGATCATCAGCGGCGGGATTGATATTTCGCTCGGCTCGACCATTGGCCTGTGCGCGATTGCGCTGGGCGTAATGATGCAGGCCGGCTGGCCCATGACGCTGGCGATACCGCTCACGCTGGTGCTCGGCCTGCTGTGTGGCCTGTTTAACGCGGCGCTGATCCACTACACCGGCATCAGCCCGCTGGTGATTACCCTCGGCACGCTCTACCTCTACGGCGGCGGGGCGCTGCTGCTCTCCGGCATGGCGGGCGCGACCGGCTACGAGGGCATCGGCGGCTTCCCGGACAGCTTTACCGCCTTCGCCAATCTGACGCTGTTCGGCCTGCCGATTCCGCTGGTGTTGTTCGCGGTGATTACCTTCTTCTTCTGGCTGATCACCCATCGCGGGCGCTTTGGTCGGCATCTGTTTTTGATTGGGCAAAACCCGCGCGCGGCGCGCTACGCCGCCCTGTCGGTGAACGGGATGCCGTATGCGTTGTACGGGCTGGTGGGCGTGGCCTCGGCGATCGCCGCGCTGGTGATGGTCTCCTATTTCGGCTCGGCGCGCTCCGATCTGGGGCGTGATTTGCTGATGCCCGCGCTCACGGCGGCGGTGCTCGGTGGGGCGAATATTTATGGCGGTTCAGGTTCGGTTGTGGGTACAGCGCTGGCGGCATTGCTGGTGGGGTATCTGCAGCAGGGTTTACAGATGGTCGGCATCCCCAACCAGGTGTCGAGCGCGCTGTCAGGGGCGCTGTTGGTTGTGGTGGTGATGGGACGTTCGCTGAGTCTGCACCGTGAATGGCTGCGCACTCTTCTCACAAAAAATACCCGGAGCGTAAGATGAAAACAAAACTGATAGTCCTGGCGATGGCGTTAAGCTTTGCCTCGGCGCTGGCCGCCGAACGGATTGCGTTCATTCCTAAACTGGTGGGCGTCGGCTTCTTTACCAGCGGCGGGAATGGCGCAAAAGAGGCGGGTAAAGATTTGGGCGTGGATGTCACCTACGATGGCCCGACCGAACCGAGCGTCTCCGGCCAGGTGCAGCTCATCAACAACTTCGTCAACCAGGGCTTCAACGCCATTATCGTCTCCGCCGTATCGCCGGACGGACTCTGCCCGGCGCTCAAACGCGCGATGCAGCGCGGCGTGAAAGTGCTGACCTGGGATTCCGACACCAAACCTGAATGCCGCAGCATCTATATCAACCAGGGGACGCCGGAGCAGCTCGGTAGCCTGCTGGTGGATATGGCCGGTAAACAGGTCACGAAGCCGGACGCCAAAGTCGCGTTCTTCTACTCCAGCCCAACCGTGACGGACCAGAACCAGTGGGTGAAAGAGGCGAAGGCCAAAATCGAGAAAGACCACCCGCAGTGGCAAATCGTCACCACCCAGTTTGGCTATAACGACGCGACCAAATCCCTGCAAACCGCCGAGGGGATCTTAAAAGCCTACCCGGATCTGGATGCGATCATCGCGCCGGACGCTAACGCGCTGCCAGCGGCGGCGCAGGCGGCGGAGAATCTCAAGCGCGAAGGGGTAGCGATTGTCGGTTTTAGTACGCCGAACGTGATGCGTCCGTACGTCGAGCGCGGCACGGTAAAAGCCTTCGGCCTGTGGGATGTGGTCCAGCAGGGCAAAATTGCGGTCAATGTCGCCGATCATTTGCTGAAAAAAGGCGATCTTAACGTGGGCGACAGCGTGGATGTGAAAGGCATCGGCGTGCTGAAAGTCGAGCCTAACAGCGTGCAGGGTTATCAGTATGAGGCGAAGGGGAACGGCATCGTGCTGCTGCCGGAGCGCGTGGTGTTCACCAAAGAGAACATTGATAAATACGACTTCTGACGGGGGAGAACATGGCTGATTTAGATGACATCAAAGACGGAAAAGATTTCGGTATCGGCACGCCGCAGCAGAACGTGCCCTTTACCCTGAAGGGCTGCGGCGCGCTGGACTGGGGGATGCAATCCCGGCTTGCGCGCATCTTCAACCCGAAAAGTAATCGCACCGTAATGCTCGCCTTCGACCACGGCTATTTCCAGGGGCCGACCACCGGGCTTGAGCGTATCGACCTGTCGATTGCTCCGCTGTTTGCCGAAACCGACGTGCTGATGTGTACCCGTGGGATTTTGCGAAGCACCGTTCCGCCAGCCACCAACAAACCGGTGGTGCTGCGCGCGTCGGGCGGTAACTCGATTCTGGGCGAGCTGTCGAACGAGTGCGTGGCGGTGGCAATGGAAGACGCGCTGCGCCTGAACGTCTGTGCGGTGGCGGCGCAGGTGTATATCGGCAGCGAGTTTGAGCACCAGTCTATCAACAACATTATCAAGCTGGTGGATGCGGGCAATCGCTACGGCATTCCGACCCTGGCAGTGACCGGCGTCGGGAAAGAGATGGCCCGTGACGCGCGCTATTTCTCGCTCGCCAGCCGTATTGCCGCCGAAATTGGCGCGCAGTTCGTCAAAACCTATTTCGTGGAAGAGGGCTTCGAAAAAGTCACCGCCAGCTGTCCGGTGCCGATTGTGATCGCCGGGGGGAAAAAACTGCCCGAACACGAAGCGCTGGAGATGTGTTTCCGCGCCATCGATCAGGGGGCGTCGGGCGTGGATATGGGGCGCAACATCTTCCAGTCCAGCGCACCGCTGGCGATGCTGAAGGCAGTGAAGAAAGTGGTTCACGAGAACATGAGCGCCCGCGAGGCGTTCCAGTTCTGGCAGGAAGAGAAACAGGGAGAGGTGAAATGAATGTGACGTTAGTGGAAATCAATATTAAACCGGAGCGCGTGGATGAGTTTCTGAAGGTGTTTCGCGCCAATCATGAGGGCGCAATTCAGGAGCCGGGAAATCTGCGTTTTGACGTGCTGCAGGACCCGCGCGTCAAAACCCGGTTCTTTATCTACGAAGCTTACAAAGACGAAGAGGCGGTGCTGGCACATAAGAAAACGCCACACTATCTGGCCTGCGTGGAGAAACTCGAAGCGCTGATGTCGGAGCCGAGGAAGAAGCGGAGCTTTGTCGGGTTAATGCCGGCGTAAAAATCGCCGGAGGCACTGCGATTTACCCGGCCTACCGATTGCGTAGGCCGGATAAGTGCAGCGCTATCCGGCGAGAGAGAGGCCGTTACGCCTCTTCCACACTCACCCTCATTGCCGCCAGCGCCTTGCGGGCCGCTTTTAATACGGCTTCGCACTGCTCAATGGTCAGCGTCAGCGGGGGTTCGATACGGATGGTTTTCGAGTTGTTCAACGTCCCGGCTACCAGCACGCGCTGGCGGAACATCTCGCTTGCGAAGTTGTAGCCGATTTCGTTATCCACAAACTCGATGGCCATCAGCATCCCTTTGCCGCGTGCATCCTGCACCAGATCCGGGTACTCACGCCCTAACTGCAGGAAACCGTCCAGCAACATATCGCCTTTCTGCTCCGCCTGCGCGGGCAGATTCTGCTCCAGCAGCACGTTGATGGTGGCCAGCGCGGCCGCACAGGCCAGCGGGTTACCGCCAAAGGTGGTGGTATGCAGGAACGGATTATCGAACAGTACCGAGAACACCTCTTCGGTGGCAACGGTGGCACCAATCGGCATCACGCCGCCGCCGAGGGCTTTCGCCAGGCACAGGATGTCCGGCTGCACGTTCTCATGCTCGCAGGCAAACATCTTGCCGGTGCGCCCCATTCCGGTCTGCACTTCATCCAGAATCAGCAGCGCGCCAAACTCGTCGCACAGCTTACGCACCGCAGGAAGATAGCCCTGCGGTGGCAGGATCACTCCGCCTTCGCCCTGAATCGGCTCGAGGATCACCGCAGCCACGTCGTCGCCGGTTTTACGGCACTCGGTGAGTACGGTGCGCATCGCGTTGATATCCCCGAACGGCACGTGGCGGAAGCCCGGCAGCAGCGGCATAAAGGGTTTGCGGAACGTCGATTTTGCCGTTGCCGACAGTGCGCCCAGCGACTTGCCGTGGAACGCGCCCGTGGTCGCGATAAAGGTAAATTTCCCGCGCGGCGACTGGTACGCTTTGGCGAGTTTCAGCGCCGCTTCGACCGACTCCGTGCCGCTATTGCAGAAGAAGCTGTATTTCAGTTTGCCGGGCGTTAATGCTGCCAGCGTTTTCGCAAGCATGGCGCGAAGCGGGTCGAGCAGCTCCTGGCTGTGAAGGGGTTGTTTCTCGAGTTGATTCTGTACGGCGGAAACCACAGTTGGATTACGGTGCCCCACGTTGAAAATTCCAAAACCACCCAGGCAATCTATAAACTCCTGTCCCTGGGTGTCGACAAGCGTATTCAGACTTCCCGCTTGCCACTCTACGGCTCCGTAATCCCCGCCAGCGGTAACAGATTTTCGGTACTCTAAAAATCCCGGATTCACATGTTCTTTAAAGTAATCAATCACCTCTCGATTAAGTTGTTTCATCTCCTCATGGTCAAGCGTTCGCTTTTCGATGAGATTCAGTGCGTGCGCGGTACAGGCGAGAGCCGAGGCGCTGGAAGGTAACCTGTTCAAAATGAGCTCCGGGGGATCGCGTATCACATGATACTGAATTAATTATTGCAGGGATTACGCCACTTCCCGTGACTTAACGAAAATCGGGATAAATGCCAGGTCAACATAATGTTGTGCAAAATTTAATCGTGCCGGAAGGAAAGATACGCGCTTTGCCGCTGGGCTATCTGGCCTGGCGAGTGCCCTGGAATTCGTCAATTGCACCCCTGTAGTGCATGGTTTGCCACTTAAGGAGGCGTTAACTGGTGAGCCTTTATGGGTAATTTCTTTGCGAAAGTATTTGAAATCAATCAATTAGAAATGCGTACAAAAAGTGCGGTTTAACTGCAATTTGCGATCTCGATCGGATTTAACAACTAAAGATAAATTATTTACCGCCGAAAAAAGATAAACCCACAAAATTAACATTCAAATAACCTGCAAGGGATGCCCATCATGTCCGCTCAACCGTATGTCACTCAGAATGAATATCCTCTGAACGACGATACCACCCTCATGTCCACCACCGATCTCCACAGCCACATGACCCACACCAACGACACCTTCGTGAAAGTGAGCGGCTACCAACTGGATGAACTGCTGGGCCAGCCGCACAACCTGGTGCGTCACCCGGATATGCCTAAAGCGGCCTTTGCCGATATGTGGTACACGCTGAAACAGGGCGAGCCGTGGAGTGGAATTGTGAAAAACCGCCGTAAGAATGGCGACCACTACTGGGTGCGCGCCAACGCCGTGCCGATGGTGCGTGGCGGAGAGGTGACGGGCTACATGTCGATTCGCACCCGAGCCACGGCGGAGGAGATCGCCGCAGTCGAACCGCTGTATAAAGCCCTGAACGAAGGGCGCTGCAATAAACGTGTACATAAAGGACTGGTGGTGAGTAAGGGCTGGCGCGGGAAATTACCGGCGATGCCGCTGCGCTGGCGGGTGCGTGGTGTGATGGCTGGTCTGTTTGTGGCACTGGCTGCCACGCTTATTGCCACTCATGCGAGCTGGGCGGCACTGGGCGCGAGCGCGCTGGTGATGCTGCTGGGCACTCTCCTGTTCGAGCAGCAAATCGTGCGCCCGGTAGAGAATGTGGCGCGTCAGGCGCTCAAAGTTGCGACCGGCGAGCGTAACAGCGTTGACCATCTGAACCGCAGCGACGAGCTGGGGCTGACCCTGCGCGCGGTCGGACAGCTGGGGCTGATGTGCCGCTGGCTGATCAATGATGTATCCAGCCAGGTGGTAAGTGTGCGCGATGGCAGCGACCGACTGGCGAAGGGCAATGAAGATCTCAACGATCGCACCCGCCAGACGGTCGAGAATGTGCAGCAGACCGTGACGACGATGAATCAGATGGCGGCGTCGGTGCAGAGCAACTCTGAAACCGCAGCGGCGGCCGATAAACTCTCGATAGTGGCGAGCGACGCGGCAGCGGAAGGGGGCCACGCGATGCAGACCGTGGTGAAAACCATGGATGATATTGCCGACAGCACCCAGCGCATTGGCTCCATCACCAAACTTATCAACGATATCGCCTTCCAGACCAATATCCTGGCGCTGAATGCGGCGGTTGAAGCGGCGCGTGCGGGCGAGCAGGGTAAAGGCTTTGCCGTGGTGGCCGGAGAGGTGCGTCATCTGGCAAGCCGTAGCGCCAGCGCCGCCAACGATATTCGCAAGCTGATTGATGCCAGCGCCAGCAAGGTGCAGTCGGGGTCCGATCAGGTTCACGCCGCCGGGCGCACCATGGACGACATCGTGGAGCAGGTGCAAAACGTGACGCGCCTGATTGCCCAGATCAGCCACTCGACCTCCGAGCAGGCGACCGGTCTGTCTGACCTGACCCGTGCGGTAGCCGAACTGGATGACATCACGCAGAAAAACGCCGATCTGGTGGAAGAGAGCGCCCGCGTCTCGGCGATGGTGAAGCACCGCGCCGGACGTCTGGAAGATGCGGTCACGGTTCTTCATTGATTCAGTAATGTTCAAGAAAAAGCCCGCTTGTTTCAGCTGAAATAAGCGGGCTTTTTTGTTCCCGGCGTTGTAATTATATTTACGCTGAAATGTTAATTTTATATTAAATAACTAAAGTAATTGGCTCAGTTATTTATCCCCACCTAAGCCAATTTACCCCAACGCTATTTCAAAAATCACCTGTCTGACGGTTAAGTAACGATCGATGGCGCGTTATTAATAGATTCAGCCTATCCATTGCAGTGGTTATGAAATATAAAAACGATCAAAGTCATAAAGTTAGCGTGAAAGTTACCGATAACGCTGATCGTCTGAGAAATAATCACATCGATGGAGTATATATGTTCTTACATGACGTAAAGATCGGCACAAAATTATTTCTGGCCTTTGGATTCTTAATTGTTCTGATGGTGGTGAGTGCCAGCCTGTCGCTCCTGAGCCTTAACCGGGCAAATAACGGGATGCAAACCATCATTACCCACGATTACCCGACGACGGTAAAAGCCAATCAGTTGATTGATAACTTCCAGGAATTTGTTAGCACCCAACAGCTCATGCTGCTGGATGAGCAGGGCAAGTATGCTGCCCAGTCGCAGCAGCGGCTAAAAGCGATCAGCGAACAGATTACCGTCATTCTGACTGACCTGAATAACTCCCTGAAAGACGCAAAATCGCAACAGATCCTGACCGGCATCCGCGATGTGCGTCAGCAGTATCTCGACTCCCGCTATCGGATTTTGCAGGCCGTGCAGAACAACGACCGCGCGGGGGCGATCCAGGAGATGATGACCCACACTGTGGATCTGCAACAGGCTTACAAAGCCAAAGTGCAGGAACTGATCGCGGTGCAAAACAGCGAAATGCAAAGCGCCGGAAAGCAGGTGGACGGCGATTTCAACACCAACCGCTTGCTGCTGGTGATCCTCACCGCGTTTAGCGTGCTGATCGGCAGTACGATTGGCTGGTTTATCGTGCGATCCATCACCCGTCCGCTGGGCGAGGCGGTGGCGTTTGCTGAAGCCATTGCTGAAGGCGATTTAACCCGCAACATCACCACCCGCACGAAAGACGAAACAGGCTTGTTGCTGCAGGCCCTGATGGAGATGAAAACCCGTTTACTGGAAATTGTGCAGCAGGTGCAGTCCGGTTCGGAAAATATCTCCAGCGCGGCGGCGCAGATTGTGGCGGGGAACCAGGATCTGGCGGCGCGTACCGAAGAGCAGGCCAGTTCCGTAGAACAAACTGCGGCTTCGATGGAGCAGATCACCGCCACGGTGAAAAATACCGCGGCCCATACGGGTGAGGCGACAAACCTCTCCGCTGATGCGGCGAGCGTGGTGAAAAACAACGGCGAGATGATGAAGCAGGTGACGCAGAAAATGCGCCTGATAAACGAAACCTCTAACCGCATGTCGGATATCATCAACCTGATCGATGCGATTGCCTTCCAGACGAATATTCTGGCGCTGAACGCGGCGGTTGAGGCGGCGCGTGCCGGTGAGCATGGGCGCGGTTTTGCGGTGGTGGCCGGAGAAGTGCGCCAGCTGGCGCAGAAAAGCGCTTCGTCTGCCAGCGAGATCCGCCAGCTGATCGAAAGCTCAACCAGTCAGACCCAGGACGGGATGAACCTGGTGGAAAAAGCGAGCGGGCTGATTAACGGTATGGTCGGGAACGTGGAGGAGATGGACGTCATTCTGCGTGAGATCCGTCAGGCGAGCCACGAGCAGACGGAAGGCATCTCGCAAATTAACAGCGCGATTGGCCTGATTGACTCCACCACCCAGCAGAACTCTGCCCTGGTGGAGGAGTCGGTTGCAGCAGCGGCCTCGCTTAACGATCAGGCGATGCACCTGAAAGAGCTGGTAAAAGTGTTCCGCGTGCGCGAGGACGCGCTGGCTTAATCCAACTGGGAGATCTCCAGCGCCGCGCGGTCGATCACGCCGATGATCTGTTTGAGCTGCGCGTCGCTGATCTCCCCCTGATTCACTCTCAGGTCGAGAACCGCTTTGAAATTATCCAGCGCCCGCTTCATCTGCGGGTTTTTACGCAGCTGGAAGCCCACGCAGCGCGCTTTAATACGTGCCTGAATGTGTTCCAGATGTTCCTGATTTTCGTCAAGCCACTGCTGCCCGGCTACGGTGATCGCAATCTTCCTGCGCCCACCTTCCTCTTCCGAAATAGTAATAAATGCCTGATCCTGCAGGAAATCGAGGGTCGGATAGATCACGCCCGGGCTGGGGGTGTAATTCCCCTGGGTCATGCTCTCAATCTCTTTAATCAGTTCGTAGCCGTGGCTGGCGTTACGGGTCAGAATCTCCAGAATCACCAGGCGTAGCTCGCCGTGGCCGAAGAAGCGCTGACGTCGTCCACCGCCGCCGCCGTGATGGTCGGTGCCGCGGCCATGATGGTGATGGTCTCTGTCGAAATCGTCGTGGGAATGTCGCATCGTTTTCTCCTTAATTTGATATATCTAATTTATATCTAAAGTTATCGGATTAGCAATGCAGTTTTCTATATTTGTAGTATCTATATGAATTTATAGAATTTAATTATGAGTTGATGTGGCGGGAAACCCTTGTGATGGCTATATCAAAAAAAGACTTGCAATCTCGTTTGTTAGCAATCATTATCATTTAAAATTAATTTAGATATATCGTATTCACTTCACGAAGGCAGAAACATGACATCGACCCGCTACCCACAACGTGTACGCAATGAACTGCGCTTTCGCGAGCTGACCGTGCTCCGCGTTGAGCGTATAAGCGCTGGCTTTCAACGCATCGTCTTAGGCGGCGACGCGCTGGAGGGCTTTAGCTCAAAGGGTTTTGACGACCACACCAAAGTCTTTTTCCCGGCGCCGGGCGCGACTTTTGTCCCGCCGGTAGTCACTGACGAAGGCATCGACTGGGGCGACGGTGTGCGTCCTATGGCGCGTGACTACACGCCGCTGTACGACGAAGCACGCCACGAATTGGTGCTCGATTTCTTCGTGCACGATGGCGGTGTCGCCAGCAACTGGGCGGTGCAGGCACAAGAGGGCGATAAACTGACGATCGGCGGCCCGCGCGGATCGCTTGTTGTGCCCGAAGATTACGCCTGGCAGCTGTACGTGTGTGATGAGTCCGGAATGCCTGCGCTGCGTCGCCGTCTGGAGGCTATCGCACAACTACCGGTTCGCCCGGAGATTCACGCAGTGGTGACCGTGGGTGACGAAGCGTATAAGGACTATCTGGCGCATCTGCGTGATTTCAACATCTCCTGGATTGTCGGGCACAGCGAGCAGGCGGTGGCGGATCGGCTGGCGACGTTGAACGTGCCTGCCGGGGATTACTTTATCTGGCTAACCGGGGAAGGGAAGGTGGTGAAAAACCTGAGCCGCCAGTTTGAGACCGACGCGATTGATCCGCAGTTGGTGCGTGCCAGCGCGTACTGGCACGCGAAGTAATCAGGCCACTTCGTCGAGCTGCGCTGCGTTCACCTGATGTTCAAGCGCGGCGCGCACGTCGTGCAGCGCTTTCTCCTGCTGGGCAAAATAGGTTTCCATATTGCTCAGCGAGGAGACCAGCAGCCAGGACTCTTCTTTTTCCAGCTCTGCTAGTTCGTTCACTAATGTGTCGATTTGTTCGCGTACCTGCGCCATTTTTTTGCGAATACGCTCCAGATCGTTCAGGCGGTCACTTGCCATTAGCGGCTCAAAGCCCTGCTGCAGACGCGCAACCAGCGAACGAATGGCGTTCACATCGCCGCGCTGTTTGGCCTGGTTGAGCTGCACCATCATGGAGTTAGCTTCTTCTTTCAGATCGTCCGCCACCAGATCCGGGTGGCAGAGCTTACTGGCCTGACGCCAGAGTCGTTTCAGCTCGTTCTGATCCTCTTCCGACAGATCTTTGCCTTTGCGCAGACGCACTTCAGCATCGTGGTGCTGCTCGCGGTATTTCTCGTACTCTTCGTTGGCCTCGTCCCGCGCCTGACGTGCTGGCTCCTCTTCGCGCGTTAAGCCCATTTCCAGCTCTTGCGCCTCGGCCAGCAGATTGGCAATCAGATCGCTTTGCTGCTGCAGATGCTTACGCGCTTCGGCGGCCTGCACGGAGTCGGCCGGCAGGGCACGCCAGCGCTGAGTCAGCGTCGCCAGCACTTCTACGGCCTGCGCCATATATTGCTGGCAGCGGCGATAATCCTCTTCGCGACGACGCGCCTCCGCCTGCTGGCGGCGCAGGTTCAGCTCCGCCAGGGTTTTGCGCAGTTGCAGGATTTGTGACATTAGCGGGCCAAGGCGGGAGAAATAGAGATCGTTGAACTCGTCGAGCTGCTGTACGCGGGCGTTGCGGCGGTCAATCAGATCGCGCAGACGCTCTTCTAATGCTCTCAGTTCGAGTTTGCTGGCAGCCACCTGCGGGTCGCGCCACTGGGTCAGTGAGCGCTGACTCTGCAGCCAGGCAGTGATGGCAGCCATCGCTGCCGTGTAGTTCTTATTCTCAAGCGCCGCGACGATCGCCTGTAGCTCATCGTCAAACGCTTCACTTTTCAGCCGTGCCAGCTGACTGTAAATGATGTCGTCATCTTCCAGTTCAATGGCATTTTTTATGATTTCTAGCCGCTTGATCGGTGTGCTCATGATGCCTTTCGCTTTAGCGCTTAAGTATTTGAGTTAAGGTTAGTTGTGGTAAGAGCTACAGGAAATAATACACACGGATGATGATCGGCGCGACGAGGGATTTCTTTAGTTTTAGATGTTTGTGAGGGGGTTAATGGTTCGGGTGGGTGGATTGTGCAATGCTTTATGAATGTACCGGAGCGCTCAAGGGTAAGAGAGGTGTTTCCGGTACCGTGACAATCTCTTTGAATTTCCGATCAATTTCAGGCCCTGGTAAAGCGTAGTTACCAGATGGTTAATTTTAAGGATAAGAGTATGCCAACAGTCATTGAGAAAGCATTGGATTTCATTGGTGGTATGGACACTTCCGCGTCAGTGCCGCAGTCGATGGACGAGAGTACCGCGAAGGGAATATTCAAGTATTTGAAAGAGTTGGGTACACCAGCCAGCGTCGCTGATGTGATGGCGCGCGGCAGCCAGGAGGGATGGGATCCGGACTTCACCAAAAAAGTCGCCGGATGGGCTGAAAAAATTAACTCAACTGACCACGTCGTTATCAAGAACCCTGAATACTTTTCTGCGTATATGCAGGAGCAACTCCGGGAGCTCGTGTGAGTTATCCACGCCGCTGATTCATGAATCCTGAAAAAACTAAGGGCTTACGTTTTGGCGTAAGCCCTTTATGTTTGGTGGCCCCTGCTGGGCATGAACAGCGACCAAGCGATTATGAGTTCCTACAGCAACAACCGAAAAACAATGGTTTACTATAATTATCATTGACATACATTGCCATTGTTTGCCAGGGTTTACCTATTTTTCGCCATTTCGACCGCCACTTTATCGCCACTCACCGCCAAAGGGTTGAGCTTAACGGCATCCTCTAAGTGGTCTGGAGCAAAGTGCGCATATCGCATTGTCATTTTGATGTCAGTATGGCCGAGGACACGCTGCAAGACCAGAATATTACCACCATTCATCATAAAATGGCTGGCGAAGGTATGGCGCAAAACATGGGTAAGTTGTCCTGCCGGTAGTTCGATGCCTGTTCTTTCTAAAGCAGACCGGAACGCGCCATAGCATTCACTAAACAACCGACCTTTTCTTTCATCGGGCAGGGAGTTGTAAAGCTCTTTGCTGATGGGAACTGTGCGGTTTTTTCTGCCTTTCGTGTTGGTGTAGGTGATTTTGTATTTCGCAAGCTGGCTTTGTTTTAAACTCTCAGCCTCTGACCACCGAGCGCCTGTGGCAAGACAGATTCTGACCACGGTTTGTAAGTCAGGGTGGTCATGGCGTTGACACTCACCGAGCAGAAGCGCTATCTGGTCGTGAGTTAGCCAGGCCATCTCTATCTCTTCCGTGCGGAAAGGGCGCATATTTTTCAGCGGATTTTCACCCTTCCATTCTCCGAGGCGGTTTAACTCATTGAACACCGCGCGAAAGTAGGCCAGTTCAAGGTTAAGGGTGCGAGGCGACACCTCTTTCACTCTGTTTGAACGGGCATATTCACCTTTCAACCGCTTTTCCCGGTAGCGGGAAAACATCTGCGCATCAAAATCACGCGCGCGCGGTTCGCCCATACACTCAAAGGCGTGGTGCATTGCTAACTGACGTTTTAGTCCATCTTTGAGAGTTATGCCGTGTGCGCTATACCACGCATCAATTAGCTCTTTTAGCGTGCGTCTGTCTTCTTTTTCTTCCTGCCAGGGATTTTGTACGGTGTATTGTTCGAAGGCGAGTGCCTCGCCTTTGGTGGCGAATTTTTTTCTTATACGTTTGCCTTTTGCCCCATTCGGATAAAGCTCGCAAATCCAGCCTCCAGCAGGGTTTTTACGGACAGTCATTACTTAATCTCGCTGTATATACCTACCACACGACCAAGCGTTTTTATCTCGCGAACTTCGCATTCAAAAGGCACATTTCCACCCGCAACATGAAGCTTCTTACCTGGAAGTAAAGTCAAATCGCGGATATTGATGGTTCCTTCAATATCAATCAGCCAGAGACCGTCAGTCAGGGCCGCATCTTGTTCAATAAAGTGCAGTTTGCCTTCGGTACGAACAGCGATACCGTCTTTGAGCGCTTTACTAAAAAAATCAGCATCAATACTTAAAGTGGAATTTTTAACGAGTTCACCATCACTTAAAGTGAATGATGCGATCTCTTTGGGATCCGTTGCGGCGGGCTTTCCATCATATTGCAAACCTTCCCCGGTAAGTAACCATCGCAAGCTTGCCCCCGTTTCAAGAACGCACTGTACGGCGAAATCGTACGAAATTGTGCCACGAGAGTAGCGATTTTGAAGGGAACTGGCCGCAATGTTGAAATGCCTTGCGAGCTGGATTTTTTGATTAAATCCATATACCTGGCAGATGCGGTCCAGTAACTCATCATTGTTCACTTGAGAATCAAGGATCAATATATACTCCTTTGGGTGTTTACTAATGCCCAAATGGGTATTAGTATTGTTGCTAATTCAGGAAAATCAATGGCTGAGGTTGGCAAACAGAGACCATTGATTGCAAACATTATCCAAATGGGAATCATGCAACATGGCTTCTGAAATCGCAATCATCAAAGTGCCTGCTCCAATCGTTACTCTGCAACAGTTCGCAGTGCTTGAGGGGGTATCTGAACGCACCGCTTATCGCTGGACAACCGGTGACAACCCTTGTGTACCTATTGAACCTCGCACCATCCGCAAGGGTTGTAAGAAAGCCGGTGGCCCGATACGCATCTATTACGCTCGCTGGAAAGAAGAGCAATTGCGTAAAGCTTTAGGGCACTCCCGTTTTCAGCTCATCATCGGTGCATGACGCCATCTGAGTAAGTTCGATAGCTGATTGATAGATTTCTTTTCACTGTGCGTTTCATATTCCTGAAGCTACAGGGTGTACCGAGAGTGGAACCCCCTTTCATAAGGAGAGAAAGTATGGCTATTGAAGCTGATTCAGCAACCGTTCCACTCAAGACGAGTGAGCGTTTGGCGGGTCTCAATTATGTGGCAGAACTGCGTGCAAAATATTGGGGTTGCAACAGTAAAGAACTGGAATGTTTTATCGAGAAAATGCGTGAGAAGCACGACCCCTTATATGAAGATAATATTCGCGCGCTGGCAGCTATTTTTTATCTCGCAAAACTCCCTGTGGCTCGTCATGAGCTGCAATTCAATTCGCTGACGTATGATGAGAAAAAATCGCTTATTACTGCAATGAATCATTTCCGTGCAGTAGTGAGTTTATTTCCAAAACGGCTAACCATGCCGAATTAACCCTAAAAAAATACACTGGTGTAAACCCACCGGGCATCCCTTTGCCTAAATTCAGGAGATTACATAATGCGAAATAACGAAATCAATAAAATTGAAACAGATCCCGATAGTTTGGCGGTATTGCTGTCTGACGTTAAAAATGAAGAACGTAAAGCGCACGCTTTGGTTTTTTCTAAACGCCTTAAAGCAATGGCCCTCCATATTAGTTACCAGGGATTGAATAGTACCGAAGCTGCGGAGTTGCTGCGTGGCGAGGCGGAACATCTTGAGTACGAATCTCAGGTGCAACACTAATGGCTGACGCAATGGATCTCGCACAGCAACGCGAGCTGGAAGAGCGTGAGCGTTACATCAATAGCGCTCGTAGCCGAATTACTGCGCCTTCTCGTCTCATTTGCGAAGCCTGTGACAGCCCAATCCCAGAGGCTCGTCGCATTGCCATCCCTGGGGTGGCATATTGTGTGACCTGCCAGGAAATCACAGAGCTAAAAAACAGAAATTATCGGGTTGGATGACTTGGCTATTCAGCTCGCTTACCCATGGAACGCAGCGCGACCTGCAATAGCCAGCCCATATCTGACCTATGAGCAACAGTATCGCCGCGACCGTATGTTCGCGGCTTTGCGGCATGCGAGAAAGGCGCTTTCTCTCCAGCCGGAGTGCGTGCGTTTTGATATTTACCGCACTGCTGCGCTGCTGGAAAAAAATAAGGGCAGCCAACGAGCCAACGCTTTTTTAATCAGCTTTTGCAAAAAGGCATTGCCACGCGTTGAGCGGGTCGCAAAAAAATATGAGTGTACGGGTATTAATCGCAATGTATCAGCCGCTGTTTTTGGTGGTCATTTTGATACCCAGATTATGCAATATCTGGCATCACGCATGGTCAATATGGTCGCCAGATATAACCGCCTCCCGGACATGTCGCGCGCCGATATTGACCTGCTGGCCGCTGATATTGCTAATTTCATTCGCGCTGAACTGGCTAACATTGACGACATTGGGTTTAGCGAGCTTAAAACGCTGTACACCTGGTACATGCGTGCCGGTTTTATATCCCTGCAATTCAACATTATTCCGCCGCATTGGGAGAAAGTCACAAAGAAATATGTCGGGGAGGATGTCATTGCACCGGCAGTAATGCGCATGTTCAGTGAAGTGTGGTGGCGTGGTCGTTTGCGCCGTATTGCGGCTGCATGGCGCGAACACCTGCAAATTGCCGTTGGCAATGTCAGCAAAAAACGGCACGCCTACGCGAGTAAAAACTGCGTGACCGACTGGCGCGAGCAGAAGCGCCGCACGCGTGAATTTCTCAAGGGGCTGGATCTCGAAGACGAAGACGGTAACCGCATCAGCCTGATTGAAAAATACGACGGTTCGGTCGCTAACCCTGCGATACGCCGCTGCGAGCTGATGACCCGCATCCGTGGGTTTGAAAATATCTGCAATGAGCTTGGTTATGTCGGGGAGTTTTACACCCTGACCGCGCCGTCTAAATATCACGCAACAACAAAAGCGGGCTACCGTAACAGCAAATGGAACGGAGCCAGCCCGTCGGACACGCAGAGCTATCTTACCGGCCTGTGGGCGCGTATTCGCGCCAGGCTGCACCGGGAAGACATCCGTATTTTCGGTATCCGTGTTGCTGAGCCTCATCATGATGGTACGCCGCACTGGCACATGCTTATGTTCATGCTGCCAGAAGATGCAGAGCGTGTGCGCCTCATCATTCGCGATTATGCATGGGAGGAAGACTGCCAGGAACTGAGAAGTGATAAAGCTAAAAAGGCACGCTTTCATGCTGAGGTCATTGATCCGGCAAAGGGCAGCGCGACCGGCTATATCGCTAAATACATTTCCAAAAATATCGACGGTTATGCTCTTGAGGGTGAAACCGATGACGAAAGCGGTGAGTTACTCAAAGAGACTGCTTCTTCCGTTTCGGCATGGGCGGCGCGCTGGCACATTCGTCAGTTTCAATTTATCGGCGGTGCGCCAGTGACGGTCTACCGTGAGTTGCGTCGTCTCGCGGATACCGAGACCGCGCACGGCCTGAGCATTGAGTTTGCCGCCGTCCACGATACCGCCGACGCCGGTGACTGGGCTGGTTACGTTAATGCGCAGGGTGGGCCGTTTGTCCGTCGCGATGATTTGCAAGTGCGCACGCTGTATGAGCCTCGCACCGAATTTAACCAGTATGGCGAGGAAATCGTTTGTATCCGTGGCGTGTACGATTCCGCCGTCGGTGCAGGTACTCCAATTTTAACCCGGCTCACACAATGGAAAATTGTGCCGAAGCGGGCCGTTGATTTGGCCGTTGACGTTAAGGGCGCTCCTGCGCCCTCTTGGAGTTCTGTCATTAACTGTACGGAGAGTGAAAGCGATCCTCCGGTATTCGCTTTATCAAAGCCCTTAGGTCTACGTAAAAGGCGGCTATTGAAGGCTCAACTCAAGCTGCCAGAGCAGGATATTGATATTTATTGCGGGCGTGAGAAACAGTTTGTTCAAGCGCGTTGGCCAGACGACTTGCAAAGTCTTTCAACGCCAGTGAACGCTTCGTCTGAGGGCTGAGTGTGAACCCGAATTAAGTGAAATCCGAAGTGTTTTTAGCCGTTGAAGGTTGCGTGCATCCCATTAATATCCATCGATATCATGAAGATACATATGCTACCCCTGATTTTTTTCTTCCCAGCTTTTAGTAATACGTGCTACTGTATGTATATACAGTTACTCATGGTGGAGGTTGTGTGGACAGAGAGTTAAACGAGCAAGTTATGATTGAGCGAGTCGAGATGATTGCCCGTCTGACAGCTGAAGGAACTTGCCAGGAAAGAGATCGTGAAATTGCCCTGAATTTAATCGCTGAGATTGCGAGAGGGAACTTGATGAAAGGCAATGCCTTTACAGTTGTCTTTTCAGCAACGCCTGCACCAGAAAGATTAAAAAAGAGGGGAGGCTACGTGAAAGTCAATATCGCCTTAGACCAAGAACAAAAAATAGGACAGACGATGGTTGATGCCTTTCAATATGAGCTGACCCGACGAATTCATTCTTTGTTCCCATCAACGCATGTCACCGTTAAAAAGGGTTCTGTGACAGGTGTAGAATTGAGCGGCTTTGATAAAGAGTCCGATCGTGAAGCCCTGGACAATATTCTTCAGGAAGTCTGGGAAGATGAGAGCTGGCGATAGCTATTAATACTCAGCCCATCAAAGGTTATATCCCTAAACAGGGGCTGCTGATACGAACATAGTTAATGCAGTATATGTTAGCACGCCCCCAACCTTATTTTTCCACTCCAGAGTTGTAGCGTTCCGTTTCTGTGGCTCTACGTTCATCTGATTTTATTTGCGTTGTTCATTGTCTCAGCAGTGGCGAGAAATAATGTGTTTTGTCATTTATATGAGGGCTTCCAGCGATAAAGGAATGTTGTGCGCGTGATTGCACGTCTGTAAGCAGTAGCCGATTTAACACCTGCTCTGGAAACTATCTTAGATCCGAAAATCCATTTGTTGGGAGCATCTGATGAAGATCTACGCAATGCAGGGGGACACGCTTGATGCTATTTGTGCGCGTTATTACGGGCGTACAGAGGGCGTCGTTGAAACAGTGTTAGAAGCAAATCCCGGTCTTGCTGCTTCAGGCGTTATTGTGCCACACGGCAAGGCGATTGAAATTCCTGAGGTTGATAGCGCAGCAAAAGCTGAGGCTGTGCATTTATGGGACTAAGCCTGGAAAAAATCACCACGTTTGTTGCTTATTGGTTAGCCGTTTGCCTCGCCTATTTTGGGGCAATGTCACCTGAAAAAGTAGCACTCTACGTGGGGGGGATGTGTGCCATTTTTACGGCGCTGACGAATTACTGGTTTAAGCGCAAAACATACCGTTATCTGACCTCACTCGGGTTTGATGAGAAGGCGATTCGTGAATTCAATCATTAAGCGCTGCAGTGTAGCCAGCGTACTAATGTTCGCAGCCTTGCTGCCAGACTTTCATTTGCTGAAAACGTCTCCTGAAGGATTAGCGCTGATTGCCGATCTTGAGGGCTGTCGGCTGAGACCTTATCAGTGCAGTGCGGGTGTGTGGACGTCAGGTATTGGCCATACGGCTGGCGTTGTGCCAAAAGAAGATATAAGTGAACGCGAAGCGGCTGTAAATCTTGTTGCTGATGTGCGCAATGTCGAGAAGAGACTTTCTGCGTGTGTGTCAGCCGAAATACCCCCTCGTATATATGACTCGTTGGTTAGTTTTGCCTTTAACGTTGGCGCGGGAGCCGCATGCCGGTCGACGCTGATGTCATTTGTTCAGCGCCAGCAGTGGCAGCAGGCATGCGATCAGTTTCCGCGTTGGGTATTTGTGAAAGGTATCAGGAATACTGGTCTTGAGAATCGACGTATACGGGAAAAAGCATATTGCATCAAAGGGATTCCATGAAAGTCCTGCTACTTATACTGGCCGGGCTGCTTGCCTCAGTACTGTGGTTGAGCCGCGAAAATCTGAACCTTTCTCGATCATTCGAAAAAGTAAATCAAGTTGCTGGCGAGCAAAAAAACATTATTGCAAACCTGAAAAATCAACTCTCTGTCTCACTGCGAGTAGCCCGAGATAATGAAAACGCGCAGGTCAGGCTGCGTGACGAACTTTCAATGTTGAGTGAGCAGCGGGCAAAGCGTGAGGAGACTATTACAAGGTTGATGAATGAAAATGAAGCTTTACGCCGTTGGTACCGTGACCGTCTGCCTGATGTGGTGCGCCGCTTGCACACCCGCACCGGCTGTGCCTCCGCTGCACGCTGTCTACAACATCTGCCCGAGAGTGAGCTCATGCCCAATGCCAGGCAGCGAACCGATGACTAATGGCGATCTAAGTGCAGATATACGCAGGCTCGAGCAGGAATTGATTACCTGCGCGCTGCAAATCGAAACCATCAAAGAGTGTCAGGGTAAAAGTAATGAATAAACTAAATAGCTTACGTCAGGCATTAATTGACGCTATTCCACAGCTTAGTGCTCACCCAGAAATGTTGCGCTTCTCTGTTGAGAACGGAAATATTGATGCACGTCTCTCCGTCTCATTATCATTTGAAAAGAAATATACCCTGAAAGGTCTTGTTAAAAATTTTGTCGGCGAATCCAATCAACTTTTCGTGCCGCTGTTAGCTTGGCTTCGGGAAAATCAACCTGATATTTTCACGCTGGATGAAGGGCGTAAAAATGGCTATCTCTTTCAGATAGTCATGAATGATGATGAAAGTAAAGATATTAGCTTCAGTCTGCAATTGACCGAGCGGATTCTTGTCACAGAGGAAAATGGCACATTACGCGCCAGTTATTCTCCTGAACCACCGTTACCTGCACCTGTTACTCGGCCTAAAGAGTTGTACATTAATGGGGAACTCGTCAGCCAGTGGAGTGAGTAAATTGCCGGTGATAGAAGCCTGAGTAAAAACGATACCGTATGGGTTCTGAAATGAACTTAATGACCTGGATTTATATTTAGAGGATTGTCTGTTCTCGGCGATGGCGTGTTTAGCGCTCAGGGTGTTGTTTTACGCATGTAAATTATCATGCCCTGCGGTCGCAAATTGTTGTTTCATCCAGCAGAAAACTTAGCCTCATTGCTGCTGCTCTGAACCCTCGGCATTCTCTCCTCATGAATACGCTAACTTCAATCCACGGTATCGCTCGTGCAATCCGTAATCTTATCCGCATCGGCGTAGTAACAGATGTCTCTCTTCAGGAGGGGCTCTGTCGCGTCCAGACCGGAGGGATGAAAACTACGTGGCTCAATTGGCTGACCTGTCGTGCTGGCCGCGCGCGGGTGTGGTGGGCGCCTTCCGTTGGCGAGCAGGTGCTGGTTCTTGCCATTGGCGGCGAGCTCGACACCGCCTTTGTGCTACCGGGTATTTTCTCGGATGACCATCCTGCCCCCTCTGCTTCTCCTGATGCGCTTCATATTGCCTTTCCTGACGGGGCGGTTATCGAGTACGAGCCCGACAGCGGGGCGCTCACCGTATCCGGTATCAAAACAGCCGACGTCACCGCGTCGGATTCCATTATCGCCACCGTGCCGGTGGTGCTGGTCAAAGCTGAAACCCGCATCACCCTCGATACACCCGAGGTGGTCTGTACCAACAAGCTGATAACCGGCTCACTCGAAGTGCAGAAGGGCGGGACGATGAAAGGCGATATCACGCACACCGGCGGGAAATTTACCTCCAACGGCGTGCAGGCGGATGACCACGCACACGGCAATGTGCAGAGCGGCGGGAGCTGGACGAAGGAGACCAAATGACAGTGCGCTATCTTGGAATGAACAGCCAAACCGGACTCAGTATTTCTGAGGCCGACCATATCAGGCAAAGCGTGCGCGACATTCTGGTCACGCCGGTTGGCTCACGCGTCATGCGACGTGAGTACGGATCCTTGTTGTCAGCATTGATTGACCAGCCGCAGACCCCGGCGTTGCGCCTGCAGATTATGGCTGCGTGCTACTCCGCGATTCAGAAGTGGGAGCCTCGTGTGAGTCTTTCTACCATCATCTTTGAACACCCTAACGATGACGGAGCGCTGTTTGTCGATATTACTGGCGCACGTTTGACTTCAGGCCAGCCTTTTTCCCTAACCATTCCACTGAGTTAAACGTTATGGCTATTGTAGATCTAAGCCAGCTCGCCGCCCCCGATGTCGTGGAAGAGCTGAATTATGAAATCCTTCTTGCAGAACGAAAGGCGACCCTCATCTCCCTGTATCCCGAAGATCAGCAGGAGGCTATTGCACGTACTCTGACGCTTGAATCTGAGCCCATTGTGAAGCTATTGCAGGAAAATGCTTACCGGGAAGTCATCTGGCGTCAGCATGTTAATGAAGCGGCGCGTGCGGTCATGTTGGCCTACGCCGCCGGGAATGATCTCGATAATATTGGTGCAAATTATAACGTCACACGTCTTGTGATCACCCCAGGGGATGAGTCCTCGCTACCGCCCACGCCTGCGGTGATGGAAGCTGATACCGATTATCGCCTGCGTATCCAGCAAGCCTTTGAAGGAATGAGTGTGGCTGGCTCAACCGGCGCCTATCAGTTTCATGGCCGCAGTGCTGACGGCAGGGTTGCGGATATTTCTGTTATTAGCCCCGAGCCTGCGAACGTGACCATTTCGGTATTGTCTCGCGAAAATAATGGCGTGGCATCAGAAGAACTGCTCGCCGTCATCCGAAATGCTCTCAATGATGAGGACGTAAGGCCGGTCGCCGATCGCGTCACAGTGCAATCGGCAAATATTATTGACTATAAAGTCGACGCCTCACTATTTCTTTATCCAGGCCCTGAAAGCGAGCCGGTGCTCAGTGCAGCAAAGGCGAAGCTTAAGAGTTATATAAGCGCCCAGCACCGTCTCGGGCGAGATATCCGTAAATCGGCTATTTATGCCGCCCTTCACGTTGAGGGGGTGCAGCGTGTTGAGCTGGCCGCACCGTTGGCTGACATCGTGCTCGATAGTACACAGGCTTCCTGGTGTAGTGAATATAGCGTAACCATCGGGGGCAATGATGAGTGACGCCCGCCTGTTGCCGGTCGGCTCCTCGCCGCTTGAGATGGCGGCGGCACGCGCCTGTGCAGATATCGAAAATACGCCGATCCCCCTGCGCCGTCTCTGGAGTCCCGATACCTGTCCGGCAAATCTGCTGCCGTGGCTTGCCTGGGCGTTTTCTGTCGACCGCTGGGATGAGAGCTGGCCGGAAGAGACCAAACGCGAGGTGATCCGTGCGGCGTGGTTTATCCATGCGCACAAAGGGACGATTGGTGCGGTGCGCCGGGTGGTCGAGCCGCTCGGGTATCTGATTAACGTGACGGAGTGGTGGGAAACCAACGATCCGCCCGGCACATTCCGCCTCGATATCGGTGTGTTAGAGACCGGCATCACCGAGGAAATGTATTACGAAATGGAAAGGCTGATTGCCGATGCAAAACCAGCCAGCCGTCATCTTATTGGTCTGAATATTATTCAGGATATTCCGGGGCATCTGTATTACGGCGCCCTGAACTATGACGGCGATATCACCACGGTTTACCCCGGATAAGTGAGAGCACAATGACAGTAAAATATAAAACCGTTATCACCAAAGCCGGTGCTGAAAAGCTGGCGGCGGCGAGCGTCCCGAGCGGGAAGAAAGTCAATTTTGTGGCGATGGCCGTCGGGGATGGTGGCGGCACGCTGCCCGAGCCAAACGCCAGCCAGACAAAACTGGTCAATGAAGTCTGGCGTCATGCGCTGAATAAAATCAGCCAGGATAAAAAGCACAAAAACTATGTCGTCGCGGAGCTGGTGATTCCACCTGAGACCGGCGGTTTTTGGCTGCGCGAAATGGGGCTTTACGATGACACCGGCACGCTGATTGCGGTCGGCAATATGGCAGAAAGCTACAAGCCTGAGCTGGCGGAAGGGTCAGGGCGCGCGCAGACGCTGCGGATGGTAATCATGGTGAGCGATATCGAGACGGTCGAGCTGTCCATCGATACCACGCTTGTGATGGCAACGCAGGATTATGTCGACGACAAACTTGCGGAGCATGAGCAGTCACGCCGCCATCCTGACGCCACGCTGAAAGAAAAGGGCTTCACGCAGTTAAGCAGTGCGACCGACAGCGCGTCTGAGGCGCTCGCAGCCACACCGAAAGCGGTTAAAGCAGTCTATGACTTCGCCAGCGCGAAGTATACGGCTCAGGACGCGACCACGGCGCAGAAGGGGATTGTGCAGCTCAGTAGCGCAACCGACAGTGTGTCTGAGTCGCTTGCCGCGACACCGAAAGCGGTTAAGGCGGTTTATGACTTCGCCAATGCGAAGTATACGGCTCAGGATGCGACCACGGCGCAGAAGGGGATTGTCCAGCTAAGCAGTTCTATCGATAGCGCCTCAGAAACACTGGCCGCTACACCTAAAGCGGTAAAGGCGGCTAATGATAATGCCAACGGACGCGTACCCGCTGGCCGTAAGGTGAATGGCAGGGAATTGTCTGCTGATATCAGCGTAACAGCTCAGGATATTTTCAATGGGCAGGCAGTAGGAATTGGCAATGCACTCGATTTAAACAGTTACATCACGCCGGGGCTCTATTACCAGCCAGCCAATGCTCAGGCCCAGACGGGAAAAAATTATCCCGAAGCAGCTGCCGGTTCGCTTGAGGTATATAAACATGCTGGGGTGACTCAGATTTACCGGGTTTATAACAATTCCCGTAGTTATATCCGCACGTTGTATGGCGGCGTGTGGACAGCCTGGACAAAACAGTATGACGTGGCGAACAAGCCAACAGCTGTAGAGACGGGCGCACTACCTTCAACCGGAGGAAGGGTGACGGGTAATATTGAGATATATAACTCCGCACCAATTATCCAGCTTTCCGAGAGTGATACCGGCAAGAAATATTTCATCGTCGCTGATGGCAATGGTTTTCGCATTAACGAAGATACAACAGCTGGGAATGCGGTACTTTCTTATGCTGGAGCCAGCAAACAGCTTAGAACCGTCGGGCAACTCATCCCTGGTGACTGGACGAATATCGATGCCCGCTACTACACAAAAGCACAATCAGATGCGGGATATATGCCGCGTACGGGGGCGTATACCAAAGCCGAAAGCGACGGACGTTTTCAGCCCAAAGGCTCGTTTGCTGCACCAAACTCGGCATCAAAGGCGGCGAATGGATGGTGGCAATGCGGAAGTACCGGCATTATTGAGCAGTGGGTGCAGGGGGCGACAATGACCAGCGAGACGACGCAGGCGATCACATTCCCTAAAGCGTTTCCGTCAGCCTGCTTATCAGTTTCGGTCAGTACATTAAACGCCAACGGTAGTAGCAATACGGAAGGGATGTTCCAACTGATCTCAAAAACAAATACGGGCTGTGTTGTCATGGCAAACAGGGCTTACGGCAGCATCGGGCAAGTCGCTGTAATTATTCAGGCTAAAGGGTACTGATATGAATAGTATTTATTATAGTGCTGAACTGTCTGGCTTTTACTTTGAGTCCGACAGGGGGCTTTATGAAGCGGTAGGAAGCTGGCCTGCTGATGCGTCAATCATCTCTCAAAGCTGGTATCAGCATTTAATCGAAGGGCAGACCAAAGGTAATTCAATTGTGCCGAACGAAGAGGGTATGCCAGTACTTAAAGCTATTGAGCCTGATTACCCTGCAATGGCGGAGTCGCAAAAGCAAATGCTCATCAGTGATGCGATGCAGTCAGTGAGTGTGATTCAACTCAAACTGCAGGCAGGTCGGACACTCACTGAACTCGAAGCAGCAAAACTGTTCGCTGTTCTGGATTACATCCATGAGGTTGAAAAAATCGATACTGTATCAGTGACACGCCCGGTTGACTGGCCGCAACTCCCCGAATAAATAAAGCCCTCCTCCGGAGGGCTTATTGTTGTGTAATCCCCGCTCCAACCCCTTCCCGTCGCGCTTGCAAGGTATGACGTTGACAATAGTCTCACCACTAAACCACGGAGTTAAATGGATGAGCGACTATCATCACGGCGTGCAGGTCATCGAGATTAATGACGGCGTGCGCACCATTTCCACTGTCTCAACAGCCATCATCGGCATGGTTTGTACGGCCAGCGATGCTGACGAGACGGTTTTCCCTCTTAATGAACCTGTGCTGATTACTAATGTGCAAAGCGCTATTAGTAAAGCCGGCAAACAGGGAACACTATCATCTTCACTACAGGCGATCGCTGACCAGTGCAAACCGGTCATTGTGGTTGTACGTGTGGCCGAAGGTGTCGAAGACCCTGAGGCCCCCGACGCGGCTCAGAAACAAACGATTTCCAACATCATTGGTACCACGGACGAAAACGGCAAATACACCGGCCTGAAAGCGCTGTTGACGGCGCAGACTGTCACCGGCGTTAAGCCGCGCATTCTCGGCGTGCCGGGGCTGGATTCGCAGGAAGTAGCGACTGCGCTTGCCGCTACCTGTCAGAGCCTGCGCGCCTTTGGCTATGTCAGTGCGTGGGACTGTAAAACCATTTCCGAGGCCATCGACTATCGCAAGAATTTCAGCCAGCGTGAGCTGATGGTGATCTTCCCCGATTTTCTGGCGTGGGACACTACGACAAACGCAACAGATACCGCATGGGCGACGGCGCGCGCGCTGGGCCTGCGTGCCAAAATCGACCAGACAACCGGCTGGCATAAAACCCTGTCAAACGTCGGCGTGAATGGCGTCACCGGTGTTAGCGCCTCAGTCTCCTGGGATTTGCAGGAACCGGCGACCGACGCCAACCTGCTTAATCAGGCTGGTGTGACCACGCTGATTCGCAATGACGGTTTCAAATTCTGGGGTAACCGCACCTGTGCGGATGATCCTCTTTTCCTGTTTGAAAACTACACCCGTACCGCGCAGGTACTGGCCGACACCATGGCGGAAGCACATGCGTGGGCGATGGATAAACCGATTACCCCGACCCTTATTCGCGACATCGTGGCGGGCATTAATGCCAAGTTCCGTGAGCTGAAAAGTAATGGTTATATCGTCGATGGGGCCTGCTGGTACGACCCTGAGTCCAACGATGTTGCGACGCTTAAAGCGGGCAAACTGTATATCGATTACGACTATACCCCCGTCCCACCGCTGGAAAACCTGACCCTGCGCCAGCGCATCACTGATACCTATCTGGCGAATCTGTCAGATTCGGTCAACGGCTAAGGAGCTAACAGCATGGCGTTACCACGTAAATTAAAATATTTGAACATGTTTAACGATGGCCTGAGCTACATGGGCGTCGTTGAATCCGTCACTTTGCCGAAGCTGACCCGCAAGCTGGAGAAATACCGCGGCGGCGGGATGCCGGGTTCGGTATCCATTGATATGGGCCTTGATGATGATGCGCTATCCCTTGAATGGACGCTCGGTGGTCTGCCGGATGTCGCACTATGGGCGCAGTATGCATCCCCTGGTGCAGACAGCGTACCGCTGCGTTTTACTGGCTCCTATCAGCGCGATGACACCGGTGCAATTTCCGCCGTCGAGGTGGTGATGCGAGGTCGTCATAAAGAGTACGACTGCGGTGAGAACAAGCAGGGCGAAAGCGGCACAACGAAAATGACAACTGATTGTGCTTACTACCAGCTGACAATTGACGGAAAAGAAGTCATTGAAATTGACATCGTCAACATGGTGCTGAAGGTCGACGGTGTAGACCGTCTGGCCGAACACCGTAAGGCGATTGGCCTGTAATGTTGTTGACCGGCCGCTCAGGCAGGCCGGTCTCTTCTATTTTTGAGGGAGTGACAAATGGAAAATATTATCGATACCGGAAATTCAAACGTTGTGACCTTCGATAATCCGCTGATGCGCGGTGAGCAAAAAATTGAGCAGGTTACTGTATCCAGGCCCAACGCGGGGACACTCCGCGGAGTGTCATTGGCTGCACTGGCAAACTGTGATGTTGACGCCTTAATTAAGGTTTTACCTCGAATGACCTACCCGGCGCTGAACGAACATGAGATTGCTCGACTGGATGCCGCAGATCTCATTGCACTTGCCGGTAAGGTGGTTGGTTTTTTATCACCTGCTTCGGCTCGCTGAATTTCCCCGACCAATTGTCGGTAGATGACCTGATGGCGGATATTGCTGTGATTTTTCACTGGCCGCCATCCGAGCTGTATCCTCTGGACGTGGCCGAACTCATAACCTGGCGCGACAAGGCGCTACAGCGAAGCGGAAACCACTATGAGCAATAACGTGAAACTTGAGGCGCTGCTTAATGCCGTTGGACGCGCAAGCCGACCGCTCAATGCTATCCGGACTGCCAGCAAATCCCTTGCGGGTGACATCCGTGATTCTGAGCAATCTCTGCGCGATCTCAACGTGCAGGCAGCCCGTATTGATGGGTTCAGGAAAGCCAGCGCTCAGCTTTCTCTAACCGGGCGGTCTCTTGCAAAAGCGAAGCAGGAGGCGGCAGCACTGGCCATTCAGTTTAAGAATATCGAAGCACCCACGCTGGCACAGTCGCAGGCGCTGGATGTTGCAAAAAAATCTGCAGCTGAACTGCAGAGTAAATACAACGGTATGCGCCAGTCCTTACAGCGCCAGCGTTCCGAGCTTTCTCAGTCGGGCATTAACACACGTACACTCTCTGCTGATGCACAGCGTGTGAAAGTCACGATTAGACAGACCACGCAACAGCTAAATATGCAGCGTGACGCTCTTTCCCGCGTCAATCAGCAGCAGGAAAGAGTCGATGCAATAAAGCGGCGCTACGAGTCCGGTAAAACGCTTGCCTTCGGCATACGTGATGCGGGGGCGGCGGGAATAAATACGGCGAGTGCTGGATTCCATGGTCTGTCTCAATTTTTTGCGCCGGGCGTCGCTTTCACCAAACAGATGTCGGATACGCAGTCGACTCTAGGTATTGATAAGAATGATGAAACGATGGCTGCTCTTCGCCAGCAGGCTAAAGATATTGGTTCTAAAGGATATCTCTCTCAAGTCGACGTAGCTCAAACACAGGGTGTGCTCGCAAGCTCAGGTTACAATGCGAATGACGTTCTCATGGCAACCGACTCGACAGTGACAATGAGGCAAGCTAATGGTCTTGCAGCCAGCGATGCTGTTGGCGCACTTTCTACAGTGCAATCAGCGTTTAAGTTGCCGATAACAGAGATCGAACGTATTTCTGATGTCTTGACACAAAGCCTCCACTCATCGAGTACGAGTCTTGATGATTTGGTTGCGGCGATGAAAAACGTTGCACCAGGTGCGGAAATGGCTGGTGAAAGTCTTGAAGACACAACGGCGATGCTCGGCATCCTGGCAGACCACAATATTAAAGGTGTCAGCGCCGGGAGTAATATCAACACTATTTTGAGCCGTCTGGATGCGATGACAGGCCAGGCGCCTGTTGCCCTCAATTCCCTGGGGGTTAGCACATACGACGGTAACGGAAATAAGCTTCCGGTCGAGAAGGTATTTAAAGATATTTATCACGCCTTTGAGACAAACAAACTTGATGTGGCGCAGCAGGCCGAATACCTGAAAAGCCTGTTCGGTGAAGAGGCTGGAAAGGGGGCAGGAACACTGGTTGCCGCTGCCGGTGATGGAACTCTGGACAACAAACGTCAGCAAATGCTCGCTGCCAAGGGGAGTACTTCGCGCATCGCCAGTATCAAGTCCGATAATCTCAATGGAGATTTAGTAAAACTACAGTCGACCCTGGATGGTCTGAAAATTGATGTTTTTGCGCAAGAAGAGTCTGCCCTAAGGCGTCTGACGGCTTCTGCAAACACCTGGGTTGGCATGGCTGCAAGCTGGGTTCAGACAAATCCCGAACTGACCCAAACCCTATTGAACGTTGCCACGAGTACGCTGGCGCTGGTCGGCGTGCTGGGAGGTGTCGGGCAAATCGTATGGCCTTTGATTGCCGGGGTGAATGTCATTATTGCTGCAGCAAGCATGCTGGGGACCGTATTTACTCTAACCGGCGGCGCTATCGCCTCAGCTCTTGGGGCCATCACGTGGCCAGTTATAGCTGTTGTGGCGGCGATTGTCGGTGGAGCCCTGCTGATCCGTAAATATTGGGAACCACTCAGTGCATTCTTTGGCGGCGTTATTGAGGGACTTGGTACCGCTTTTGCTCCGCTGGCAGAAATTTTTTCCCCGCTTGCACCGGCATTTGATTTTCTCGTTGAGAAGCTCGGCAGCATCTGGCAGTGGTTCACTGATCTGCTTGAACCCGTAAAGGCGACACAAGAAACGCTCGAACGCTGTAAGAATGTGGGGGTAATGTTTGGCCAGGCACTGGCCAATGCGCTCATGGCGCCACTTAATATCTTTAACAGCCTGAGCAGTAAAGCAAGCTGGTTATTGGACAAACTCGGCATTATCAAAAAAGAGTCCGGCCAACTTGAAGATACCGAGGCTAAGGTGAAAACCACGGCCGTGACGCCTGACGGAACCTATATTCCGCCGACATCCACATTAAGCGGCTATCCGCTTTATCAGCCGCTATCTGCTCCCGCTGGGCGATCTTTTGTCGACAACAGTAAGCGAGAGTACAGCATCACTCTGCAAGGTGATGTTCTGCCGAACAGTGATTTAGACCGTCGGCTCAGAGAAGCCGTTGATAACCTCGCTCGTCAAGAGCGTTCATATCAGCGCTCAAGCTTTTCGCATGACTGAGGAGATTTAGACAGTGTTAATGGTATTAGGTTTATTTGTGTTTGAGCGCCGAACGCTACCGTATCAGTCGATGCAATATACAAAAGATTATCGATGGGCATCAAATAACCGTATCGGCAAGTCACCTGCGTATCAATTTCTTGGGGAGGGAGAAACCACACGCACCCTCTCCGGTACGCTCTACCCAGAAATTACTGGCGGTAAATTATCGCTTTTGGCGATCGAATTGATGGCCAACGAGGGACGTGCATGGCCACTGATCGACGGTAGTGGAATGATTCACGGCATGTATGTGGTTGAAAAGGTAACACATAATCATACGGATCTTTACAGTGATGGGTCTGCCAGAAAAATCGAGTTTAACCTGACTTTAAAGAGAGTCGATGAATCCCTGGTTGTTATGTATGGCGATTTAAAAGCACAAGCCGAAACCCTGGCGTCATCAGTGGGTAGCTGGGCGGGAGGACTGGTGGGATGATAACGGGAATGACTCTTCAGGCAGGTGCATGCATTGCTCCCGATTTTATGCTCGCTTTCGGTAAGGATGATATTACTGAGGTTTTCAGAGAGCGGCTCATCAGTCTGACAATGACTGATAATAATGGGTTTGAAGCTGACCAGCTTGATATAGAGCTTGATGATTCTGACGGGTTGGTTGAGTTACCACCGCGCGGTGCTTCTTTGAGTTTGTGGTTAGGCTGGCAGGGATCGGCATTGCTGGGAAAGGGGAGTTTTATTGTAGACGAAATCGCGTATCGAGGTGCTCCAGACGTTCTCACCATTCGTGCACGCAGTGCTGATTTTCGAGGATCGCTCAACTCGCGTCGCGAGCAGTCCTGGCATGATACAACGCTTGGGACGATTGTCGACACCATAGCTCAGCGGAATAAGCTCATAGCCAGGATAGCCGAGAGTTTGGTACCTGTTGAGGTGCCCCATATCGATCAGACACAGGAGTCTGATGCTGTATTCTTGTCGCGGCTGGCCGAGCGAAATGGTGCGGTTGTCTCCGTAAAGGCCGGAAAACTCCTTTTCCTGAAAAAGGGGAGTGCGATGAATGCAAGTAATAAACCCTTCCCGCAAAGGGTCATAGAACGTGGCGATGGAGACAGCCATCAATTTACTATTGCCGATCGGGGGGCGTATAGCGGTGTTACAGCCAAATGGCTGCAAACCAAAGACCCGAGTCAGCAAAACCAAAACGTTAATCTCAAACGTGTGTCGAAAGAGCAGGATCTACATTCTTGGCAACATCCGGATGCCACTATGACGCAGTCAGCGAGTAAGCCGAGCGGAAATCAGGGCGCACGAAACGGTGAATACATGGCTGGAGAACCGGAAAATGTTCTGGAGCTAACGACCATTTTCGCTAGCAAAGCGCAGGCCATCCGTGCGGCGCAGGCCAAATGGGAAGAGATACAGCGTGGTGCAGCTGAGTTTTCTATCACGCTCGCAATTGGCCGTGCAGATCTGTTTCCTGAAATACCTGTTACAGTCAGAGGATTCAAGAACGTTATAGATAATCAAGCATGGGTAATCAGCCGGGTAGAGCATCGTCTTAATAGCAACGGTTTCACTTCGACGCTTGAGCTGCAAGTGAAATCCTCAGATATTGAATATGTCACAGAAGAAGGGAAGGCATAAAACAATACCCATTTAGTGATTTTTTGGGTATTATAAATTCACTATTAGTGAATTTGCGGAGCCAGTTATGTTTCATTGTCCTGAGTGCAAGCAAGCGGCACATGCCCGTACGAGTCGATACCTTAGCGAGAATACCAAAGAACGTTATCATCAGTGCACAAACATCAATTGCAGTTGCACTTTCGTGACGATGGAATCGGTAGAGCGATTTATTGTTACCACTGGTGGAGTCACCCCTAAAGTGTCGCGATCCGCACTAAAAGGCTAGCGCCTGTTATCCCCTTTAAACTAACCCGCCGCGAGCGGGTTTTTTATGCCTTAAAGAAAATGGCGGTAAGAAGTCTACCGCCATTTCATCGCCATCAAAAGCTCAGATAACAAAAAGGCCACTCGCGAGAGTGGCCTAAGTGTATGTGTTTACTGCTAAAATTTGGTGGCCCCTGCTGGACTTGAACCAGCGACCAAGCGATTATGAGTCGCCTGCTCTAACCACTGAGCTAAGGGGCCGTGGCGGTGAATTATAAAGTAACTCCCTGCTGCAATCCAGCCATTCCCTCCTGCCTGCTGTTTTTATAAACAACGCATTATCAATCCTTTATACTAACTACAAGATACATTCATCGGGGAGTGAGATGATCAACGATATTCTGGCGCCGGGGCTGCGGGTGGTGTTCTGCGGGATCAACCCAGGCAAGTCTTCCGCCCATACGGGTTTTCACTTCGCCCATCCGGGAAATCGTTTCTGGAAGGTCATTCATCAGGCAGGATTCACCGATCGGCTGCTGAAGCCTGAAGAGGAGCAGCATCTGCTGGATACCCGCTGCGGGATTACCATGCTGGTGGAGCGCCCGACAGTCCAGGCTACAGAGGTGAATCTGCATGAGCTGCGTAGCGGCGGGCGGGAACTGGTGAAGAAAATAGAAGATTACCAGCCTTCGGCGCTGGCGATCCTTGGCAAGCAGGCGTACGAGCAGGCCTTTAGCCAGCGCGGTGCGCAGTGGGGCAAGCAGAGAATCACCATTGGCATGACGCAGGTGTGGGTGCTGCCAAATCCGAGTGGGCTGAACAGGGCGACACTCGACAAGCTGGTCGAAGCCTATCGCGAACTCGATGAGGCGTTGATGGTGCGAGGGCGCTAAGGGCTTGTGGTTCTGCTGTGCTGAAAAAAGATGAAAAAAAAGCTCCCGGTTGGGAGCTTTTTACTTTTCAGGGCCGATTAATCGTCGAGGAAGCTACGCAGAACTTCAGAACGGCTCGGGTGGCGCAGCTTGCGCAGGGCCTTCGCTTCGATCTGACGAATACGTTCACGGGTAACGTCGAACTGTTTGCCCACTTCTTCCAGCGTGTGGTCGGTATTCATATCGATACCGAAACGCATACGCAGGACTTTCGCTTCACGCGCAGTGAGGCCCGCCAGAACGTCATGAGTGGCAGCACGCAGGCTCTCGGTAGTCGCAGAGTCCAGCGGCAGCTCGAGGGTGGTATCCTCGATGAAATCACCCAGATGCGAATCTTCATCGTCGCCGATTGGCGTTTCCATGGAGATAGGCTCTTTGGCGATTTTCAGCACTTTACGGATCTTGTCTTCTGGCATCAGCATGCGCTCTGCCAACTCTTCTGGCGTCGGCTCGCGGCCCATCTCTTGCAGCATCTGACGGGAGATACGGTTGAGTTTGTTGATCGTCTCAATCATATGCACCGGGATACGGATGGTGCGCGCCTGATCCGCGATAGAGCGAGTGATCGCCTGACGGATCCACCAGGTTGCGTAGGTGGAGAATTTGTAACCGCGACGATATTCAAACTTATCAACCGCTTTCATCAGACCGATGTTACCTTCCTGGATCAGATCCAGGAACTGCAGACCACGGTTGGTGTATTTCTTCGCGATAGAAATAACCAGACGTAAGTTAGCTTCAACCATCTCTTTTTTCGCACGGCGGGCTTTCGCTTCGCCGATGGACATGCGACGGTTGATATCTTTAACCTGCTCGATAGTCAGGCCGGTCTCTTCTTCGATTTGACGCAGTTTCTGCAGGCCGCGCTGAACATCATCAGCCACGTCGTGCAGTTTTTCAGACCAGGGTTTGTTCATCGCGATAGCCGCGTTGAACCAGGTTTCGCTGGTTTCGTTGCCGGTGAACAGAGTGATGAAGTTCTTCTTCGGCATTTTGCACTGTTCAACGCACAGCTTCATGATGATACGTTCTTGAGTACGAACGCGGTCCATCATGACGCGCATGCTGTTCACCAGGTAGTCGAACTGTTTCGGCACCAGGCGGAACTGTTTGAAAACTTCAGACAGTTTCTGAATCTCGGCCTGAGCGGCGGCATGGCTCCGGCCTTTGGCTTTGATGGTGTCGCGAGCCAGTTCGTACTGGGTGCGCAGTTCGCCAAATTTCTCGCGCGCCAGCTCAGGATCGATGCTGTTGTCGTCATCGCTGCTGTCATCGTCGCCGTCTTCTTCCTCTTCGTCTTCGTCATCATCCATCTCTTCCTGAGACAGTTCAGAACCGACGTGAGTCGCGGTTGGCGCCAGATCTTCTTCAGCATTCGGATCGACAAAACCGGTGATCAGGTCAGAAAGACGCGCTTCTTCGGCTTCGACGCGATCGTACTGCTCAAGCAGATAGGTGATCGCTTCAGGGTATTCGGCAACGGAGCACTGAACCTGGTTGATCCCATCTTCGATGCGTTTCGCGATGTCGATTTCGCCTTCGCGGGTCAACAGTTCAACGGTGCCCATTTCGCGCATGTACATGCGCACCGGGTCAGTGGTACGCCCGATTTCAGACTCAACGCTGGACAACACCTGTGCAGCGGCTTCTTCTGCATCTTCGTCGGTGTTGTTGGAGTTTTCAGCCAGCAACAGATCATCGGCATCCGGTGCTTCTTCCATCACCTGAATGCCCATGTCGTTGATCATTTGGATGATGTCTTCGATTTGATCTGAATCGACGATATCTTCCGGCAGATGGTCATTGACCTCGGCATAGGTCAGATAGCCTTGCTCCTTACCACGTTGGACAAGAAGTTTCAGCTGTGACTGCGGGTTTTGCTCCATAAGACGGTATCCACACTTAATTCGTTTAATTGGTGTCGGCGGTGTCGCTGCCAACCTTTGAAGCGAGGGCGTACTTATATTTTTGCCGCTGCCTCTCAGTGCGGCTGCCGGGGGCTTCCCGATCGATATTCGGCACTTAAGCCGTTAAATGCTGCATCCTTCACGTTGTCTCTGCTTTGATACAACGTGAACGGTTTTTGTTCAGTTTATTTCTTCGCCAGTTCCTGATTTAACATCCAGAGTTCCCGGCGCTCTTCGCTGCTTAAGCCATGTGTACGCTCGCGAGCAATCAGCTCTTCCTGGCGCAGTTCAAGCATCGAATCAAACATATGGTTGAGTGAGTCGGTGAACGTTTTTTCTGCAATGTCCTTATCAGCTATATCGTCCCACATCGACAGTTTTTCAAGGGTAGCGGCCTCTTTTGTGCCGCGATAGTGCTCTAACAGTTGGCCGGTAGTCAGACCTGGTTGCGACAGACACGTGTTGACCAGTTCTGAAAATAAGCCAAGTCCTGGCAACTTTTCATGGTTCAACCCCGCGAGCGGCGGCACTTGCGGCGCCAGCTCAGGGTTTTGCACCAGTAACCCTATCAGTATACGCATGGTTGTGCGTTTTAGCTGTGGCGCGGGGCGAACCGCACCGCTTTCAGCCAGTTTAGGCATTAAACGTTCAAGCTGACTGTCATCCAGAATGCCGAGCTTGTTGCCGAGCTCCTGGCGCAGGTAAATGCGCAGCGTTTCGCCCGGAACCTGAGAAATCAGCGGCAGTGCCAGCGTGCTCAGCTGGGCGCGTCCGTCTGGTGTGCTCAAATCCACCTGCGGCATCAGGCTGTTAAACAGAAACGTGGAGAGTGGCTGAGCCTGCTCCATCCGCGCTTCAAACGCCGCTTTGCCCTCTTTACGCACCAGCGTATCCGGGTCTTCACCGTCGGGCAGGAACATAAAGCGCAGCTGGCGCCCGTCGGTCATATAAGGTAGTGCAGTTTCCAGCGCACGCCAGGCGGCATCGCGTCCGGCACGGTCACCGTCATAACAACAGATGACGTTATTCGTCGCCCGGAACAGGAGCTGAATGTGGTCGGCGGTGGTGGACGTTCCCAACGACGCAACCGCGTAGTTGATGTCGTACTGCGCCAGCGCGACCACGTCCATATAGCCTTCGACCACCAGTAAACGCCGGGGTTCAGCGTTATCCTGCTGGGCTTCATAAAGGCCATACAGCTGGCGACCTTTGTGGAAAATATCGGTTTCCGGGGAGTTGAGGTATTTCGGCATGCCGTCACCCAGCACGCGTCCACCAAAACCAATTACCCGGCCTCGTTTGTCGCGAATGGGGAACATCACCCGTTCGCGGAAACGGTCATAGCTTCGTCCCTGATCGTTTGTCACCAGCATGCCGGCATCGATCAGAGATTTACGATCTTCGCTATTGCCACCAAAACGCTTTAATACGTTGTCCCAGCCGGGCGGGGCGTAACCAATAGCGAAACGCGCAATCACATCGTCGCTCAATCCGCGCTGTGTCAGATACTGACGCGCAGGTTCAGCTGCATGTTGCTTAAGAGACTGTTGGTAAAACGAATTCAGACCGTCCATCAGCTGGTAAAGCGTTTGTCGTTGATGGCGTTCTATCTGACTCGGACCGCTGCCTGCTTCGTACGGCACTTCAAGGTTGTGCATCGCCGCCAGTTCTTCGACGGTTTCCACGAACTCGAGCTTGTCGTAGTTCATCAGGAAATCGACAGCATTCCCGTGCGCGCCACAGCCAAAGCAGTGATAAAACTGTTTTTCACCGTTTACGGTGAAAGAGGGGGTTTTTTCGTTATGGAACGGACAGCACGCATGGTAGTTCTTGCCCTGCTTTTTGAGCTTTACCCGCGCGTCGATAAGATCGACGATGTCGGTTCTGGCCAGCAGGTCATTGATAAATACGCGTGGAATTCGTCCAGCCATAGGCCCCGTAAAATTACACCTTATCCCTCAAGCTGCTTCTGCGTTGGCTGCGCTCGTTCACCCTGTCACTTACTGATGTAAGCGCTGAGGATTCACTCCCTTGCCGCCGTGATGCGTCTTGAATGATTTTGTGTATTTGCTAACGCATAAACGAAAATAAGCCGCGCATTCCTTCCGGAAGCACGGCCTTACGACTATAACTCAGTCTGACCATTGAGGGCGTGTGCCCTCAACAGATTAGTACAGACGAGTACGGCGTGCGTTTTCGCGAGCCAGTTTCTTCGCGTGACGTTTCACAGCAGAAGCTTTAGCGCGTTTACGTTCGGTAGTCGGTTTTTCATAGAACTCACGACGACGAACTTCCGCCAGAACACCTGCTTTCTCGCATGAACGCTTGAAGCGACGCAGTGCTACGTCGAACGGCTCGTTTTCACGTACTTTAATTACCGGCATGTAACTCTCACCTTTGATAAATTCGGTTTGCCGCTGGCATCGGCGCCAGCTTATTTCAAAATGGTGCGGAATTTTACTGCAACTCATGCTGCTTTGTAAAGCACCAATGCCGTTTTTGAACGGGACTTTTGTAAGGGGTAAGAGTATACACGAACTCACCCCTCAGGGTATACATCGACCCGCATTCGCCCTACACTGCGCGGTACAGAAAAGAGGTAAATTAAGCCATGCGTGTACTGGGTATTGAAACATCCTGCGATGAAACCGGCATCGCCATTTACGACGACGAAAAAGGTCTGTTAGCCAACCAACTGTATAGTCAGGTGAAATTACACGCTGATTACGGCGGAGTGGTGCCGGAGCTGGCGTCGCGCGACCACGTGCGTAAAACAGTTCCCCTGATTCAGGCGGCGCTGAAAGAGTCCGGTTTGACCCCAAAAGATATCGATGCGGTTGCCTATACTGCAGGCCCGGGTCTGGTCGGTGCGCTGCTGGTTGGTGCCACCGTAGGGCGTTCGCTGGCGTTTGCGTGGGATGTTCCGGCGATTGCGGTTCACCACATGGAAGGGCACCTTCTGGCACCGATGCTGGAAGAGAATCCGCCTGAGTTTCCGTTTGTGGCGCTGCTGGTTTCCGGCGGTCATACCCAGTTGATCAGCGTGACCGGTATTGGCGAGTACGAACTGCTGGGCGAGTCCATTGATGACGCCGCCGGTGAAGCTTTCGATAAAACGGCCAAACTGCTGGGCCTGGATTATCCGGGTGGCCCCATGTTGTCGAAACTGGCGTCTCAGGGCGTTGAAAAACGTTTTGTTTTCCCGCGTCCGATGACCGACCGCCCGGGGCTGGATTTCAGCTTCTCAGGCCTCAAAACGTTTGCGGCGAATACCATTCGCAACAATGAAAATGACGATCAGACTCGCGCTGACATCGCTCGCGCCTTTGAGGATGCGGTGGTGGATACCCTGATGATCAAGTGCAAACGCGCGCTGGATCAGACCGGCTTTAAGCGCCTAGTAATGGCGGGGGGCGTGAGCGCTAACCGTACGCTGCGCGCGAAGCTGGCGGAGATGATGCAAAAACGTCGCGGCGAAGTGTTTTACGCGCGTCCGGAATTTTGCACCGATAACGGCGCGATGATCGCTTACGCGGGCATGGTGCGTGCAAAAGCAGGCGCGACGGCGGATTTGAGCGTCTCTGTGCGCCCACGCTGGCCGCTGGCTGAGCTGCCTGCGGCGTAAGTGTCTCTCTTGCCCGGTGGCGCAACGCTCACCGGGCCAACAAATGTGCGGCCTGCAATGCCTGCGAATCCCGCTTAAACCTTCAGCATCCCTTTCACTTCTAAAAAATCTATAATCTTCGCTAATCCGTCGCCTGCTTTCAGGTTGGTAAAGGTCCACGGGCGTTCACCGCGCATCCGGTTTGTGTCGCGCTCCATCACCTCAAGAGACGCCCCGACGTACGGCGCCAGATCCGTTTTATTGATCACCAGGAAATCCGATTTGGTGATCCCCGGCCCCCCTTTGCGTGGGATCTTTTCCCCTTCGGCAACGTCAATCACATAGATCGTCAGATCCGCCAGCTCCGGGCTAAAGGTGGCGCTCAGATTATCGCCGCCGCTTTCAACAAAAATCAGATCCAGATTGCCAAACTTCTCGCTCAAGGCCTCGACGGCGGCGAGATTCATGGAGGCATCCTCGCGGATCGCGGTATGCGGGCAGCCGCCAGTCTCCACGCCGACAATACGATCCGGCTCCAGCGCCCCGGCTTCCGTCAGGATGCGCTGATCCTCTTTGGTGTAGATATCGTTAGTCACAACGGCGAGCTGGTAGGTGTCGCGCATCGCTTTGCACAGGGACTCCAGCAGGGCGGTTTTACCCGACCCGACCGGGCCACCCACGCCCACGCGCAGGGGATGTTTGTATTCAGCCATAAATAATCCTCAGGATCGGAATAACCGTGAATATTGTGTTTCGTGACGCGCAGAGGCGATGGCCGAGAGCGGTGTCGCCGCCCCCAGTTCGTCATCGCTGCGCTCCCACGCCTGACCGAGCTTTGCAGCAAAATGGTCGCTCAATTCGATAATTAACTGCTGCGCGGCCTGCTGTCCGAACGGCACCAGTTTTACGCCCGCCATGACGGCGCTCTCCATCCAGCTGTAGCCAAGGCTCAACGCTAAAGACTGGACGTCAATGTCCCAGCGCACACCGAGCCACGCCATGCCGCACAGCTGGCTGCTGGAAAACAGCGGTAACCACTCGGGCGGGCAATCCGGCTCCCAGCTCTTAATCAGCCGGGTAAAGGCCGCGCCGCGATTGCGCTCTTCCTCACGCAGCTCACGCGTTTCGCGGCAGGCGAGCAGATACGCCGTCCAGCGTTTTGCGGCGGCAATGTCGTTTCCCTCACAGGCGCGGTACAGGCGGATAAACAGCGGCAGATCGACGCACAAAAAACTTCGCTCCATCTGCTGAATTTGCCACTGCCTGAACTCAGTCGCGGTGGATATCCAGCCCGCTTCCACCGCCCACTCCAGCCCCTGGGACCAGGTGAAAGAGCCGACCGGCAGACTGCTGCTGGAGAGCTGCATCAGGCGTAACTGTTGGCGGTTTTGCTCCATTCCTTCAGGGCACCTTAATGGGAATGCGCATGCGCATGACCGTGGGTTTCGCTGGCATAGGCCCCGGCTTCCGGTTCAAACGGCAGATGAGCAAAGGTCACGTCGAGATCGAACTGACGCAGCATGTCATCGAGGACGTGATCGTGGTGGTAGCGCAGCTCGCCGGGCATGATTTGCAGCGGAACGTGGCGGTTGCCGAGGTGATAACAGGCGCGCGCGAGCAGATAGGGATCGGCGCAGCGCACTACCGACACCGACTCCGGCGCGGCAATCACTTCGATCACTTCCAGACCGTCCTCGGTGGTGAGCAGATCGCCGCCTCGCAGCAGCAGCCCGCGTGGCAGCATCAGCCCCGCTTCGCGCCCGTCGTTCAGCTCCACGCGGGCGCGGCTTTTCACCCGCACATCAATCGGCAGCGTGACGCTTGCGGTGACCGGGTGCGGGTGATCAAGGCGTTGGGTTAAGTAGATCATCATCTCTCCTCAGAACAGGAAATAGCGTTGCGCCATCGGCAGGACGTCTGCCGGTTCGCTGGTTATCAGTTCACCGTCCACGCGCACCTCGTAGGTTTGCGCATCCACGGTGATATTCGGCTGCAGGCTGTTGTGGATCATGTCGGCCTTTTTCACCGTCCGGCAGCCCTTCACCACGGCGATGGCGCTTTGTAAGTTAAGTTGCTGCGGGATACCGCCGGTCGCTGCGGCCTGGGAGACAAACGTCAGCCGCGTGGCGTGGCGTGCGGCGCCCAGCGAGCCAAACATCGGGCGATAGTGCACCGGTTGCGGCGTGGGAATTGATGCGTTGATATCCCCCATCGGCGCACAGGCGATCATTCCGCCTTTAACGATGGTGGCGGGTTTAACGCCAAAAAATGCGGGTGACCAGACCACCAGATCCGCCAGTTTTCCCGCTTCAATCGAACCGACCTCGTGGGCGATCCCATGGGTCAGTGCCGGGTTAATGGTGTACTTGGCGACATAGCGTTTGACGCGGAAGTTGTCGTTCTCCCCGGACTCTTCCGCCAGCGGCCCGCGCTGCACTTTCATGCGGTGCGCCACCTGCCAGGTCCGGATAATCACTTCGCCCACGCGGCCCATTGCCTGGGAGTCTGAAGAGGTCAGCGAAAAAGCGCCGATATCGTGCAACACATCTTCGGCGGCTATGGTTTCCCGGCGGATGCGTGATTCGGCAAAAGCCACGTCCTCGGCGATATCCGGATCGAGGTGATGGCAAACCATCAGCATATCGAGATGCTCATCAATGGTGTTGACCGTGTACGGCAGCGTCGGATTGGTGGAGGAGGGCAAAATATTCGGGTGCGCGCAGGCGGTAATAATATCCGGCGCATGGCCGCCACCCGCCCCTTCGGTATGGAAGGTGTGAATGGTTCGCCCGCCAATCGCCGCCAGCGTATCTTCGACAAAGCCCCCTTCGTTCAGCGTGTCGCTGTGCAGCGCCACCTGAATGTCCATCTCTTCGGCAACCTCCAGCGAGCAGTTAATCGCCGCGGGCGTCGAGCCCCAGTCTTCGTGGATTTTCAGCCCGATAGCGCCCGCTGCAACCTGTTCGCGCAGGGCGTCAGGATTAGACGCGTTGCCTTTGCCCAGCAGGCCGATATTCACCGGCAGGGTATCGGCGGCCTGTAACATTCGCGCGATATACCACGGCCCCGGCGTACAGGTGGTGGCGTTGGTGCCTGCCGCGGGGCCGGTACCGCCGCCTATCATGGTGGTGACGCCGGAGACCAGCGCCTCTTCCGCCTGCTGCGGACAGATCCAGTGAATGTGGGTGTCGATCCCGCCGGCGGTGACAATCTTACCTTCGGCGGCGATCACTTCTGTCGCCGCGCCAATCGGGATCGTCACGCCGGGCTGGATATCCGGGTTCCCGGCTTTGCCGATGGCGAAGATCCGGCCATCTTTGACGCCGATATCCGCCTTCACGATCCCCCAGTGATCGACGATCAGCGCGTTGGTCAGCACCAGATCCACGCACGCCTGCGCCGTCATCTGCCCCTGTCCCATTCCGTCGCGGATCACTTTCCCACCACCAAATTTCACCTCTTCGCCGTAGATCGTGAGATCGTTTTCCACCTCGATCCACAGTTCGGTGTCGGCCAGCCGCACTTTATCGCCCGTGGTAGGGCCAAACATATCGGCATACGCCTGACGCGAAATCTCAGCCATTGTGGTCCTCCAGTTCGCCCATCACTTCCCCGCGAAAACCGAAAATGCGCTGCGCCCCGGCGACCTGTACCAGCGTCACTTCGCGCTTTTGCCCCGGTTCGAAGCGCACCGCAGTGCCCGCCGGAATGTTAAGGCGATAGCCTTTTGTGGATTCGCGATCGAATTTCAGCGCCGGATTCACTTCGTAAAAGTGGTAATGCGATCCCACCTGAATCGGTCGATCGCCGTGATTTTCGACGATCGTGCGCTGGGTTTTGCGCCCCACGTTAAGGGCGATCTGGCCGGGTTTAATCTGATATTCGCCTGGGATCATCGGTTTCCCCTCACAGGATCGGGTTGTGAACGGTGACGAGCTTAGAGCCGTCCGGGAAGGTGGCTTCCACCTGAATATCCGGGATCATCTCCGGCACGCCTTCCATCACCTGCGCGCGCGTCAGCACATGGCGACCCGCTTCCATCAGCTCCGCCACGGTTTGCCCGTCTCGCGCCCCTTCCATAATGAAGGCGCTGATCAGCGCGACCGATTCCGGGTAATTAAGTTTGACGCCACGTGCGAGGCGGCGCTCCGCGACCAGCGCGGCGGTGAACAGCAACAGCTTGTCTTTTTCTCTGGGAGTCAGTTCCATAGGATTCTCTTAGGTCTGCCAGATTCGGGGGGCGTGAGGCGCTTTAGCGGTAACCTGTGGTCGCAGGTATTGCCAGATGTCGCGCATCGCCTGCTGGCAAATCAGGTTGTCGTGAGAGAGAAAACGCACCGACAGCAGGCCATCGGTGAGCGTTGCTCCGGCAAAATTACCAAGCGCTGCCAGCCGTTCGCGCACGCCGTCCAGCAGAGCTTCGTTTGCCGGATAACAGAGCAGGGTGCCTGTCCACGGATGAGCCGCCACCGGCGTGAGATCGCCATCGCGCAGGTGCTGACGTTCCACGAGCAACGGTTCGTCGTCGAGCCACACCTCCAGCCGACTTTCCAGGTTGCCGTGGCTGAAGGTTTCACCGATCACCGGACGGCCCAGGCACAGCAGCTCCCACGCCAGCAGGGTACTGGAGTGATGCAGATGGAACACCGAGCGAAGCCGGGCGTCAGCGCCGGGGAAAAAAATCGTGTCCTGCGGCAGCCACTCAAGCGTCGCCTGCTCCTCAACATGAAAATGCTGATTAAGATGCGCCTGCGCGCCGCTGCTACGGTAAAACTTGCTGGCACCCGGCATGGTGATCAGCGCATGGCTGTTCGCTGCCAGCTGGACTGAAATATCGAGCGAATCGCCGCCGACAATGCCACCGGGCGGGTGCAACAGATAGAGATGACAGGTTTCGTCTTCGGGATAAAACGGACGCTGAACGGTAAGGGGGCCGATGTGTCGCGCCGAGTGCAGGACGGTTTTTTGCGGGGTGTGGCGAAACTGCAACGCAAGCGACGCCTGCCAGCCTTTATACGCGTTATCAGTCACCTGGGTTGCTAACATGCTGCATCCATCCGCTCGCCATTTTCTGCTTCAGTATGCCCTGGCAGAAATGAACCCTGTCATATGAGTCGCTTATGGATAGATGAAAAAAACCGGCTCATTTCTGAGCCGGTTTCTGGAATTCTCGTGGTCCGAACTACTGCGGATCTTTTTTCTTTCTCTTAAATCGGGTCCAGATTTTTGTTTCCTGGCGGCGCCACAGACGCTGAATGTTGTCGTGATGACGCAGGAGAATCAGGCAGGAGAGCATGGAGACCGGGAAGGTGAACTGGGGTTTAAACCACCAGACATAAAACGGGGCGATCAGCGCACTGACAATTGCGCCCAGCGACGAGTAGCCGCTCAACAATACGCTCAGCAGCCAGGTGCCTGCCATCACGCCGGTTAAATCCCAGCCGATGGGGGCGATTGCGCCAAACGCAGTGGCGACGCCTTTGCCGCCTTTAAAACCAAAGAATATCGGCCAGATGTGGCCCAGACAGGCAGCGATGGCGATAAGCCCCAGCCAGAACGGCGTGACGCCCAGCGCATAGGCGCCCCAGACGGGTAACATCCCTTTCAGAACATCAAAGATCAATACCGCTACGGCTGCTCCCTTGCCGCCAATTCGTAATACATTGGTCGCCCCTGGATTCCCGGAACCGCTGACGCGAGGGTCAGGCAATCCGGCGATGCGGCAGACCAGAATGGCGCTGGAGATTGAGCCGCAAAGGTAAGCGAGGAAGATCATTCCAGGCGCGATTGCACTCATAACGCTGTTCCGTTTTGAAAATGTATCTGTATTCTCTGCATCTGTGGATAATACGCATAATTCGCCGGAAGTGGTATCCGGTTTAGCCAAAAAGCAGGCAGGTCGTGATGGATATTGTATTTATAGAGCAACTTTCGGTAATCACCACAATTGGTGTTTACGACTGGGAACAGACCATCGAGCAGAAGCTGGTGTTCGATATCGAAATGGGCTGGGATAACCGCCTGGCCGCAAAAAGTGATGATGTTAAAGACTGCCTGAGCTATGCGGATATCAGCGAAACGGTGGTGAAGCATGTCGAAGGGCAACGTTTCGCGCTGGTGGAGCGCGTAGCGGAAGAGGTGGCTGAACTGCTGTTAAGCCGTTTCAATTCGCCGTGGGTGCGCATTAAACTCAGCAAACCGGGTGCCGTGGCGCGCGCGGCGAACGTCGGCGTGATCATTGAGCGTGGCAAAAATCTTAAAGCAAAGATTTAACGTCATAATCGCTAAACCATTTTCGGTTATACCGGTCTTAAAGCTGTCTCTTTCACGGCGTCCATTGAGGTTCGCCGTTTTTTACATTTTTAGAAGGGTTAATAGATGAGCGATGTACACTCGCTGCTGGTGGCGGCAATACTGGGTGTGGTCGAAGGATTGACGGAGTTTTTGCCCGTTTCCAGTACCGGACACATGATCATTGTCGGTCATTTGCTCGGCTTTGAAGGCGAAACGGCAAAAACGTTTGAAGTGGTCATTCAGCTGGGTTCCATTCTGGCCGTGGTGGTGATGTTCTGGCGTCGCCTGTTCGGTCTTATCGGCATTCACTTTGGCCGCCCGCCGCAGCATGAAGGCGAAGGGAAAGGGCGTCTGACGCTGATTCACATCCTGCTTGGGATGGTTCCGGCGGTGGTGCTGGGGCTGGTTTTCCACGACACGATCAAATCGCTGTTTAACCCAATTAACGTGATGTATGCGCTGGTGGTCGGCGGTGTGCTGCTGATAGCGGCGGAACTGCTGAAACCCAAAGAGCCGAAAGCGCCGGGTCTGGACGATATGACCTATCGCCAGGCGTTTATCATCGGCTGCTTCCAGTGTCTGGCGCTCTGGCCGGGCTTTTCTCGTTCAGGGGCGACCATTTCCGGCGGGATGCTGATGGGCGTGAGCCGCTATGCGGCGTCGGAGTTCTCGTTCCTGCTGGCGGTGCCAATGATGATGGGGGCTACCGCGCTGGATCTCTATAAGAGCTTCCACTTCCTGACGGTGGGTGACATTCCGATGTTCGCCGTGGGCTTTGTGACCGCGTTCCTGGTCGCGCTGGTGGCGATCAAAACCTTCCTGCAAATCATCAAACGTATCTCGTTCATCCCGTTTGCGATCTACCGCTTTATCGTCGCAGCGGCCGTTTACGTGGTCTTCTTCTAAGCCACTCACTGCCCTCAGTCTTTTGGCTGGGGGCAACGCGTTTCCTTCCAGTCCGTTACCGCCTGAATCCGCCGTTTAGTTAACTCGTCGCGGATTGCCGGGCCTTTAAATCCGGCTTCAACCACGTTTTTCGTCGGCACCGCTCTGGCGATCTCCCACGCTTCGCGCAGCAAACGTCCTTGCGGATAGTCACAGGCTTCAAAGCCGGTGCGCCCACGGACATCCGCTTCGCTGGTCAGGGCGACCTGCTCGACGCGCTGCGGTTTTCGCCACGCATCAATGCTGTCAAACAGCTTCACGATGGTGGCCGGTTTGAGGATCGGGAAGGTGTGGATCAGGTCGTGGAATTCAGCGACCAGCTTCGCCAGATCGCGGATCTCATTGGGCACGCGCAGGCGCTGGCAAATATTGTCTACCAGTTTGACGCCCGCCGGGCCGTGCCCGTGATGGCGCGGCCAGAGCGCTTTCGGCGTTAACCCTTTGCCCAGATCGTGACAGAGCGTCGCGAAACGCACATCCACGTCCGGGCTGAGCATCGCCGCCATGCTTAACGTCATCAGGGTATGAACGCCGGTATCGATTTCCGGATGCCACTTCGCCGGAGCCGGGACGCCAAACAGGGCGTCGATTTCCGGGAACAGCACCTTCAGCGCGCCACAGTCGCGGAGCACCTGGAAAAAGACCTGCGGATTGCGGGTGGTTAGGGCGTTCTCCGTCTCTTTCCAGACGCGTTCCGGCGTGAGATGTTCCAGCTCGCCCGCGTCGGTCATGGCGGTCATTAAGGCCATGGTTTCGTCGGCGATGCGGAAGCTCAAATGGGCATAACGGGCAGCGAAGCGCGCCACGCGCAGGACGCGCAGCGGATCTTCAGAGAACGCCGGGGAGACGTGGCGTAAAATTCGGTTGTGCAGATCGTTCTGGCCGCCGTAGGCGTCGACGATATGACCGTCGTCGTCCTGTGCCAGGGCGTTAATCGTCAGATCGCGGCGCAGCAGATCCTGCTCGAGCGTAACGTCCTGCGCGGCGTAGCAGGTAAAACCGGTGTAACCAAAACCGGCTTTGCGCTCCGTGCGTGCCAGGGCGTACTCTTCGCGGCTTTTAGGGTGAAGAAACACAGGAAAATCGCGGCCTACCTGCTGGTAGCCCGCGTTAAGCATCTCTTCTGGCGTGGCGCCCACCACGACCCAGTCTTTATCTTTGACCGGCAGACCTAACAACGCATCACGAACCGCACCACCGACCAGATAAATCTTCACGCCGTAAACTCCCCAATTCTCTTTTCACCTGATAATACGTAAGTATGGTGAATAAGACGAATTAGTTCATCCAGCGATCTTTACGCTTACGGCTTGGGATCAGATGTGGCAGAACCAGACCGAGTACCAGACCTACGCCCAGCACGCCGCCGCCATACATAAACCACTGCATGATGATGGTGCGCTGTTTGTCATCGAGCTGCAGATTGGCGGCGCTCACTTTTTTCTGCGCCACAATCAGCTCGTTTTTAAGCTTCTGGTTCTCTTCTTTCAGGCCGTTGATCACGCTGTCACTCTGGGCCACTTTCTGCTGCATTTCAGCCGTGCGCTGGTTCCAGGTGGTGTCGATATTGGTCAGCTTATCGGTCAGGGTTTTCACCTGATTTTCCAGATCCGGCACGCGGGTGCGCAGGCTCGGCACGGTGCTCAGCTCTTTCAGCGGGATCCACGACGTACGGCCGGTACTGTCGCGCACCTGACCGTAATTACTGTCCTGATTTGTCTGTAACAGAACCACTTCCTCGCCGGCATTCACCGTACCCACGAGGCGATAATTATCTCCAGGGCCGCTACGTACCCAGGTGTTCAATTCGTCGGAAACGTAACGTTTCTCTTCAGCGTGGACCGCAGTCGCGGCGCTGAAAGCAAGTAAAGTCAGTCCAATCAGGCGTAATTTAAGCATCATTAGTCGTTATTTTCATAAAAAGTGGAACGATAGTAGTGGCAACAGTGTCTCCACGCAAAGCATTCGTCAGCAATCGGAATCATCTGTGTCACGGCTTCAGACTTTTACACCCCTCAAATTGCTCATTGCGTGGCAATTTGGCGCAAAATACTATGTACTGACAAACAAATGGCGAGGAAGTTCGCCTTCATTGACGCGGCTGTGACGCAACCGAAAGTACAGGGCTATGGCACAAGAGATCGAATTAAAATTTATCGTCGAAACGGGCAGCGTTGATGCGCTGCGTAACCATCTGAATCAGCTGACCAGCGAGCACCACGAGCCGGTGCAACTCCTCAATATCTATTACGAAACGGCGGATAACTGGCTGCGTCGTCACGATATGGGGCTGCGCATCCGTGGTGCGAACGGGCGCTATGAAATGACGATGAAAATTGCCGGGCGTGTGGTGGGCGGTTTGCATCAGCGTCCTGAATACAATATCGACATTGAAAAGCCAGAACTTGAGCTGAATCGTCTTCCGGCGGAAGTCTGGCCGAACGGTGAACTGCCGGACGGGCTGTCAGCGCAGGTTCAGCCACTGTTCAGCACCGATTTCTGGCGTGAAAAGTGGCTGGTGAACGAAGGCAAAAGCCGCATCGAAATTGCCCTCGATCGGGGCGAAGTGAAAGCGGGCGAGTTCCAGGAACCGATTTGCGAGCTGGAGCTTGAACTGCTGGAAGGCAGCGCTGACGACGTGCTCAAACTGGCACGTAAGCTGGTGGGCCAGTCGGGGCTGCGTCAGGGCAGCCTGAGCAAGGCCGCGCGCGGCTACCATCTGGCGGCGGGAAATGCGCCGCGTCAGGTGAAAGCTACCACCATCCTGCACGTGGCACCCAAATCCAGCGTGGAGCAGGGCCTGGAAGCCTCGCTGGAGCTGGCCCTGAGCCAGTGGCAGTACCACGAGGAGCTGTGGATACGCGGCGTGAGCGACGCGAAAAAACATGTGATTGCGGCGATGGGCCTGGTACGCAGCACCCTGACGCTGTTTGGCGGCGTCGTACCGCGTAAAGCGAGCACTCACTTACGTGATTTTTTGACCCAGACCGAAACGCTGATGGCCACTGATGTCTCTGCCGAAACGGCGGTCTACAGCCCGCAAACCGCGGCCGCCAAACTGGCGTTAACGGAATTCCTGGTGACGCGCGGCTGGCAGCGTTTTCTGGATGATAAAACCCAGAAGAAAATCGCCGAGTCGTTTAAGCGTTTTGCGGATACCCATTTGTCCCGCAGCAACTCCGAGCTGAAAACCATTTTTGACCGCCCGCTGGGCGATCAGTACAGCGATCAGCTGGTACGTCTGAACCGTGATATCGACAGCGTTCTGCTGCTATCGGGAAGTTACGATGGGCCGAAAGCGCAGGCGTGGCTGGAGAACTGGCAGGGGCTTCGCCATGCCATTGAGACGCGCCAGCGTATTGAAATTGAACATTTCCGTAACGAGGCTATTTCGCAAGAGCCGTTCTGGCTGCACAGCGGAAAACGTTAACTCAGGCAAGGAACCCCATGATGCCGCTTTCTTCACAGCTTCAGCAGCACTGGCAGACGGTTTGTGCGCGTCTGCCGGAGTCATTACCCGCCGCCTCACTGAGTGAGCAGGCGCAGCAAGTGCTTACTTTTAGTGATTTTGTGCAGGAGAGCATCACCGCGAATCCTGACTGGCTGGCTGAACTGGAAGCGGCACCGCCGCAGGCCGACGAATGGCAGCACTACGCTCAGTGGCTGAGCGACGCGCTGGCAGAGGTGGCAGACGAGCCGACGCTGATGCGCGTTTTACGCCAGTTCCGCCGTCGCGTGATGGTGCGTATCGCCTGGGCGCAGTCGCTGGCGCTGGTGAGCGAAGAGAGCACTCTGCAGCAGTTGAGCTGTCTGGCGGAAACGCTGATTGTCGCCGCGCGCGACTGGCTCTACGACGCCTGCTGCAAAGAGTGGGGCACGCCGTGCAGTGAAGAGGGCACGCCGCAGCCGCTGATGATTTTAGGCATGGGGAAACTGGGCGGCGGTGAGCTGAATTTCTCGTCGGATATCGACCTGATCTTCGCCTGGCCGGAAAAGGGCGCGACCCGTGGGGGCCGCCGCGAACTGGATAACGCGCAGTTCTTCACCCGTCTCGGCCAGCGGCTGATCAAAGCCCTGGATCAGCCAACCCAGGACGGTTTCGTCTATCGCGTGGATATGCGCCTGCGCCCGTTCGGTGATAGCGGCCCGCTGGTGCTGAGCTTTGCCGCGCTGGAAGATTATTACCAGGAGCAGGGGCGCGACTGGGAGCGCTACGCGATGGTCAAAGCACGGATCATGGGCGACAAAGACGACATCTACGCCAGTGAATTGCGCGCCATGCTGCGCCCGTTCGTGTTCCGCCGCTATATCGATTTCAGCGTCATTCAGTCCCTGCGTAATATGAAAGGGATGATTGCCCGCGAGGTGCGCCGCCGGGGTCTGAAAGACAATATCAAGCTCGGCGCGGGCGGTATCCGTGAAATCGAATTTATCGTGCAGGTGTTCCAGCTGATTCGCGGTGGGCGTGAGCCTTCCCTGCAGTCCCGCTCGCTGCTGCCGACGCTGAAGGCCATCGAACAGCTGCATCTGCTGCCGGAGGGGGACGCGCAGACTCTGCACGATGCCTATCTTTATCTGCGTCGCCTCGAAAACCTGCTGCAAAGCATCAATGACGAACAGACCCAGACGCTGCCGGGCGACGATCTGAACCGCGCGCGGCTGGCCTGGGGCATGCGCGTTGACGACTGGCAGGGGCTGACGGAGACGCTGGACGCCCATATGGCGGGCGTTCGACGCATCTTTAACGATTTGATTGGCGATGACGAGAGCGAATCGCCGGACGATACGCTGTCCGAACACTGGCGCGAGCTGTGGCAGGATGCGCTGCAGGAAGATGACACCACGCCGGTATTGGCCCATTTGAGCGACGACGACCGCCATCGTGTGGTGGCGCTGATCGCCGATTTCCGCATGGAGATGAACAAGCGCGCCATCGGCCCGCGCGGGCGACAGGTGCTCGACCACCTGATGCCGCACCTGCTGAGCAACGTCTGCTCGCGGGCGGATGCGCCGATCCCGTTGTCGCGCCTGACGCCGCTGCTCACCGGCATCATCACCCGCACGACCTATCTTGAGCTGCTGAGTGAATTCCCCGGTGCGCTCAAACATTTAATTTCACTCTGCGCCGCATCGCCGATGGTGGCGAGCAAACTGGCGCGCTACCCGCTGCTGCTGGATGAGCTGCTTGACCCTAACACCCTCTATCAACCGACAGCGATGGATGCGTATCGCGACGAACTGCGTCAGTATCTGCTGCGCGTGCCGGAAGAGGACGAAGAGCAACAGCTCGAAGCGCTGCGTCAGTTTAAACAGGCCCAGATGCTGCGCGTGGCGGCGGCCGATATCGCGGGCACCCTGCCGGTGATGAAAGTCAGCGACCATTTAACCTGGCTGGCGGAAGCGATCATCGACGCGGTAGTCCAGCAGGCCTGGAGCCAAATGGTCGTGCGCTACGGTCAGCCAAAACATCTGGCGGATCGCGAAGGACGGGGTTTTGCCGTGGTCGGCTACGGCAAACTGGGCGGCTGGGAGCTGGGCTACAGCTCCGATCTGGATCTGATTTTCCTGCACGATTGCCCGGTGGATGTCATGACCGATGGCGATCGCGAAATCGACGGGCGTCAGTTTTACCTGCGTCTGGCGCAGCGCATTATGCACCTCTTCAGCACCCGCACCTCCTCCGGGATTTTGTACGAAGTGGATGCGCGCCTGCGCCCGTCTGGCGCGGCGGGGATGCTGGTCACGTCTACCGAGTCGTTTGCGGATTATCAGCAAAACGAAGCCTGGACGTGGGAACATCAGGCGCTGGTGCGTGCCCGCGTGGTTTATGGCGATCCGCAACTGAAAACGCAGTTCGACGCCATTCGCCGTGATGTGCTTACCGCAACGCGTGAGGGCGAAACCCTGCAAACCGAAGTACGGGAGATGCGCGAGAAGATGCGCGCCCATCTCGGTAACAAGCATCGCGATCGCTTTGATATCAAAGCCGATGAGGGCGGGATCACCGATATCGAGTTTATTACGCAGTATCTGGTGCTTCGTCATGCGCACGACAAGCCGAAGCTGACGCGCTGGTCTGATAACGTGCGCATTCTGGAACTGCTGGCGCAAAACGACATTATGGATGAGCAAGAAGCGCAGGCGTTGACCCACGCCTACACCACGCTTCGCGATGAATTGCATCATCTGGCGTTACAGGAACAGCCGGGCCATGTGGCGGCGGAATGTTTCAGCATTGAGCGAGAACGCGTTCGAACCAGCTGGCAGAAGTGGCTGGTGGAACCGTGCGTAACAAAACAAGTGTGATATTATCGCGCGCAAATTGTGAATCTTTCTGGAGTCAGGAATGAAAGTAACACTGCCAGAGTTTGAACGTGCTGGAGTTATGGTTGTCGGTGATGTGATGCTGGACCGCTACTGGTACGGGCCGACAAGCCGCATCTCCCCGGAAGCACCGGTCCCGGTCGTGAAAGTCGATACCATTGAAGAGCGCCCCGGCGGCGCGGCAAACGTGGCGATGAATATTGCTTCTCTCGGCGCGCATTCGCGTCTGGTAGGGCTAACCGGTATTGACGATGCGGCACGCGCGCTCAGCAAAACGCTGGCCGACGTGAATGTGAAGTGTGATTTCGTTTCTGTGCCAACGCATCCAACCATCACCAAACTGCGCGTGCTGTCCCGCAACCAGCAACTGATCCGCCTCGACTTTGAAGAAGGTTTTGAAGGTGTTGATCCTGAGCCGCTGCACGAACGTATCGCGCAGGCACTGGGCAATATCGGCGCCCTGGTGCTGTCTGACTACGCTAAAGGTGCGCTCGCCAGCGTACAGCAGATGATTCAGCTGGCGCGTAAAGCGGGTGTGCCGGTGCTGATCGACCCGAAAGGGACCGATTTTGAACGCTATCGCGGCGCGACGCTGCTGACGCCTAACCTATCCGAATTTGAAGCGGTGGCGGGCAAATGCAAAAACGAAGAAGAGATCGTGGAGCGCGGGATGAAAATCATCGCCGATTTCGACTTCTCCGCTCTGCTGGTGACCCGCTCTGAGCAGGGTATGACGCTGCTGCAGCCGGGCAAAGCGCCGCTGCATATGCCGACGCAGGCGCAGGAAGTGTACGACGTGACCGGTGCAGGCGATACGGTGATTGGCGTGCTGGCGGCGACGCTGGCGGCGGGCAATTCACTGGAAGAGGCTTGCTACTTTGCCAACGCGGCGGCAGGCGTCGTGGTCGGTAAACTGGGGACGTCTACCGTTTCGCCGATCGAGCTGGAAAATGCGGTACGCGGACGTGCGGATACCGGTTTTGGCGTGATGAGCGAAGACGAACTGAAAACTGCGGTGGCTGCGGCGCGCAAGCGCGGCGAGAAAGTGGTCATGACCAACGGCGTCTTCGACATTCTGCACGCCGGCCACGTTTCGTATCTGGCGAATGCGCGTAAGCTTGGCGATCGTCTGATTGTCGCGGTGAACAGCGATGCGTCTACCAAACGTCTGAAGGGCGAAACGCGTCCGGTGAACCCACTGGAGCAGCGCATGATTGTGCTCGGCGCGCTGGAAGCGGTCGACTGGGTGGTCTCTTTTGAAGAAGACACGCCACAGCGTCTGATTGCTGGCATTCTGCCGGATCTGCTGGTGAAGGGCGGCGACTATAAGCCGGAGCAGATTGCGGGGAGTGAAGAGGTCTGGGCCAACGGCGGCGAAGTGATGGTGCTCAATTTTGAGGACGGGTGTTCCACCACCAACATCATTAAGAAGATCCAGAAAGACAGCCAGTAAAATGGGATTGGTGCGGGCTGATGCCCTCACTTAACCTTCTCCACAGTGAGAGGGCGCAAATACAAAAAACGGCAACTGAGGTTGCCGTTTTGTTTTCCGATTTGCAGGCCGGGTAAGGCGCAGGCGCCACCCGGCTTTTTTATGCTTCGTCGACGGGCGGAATCGCCGGTGCCGGTTTCACTTCTGCGGGCTGGCTGCGGTTTTCCAGCTCGGTCAGGCGTTGCTCCAGCAGCGCCAGCTTTTCACGGGTGCGCAGCAGCACTTGCGTCTGCACGTCGAACTCTTCACGGCTCACCAGATCAAGACGCGTCAGCTGCGACTGCAGCACCTGGCGGATTTTCTTCTCGACGTCATCGCCAAACTCACGAATACCTTTCGGCATAGATTCATGAACCTGACGGGCAATTTGTTCAATTTTTTTCGGGTCAATCATGGTCGTTTCCCTTGATCAGAAGGTGTTAGCGAACATTGTAGCGCGTTACCCGCGATCTTTTGCACAAAATCATTTGCGATGCGGTAAGCGTGAAATCCACCCAAAGTCACATTAACGATGTGAACGGGGGTTGAGGGGGCCGTCGACGCAGAGGCAATTTGGATGATGAAATGCAAATCCAGAATTGTTTGATGCTTATGCATTGCCCAGCATAATCAATAGCGTTATAGTTATCTCGCTTATTCTCAGGGCGGGGCGAAATTCCCCACCGGCGGTAAATCAGCCTTGCGCTGAAAGCCCGCGAGCGCTTTGGGTGAAAACTCAAAGGTCAGCAGATCCGGTGTAATTCCGGAGCCGACGGTTAGAGTCCGGATGGGAGAGAGTAACGATCAAGCCGGGCAAGGCCCGCTCACGTTATTTTTTTACCGCTTACGCGGTGCTCCTAAGACTGCCCTGATTCTGGTAACCATAATTTTAATGAGGTTTTTTTACCATGAATCAGACGCTACTTTCCGCTTTTGGCACCTCTACTGACCGTGTAGAGCTTGCTCTTACCGCACTCCGTGAACATCGCGGTGTGATGGTTCTCGATGATGAAGACCGTGAAAACGAAGGCGATATGATTTTCGCCGCTGAAACCATGACCGTTGAACAGATGGCGCTGACCATTCGTCACGGCAGTGGCATCGTGTGTCTTTGTTTGACCGACGAACGTCGTAAACAGCTCGATCTGCCGATGATGGTCGAAAACAACACCAGCGCATTCGGTACCGGTTTTACCGTCACCATCGAAGCCGCGCACGGTGTGACCACCGGCGTTTCTGCTGCTGACCGCCTGACGACCGTGCGTGCCGCCACCGCGGATAATGCTAAGCCATCAGACCTGAACCGTCCTGGCCACGTTTTCCCACTGCGCGCGCAGCCGGGCGGCGTGTTGACGCGCGGCGGCCACACTGAAGCGACCATCGATCTGGTGACGCTGGCAGGCTTTAAATCTGCGGGTGTGCTGTGTGAACTGACCAACGATGACGGCACCATGGCGCGTGCGCCGGAGTGCATCGAGTTTGCGAAGAAACACAATATGGCTGTGGTGACCATCGAAGATCTGGTGGCCTACCGCCAGGCGCATGAACGTAAAGCCAGCTAAATAAAAAACGCCGGGTTATCCCGGCGTTTTTTTTTATCCAATTCCTGCTGTTTGCAGCAGTACCAGACTTAATCCCATCACCGACATTCCACATAGCACGCCGTAGCTGGGATTATTGTTAGGGTCGATCTCTTTCGCCAGCGGCATCAGTTCGTCTACGGACAGCGCGACCATAATCCCCGCCACCGCAGCCATAATTGCGGCCATTACCACCGGGGAGATCATGCTGCCCAGAATCAGCCACGCCAGCACGCCGCCTAATATCTCCGCCAGACCCGAAATCCCGGCCCAAAAAACCGCCGTGCGTTTTGAGCCTGTCGCAGCGTAAACCGGGCCAGCGACGGCCAGTCCTTCAGGAATATTGTGCAACGCCACCGCCAGCGCAATCCCAAAGCCCAGCTCAAGGTTATTGCTCGCCGTCACGTAGGTGGCGACACCTTCAGGGAAGTTGTGCAGACTGATGCCGAGGGTGAGCAAAATGGCCGTGCGTTTGATGTTGCCATGCGACGGTTTGACGCTTTTCTGCATCAGATCCTGCGGATGCGCATGGGGTAACATCCGGTCGAGACCGAAATACCCCAGCAGGCCCACGACAAACATGCCGTAGCCGAGAACCGGCGACATCCCTTCGGTGCCGAGTGCCGCAGGCAGCATCTCCATCAGGGAGATCAGCAGCATAATCCCGGCGGCAAAGCCGAGAGAAAACGCCAGCACGCGGTTCGAAGGCTTTTGTCCGAGCACGCCAAGAATGGCACCGATGAAGGTGGCGGCACCCGCAAGTATCGTCAGAATCAAGGGTACTGACATTCAATGCTCCTTGTGATAATGATTCTCATTAATGTTAATGACTAATCTGCTGCAAAGCGAGAGGGCATTCCCGGCTTTACATATTTCTTACATTCAAATTTTCTGAAGATCTTCATCACGCTTATCTGAGTTCTTGTTGTGCAGATAGCGGGTAATGTAGTGACATTAAATAAACACCCTATGTAAGGATATCACCATGACTTCTTCTCGTATGCCAGCACTGTTTTTGGGCCACGGTAGTCCGATGAACGTTCTGGAAGATAACGTCTATACGCGTGCCTGGCGTCACCTGGGCGAGACGTTGCCGCGTCCGAAGGCCATCGTGGTGATCTCTGCACACTGGTTTACGCGCGGCACCGGCGTCACGGCCATGGAAGCACCGAAAACCATTCATGATTTTGGCGGCTTCCCGCAGGCGCTGTATGACACCCATTACCCTGCACCGGGTTCGCCAGCGCTGGCACAACAGCTGGTGGAGTTGCTGGCGCCTGTTCCGGTGACGCTGGATAAAGAGGCCTGGGGCTTCGACCATGGCTCCTGGGGCGTGCTGATCAAAATGTATCCGGATGCCGATATCCCCATGGTGCAGCTGAGCATCGACAGCACCAAACCGGCGGCGTGGCACCTTGAAATCGGGCGCAAGCTGGCAAAACTGCGCGATGAAGGCATCATGCTGGTGGCGAGCGGTAACGTGGTGCACAACCTGCGCACGGCCCGCTGGCACGGCGAAAACACGCCATACCCATGGGCCACGTCGTTCAATGATTTTGTAAAAGCCAATCTCACCTGGCAAGGACCTGCGGAAGAACATCCGCTGGTGAACTATCTGGATCACGAGGGCGGTTCGCTCTCTAATCCAACGGCGGAGCACTTCCTGCCGCTGCTGTACGTGCTGGGCGCGTGGGACGGCAGCGAACCGGTGACCGTGCCGGTGGAGGGCATCGAGATGGGCAGTTTGAGTATGCTGTCGGTGCAAATTGGCTAACGAAAAGCCCGGTAGCGCTGCGCTTACCGGGCTTCAGGTTCGTGCGATTTTGCAGGCCGGGTAAGGCGAAGCCACTACCCGGCAAATCCATCACTCCACAAAAATATGCGGATAGAAGCGCGACAGATCCTGGGTGATCAACGCGCGATCTTCGCGAATCCCAATCCCCGCAGGCTGATCGTTGATAAGCCAGCTGCCAATCAGCACATAGCTGTCGCCAAATTTCGGCAGCGGATAGAACTCCTGCACGATCATTCCTTCTTCGCCGTACGGGCCTTCCGCCGCTTCGAGGGTTTTACCGTTTTCAATAATGGAAACGTTCGCCCCTTCGCGGGAGAAGATCGGCTTAATGACGTATTTATCCATCGGCGGATAATCATCTTCGGCGAAATACGCCGGCAGCAGGTTAGGGTGGTTCGGGAACATCTCCCACAGCATCGGCAGCAGCGCTTTGTTAGAGATAATGCTCTTCCAGGCCGGTTCCAGCCAGCGCACGCCCGCGTCTTCCAGCTTGGTGGAGAACACTTCGCGCAGCATGTATTCCCACGGATAGAGCTTGAACAGATTGCTAATCACCTGGTCCTGCGTATCCGTAAACTGGCCGCGCTCGCCTAAACCGATATCTTCGATATACAGGAACTCAGTGGCCACTTCCGCTTCGGCTGCGCAGTCCTGCAGATATTGCACGGTCCCGCGATCTTCAACGGTATCGCGACAGCAGGCCAGATGCAGATAATTAAATCCGTGCTGCTCGCGCAGTTCAGCGAAGCGCTCGATCAATTTTTCCTGCAAGGAGTTGAACTGATCGCTGCCTTCCGGCAGATTGCCCGCCGCCGCCTGATCTTCAAGCCAGATCCACTGGAAGAACGCTGCTTCGTACAGCGAGGTTGGCGTATCGGCGTTATTTTCCAGCAGCTTAGGATCGCTTACGCCGTCCCACGCCAGATCGAGGCGTGAATAGAGCGAAGGCTGGTGGGTCTGCCAGGCGTGACGTACAAAACCCCAGGTATGCTTTGGAATGCGGAATTTGGTCATCAGCTCATCGCTGGCAACCACCTTTTCCACCACCTTGAGGCACATCTGGTGCAGTTCGGCAGTCACCTCTTCCAGTTTTTCGACTTGGGCGAGGGTGAGCTTGTAATAGGCATCTTCACACCAGTACGGTTCGCCGTACATGGTGTGGAAGTTGAAACCATATTCGGTGGCTTTTTCGCGCCAGTCCGGGCGCTCGACAATACTGACTCGTTCCATTATCAGCCGCCCATTGAGCGCGTGGTGGAACCTGTCGCGCTACGCTGCATGGTCGCTTGTTTCGCCACGGAGTCGCCAAAGCCACCGCGCGTCACGGTGCTGGTGGTCGCAGGTTTTGGCGCCATCGCGGTTTTCGGAACCGTCATCGAACGGCCTGGCGTCGCTGCGCCGTAGTTTTTGCCGCTCGCATCGGTGTATTTACCGTAGGCCGGGCTGGATGGATTTTTGGAGCTGAACAGCGGCTGCTGCTGGAAGCCCATTCCACCGCCCATCATGCGGCCCATCATGTAGCCTGCCATCAGCGGCATCCAGAAGCTGCCGCTGGACTGGGCCTGCGCCTGGTTTTCAGGTGCCATGCCAGCCTGAGCCGGTGCCTGCTGGCACTGACCTTCACCGAACTCGGCGATACAGTCTTCACGGGTGGCGTATTTCGGCGCAGTACGTTCTGCTTCTTTCAGAGCATTATTATAGGCAGTGGTACATTCCGCGCTTTTACCGGTGGCTGACGAGCAGTCATCGGCATTCTGATACATCGAGACTGTTTCATCGGATTGCTCACAGCCTGCCAGCATAAATACGGCGGTGAACGCCAGGGCGACAGGGGTGAGATGGCGTGCGTTCCAGTTTTTGCGGAACGAAGCGTGATTGATCGTTTTTGTCCGTTTCATTTTGTCTTCCAGGACCCAGTGGTAGAACGAAGTAAATAAGGCTCAGGATAGAGGATGAGTGGTCGAAAATGAAGCGCAGAGGGGGATTCGGGGGGATCTTTACGTTGGCTTACGTTCAAATGTGACCCTCTCCCGAAAGGGAGAGGGATTATTCAACAATTAGTTACGGAACGGGTTGTTTCCGGTGCTATTTGTTGTGGTGGTCCGCGCCGCGGCTGGCTCAGCGGCAGGGGCGGTGCTGTTGGCATTGTAGCCATCAGCGCTGGCGTCCTGCTGCGGGTTTTCCGGGGCAACGCTTTCAGGCGTTGTTGAAACCGGTTTACCCAGCGTGCTGTTCAGCATTTGCAGATCCTGCTCGTTCAGCGTACCCAGCGCGGATTTAATATTCAGCTGGTTAATCAGGTAATTATAACGAGCGCTGGAGAGCTGTTGCTTCGCGTTATACAGCGTAGTGGTTGCATCCAGCACATCAACGATAGTACGTGTACCGACGGAGTAACCTGCTTCCATCGCATCCAGGGAGCTTTGCGCAGACACAACGGCCTGTTTGTAAGCGTTGATGCTGCTGATGGAGGCGTTCACGTTGTTAAAGGAAGAACGAACGGTCTGAACCACATTGCGGTGCGCGCTTTCAAGCTGCTCGCTTGCGCCAACAAAGTTGTACTGTGCCTGTTTCACCTGAGAGTTCACCATGCCGCCCTGGTACAGAGGCAAAGAGAAGTTCAGGCCGATTTTATTCTGTCCCTGGTTGCTGTCATCGAATTGGGTGGTGTTGGTTTTTGAGCCACTGTAGGTAGTATCAGAAACACCCGTCGATGCGGTCAGCCCCACGGTTGGCAGATGACCATCCTGCGCCTGGCGGATTTGCTCGCGCGCCAGATCTTGGCTCAGACGAGCCTGCAGCAGCGCCAGGTTACGGTTTTCAGCTTCTTTCAGCAGGGCGTTAACCGCCTGCGGTTTGTCAGTCTTGAAGTTATCAACGTTCAGAGACGCCAGCTCTGGGTAGTAATTGCCGGTCACCTGACGCAGAGATTCGAGTGCGTTGTCGAGGTTGTTACGGGCAGTTACTTCGTTCGCCAGCACGCTGTCGTACTGCGAACGGGCGTTCTGCACGTCAGTGATGGCGACCAGGCCCACGTTGAAACGCTGGGTGGTTTGGTCCAACTGACGGTAAATCGCCTGTTTCTGCGCTTCGGTGTAGGAGAGCGAGTCGATCGCGCTCAGTACGTTGAAGTAAGCGGTAGCGGTGTTCAGGATCAGCGTTTGCTGATCGGTCTGATAGGTTACGTCCTGAATACCGGCGCTCTTTTCCTGCAAGGAGAGGGCACGCCATTTGGACATATCAAACAAGGTCTGCGTTAATTGCAGTGAGGCGCTGGTGACATTGGAGTTCACACCGTTGCTGTCACGGAATCCATTGCTGTAGGTATAATCTGCACCTAAACCCAATTGCGGCAGCAGCGGGCTACGTGCTTCATTAATCTTTTCGAACGCAGCATCACGGTCGGCGGCTGACTTACGCAGCTCAGGGTTACCCAGACGTGCTTGCTGATAAACCTGTAACAGGTTTTCTGCCTGGCTCATCGCGCTGAAGCCCGTCAGGCTCAGGCCGATAAGGATGGGGAGCAATTTCTTCATTTGCATTCCTTGTTGTGAAGCAGTATTAGCGCTGATCTAATTAAAAATAATTGCCGATTCTAACAGAATCATCCACGCCAAAAGGTTGGCGTTACGTGCCATCTGGCGGTAATTTGCACCAATCTATCATATAGCCTGTCAAACGGCAGCCAAACAGCCTTGAAATTCATGATTTCAACACAATTGTGACCAGGATATCGCCATGCAAAAACCAGATAAGTTGCCAGTGACGCTCTCTAAAAACGATGTAGAAATTATTGCACGGGAAACGCTTTATAGCGGTTTTTTTTCACTGGAACTTTACCGTTTTAGGCATCGCCTGTTTAACGGTGAAATGAGTGGCGAAGTTCGACGTGAAATTTTTGAGCGCGGGCATGCCGCAGTCTTGCTACCCTTTGACCCAGTGCGTGACGAAGTGGTATTGATTGAACAGATCCGGATTGCCGCGCTGGATACCAGCGAAAGCCCATGGCTGCTGGAGATCGTCGCGGGAATGATCGAAGAGGGCGAAACGCCGGAAGAGGTCGCCCGCCGCGAGGCGCAGGAGGAAGCCGGGCTGATTGTCGGCCGGACCAAACCGGTGCTGAGCTACCTGGCAAGCCCAGGTGGCACCACCGAGCGCTCTTCCATTCTGGTGGGTGAAGTGGACGCCACGACCGCACAAGGTATTCACGGTCTGGCAGATGAAAACGAAGATATTCGTGTTCATGTGGTGAGTCGGGAGCAGGCTTATCAATGGGTCGATGAGGGGAAAATCGACAACGCAGCGTCTGTCATCGCTTTGCAATGGCTACAGCTGCATTATCAAGACTTACGAAAAGAGTGGAAAAAATGAAGCGTTATACACCTGACTTCCCAGAAATGATGCGTCTGTGCGAGACCAACTTCGCACAATTACGTCGCCTGTTGCCGCGCACCGATGCGGCCGGCGAAACGGTGAGCTATCAGGTGAGCAATGCGCAATATCGATTAACGATTGTGGAATCCACTCGCTACACTACGCTGGTCGAGATTAAACAAACGGCGCCGTCCGTCAGCTACTGGAGCCTGCCGTCGATGACCGTCAGGCTTTATCACGACGCGATGGTGGCTGAAGTGTGTTCGAGTCAGCAGATCTTTCGCTTCAAAGCGCGATATGATTATCCTAATAAAAAGTTGCATCAACGCGACGAAAAGCATCAAATTAACCAGTTTTTAGCTGACTGGCTAAGATATTGTTTAGCACATGGAGCAATGGCGATTCCGGTTTGTTAGCGTCATAAACCTACCTAAGGACACCATTTGGAAAGCCTGTTGAACCTGACTGTTGCTGGTGGGGCGCCAGTCAGGATATTACAAATTACTGATACTCACCTGTTCGCCGAAAAGCATGAAACGCTGCTGGGTGTGAATACCTGGGAGAGTTATCAGGCTGTACTTGATGCCATTCACCTCGAAAATCGCGACTGTGATTTGATCGTTGCGACGGGGGATTTGGCACAGGATCAAAGCGCCGCGGCCTATCAGCATTTTGCTACAGGGATCGCGAGCTTCAGCGTGCCTTGCGTCTGGTTACCGGGTAATCATGACTTTCAGCCCGCTATGTACAGCGCGCTTCAGGACGCGGGTATTTCACCGGCCAAGCGTGTGTTCGTGGGCGATCACTGGCAAATTCTGCTGCTGGATACCCAGGTCTTCGGCGTGCCGCACGGCGAGCTGAGCGATTTCCAGCTGGAGTGGCTCGAAAGCAAACTCATTGACGCACCTGAACGCCATACCCTGCTGTTGCTGCATCACCATCCGCTCCCGGCGGGATGCAGCTGGCTCGATCAGCACAGCTTGCGCAACTCTGCCGCGCTCGACCGCGTGCTGTCGAAATATCCCCATGTGAACAATCTGCTGTGCGGACACATTCATCAGGAACAGGATCTCGACTGGAATGGCCGCCGTCTGCTGGCGACGCCGTCGACCTGCGTGCAGTTTAAACCGCACTGCGCCAACTTCACCTTAGATACCATCGCGCCGGGATGGCGCTGGCTGGAACTCCATGCGGATGGCCGGCTGACCACGGAAGTGTGTCGTCTGGAAGGGGCACAGTTCCGTCCTGACACTGCTTCAGAAGGATACTGATGTCTACGCTCCTTTATCTGCATGGGTTTAACAGCTCGCCGCGTTCCGCGAAGGCGACCCAGTTTCGCCAGTGGCTCAGCGAACATCATCCGCATATCGAGATGATTGTCCCGCAGCTGCCGCCGTATCCAGCGGATGCGGCAGAGATGCTGGAGTCCATCGTGATGGAACACGGCGGCGAATCCTTCGGCGTTGTCGGCTCGTCGCTCGGCGGCTATTACGCCACCTGGTTGTCCCAATGCTTTATGCTGCCAGCGGTCGTCGTCAACCCGGCGGTACGCCCGTTTGAGCTGTTGACGGACTTTCTCGGCCAGAACGAGAACCCCTACACCGGGCAGCAATATGTGCTAGAGTCTCGCCATATTTACGACCTCAAAGTGATGCAAATAGACCCGCTTGACGCGCCGGATCTCCTCTGGCTGCTGCAACAGACGGGTGATGAAGTGCTGGATTACCGCCAGGCGGTGGCGTATTACGCCTCTTGCCGCCAGACTGTAGAAGAAGGCGGAAACCATGCTTTCACGGACTTTGAGAATCATTTCACCCAGATTGTCGATTTTCTTGGGCTGCACAGCCTCTGACAACCAATGCGAATTGCTAGCTAAATCATGACGCAAACCTATAACGCTGATGCCATTGAGGTACTCACCGGGCTTGAGCCGGTTCGCCGCCGCCCTGGGATGTACACCGATACCACTCGCCCAAACCACCTGGGCCAGGAAGTTATTGATAACAGTGTGGACGAAGCGCTGGCAGGCCATGCCAAACGCATCGATGTGATCCTGCATGCCGATCAGTCCCTCGAGGTGATCGACGACGGGCGCGGTATGCCGGTCGATATTCACCCGGAAGAGGGTGTCCCTGCTGTTGAACTGATCCTTTGCCGTCTGCACGCGGGCGGTAAGTTCTCCAATAAAAACTACCAGTTCTCCGGCGGCCTGCACGGCGTGGGGATCTCCGTGGTCAACGCCCTCTCTAAGCGCGTGGAAGTGACCGTGCGCCGCGACGGCCAGGTCTACAACATCGCCTTTGAAAACGGCGACAAAGTTCAGGACCTGCAGGTCATCGGCACCTGCGGCAAACGCAATACCGGGACCAGCGTCCATTTCTGGCCCGACGAAAGCTTCTTCGACAGCCCACGTTTCTCCGTTTCGCGCTTAACGCACATTCTGAAAGCGAAAGCGGTGCTGTGCCCTGGCGTTGAAATTACCTTCAAAGACGAAGTGAACGGCAGCGAGCAGCGCTGGTGCTATCAGGATGGTCTGAACGACTATCTGGGCGAAGCGATTAACGGCCTGCCAACCCTGCCAGAAAAACCGTTCCTCGGTAACTTCTCCGGTGATACGGAAGCGGTCGACTGGGCGCTCTTGTGGCTGCCCGAAGGCGGCGAGCTGCTGACAGAAAGCTACGTCAACCTGATCCCGACAATGCAGGGCGGTACGCACGTCAACGGTCTGCGTCAGGGGCTGCTGGATGCGATGCGTGAGTTCTGCGAATACCGCAATATCCTGCCGCGCGGCGTGAAGCTGTCGGCGGAAGATATCTGGGATCGCTGTGCGTATGTCCTGTCGGTCAAAATGCAGGACCCACAGTTTGCCGGTCAGACCAAAGAGCGTCTCTCTTCGCGCCAATGCGCGGCCTTTGTCTCCGGCGTGGTCAAAGACGCCTTCAGCCTGTGGCTTAACCAGAACATTCAGACGGCAGAAATGCTGGCTGAAATGGCGATTTCCAGCGCCCAGCGCCGTATGCGTGCGGCGAAGAAAGTGGTGCGTAAAAAGCTGACCAGCGGTCCGGCGCTGCCGGGTAAACTGGCCGACTGCACGGCGCAGGATTTGAATCGCACCGAACTGTTCCTCGTCGAAGGTGACTCGGCGGGCGGCTCAGCCAAGCAGGCGCGCGACCGTGAATATCAGGCGATCATGCCGCTGAAGGGTAAGATCCTCAACACCTGGGAAGTCTCCTCCGATGAGGTACTGGCGTCTCAGGAGGTGCATGACATCTCGGTTGCGATTGGCATCGATCCGGACAGCGACGACTTAAGCCAGCTGCGTTACGGCAAGATCTGTATCCTCGCGGATGCGGACTCCGATGGTCTGCACATCGCCACGCTGCTGTGCGCCCTGTTTGTGAAACACTTCCGCGCGCTGGTGAAGAACGGTCACGTTCACGTTGCGCTGCCGCCGCTGTACCGTATCGACCTCGGCAAAGAGGTCTATTACGCCCTGACGGAAGAAGAGAAAGCGGGTGTGCTAGAGCAGCTGAAGCGCAAGAAAGGCAAACCTAACGTGCAGCGCTTCAAAGGGCTGGGCGAAATGAACCCGATGCAGCTGCGTGAAACCACGCTGGACCCCAATACTCGTCGTCTGGTGCAGCTGATTATCAGCGACGAAGACGAGCAGCAGACCAACGCAATGATGGATATGCTGTTAGCCAAGAAGCGTTCCGAAGACCGACGTAACTGGTTGCAGGAAAAAGGCGATATGGCGGATATTGAGGCCTGATGTCCTCATGCTGACTCACCCCCGAAAGGGAGTGGGAATAAATTCTAAGCCCGGTAAGCGTAGCGCTACCGGGCTTTTTTACATCAAAAATCCATCTTCACCGTAAACTGCACTTCACGCGGATCGCCAATTTGGTTCCCCAGGTTATTGGTACCAATCGACGACGTGTAATAAGTCTTATCAAACAGGTTTTTCACGTTCAGCTGGAGCGTCACCGGATACTGCAGCTTCAGTTTGTACGCTGCAAAAGCGTCGGCCACCACGTAGCCCGGCAGATAATAATCTGCGCCGTTGGTGGCGGAGCGACGACTCACGCCATGCCCGCCGCCGCCGAGCGTCAGGGTATTCCCGCCGATCACATTGTTAATGTCGTAAGTCAGGAACAGAGAACCTGTGTGACGCGGCACGTTTGGCAGCGGTTTACCGGCGTAATCCGGATCTTCCAGCACCTTCGCGTCCGTGTAGCCATAGCTGGCGATCACATTCGTGTTCTCGGTTAACCGGCCTGCCAGATCCACTTCCACGCCCTGCGAACGCACGCGCCCGGCGGTTTTCGCCACCGTCTCATCACCGACGCTCTCGGTGTAAAGCACGTTGCGTTTATGGATATCAAACAGCGCGATATTGGCAGTAATCCCGTCGAACAGGTCAAACTTCGCGCCCACTTCGTAGGCATTGGATGTTTCCGGCGGCAGGTTACCAATGTAGCTGGCGATAGACGACTGCGGCATAAACGTCTGCGAGTAGTTGGCGAACAGCGACACCGACGGCGTGAGCTTGTAAACCAGCCCCGCTTTCGGCGTCCACTGGTCATCGCGGCTGTCGGTATTGACGTTAAACGGACGGCCTTTCCCCGCATACTGCGTGTAGGACTGATAGCGCAGGCCGGTGACGGCGATCCATTTATCCGTCAGATAGAGGGCATCCTGCACGTAGGCGGAATAGCTCTCCTGCTTGATGGTCTGATCGCTGTCCGACGCCGACACGGTCGTACATTTGCTCAGATTGCCGTAGGACGGGTTGTAGATATTGAAATCTTTAACGTTCTTACAGCGGATCATATCCGTGCGCAGCAGATCGTAATTCTCATAAGAGACGCCGGTCAGGATCTCATTGTAAAACCCGGCAATATCCACGTTCCCCTGCAGATCCGCACGCGTGGAGTGCATGCGCTGAGTCGAGCCTTGCGTGGCGTCCACGCGGCGGGTCAGATTGCCGGTGGCGGAATCGTAGGCCATCACGCGCGCCTGGTTATCCGTGTATTTATCCTGGCTAAAGCTGTAGTCGAATTTGGCGGTCCACTGACTGTTGAGGCGGTACTCCGCGTTCAGCTGGGCTAGATCGGATTCACCGTCGGTAATGTTGAACGGTTCGTCAAAGCGCGTCTTGCGATCCACATCGACCGGCTGTTTGGTCGTTAAATCGAAGATCGTTCCGCGATCGAATGGCGTCTGATAATCGCGATGCGAATAGAGCACCGTGACGGTAGCATCATCGCCAAACCAGGTCAGAGACGGTGCGATAAAGGTGCTGCGCTCTTTGCCGAAATTACGCCAGTAATCCTCTTTCTGATACTCACCCGTCAGGCGATACGCCAGACGTGTGCCTTCAATTGGGCCGGTCACATCGAGCTGTCCGGTGCCGCCGCCAAAGCTGGTGGAGGTCGCCGAGATCGAACCGCCGAACTCTCTTTCCGGGCGCTTCGTCACCACGTTAATCAGCCCGCCTGGATCGAGGATCCCGTACAGCGTCGACGCCGGGCCTTTCAGCACTTCGACGCGCTCCGTCGAGGCATTAAAGCTGCGCGGCAGCACGGTGCGCAGGCCGTTGGTCATGATCGACCCGTCACGGTTTGCGCCAAAACCACGGCGCACAAACGCATCCTGCGTCCCGCCAAGGGTGTTGGTTTGCACCACGTTGCTGACGTTATACAGCGCTTCGTCGAGCGTAGTGGCGTGCTGATCTTCCAGCACCTGATCGCTCACGGTATTGACCACCTGCGGGATGTCCAGCATCGGCATAGTCGTGAGCGTGGCGGTGGAGGTGTTCAGCGGCTGATAGCCGTTAGTGGCATCGGTTTTCGCGGAAGGATCGGCGGTGACGGTCAGCGTTTCGCCGTCTTTCGCGGTGGTGCTGTCAGCCGCCTGCGCCAGTGGCGCGAGGAACAGCAGTGAAAAGAGCGCGCGCCCTTTAATCCCAGAGAATGAAGGTGTGAACATAGCCATTGGATCTGTTTTCCCGAAATACCCGCGCATGGTCGCGGGTGAAGATGGTGTGTCATTGCCCGTAAAGCGCTACCCGTTTGCCTGTGCGGAGTCGGGTATGTAATTGAGAATCATTCAATCATGCAGGAATGTAGTAGTAAATGGAAAAAAGCAAAATTCGGCTACAGCAAAAAATCGCCTGATCTGAGATGCCTGTAAAAAATGTAATTCACTGAAAATAATCAATTAATGACTTTAGTATCACATGCGTATCGGTCGACTAATCCCTGGTTTTTTCAGGGTGTTTATCCCCTTGACTACTACATGGCGCAGCGGCAAACTCACAAAAGAGAATGAGATTTATTTTTATTTATTTGTTATTTGATTAAGTTGGCGCACACGTGGCTCATAACGCGACAAAGCAGGGGTTGGTTGTCGAAAACCTCTCTGCTGGCTATCAGAAAAAAATCATCGTCGATGATATTTCCCTCACTATCCCTTCTGAAAAAATGACCGTGCTGGTCGGGGCGAACGGCTGCGGGAAATCGACGCTTCTCAGTACGATGGCGCGCCTGTTACAGCCGATGGGCGGCGCGGTGCTGCTCGACGGCAAAGTCCTGCACGATCAGCCAACCAAAGCGGTTTCACGCGAACTGGGTATTCTGCCGCAGTCGCCTTTGCTGCCGGAAGGGCTGACGGTGTTTGAGCTGGTCTCGCGCGGGCGCTTTCCCTGGCAGAATTTTATGCGCCAGTGGAGCGATGCCGACGAACAGGCCGTGGAAGAGGCGCTGCGTCTGACCGGCACGCAAGCCTTCGCTCATCTGCCCGTCGAGAGTCTCTCAGGCGGTCAGCGCCAGCGCTGCTGGATCGCAATGGCGCTGGCTCAGCAAACACCAGTGATTCTACTGGACGAGCCGACGACTTTTCTCGATCTGCGCTATCAGGTGGAGATCCTCGAACTCCTGCACGATCTCACCCGTCACCACGGCCGTACGGTGGTGGTGGTGCTCCACGATCTTAATTTTGCGGTGAACTACGGCGATACGCTGGTCTTCTTACGCGAAGGCAAAGTGCAGGGCGTGCTTCATGAGGGCGACGTCTGCACGCCGGAACTCATCAAAACGGTGTTTGACGTCGATGTGCAAATGTCGATCAACCCGATGACCGGCAAACCGTTCTTTATCCCGTTTCGTCGCGGTAGCGAAAAAGCATGATGCGCACAGGACTGACTTCTGCCCTGTTTTTGGCGCTGCTGCTTATGGGCGCGATTGTCCATCTGGGCCTCGGCGCGCGGTTTATCGCCCCGCAGACCGTGGTGCAGGCGTTTCTGGCGTTTGACCCGCGCAACTTCGATCACAATGTGATCATCAACCTGCGCCTGCTGCGTCTGGCGGCAGCGCTTACTACCGGCGCTGCGCTCGGTGTGGCGGGTGTACTGCTGCAGGCGGTAATCCGCAATCCACTGGGTGAACCGCATATTCTGGGGCTAAACGCCGGAGCCGCACTGGCAGTGGTTTTAACCAGCGCCCTCGGGCTGGCGCTGCCGTTTGGGCGGCCGCTGATTGCGGCGGCGGGCGCGGCACTCCTGTTCCTGCTGGTGCTCGCGCTGTCGTCTGCCGGTCGCACTGGCCTGACGCCGATGAAAGTGACGCTCTGCGGCGTAGCGCTGTCGGCGTTCGCCTCATCCATCACCGCAGCGGTGCTGATCCTTGATGAACAAACCCTGCTGGCGATGCGCACCTGGCTGGCGGGCGATCTGGCAGGCTTAAGCTGGGCGGCCACGCAAAACGCCGCCTGGGTCGCGGCGGGCGGATTGGCCCTTTCCATAGCCATTTCACCTTCCCTGAACATGCTGGCGCTGGGCGATCGCATGGCGCAGGGGCTAGGCGTGTCCCTTATCCGCACGCGGATACTCGCGCTGATCGCCATCGCGTTATTGTGCGGTGCCGCCGTGTCGATCGCCGGGCCAATTGGGTTTATCGGCCTCGTCGTTCCGCAGCTGATTCGCCGTCTGGTGTCAGTGGATTTGCGCGTCATGGTGCCGCTCTCGGCCTGCTGCGGCGCGCTGGTGTTACTGCTGGCAGATATTGCCGCGCGCACCCTGCTTATGCCCCACGAACTGGCGACCGGCGTGATGACCGCGCTGGTGGGCGCGCCCGTGTTTATTCTGATTGCCGCGAGGATGTTCCGATGAGCCGGGCCGTTCTGCGCGCCGAGTTACGCCCGCTGCGTTGGGGCCGATTTTCAACCCTAATCCGCCCCAAAGCGCTGGCGTGGTTAGCCGTTTTAACCGCGTTGATCTCCGCGCTGCTGGTCATGGGCCTGACCCACGGCACGCTTCCGGTTCCCACCTCAGACGTGGCCCGCGCGCTGTTTTCTCCTGACGCTCTTAGCCCCGACGCGCGCTACATCGTGCAGGATATCCGTCTGCCGCGCCTGCTGATGGCTGTGCTTTGCGGGGCGATGCTGGGCATGGCGGGCGCAGCGATGCAGTCCATCACTCGCAACGGTCTGGCCGATCCGGGGCTGATCGGCGTGAAAGAGGGGTGTAGCGTGGCGGTACTGCTGCTGATTTTCCAGTTCCCGGCGATGTCTGTGTTCTGGCGTCCGGTCGTGGGGATGGCGGGCGGGTTGCTGACGGCGCTGCTGGTGGTACTGCTCGCCCGCGATATTTCTCGTCCGCGTTTTATCCTGATTGGCATCGGCGTCTCCTGGACCTTTGCCGCTGGAATGGGCGTCTTTATGACGACGGCAGACGTGCGCGACGTACAGACCGCGCTGCTGTGGCTGGCTGGCAGCCTGCATGCCGCCAGCTGGCCGCTGGTGAGTGTGGCGGCAGGCTGGGCGCTGCCCGGGTTTGCGCTGCTGCTGTTGACGGCCCGCGCGGCAGATGTCGCGCTGCTCGGTAACCAGACGGCCACCGGGCTGGGTGTGCGCACCGCACGTCTGGCCCTGATTCGCGTGCTGGCCCCGGTGCTGCTGACGGCCGCCTGTGTGTCATGCGTCGGAAGCATTGGATTTGTCGGTTTGATTGCGCCGCACATGGCGCGTTTTCTGCTGCGCGGCGGCCAGACCACGTTGCTTGTGGGCAGTGCGGCGCTGGGCGCTCTGCTGGTTCTGCTGGCAGATAATGTCGGGCGGCTGGCGTTTCTGCCGCTGCAACTGCCTGCGGGCATTGTTATCTCGCTGATTGGCGGGCCGTTTTTCCTGGTGCTGCTCTGGGCGCGCCGGGACCGGTTTTAAAAGGGGAGTGTTATGCGCGTAGTGTTAATGTTGCTGCTGCTGGCGGGGTTTTCCGCAAGCGCCGCTGAACCTGTTCAGACCTTTACCGACGATCTGGGGCGCACGGTCACGGTGCCGCTGCACCCGAAACGCATCGTATCGCTGCACGATCTCGACATCACCATTCCGCTGATTGAACTCGGCGTGCCGCCGGTGGCGAGCCACGGACGTACGCGCCCGGACGGCAGCCATTTTATTCGCTCCGGCGGGCTGCTGACGGGTGTGGATTTTGATAACTCTGCGATTCAGTTTATCGGCACTGCGGATATCGATATTGAAGCCATCGCCGCCGCGAGGCCGGATCTGATCATCACCGAGCCAACCCGCAATACGCCTGTCGCGATGCTGGAGAAAATCGCGCCGACGGTGAGCATCGATCACCTCGACGGCGGGGCGCCGGAAATCTACCGCAAGCTGGCGCAGTTAACCGGCACGCAGGCGCGGCTGAAAATTCTTGAACGTCGCTACCAGGAGCAGATCAAGGCGCTTAAAGCGACGATTGATACGCACAAAATCAGCGTCGCGGTGATTCAGGCTAATCAGGGCAAAATCACCGTGATGCACAGCTATCACTCTTTGGGACGCGTACTGCGCGATGCCGGATTCACCTTCCCGAAACTCATCGACGCGATTCCTGAAGGCGGGCGTATCGATGTCAGCGCCGAGCGTCTGCCGGAGCTGGATGCGGATTTCGTCTTCGCCACCTGGCGCGGCGATACGGGCGGTAAACCGCAGGATGAGCTGGCAGCGATGGAGGCGGTGATGCCCGGCTGGTGTCAGTTCCTTAATGCCTGTCGCACCGGGCATTACGTGCTGATCTCACGTGAGGAGGCGATCTCCAACTCCTTTGCCTCGCTGGGATTAATGGCAGCGCAGGTGCAGTCACAAATCGCCGGGCGTCCGCTGCCGGAGGCGAAATGATCAGAAAAGACAAATCGCGGGTCGATCTCTACGGCGAGCGTTTTCGTGCTCGCGGGCATCAGCTGACGCCGCGTCTGCTGCTGGTGGCCAGCTACATCAACGACAATCGCGAAGCGGTGATGGAGCAGACGGCGATGGAGATTGCCGCGCTGCTGAAAACCTCTGACGCCACCGTGGTGCGGGCGATTCAGGCGCTGGGCTTTGCCGGTTTACGCGACCTCAAACAGACGCTTGAGCACTGGTTTGGCCCCACGCTCAGCTCCAGCGAAAAGATCACCACCACGGTGAAAGCGCTGACCAGCGACGTCAATTCGAGCATCGATTTCGTCCTCGAAGGGCATCAGCACACCTGCGAAGTGCTGTCTGAACCGGCCAACCGCTACGCCCTGGCGCAGGCGGTGGCGTTGCTGGGCGAAGCGCGGCAGGTGGCGATTTTTGGCATCGGCGCGTCGGGAATTCTGGCGGAATACACCGCGCGACTGTTCAGCCGCATTGGCCTGCCGGCGACTGCACTGAACCGCACCGGAATTAACCTTGCCGAGCAGCTGATCGAACTCCAGCGCGGGGATGTGCTGGTGATGATGGCGCAAAAATCCGCGCACCGGGAAGGGCAGACGACCCTTCGCGAAGCCCGGCGTCTGGGGATCCCAACCATCCTGCTCACCAACGCCGTCGATTCACGTTTCAGCAAAGAGGCGAGCGTGGTGATCCACGTTCCGCGCGGCAATGAAAAAGGCAAAATCCCGCTGCATGGTACGGTGATGCTGTGTCTGGAGATGATTGTGCTGTCGGTGGCCTCCACCGCGCCGCAGCGCACGATTAAGTCCATGAAGCGTATCAATGAATTTCACCGTGGATTAAAGCCGGGTAAGAAAAGCGCGTGAAGCTGCCGGGCAAAATACCGCTTAACGGCCCGAATGATTTTTCCGGTACTGAAGGGGTGTCTCGCCGATGCCCTTCCTGAAGGCGCTGATAAAGTAGGTCACGTCAGAAAACCCGACCCGCGCACCGATATCCCGCACGCTCTCTTCGCTGTGTAACAGGCATTCACAGGCTTTTCGCAGCCGCAGCGTATTCAGGTAATCATGAATTTTCTCGCCCGTTTCCAGATGGAATTTGCGGGAAACGTAGCTGCGGGATTTACCCAGTTCCGTCGCCAGCGCATCGAGGCTAAATTTAACCTGGTAGTTTTCATCCAGCCAGAACATCACCTGGCTGGCGATCCCGTGGCTGCTGCCGGGCGCGCCGTCGCTGTCGTCCGGCAGCATGGCAAACAGCGCAATCAGCAGGCTGGCGATACTTTCACTGTTCATCGGCGGCTGGTAGCAGCTCAGCAGGTGATGAATGTGGACCTGACTGTGAGCAACATCTGCGACCCAAGCCGGCCCGCCGCGTCGTGACAGTTTTTGCAGCCGCTGCTGCGCCTGCGGAAAATCGCGCAGCACTTTCAGCACCGCGTGATGATCGAGATGGATAATGGTGCGGCGATAAATCGCTTCGGCCTGTTCATCCACCATCACCTTATGCAGGGTGAACGGCGGGAAGAAAAACAGCCGTCCAGGGCGCATGGTGTAGTGGCGGTTATCGACAATCGCCACGCCAAATCCCTCTTCGACATAGAGAATTTCCAGACACTGATGCCAGTGGTGGTAGCGCACCGTATTGGCGAACAGGCGGCTGAACGACACGATGGTGTCATTCAGGGCGATCAGCTCCAGATGGTCGGATTTTGGCGTGTCGCGCATAGTGCAATAAAACTCAACTTTTCCCCGTCTCTTTCTCGTTATAAACCACCTTTTTAAATTTTCTCAACTTCAGGTTTATTCATCTCTCTTCCCTGTGACACGGCTAACATTTCTGAGGGTTATGCATTCACTATTCTTTGCCGCAGATGATTACGAGGACGAGCGTATGTGGGCGGCAAAGAAAGAAACATCAAATCCGTTGTCTTCCCGTCAGGATGTGGTGGCGGAGCTAAATACCCTGTTAGGCGCGCTGGACAAGCAGTTTGCGCCGGGCAGTTCACGCATTTCTCTGGGTGATACCTGCGCGCATTACGCGACGGATATTGCCGAAATGGAAGGGCTGTCGCGTGCCCTGTGGGGGCTGTTTCCACTGCTGGCTTCCGGCGAGCGCACGCCTTACAGCGAGAAATACATCGCTGCGATTAAACAGGGCACGGACCCGCAAAGCGCCGGTTACTGGGGCGACACCGCGCCTTACGATCAGCGTCTGGTGGAGATGGCGGCCTATGGCCTTGGGCTTGCGCTGTTGCAAAACCGGCTCACGGATCTCTTCAGCGAGCGGGAGGTGCAAAACCTGCACGCCTGGCTGAATCAGATCACAGATGCCCAGATGCCGGACAGCAACTGGAACTATTTTGCCATTATGGTCCAGCTTGGTTTTAAACGCGCCGGACTGCCGTTCGACCAGTCTGCCATCGATCGTCGCTTTGCGCTGATGGACGCTTACTACCTCGGCGACGGCTGGTATTCCGATGGTGTGGGCCGCCCGAAAGACTATTACATCTCGATGGCGTTCCACTTCTATGGGCTGATCTACGCCACCCTGAGCGGCGACGAGGCGCGGGCCGCAGTGCTGCGCGAACGCGCCCGCCAGTTTGCCGAGGATTTTATCTTTATGTCTGCCGCCGACGGGGCATCGATCCCTTTTGGCCGCAGCCTGACCTACCGTTTTGCGATGGTCGCGTTCTGGAGCGCAGTGGCATTTTCTGAGCTGGATGTGTTCACGCCGGGCATTGTGAAAGGGATCATTCTGCGTCATCTGCGCTGGTGGCAGCAGCAGCCGATCCTCGATCGCGACGGCATTCTGACGCTCGGTTTTGCCTATTCCAATCTGGCGATGTGCGAGGATTACAATTCGCCGGGATCGCCGTACTGGGCGCTGAAAACCTACCTGATCCTGGCGCTGGGTGAAGATCATCCGTTCTGGCAGGCGCAGGAACAGCCGTTGCCGGAACGCGCTGAAAAACACGTTATCCCCAACGCGCAGCAGATCCTGATCCACGCCGACAATTCACAGCACGCGACCCTGCTCACCGCCGGGCAGCTGGAGCTGAACAATTACGTCAACACCGAGGCGAAGTACACCAAATTTGCCTACTCCAGCCGCTTTGGTTTCACCATTGAGCGCGGACGCTACGGCATCAAACACGCAGCCTGCGACTCGATGCTGCTGCTCAGCGATGGCGATAACTTTTTCCGTGGTCGCCGCGACTGCGACGCGGTGCGCGTTGATGAGAACTTCATTTTCTCGCGCTGGTCGCCGTGGCACGACGTGCAGATCGACACCTGGCTGGTGCCGTTCGGCGAGTGGCATCTGCGTCTGCATCGCATCAATAGCGCGCGCACCTTGCAGACGGTGGAAGGGGGCTTTGCGGTGATCAAAACGGCGCATCGCCTGCAGGCGCGCGGCTGTGTTCTGAATGCGGAAAATGGCAGCAGCGTGATTGTCGATCTGTCGCCCGACCTTTCGCGCCAGCCCGACAGCATAGTTACGCCGCCGAACAGCAGCGTGATGTTTGCGCAATGCGCATCGATTCCTGTGCTTGCCACACAACTCCCGGCCGGGGAAAGCTGGCTCTGCTGCGCTGTTACCGCGTCCGGGGAGCAGAAAAACTACGCGGTCACGCCGCAGTTGAAAATAAACAATAACCAGGTCGTGATTCACGAACCGGGCAGCGAACGTCAGTTGTCGTTCTTTATATAAACACTCTGGACCCTACCTGTTGGCGAGGATTCTATGAAAATCAGCTCAACGAATAAAACCGAATATTACAAAATCAGTACCTTTATTTTTCTCTATTTCTTTACCTGGTCGGCCAGTATTGGCCTGCTGGCCATCTGGCTCGGCCAAAAAGCGAACCTGAGCGGTTCGGTGATTGGTACGGTATTTGCGGTTAATGGTGTCTTCTCTGTTATTCTGAAACCTATTTACGGCTATATTCTCGATAAAATCGGGATGAGCAAATATCTGCTCTATTTTGTAGTGGCCATGTCGGCCCTGATGGCACCGTTCTTTATTTACGTCTATCAGCCGCTGTTGATGTCCAACACACTGCTCGGGATTATTATCGGTGCGCTCTATTTAAGCTTTGCCTGGTATGCGGGCGTGGCGGCGTGCGAATCCTATTCCGATCGCTTTAGCCGGTTGAACGGCATGGAGTTTGGTCAGATTCGTATGTGGGGTTCCCTCGGCTGGGCGGTGGCGTCATCCTTCTCCGGCCTGCTGTTTAACCTCTCTCCGGCGTATAACTTTATTATGGGCAGCGTCGCGTCGGTCATCATGCTGATTGTCCTGCTGAACCTGAAAGTGAACACTAACTCCGTTCATGCCGGGGAAGTGCTGACCAAAGAGAAAATCGCGCCGTCGGACGTCTACGCGCTGCTGCGTAACCGCAAGTTTTGGGCCTTCTGCCTGTATGTGGCGGGCGTGGCGTGGATGATGTTTATTGCTGAGCAGCAGTTCTCACGCTACTTCGTCACCTTCTTCGACGATGTACATCAGGGCAACGCGGTCTTTGGCTATCTGGGCACGGTACAGTCGGGGATGGAATTCCTGATGTATATGGTGATCCCGCTGTTCGTTAACTTTATAGGTGCCAAACGCGGATTATTAATTGTGGGATTAGTGGTGGGCGCACGCCTGATTATTTCCGGCATGTGCGATTCCCACCTGTTAATTTCGATTCTGAAACCGTTATACGGTCTGGAAATCTGTCTGCTGCTGGTGTCGGTATTTAAATATATCGCCGAGCATTTCGACAAACGCGTCAACGCCACCATGTATTTATTAGGCTATCAGGCGATGCTGTATGTCGGAAACGTGGTGGTGTCATCGCCTGCCGGATATATGTATGACCGTATCGGCTTTGAGCAGACTTATATCATCATGGGTGCCACGGCGCTGACATTTACCCTTATTTCTGCCTTTACCTTATCTGCCTGCCAGAGCAAATGGCGCGGCGCGCAGGCCATCAACATCGCAGAACAAAATCCATCACGCTAATTTTTGCTGTCAAAGAAGGAACCGAAATATGTTAAATCGTATCGCAGAGGAACGCCTGTCCGATATTCCTGCACCCGTTGATGCGCGCGTGTTCAGTGATGAATTAAGCTCGGCGCGGGATCATGTCCTCGAACTGATTAGCCGTCATTTAACGGAGTTCGGTGAAAAATTCCCGGCTGAAACCTGTGTAGAGGGCTTTTATCCCCTGACGGAAAACGTGGAGTGGACCACCAGTTTCTGGACCGGGCAGCTTTGGCTGGCGTGGGAGATGAGCGGTGACGAGAAATTCCGTGCGCTGGCCGAGAAAAACGTCCGCTCGTTTGGCCTGCGCATCGCCGGGCGAAATGATACCAATACCCACGATTTAGGCTTCCTCTATACCCTGTCGTGCGTGGCGGCCTGGCGTCTGACGGGCAATCGCGAGGCGCGTGGTTTCTCACTGCTGGCTGCTGAAGCGCTGCTTGAGCGCTTCCACGAGAAGGCGAAGATCATCCAGGCGTGGGGCGATCTGTCTGACCCGGAGCAAGCCGGACGAATGATCATCGACTGCAACATGAACCTGCCGTTGCTCTACTGGGCGACGGAGCAGACCGGCGATCCGCGCTTTGCCGACGCGGCGAAAGCGCACGTCATGCAGGCGGCGACCTACCTGATCCGCGAGGACGCGTCAACGTTCCACACCTACTACATGGACGTCAAATCCGGTGCGCCGCGCTACGGCAATACGCAGCAGGGCTACGCGGATGATTCCTGCTGGTCGCGCGGCCAGGCATGGGGAATTTACGGTTTCCTGCTGAGCTACATCTATACCGGCGACGAGACGATGATTGCCCTGTCGAAACGGCTGGCGAACTATTTCCTGAATCGCCTGCCGGAGGATTACGTTTGTCACTGGGATCTGGCGCTGGTGGGCACCGATGCCCTGCGCGATTCATCGTCGGCGGCGATTGCGGTGTGCGGCCTGCTGGAATTGGTTAAGCACCTGCCGGTGACGGACCCGGATCGCGAGCGCTATCTGGAGTGGGCGAAAGGGATAATGTCATCGTTGACCCGTCACTATCTGATGGGCAAAGACGAGAAGGGTAACGGGCTGCTGAAGCACTCGGTTTACCATCTGGCGAGCAATAAAGGCGTGGATGAGTGCGCGAGCTGGGGGGATTACTTCTACGTGGAGGCGCTGGTGCGTTTTACTCAGAGCTGGAAGTTGTACTGGTAATAAAAAAGCCCGGTGGCACTAAGCTTACCGGGCCTCAGGCTCAGGTTTTGAATGCCGGGTAAACGCGGTGTCGCCCGGCAAAATACAAAAACTTAAACCCCTTGCTCCAGAATACGGATATGCGTTTCCAGAACGTTCCCTTTCACCGCTTCGCTCCACGCTTTCATGTGCGCGGTTTGCAGATGCGCTTCCAGGTGTGCCACGGTTTCCCACAGTTCAACCATGATGATCGAATCGGGCGCGGTGGTCTGGAAGCTTACGCCTGCGGCAGCGTCAACCATCGGCGCGTAGCCGTGGCAGCCTTCTTCTTTCAGAACGGTCGGGATAATTTTCACGAATTCATCCAGCACCGCCTGACGGTGATGTTGACCTGGACGAGTGCGAATTTCAGCAATAACGGTAAGCATGGTTAACTCCTTCTCTACCCGGCATACTTCGAGTTGCAGCTGCGTTGGCTGCAACTCGAATTAATTGGGTCTTAATTGAATAACCAGTTAAGCAAAAATCTCAGCCAGATGCTTGCGATATTCTGCGATATAGCGCGGCACGTCCGGCATTTTAATCACGTCGTTGACGATAAAGGTCGGCAGTGGCTCCAGCGCCAGGAACTGGTTGGCTTTATGGAACGGCAGGTAGGCCCCGTCCACGCCAACGCCGTGGAAGAACTGATCTTCATCGGTGAAGGCATCCAGCGGCGCGTTCCAGGTCAGGGACAGCATGTATTTTTTACCGTGCAGCAGACCGCCGGAACCGTATTTTTTAGAGGCGTCGGAACGGGTGCGGCCATCGCTGGCGTACAGGGAACCGTGACCTTCGGTGAAGACATCGTCCATGTACTTTTTGACGGTCCACGGCGCGCCCATCCACCAGCCTGGCATCTGCCAGACAATCACGTCGGCCCACAGGAAATTCTGCACTTCGGTTTTGACGTCGTAATCGCTGTCGGCGCGAACCACTTTAACATCATGCCCGGCGTCGCGCAGGAAACCATCCGCGACCTCGGTCAGGGTGTCATTCAGTTGGCCGTTAGAGTGGGCGAATTTTTTCGCACCGTTGATAATCAGAATGTTGCTCATAATTTGTCCTCAGACTGGCAAGTTTGGCAGTCATGTTACCCGTAATAACGGTGCGGAAAAATAAGCAGAATGTGCAAAGTCTTTTGCTTATAGCGCAATAATCCAACTACCAGCTTACTGTCACTTCAAACCCGCCTTGGCGCGCGTTGGCGAGCGTTACCCGCATGCCGTGCAGCGTCGCGATGCGTTTGACGATGGATAATCCCAGCCCGCTGCCGGTCTGCTCCTGGCCCGGAGGACGATAAAAACGCTCGCCGATGCGCGCCAGAGCGTCCGGCGAAATCCCCGGCCCGTTGTCGCGTACGGTAAAACTCTGTGCATCCAGCGTGACATCCACCACGCTTCCACGCGGGCTATAGCGCACGGCGTTATCCAGCAGGTTGCGCACCAGCAGGCTCAGCAGCAGCGGCTGGCCAGCGCGCGCCACCTGAGGCGCGTGAATGTTGAGGCGCAATTCGATGCCCGCCTGCTGCGCCGAATGGTAACTGTCCATCACCGCCGATTGCAGCAGATCGGCCATCGCAACCGTCTGAACATCATCGAGGTTTTCCAGTGAGTCGAGGCGCGACAGCGTGAGGAGCTGATCCACCAGCCGCGAGGCACGGTCGATGCCTGCGTGAAGCTGGTTGAGCGCTTTCCCCTGCGCCTCGGGATCGTCCAGCGACAGTTGCGCCACTTCGGTTTGCACTTTCAGAGCGGTGAGCGGGCTGCGCAGTTCGTGGGCGGCATCTGAGGTAAAGCGCCGCTCGCGGGTCATCATCTCCTGCGTGCGGGCAAAAAGATGGTTCAGGGCGTCGAGCAGCGGGCGCACCTCCGTCGGCAGCCCATCGGTTGCCAGCCGGTCGGTGGCATCGGGTGAACGACGGCGCAAGGTCAGGGCGAGGTTTTTCAGAGGGCGCAGTTCGCGAGCGAGTAGAACAATCAGCAAAAGCAGCATCAGCGGCAGCGCCACCAGCCAGGGGGTCAGCTGCGAAGTGACAATATCCAGCGCCATCTCCTGGCGATACTCCCACTCTTGCCCGACGACAATCCGGTATTTCCCGTTCGGCGCGGTCAGCCACAGGAAACGCCACGCGTCGTTATCATCCTTCAGCCGCCCGTCGGTAAAACCGTCGCGACGGTAGTGATAAGGAATATCCCGGCCATTTTCGCCGTCGTTCAGCAGCATTTTCCCGTCGCTGGCGTAGATGGCAAACGCCAGCGCGTCGTCATCAAGATGGCCGTGTTTGGCTTTTTTGGGCACGTCGCTCATCCGCACCGGCGCGTTAAGCTCGTCGAGATCCATGGTCATCAGCCGTTTGGCAAACAGCATCTGCTGGGTATCGAACAGTTTATCGAGCTTGTGAGTGGTCTGCTGCCAGGCCACCACGCTTGCCGCCAGCCATGCGCCTAGAGACAGCACGAGAAAAAGTAGCGTCAGGCGCAGTTTCAGGCTTAAGCGTTGTGTCAGTTTCATGCGTCACCCAGGGTATAGCCGATGCCGTGAACGGTGCGGATAAAATGGCTGCCGAGCTTGCGGCGTAAATGGTGAACGTGGACTTCGACGGCGTTGCTGGAGACGTCGTCGTCCCAGGTATAGAGCTTTTCTTCGATAAGCTTGCGCGGCAGCACGCGCCCGGCGTTACGCATCAGCAGCTCAAGTAGGGCGAACTCTTTCGGTTTGAGGGCCAGCGTTTCGCCGTTAAGCGTAGCAACCAGGCTTGTGGGGTCCAGCGTCACGTTGCCGTGGCGCAGTTCGCTGCGGGATTTGCCGTGGCTGCGGCGCAGCAGTGCTTCGAGCCGCGCCGCCACCTCGACCAGGGCAAAGGGTTTGCACAGATAGTCGTCCGCGCCGAGACGCAGACCTTCGACGCGCTGATCGAGGGCATCGCGCGCGGTGAGGATCAGCACCGGCTCGCTGCGCCCGTTTTCGCGCCAGTCGCGCAGGATGTCGAGGCCGTCCATGCCCGGTAGCGTCAGGTCGAGTACCACCGCATCGAAAGGGGCGGTATAGAGCGCGGCCTTGCCTGTGCTGCCGTCGGTAAACCAGTCAACGCTAAAGCCCATTTTGCTTAAGCCCGCTTTGATGCCGTCGCCAATCAGCCTGTCGTCTTCTACCAGTAAGATGCGCATGTTCCCCTCCTTGATGCTGCGGTTTATGTGCAGTAAACCCCCTGTGACATCATGCTGTACAGCAAAAAAATTTAAATTTCCCCCTTAAGAAGTTGTTAAGGTTTACCCTGTTTAATGGCGTTCTAAACAACATTAAAGGGAGAGATAACGATGAAAAAATTCGCAGCTATTACGGCAATCATGATGATGACCACGGCTCCGGTATTTGCTGCAGAAGGCGGCTTTAACGGTCCATCTGCAACGCCTGCACAAACCCAAACCCAGCAGGGCGGATTTGTGGATAACAACGCTAACCTGACCACCGCGGCCAAAGTCAAAGATCAGAAGGACGACAGCTGGGTCAAACTGCGCGGTAACATTACCGAGCGCCTGTCCGACGACCGCTACCTGTTCCGCGACACCACCGGTACGGTAAATGTGGAAATTGACCACAAACGCTGGAACGGGCAGACCATCACCCCACAGGATCAGGTCGAGATTCAGGGTAAGGTCGATAAAGAGTGGAATGAGTTTGAAATCGACGTCAAACAAGTTATCAAACTGAACAAATAATGACGAAAAGGGCCGATTCTGCGGCCCTTTTTCTTTGTGACTCAACTCGTCAGATAGGGTAGTATCTGCGGCAATATTGCCTGAAACCCACAGGTTTCTGAGTTGAGGAATGACATTTAATGAGCGATATGGCAGAGCGCCTCGCGCTACATGAATTCACTGAAAACGCCTATCTGAACTATTCCATGTACGTCATCATGGACAGGGCACTGCCGTTTATCGGCGATGGCCTGAAACCCGTTCAGCGTCGCATCGTTTACGCGATGTCTGAGCTGGGCCTGAACGCCAGCGCCAAATTCAAAAAATCCGCCCGTACCGTGGGTGACGTGCTGGGTAAATACCATCCGCACGGCGACAGCGCCTGTTACGAAGCGATGGTGTTGATGGCGCAGCCGTTCTCCTACCGTTATCCGCTGGTCGATGGCCAGGGAAACTGGGGGGCACCGGACGATCCGAAATCCTTCGCCGCGATGCGTTACACCGAATCGCGCTTATCAAAATATGCAGAACTGCTGCTCGGTGAACTCGGCCAGGGCACGGTGGACTGGGTGCCAAACTTCGACGGTACGATGCAGGAGCCGAAAATGCTGCCTGCCCGTCTGCCGAATATCCTGCTGAACGGCACCACCGGCATCGCGGTTGGCATGGCGACGGATATTCCGCCGCACAACCTGCGCGAAGTGGCGAAAGCCGCCATTACCCTGATTGAACAGCCGAAAACCACGCTGGATGAACTGCTGGATATCGTGCAAGGGCCGGACTATCCGACCGAAGCGGAGATCATCACCTCCCGCGCTGAAATCCGCAAAATCTACCAGAACGGTCGCGGATCTGTGCGCATGCGCGCGGTGTGGAATAAAGAAGACGGCGCCGTGGTCATTACCGCGCTGCCGCACCAGGTGTCCGGCGCGAAAGTGCTGGAGCAGATCGCCGCCCAGATGCGCAATAAAAAGCTGCCGATGGTCGATGACCTGCGCGACGAATCGGACCACGAAAATCCGACGCGTCTGGTGATTGTCCCACGCTCTAACCGCGTCGATATGGACCAGGTGATGAACCACCTGTTCGCCACTACCGATCTGGAAAAAAGCTACCGCATCAACCTGAACATGATCGGTCTGGATGGTCGTCCGTCGGTGAAAAACCTGCTGGAGATCCTGACTGAGTGGCTGGCGTTCCGTCGCGATACGGTACGCCGTCGTCTGAACTATCGTCTGGAAAAAGTCCTTAAGCGCCTGCATATCCTTGAAGGTTTGCTGGTGGCGTTCCTCAATATCGACGAAGTGATTGAGATCATTCGCACCGAGGACGAGCCGAAGCCCGCGCTGATGTCGCGTTTTGGCATTAGCGAAACCCAGGCTGAAGCGATCCTCGAACTGAAATTGCGCCACCTCGCCAAACTGGAAGAGGTGAAAATTCGCGGCGAACAGAGCGAGCTGGCGAAAGAGCGCGATCAGCTGCAGGCGATTCTGGCGTCCGAACGCAAGATGAGCAATTTGCTGAAGAAAGAGCTGCAGGCGGATGCGGAAGCCTTTGGCGACGACCGTCGTTCACCGCTGCAGGAGCGCGAAGAAGCGAAAGCGATGAACGAGCACGACATGCAGCCGTCTGAGCCGGTGACTATCGTGCTGTCCCAGAGCGGCTGGGTGCGCAGCGCGAAAGGCCACGATATCGACGCGCCGGGCCTGAGCTACAAATCCGGCGATAGCTTCAAATCGGCGGTGAAAGGCAAGAGTAACCAGCCGGTGGTGTTCCTTGATTCCACCGGGCGCAGCTACGCCATCGACCCGATCACGTTGCCGTCGGCGCGCGGGCAGGGCGAGCCGATCACCGGCAAGCTGACGCTGCCACCGGGTGCGACCGTTGATCATATGCTGATGGAAGGCGAAGAGCAGAAACTGCTGATGGCCTCCGATGCCGGTTACGGTTTCATCTGTACCTTCAACGATCTGATTGCCCGTAACCGCGCGGGTAAAGCGATGATCAGCCTGCCGGATAACGCCCACGTTATGCCGCCGCTGGTGATTGAGAACGACAGCGATATGCTGCTGGCGATCACCCAGGCTGGACGGATGCTGATGTTCCCGGTCAGCGACCTGCCGCAGCTGTCGAAAGGCAAGGGCAACAAGATCATCAATATCCCGGCGGCGGAAGCCGCAAAAGGCGAAGACGGTCTGGCGCATCTCTTCATTCTGCCGCCGCAAAGCACGCTGACCATTCATGTCGGCAAGCGTAAGATCAAACTGCGTCCGGAAGAGTTGCAGAAAGTGGTGGGCGAGCGCGGGCGTCGCGGCTCGCTGATGCGCGGGCTGCAGCGTATCGACCGCGTGGAGATTGACTCTCCACTGCGTGCGAAATCGGGCGATAGCGAAGAGTAATGTGCCTCTCCCCCTCCGTTCGGGAGGGGGTTCTCGCTAAAATTATCTGTCTTTACACAAAGTCCTTACCTGGCTGGCATTGGAGTATATAATTGTCAGCTGTTAGGGCTTCTGAGGTCGCTATGCTATTCATTGTTCGTGCAATTCTCACCGTTATCTATTGCATTCTGGTCTGCGTGTTCGGCTGCATTTACTGCCTGTTCAGCCCGCGCAACCCGAAGCATGTCTCCACCTTTGGCCGCATGTTTGGTCGACTGGCGCCGCTGTATGGCCTGAAGGTCGAAACCCGCTTGCCGGAAGGCGCAGAAAATTTCGGCAACGCCATCTATATCGGTAATCATCAGAATAACTACGATATGGTCACCGCCGCGAACATCGTGCTGCCGCCAACGGTCACGGTGGGTAAAAAGAGCCTGCTATGGGTGCCGTTCTTCGGCCTGCTCTACTGGCTAACAGGTAACTTGCTGATCGATCGTAATAACCGCGCCAAAGCGCACAGCACCATTGCCGAAGTGGTCAATCACTTTAAGAAACGCAAAATCTCTATCTGGATGTTCCCGGAAGGGACGCGCAGCCGCGGTCGCGGCCTGCTGCCGTTTAAAACTGGCGCGTTTCACGCCGCAATTGCTGCAGGTGTGCCAATTATTCCTGTGTGTGTTTCCAATACTTCGAATAAAATTAACCTTAACCGCCTGAAAAACGGGCTGGTAATTGTTGAGATGCTGCCACCCGTGGACACCAGCAAATACGGTAAAGACCAGGTGCGTGAACTGGCTGCCCATTGCCGTGAGCTGATGGCGCGTCAAATCGAAGTGCTCGACAAAGAAGTCGCAGAGAGAGAAGCCTCCGGCAAGATTTAACCGGAGTTTCAGGGAAATGAATTCCCGCGTTTTATCGTCGTTTCACATGGAGCAAATATGTCACTCAGTCGGCGTCAGTTTATTCAGGCTTCGGGAATCGCCCTTTGTGCTGGCGCGGTTCCGCTGACAGCCAACGCCGCCGGGCAGCAACAGCCGCTGCCCATTCCGCCGTTACTGGAATCTCGTCGTGGGCAACCGCTTTTCCTTACCATGCAGCGCACACACTGGTCCTTTACCCAGGGCACGCGCGCATCGGTCTGGGGGGTGAATGGCCGTTATCTCGGGCCGACGATCCGCGTCTGGAGCGGGGATGACGTAAAGCTTATTTACAGCAACCGCCTGGCGGAAAACGTCGCCATGACCATCAGCGGATTGCAGGTCCCCGGTCCACTGATGGGCGGCGCGGCGCGCATGATGACGCCGAGCGCTGACTGGGCACCCGTACTGCCGATTCGCCAGAGTGCCGCGACCCTGTGGTATCACGCGAACACGCCAAACCGCACGGCGCAGCAGGTCTACAACGGTCTGGCCGGAATGTGGCTGGTGGAAGACGACGTGAGTAAATCGCTGCCGATCCCGAACCACTACGGTGTCGATGATTTCCCGGTCATCATTCAGGACAAACGCCTCGATAACTTTGGCTCGCCGGAGTACAGCGAGCCGGGCAGCGGCGGTTTTGTCGGCGATACGCTGATGGTGAACGGCGCGCAAAGCCCGTACGTCGAAGTCTCTCGCGGCTGGGTCCGTCTGCGTCTGCTGAATGCGTCCAACTCCAGGCGCTATCAGCTGCAGATGAGCGATGGCCGCGCGCTGCATGTGATCTCCGGCGATCAGGGCTTTTTACCCGCGCCGGTTTCCGTTAAACAGCTGGCGCTGGCGCCGGGTGAGCGGCGTGAAATCCTCGTCGATATGACCAACGGGGATGAAGTGTCGATTACCTGCGGCGAGGCGGCGAGCATCGTGGATCGTATTCGCGGCTTCTTCGAGCCGTCGAGCATTCTGGTGTCTACGCTGGTGTTGACCCTGCGTCCGACGGGCCTTTTACCGCTGGTGACGGACAGCCTGCCGATGCGTTTGCTACCAGAAGAGATCCTGAGCGGGACGCCGGTGCGCAGTCGTGATATCAGCCTCGGCGACGATCCGGGGATCAACGGTGCGCTGTGGGACGTCAATCGTATCGATATTACAGCGCAGCAGGGGACCTGGGAGCGCTGGACGGTGCGTGCAGAGATGCCGCAGGCGTTCCATATCGAAGGGGTGAGTTTCCTGATCCGTAACGTCAACGGCGCGATGCCGTTCCCGGAAGATCGCGGCTGGAAAGACACGGTCTGGGTCGATGGGCAGGTAGAGCTGCTGGTCTACTACGGACAGCCTTCATGGCCGCACTTCCCGTTCCTGTTCCACAGCCAGACGCTGGAGATGTCGGATCGCGGTTCCGTAGGGCAGCTGTTGGTGAATCCGCTGGTCTAGCACGCTTTCACAGGCCGGGCGGTGGCTTCGCCTTACCCGGCTTACAGAATCCGCGAACCCAGGCACGCTAAGCGCAGCGCTACCGGGCGAACGGCGAAAATGCCCGCATAATACCCCTTCATTTCATGTATAAATCCAGCGTATAATCGCCGCCCTTTGTCTATTTTTTCTTCGGAAGCATTATGAGCGCAATATCCCTGATCCAGCCGGATCGAGACCTCTTCTCCTGGCCCCAGTACTGGGCAGCCTGCTTCGGACCGGCGCCATTCCTGCCGATGTCCCGCGAAGAGATGGACCAACTGGGCTGGGACAGCTGCGATATTATTCTGGTGACGGGCGATGCATACGTCGATCACCCGAGCTTCGGCATGGCCATTTGTGGCCGTATGCTGGAGGCGCAAGGCTTCCGCGTAGGGATCATCTCCCAGCCAGACTGGAACAGCAAAGACGCGTTCATGAGCCTCGGCAAACCCAACCTGTTCTTCGGCGTTACCGCCGGGAACATGGACTCGATGATCAACCGCTACACCGCCGATCGCAAACTGCGCCACGACGATGCCTATACCGCCGATAACGTCGCCGGTAAGCGTCCGGATCGCGCCACGCTGGTGTATACCCAGCGCTGCAAAGAAGCATGGAAAGACGTGCCGGTCATCCTGGGGGGGATCGAAGCGAGCCTGCGCCGTACCGCGCACTACGATTACTGGTCTGATACCGTGCGCCGTTCGGTGCTGGTGGATTCCAAAGCCGATATGCTGATCTTCGGCAACGGCGAGCGTCCGCTGGTGGAAGTGGCGCACCGTCTGGCGCAGGGCGAACCTGTCGGTAACATCCGCGACGTGCGTAACACGGCGATCATGGTGAAAGAAGCGCTGCCGGGCTGGAGCGGGGTGGATTCCCGTATCATCGACATGCCGGGCAAAATCGACCCGATCCCACACCCGTACGGTGAAGATCTGCCGTGTGCGGACAACAAACCGGTTGAACCGAAGAAAGCCGAAGCCAAAGCCGTAGTCGTGCAGCCGCCGCGCCCAAAACCGTGGGAAAAAACCTACGTTCTGTTGCCGTCCTTTGAAAAAGTGAAAGGCGACAAGGTGCTGTATGCCCACGCGTCACGCATTTTGCATCATGAAACTAACCCAGGCTGCGCACGTGCGCTGATGCAAAAGCACGGCGAGCGCTATATCTGGGTTAACCCGCCAGCCATTCCGCTCTCAACCGAAGAGATGGACAGCGTGTTTGCACTGCCGTACAAACGCGTGCCGCATCCTTCCTATGGCAATAGCCGAATTCCTGCCTACGAGATGATCCGCTTCTCGATCAACATCATGCGCGGCTGCTTCGGCGGCTGCTCGTTCTGTTCGATCACCGAGCACGAAGGGCGCATTATTCAGAGCCGCTCTGAGGATTCGATCGTTAACGAGATCGAAGCCATTCGCGACACGGTTCCGGGCTTTACCGGCGTGATCTCCGATCTGGGCGGCCCGACCGCCAACATGTATATGCTGCGCTGCAAATCACCGCGCGCGGAGCAGACCTGCCGCCGTCTGTCGTGCGTCTATCCGGATATTTGTCAGCACATGGACACCAACCACCAGCCGACGATCAACCTGTATCGTCGCGCCCGCGATCTGAAAGGCGTCAAGAAGATCCTTATCGCCTCCGGCGTGCGTTACGACATCGCCGTGGAAGATCCGCGCTACATCAAAGAGCTGGCGACCCATCACGTTGGCGGCTATCTGAAGATCGCCCCTGAGCATACGGAAGAAGGCCCGCTGTCGAAAATGATGAAGCCGGGCATGGGCAGCTACGATCGCTTTAAAGAGCTGTTTGACACCTATTCGAAACAGGCGGGTAAAGAGCAGTACCTGATTCCCTATTTCATCTCTGCGCACCCTGGTACGCGCGATGAGGATATGGTGAATCTGGCTCTGTGGCTGAAGCAGCGTCGTTTCCGTCTCGATCAGGTGCAGAACTTCTATCCGTCGCCGCTCGCTAACTCGACGACCATGTATTACACCGGCAAGAACCCGCTGAGTAAAATTGGTTACAAGAGTGAAGATGTGGTGGTGCCGAAAGGTGACAAACAGCGTCGACTGCATAAAGCACTGCTGCGCTATCACGATCCGGCCAACTGGCCGCTGATCCGTCAGGCGCTGGAGGATATGGGTAAAAAGCATCTGATTGGCTCGCGCCGCGAATGCCTGGTGCCCGCGCCGACGCTCGATGAGATGCGCGAAGCGCGTCGCCAGAACCGCAATACCCGTCCGGCACTGACCAAACACACGCCTGTTGCGCATCAGCGCCAGACGCCGGCGGCGAACAAAAAACGCGGTAAAGTGGCAGGGCGCTAAGCCTGTCGCCCGGCAATAAAAAAGCCCGACGTTCTGTCGGGCTTTTAACGAGGGTGTTACCCTCCAAACTGATCCGGATCTGGCCCCAACCGCTTGCCCTGATCCAGCTTCGCTATCTCGCTTAACTCCTCTTTATCCAGGCGGAAATCCCAGACGTCAAAGTTCTCGGCGATACGCGCCGGGGTGACCGATTTCGGGATCACCACCAGACCGCTGTCCAGATGCCAGCGAATGACGATCTGCGCGGCGGTTTTGCCGTACTTCTCGGCCAGGTCGCGAATAATTTTCTGATCGAACACGCCTTCGCCACCCTGAGCCAGCGGGCTCCAGGATTCGGTCTGGATTTTGTGCGTGGCGTTCCAGGAGTGCAGTTGACGCTGCTGCATGAGCGGATGCAGCTCAATCTGGTTGATCACCGGGGCGACGCCCGTTTCATCAATCAGCCGCTGCAGATGATGGATCTGGAAATTACAGACGCCAATGCTCTTCACCAGCCCCTCTTTTTGCAGATCGATCAGACCTTTCCAGGCCTCAACGTAGTGATCGATTGCCGGAACCGGCCAGTGCATCAGATAGAGATCGACGAAATCGAGCTGGAGTTTTTCAAGGCTTTCCAGCAGGGCTTCGCGTGGGCGTTTCTGGTCGTCGTTCCACAGTTTAGTGGTGATGAATAACTCATCGCGCGGGATGCTGGCGCTGGCCAACGCTTTGCCGACGCCGTCTTCATTTTTGTACGCGGCGGCGGTATCGATAGACCGATAGCCGACTTCCAGTGCTTTGTGAATGGCGGACACGACCTCGTCATTACCGGCTTTCCATACGCCCAGTCCCAGCTGGGGCATGACGTTGCCGTCCTGAAGCTTAATTACGGTTTGGTTTGCCATTTTTCCTCCTCCATTTGCTCATCACCGGGGGTGTCCCCGGTGATGTGGTGTGCATTAAGTCTGGACGAAATGTCAAAAAACGAAAGGCGGGATGACAAAAACGCTTAGCGGGCCGCTTCGTAAATGCGACGGCTGACGTCCAGCGTAATGTCGTGATTCTCGCCCAGTTGCGTCATGCCATGCTCTTCGAGTTTGGCCAGCAGGGCAGGGATAGAGCTGCCATCCAGGCCGTAACCGGAGAGGCGAGTCGGCACGCCCAGTTGCTCGAAGAAGTTACGCGTCGCCGCGATTGCCGCGTCGATACGCTCGTCTTCAGAACCGGAAGTGATGTTCCATACGCGCTCTGCATACTGCAGCAGTTTGGCACGTTTGGTGTCGCGTTTTTCATTCCACAGGGCAGGCAGAACCACCGCCAGCGTCTGGGCGTGATCGAGGCCGTGCATCGCGGTCAGTTCGTGGCCCAGCATGTGGGTCGCCCAGTCCTGTGGCACGCCTGCGCCAATCAGGCCGTTCAACGCCTGAGTCGCCGCCCACATCACGTTTGCACGCACATCGTAGTTCTCTGGCTCTTGCAGCGCTTTCGGGCCGTCTTCTACCAGCGTCAGCAGAATGCCTTCCGCGAAGCGATCCTGAATTTTGCCGTTGACCGGATAAGTGACGTACTGCTCAACCGTGTGAACGAAGGCATCCACGACGCCGTTAGCCACCTGGCGCGGCGGCAGGGTGTAGGTGTAAACCGGGTCCAGTACCGCAAACACAGGCTGAACGTGTTCGTTCATGAAGGCCTGTTTGTCACCGGTGGTTTTACGGGAGATGACTGCGCCTTTGTTGGATTCAGAACCGGTCGCAGGCAGAGTCAGTACAGAGCCCATCGGGATGGCGCTGGTGATTTTGCTGCCGCCGGTCTGCAGGATTTCCCACGGGTCCACGCCGTCGGCGTAATGGGCCGCAGCCGCGATAAACTTGGTGCCGTCGAGAACCGACCCGCCGCCGACTGCCAGCAGGAAGGTGATGTTCTCTTCACGGGCGATGTTAACTGCGTTCATCAGCGTTTCGTAGGACGGGTTTGGCTCGATGCCGCCGAATTCACGTACGTCCACGCCTTCCAGTGCGCTGTACACCTGGTCCAGCACGCCGGTTTTTTTGACGCTGCCACCACCGTAAGTGATCAGGACGCGCGCCCCGGCTGGGATCTGGTCGCGCAGATCGGCGATGGCGTCTTTACCAAACAGAATGCGGGTTGGGGTATGCAGATTAAAATTATTCATTGCTCGTTCCCTTATGTGGGTGAAAAACGTGGCGGCGTCGATGGCTGCCTGATGGTGCCCATTGTGGCCATCGAAGGCACGCCTCTCAATGCACATTCCTGCCGTTGTCTTGCCCATTTCTACAGAGGGCTGGAGAAAATGCGAAAAGGTGCGCAAACTGGCAACAATGGAAACCGTATCGGGAGTAAACCTGAATGAACCGCGATGAGATTTGCCTGCAATTGACGGGGCAAATTAACAGACTGAAAGATAAAGAAAATACGCTCACTGAGCTGTTGCCGGATATCCGTCTTTTATACGGCACACAGCCCGGTACGCGCACGCCAGTGATGTACCAGCCCGGCATCGTATTTCTCTTTTCAGGCCATAAAATTGGCTATATCAATGAGCGCGTGTTCCGTTACGACACCAACGAATATTTACTCCTCACAGTACCTTTACCCTTTGAATGTGAAACCTATGCGACTGAGGCTGTTCCGCTGGCGGGCATTCGCGTCAACGTCGATATTCTCCAGCTTCAGGAACTGCTGATGGATATCGGCGAAGACGAACTGTTCCAGCCCGCGATGGCGGCGAGCGGCATTAACTCCGCGACGCTCTCCGATGAGATTCTGTGCGCCATTGAGCGCCTGCTGGACGTTATGGAACGCCCGCTCGACGCGCGTATTCTTGGCAAGCAGATAATCCGCGAGATCCTCTATCACGTTCTGATGGGACCGGGCGGCGGAGCGCTGCTGGCGCTGGTGAGCCGTCAGACCCATTTCAGCCTCATCAGCCGCGTCTTAAAACGTATTGAGAGCCAGTACACGGAAAACCTGAGCGTGGATGAGCTGGCGTCAGAGGCCAATATGAGCGTCTCGGCGTTCCACCATAACTTTAAATCCGTCACCAGCACGTCGCCGTTGCAGTACCTGAAAAGCTATCGCCTGCACAAAGCGCGGATGCTGATGATTCACGACGGGATGAAAGCCAGCGCTGCGGCGATGCGCGTTGGCTATGAAAGTGCGTCGCAGTTCAGCCGTGAGTTTAAACGCTATTTTGGCGTGACGCCGGGGGAAGATGCGGCGCGTATCAGAACGATGCAGGGAATGTAAAGCGTCCTCTCTCGGGGAGGGAGAGGACGGACAAGATTAGACGTTACAGCATTTCTTCTTGATCACCACAAACAGCGTCCCGACGAGGCCTGCAACCAGCAGGAAAATCGGCAGGATCATCAGGAAAGTCATCACCTGATCTTCGTGGTGCTTCACAAACGGGATCATGCTCAGGGCATAACCCAAAGAGGTCACAACGCCGACCCACAGCAGGGCGCTCAGCCAGTTGAAGAACTGGAAGCGGCGGTTCGACAGGCCAGAAATCCCGGCCATCGTTGGCAGCAGGGTGCGAATAAACGCCAGAAAACGTCCGGCGAGCAGAGCCAGCAGGCCGTGGCGGTCAAACATGCAGGTGGCGCGCTCGTGGTATTTCACGGGCAGTTGCGCCAGCCAGCCTTTCACCACGCGCGTATTGCCGAGCCAGCGGCCCTGCACATAGCTCAACCAGCAGCCGAGGCTGGCGGCCGACGTTAAAATCACGATCGTGGGGGCGAAGTCCATAACGCCTTTACCAATTAACGCCCCGGCTAATAACAGCAGGCTGTCGCCTGGAAGAAACGAGGCCGGCAGCAGACCGTTTTCCAGAAAAAGCGTGGCGAACATAACGAAATAAACAACACCTACAACGTGCGGGTCCGCCAGCGCTGCAAAGTCGTGTTGCCAGAGCGCAGCGATAATATCTTGAATGACAGCCATGGACTTTCCTGTGGAACAACTGATATGTGGCTATTGTACTCCTGATTTCGCCCAGTGGGGTTGATCGGGGACCCAACAAATGCAGTCTTTTCTGCTGCACGTGTCTGTAAAACGGTCCGGGAGTACATTTACAGCCCGCACTCTACACGATGCGTTCGAAACCTGCCGATAAATCCGCGATCAGATCATCAACATTTTCTAAACCGATGTGCAGTCGGATCAGCGTGCCGGTAAAGTCGATTTCTCCGCCCGGGCGCAAACCGGCAAGTTGTTCAGGCTGATTCGGCAGAATGAGCGATTCAAAGCCGCCCCAGGAGTAAGCCATGCTAAAGAGCGAGAAGTTATCCAGGTAGGCGGCCAGCTCGTCGTTACTCAGTCGCTTATTGAGAACAAATGAGAACAGACCGCTGCTGCCCGTAAAGTCACGTTTCCAGAATTCGTGACCTTTGCTGCCCGGTAGTGCAGGGTGATTCACGCGAGCGACTTGCGGATGTTGCGCCAGCCATTCGGCCACTTTCAGACTGCTTTCGTGATGCTGACGTAGACGCACGCCCAGCGTACGAAGCCCGCGACTGGTCATATAAGCGGTATCGGCATCCACCATCTGCCCCATCAGGTAGGCGTTTTCGCGCAGCTGATCCCAGCAGCGGGCGTTAGACACCGCCGTGCCAATCATGCCGTCTGAGTGGCCAATCAGGTATTTCGTTGCCGCCTGAATCGAGATATCGATGTCAAACTCAAGGGCTTTAAACAGCACGCCCGCCGCCCAGGTGTTATCGATCATGATGATAGCGTCTGGCGCCACGCGACGCACCGCGCGCACAATCGTCGGAACGTCATGCACTTCCATGGTGATAGAGCCGGGAGATTCCAGAAACACAATGCGCGTATTCGGCTGGATAAGCTCCGCAATGCCTTCGCCGATCAGCGGATCGAACCAGCCGGTGGTGACACCCAGACGGGTCAGAATTTTGGTGCAGAAATCCTGGCTTGGCTCGTAGGCGGTGTTGGTCATCAGGATATGATCGCCCTGTTCAACGAACGCCAGAATCGTATTCGCTACCGCAGCAGCACCGCACGGGAACAGGGCACAGCCGACGCCACCTTCCAGCTCGCACATCGCTTCCTGCAATGAGAAATGGGTCAAGGTGCCGCGACGCCCGTAAAACAGCTCGCCTTTCGCGCGGTTGCGGGTGGCGTGTTTCTTGGCCTCAACAGTATCGAAGACCAGCGAGGAGGCGCGTTGAATCACGCTATTTACCGAACCCTGAGTGTACTTTTTACTGCGTCCTGCCTGCACAAGCGTGGTATCAAGATGCTTCTCTGTCATGTTCGCTAAACCTGTTTTTATCCGTCTGGACGTCCAGACTACCACGATTGCGAAAATCTGCACCCGGATGCTTAGCGAATAAGCACAATATTTTATGAAAAATACGCATAAGAAATTTTTACTGCGTAAGCGCAAGGAAAATGAGCGAAATTTACGGCACTATGCAAATACTAATGAGAACTACTATCAATTCGACGTGGTTTTGATATTATTATGCTCAGAATTTGTGATTTGCGTCCTGGAGATACAGAGTGGGTAATAATTTGATGCAGACGGATCTCTCCGTTTGGGGCATGTATCAACATGCTGACATCGTGGTTAAGATTGTGATGATCGGCCTGATTCTGGCGTCCGTGATCACCTGGGCAATTTTCTTCAGCAAAAGCGTTGAGCTGATTTCTCAAAAGCGCCGCCTCAAGCGCGAGCAACAGCAGCTGGCTGAAGCCCGCTCGCTGAATCAGGCATTTGACATCACCTCCGCGTTCCATGCAAAAAGCCTGACCACCCAATTGGTCAACGAAGCTCAAAACGAACTGGAACTCTCCGCAGGCAGTGAAGATAACGAAGGCATTAAAGAGCGTACGGGCTTCCGCCTGGAACGTCGCGTTGCCGCCGTGGGCCGTCACATGGGCCGCGGAAATGGTTATCTGGCAACTATCGGTGCGATCTCCCCGTTCGTGGGTCTGTTTGGTACCGTGTGGGGCATCATGAACAGCTTCATCGGTATTGCTCAGACGCAAACCACCAACCTCGCCGTAGTGGCACCGGGCATCGCGGAAGCGCTGCTGGCAACGGCGATCGGCCTTATCGCCGCTATTCCGGCGGTGGTTATCTATAACATCTTCGCGCGTATGATTGGCAGCTACAAAGCCACGCTCGGTGATGTTGCCGCACAGGTTCTGCTGCTGCAAAGCCGCGATCTCGACCTCAGCGCCAGCTCCGTTAAGCCGGTACATTCTGCTTCGAAACTGCGTGTAGGTTGATACGTTATGGCAATGCGTCTTAATGAAAATCTGGACGATAACGGCGAAATGCACGAAATCAACGTAACGCCGTTTATCGACGTTATGCTGGTTCTGCTGATTATCTTCATGGTGGCCGCGCCTCTGGCGACGGTAGACGTGAAGGTGAATCTGCCGGCCTCTTCCAGCCAGCCGCAGCCGCGTCCGGAAAAACCGATTTACCTGTCGGTGAAAGCTGATAAATCGATGTTCCTGGGCAACGACCCGGTCACCGATCAATCCGTTATTCCGGCACTGGATGCGCTGACCCAGGGCAAAAAAGAGACCACCGTCTTCTTCCGCGCGGATAAAACCGTCGACTACGAGACCATGATGAGAGTGATGGATACGCTGCACCAGGCGGGCTATCTCAAAATCGGACTGGTCGGCGAAGAGAAAACGGCGGCGAAATAAACGTAAAAACGGCAACGCAAGTTGCCGTTTTGTTTTCTCTCTTTCGTGAGTAACGCGTAAGCGAAAGTCTCAGGCGGGACAAACCCGCAGGCGCCATTTACGTAGCACCTCCGGGCAGACCGACAGCACTATCCTAAATGCTCCCCACCGCACACCCCGTGCACTTCCGCCGTAACGTAGCTCGACTCCTGACTCGCCAGATAGACATACACTCCAGCCAGTTCAGCAGGCTGCCCCGCACGTTTCATCGGCGTCTTCTGACCAAACTGCGGAATTTTCTCCTGCGTCTGGCCGCCAGAAATTTGCAGTGCCGTCCAGATCGGGCCAGGGGCAACCACGTTTACGCGAATGCCTTTCTCTGCCACCTGTTTTGCCAGCCCACGGCTGTAGTTCAGTATCGCCGCTTTCGTCGAGGCGTAATCGAGCAGATGCGGGCTTGGCTGATAGGCCTGAATGGACGAGGTGGTCACGATGCTGGAACCGGCTGGCAGGACGGGAATTGCCTCCTGTGTGATCCAGAAAAGTGCCAGCACGTTCACCGCGTAGGTTTGCGTAAACTGTTCGGTGGTCAAATCGGCAATCTTCTCGACAGCGACCTGTTTACCGGCAACCAGCGCCAGCGTATCCAGCCCGCCCAGCGCTTCGCGGGCTTTATGCACCAGCGAGCGGGCAAAGGACTCATCGCTCAGATCGCCTGGAATCAGCACCGCTTTTCGGCCCGCCTCTTCGATCAGCTGTTTGACCTCCTGGGCGTCCTCTTCTTCCGCAGGCAGATAGTTAATCGCCACGTCAGCGCCTTCACGCGCGTAAGCAATGGCGGCGGCGCGCCCGATACCGGAATCACCCCCAGTCACCAGTGCCTTACGATCCTGGAGCCTGCCGCTACCTTTGTAGCTCTTCTCGCCGCAGTCTGGCACGGGCGTCATCTTCGCTTGCACGCCAGGCGCTGGCTGCTTTTGCTTAGGGTAGTCGCCGGTGTAGTACTGGGTGGTTGGGTCCTGGATATGTGTCTGATGTTTTGACATAAGGCCTCTCCTGTTGGGTGAGTTAGGCCATTAAGTGTAGAAGAGCGAGAGGAGGAGGTTGTCGTATTCGGGGGAATCTGACTGGTGAGGCTATTTCGGCTCAGCAGGCGCGTGGGAAGGGGCGTCCACTTTTGCCGCCAGCGCATCTTCGTCCAGAGCGACGGTCGTGACGTTCGAGGTGTGATAGCCACCGTCAGCCAGTTTGCGCGTCAAACGCAGCGTGGAGGCCTCTCTGGAGAGCAGATGCTGGTAGTTGCTCTCAATGCGGCCCATGATTTTATCTTTCAGTTCGGGCTTGAGGGATATCACTGCGTTAATCATCGCGCCATAAATCTCTTCTTTCACCTGCAACGAGTAGATCTCGCGGCGATTTTCCCACTTCAGGCGAACCAGCGCAGCCGGGATCGATACCATGTCTTGCGCAATGCGGGTCATCTCGTCATTTTTATGTTTTATTAATGCGTCGAGATTTTGCTTTAAGATAAACTCATCGCTTTTATGGTTATCTAAAGTCAAATAAACGTTATTATCTTCAACTTCTTTCACGTTAATCATCCTCTAGTTTATAAAAAATAGGGTTGTTTTTTTCTCGGGTAATTAGATTAAGCCAAATTTCGTTGCCAGCTTCGTTTATTTCTTCGGTTTTTTCAGCCATTATTTGACTTAATGTTTGAGCGTCTATTTCTCCCTCAGCCTGCAGGTCGTTAAGCAGGTGGGCAAAGGCTTCAATCTTCACCACGCGAAATAGCCGATCTTTTATATGGCGGTCATGCTCTTCTAACAGCATATTACGTGATTTACCGGTACGGGTAACACCAATTAATATGTCAGCCTCAAAATCGGATAGTTTTCTTTTTCCCTGAGTGAAATTAGCATTGCTTTCTGCTTCCGCCGATTTAGGGACCACAGAGGCGATGTGGTACCGGACCGGCACAAGATTGTCGGGCAGCATTTTAATATCCTTTAATTTCAACAGGGTAGGTTCAAATAGGGCGTGAGATTCGTTGACAATAACATGAGGCAAATTTAAAATCAAAAAAAATGGAGCCATCCCATGAACAGCATTTTTTATTCTGTCATTACATTGCTATTGCTTACCGCTGGTGTTCTTTTATTGATGCGTGAGTTCAATAAAACGAAAGACTTACAGCAAACTGGCGAGTCATCCCAGCCGATTCCGATGACCAAAGAAGAGGGTGAGGACCATTTCTCACTGCTGATGAATGCGATAACGCCGGTATGGTACTGGCGCGTCAATCATGAATATATCGACTTTCTTCATGCCACAATTAAGCGGATGAAGATGACGGAAATAAACGACAGACCCGGTCTTTTTGAAGCCCAGCGTCGCTGCAGCGATCTGAACTCGGCGGTCTATAAATATTATGACAATATCAAAAAGCGCTGCCTGAATGGTGAGAAGGTCTCGCATTCCGATCTGGACGTGCTGAATTTACGTCAGTGTTTCCGCGAATTCAGTCTGGAAGCCTATCCGGAGCTGGTGGTGCTGGTCTGGCCGGAGTACGAGCGTCCGGTGGTGGATCCTGCTACGGTGTAGGCTAGCAGGCCCGGTGGCGCGACGCTTACCGGGCCATGAGAGGCGACGGAGGGCATCAGGCCGCGTTCTCTATTTATCTGACGATGCCTGCCACAAATTCAACTCTCCATCCGCAACGTGCTGATCAATCCTCTTCAACTCATCGTCGCTAAAGTGCAGATTTTGCAGCGCCTGAATGTTCTCTTCGATCTGCTCAGGGCGGCTGGCACCGATGAGCACAGACGTCACGCGCTCATCTTTTAGCAGCCAGCTCAGGGCCATCTGCGCCATTGACTGCCCGCGCGCCTGCGCCATTTCATTGAGCAGTCGCAGGCTGTTCAGGTTCGCGTCGGTCAGCATCTTCTCCGTCAACCCGCGCACCTTTTTGCCTTCACGCTGCATACGCGAACCATCCGGAATACCGTTCAGGTATTTGCCCGTCAGCAGCCCCTGCGCCAGCGGTGTAAAAGCAATACAGCCGGTGCCGTTTGCCACGAGGGTATCCAGCAGGCCGCTTTTATCCACCCAACGGTTTAACAGGTTGTAGGACGGCTGATGGATCAGTAGTGGAATTTTCCACTCGCGCAGCAGTTCAGTCATTTTCTGCGTGCGTTCCGGCGAGTAAGAGGAAATCCCCACGTAGAGCGCTTTCCCGCTCTGAACAGCCTGTGCCAGCGCGGCGGCGGTCTCTTCCATCGGCGTGTTTTCGTCAACGCGGTGGGAATAGAAAATATCGACATACTCTACGCCCATGCGTTTCAGGCTCTGGTCGAGACTGGCGAGCAGATACTTCCGCGAACCGCCAGACCCGTACGGGCCAGGCCACATGTCGTACCCGGCTTTGGTGGAGATAATCAGTTCATCGCGATACGCGGCAAAATCCTCGCGCAGCAGACGACCAAAATTCTCTTCCGCGCTGCCCGGAGGCGGGCCGTAGTTATTCGCGAGATCAAAATGGGTAATACCTGAATCAAAGGCTTTGCGCAGCAGTGCGCGCTGGCTGTCCAGCGCCTGAACGTGACCAAAGCTGTGCCACAATCCAAGTGATAGCGCTGGCAAACGCAGGCCGCTCTTCCCGCAGTAACGGTACTGCATGGTGTCGTAGCGGCTTGAAGTAGGGGTCCAGGACATGATATCTCCTTTTTTAGTGATGAATTTTCGAAACAGTGTTTTCATTCTATCCTTATAAAATCACAATTCCTGGAGATATGCGATGACCCGGCTGACCGCGAAAGATTTTCCGCAAGAATTGCTCGATTACTATGACTATTACGCCCACGGCAAAATAACCAAACGCGAGTTTCTCAATCTTGCGGCGCGCTACGCGGCAGGCGGTGTCACGGCGCTGGCGTTATTCAATATGCTCAAACCGAATTACGCCCTTGCTGAACAGGTGAAATTTACCGATCCCGATATTTTGCCGGAATACATCCACTACCCTTCACCCAACGGACACGGTGAAGTGCGGGGTTATCTGGTGAAGCCTGCGAAGACGACGGGAAAAGTGCCGGCGGTGGTCGTGGTCCATGAAAACCGCGGTTTAAATCCGTATATCGAAGACGTGGCTCGCCGTGTGGCGAAAGCGGGATATATTGCGCTGGCACCGGATGGATTAAGTTCCGTCGGCGGATATCCAGGGAATGATGAAGAGGGGAAGGTGCTGCAGCAGAAAGTGGACCCCACCAAATTAATGAACGATTTCTTTGCCGCCGTGGAGTTTATGAAAAAACATCCCGATGCGACGGGCAACGTGGGGATTACCGGATTTTGCTACGGCGGCGGCGTCTCGAATGCCGCCGCGGTGGCCTATCCGGAGCTGGAGTGCGCGGTGCCGTTTTATGGCCGCCAGCCCGCCGCGGCGGATGTCCCGAAGATTAAAGCGCCGCTGCTGCTGCACTATGCCGAGCTGGATAAGAACATCAACGAAGGCTGGCCAGCGTACGAAGCCGCCCTGAAAGCGAATAATAAAGTCTATGAAGCCTATATTTACCCCGGCGTAAATCATGGCTTTCATAATGACTCGACCCCACGTTATGACGAGCCCGCAGCGGAACTGGCATGGAAACGGACTCTGGGATGGTTTGAGAAATATTTGAAGTAATATGAATTTAATGTTTCAAAAAAGGGCCGGAAAATTCCGGTCTTTTTCTATTATATTTGCGCGCTAATTATAAGGGTATTAGGCAATACTATTTTTTTAAAAGTTTAGATGTGCAAGTTTTTATAAAAATACTCCTTAAAGTGTAGGCATTGCCGATAACGAAGATAAGACTCGTCTCAAGCGAGTTTTCCCTAACGGCAAGGATACTCTTATGCAAATGCTTCGTAATTTTACTATCCGGTTCGTCATGCTGACGATTCTGGGTATTTTTTGTTTGATGTGGGCAGGGGTTGGGCTTTACAGCACCTGGTCACTTTCCAGGGTCTCAGACGGTAATGACATCGATCGCCAGATCGTGAAACAAATGACTATTTTGAGTCAGGGTAACGATCAATATTTCCGCTTTGTCACGCGCCTCAGCCGCGCAATGGAAGCCAAAGTTGCGGGTGGAAATCCCGATTTAGCCCCCGCGCAGCAGGCGCTGGAGAATATGAGCAAGAAGCTGAACGAGATGAAGGCCATCTCGCCAGGCCCGATGGACGAAAGCGTCTCTGCTGAAGTGATTAGCAGCTGGCAGGCGTTACTGGATCAGGGGATTGCCCTGCAAATGCAGCAGGCGCAACAGGGGACGATCGAGGGATATCGTCAGCAGGCCAACAACGTCACGCCACCGCTGAGCCGCGCTTTCGGTGCCGCGGCGGATAAATTCAACACTTCCGCCGCCAGCACGCTCGACAGTACGCGTGACGTGGTGGACAGCCTGACGAGCATGACGCGCGTTGTGATCATCGTCGCGACGATTATCGGTCTGCTGATCCTCCTCTTTACCGACCGCTACCTGGTGGCGATGCTGGTGAAACCGCTGGATCGCATTCGCGAGCATTTTCGCCAGATTGCGCAGGGCGATCTCAGCCAGCCCATTACGCCATTTGGGCGTAACTGCGTGGGCCGACTGGTGCCTCTGTTAACCGCGATGCAGGACAGCCTGCGCGAAGCGGTCAGCTCGATCCGCTCCGGCAGCGAGAATATCTGGCGCGGAGCCACTGAAATTTCCAGCGGAAACAACGATCTCTCTTCACGCACCGAAGAGCAGGCCGCCGCACTGGAAGAGACCGCCGCGAGCATGGAACAGCTCACCGCCACGGTGAAACTCAACGCCGAAAATGCGCGTCAGGCGAGCCAACTGGCCGATGTTGCCTCCACTACCGCAAGCCGTGGCGGTTCGCTGGTGGATGACGTGGTGACCACCATGAGCGGAATTTCCGCCAGCTCGAAAAAGATTGCCGAGATCACTACCGTCATCAACAGCATCGCGTTCCAGACCAATATTCTGGCACTCAACGCGGCGGTTGAAGCGGCGCGTGCCGGTGAACAGGGCCGGGGATTTGCCGTGGTGGCAGGCGAAGTGCGTAACCTGGCCAGCCGAAGCGCAAATGCGGCGAAGGAGATCGAAGGCCTGATCGCCGATTCCGTTTCACGCGTCGAGCAGGGGTCGAAAATCGTCAGCGATACCGGGACCACCATGGAAGCGATCCTGCGTGCCGTGACCGAAGTGACCACCATCATGAAGCAGATCGCGTCAGCGTCGGAAGAGCAGAGCAAAGGCATTTCCCAGGTCGGTGTGGCGATCACCCAGATGGACGGCGTAACGCAGCAGAACGCCTCGCTGGTGGAGCAGGTTTCCGCCGCCGCCTCGGCGCTGGAACGTCAGACGGAAGAGCTACAACGCTCAGTGCAGAAATTCCGCCTGTCTGCGCAGGAACCGCAAAACGGTGCGCCTGCCGCGTCGCCGAAAGCGCCCGCGCGGGCTAACGCATCGGGTACGCCCGATGAGTGGGTTTCGTTCTGATTCATTCCTAAAGGCCGCCCCGTGCGGCCTTAATTTCCACTAGCCATCGCTCAAAATATCGCTATATAATTTAATATATAGCGATTGAGGGTAAATCAATGGAAAACCATTTTGGCAAAGGGTTGATGGCGGGGATGCGCGCGGCGCAGGCGGATACCGCAAAGAACGTCGCGCATTTCTGCTCTGACTATAAACGGGGATTTGTGCTCGGTTTTTCGCACCGGATGTTTGAGAAAACCGGCGATCGCCAGCTCAGTGCGTGGGAGGCCGGTATCCTGACACGCCGCTACGGGCTGGACCGCGATATGGTGATGGATTTTTTCAAAGAAAATCAGTCGAGTACCACGCTGCGCTACTTTATGGCGGGCTACCGTCTGGAAGGGTGAGCATCGGTAATCATCTGCGTCACCTGCGACAGCGAGCCGATTTTGACTTCGCTCGCACGCTGAAATTTACTCTTATCAATCAATAGCAGCGACTGGCTGGCGCGGCGTAACAGCTGCGTTTTAAAGAGCGCACTGTGCTCGGCCGGGTCCCACATATCACCCTGTTCGTCCACCCCCTCACAGGAAAAGATAAACAGGTCTATCTCCACGCCTTTCAGCAGGGAGATCAGCGCCGGATTGACGTAACAACGATACTTACGGTCCAGCGTGCCGCCGGTGCAGATCAGGGTGATGCGCTCGCGTTTCGCCATTTCGTGGCAGATGGGCAGGCTGTTAGTGAACACCGTCAGGTCGATGTCCGGAAGCTGGCGGGCCAGATGGAAACAGGTCGAGCTGGCGTCGAGGGCAAGAGTCATTCCGCTGCTGACCCAGTCCAGCGCGCGGTGGGCGATATCCACTTTATCGGCGTAATGGCTCTTTAGGCGTGCGCCAAACGGCTCACCGCCGTCGCGGCTGTCCGGGTGAATGGCCCGCGCGCGGCCATGGTGACGCACAATTTTTCCCTGCTGCTGCAGCCCTTTCAAATCGCGGCGAATAGTCTCTTTGCTGACCGCCAGCTGTTCTGCCAGCGCGTCGGTGGTCAGCCCGTCGCAGTCGCTCAGTAGCTGGATAATGCTCTGCTGGCGGCTGGCCTTCACGCGTCTGTTCCGGTACGGGAAATCGAGATAAGCGTGGAGCCGATCGCCACGCCGTTCTTTCCGGTGTGTTTGATCTGGTACATCGACTGATCGGCGCGGCGCAGGGCGTTTACGAAATCATCCTGCGGCTGAACCTCATCTATCCCAATCGACGCCCCCACCTGCGCCTGGCCATTATCCAGCTCGAAAGGGGTCAGCGCCGCGCGCAAACAGCTGTGCGCGGTGCTGTTCACCCACAGACTCGAAAGCGGGAAGGGCAACAGCAGAACAAACTCATCGCCGCCCAGACGCCCGACGACAGAACCCTGCGGGCAGGTTTCGCGCAGGCGCTGGCTCAGTTGAATCAGCAGTTCATCGCCGCTGCGATGGCCAAAGGTGTCGTTAACGGTTTTGAAATCATCCAGATCGATAAAAGCCACGCAGAGCGGACCCTGCTCTTTCAGGGCGCGGAACTGTTTGATCAGCGCATGACGATTGGCAAGGCCGGTCAGCGGATCGTGGTTCGCCAGCAGCGCGAGCTGCTCCTCGTACTGCTTTTCCTTCGTCATATCAATGTGGGTGCCGGTAACCTTGAGCGGATTCCCGTGCTCATCCCATTCGCTGACACGCCCGCGATCGAGCACCCAACTGACGGTGCCATTTTTATGCTGCATGCGGTGCAGCGCTTCGTAGAACGGGGTTTTGCCGTGGAGATGGTCATAAAACGCATCCAGCACCATCTGTTTATCATCGGCATGAAGGTGCTCGCGCCAGACGTCGAACTGCGCATTCAGCTCTTTCGGCTGGTACCCAAGCATCGAGCCCCAGCGGCGATTGTAGATAATTAACTTCCCACTGGGCACGTCGAGCTGCCACAGACACAGGCCCGTGCCATCCAGCGCAGCGCTGAGCTTACTGCGGGCGTCACGCGCCAGCCTGGCAAGCCGGGCGTTATGCTTTTTCAGATTCTGAATCTGCTGTCGTAGCGCCTGTTCTGACATGGGACGTTTCTTAGGGGAAATAAAAATTATTCTTGCCAGTTTAGCGTCGGTTGTAAATATGCTGTTGAAAAAAGAGCGTGATTTGCAATAAGTACATCTGTTTTCTTTTAAGAAAATAGGGGTGAAATAATTTTTCGCAGCGGATTATTTTTTCACTCGCGCCCTTTGCATTTTATTTGCAAAAGACAAAACCGGTCCGGGAATTATTTAATGCCGGGGGTGTTCATTTTTTCATGGCAATAATGCCTACCCACAAAGCAGGCGAAGATCTGCGTCACAAATCGTTATATAATCCTGTGCATAACGAAAGTGCGAGGGCATTATGAACAATCGATTTTGGCAGGCAGTTACCTTTAGTTTACTGATTTTACTCCCGTTATCTTCTGAGGCATCCCGCCAGATAACCGATCAAATTGGCCGCACCGTCACCGTTCCCGATAAGGTCGACCGCGTGGTAGTGCTTCAGCATCAGACGCTGAATTTACTGGTGCAAATGAACGCGACCGACAAAATTGTCGGCGTGATGGCGAACTGGAAACAGCAGCTTGGCGAGGGCTACGCCCGCCTGGCACCTGAGCTGAACCAGAAAGCGACGCTCGGCGATCTCACCCATGTGGACCCGGAAAAACTGATCGCTCTGCATCCGCAGGTGGTGTTTGTCACCAACTACGCGCCGCAGGAGATGATCGACAAAATCAGCAGCCTGGGTATCCCGGTGATCGCCATCTCCCTGCGCCACGACGCGTCTGGCGAAAAAGCGAAGCTGAACCCAACTATCGCCGACGAAGAAAAAGCCTACGATCAGGGGCTGCGGGAGGGGATCACCCTGATCGGTGAGATCGTCAACAAACCGCAGGAAGCCAAAGATCTGATCGCCGCCACCGATAAAGGGCGCAAGATGGTCAGCGACCGTCTGAAGGATATCCCTGCAGAGAAACGTATTCGCGCCTATATGGCCAATCCGGAACTGACCACCTACGGTTCGGGGAAATACACCGGTCTGATGATGGCCCATGCGGGCGCAGTCAACGTGGCGGCGGCGACCATTCAGGGTTTTAAAACCGTGGCGATGGAGCAGGTTATCGCCTGGGATCCGCAGGTCATCTTTGTGCAGGATCGCTATCCATCGGTGGTCGATGAAATCAAGGGTTCGGCCCAGTGGCAGGTGATCGACGCCGTGAAAAAACATCGCGTCTACCTGATGCCGGACTACGCCAAAGCCTGGGGCTACCCGATGCCGGAAGCGATGGGCATTGGCGAACTGTGGATGGCGAAAAAACTCTATCCTGAGAAGTTTAAAGACGTTGATATGCGCAAAATCGCCGACGAATGGTATCAGCGTTTCTACCGCACCCATTACCAGGGTATCGACTGATGCGCGTGCTGGCAGCGGGCAGCCTGCGCGGTATATGGCCGCAACTACTGGCCCATTTCCCGCATCCGGTTGAGACGCAGTTTGGTCCGGCCGGATTGCTGCGGGAACGGATTGAAACTGGAGAGCCGTGTGATCTGTTTGCGTCAGCAAATGTCGCCCATCCTCAGGCGTTGCTCATAAAGGGGCTGGCATCTTCCGTGGCGGTATTTGCCCGCAATCAGCTCTGCCTGACAGCGCGCAGCGAGGTGCTTAGCGACGACGATGACTGGTTCTCGTTGCTTACGCGGCCCGATTTGCGCCTCGGCACCTCAACGGCGGGGTGCGATCCCTCCGGCGACTACACCCAGGAGCTGTTCACACGTATGGGCGAGGCGGGCATCCCTGTGCGGGAGCGGGCGATGGCGCTGGTCGGTGGGCACGCGTCTGCTCCGGTTCCGCAGGGAAAACTGGCAGCAGAGTGGATCATTGAAAGTGATCAGGCGGATCTGTTTATCGGCTACGCCAGCTACGCGCCCGCGCTTCGTCAGATTGTCGGCCTGAGCGTGCTGAACATTCCTGCGCCTTTTAACCCGCAAGCGGAATATGCAAGCGCGGTGATGACGCCCCAGGGGCAGGTGCTGGCGGATTATTTACAGTCGGATCAGGCAAAAGCGATATTGCAGCAGGGCGGTTTCGGCGTGTAATTTTGCCCGGTGAGCGCAGCGCCACCGGGCAATCTGTCAGCGCATTACGCCTGACGTTTGTCTTCGGTCTGGGTGTCGAAGTCGCTGGCAGCATGGCGCTCATGCAGCTGTTCGCTCGGCTCGCCAAAGGTACGGTTGACGATGCGGCCGCGTTTCACCGCTGGGCGCTCGGCAACTTCTTTCGCCCAGCGCTGAACGTTCTTGTAACTGCCTGCATCCAGGAACTCGGCGGCGTTGTACACGTTGCCAAGCACCACGTTGCCGAACCATGGCCAGATGGCGATATCGGCGATGCTGTACTCATCTCCCGCGACAAAACGACCGCGCCCCAGCTGCTTATCCAGAACGTCGAGCAGGCGTTTTGATTCCATGGTGAAACGGTCAATCGCGTACTCAATTTTCACTGGTGCATAGTTAAAGAAATGGCCGAAACCGCCGCCAAGGAACGGAGCAGAGCCTTGCAGCCAGAACAGCCAGTTCAGGGTTTCGGTGCGTCCCGCCGGATCTTTTGGCAGGAAGTGACCGAATTTTTCTGCCAGATAAAGCAGGATATTCCCGGATTCAAATACGCGCAGTGGCGGGTTCACAGAGTGGTCACACAGTGCCGGAATTTTCGAGTTTGGGTTCACGTCCACAAACCCGCTGGAGAACTGATCGCCTTCTCCGATGCGGATCAGCCACGCGTCATACTCCGCGCCTGTCACACCAAGCGCCAGCAACTCTTCCAGCATGATCGTCACTTTCTGGCCGTTTGGCGTGCCGAGGGAGTAGAGCTGCAGCGGATGTGCGCCCACTGGCAGCGTTTTCTCGTGCGTTGCGCCAGAAACCGGGCGGTTGATATTGGCGAACGCGCCGCCGTTACTGTTCTGTTTCCATTCCCACACTTTCGGTGGCTGATAGGTGTTGTCTGACATGTTGATCTGCCTTTTTAGTGATGTGTTGAGGCAGTGTAGCAGGAGATTCGTGAACCCTTTAACGTTGCGAGCGCAATTGATTAGGCCCTATTCCTTCTGGCGCTTATATATATCAAATTGGTTATAAGCTTAATCGAAAATCGCATTTTCATTGTTAATGCGCAATATGACAAAGCTGAATATGATGCTCCTGAATAAAAAGAACTTTTCAGTATTTAATATTATTGAGGCAAGGAGTGAGTGAGATATGCGCAAGCTACTGTTATCTGCTGTTCTGGTGTCCATGGCATTGGCCGCAGCGGGCTGTGACGATGCTAAAAAGAATGAAACGGCGAACGCGCCAGCAGCAAAAAGTGATGCGCCAAAAGAGGGTGGCTCGCTCATTATCGGTATCACGTCCGGCGATCCGCTGGCCGTAAACCCACTCTACGCCAGCGACCGTACCACGCTGACCATCATGCAGGCGCTGTACGCGCCGCTCTACAGTTTTAACGACGGCAAAATCGAATGGGGCCTGGCCGAAAGCCTGACGCCGTCCGCCGATAATCTTAGCTATACCCTGACCTTAAAACCGAATCTGAAATGGCAGGACGGCCAGCCGCTGACCGCCTCCGACGTGGTCTTCACCTTTAATAAGCTCCTCGAAGCCAAACAGCACAGCTTCTTCCGCAGCATGTTCACCTACGGCGGTAAGCCTGTCGAAGTGAGTAAAGTCGACGATCGCACCGTGAAGTTCACGTTGCCGCAGGTCAGCGCCGCCTTTACCGGAACGCTGGTGCAGATCTACCCGATTCCGGAACACGTGTTCGCAAAAGAAGCGGATCTGGAAAAGAGCACCAAAAACGATGCGCCGGTAGGTTCCGGTCCGTTCAAGTTTAAAGAGTATCGTGCGGGGCAATATTACGCCCTGACCCGTTTTGACGATTACTGGAACGGCAAAGCGAAGCTCGACTCCGTGACCTATCGCTTTGCCAAAGACAGCAACTCCGCAAACCTAGCGCTGCAAAACGGCGAAATCAATCTGAAGATGGTCGACCCGCAGGACGTCAGCCGCCTGAAGAATACCGGCAAATTTGATTTTGTGGTCTATCCGGAAGGCCGTCTGGCGTACATGACCTTCAACCAGAACGTGCCGGTGATGAAAAGCAAACCGCTTCGTCAGGCGATTGCTTATGCCATCAACAAAGACGAACTGACCCAAACCGCGTTCACCTCGCTGGATTATGCTAAACCGGCCAGCTCGTTCCTGACGCCGGACACGCTTTATCAGACCAACGACGTTGAGCAGTACACGTTCGATCAGCAAAAAGCCAAAGAACTGCTGAAAGCGTCCGGCGCGCCAGCCGATCTCAAGCTGCGCCTGGCCTATGTGAACACCAACAAAACCCAGGAGAGCATGGCGCTCTACATTCAGCAGCAGCTGAAAGGCATTGGCGTGAATGTGGAACTGATGCCGCTCGACTCCAACGCCATGTCCCAGCGCAGCCTGGATATGAACAACACCGCGTGGGAGCTGAACCTCGGCGGTTACATCATGGGCGCGGAGCCGGATGGCTACAAATCCCTGTTCATGAGCAATGAAGCCTACAACTATGCGCACTATAAAAACCCGCAGTTCGACGCCCTGTGGGACAAAGGCGCAGTGGAAACTGACAGCGGCAAACGTGCTGAAATCTACAAGCAAATTCAGCAGACCGTCGCCAACGACATGACCTACTACCCCATCGCCTACACCAATGCGACAGTTGCCGTGGACAAACGCTTTGGCGGGACGCAGGAAGCCGAACCGAAACCGGTTTATATGTTCCAGGACCTTTCAAAAATCTATCAAAAATAAGTCGTTGCCCCGGCCAACTGGTCGGGGTGTTTTTTTAAGGGCATGTCGTGAACACATTACTGACGCGTCGGCTGCTGCAACTGCTGCCGATGCTTTTCTTTATTTCGCTGGTGGCGTTTTTGCTGGTCAAACTCGCGCCCGGCGATCCGGTGGCGGCGTACATCACGCCGAGAATGGCCCCGGAAGATATCGAACGTATCCGCCAGAGCATGGGGCTGGATAAGCCCCTGGTGACGCAATACATTCTGTGGCTGAAAAACGTTTTGCAGGGCGATCTGGGCTATTCGCTGATTTACCATCGCCCGGTGCTGGAGATGATCGGCGAACGCATTCCGGCCACGCTTGGGCTGATGGGCGCGTCGCTGGTGATGGCGATCCTCCTCGCCATTCCGCTGGGGCTGCTCGCAGGCGCGTTCAAACACCGCTGGCTGGATCACATCCTGAACTTATTCGCCTATATCGGTATTTCTGTACCCATTTTCTGGTTCGGTATTCTGCTGATCACCATTTTTGCCGTGCAGCTGAACTGGTTCCCCAGCATGGGGATGCGCACTATCGGTATGGAGGACAACTGGCTCGACGTGGTGCGTCACGGCGTGCTGCCGTGCATTGCGCTGACCTTCTATAACCTCTCCAGCTACGTGCGCTATATCCGCTCGAACACCATTTCGCAGCTCTCCGCTGACTATGTGCAAACCCAGCTGGCGTATGGCGCCACGCGCACCAGTATCCTGTTCCGCCATGTGCTGAAAAACGTACTGTTGCCGGTGATCACCCTGTTTGGCCTGTCGTTTGGCGAGCTGGTCGTAGGGGCCTACGTAACCGAAAGCGTCTTTTCGTGGCCGGGGATGGGGCTGCTGGGTATTCAGTCGATCACCTCGCTGGACTACCCGCTGATCATGGCGATCATCATGCTGTCGTCGATGATGCTGATCGTCGGCAATCTGATCGCCGATCTGCTCTATCGCTTCGCCGATCCCCGTATTCGTACCCTGAGGTAACCCCGGATGAGCAGACGCTGGCAACAAGTTCGCCACCAGCTGCGCCGCAACCGTCCGGCGCAGTTTTCACTCTTTGTTCTCTTTATTTTTATCGTCGCCGCCCTGTGCGCAGGGCTAAGCCCTTACGATCCGGATCAGATGTCCCTTGGCGCGCGCACCCTGCCGCCTGACGCGGCGCACTGGTTTGGCACCGACGAATACGGGCGCGATTACTTCACCCGCGCCCTGTACGGCGGGCAGATCTCCCTGATGGTCGGTTTTCTGGCGATGCTTTTTTCCACGCTGATCGGCACGCTTGTCGGCACCATCAGCGGCTATTTTGGCGGCTGGCTCGATAACCTGATGATGCGCGTCGTCGATATTCTGATGGCCATTCCGGCGTTTTTCCTGCTGCTGGTGGTGAACGCCTACCTCAAGCCGGGCGTGGATAACATCATCCTGATTATCAGCCTGTTGACCTGGATGAGCATGTCGCGCCTGGTGCGTGCTGAAACGCTCAGCGTCAAAGAGCGCGAATATGTTCTGTATGCCCGCGCGTCCGGCGAGCATCCGCTGCGCATTATTCTGCGCCATATTATTCCCGGCGTGCTGCCGACGATTATTGTGGCGGCGACGCTGAATATCGCATCGGCCATTCTGATGGAATCGACCCTCAGTTTCCTGGGGCTGGGCGTGCAGGCGCCCGCTGCATCGTGGGGGAGTATGCTCAACAACGCCCAGTCGTACATCGGCGAAGCCTCCTGGCTGGCGATGTTTCCCGGCATTTTGATTTTGCTGACGGTATTTAGTTTTAACGTGCTCGGCGACGTATTCCGCACCGCCTTTGAGCCGGGAGCGAACCGCGATGAATAACTTATTAGAACTCGATAATCTGCACACTTCGTTTCGCACCCGCGACGGCAACGTACAGGCGGTGCGCGGCGTGAGTTTTCATGTGCAGGCCGGGGAGCTGGTCGGCATCGTCGGCGAATCCGGGTGCGGGAAAAGCGTCACCTGCAAATCGATCATTCAGCTGCTCGGCAGCAACGGCCACATCTCCGGTGGCAGTATTCGCTTTCAGAATGACGATCTGGCGAAGAAGACCCCCGAGCAAATGCGCAAGATCCGTGGCAACGACATTGCGATGATCTTCCAGGACCCGATGACCGCCCTGAACCCGGTGGTGACCATCGGCAGGCAGATGTCGGAGATCCTCATTCGCAACAAAGGTCTGTCTAAAAAGACGGCAAAAGCGGCGGCCATTGCCATGCTCGATCAGGTGGGGATTGCCGAAGCGGAGCGCCGTTACGATCAGTTTCCCCACGAGTTTAGCGGCGGGATGCGCCAGCGCGTGATGATCGCCATTGCGCTCTCCTGCAACCCGAAACTGCTGATCGCCGACGAACCGACAACCGCGCTGGATGTGACCATTCAGGCGCAGATCCTGCGCCTGCTCAAAAGCCTGCAACAGCAGACTCAGACAGCCATTCTGCTGATCACCCACGATCTCGGCGTGGTGGCGCAGGTGTGCAGCCGTGTCGTGGTGATGTACGGCGGGCAGGTGATGGAAGAGGGGAGTGTGGAGGATATTTTTTATCGTCCGGCGCACCCGTACACCCAGGGGTTATTGGCCTCCCTGCCGCGCGCGGACGAGGCAAATCACCGCCTGTCACCTATTGAAGGAACGCCGCCTGGCCTGCTCAATCCGCCGCCGGGCTGCCCGTTTGCCGAGCGCTGTCCGAAACGGATGCCGCAATGTGAGCGACAACCCGCATTTTATTCCGTTGGCGAGGGCCACCGTGCGGCCTGCTGGTTATGGGCTGATAAGGAGGTTCAGGCATGAGCGAGCAAAATGCCCCTTTAGTGAGCGTTCGTGAACTGCGTAAACACTATCCGGTTCAGGGTGGGCTACTGCGCAAAGGCGTGGCGGTGAAAGCGGTCGACGGCGTGAGTTTTGATATTCAGCGCGGAGAAACCTTTGGTCTGGTGGGCGAATCAGGCTGCGGAAAATCGACCCTTGGGCGCGCAATGCTGCGCCTGTTTGATATCACCTCCGGTGAAATTCACTTTGCCGGACAGGAGATTGCGCAGGCCAGCGAAAAGCAGCTTAAGCCGCTGCGTAAAAGAATGCAGGCCATTTTCCAGGACCCGTACTCGTCGCTCAATCCGGGTATGACGGTGCAGCAGCTGGTGGCCGAACCGATGCAGATCCACGGCTACAGCCGCGAGGAGCAGCGGGAACGTACGGAAACCCTGCTCTATAAAGTGGGGCTTAAACAGGAACATCTGCAGCGCTTCCCCCATGAGTTCAGCGGCGGTCAGCGCCAGCGCATCAGCATTGCGCGTGCCCTGTCGGTGCGCCCGGAGTTTGTGCTGTGCGATGAACCGCTCTCGGCGCTGGATGTGTCGGTGCAGGCGCAGGTAGTGAATATTTTGCAGGACCTGCAGCAGGAGCTGGGGCTGACCTATCTGTTTATCGCCCACGATCTGTCGATGGTGCGCCATATCTCCAGCCGTATCGGGGTGATGTACCTCGGAAAGCTGGTGGAAGTGGCCCCGGCGGACGAGCTGTATTCCCATCCGGCGCACCCCTATACGCGCGCGCTGCTGGCCGCCGTTCCGCTGCCCGATCCGCGCATCCGCCATCTTGAGCAGGCAACCCTGCGCGGGGAGATCCCCGGCCCCACGTCGGTGCTTCCCGGCTGTAAATTTTGTAGCCGTTGCCCGCACGTCATGCCGGTTTGCCGCTCGCAGGAGCCCGCCATGCAGGAGATCTCGCCGGGGCATTTTGCGGCGTGTTGGTTATTTAAGGTCTAAGGTGCCGCGAACAACGCCGGGCGGCGCGAAGGCGTGCCCGGCTCGCACTGTGAATTGTCCCTTTATCAGGTGTATGATAAATCCTCTTCTGTCTGATTCATGTCAACACGCAGACGACAACCCTCATCATCTTGCCGCCTGCCTTTTTAGGTTGGATTCATGCGAAATAATGGAAAGCAAAGCAGTGACGCTCCGTTTGGGACGTTGTTAGGTTATGCGCCGGGTGGCGTGGCAATTTACTCCTCGAACTACAGCAGTCTTGACCCGCGCCAGTACCCCGAAGACGCGGAGTTTCGTAGCTATATCGGCAACGAATACATGGGCCACAAATGGCAGTGCGTGGAGTTCGCGCGCCGCTTCCTGTTCCTCAACTACGGCATGGTATTTACCGACGTCGGCATGGCGTGGGAGATCTTCTCCCTGCGCTTCCTGCGCGCCGTGGTGAACGACACCATCCTGCCGCTGCAGGCGTTTGCCAACGGTTCGAAACGCGCGCCAAAAGCCGGTTCGCTGCTCATCTGGCAAAAGGGCGGGGAGTTTCATGAGACCGGCCATGTGGCCGTTATCACTCAGCTGATGGGCGATAAAGTGCGCATTGCCGAGCAGAACGTCCTCCATTCGCCGCTGCCGGTCGGGCAGCAGTGGACGCGCGAGCTGCGCTTGTCCGTCGAAAAAGGCTGCTACACCCTGCACGACACCTTCACGGATACCACTATTCTGGGCTGGATGATCCAGACCGACGACACAGAGCACAGCCTGCCGCAGCCGGAAATCGGCGGTGAACAGCTGAAAATCAGCGGGGCGCGACTGCCCAACAAACGCCAGTTCGACGGGAAATGGCTCAATGAAAAGGATGCCCTGCAGCAGGCTTACGTTCGGGCCAACGGGCATGTGATCAATAAAGATCCCTGCCAGTATTTCACCATCACCGAAAGTGCCGAGCAGGAGCTGATCAAAGCTACCAACGAGCTGCATCTGATGTATCTCCACGCCACCGATAAAGTGCTGAAAGACGACAACTTACTCGCGCTTTTCGACATCCCGAAAATCCTCTGGCCGCGCCTGCGCCTCTCCTGGCAGTGGCGTCGTCACCATATGATCACCGGTCGTATGGATTTTTGTATGGATGAGCGCGGGCTGAAGGTGTACGAGTACAACGCCGATTCCGCCTCCTGCCATACGGAAGGCGGTTTGATCCTTGAAGAGTGGGTAAAAAATGGCTATCGCGGCACCGGGCATAACCCGGCGGAAGGCTTGCTCGAAGAGCTGACCGGCGCGTGGAAACACAGCCACGCGCGCCCGTTCGTGCATATCATGCAGGACAACGATATCGAAGAGGATTATCACGCGCTCTTTATCCAGCGCTCGCTGATGCAGGCCGGTTTTGACACCAAAATTCTGCACGGTCTGGAAGCGCTAAGCTGGGATGCGGCAGGGCAGCTTATCGATGACGAAGGTCGCGCGGTGAACTGTGTGTGGAAAACCTGGGCGTGGGAAACGGCGATCGAGCAGGTGCGTGAAGTGAGCGAAACCGAATACGCCGCTGTGCCGATTCGCACCGGTCATCCCCAGCAAGAGGTGCGTTTAATTGACGTGCTGCTGCGCCCGGAAGTGCTGGTATTTGAACCGCTGTGGACCGTGATCCCCGGCAACAAAGCGATTCTGCCGGTGCTGTGGCAGCTGTTCCCGAACCACCGTTATCTGCTGGATACGGATTTCGAGGTCAACGAACTGCTCACCAGAACCGGCTATGCGGTGAAACCTATCGCCGGTCGCTGCGGCAGCAATATCGATCTGATCAGCGCCGAAGAGGAGCTGCTGGATAAATCCAGCGGTAAATTTACGGATCGTAAAAATATCTACCAGCAGCTGTGGTGCCTGCCGAAAGTGGACGGGAAATACATCCAGGTCTGCACCTTTACCGTCGGTGGCAACTACGGCGGCACCTGCCTGCGCGGGGATGATTCGCTGGTGATCAAGAAAGAGAGCGATATCGAGCCGTTGATTGTGGAGAAGGATAAGGAGAGCTAATCCGGCACAACGCGCGTCGAAACGGTAAAACCCGCAGATTCCCCTGCGGGTTTTTTATTGCCGTTTTAGGGCTGATGCCATCGATTGATGAATAAACGTAATGAGTTATCCTGAATGTGCTAATAATTCACCTGTTATATTGTTATTGTTCTGTTTATTTTTTCACATTTAGATTGAATGACTGCTTATAAAGAAATTACTGGTGTTAAATGCCAATTATTAACAATTGATGGCGCAGTATCCTGTTTCTTAAGGGATTATTTTTTCTTTGTTGTTTAAATAATAACCACGGCACTAAAACTGACATTTCTTTGAAAATCTTTGTGTCATATTCATTGAGAAATAAACGCAAAAATGTACAGGTAGGTATTTTAAATATTTTCTTAAATAACAATGCGTTTATTCCAGGCCGATTTAGGCCCTATTTTCACGGTTTGTCTGGAAACCGCATTTTTTCTCTTAGCATTAACACCTTGTTAACATTGTGGGTATAGTTCCACTTAAGACATTTTGTTATGCTCGCCGTTAAGAAATGTTGAATAAGTAAATTCTTAAAAACGATTATCTGCTACTGATTTCCGTTAGTGAAGATTGGTGCTTAGGCTTTTTCGCACATTCATTAAACGTTGAAAAATTCTTACGTGTAAGATTTTTACCACTGGCTAAGTGGGGGAGGCGAAGAAAACGATATACACCATCCTCAGGGGTGGAATAGTAAGGGAGATCTATCTTGAGAGCGTTTAAATATACCCAGATACCTGCCGCCCTTGTTTTATTTGCGGCCACGATGTCCTCATCGATGGCAAATAACGGGACGATTGGCAGCGCCCCCGTCGCACGCACGTCATTAAAAGAGAGCATTCTTTTTGCTTTCGATCGCGATCCCTCCGTGAGCCAGCAAGCCGCTCAGATGGGGATTGGTCAGGCCCAGATTGATGAAGCCCGAAGCGGGTGGATGCCGCAAATTTCACTGAACGGCAATACGGGCCATAGCCAGACGACGGACTCCAGCGGTTCGCTGAAAAATTCGGCGGCGTGGGGCTTGAGCCTGACGCAGCTTGTGTACGACTTTGGCAAAACCAATAGCGCGATCAGCCAGTCTTCCGCCCAGCACGACAGCTACCGGTATCAGCTGATGGCGACGTTATCGTCGGTCGCGGAGAAAACCGCGCTGAGCTATGTGGATGTGAAACGCTATACAGACCTGACCCAGGCCGCGCAGGAGAACATCCTCGCCCTGAAAAATGTGCAACAGCTGGCGAAATTACGCTCCAGCGCGGGCCTTAGCTCCACTTCTGATGAGCTGCAAACGCAAACCCGCGTGGCGGGAATGCAGGCGACCCTTGAGCAATACAACGCGGCGCTGAAAAGTGCCCGCGCCAGACTGTCGGTTCTGACGGGAATTGATGCACAACAGCTCTCCCCGTTACCGGCCACGCTTGAGGTGCAGCAGGATTCCCTTGATAGCATCGACTACACGTTGATCCCTTCCGTTCTGGCGGCGAGAACCATGGAGAGTTCTGCCCAGTACGGCATTGAACGGGCGAAATCCCAGCACTGGCCGACCCTGAGCCTGAAAGGGGGAAGAACGCGCTATGAATCGGATAATCGCTCCTATTGGGACGACCAGATCCAGCTGAATATTGATGCCCCGCTCTACCAGGGCGGCGCGGTGTCCGCCAGGGTTCGCCAGGCAGAAGGGGCGCGTGCTATGGCCGCTTCACAGGTGGATCAGGCTCGTTTTGATGTCCTGCAAAAAGCCTCAGTCGCAATGGCAGACTGGAGCGGGGCGCGTGGCCGAATGGAGGCCGGAAATGTCCAGCTGGAAAATGCGTTACGCGCCCGTGAAGTTTATAAAAATGAATATACCCTCGGTAAGCGAAGTATTAACGATCTCCTGAGCGTCGAACAAGATGTCTGGCAGGCAACCTCCTCCAAAATATCAGCAGAATATGATAGCTGGGCGAGTGCAGTTAATTATGCGTCAGCCGTTGATAATCTCATGCAACGTATTGGAATTGAAAAAAACGCTGCGGCCAAATTACCTGATTTAAGTTAGAGAAACGCGGCTGACGCTGCGGATATAAGTTCAAGAAGAATGGGAGATTTTCATTCCCGGGGATAGTCACATCCTCAGGATAGAAATACTCACAGGCACCCGTGTACCTGCAAGGAGAGAAATATGAGTAACGCTAAGATTGTCGATGTCATTATTCGCAAAACCGCTGAGAAAACAGTATTGACCGGAGAGGGAAATCTCTCGGTATCTGTTTCTGCACCCAGTGTCATTGAAATCCACGGATCGGCCCAGGATGTCGCACGTTATATGCGCCAGGGTAAGGATCTGCTGATTTACATGAAAGATGGCAGCGTGATTCGATGCAATAACTATTTTCTCGACGATCCAGAGGGTAAAAACCATTCCGAACTGGTGTTTAACGACCAGCAGGAACTGACTCATATCACCTTTGCAGAGACGGAAGAGGCCGCGGGGATGGCGGCGGTGGAGTTAAGCGCGCAGGCCACGCCGATTTCCACCATCGAGCCGTTCCTGGAGCAGGCCAGTAGCTTAAGCGATGCCCCATGGGGCTGGATCGCAGGGGCCGCGTTAGGCGGCGGGGCGATTGGCGCGCTGCTGGCGCACGGCGGGGATGGTGACACCAAAACCAAAGTCATCGACAACACCAAAGAGGTCGAAAGCGCGACGCCGACCTTCCTCGTGACGGATAAACAGGGTGACAAGCAGGGGGTGCTGAGTGCAAAAGAGGTCACGGACGATAACACCCCGACCTTTAGCGGCACCGGACAGCCGGGCGCGACCATTCAGATCAAGGACAGCAGCGGCAACACCATCGCCAGCGCGATGGTCGGCACCAATGGTACCTGGACGGTAAAACTGCCGACGCAAACCGACGGTGAACACACCTGGTCGGTAGTGCAAATCGACGGCAGCAAAACGACTTCTGCGGGCAGCATCACCGTGAATGTGGTCACCGCCGATGCCAGCGTAACGCTGAGCACCACTGCCGGAGATAACGTCATCAATGCCAGCGAGCAGTCCGCAGGATTTGCCCTGTCCGGCACCAGCAAACATCTCGCGCAGGGCACCGACCTGACCGTCACGCTGAACGGTAAGACCTACACCACTGAAGTCGGCGCGAACGGCGCATGGAGCGTTAACGTTCCGGCTGCTGATGCGAAGGCATTGGCGGACGGCACCTGGACGGTCACCGTGACCGGCAAAGACGCGGCGGGCAATACCGTCACCGGAAATCAGACGCTGAACGTAGATGCCCACGCGCCGACGCTCTCCGTGGATGCCATTTCGCAGGACAACATTCTCAACGCCGCCGAGCACGGCCAGCCATTAACGCTGAGCGGTAAAACCAACGCCGAGGCCGGGCAAATTGTCACGGTCTCCCTCAACGGTAAAAACTACACCACCACCGTCGGCAGTGACGGCACATGGTCCCTGACCCTGAATAACAGCGACGTCAACGCACTCGCTGAGGGTTCCCATACGGTCACGGTAAACGTCAACGACAAAGCCGGAAATCCCACCTCCACCACCGCTGATTTCAGCGTCGATACCGTAGCCCCTGTCGTGACGGTGAACGCCGTCGCGGGTGATGACGTAATCAATGCCGATGAGCAGGGTCAGGCGCAGATTATTTCCGGTCGCGCGAGCGGCGCAGCCGAAGGTGACGTGGTTACCGTGACGCTGGGCGGTAAGCACTATACGGGCGTCGTGCAAGCCGATGGCAGCTGGAGCGTAGGCGTTCCGGCGAACGACATCCGTGCGCTCGGCGAAGGCCACTTTACGCTCTCCGTTGCGGTGACGGATGCGGCCGGTAACACCGGGAATGCCACTCACGATTTTACCCTGAGCGGTGCAGCACCTGAGTTGACGATCGACCCTATCAGCCAGGACAACGTGCTGAACGCTCAGGAAGCGATGTTGCCACTCGATCTCAGCGGCACCAGTAATCTGCCGAACGGCAGCGCGGTAACCGTAACCCTGAATAACATTAGCTACCAGGCCACCGTGGAGAACGGCGTCTGGTCGGTGCAGGTGCCGGTGACTGACGTGCTGAATCTGGCGAACACCCTCTACACCGTTAGCGTGAGCGGAACGGACAGCGTGGGCAACGTCGGCAGCGCGGACGCCATGCTGCTGGTGGATACGGCGCTGCCGCAGGTGATCATCAATACCTTTGCGGGCGATAATCTGGTCAACAATGCGGAAGTTGCCGTTGACCAGACGCTCAGTGGCCGCGTCGTTGGTGCGGCTGCGGGCGACACAGTCTCCATTACCGTCGGCGGCAAAAGCTACACCGCCATCGTCGGCAACGACCTGAGCTGGAATGTATCGATTCCGTCCGCCGATCTGAACGCGTTTGGCGACGGCGATCTGACCTTCACGGCATCGGTGACCAACGCCCACGGCAATACGGGCACCGGCGAGCGCGATATTAATATTAACGCCGCCTTGCCGGGCCTGCGCGTCAACACCATCTCTGGCGACGACGTTATTAACGCCATCGAGCAGCACCAGGATCTGACTGTCACCGGCTCGAGCAGCCACCTGGCGCCAGGCTCACAGATGACCGTCACCATCAACAATATCGATTATCCGGCGGTCATTGCCGCCAACGGCAGCTGGCAGATCGGTGTCCCGGCGGCAGACCTGCAAAACTGGAGCGCGGGCGATATTCTGGTAGTGGCCAGCGCGCAGGATCAGTGGGGCAATACCGTTTCTGCTGAACATCCCATTGAACTGAATCTCTCTCCTGTCGCCGTGTCCATCGATACGGTGACCCTTGATGACATGTTGAATGCCGCCGAAAAAGTGGCGGATCTCACCCTTTCCGGCCAGACGCAGGGCGTTGAAGCGGGCCAGACGGTGGTAGTGAAATTTGCCGATCAGACCTTCACGGCCCAGGTTCAGCAGGACGGCTCCTGGAGCCTGACGGTCCCTTCCAGCGCGATGGACGGGCTGAGCGACGGGCGCGCGCAGGTTAGCGTGAGCGTAGCCAACACCAGCGGCAACAGCGCCGATGCGTCACGCGTGATCACGGTGGACACCCAGCCGCCGACGATTGCTATCGATAACCTGACCGACGACAACATCATCAACGCTGCAGAAGCGCAGCAGGATCTGATTTTAAGCGGCAGCACCAGCGCGCAAGCGGGCCAGACCGTGACCCTCACCCTGAACGGCAAAACCTATCAGGCGATTGTGCAGAATGACGGCAGCTGGCAACTGAGCGTTCCTGCCGCCGATGTGGGTGCCCTCGCCGACGGCAACGTGACGATCAACGCGAGCGTCAGCGACGTGGCTGGAAACAGCGCCAGCACCGATCGAATTGGCCTGGTCGACGCTACGGTTCCGCAGGTGACGATTAATGATTTTGTCACCGACACCAACACCGTGAACTACACCGCCCACTCGCAGGCGCAGATTTTAAGTGGCTCGGTGACGGGCGCGGCCGCAGGCAATCTGGTGACCGTCACCATTGACGGCGTGAATTACACCACCGCAGTGGATGCGGCGGGCAACTGGAGCCTGGGCCTGCCCGCCTCCGTGATTCAGGGGCTGGCAGACGGAACCTGGACAATCGACGTCTCCGTGACTGACAGTGCCGGCAATACGGGCAGTAACTCGGTGGACGTGGTGGTGAACACCGCAAAACCGGTGATTGCGATTAACACGCTTGCCGATGACGACGTGATCAATGCGGCTGAAAAAGGCGCAGATCTGGCACTTTCTGGCACCAGCGACCAGCCGCAGGGTACGGTGATCACCGTCACGCTCAACGGCATCCAATACACCGCCATCGCGGATGACAGCGGGAACTGGACGGTAACCGTTCCGGCCTCGGCGGTCAGCGCGCTGGGTGAGGCGAATTACACCGTGACGGCCAGCGTCACGGACAGTGCGGGCAATAACAGCAGCACCACGCACGACGTGCTGGTCGACAGCGCCCTGCCGGTGATCACCCTCAATGCCATCGCCAGCGACGATATTATCAACGCCTCGGAAGTGGCGACCGGTCAGACCCTCAGCGGTAAAGTCAGCGGCGCGGCGAACGGCGATACCGTTACGGTGACTATCGGCGGCAACACCTACACCACAACCGTTAAAGGCGATCTCAGCTGGTCGGTGGATGTCCCGGCAGATGTGCTGAGCGCAATCGGCAACGGCGATCTGACCGTAGAAGCGTCGGTCACGAATGGTCACGGCAATACCGGTACGGGTGAGCGCGATATCACTATCGACGCCAATCTGCCGGGGCTGCGCGTGGACACGGTGGCGGGCGACGATGTGATTAACATCGTTGAACACGGCCAGCACCTGATGGTAACGGGCACCAGCACCGGCCTGTCGGCTGGCTCCGCGCTGACCGTAACGGTCAATGGCAAAACCTATCCGGCAACGGTCTTGGCGGACGGCTCATGGAGCGCCGCCGTTCCTGCGGCTGACGTCGGTGCGCTGGCGGCAGGCAACGTCACCATCACGGTGGCCGGCCAGAGCAGCGCCGGAAATCCGGTCTCTATCAGCCATGACGTGAAGGTCGATCTGGCGGATGTGGCAATCAGCATTGACGCGATTGCCAGCAACGATGTGATCAACGCGACGGAGAAAGGGACCGATCTGGTGCTCTCCGGCACCACGGCGAACGTCGAAGCGAACCAGACTGTCACCCTGACCTTTGGGGGCAAAACCTATACCACGACCGTTGATGCCAGCGGCAACTGGACGTACACCGTGCCATCGGCGGATCTGGCGGGTCTCAAAGACGGCGATGCCAGCGTGCAGGTGAGCGTCACCAACGTCAACGGCAACAGCGCCTCGGCGGGCCGCGAGTACAGTGTCGATGCTACCGCGCCGTCACTTTCTATCGAGATCATCAGCGATAACAACATCGTCAATGCGGCGGAAGCGCAGCAGGATCTGGTGGTGAACGGGACGACCAACGCCGAAGCGGGTCAACCCGTAACCGTCACGCTGAACGGAAAAGAGTACACCACCACGGTTCTGGCGGGGGGCAACTGGAGCGTCACCGTTCCGGCGGCCGATATGGCCGGAATCAGCGACGGTCAGTACACCGTGACCGCATCTGTGGCCGACAAAGCGGGCAACCCGGCGAGCGCCGATCGTGACGTGCTGGTGGACGCCACGGTGCCGCAGTTAATCATCGATACCCTTTCCGGCGATGACATCATCAACAGCACCGAGCACGGCCAGGCGCTGATCGTCACGGGCCACGTGACGGGCGCTGAAGCGGGCGATGTCGTGACCGTCACCCTCAACAACAAATCCTACACCGCCACGCTGGATGCCTCTGGCAACTGGATCGTGGGCGTTCCGGCGGCAGACGTGGGAGCCTTGATCGCGGGCGATCATACCCTCACGGCAACGCTGACGGACAAAGCGGGTAACAGCGACACCACCACCCATGACGTGGCGGTCAACCTCACTGCGCCGGTCTTGACCATTGATACGGTCTCCGGTGACGACGTCATCAACAACGCCGAAAAAGCCCAGGAGCTGACGATCAGCGGTACCGCGACGGGCCTGGCGGCTGGCGCGATGGTGACGGTGATGCTCAATGGCAAAGCCTACAGCGCCATCGTTAATGGCGAGGGCAAATGGACCACCACCGTTCCGGCGGATCAGGTCGGGGCGCTGGGCGAAGCGCTGTATGACATTAGCGCGTCGGCAACCGACAGCGCAGGCAATAGCGGGAGCGCGGTGCATACGGTTAACGTGGAATCCGTGCTGCCAGGCGTCACCATCAACGCGATTGCTACGGATAACGTGATCAACGCCGACGAAGTGGCGGCGGGCCAGACCATCAGCGGTACGGTAGTGAACGCCCAGCAGGGCAACACCGTGACCGTCACCATTGGCGGTAACACCTACACCACCACGGTGCAGAACGATCTGAGCTGGTCGGTGAACGTCCCGGCGGACGTGCTGACGGCGCTGGGCAACGGCGATCTGACCGTTACCGCCTCCGTCACTAACGGCGTGGGCAACAGCGGTTCCGGCGAGCGCGACATCACCATCGACGCCAGCCTGCCGGGCCTGCGCGTGGATACCGTGGCGGGCGATGACGTGATCAACCGCATCGAACACGGGCAGAACCTGATTATCACCGGCGACAGCGATGGCCTCCCGACGGGCAGCGCCCTGACCGTGACCGTCAACGGCAAAACCTATCCGGCGACGGTGCTGGCGGACGGCACCTGGAGCGCCGCCGTTCCTGCGGCAGACGTCGGCGCGCTGGCGGCAGGCAACATCACTATTACGGTGGCCGGCCAGAGCAGCGCCGGAAATCCGGTCTCCATCAACCACGACGTGAAAGTCGATCTGGCGGACGTGGCGATCAGCATCGATGCCATTTCGACCGACGATGTGATCAACGCCGCGGAAAAAGGGGCGGACCTGGTGCTCTCCGGCAGCACCACGAACGTCGAAGCGAACCAGACGGTCGATATTACCTTTGGCGGGAAATCCTATACCGCGCAGGTGGATGCGGACGGGAAATGGACCGTCACGGTGCCTTCGGCGGATCTGAATGGTCTGAAAGAGGGCGACGCCAGCGTGCAGGTGAGCGTCACCAACGTCAACGGCAACAGCGCCTCGGCGGGACGCGAGTACAGCGTCGACAGCACCGCGCCGGGCGTGACGATCAACACTGTTGCGGCGGACGACATTCTCAACGCGGCAGAAGCGCAAGCTGATCTGACGATCGGCGGCACCAGCACGGCGGAAGCGGGCCAGCCAGTCGTCGTGACGCTGAACAATAAAACTTACACCACCACGGTAGGCGCAGACGGCAGCTGGACGCTGGACGTTCCGGCGGCGGATGTGGCGAACCTGGCGGACGGCGTTACCACGATCCACGCCTCGGTGGCTGACAAAGCCGGTAACCCGGCGTCGGTCGATCGCAACCTGACGGTGGATGTTACCGTTCCGGTGATCACCATCAATACCATCGCGGGCGATGACGTCATTAACGTGGCCGAGCACGCTCAGGCGCAAATCATCAGTGGTTCAGCAACCGGCGCGGCGGCAGGCGATAGCGTCACTGTGACCATCGGCGGCCAGACGTACACCACGGTGCTGGATGCCAGCGGCAACTGGAGCGTTGGCGTGCCAGCCAGCGTGATTTCGGCGCTCAGCGATGGCCCGGTGACGGTCTCCGTGAACGTCACCGATGCAGCAGGCAATACCGGCAGCGGCAGCCATAACGTAACTGTCGATACCGGTTTGCCGTCTCTGGGCTTCAATGCCATTTCCGGCGATAACGTGCTGAATGCCGTAGAAAAGGGTCAAGACCTGAGCGTCGACGGGATCAGCGCAAACCTGGCCGAAGGCACACGGGTGACGGTCACGCTGAACGGTAAGCAGTACACCGCCACAACGGCCGCAGATGGCCGCTGGAGCCTGACAATACCGGCAGCCGACCTCGCGGGTCTCGGCGAAGCAAACTACACCCTTAACGCCAGCGCCACCAACGGCGTGGGCAACAGTATCAGCGGCAGTGCAAACCTGCAGGTGGATACGGCGCTGCCAGGCGTCACCATCAACGCCATTGCTACGGACAACGTGATCAACGCCGACGAAGTGGCAGCGGGCCAGACCATCAGCGGCACGGTGGTGAACGCCCAGCAGGGCAACACCGTGACCGTCACCATTGGCGGCAACACTTACACCACCACGGTGCAGAACGATCTGAGCTGGTCGGTGAACGTCCCGGCGGACGTGCTGACGGCGCTGGGCAACGGCGATCTGACCGTCACCGCCTCCGTCACCAATGGCGTGGGTAACAGCGGTTCCGGCGAGCGTGACATCACCATCGACGCCAGCCTGCCGGGCCTGCGCGTGGATACTGTGGCGGGCGATGACGTGATCAACCGTATCGAACACGGGCAGAATCTGATTATCACCGGCGACAGCGACGGCCTCCCGGCGGGCAGTGCCCTGACCGTCACCGTCAACGGCAAAACCTATCCGGCGACGGTCCTCGCGGACGGCACCTGGAGCGCCGCAGTCCCTGCGGCAGACGTCGGTGCGCTGGCGGCAGGCAACATCACTATTACAGTGGCCGGCCAGAGCAGCGCCGGAAACCCGGTCTCTATCAACCACGACGTGAAAGTCGATCTGGCGGATGTGGCGATCAGCATTGATGCCATTACGAGCGACGATGTGATCAATGCGGCGGAAAAAGGGGCGGACCTGGTCCTCTCTGGCAGCACCACGAACGTCGAAGCGAATCAGACGGTCAACATCAACTTTGGCGGGAAATCCTATACCGCGCAGGTGGATGCAGACGGGAAATGGACCGTCACGGTGCCATCGGCAGATCTTAACGGTCTGAAAGAGGGTGATGCCAGCGTGCAAGTGAGCGTCACCAACGTCAACGGCAACAGCGCCTCGGCGGGGCGCGAGTACAGCGTCGACAGCACTGCGCCGACCGTCACGATTGATACGGTCGCCGGGGATAACGTCATCAACGGTAGCGAAGCCGCCGCAGGGATTGTGATTTCCGGTACCACTACCGCAGAAGTGGGCCAGACGGTGACCGTGATGCTGGGTGGTAAAACGTACACCGCCCAGGTAGAGGCCGGCGGTAGCTGGAGTCTCTCTGTTCCGGCGGGCGATCTGGCAGCGATGGCGGATAACGGCTATTCGGTGCAGGTCAGTGTGAGCGATAACGCCGGAAACCCAGGCAGCGCCAGCAAGGCGATCACTCTCGATACCACGCCGCCCGTTATCAGCTTCAATACGGTGGCGGGCGATAACGTCATCAACAGCGTTGAGCACGGACAGGCGCAGATTGTCAGCGGTACGGCGACGGGCGCGGCGGTGGGCGATAAGCTCATTATCACGATCGGCGGCCAGCAGTACACCACCACGGTGGATGCCAGCGGCAAGTGGAGCGTCGGTGTGCCAGCCAGCGTGATTTCAGCGTTGCAGGACGGTACGGTGACCATCAGCGCCACCGTGACGGACAGCGCGGGTAACAGCAGCACCCAGACGCACGACGTGGTGGTGAACACCGCTTCCGTCTCGCTGACGGTGGCAACCATCAGCGGCGATGATGTGATTAACGCGGCGGAAGCGGGCAGCGCGCTGACCATCAGCGGCTCAAGCACCCAGTTCGCCAGCGGGACGCAGGTGACCGTTACGCTGAATGGTAAAAACTATACGGCGAACATCCAGAGCGATGGCTCCTGGACGACCACTGTTCCTGCGGCAGACGTCGCGGGGCTGGCGGATGGCGCACACTATCAGGTGTCCGTCTCCGCCCAGGATAGTGCGGGTAACAGTGCGTCAGCCACCCACACGGTGAGCGTCGATACCACGCCGCCGGTGGTCAGTATCGCCACGCTCGCGGGCGACGATGTTCTGAACGCCGTCGAGCAGCAGCAGCCGCTGACGATCCACGGTTCGTCCAGTGCGGAAGCGGGACAAATGGTCACCGTCACGCTGGGCAGCAAGACCTATACCGCCCAGATCGCCAGCGACGGAACCTGGACGCTGAATGTTCCGGCAACGGATCTCGCGGCGCTGAACGAAGGGGCGTTAACCGTCACTGCGTCGGTAAGCGATAAAGCCGGTAACAGCGGGCAGACCACCCATACCCTGACGGTGGATACCGTTGCGCCGGTCATTACCATTGATACCGTGGCGGGCGACGATATCGTGAACAACAGCGAACAGCTGGCGGGGCAAACCCTCAGCGGCACAACGACCGCCGAACAGGGCCAGAGGGTGACGGTGACCTTCAACGGCCACAGCTATCAGGCGATAGTTGACGCCGACGGTAAATGGTCGGTATTTGTCTCCGGGCGCGATTTCCTCGGCCTGAGCGACGGTGATTACACCATTACCGCCTCCGTCAGCGATAAAGCCGGAAACCCTGGCAGCACCACGCATGACGTGACCCTGAACGGTGACGTGCCGACCATCAGCATCAACACCTTTGCCGACGATGACATTGTCAACGCCGCAGAGCACGGCACCCCGCTGGTGATCAGCGGCACCACCGACGCGCCTGCGGGCCGGACGGTCACCCTCACGCTGAACGGCAAAACTTACACCACAACCGTTCAAAACGACGGCAGCTGGGAATACACCCTGGGCAGCGCGGATGTGACCGCTCTGGCTGACGGTGGCGCATATGTCATTCATGCCGAGGTCAGCAACACCATCGGCAACAGCGCCAGCGATAGCCATAACGTGACGGTGGATCTGACTGCGCCGTCGATGGGGATCAGCATTGATTCTCTGCACAACGACACCGGCCTGAGCAGCAGCGATTTCATCACTAACGATAATCAGGTTATCGTCAACGGCTCCCTGACCGCACAGCTCGGCAATAACGAGAAGGCGCAGATCAGCCTTGATGGCGGCGTGACCTGGAGCTATCTAACGGTCACCGGCACGCAATGGCGCTATACCGATGGCCGCACGCTGACGGACGGGACTTACACGTATCAGGTCCGGGTGGTGGATAACGCGGGTAACGTGGGCGCGACCGACAGCCAGAACGTGGTGGTCGATCTCACCGCACCGGCCTCTACCACCATTACCGTGGATTCCGTGACCCAGGATACGGGGCTGTCCGGCAGCGATTTTATTACCAGCGATAACCAGATCACCCTGAAAGGGACGCTGGGCGCGGCGTTGGGCAACGGCGAACATGCGCAAATCAGCATCGATGGCGGCGTGACCTGGACCAACGTGAGCGTGAGCGGCCTGGGCTGGACCTGGGTCGATGGTCGCACGCTGGCCGACGGCGATTACAACTATCAGCTGCGCGTGATTGACGACGCAGGCAACATCAGCGCCACCACCAGCCAGGTGGTGACCATTGATACGGTGGTGCCGGACGCGAGTAAAACCGTCACCATCGACAGCATCAGCGACGACACCGGGCTGAGCAACAGTGACTTTGTCACCCAGGATACCTCCCTGACCCTGCACGGCTCGCTGGGCGCGACGCTGTCGGACGGCGAGTACGTGCAGATTAGCCTGGATGGCGGCAATACCTGGCAGAACGTCACCGTGGTAGGCAATAGCTGGTACTACGCGGACGGTCGCACGCTGCAAAACCAGACTTACGACTACTGGGTACGCGTCATTGATACGGCGGGTAACGTGGGGGATTCCGCTCATCAGCAGGTGACCGTCGATACGATTGCGCCTGATGCGGCGATTACCGTTACGGTGGATAACATCACCGTCGATACCGGCTTTGATAACAATGACTTCCTGACCAGCGAAACCTCTTACACGCTGCATGGCACGCTGGGGGCAACGCTCGGGGCGAATGAGTTTGTCCAGGTGAGTCTCGACGGTGGGCAGACCTGGGTCTATGCCACGGTCAACGGCACCCAATGGCAGTATGCCGACACGCGTACGCTGGGCGATGGCGACCATAGCTATCAGGTTCGCGTGGTGGATCAAGCGGGCAACGTGGGCGCGACCACCTCGCAGGTGGTGACTGTCGATACCCAGGCACCGCAATACGGCATTACGGTTGATGCCATCAGCGATGACACCGGGCAATCCGCGAGTGATTTTATCACCAACGACACCACCCTGACGGTCAGCGGATCGCTTGGCAGAGCGCTTGCCAGCGACGAGCGCGTGCAGATTAGTATGGATGGCGGTGCCACCTGGACCGATGCCACGGTGACGCAGACGCAGTGGAGCTACACCGATCCTCGCGTGCTCCCGGAAGGTGACCACACCTACCAGGTGCGTATTATCGATGAGGCGGGCAACGTCGGCTCGACCGCGCAGCAGGTGGTGACGGTCGATACCACACCGCCTGTCACGCAGGGTACCGTGGTGAGCTACACGGACAACGAAGGCGAGCGCCAGAGCGATTTCGGATCGTCTGTCGCCACCGATGACACCACGCCACAGATCAACGGGACGCTGAATCAGGCCCTGGCAGCGGGTGAAATTGCCGAACTGTACCGCGACGGCGTGAAGCTGGGTCAGGTCACGATGAACGGGGCGACCAGCTGGTACTTCCAGGACAGCGGTCTGATTGACGGAAACCACACCTACGTGCTGCGTGTCACCGACACGGCGGGGAACACCACGGATTCCGATGATTTCGTGCTGCGCGTCGATACCAGCATTCCGACCACTACGGCGGCGATTACCGGGCAGACCACGTCGGACACCACGCCGATCCTGAGCGGGACCTTGTCCGCTGAGCTGACCAACGGCGAGTATCTGGTGGTCACGGTTAACGGCAAAACCTACACCTCCGAAACCGGCGGTGCAGTGGTGGTCGACCCGAATCACAACACCTGGTATGTGCAGATACCGGACGGCGATGCGCTGGCTGCCAGCAGCTACAGCGTGACGGCGCAGGTGAAGAGCAGCGCGGGTAACGGCAACACGACAGGCACCACCACCGGCAGCCTGACCATCGGAACCGACTCGGTGAATACCGACTGGGCCAGCACCACCGGCAGCAGCGACAACTCCACCATGACGCTCGGCATGAACAGCAGCGGGCTGTGGAATATCATCGCTAACGGACGCTCGTATTCCAGCAGCGATATGTCGACCTACAGCAATACCGCCCTGACCAACACCCGTGGCTATAACGTGGTGAGCCAGACGGCGGCAGATTTTGACCGAAATGGTACCGCGGATATTTTCGCCACCGAGACCACCTACGCCGGTTCAACGCAGGTGATGTGGACCTACAACGGCACCAGCTACACCGCCAGCCAGCTGGCGATGGGCACCACTATCTGGTACGGCGGCGTGATTGCCTACGACAAGACCGGTGATGGTTATCTGGACATGGCCTACGGCGATGCCGGGATGGACTCCCTGACCTACCTGATCAACAACAACGGCACGCTGACACCGGATGGAACCGGCGGGGAAGGTGGTTTCTACGGCCAGTTTGACTCAGGACGTGAAATCTCCGGGGTGGACATTAACAACGACGGCACCGTGGATATCGTCCAGCACACCAACCGCAGCGGTGCGTACTCGATGACGGTCATCAATAACGGCGGGAATGGCACGCTCACTGTCGGGCAAAACATCACCAACGTGTTTGTGGTGAACGCGGCAAACACCACCACGGCGGCGTCGATGACCTGGGCTGATTTCAACGGCGACGGGTATATGGATCTCTATCTCGGCAGCAGCTACGGCAATACCGGTGGTGTGATCTATTACAACGACGGTAACGGCCAGCTGTCGGCCTCGAAGAGTGCGGTGGAAGCCTCAAACGCCACGGCGGGTTATCTGTCAGCGGCGGTGGACTGGAACGGTGACGGCCAAATGGACGTGATCAAGTTCAGCACCTACGGCGGATCGCAAACCGCGACGTTGTTCACCAACAACAATAACGGAACGACGTGGACGTCAAGCCAGCTGGCAACTGGCCTGGTGAATGTCACCGGGATTGCGGCGGTGGATTACAACTGGGATGGCGCGAAGGATCTGCTGGTGTCTCAGCAAAACGGCAAAGTGGTCTATGTGCAGAACAAACAGACCATTGCAGACGGCACGGCCATGCACATGCGTATTGTCGATAGCGAAGGCATCAACAGCTATTACGGCAACACCGTGAATCTGTACAACGCGCGCGGTGAGCTGGTGGCGTCGCAAATCATCAACGCCCAGTCCGGTTTCGGGGTGAATGACAGCTCGGCGCTGGTCAGTTTCTACGGCCTAAATCCGGATGAAACCTACTCCGCAGAGATTGTGAAGTTCACTAACGGTGCTTCCGCCAACGTGACCTGGGACGGACTGGAAGCAGGCAACGGCAAAGAAGGCTATGTGCTGACAGCCGATGCCGCGACGGGGGGGCACAGCGGAACGCTGACCGGGACCGGCTATAACGACACCTTTATCGCTGAAGAAGGAAGTTATACCTACAACGGTTCCGGCGGCTGGAGCACCACGTCGGATCACGATACCTGGAGCAACACCGGCGGGATGGATGTGGTCGATTACCGCAATGCGAGCGCGGGCATCACGGTGGACCTGAGCGTCACGACGGCCCAGAACACCGGGTTTAACACCACCACCCTGAAGAATATTGAAGGGATTGCTGGCTCAGACTTCGACGACGTGATCACCGGCAACAGCGGGGATAACCAGTTCGAAGGCCGTGGCGGGAACGACACCTTCAATATTGGTAGCGGCGGGCACGATACACTGTTGTACAAGCTCATCAACGCCGCTGACGCCACGGGCGGTAACGGCAGCGATCAGGTTAACGGCTTTACCGTCGGGACCTGGGAAGGGACGGCGGATACCGACCGTATCGATCTGCGCGAGCTGTTATCCGACAGCGGGTATACCGGCACTGGCTCGGCGAGCTATGTCAACGGTGTCGCCACTCTGGACAGCAGCGCGGGGAATATTACGGATTACCTGCGCGTGGTGCAGAACGGCAGTAACACCGAAATTCAGATCGACCGCGACGGAACGGGCAGCCAGTTCGATCCGACCACGGTGGTCACTCTGAACGGGGTACAGACGGATCTGGCCACCTTGCTGGCAAACCATCAGCTGTTAGTTGCGTAAACCTCAGGCCGCGAGAAGCGATTCTCGCGGCATTTTTCGTATCTTTACAGTAATACGACTAACCACATAAATATTAAGGTATTTTTGTCGACACGTTCAGAAAGGGTTTACATTCTGGCCGTTCCACAGGGATATCATTTCAGAGCGACATCGCCGCCCTGAACAGGACGTTGCAAAATGAAGACTCACCCGCAGTACGAACCCTGGCTTGAAGCCATGGTGCTCGTTGCAAAACATTACCGGCTGGACTATTCGCAAGAACACGTCCGGGTCACGATTCATCACGAGAGCCACTCTCCGCGAGAGCAGGTGCTCAACGATATGGCACGCCAGCTCGGGCTTAGGCTGCGCGTTGTGCCAGCGGATGCGGCACTGATTGATCCGTGGCGTCTGCCGCTGTTAGCGGAGTTTGATGGCGGGCAAGTTGCGGTCATCAACCGGATGGACAAAGAGGGCAACGTCAGCCTGCAGTTCAGCGGTGACGGTGGACTGGAAACGAGCCTGACGCGCGACGCGCTGGGTACCCGTTTGACGGGGTTAATCGTGCTGCGCCCGCTGGAGTCCACGCCCGACGCGAGGGTCGATGACTACATCAAACCTTATGAAAAGAACTGGTTCTGGCAGCTGGCGCTGAAAGACTGGCGTCGCTACAGCGACATCATGCTGGTGGCGCTGGTGGCGAACGTACTGGCCCTTTCTGGGATGGTGTTTTCCATGCAGGTTTACGATCGCGTGGTGCCGTCCCAGTCTGAGGCCACCCTGTGGGTGCTATTTGGCGGCGTGATGCTCGCCATCACCTTCGAGTTTGTGATGCGTATGCTGCGGGTGCATATCTCAGACGTGATCGGGAAGCGTGCCGATCTGCGTATTTCGGAGCGGGTATTCGCCCACGCCCTGCGCATTAAAAACGGCGCCCGCTCAAAATCAACCGGCTCCTTTATCGCTCAGATCCGCGAGCTGGAGTCCGTTCGCGAGCTGATCACCTCCACGACAATTGCGGCGATTTCCGATCTGCCGTTTTTCCTGCTGTTCGTTTTCATCCTGTGGATGATCGGCGGCCCGCTGGTGCTGGTGGTGTTGCTTGCGGTGCCGCTGCTGCTGATTCCGGGTCTGTTGATCCAGCGTCCGCTTGGAAAGCTCTCCACGGAAGGGATGCGCGAATCGGCCATTCGTAACGCCACGCTGGTCGAGGCGGTGCAGGGCATCGAAGACATTAAACTGATGCGCGCGGAGCAGCGTTTTCAGAACCAGTGGAACAACTCGAACGACGTGGCCGCGAGCGTCGGGATGAAACAGCGCTGGCTCACCGGCCTGCTTCTGACGTGGACGCAGGAAGTTCAGTCGATTGTCTATGCCGTGGTCCTGCTGATTGGCTGTTATCTGGTGATCAGCGGTGACATGACCACCGGTGCGCTGGTGGGGACATCGATTCTCGCCTCGCGCACTATCGCGCCGCTGTCGCAAATTTCCGGCGTGTTGTCGCGCTGGCAGTCGGCAAAAGTGGCCCGCAAGGGGCTGGACGACCTGATGCAGCGTCCGATTGACGATCCCCTGCAAGGTAAAAAGGTGCATAAAGCCCATCTGCGCGGCCACTACGTGCTGGAGGAGGTCGGCTTTTATTATGACGAAGAAGAGAAGCAAAACGTTCTGAACATCCCCCGTTTGACCATCAATGCGGGCGAGCGGATTGCGATTCTGGGGCGCAATGGTTCCGGCAAAAGCACGCTGTTACAGCTTCTGGCGGGGATGCAGGAACCGCAGCAGGGCACCATTTTGCTCGATGATGTGGCGCTGAATCACCTCGACACGGCCGATCTGCGCCGCGATATGCAGTTCCTCAGCCAGCAGGCGCGTCTGTTCTTTGGCTCCGTGCGCGACAACATTGTGATGGGGAATCCGCTGGCGACTGACGAGGAGATTCATCAGGCATTAACCGTCAGCGGCGCGCTGGAGTTTGTTCGTAAGCAAAAAATGGGGCTGAACTATGTGATCAGCGAAGGCGGGGCCGGGTTGTCCGGCGGCCAGCGCCAGGCCCTGTTGCTGACGCGCGCGTTACTCACCGCGCCGAATATCCTGCTGCTCGATGAGCCGACCGCCTGGCTTGATGAAGTGAGCGAAAAGCAATTTATCCATCATCTCAAAAACTGGCTCGGCGACGGGCGAACGCTGGTGGTGGCGACACATCGTTTGCCGATTCTGGAACTGGTCGATCGCATCATCGTGCTGGAAAACGGCAAAATTATTATGGATGGCCCGCGCGATAAGATCCTGAATAACCATGGTATGGCCCCGCAGAAGGCGGCGCAGCGCACCGTGAAAATGAAGCCGTCCGCTCCCGCGAAGGCCGCAACCGAGGAGGGGATGGCATGAGTGATTTTTCTCGTTTCAACAGCCGTCTGCAGGAGCCTAAACTCCCGCGCTCAACGCTGGTTGCCTGGTCTCTGTTTGCGCTCTTTGCCCTCTTCACGATCTGGGCAAGTATGTTCCAGCTTGATGAAGTGACCACCGGGAGCGGTAAAGTGATCCCCTCTTCGCATGAACAGGTTATTCAGTCGCTGGAAGGGGGGATTATTCATAAGCTGCTGGTGCGCGAGGGGGATATCGTCGAGCGTGGGCAACAGCTGGCGCAGCTGGATCGCACCAAAACCGAGTCCAGCGTGCTGGAGAGTGAATCCCGGCTGAATGCCGCGATGGCAACCGCCGCGCGCCTGAACGCGGAGGCCAATCAAAGTGCGCTGGTCTTCCCGCAAGAGCTGGATGATGACGTTGAGCTGGTCAAACAGGAGACCGCGCTGTATCACTCTCGTCGCGACAGCCTGGAAAAAGGGCTTACCGGTTTGCGTCAGGGGGTAACACTTATCCAGCGCGAGCTATCATTGACCCGACCGCTGGTCACCCAGGGGGCGGCAAGCAAGGTGGAAGTTCTGCGTCTTGAGCGTCAAAAAAATGAGCTTGAGAATAAAATCACGGAAATGCAAAACCAGTATTACGTTCGCGCCCGTGAAGAGTTAGCCAAAGCGAATGCGGAAATCGAAGCCCAGCGTTCGGTGATGAAAGGGCGTGAAGATTCCCTCACCCGTCTGACATTCAACGCGCCGGTTCGCGGAATTGTTAAAGATATTGATGTCACCACCGTCGGGGGCGTAATCCCGCCAAATGGAAAATTGTTGAGCCTGGTGCCGCTCGACGATCAGATGGTGATTGAAGCCAAAATTTCCCCGCGCGATGTGGCCTTTATCCATCCGGGGCAAAAAGCGCTGGTCAAAGTGACGGCCTATGACTACTCCATCTATGGCGGGCTGGAAGGCGAAGTGACCATGATTTCTCCTGATACGATTCAGGATGATGTTAAAAGAGACGTTTACTATTACCGGGTCTATATCAGGACCACAAGTAATCACCTGACGAATAAGCAGGGGAAAGAATTTCCTGTTTTTCCGGGGATGATTGCGACCGTGGATATTAAAACGGGCAGTAAAACCATCATTGACTACCTGCTGAAACCGTTGAATAAAACCAAAGAGGCCCTGCGCGAAAGATAATGAATACTGGCGATCGGAAAACCGCTCGCCAGTTCAATTTTCCGGTGGAATTTAATCAGACAGAAGACAGTCGCTCTTTAGGATGTATGTTCAGATAATGCGTGACGTAGGCAAAATAAAGTCCGGCATAGTTTTCGACCAGCTGTAAGAAGTTTGGATAAATACTGATGCGTCCATCTTCTCGCTCTTTCAGGTATCCAGCCTCCTGAGCAGATTTCATGATCCGGTTTACATGAATTCTGGAGACGAAAAACTCTTTTGCCAGCACGCTGGCTGAATAATCAATAGTGGCACCGTGAGCATTTTTATTCTTCATTGCCTGCAGATAAAGATACAGCATGATCATGCGCCCGCCATCTTTCTCAATAAATAATCCTACCTCTGGCAAAATCTTTTTAAAGGTGACACCACGAAAAAGATATTCTGCGGCTCGCCGGAAAAAACTGTGTCTGAGCGTATCATTATCCAGCAGGTTAATATTGACGTTGTAATCAGGATATAAAGTGCTTACGGGTAAAAAGGCCCCGGACATATAATTTTTAAGTTCGTCTAATCCTTTTTTTGTTGGTTCGATGATGGTCTTTCGCCGATCCTCGGTGCACCGCCAGGTTTTAATTCTGTTGGTGGTTCTGAGTAAAGTGATAATGGCTATAACACTGTTTGGACTGGCAATTTTATATCGGGTACATAACTCTTTTATTTCTGATACTGAAGAGGCCTGATCGCCAAAAACAAAACAGCACATCGATAACACAATATTGAACCGTGACTCCTGGAGCATCGTTTTGTAGAACAACGGTTGTTTTTTGTAGATGGCATCATTAATGGTGAAGTGTTGTTTTATTGCTTCGCTGAATCTTGGATTATTTTTAATCACATCCCTTCGAAGCAGTAAAGCCCTTGATGATATATGGATATCCATACGGTTGTCCTATGTTGAGACGAGCCAATGGGGGTATTCATTTCTCTATTGAATGTTTAGCGTCACTATTATACATGTGATAAGTGGAATTTACTTTTGGTATTTATGAATAATATTCAGGAAGTGTGTATTTGCGTGGTGGGCAGATGATGACGAAATGAAGTTGAATGAATGTGTGGATGTTTACTGAATGAACATATTTACGTTAAATACGTTGGGTAATTAACGTAAATATGTCCACCTGTCGCGATGAGTAATGTTTTTGTTTTAAACAAAAAACACAGGAGATACCTGTTTTATACAAAAATACGATATTAAATCTATGGTGATAACATTCCCGGTTTGTTATGATCTCGCTATTCAGAGACGCAGTGGCGAAGGTGTCAAAGGCGTTCGCAAACATCATTCTTTTTTATTTCTGGTCATTGATTTTGACAGCTATCGTCTTTTCGCAATAAACATTTTTACCCTCATTTATATTTCGCTGGAGATTATCATGGCCTGGGATGCACGTGCCAACTACCTGAAACGTTTTCAGAATCGATACGTCATTTCTTCCTGCAGCTATGCCTGGCAAGGGTATGAAATGCTCCTGAATAACAGCGGGATCTGCGCTTACCGTATTATGGTCGATGGTGATGAGCCATCCCAGGAAGAACTGAATGCGGTGTACGCCAGTGCAGGTGCAACGATTTCTGTATTCCTTAAAGGAGATATTTGCGAAATTTTAGGTTCATTGAAAAAAATGATCGTCTTGCTCAACGCCAAACCGGCGAAAGTCACCGTCCTTATTTACAGTCAATTACCGGCAAACTGGCTTTACCGCACATTGTACAGTTTGATCAGGGATAAAAATAAACTCAGAAATATACGCGTCGCGAATATATCGCACCCCTGTCAGGATATTGTGACGGCAGTGTTCCCGCCGCTGGAAGAGGCCGCGTTCCTTGAGAGAAAGGTAAAAGATTGTTTTGACAAGGGTTTGACGAGCCGGGAGTTAGATTCTGTGCTCTCTTTCTATCGTGGCGTGTCGGTCAAAGCCCAGGCAAAAGCCTGTGGTCTGGCGATCAAAACGATATACGTTTATCGCAAAGAGGGCCTGCGAAAATTACAGCTGATCAATACCTTTTTAAGCCGTGGCGCGCTGTTTCGGGCGACATTCGCTGTTTCAGGCGAGCCTGTGAGTCATGATAATGCATATTTAGATGGGCGTTTCACCACCGCGCTGATAAATAAAGAGATATTCCCGGTGTATCAGATTATTACCGACAGTGATAAAAGAGGCGTTGGCTTTGAAATATTACTGCGCTGGAACCGTAAAGGCGTCATCCTTAAACCGGCAGATTTTCTGGCGAACTTGCATGATAAAAATATCTGGTTGCAGCTGATGGCTCTGGTTATTGATGCCGCCGTTCGCGGGATTAACAAATATAATGGAAAATATTATTTCTCCGTTAATATCCCACCCGAACTGGCATCCGGAAATGCCTTACCAGGGATGGCAAAAAAAGCCGTTGAAATGTTAAGTGATGAACACTGGGCAGAAAAACTGGTGTTTGAGTTCGCCGAAACGATTGATGTAACGCTGGATAAAGGGATTGCGGACACCATGCAGCGCTTGCGCCAAACGGGGTGCAGACTGTTTTTAGATGACTGTTTTTCAAGCGATCACGTTATGTTCCCGGTGAGACAAATTCCTTTTGATGGCCTGAAACTGGATAAAGATATCGTTGATAAATTTGCCGCAAACGACAGTGATTTCAGTCTGATTAAAGCGATGCAGTATTACAGTGATATTACTGGCGTTGCCTGTGTCGCCGAAGGGGTGGACAGCGAGGAAAAATTTAATACCTTATCCGCCGCTGGCATCAAAAGTTTTCAAGGGTATTACCTTGCCAGAGCGGTAAAAGAAGAGGATCTCGATTTTCTGGTGCGTAAATTTAGCTAACAGCGATACATTTTTTATGGTCGGGCGAAACTTTTGCTCGCGGGCTAACGAACTATTATTCAGATAGCCCCCTTTTCCCTGATGGAGTTGACCATGAAACGTTTGAAAATCGCGTCCGCCGCCGCCGTACTGACCCTTTCACTGTTTTCCATGAACACCCAGGCCGCGCTCGAAGCCGGAGCGAAAGCGCCCGATTTTACCCTTCAGGGCGCGCTCGGCGGTAAACCGCTGACGTTCACCTTACAGCAGGCGCTGCAAAAAGGGCCAGTGGTGCTCTATTTCTTCCCGGCGGCGTTTACCAAGGGCTGCACGCTGGAAGCCCACGCCTTTGCCGAAGCGACGGATGATTTCAAAAAACTGGGCGCCACGGTGGTGGGGGTAACCGCCGGGAACGTCGACCAGGTGGATGAATTCTCGAAACTGGAGTGCCGCGATAAGTTTGCGGTGGCAGCCGATCCCGGCGCGAAAGTGGCGGCCGAGTATGAGACTCTGATGCAGATGAACGGTAAAACCCTCTCCGATCGTACCTCTTTCGTCATCGCCCCGGATGGCAAAATTCTGCTGAGCTACACCGACCGCAACCCGGATGCGCACATTCAGAAAACGATGGACGCCGTGAAGCAATATGCGAAATCGCACTCCTGATTAACGCCGACGTTCGCATTCGAGGTTTGCTATGTTAACCGCCATTTTTGCCGCCTTTCTGGGCGGCGTGATCCTGAATTTCATGCCCTGTGTTTTCCCGGTGATCTCCCTGAAAGCGCTGGGGATCATGCGCCATCAGGGCGACACGAAAAGCGCGCGAACCGAAGGGCTGGGTTTTCTGCTCGGGGTGATTTTCACCATGATGGCGCTGGCGGCGCTGCTGCTGGCGCTGCGCGCCGGGGGCACCGCCGTGGGATGGGGATTTCAGCTGCAGTCGCCGCTGGTGATTGCGGTTCTGGCGCTGATTATTCTCGGGGCTGCGCTCAACCTGCTCGGTGTATTTGAGGTTGGACTGTCGCTGCAGCGGGCAGGGGAGATCTCTGTCGGTCGCGGGGCGTTTGTTCGTTCTGCCTTGACCGGCGCGCTGGCGATTGTGGTGGCCACGCCGTGCTCCGCGCCGTTTATGGCGGGTGCCGTGGGCTATGCTCTGGTGCAGCCGCCTGCGGTTTCACTGGCCATTTTCTTCGCGCTGGCGCTCGGTTTTGCCGCCCCCTTTACCCTCGTCTCCCTGTTCCCGGCAATTGCCCGTCGCCTGCCGCGCCCTGGTGCGTGGATGGATGTGCTCAAGCGTGGGCTAGCGTTTCCGATGCTGGGCGCCTTTGCCTGGCTGGTGTGGGTGCTGGCGCAGCAGGCCGGCACCACGGCGCTGGCGGTGATGCTGGCGAGCGCCGTGGTGGTGAGCTTTGCCGCGTGGCTGTACGGTATCGCGCAGCGCAGACGCTATCTCGGCCACTCTTACAAAGTGCTGCTGGCTATCACGGTGGCGTTTTTTGTTGTCGCCATCGTGCCGTTACCGAGGGCGATCAACGCAGGATCAACGGCGCCTGTGACCGCAGTGGCGGATAACGCGGCGCCCGTGAAGTGGTCTCCGCAGAACGTGGAGGCCCTGCGCGGTCACGGCAAAGCGATCTTCGTAAACTTTACCGCGTCGTGGTGCATCACCTGTCAGGTGAACGATCGCACTTCGCTCTCAACGCAGGCGGTGAAAGAGGCGATGGCCCGCACTGGCGCAGTGTATATGGTGGCAGACTCCACCAAATTTAACGCGGACATCGATGATGCGATGAACACGTTCGGCCAGGGCGGTCTGCCGCTGTACGTGGTCTATCCGGCAGACGGAAGCGCGCCGCACGTGCTCCCGCAGGTGCTGACGCCCTCAATCGTGGTGAATGCCCTGAATCAGGCGGCTGGCAAAAAAGCATGAGGTAACGTCATGGCGGAACATGGATAACGGACTTGCCCCGCGCGAGGCCTGGCCTGAGCTGATGACAAAAGCGCAGGCTGGCGATCGTCACGCCTATACGCAGTTATTGCGGGCGATCGTTCCGGCTATCCGCGCGATAGTGCGCCGACAGGTGTTCGATCCGGCGCTGGTGGAAGATGTCATCCAGGATGTGCTGCTGACGGTGCATCGGGTTCGCCATACCTACGATCCAGACTGCCCCTTTTTACCCTGGCTGATGGCGATTACTCAGGCTCGGGCGGTCGATGCGCTGCGCCATCAGGGGCGGAAGTTACGCAGGGAAACGGATACGGAAGAGGCGCTGGCCAACGTCGCGGCTGTCGAGAGCGTGGAACATCAGGACGAGCAGGAGGAGCTGGCGCTGATCCTCAACAGGCTGCCCGCCCGCCAGCGGCAAATCGTGGAACATATTCATCTGCAGGAGATGACGCTTGCGCAGGCGGCAAGCCGTCACAATCTGACGATCTCTGCGGTGAAATCCCTGCTGCACAGGGCTATTACCAATCTTCGCCGGATGGGAGCGAATCATGACCGATCATGAGCTGTTAATCGAAAAACTGACTCGGCAGGCGCAGCCCGTCACCCGCCCGTGGCGCGATGGCTGGCGCGTGCTGGCGTGGACGTTAATGGCGTTGCCGAGCGGATGGCTTTGCAGTTTGCTGTTGCAGCGTGTGGCGACGGACTGGTCCCAGGAGGGCGCACTGCTGGCCCTGCTGCAACTGGGGCTGACGTTTGTGATGGGGGTGCTGGCGATCCGCAATGCGTTTTTACTCAGCATCGCCGGGCGTCGTCCCCTGAGCTGGAAGGGGTTTATGCCGCTGCTGATCGTGTGGCTGGGCTGCGTGCTGGCGAACCTGGGCCAGTCGTCCCAGATTCACCACCGTGACGCGGTGAATTGCTACGTCTTTATGATGACCGTCAGCGCGCCGATGATGCTGCTGGTTATTGGCTATCTGCGCCGTACCCGCAGCCTCCATCCCCTGCAAAGTCTCGCCTCGGCAGGTGTAGGCGTCGCCTGCATGGCGCTGACGCTATTGTCGTTTTGCCACTCCGTTGAAGTGCATCCCCTGGATTTTGCCCTGCACATGGCAGCGACCCTGACAATTGTGGTCGCCACGGTCGGCTTGGGGTGGAGATGGGTGGCGATTCCTCAGATGCGTTCCAGCTGCCGCTGATGAATACGCCCCAGCAGCAGGACAGTGGTGAGCGCGCCGAGCAGGGCGCAGAACATATCTGACTGGGTATCCCAGGGATCGCCCTGCGTGCCGAGAAAATCATCCGCGCCTTGTCCCATCGCCAACGCCGCCCACCATTCGATCAGCTCGTAGGTTGCGCTGATGGCCAGCGCGATACAGCACACCAGAAAGCCCGTCATTTTGCGACCATTGACGTAACCGCCGCGCACCAGGATCTCACGCGCCGCCAGGGCAGGCACTAGCCCCTGGAAAAAGTGTCCGAGTTTATCGTACGGGTTACGGCTCAGATTCAGCCACTCCTGAACCTCAAAACCGATGGGCACTTTGGCGTAAGTGTACATTCCGCCGACCATCAGAATAATCGCGTGGAAGAAGATCAGCGTGTAGAGCAGGGGAGTGAGGGGGTAGCGTTTCTGGGTGGCGAGCAGCAGTGGCACCACGATGACCACGGGGGTGACTTCCATCAGCCAGGTGACGCGGTCCCCGGTAAACAGGCCGGTATAAATCAAGATCAGCAGCAGGAGCAGCGCGCCGCCCTTTAATGCAGAGGAGAGTGCAGTTTGGCTCATGGCATTTTCTTATCGGGAAAAGAACTACTATTAACGCGCCCGATGAAAAACTCAATGTTTTGCCGCGCATGATAAAAAAACGGGGCCATGTGCGGCCCCATTTTATTCACAGCAATTAGAACATCTTACGCAACCGCAGGCTGAAGGTGTGCGCCTGATAGCGCTCGCCTGCTTGCAGATCGTAGCGCGCGTCCAGGCTCAGATCGTTGGCGTCGTACAGCGTGCTGCCGATCGCCACACCCGCCATATCTTCCACCGGCGATGCGCCTTTGGTGATAAAGCTTGTTTCACCGACGGCATCGGCGGCGTAGGTCGCATGGCTGCTCACCTGGCGGTTATCGTACTGATGAATCCACGAGAGCTGCGCGAACGGCGTTAGGCTGCCGAGACCGGTCGCGAAGGTTTTCTCGATGCGGGCACCGATATCGCTCACCACAGACTGGGAATGGGTACTGCCCACATCCAGCGCCATGCCGTTACCGCCTGTCTCTTTATAGTCATCCACATGCTGATATCCGTACGTCAGGCTGGCAAGCGGCGTGACGACAACGTCGGCAGGCAGCGTGACCGGATAGCCGAACTCCGTTTGCAGGGTGACGGACTGACCGTTGAATTTACCCTGAGCAGCGCCGGAGAACCCGGTGAAATCTGCGCGGCGAACCGAGCTGTAGTTCTGGCGGTTTACACCGGCAGAGAGGTTCAGATACCACGGATCGCCCGTGTAACCGGCGTAACCGATGATGCCGTAGTTGTCGGCGGTGGAGGTGTTACCGCTCAGATTGCCTTTACCGTGCACGGAGGTGTTGCTATAGTTCACGGCCGCGCCCAGACGCCAGTCGTCACCCAGCGAGCGGTCGGCGCCCAGAATCAGGCCGCCAAATTTCGCCGTGTAGCCGCTGATTTCAGCGCTGCTGTCCTGACGCGCATAGCCGCCAAACGGCTGACCCCAGACGATCCAGTTGCTTGTGTAGTCATCACCGGTCGCGACGCCGCTGGTGCCGGAGGTGTGCGGATTACGCACTGCATCAATGTGCGCGCCCACAACCGCCTGAGCGGTAGAGGTCGCCACGGCGGCGGCAGAGCTGGTATTGATGTTCTGGCCTGGGGAGAGTTTCTCGCCCGCGCGGTTGGCTTCGTCTTTGCCCTGGATGGCTAACGAGGCGTTATACAGATCCAACAGCTGCGGAGAGGAGATCCCGGTGTAGTTCGCCAGACCGCCCAATGCCGCGGTGGCGCTTGGGATCGTCGCCAGCGCAGGTTTTGGCGTTGGCTGAGTCGGCGGCGTCACCACTGGTGGCGTCACAACCGGTGGTGTGACAACAGGCGGTGTTACAACTGGAGGCGTCACGACGGGTGGGGTTACAACCGGTGGTGTCACCACTGGCGGTGTGACAACAGGTGGCGTCACCACTGGCGGTGTGACAACAGGCGGTGTCACAACCGGAGGCTCCGCGCCCACGGTCAAGACCAGCGCTTTGTCCGTCCCTGTCTCATAAACGGAGCCACTCACGGCGCCGCGATAGCCAATCGCGCTGTAGTTCAGCTTATCGGCGTTGTAATCGGTGCCCGATCCCGCGGCATTGATCACCACATAGCGCTGGCCTTCCGCGAACTGATACGTGCCACCCGTGCGGACCAGGTTGATGCTGGAACCTTCTTCGATTGTCGCATTGCCGGTGACATTCAAACGGCCATAGCCGGTGTCGGCCATCAGCGTGCCGTTCTGAGTTGCCAGATCGGAGATACCTGAAATCAGCGCTGCCGCGGCTTTCTGGTGGTAATCCCCTGCAATTGTAATGTCTGTGTTGACCTGCAAGGACGCGCCACGGTTCTGGACCGTGGCCGCATTCACGTTATCGTTCAGCAGCAGTGAACCGGTGCCAAAGATGACGTCTGAGTGCTGGCTGGTGAGAGTGCCTGTCCCGTTCTGGCCGGTTAAGGTTCCCGTGGTCGTGCTACCGCCATTGATAAGTAACGGTGCTGCGCTTTGGGAGTAAATATCGCCTTTCACCACACCGTTGTTGGTCAGCGTAATATCCGCGCTGGCGTTGGTATCCGTGTAGATATACAGGGCAGAGTTGCCGCCGCTCAGGGTGCCGTTGTTGATGATTAGAGTGACTGGATTCTGGTTGCTGTAACTGGCAAGGTAAATACCGTAATAGCCGCCCGAGATTTCGCCGTTGTTCACGATCTCGGCAATTGCGTTGCCGTCGGAGCTGCTGGCGAAAATACCATTGTTAATCGCAGCAATGCGGCCATTGTTTTCAAGGGTACCTACGGTGCCATAGTTGGTAATACCGTCTGCGCTACCGCTAATCAGATTGTCATTGATAAGGGTGTTGATCGTTCCCCAGTTAATCACCCCGGCGCTGCCGAAATAATTGAGGGTGCCGGTCTGGAGTGTGCCCGTATTATGCAGAGTACCAATGATCCCGCGATTATAAATGGCGCCGTTTTGCCCGGGCATCGGCATAAAATTGTTATTCGCAGCGGTAATTACGCCGGCATTGGTCAGACTATCAATAGTGCCGAGGTTATTAATACCGCGATAGCCGGTAATGGTTCCGGTTTCGGTATTTGTGAGATTAAGAATATGGCCGTTATTTTCGACGGAGCCGGTATTATCCATCCCCATATTAAAATTATTCAGCGAATTTTGAATCGTGCCACGGTTAATAAAATTATCCACGACGCCCGACGCACTCAGTTCGACGATGCTGCCATAATGGTATTGATTAACGCTTTGGATGATGCCGTTATTTTCAAACGTACCGGCCGCACCGTCAATTTGAACCACATTCATACTGAAGGGCAGATTATTATCGTTAATATCAGTGATCAGGCCCTCGTTGGTGAATGTAGTGACCGTCGCCCCCTGTTGAAGCGTTAACGCGGTTGTGGGCGCGCCGCTAAGGGAACCGGTATTGGTCACGCGAATAACATCGTTTGAGCCGAGCACCTGAAGGCCTGACATTGGTGCGTCGATGATAACGTCTGATGCTGCGATAGAATGGGTCGTCAGCAGCCCCTGTGCCGCTGTTGAAGCCACCAGCAAAGAAATCAGCTGGCTAAGGTATTTTTTTCTCATGGTGAGCCGTCACAAAGTTGCGATTGTTGTAAAAATGCAGATGGAGAAACTTCGGATTAATCCGATATTGTTCGGGCGCAGAATATACAATTTGTTGCAAAAAACAATAAGCTTTGCTTAATTATTTCATCGAGAAATAACTCCATGAATTTTGTGTTGTTTTAATTTAACTTAGGGTGAGATATGGCTTTGCGGGTTAAACAGAATATATTCTTTGCAGCCTTATTGATTAATTTATCTTTTTTATTCGCGGGCTGCGTTTCTGTCGAACCCCGGGAGACGGCAAACCAGATTGCGCAGGATGCAGGTCTTACCAGAGAAAATGTTCAGACAGATTCCTTTTTGATTGCCAGCTGGAGTCGAATTACACCCACCGTGACGTCACTGCATGTCTACATCGAAGGGGATGGATTTGCCTGGCAAAGCCGCACGCGCCCCTCGGACGATCCGACTCCGCATAATCCCGTTGGCCTGAAGCTGGCTGCAGCTGATACTCACGCCAGCGTGCTCTATCTGGGCCGGCCATGTCAGTTCATTGGGCCGCCGTTGCCTGCTTATTGCAGTGTTCGCTGGTGGACCGCCGATCGTTTCTCTCCGAAGATACTGGAGGCGATGGACGAGGCGCTAAGCCAGTTTACGGCGCGTTATCCGGGCGTGACGCTTGAATTAACGGGATATTCTGGCGGGGGTAATATCGCGGCGCTGCTGGCCGAACGGCGTGGCGATGTCCGGGTGCTGCGCACCGTGGCGGGTAATCTCGATGTCAATTATGTCAACGAGTTGCATCATGTGAGCGCGATGCCTGACGCACTGAGCGCTATCGACCATGCCAGCAAGCTGGAGCACATTCCACAGCTGCATCTCAGCGGCGACACGGATGAAACAGTTCCCCCCGAGGTCGCCCGTCGTTTTGTGCAGGCGACAGGCGGAACCTGCGCCCACACAGCAGTGGTAAGCGGCATGGCGCATGGCTCCGACTGGGCAGCCGTCTGGCCGCAATGGCTGGCGAAAGGTGTGCCAGCCTGTTAATGGAGCGACTCAGAAATCGTCTTCGTCCTACATGATCGCGCTACGACCGCCGTCCATAACGATGGTGGTCCCGGCGATAAATCCTGCTTTTTCGCTCGCCAGGAACAGGCATAATTCGCCGACTTCCTCCGGGCGACCAATGCGGCCTACGGGGTGTTTTTTGATGGTCCGTTCACGGGCCGCTTTCGCATCAGGGTGAGAATCAAACCACGCCTGATTGCCGAGCGTATCAATATGATTCTGCGGCTGAAGGCATCATATTGGTATTGCCTGTGGCGGGATGAGTTCCTGCAGTTGCCCGAAACATCCTGGCGGTGGCGCCACGTTTCAGGCCTGAAGCCGTGGTAAAGAAAATGATTTTTATCAGCTTGCCGGAGTCGTCGCGATGGTATTTTTCATTGGCGCGGGTTAGGGCTTGGTCAGCCATTTTAAACCGGTGATTAAGAAGATCGAGTAGGCGGTGACAACAAAAACTCTCTCATGTCACGACACTTAATTGTGCCATCTAAGAACCTCACAATATCATCCTTAGCCGCCATAAATAAACATCCTCTAAAGGTTGAAACCTTCCCTTTCCGAGTGATCAAATTATGAGCTATATAATATGCACTATCCAATAAATATTTTCGCAGTTCGTCAAAAGAATCTATCAATGTGAAAAAACCTCATCAGCAACACTCAATATATTTAAAAGCAATATTTCAATATTCCCACCATAAGGAATATTTTTGTTCATTAAACATTCAAATTCATTTTCAATTTAGTGTGTCATAACAAATAAGGTCGACAGTCTCATTGTTATACAGTTCAATATTTTGAGTGTCACCGAATCCGCCTTCAAGCCCCATATGCTGTTCACATTTTCCGGATATTTCCCAGTATTCCACTTAGGCCTTTGTATGACCAGGCGAGTGAACTTTAATCAAGATATCTTCTTTACTTGAGCGAGAAGCATATATTCACGATTATTTCTGCGGATTACAGTTACCCAATAATATTGGGACTATCCCGATCTGTAGTATTGACCATTTCAAGTTTTGATGATTGTTGGTTCATAGGCGTCCCTGCGTATCTTCTGGCTGCCCTAACTGCTTCATTTCTAGGTTGTATTTGCAACAAGCTAACCCCAGCGGATAAGGAACATACCCGTAAGTGCTAATTCTCTTCGCAGCCTTATCGGGTCAAAATGTGCAGTATATCCTATAGTTAATTTGAACATAATATATCAAGAATACGACATTATAGTATTATAATCTATGGTTTCACTTGTGTAAGATCATGATTAAAATAGGGTTTTATTACCTAACATAGTTTTTATAAATTAATTATTAATCCCATCTTTCATCTAAGTAGGGAACAATTTCACCTATAGTTAAAAAATCCGAACTGCAATATAGTTTAAAACTATTATGCTCTGCTTTAATTTCAGCCAAATTAGGTGAGGATTTAATTATTGGTGAGCAGAAAAAACCAATTCTTGAGCCTGTGATATCTAATTGAGTTATGTTTTCAAACGTAATGTCAAAATTAAGTGCATTAAAAATATCTTTGTTCCATTTTTCAGGGTATTTCTTTGGTATTTTCTTGCAAATGAAATTAAACTTCAAATCAGAAAAGTTTTCCATTGAAAAACCATGTATTTCGACCACTTGTATGTCAAGTTCATTGTTAAACATGAATTGAATTTTCTCTTTACCTAAAGCATTTTGAAACCACATTTTCAAATCTCACTTAAAATTATAATGACCATGAATTCCATGCACACTGCCTGCATTCAGATTTTCAGATGGTCAAACACTAAAATGAGGCTCTGCACCATGCCCCGGTTTAGCTTTAGAGTGTCCTAAGCTATTTTCTTGTATTAATAAGGGTTTATCTTTGCCAGTATTGAATTTAAATTGTCTCGTTTTTATTGGTTGTCTATTATTGTTAAATATTGTATTGCCACTACCATCTGGTAAATTTGGTCTTGTAATTGATGTAGGTTTTTGGAACATTGGGATCCCTGCATCACGCTTAGCTTGTCTAAATGTATCTCTTCTAATTGTACCTTCATAGGTTGTCTTTTTATTCGGACTACAACATGTAAGACCAAGTGGATCGATCCAACTTAATGAATTCGACATATATCTATAAAAATTCAGCCCGCCTGCCAGACCTATGGGATCTGCTGAGATATACTGCCCAGCTTCACAATCATAGTAACGAAATCGGATGTAATACAACATGGATTCTTAGTCTTCATATTGTTCTGGAAAACGTAACAGGCAGGTCGATATTTCTTTCTTGTTCCAGCTTAATTCCTGGCCTCACAGTTGCTATTTTTGCCGCCAGACGATCGAACAGTCTTCAGTCAACAGTTCCTGGATGCGCCTGAGCGTATCCGTACCGCATAGTGCAGTACATTACAGTGCGTAATCTATGATCTTTCTCAGACGACATCGTCATTAGGACTTATAATTTGGCTATATATGTCATTTATTATGTATACTCTTCTAATGTCATCGCTTTCTCCGGAGATATAAACATCATAGTTATACAATCCTAGTTCATGGATATACTTTAATGCTAATGTTTCTTCTTTAGAAAATGTTTTCTTGAGGTTTATATATGAAAAAAGCCATTTTCTCCTTCTTGTTATATAAATGTTTGGTGTAATGCAATTTATTTCATCTACATTATCCCATTTTGTTAATGTAACACAACAAAAGAAATCCTCATGAGCTTCTTTTCCTGCATTGATTAGTGAAACTTTCAAAGCATGCTCTACTAACTTCACCGCATGTGATATTAGTAATTTATTATTTTCATCGAATGATTTCTTTTTCAAAAAAGAAACACTTTTCCATCTGGAAAATAAAGGTATCTCCTCGAATGAATCGTAATCGGCCAAATATAGCGCATCATTATAAAAACCTTCGTTTTGTAAGATTTTTTTTATTTTTGAATCTAATTCACTCATAGCCAATCATCCACATTCCATCCATGATCTTTCAACCATTTAAGTGTTTTTTTGTGAAAAGATGGTGGACCATCATGAGTCGAACCATCTTTATTTAATGCTGGGTTTTTGCCTTTAACCGATTTTGTTTGGTGAGCATGCCACTGACTACCTGGCACACTATCTGGCTCTGGCTCATCAATGCGTTTAATATCTTTCGGCCCTTGTCCTTTATCAATTTTTTTCTGCGCATCTTTTGGTGAGCCGCCACCACAAACTTTAGCTAATCCAAATGGATCGCTCCAAGTCAGCGGATTAGGCACATATGCATATAGGTTCAGACCACCTTTTAACCCTATCGGATCCGTCGAAATATACTGCCCAGTCTCACAATCATAGTACCGGAATCGGTTGTAATACAACCCGGATTCTTCATCCTCGTACTGACCCGGAAAACGCAGTCTGCATGAGACGTTGGCGTCATTTGCACTCTCTTCCCGGCCCCACAGTTGTTGTTTTCCCTGCCAGATAATGGTGCCGTCTTCGGTCAGCAGTTCCTGGATGCGCCCGACTGTATCCGTTACCGCATAGTGCAGCTGGCCCTTTTCGTAGCGCGCCAGCGGTGTAAAGCTGCCTGGTTCGTATATCCAGCGAATGGCGTTTCCGTCATCCGGTTTGCCGTCAGAACCGACCGGAATTTCGTCGGTGAGCTGGTCGCCATTCCAGTGAAAATCCATCCCCGGTTTGTTGTGGCTGGTGCAGCGTTTACTGATGCGTCGGCCGAACGGGTCGTATTTGTATTCCCAGCGTTCGCCATTCGGCGTTTCGATACCCGCCAGCTGACTCCTGGCGTCCCAGCGGTAGCGCCAGAGAAGAGGGCGGTAGCCGCCTTTATCGACCAGTTTCTCCACCAGACGACCGTTCACATCGTACTTCCAGGTGGTGTTATGCGCGTTAACCACCCGGACAAATTTTCCTTCCTCCGGTTTTCCGGTATCCGGGTTGATGCGTGAAGTGGTATGTCGCCAGGCATTGTGTTCCCGGAATGTTACCCGTCCATGCCGTTGCTGCTGGTGTGCTTCGCTTTCCATCACCTCGTTTATCCAGGTCTGGCGGCGGGTGATGTTGAGATTTTTGTCGTAGGTGAAGCGCTCTTCACGCATCGGCACACTCTGGCTGCCTGTCCAGGTGGCATGACTTATCTGGTCGTTTGCCGTCAGGCTGTGCACTGCAGTGCCGCGCAGGGAGTCGGCAATCATGGTCAGGTTGTAGGCTTTGTCGTACAGCCATTCCCGCGCCAGACTGCTGTTAAGCTCATCCGACCCGGTGTTCTGATTCCCGGCTTCCTGCTTTGTCAGCATGCCGGTCTGCGTGTAGCTGAGCTGCTGGTAAAACCCGGCGTCGCTCTGTCGGGACGTTTCCTGGCCGCGCAGATCATGGGTGAATGTCAGGGGAGCATGGCCATTAAGTTGCCACTGTTTCAGCTCGCCCGTTACGCCGCGGATGAAGTGTTCAGTCAGTCCGCCAGTGATGCGCTGAGATACCGTGTCACGATCAGTATCATACTGATACTCCGTGCGTCTGCCGTTGAGGGTTTCGGCGATGAGACGGCTTGCGTCGTCATAGTCATACGTGACCGTCGCCGCGTCATTTTTTGCCTCTACCAGACGGCACAGAGTGTCATAACGAAAAGTGGTGGTGCTGAGAGTGTGGTTGCTATCGCCCCGCGTCACTTGCTCATCTGTGACCTGGTCGTTGACATTGTAGCGGCGGTTCAGGCAGGTGCCGTCCGGGAAGCGGGTGCGGATACAGCGGCCTGCATTATCGTATTCGTACGTCAGCGTGCGCCCAGTGAAGTCGGTTTCAGCTATCAGCTGTCCGGCTTTGTCATAGGTGAGTCGGTAACGTTCGCCTTCGGCGTTAATGATTTCAGTCAGGCGAGTGAGTTTATCGTACCGGCATGCCAGGCGTTCGCCGTCGGGGCGGGTCATCGCCATGAGCAGGTCAAAGGCACCGTATTCGTAAGAAGTGGTTTTGCCTTCACCGTCTGTGAAGTGCTCCGGGAGCTTTTCGCTGTTATGGCGAATCAGCTCCCGGACGCCGTCCGGGCGGCTGATTTCTTCCACGCTGCCCTGTGGCCCGGCGTGATGTTTACTATGGCGAAACTGGGTGGTGAAGCCGAGCGGGTCCTGCACACTTAACAGCCGCCCGAGAAAATCCTGTTCGGTGTGCGTGATACCGCCGTTCGGGGCGATGGTTTCTCGCACTTGATGCAGGGCGTCATGGCTCCAGCGCCAGGTTGCACCGCCGGGCAAAATCCTCTGCAGCAAATCACCCTGGTCGCTGTAACTGAACTGCTGGACGCGTCCCTGTGGGTCAGTCAGACAGACCATGCTACCGTGGTCGTCGTAAGCCCACTGCCAGATCTGTTCGCCCGGAGCGGTCAGACGAGTTAGCTGCCCGGTGGCGTTATATTCATACCAGAGGCTGTAGCCACCGGGGAGGGCAATATGGCTGATATCGCCTTCATCGTTATAGTCGTATTCGGTCGTGCGACCCAGAGCATCGGTGCGGGACTGAAGTTGCGTATTCTGCCAGACCGTAATTTCTTCCCGGCCCAGCGGGTCGACAGCTCGGGTAACCAGGCCATCTTCGTTATACCAGTAACGGGTTTCGCCGCCTTCCGCATCCACGTAGGTGGTGCAAGACTCTTCATCCTGATAGATAAATCGGTCTTCGTAATAGCCTTCGGTGGACAGCGTACTGATGGCACGGCCCTGTGCGTCATAACAGATATCCACGCAGGTTTTATCCGTATCCCGCCAGCGGGTCATGTATCCTTCGGTAGAGTATTCATGCCATAAATGGGTGAACTGGAAGGTGTCACACTCGGCCAGGAAGCCATGGCGATCATACTGACAGGTAACGAGACGCTGGTGTTGAGGGGTTACCAGGTCAATGCTCATCAGTTGGTTGAGCTGCCAGTTAAGGGTCAGGGTGTAGCCATCGCTGTGGTGAATGTCCGTTAACAGAGCATCATTACGGATGAACTCAATCCGGTTACCATAGTTATCATGAAGGGCTGACAGCAGCCAGATGCCAACTCCGGCAGGAGCAAAAACCTGCGTCTGCTGCGAGCGGCGGTCAAAAAGTGTCAGTTCCCCGTGCATATCACCCGCCAGCCTATAATGTGGCTGACGGGAGTTAATGGTGCTGTTAAAAATCCCGTCTTGTGGGATCGGGTAATAGAGCACCACACCTTCATTGTCGGTGAAGTGCAATTCATCGCCATGGATTATTAGAGAGGCAGACCATTCGTCAGTCCATTTGGGACCAAATGTACCGCCAGCGTGGGACTGGGAGCGATAAAACCGAGACAACATCAGCGGTAGAGAACCGGGGAGATGGAGCACGCTGAACTCCTGAAGAAAATCACCGGTTCCTGCATCTACGGGTTCTCCGGGTTTGGTACACTTTTTCCCCTCAGCCCCTTTTCCGGAACCTCTCCTGAGCTTCTTCCATCCCTTAACGATGCCACCCTTTAATTTTGCGGCCGCCTCGCGGGCCGCTTTCGCCGCGGCTTTGGCTGCTTTTGCTGCTGCTTTTGCGGCAAGTTTTGCCGCTTTCTCTGCCTCTGCTGCTTTGGATGCCATCTTTGCAGTGGCTTTTGCTCCTTTAGCCAGCATTTTCCCTGCAGCCGCTGCATCACCTACTCCGGGCACTGCCGCCATCAATGACATGGCTGCTTCGGCGTAATTCCCTCTTGCGGCGCTGACGCCCACGTTTGCCAGGTCCGCCAGCGCACCAAATACGGGTATAAAACCCGCAATATCAAGCCCTAACTGCAATGCGTCCAGCCAACTGCCGTCGTCGTCTTCCTCTTCTTTGGTTTCGGGTTCATCTTCCGGGTCGGCGTTTTCAGCAGATACCCCTCCAGGAGGCGGTTGACCGACGATAATGCCGAGAGTATTGCGGCTGTTCATCCAGAATTCATCGTTGTGCCGCAGGATTGGTTTACCACCAAAGAATACCGTCTCGCTGTGACCTAGTGGCTCGCATACATCTCCCACCGTTCCACTGCTGACACCTTTGGCAGCCCCAGGTGAATCACCCTGGGTCTGCGGGATGGAACTCTGATTGAGGACGACTGCCGGACAGCTGTTCAGTTTCACCGATGGCACCACCATCACTGCTGCGCCCATATTAGCCGTCACCGGGTAGGGCACTGGCGGTGTAGAATCGCCTCGCGGGGTTTTGCAAACATCGGGGCTGGTGCTGACAACTGTCCACTGTCCGTCCTGACGTGCCGTATAATTATCTGCCATTTTTATACCTTCCTGGTTCTGTATCGCGCTTCCATAACGCGCACTGGCACGTCACCTGGCAGTAAAAAACGCCACGTCAGTGCTATGTTCAGCGAGTCTGTATCAATTGCCAGCGTGTCCAGCCACATGGGGACAGGTACTCGCTGTCCGGTTGGGGTGCGAAGCAGAATACGTCCCTGGTGTTCGGGCAGAGAAAAGTGAATGTCCCCGTCCGGGCGAAAACCCGAGAGGACGAACTCTGCCCCTGGATCCGGGAACAGGATTTGTTGGTCATGTGGTGCGCCATTCCAGTAACCAAAATCAAAATCTTCCGGCAGCCCCGGATGCACAGTCTCCAGCCATGTCTGGTCATAAGTCCCTGCCAACGGCAGGCGTGGTAACCAGCTCCGTCCGATGTAGCCAAAGCCTGCAGGCTGGTATTCTGGCGCGAACCAGTCGGCGTTTCCGTTCAGGCAGGCGAGAAAGTGCCTGAGGGTAAAGGGGCTGTCCGTGGCGATAATGCGAGGGGCTTCAACCTGATGAATATCGCAGGCATTCAAATACCAGGGGGGCATGTAACCGAGCCCCAGAGGATTGACCGGGCAGGCTCTGTGCGCGAGAGGTGGATTTACCTGGTTGGGGTGCTCCCGACGCTGGTCTTCGGTGAGACAGTATTCTTCAGGAATGCGGTTAGCATATTCACTATCGACCTCCACCCGGCATTCACCGCCAAATGCAAAACGGTAATCCAGGGGTAGGGAGCTAAAAAGTTCCGGCTCCGTTTCAAACCATTGTCCAGTTAATGTCTGACGTTGATAAAAGCGTTTGCCAGTTATTTGCAAAGCTTTATTCAGAAGTACTTCGCCTGAAAGCGAACGCATCAGGACTCTCGCGATCATCTCTTGAGCGGCGACACCATCCGGCGTGTGTGCTGTGCCATTGACGATAATGTCACAGGCAGGTTTTAACGGGGCGAGGTCACTTTCGCGCAGGACAGGGGAGCAGTTCATTTCACCGGTAAACTCATCTTCGATGCATAATGGCATCGGTGGGTTTTCCATTAATTGCGTCTGCCACTGACCATTATCATCCTGGACAAGCCGGAAGCCGGTTTTCATGGCGACGACGCGATGACGTTCGTTATGCTTGTCGTCCATCGCATATTCCATCACTGAAAACGGCGTCAGATTACGAAATTCCATTTTCGTGCCTCAGTTGAGATTGACGTCTTTACCTTTGATTTGAACAATGCCGCCGGCAGTGAAATCAAATTCCGTGCCGGAGATCGTCACTTTTCCACCTTGTTCAAGGGTGATGGAACTGGCTCCACAGATCAGTTCGATTTTCTCGCCTGATTTGATGGTGGTGATTTTCGCGACATCGAGGGTGTAGTTTTGCTGAACAGTCACGGACTGATCTTTTTTGACGGTCGCGGTGTCGTTGCCGGTGATTGTGGCTGTTTGGTCGCCACCGACGCTTTTTTCACGATCCTGTGTGACATTTAGCGTCTGCTTGTTCTGCACGGTGATCGTCTGATCATGGGCGACGGTGACCTTTTGGTCGTGTCCACCTTCATTTTTGCCACCCACATTTATCGTCTGTCCGACGCCTACGGTGACAGTCTGGTTATTGGATACGGTTTCAGTGTGATCGTGATTAACCGTCGTCGTTCGGTCATGCAGCACCTCTGTTTGCATGTCCTTTTGCGCGTGCATATAGAGCTGCTCTTTCCCTGTCGCATCCTCAAAACGCAGTTCGTTGAAACCTTCACCTTTGTAGGTTTTTGAGCGGATGGTCATCTGCGTTTTCGTACCTGGCAGGCCGCCAGGAGAGCGGTTATCCTGGTGATAGGTTCGACCCATAATGATAGGTTGGTCAGGATCACCATTCAGGAAATCAACAATGACTTCCTGGTTGATGCGCGGAATGGCAAGGTTGCCAAATCCGGTACCGGCCCATGCCTGCGACACGCGTACCCAGCATGAACTGCTCTCATTCTTAGGGTTATATCTGTCCCAGTGAAACTTCACGCGGACACGGCCATGTTCATCGCAGAAGATTTCCTCGCCAGCAGGGCCAGTAACGATCGCACTTTGTGGGCCATCGACTTTGGGTTTAGGCAGGGGACGGGGCCGCCAGGTTCGGTCAGCAGGGATGACCGAAAATTGATTCGTCAATGTGGTGCCTGTGCCTGAACTCCCATGCAATGCCTGTGGCTGTTGGCCCACCAGCGTGCTTCTAATCACCTGCCATTCTCGGTTGAGGGTTTCCTGAGGATGGTTTTTGAGAATAAAGCGAGTTCCTGGCCACAAATTGGGTGAGTTACTGATCCCTCCGGCAGTCTCAGAGCTATTACGAAAACCATCCAATTGATAGCGACTAAAATCCTGCCCGTGCTGCTCATCCTTAAAACGACCAGGGTAATCATAAACTTCATATTGCGTGAGCTGATTATTCAGGTTTTCGCCTTGTTGATTAAACGTTCCCTCCCAGTCGGGTACTTTGAATGTATAATCTTTACTTACGACTGATGAGGCACGTACTCCTGCATCGTATTGAAATGCACTGATACACTCACTATTCACTTCTGTAGTTATATTCGGATTGAAGATAATCGTGTCGTTGAGTGGGGACAGGCCAGCAATATCATCGCATAACATCAATTTTTGATTAGGTCCAACTGGTGCGTGTTTATCATAAAAGAAGATCCCTTCTTCCGCCCAAAGGCGTGATAAAAATGCCAGATCGTTTTCACCGTATTGAACACAGAATTCACGAGAAGAGTGGCCAGCATTAAAAGAGGGTGCCCAGTCGATAACACCGTTCTCACTGAGAAGTGTTGATGAAATAGCTTCAATATCTTGTTGCTGAAATATGCGGAAATTCTGCCGTAGTCCACAGCGCCAGAGTGGCGGCTGAATACAAAAATGATAGAGCATCTGCCAGCGATTATTTTCTTTCATCCCAAAGCTGGAAACTACTCCAGTGACATAACGCAGCGCCTCTGGCCCCTGCCAAATAGTGAGGGTGACTTTTTTTTCTAGTAGGTTGTTTGCTTCCTGATTGAAGGATTTACTGGCAACATCTACATCTAACATAAATGGAAATGAAAGACGTTGTTTCAACCAGAAACTCACGACTGCAAATGTTTCAGAAGGTTGTCCATCCACGTCAAACGTGAAACGTAGTCCTTTTAATGACATATTTGTCTCCCTTTCAAATGATTTTCTATAATAACGGTAAATATAGCGGGGTTAATTTGTCGGGTTTTGAAATGCTTTGATGAAGTGTAAGGTTTGTAAGTGTGTTATTTAGCATTAATCTTTGTTTGATGCTGGGTCAATAATTTTATATTTATTGTGTTATAGTGGTTTTATGATAGGCTTTAATTGTACAGCCTTCTTGCGATGATGTAAGGAAGTGAACTAATCCATGCTAATCCAAAAGAAATGTAATAGAGTGGGATGTTATTACCAAGGTCTATATCCCAAAAAGGTATTCTTCCAAAGTTAAAAACGTAGAAGTGAAAAAAAGGTAATATTGTCGATGTTGTTATGGAATAAAAATGATGTGTCGTCTTTTGGGACTTTAATAAAATTTTTACGACAGTGAAATTAATATGTAACCCTAGGCATGATAGAGCAATATATAAAATGTTTAACTTGTATCCTGCAGCCTCAATGATAACTTCCATTAATATGCCCTCCATTGACCCACTACGGTATTTATATCACCCGTGATCTCTATAAATAAATCGCCAGGGCCCATAAGAGTAATTCCCATCTTTTTTATACCCCATAGCAAATCTGCGTTAATGTAACGGTAAAGTCTCTGTGCTTCTTCTGGTAATTTATACTCAAGTAAACCATTCATCGATAATGCCACGTCAACAAAAGTATAAATAACATCGGAATCTTTAATATCTATTCCAAAAAAATCTCCCGCTTCTTCGTACATAAAGCGTACTGGACCGGTACAGCTCTCTCGATAAAGCAAGTAATAACCATTTTCAATAAGGTTGTTAACCCCGTGAGCTGTTAGTAATGTTCCTGGGATCGCTCCGGCACCAGTGCTAATCATTCCAACACCAGTGACAATCTGTAAGCCCCCTGCAATAAATCCCGCCCCTGCAATAAATAGATCGACATTAATAGTTTCTCTTCCACCGCTTCCTCTGACTTTCTCTTGGCTTATAGGGCGAAGGATAATGGCTTGCCTAACCTGATTTTTCTCTAGTTCATCGTTTTGTTTTCTTAGTGATGTTATTTCATTCTCCAGAGCTTCTCTTGCCTCGGATTGTGATAGTTTCCCAGAAAATAAATCACTATCAATTTGTGAGGAAAAATTAATGGTATCACTGATAAAATGATCTTTTGCAAGACTCCATTTCATGTACTTATTTGCAACATTATTCATCACTTGAATAAGTTCATTTTGTTTTTCCATAATGATCATTGTGACTTGCCCCCTGTTTTATATGGATAAAAAGAATTTGTGCATAATGTAGTTAATGCAATATCGCATGCTACATGTGTAAGAATATTTTTAATAAACAGATATCTACTGAAGATGACCATATTTATAGCTAGGGGTATCAAGTGGTATTACAAATTTTCGCTTGTCGCAAGGAACGTGGAAATACATTTCCTGCCCACCACCGGTTTTGACATATTTATTGTCAAGCTTAAAATTATTTATCGTTTGAGAGAATACCTACTGCTTTATGCATTAGCACTAATAAGAATTCTGTTGAATTTTTTATTATTTAGTTATCCTAATTCACTCTAGCACCCAGTTGTGAGTTTGAGATATTTTCATGCGTAAGCTGTATTTTTGCATTTTTTAAGTTCACTGAATTTAAAAAATTGAAAATGCATATTTTTGAGCATTGAAAAACGATAATGCGACTACGCGCCCCGTTAAAAAATCGAGGGATCGTTATTGTCCATTATGTTTTTATTCAGTGTTTTGACTGTATTTAAATCCCGCAATATCCAGTCATATTAAATTTTTTAACTCTATTTTTGATGTTAATAGAAATGATGGATTCAATGTTGGTTCCTTCAGGGTTCATTTCTGACTCTTTAACTTCAGTATGTTTTGAGATTATATAAAATTGTGAGTTTTGAAATGTTATACCTTTTTTATCTGACGGTACTTCTTTAAGTATGTTTATTTTGTTATTGATTTTCATAATGGCTGAGTATTTACAGATTTTTCCACCGACAGGACAAATACTTCCTTCCACATAGTTGTAATAATCATCTTTCTTAATGTCGTAGAGGCTGAGAGTGCAAACTGGATGCCCTAGATCAGGAATTTCATCCACTTTAAAACTATTCACGATAAGGTCATCTAAAGAATTTACTTCGGGTTCATTTGCAATGCAGTAAATAGGAGCCAGCACGAACATGGTGACAAAAAACACTATATTTTTGAACATAGATACCAGTCTGTAGATTTAAAGGCTAAATGTGTTTTTAAAAATAGTATGGTAAGACGCTGGGCTTTTTATATCGAAACGTCTTTGAAAGCCTGAAGTATGGCAGTTAGTCGTTGATGCTCCATTTGTACAAGACTCAAGAAACAACATAGACGAGCTACTTTGTAACAGCTCTTGTGGCAATTAACTGCTCTTTTATAAACTATCCGCTCCAGTATGAACTATTCGAAATTTCTCCATGTTGAAAGTGCTGTTTCAACTTGTCTTCAAGCACGCTACCGCCAAAGTTTCCGGCATCCGCCATCTCCCAAAAAGCGTTTCTTATTACTGACAACCATTTTTGAGGTGCAATACAAAAACAGCATCCGGTCCCTAAGAACCGGATGCTGGGTATCAACTTATGCTTCCAGCGGTGCACGCCAGTCATCAGCACCAGAAGTGCCAGACTTAACGTGCTCCCACTCGATTTTACGGTAGGCGAGGGAAACCTTAATCAGCTGAGTAAACTCGCGCTTCTCCGCGTCCTGGCAGTGAGGCATAGTGCAGTCGATATCCACAATGGTGGAATCGGTCAGGCGAGTGGTGAAGAAGTGTTCCTGCTTGCCTTCCACTGAGGTACGCCACCAGTGCAACTCGGTGGTTGGAAGCATTTCGCCGGAAGCCAGCGCGTTATACAGTAAAGGTACAGCTTTGTTCAGTGCCACGGTAAAGATGAACGGCTTGTGGGCACGTTGACCAGATGGCTGGCCGGACTGAGGGTCGGTAGGTACTGTCACGTTATGATGAAATTCTTGTACCAGCATCTCATCTTCGTGGCCCTGCACGTAAATGTTACCAACCGAAGGGGCAGTAAATGCACCTGCGGTAATATTTCCCTGGGTCTGACCCGTGATTGAGATGTAACACGGTGTAGGCATTTTTAAACTCCTTGTTAATGTATAAATGACTGCTGACAATCACCTGCCGTTAGTCCTCGACAGGCAAATTTTGAAACGGCTCTTTCCCAAAATCGGTCATGTTCGTACATTCCTGCTACAGGCGATGCGGATAAGTAGTAGCCATCAAATAATGTTTAGCTATGTTTAATTCATGATTTTGTTTATATGGTTTATCGCTATGTATAATTCTTTATTATATTTCGTTGCGATGAAATTAATGAGCAGATTGAATCATGGATAATGGTAAGTCAATCTCTTGGTTTATTTTGTTGCTGGGCTTTTATAAGGCAATCCTTAAGTTTCGCAAACATCTTAATTAATCCATGAATGCATCTAATATCAATCATTTAGCGAAATTATAAATATGGGTTTCACAGTGAAAATCTATTACCTATTAGGTTGTGCTCTTACGTTTCGCATTATATCTTGAACCTTTGTAGCACGCATTTCATATCTGGCATATAGAGCAGTATTATCCGGAATCGAAGTATTTTGGGAATGTTGTTTTCGCGTAGGATATAGGTTGATAAGGCGTTTCAATCTATTTAACCGCCACTTCGGCGGCATTTCCGGTGTTTTTAGTGGTGCGGAATATGCTGCATTGATGGCCTGGTCGATAACCTGAAGGACTATTTTTTATGAGCAGCCAAAAAAATGACGGCAGCATCGCTCCACGGGAGCGCATTAATATTAAATTCACCCCCAAAACAGGCTCCCAGACAGCTGAAGTTGAGCTGCCGCTTAACCTGCTGGTCACCGGTAATCTGACAGGCGGTTCGGATGAGACGCCGCTTGATGAGCGGCAGCCTGTTGCCATCAATCGTAACAATTTCAATGCGGTGTTAGAACAAGCAGGTATTGGCCGTGAGTTCGCCGTTCCCTCCACGCTCAGTGAAAATCACGATGAGCGCATGGGCGTCAGGCTGAAAGTGAAATCACTGTCCGATCTCGCACCAGACAACATTGCTGCCCAGATACCCGAAATGCGAAAAATGCTTGAGCTACGCGAGGCCCTGGTGGCGTTACGCGGCCCAATGGGAAATATCCCGGCTTTCCGCGCGCAGCTAAAAGCTCTGCTGGATAACGAACAAAGCCGTGAACAACTGATTGCGGAACTGGGCATCGCAGGTCGGAAATAACTTTGTACAAGGATTTCACTATGTCAGATATCACCTTACCGGAAGCCTCTGCTTCCTCTGTACAGGTCGCCGCGCCCACATTGTTGGATGACATTATGGCGCAGACCCGTTTCAAGCCGGAGTCAGAAAGTTACGATATTGCGCGCCAGGGCGTAACAGCCTTTATTACGGCTCTTCTACAGAATGATGAAGAGGCCGAATCCGTCGATATCCTGGCCGTCAACGGCATGATTGCTGATATTGATGAGCGCATGGGGCGTCAGATGGATATGATCCTTCATGCGCCAGAATTCCAGGAGCTGGAGTCGTTTCTGCGCTCACTGAAACTCCTGGTGGATCATGCCGATCCACGGGAAAACATCAAAATTCATCTACTGCACGTCACAAAAGAAGAACTGCTGGACGATTTTTCGTTTGCGCCGGAAATTACCCAGTCTGGTTTCTACCGCCACGTTTACTCCAGTGGTTTCGGGCAGTTTGGCGGCGAGCCTGTCGCGGCGGTTATCGGCAACTACAGCTTCGATAACACGACGGCCGATATGAAGCTGCTGCAATATATCAGCGCCGTCAGTGCAATGGCGCACAGCCCATTCCTCTCATCCGTTTCTCCGACATTTTTCGGACTTGATTCGTTTACCGAACTGCCTGGGATCAAGGATGTTGCGGCCATTTTTGAAGGGCCGGCATACACCAAATGGCGATCCCTGCGTGAATCAGAAGATGCCCGAAATCTTGGTCTGACGGCACCGCGCTTTTTGCTGCGACATCCTTATGTCCCGAATGAAAATCCCATCAAAAGCTTTAACTATCACGAAGATGTCAGCAAAAGCCATGAGCACTATCTTTGGGGTAACACGGCGTTTCTTCTGGCCGCCAACATGGCGGAGAGTTTTGCATCGACCCGCTGGTGTCCGAATATCGTTGGCCCACAAAGCGGCGGCGCGGTGAAAGATTTACCGGTGCATCTCTATGAAGCCATGGGGCAACTTCAGGCAAAAGTGCCGACCGAAATTCTCATTACCGACCGTCGTGAATACGAACTGGCAGAGCAGGGGTTCATTACGCTAACGATGCGTAAAGGTTCTGATAACGCTGCCTTTTTCTCGGCTAATTCAGTTCAGAAACCAAAGGTATTCCCTAATACAGTGGAAGGAAAGGAAGCGGAAACTAACTATAAGTTAGGAACACAGCTGCCTTACCTGTTTGTTATCAACAGACTAGCTCATTACATCAAAGTGCTTCAGCGCGAACAGCTCGGCTCATGGAAAGAACGTGGCGACCTCGAGCGTGAACTTAATACCTGGATTCGCCAGTACGTGGCCGATCAGGAAAATCCGCCATCTGAAGTTCGCAGTCGCAAACCGCTGCGTCAGGCGAAAATTGAAGTATCGGATGTGGAAGGGGAGCCGGGCTGGTACCAGGTGGCGCTTAGCGTGCGTCCGCATTTCAAATATATGGGAGCATCGTTTGAGCTGTCCTTAGTCGGCCGCTTAGACAGGGATTAAGCACCATGATAATGGAACGGGAATCTGGGGGCAGTTTGTTTGAGCGTATCCGCGAGGCGGCGAATCCACCTCAACGCCTGCGACCTAAGGCGTCGCTGCTAAATTCGGTGCGCGATACCCTTCGTAACGTCCTCAATACCCGTTCCGGCAGTTGTTACGGTTCGCCGGATCTGGGGATTGATGATTTTAATAGTCAATCCCCCGATTCGTTGAACATTCGCGACTGGATGGTTAAGGCCATCAGGGAGTCTATTTTGGGCTATGAACCGCGGATTTCGGATGTGGTAGTGGCGGCTATCGCAGAGGATGCCTGCCTGCCGCTGGAACTGCGGTTTCATATTGTGGCAACGATAGATTTCAGCAACAGCCAGGATGTCCTGGAGTTTGACATCCTACTGGATAACCACCGGCACTGGAAAGTGGAGTAACCCGATGGCCTTTGAAGAGCGTTACTACCGCGAAGAGCTGGATTATCTGCGTCAGCTCGGCAAATTGCTGGCACAGGAGAAACCCTACCTGGCTCGTTTTTTGGCCGAGAAAGAGGGCGATCCGGATGTGGAACGCCTGCTGGAAGCGTTCGCCTTCCTCTCAGGTGGCCTGCGGCAAAAGCTGGAAGATGAATTCCCCGAGTTCACGCATGGACTCATCAACATGCTGTGGCCAAATTATCTGCGTCCGGTGCCGGCGATGACGGTCATTGAATATCAGCCCCGTAAAGAGCTGCAAACATTCGTTCAGGTTTGCCGCGATGAGTTGATTAAAACCGGAAAGAGTGACCGCTCGCAGACTGGTGCTCAGGGGGCACTGACCAGCGGAGAGCGCGCCTCGTTGCCGGTTTGTCATTTCACTCTGGCACGTGATACCTGGCTTCAGCCTCTTTTAGTTCAGGATGTGAGAAACACCAGCAGCCTAAAAGCAGGTGCTATTGAGATTGATTTTTTCACTGAGGGCAATATTTCTCCCCGCGCAATTGATCTGAATAAACTGACTTTTTGGTTGGGTAATGAAGACGACTACACCCGTCATCAGCTCTATTTATGGTTCAGTGAACATCTGGTTTATGCCGAACTGGTTGCCGGTGAGCGGCGTTTAGCGTTATCGGATCTGTGGCTTGAGGCCGCCGGATTTGAATCAGAAGATGCGCTGTTGCCATGGCCGAAAAACGTTCATGTCGGTTATCGGGTACTGCAGGAGTATTTCTGCTATCCGGAGAGCTTTTTCTTCTTCCACGTGAAGGATGCCGCGCCACTGCCAGACGATTTTCCGGTCGGTGCGTTTATGCTACGCCTGCATTTTAATCTTCCACTACCGGCAGATATCAAGCTGCGCAAGGCTTCTTTACGTCCCTATTGTACGCCTGCGGTCAATCTTTTCGCGCACCACTCTGAACCTGTCAGACCGGATGACAGTGCGCCGCAGTACCCGTTGCGCGCCAGTCAACAGAACCCGGAATCCTATGATATTTTCCAGATAACCTCGGTTTCGAGCAAAGAGAGCGGTTCCGGACAGAGCAGAAAGTTTCGCCTCTGGCCTGAGTTTGAAGGATTTCAGCACCAGATAGAGTACAACCGTCAGCGTGAAGTCGTTTACTGGCATCACCGAACAAAAACGTCATTATTTCACCAAGGCCTGGAGCATTCGATTGCATTTGTTCACGCAAACGGAGACATACCAGAACACACCCGACTGGAAGGCGAAGTTTTCACGGCCTCGCTTGTCTGCACCAATCGCATGTTACCTGCGTCGTTGCATATCGGTGATATCTGCGAGGCCGTTAATAAAAATCCAGCCGTTGCGTCCTTCAGTAATGTGATGCGGCCAACCCGTCCGCTTTATCCGATGACGGACGGCAATATGCACTGGTCGCTGATCTCCTGCATGAATCTAAACTATCTCTCGCTGCTGGACAGGGAAGCGTTGATTCAGGTTCTGCGCACGTTTGATTTACCTGGTATTCACCACCCGCAGCAGGCCCGACTCTCTTCGCAGAAACTGGATGCTATTGAAAAAATGGCGTCTCGTCCGGTCGACCGCCTGTTTAAGGGGGTGCCGGTTCGAGGGCTGTCCACCACGCTGTGGATAAATCCGGCCCCCTTTGTCTGTGAAGGTGAGATCTATTTGCTGGGGACGGTGCTGTCCTATTTCTTTGCGCTGTATGCCAGCATCAACTCGTTTCACTGCCTCAAAATTATCAACACCGAAAGTCAGGAGTCCTGGGAATGGCAACATACCGGCCAGCACGCCCTGATGTAAGGGAAACAGCAAATCTCCCGGATGTGCGCGGGACAAACTTTTTTGTGCTGATGGAATCGCTGTATCGGCGGTATGGCGGTACGGACCAGGAGCCATCCTTGCGTACGGAACCGGAACAGGAAGTGGCGCTGTTCAAATCCGATGCCAGTATTGCTTTCCCTGGAAGTGACCTGAGCACGCTCAGTCGTAACGAGACCGGGCAGTTCAACCTGACGACCAAATTCCTGGGTTTCTCCGGTAGCCAGTCGCCACTGCCCGGGTACTACCTGGACAGAATGGCGCAGGAGTCGGCACAAAATGAAGAGGGGCTGAAAGAGTTTCTCGATCTGTTCAGCCATCGATGGACGCAGTTTGCCTATCACGCCTGGCGTAAGTACCGCTATTACATCTGTTTTCGTAACGGTGGCACGGATACTTTTTCGCAGCGTATGTATGCCCTTGTAGGGCTGGGCAATCCCAGTGTGCGCGCCAGGCTTGCCATCAACCATAGCAAGATGCTGGCCTACGCCGGGATACTTGCTACACCAGGGCGCTCGCCGGACGTGGTGTGTAATCTGGTCTCTCACTGTTTTGATCTGCCGGAGGTTCGTATCGAGAGCTGGCAGCTGCGCAAAGTGCCTGTCGATCCTGCCCAGCAGAATCGGCTGGGTGTGCGAAATCCAAAAAACAGAACCGCCGGATATGTGCCGGGGCGCTCAGTCATCGGTGTCAATTTTACCCTCGGAGCCAGAGTGCCCGATCGCAGCGGAAAATTTCTTCTGCGGATCAGCAATCTCTCGATGGAGCGTTATCTCTCATTTTTGCCGGACGGTGGAAATCACCAGGCATTGACAATGTTTGTCTCTTTTTTACTGCGCGATCAGTTCGCCTGGGATTTGCGTCTGGATCTGGCTCCCGAGCAGGCGAAAGGCATGTTATTAGGCGACAGCGCCCGTTCCTGTATCGGGCGCACGGCGTTTATCGGACAGCCGAAAGTGCCGCCCTCTATCACCCTTCATATCAGGGATTAATTTTATGGAATCGCATATGGCTGAGGAGAAAAAGCACTCTTCCGTGCTGTCACTCACGTTGCAGGTCATGAACGGCAATGAGCTGGAGAGCGGAAGGGCTGCAAAATGCCTGTTTTCTGCCGAGGGCGGAGATATCGGTCACGCCACGGCGTGCCGCTGGCCGGTACAGGATCGAGCAGGATCTATCGCTGGCCGTGCCTGCGAAGTGGTTCTCCATGATGGCACCTTCTGTCTTCGTAACCTGATGCCAGGGTTGATGATCAATCTGGCCCCGGTGTCCGTGGACTCTGGATTAGTGCGGTTGCGTCAGGGCGATGAGATTGGACTTGGGGCGCTGGCATTAAAAGTGTTCCTCCATGAAGGAAAACTCGTCAGCTATAGCGAGCAGATGGCCGCCCCGGAAACCATCGTGACTAACCGCGATCGTCTGGCTGATGCGCTGCTCACCACTGACGGGCAACCGACGTATCCGGGAATGCCTCACCGGCATCAGCTCGCAGACACTGTGGTGAACGGCTTTTCTACCGATCCTCTTCAGGCGTTGCAAACAGAAAGTCTGACCACTGCGGGTGATCTGCTGTCGGGAGCGGCTCCCCTCCGAACCACCGCCACGCTTTCCGCTCCGCCCAGTAATAGCGGGCTGGAAAATCAGTTTATGGATCTGCCACCGATGTATGCCGATTCTCACGAGAGTCATGATGAAGCGGGCGCGCAGGGGGAAATGACACATCGCCATCTCGCCGTCACGCCGCTTATGCGTGGGTTAGGCTGCTCGCTTTCTGTGCGTAATTCACAGGAGGCGGATGATTTTTTGGAAGAGGCTGGGAGGACATTGCAGGCCGCAATACAAGGGCTGCTTGAGCTTCAACATCAACGTAACAGCCTGTCTGACAAGCATCTGCGTCCGCTGGAAGATAACCCGTTGCGTCTGAATATGGACTACACCACGGCGCTGGATGTGATGTTTGCCGAGGGTAAAAGCCCGGTTCACCTTGCTGCTCCTGCCGCAGTACGCGAGAGCCTGCGCAACATTCGCCACCATGAAGAAGCCAATCGCGGGGCGATTATCGAATCTCTGCGTGTCCTGCTTGACGCCTTTTCTCCCCAGAGCCTGATGCGCCGTTTTGTTCAGTATCGTCGCAGCCATGAACTGCGCCAGCCGCTGGACGATGCCGGCGCATGGCAGATGTATAGCCATTACTACGACGAACTGGCGTCCAGCCGTCAGCAGGGTTTCGAGATGCTGTTTAACGAAGTGTATGCCCAGGTCTATGACCGGGTATTGAGAGAGAAGCAACGGGAGTCGGAAGCATGATCAGGAGGGCGTTTCTGGCCTGCGTTCTGATGAGCGTGGTTTTAACTGGCTGCGAAACGGCGAAAAAACTCGGCCAGGTGATCAGTAATCCGGATATTCAGGTCGGAAAGCAGGCGGTACAACCGTCGGAGGTGACCGTCACGCTTCTCACTGAACCGGATACCAATACCAACGCAGAGGGGGAAGCCGCCCCTGTGGATGTGCAACTGGTCTATCTCAGCGACGATTCAAAGCTACAGGCCGCTGACTATGACCAGATAGCCAGCACACCGTTACCGGATGTGTTAGGGAAAAACTATCTCGATCACCAGGATTTCAGCCTGCTGCCGGACACGCTCAAAACCCTGCCGCCGGTGAAACTGGACGAAAAAACGCAGTTTATTGGCATTGTTGCCTACTTCTCGGATGACCAGTCCTCCGAATGGAAGCAGATCGAGCCAGTGGAAGGTACGGGCCACCAATACCGTGTGCTGGTGCATGTACGGCAGAGCAGTATCGAAATGAAAAAAGAGGAAGACTGACGATGGCGACGATGAAAAATAAAGTGATCTGGCAAGAGGGATTATTCGCCCTGCCGCAGCACTTCCAGCAACAGCAGCGTAATCAGGAATATCTGCTGAACCAGCGCATCAATGCACAGGCAGACTTTAGCTGGGGATTTACAGCGCTGTCAGTGAATTCAGAGTTGCTGGCTCAGGGGAAGCTGATGCTCGACTTTGCGAGCGGCTGCATGCCTGATGGCACGGTGTTCAGTATCCCGGAGCAGGACCAGCTTCCTTTACCCTACCATCCTGTCGATCTGTCAAAACCCGGAAGCCATGACATCTACCTCGCGCTGCCGGTCATCAGTGATATCACCTGCGAAATTGAGAGCCGCCAGAGTGCTGGACAAAGCACGGAGCGTTACCGGCTGGCCCGCAGCGATATTCGTGATTTGCACTCTGATGATGGTGATGTCCAGCAGCTTGTTCTGGGGCAGCTGGCGCCAAAAATTGTGAGCGGCGCGGACGATCTCAGCGCGATGGTCACCTTACCGTTATGCCGCATTCGCAGTCAGCAGCCCAATGGCGCGCTGGTACTGGATGAGGGTTTTATCCCCACTTGTCAGGCGATTCGGGTGAGCCCTGTGCTGAACGGGTTTGCCGGGGACGTTCAGGGGCTAATCAGTAACCGCGCCAGCGAACTGGCAAAGCGCATTGGCTCGCCGGAGCAGAGCGGTATCGCCGATGTGGCAGAATTTATGATGTTGCAGATGCTGAACCGCAGCCAGATGCACTTCACCCATCGCACCCATCTGCATACGCTGCATCCGGAAACTTTTTATCTGGATCTGGTGCGTCTGCTGGGTGAGCTGATGACCTTTACCGAGAACAGCCGTCTGCCGTGTCCGGTCGATGTCTACAACCACCGGAATCTCACGCAGTCTTTTAAAACGGTGATTCTGGAGCTGCGTCGGGCGCTCAACACCGTGCTGATGCCACGGGCTCAGAACCTGCCGCTGATCTTTTCCGATGGGGTGTATATCGCCACGGTTAACGATCCGACGCTGCTGCAGTCGGGCTCCTTCGTACTGGCCGTCCGCGCGCGGATGCCACAGAACCAGATCATTCTCCAGTTCACTCAGCAGTCGAAAATCGCTGCGACCGACAAAATTCGCAATGTGGTCAGTGTCCAGGTGCCTGGCGTACCGCTGTCGCCTCGCACTGCCGCGCCTCGCCAGCTTCCTTATCACGATGGTTACGTCTATTTCGACCTGGATAAAGGGGCCGCGGCCTGGCAGGACGTGGCGAAAGCCGGGGCGATGGCGCTGCATATTTCCGGCACCTTCCCGGACCTGGATATGCAGCTGTGGGCGATAAGAGGTTGAGACGATGAGCGAACAGCCTGACTTTTATTCCGGCAGCAATAACTCGGTCTACTCCGAGGAAATGGGCAGTGACTTTTCGCATGAGGCTGGCGGGGAAACGTCCCATCGCCAGTACCGGCTCGCCCTGCGTGGTAACAGCCTCAACCCGATGATCGATGCGGCCACCCCGTTGCTGGGAATGGTGATGCGCGTGGCGGGGATGAACAGTCAGTCGATGCCTGAACACCTCTTTTCCAGGGTTGTGACCGACGTTCAGGCGGTGGAGCAATTGCTGCAAGAGCAGGGCTACGAGCCAGGCGTGATCGTCTCGTTTCGCTATGTGCTCTGCACATTTATTGACGAGGCGGCGCTTGGCAATGGCTGGTCGAACAAGAACGAGTGGATAAAGCAGTCCCTGCTGGTGCATTTCCATAATGAAGCCTGGGGCGGCGAGAAGGTGTTTATCCTGCTCGAACGCCTGATTCGCGAACCCAAACGCTACCAGGATTTACTCGAATTTTTGTACCTCTGTTTCTCGCTGGGTTTTCGCGGGCGCTACAAAGTTGCCGTACAGAATCAGGGCGAATTTGAACAGATATACCGCCGTCTGTATTACGTCCTTCATAAACTTCGCGGCGACGCGGCTTTCCCACTGCTGCATCAGGACAAAAAAACGCGGGGAGGGCGCTATCAGCTCATGAAGCGTTTGACCATTAAACAGGTGTTGTTCGGCGGGATTGCCGTGCTGGCACTGTTTTATCTCTTCTATTTACTGCGCCTCGACAGTCAGACGCAGGACATTTTGCATCAGTTAAATAAATTACTGCGATAAGGACGTCTATGATCCAGATTGATCTTCCCGTGCTGGTAAAGCGGCTGAATCTGTTTTCCCGACAGGCGCTGGAGGCCGCTGCGGCAGAGTGTATGACCCAGCAGGCGGCGGAAATCACCGTGGCACATGTGCTCCTGCAAATGCTGTCGTCTGTTCGCAGCGATCTGCGGATGATTGCGGAACAAGCCGATCTTGATGTGGTGACACTGCGTCAGGCGTTAACGGTCGAAAATTATGCCACCGTGCGCTCTGCAGACAGCTATCCGGCCTTCTCCCCCATGCTTGTGGAGTGGTTAAAAGAGGCCTGGCTGCTGGCTTCAACGGAAATGCAGATGAGCGAATTACGGGGCGGCGTGCTGCTGCTGGCGCTTCTGCACTCGCCGCTACGTTACGTCCCTCCCGCGGCTGCCCGGCAACTGACCGGTATTAACCGCGATCGCTTGCAGCAGGATTTTTCGCAGTGGACGCGTGAGTCTGCTGAAACCGTGATACAGGATGACGACGGAAAAAACGTCAGCGTGGCGACGGATGCCAGCGATAGCCTGCTTGCGCGTTATGCCAGGAACATGACCGAGGACGCCCGTCAGGGGCGGCTTGATCCGGTGCTGTGTCGCGATCACGAAATCGATCTGATGATCGATATTCTTAGCCGTCGCCGCAAGAACAACCCTGTCGTGGTGGGTGAGGCCGGTGTGGGTAAAAGCGCGTTAATCGAAGGGCTGGCTCTGCGCATTGTTGCAGGCCAGGTGCCGGATAAACTCAAAAACACCCGCATCATGAACCTGGATCTTGGGGCATTGCAGGCTGGAGCATCCGTCAAAGGTGAGTTTGAAAAACGCTTCAAAGGGTTGATGGCTGAAGTCATTTCATCCCCCGTTCCAGTCATTCTGTTTATTGATGAAGCGCATACGCTGATAGGTGCCGGCAACCAGCAGGGCGGGCTGGATATTTCTAACCTTCTCAAACCAGCGCTGGCGCGTGGTGAGCTGAAAACTATCGCCGCAACGACCTGGGGCGAATACAAAAAATATTTTGAGAAGGACGCTGCACTGTCGCGTCGTTTCCAGTTGGTGAAGGTCACTGAGCCGAATGCGGCCGAAGCCACGATCATTCTCCGCGGTCTGTCGGCGGTATATGAACAATCGCATGGTGTACTGATCGACGATGAGGCACTTCAGGCGGCCGCGACGTTAAGCGAGCGCTATCTTTCCGGGCGACAGTTACCTGACAAAGCTATCGATGTGCTGGATACCGCCTGTGCAAGAGTGGCGATTAATCTCTCTTCACCGCCGAAAAAAATTTCTGCCCTGACGACGTTATGCCACCAGTGTGAGGCGGAAATCCGCCAGCTTGAACGCGAAATCCGTATTGGGCTACGCACCGAGACGGCTCGCCGAGATGAGGTGCAAGCGCAGTATGAGAATGCGCAGCAGGCGTTGCGAACGCTGGAGGACGCCTGGCACCGGCAGCAGACGCTGGTACAGGAGATTATTGCCCTGCGTCAGCAATTACTCACTACCGAGGAGCAAACGCCGTCTCACGCCGAGCGCCTGAAACGGCTGACGGCAGAGCTGGACGCCTTGCATAACGATCAGCTACTGGTTTCGCCCCACGTCGATAAAAAGCAGATTGCAGCGGTGATAGCCGAATGGACCGGCGTGCCGCTTAACCGCCTGTCGCAGAGCGAGATGTCGGTGATTACCGATCTTCCTCTCTGGCTGGGCGAAACCATAAAAGGCCAGCAGCTGGCGATTGCCAGTTTGCATAAACATCTGCTGACCGCCCGTGCTGACCTGCGCCGTCCCGGACGGCCGCAAGGGGCGTTCCTGTTAGCCGGTCCGAGCGGTGTAGGCAAAACCGAAACCGTGCTGCAACTGACGGAGCTACTCTACGGCGGACGTCAGTATCTCACGACCATCAATATGTCTGAGTTCCAGGAAAAGCACACGGTTTCAAGGCTGATCGGCTCGCCTCCTGGCTATGTGGGCTACGGAGAAGGGGGCGTGCTGACCGAAGCCATTCGTCAGAAACCCTACTCGGTCGTGCTCCTGGACGAAGTAGAAAAAGCTCACCCGGACGTGCTGAATTTGTTCTATCAGGCGTTCGATAAGGGCGAAATGGCGGACGGTGAAGGCCGTCTGATTGACTGCAAGAACATTGTATTTTTCCTCACCTCCAACCTCGGTTATCAGGTGATTGTCGAACATGCTGATAACCCGGCGTTGATGCAGGACGCGTTATATCCGGTGCTGGCAGATTTCTTCAAACCCGCGCTGCTTGCACGCATGGAAGTGGTGCCCTATCTGCCGCTGACCGACGAGACGCTTATCACGATTATCGCCGGAAAGCTTGCGCGACTGGACCGCGTGCTGCGTAGCCGCTTTGGTGCTGAGGTGATTATTGAACCGGAGGTGACGGATGAAATTATGCAGCGCGTCACCCGCGCCGAGAATGGCGCCAGAATGCTGGAATCCGTGATCGACGGCGAGTTGCTGCCGCCGCTGTCGCTGCTGCTGCTACAGAAAATGGCGGCCAACACTGCGATTTCCCTGATCCGACTGTCGGCCGAGAATGGCGTGTTTACCACTTGTGTGGAAGATGCGTCGTGTGACAACGAGGACAGCGATCCCGTATCTCCCCAGCCTGAGGATGGTGTCGTTATATGAGCCAGCCACGCCTTCCCTGGCTGATTGCGGCTCTGCTGGCGGGAAGCTGTGCGGGATTTGCACATGCGGAAACGGTGCCCATGTCTGATGCTCAGGTAACGCTGCAGGCGATGCACTCCTGCCGTCAACAAACGGCAGCTTTGGAGCGTCTTGACTGCTACGACAATCTGCTCGCGCCCGTCTTGCCGGGAGGCTTCGAGGGGGCATTGGTTAAAGCGCGCTATCAGGGAGAAGCCTGGACGCTCGCCACGGAGCAGGAAAAACACCGCGACGGTAACACCACTTCATTGCTGGTCGTGCAAACGCCGGGCGAGCATCCAACCGTTGTTATCACGACCCCGGCTATCGGCAGCGTCCCGCCGCGTCCGGTACTGATGTTCAGTTGCATGGATAACATCACCCGGATGCAGGTGGCTTTGATGCATTCGCTGGATGTTCATGACATCGCGGTCACCCTGAATGCTGATGGCAGGACGTTCAACAGCCACTGGTTTGTCCGTGAGAACGGCGTGTTGCTGGAAGCCAGTCGGGGGCTGTCCGGGATTGGTGAAATCAAACAGCTGTTTAGCGCCAAAACACTGACCCTGGATACGGGGGCGGGGAGCCCCGCCGGCACGCTGACCTTTGATATTAACGGGCTGGCACAGGCCATCGCACCACTGCGTGATGCGTGCCATTGGGCGGGAGATTATTAATGCCTTTAGACCTGAATAATCCACAGACCTGGATGTCGCATCTGCTGGAAAATCTGCCGGGAGACAAGCTGAGTGAGAGCCTGAAAGACGATAACCCGGAGTGGGAGTTTATCGAGGGTGAGATCGTCAAGCTCGGCTCGCTGGCTCATAGCCAGCTGGATATCCCGGATATTCAGCGTCGGGGGCTGGTGTTGCTGGCATGCGAAAGCAAAGATTTCCGGCTGCTGGCGCACCTGCTCAGAACCCTTCAGCATGCGGGCGATCCGCTGCTGGCGCTGCGCCTGTTGGCTCTCTATGTCGAGTACTTTTGGGCCGTTGCGGCACCGCAAAATATGGCACATAAAAAGCGCTTTGCCGGGCAGGTCATAAAGCGTTTTGACGCGGGCGTCGCAGGCTTTGCCGGGCGTGCAACCGCCGAACAGCGTGACGAACTTCTGGGCGAGCTGGCAAAACTGGCGCAGTGCTGGCAGACACAGCATGCGCCTGAGCTGGCGCAGGCAACGGATGAACTCTTTGCCCTCTACCAGCGCGAGTGTCGCGACGCTTCTGCGGATACATCCGCACGCGCTGCATCGAACGCGCTACACGCCGCTTCGCCCGATACCGCTCCGGTCAGCACTCCGGCACCGCGGGTGACCATCAAAACCCATGACGATGATGCCTGGCGCAGCACGCTGCTGGAGGTGGCCGATATTCTCTGTGAACGTCAGCCGGACTCACCGCACGGCTATCGTCTGCGACGTCACGCGATCTGGCAAACCATTACGGCTACGCCGCAGGCCGAAAGTGACGGTCGAACGCCGCTTGCGGCCATTCCGGCGGACAGGGTTGCCGATTATCAGACCCGATTTGGCAACGCAGATTTAGCGCTCTGGTTGCAGGTCGAGAAAAGCATATTACTCGCGCCGTACTGGCTGGATGGCCATTACCTCTCCGCGCAGATTGCACTGCGCCTCGGATATCTCGCAGTGGCAGAAGCCATCCTCGACGAAGTTACCCGTTTTGTTGAGCGTCTTCCTTCGCTTTCGGCGCTGCTGTTTAACGACCGCACGCCCTTTATGAGCGAACAGACGAAGCAGTGGCTGGTTCCTGCTTCTGCCAGCCAGAGCGCGTATGTCTCAGAAAACGGTGAGGAGCTACAGGCCGCCCGGATCTTATTTGCCGATCAGGGGCTGGAAACGGCGCTGCAGTATCTGGATTCGCTGCCCGAAGGGTCACCTCGCGAACAGTTCTACCGCCAGTACTCTGGAGCACAGTTAATGGAAGAGGCCGGGATGGGCAAACTGGCGCAGCAACAGTATCGGATGCTGTTCAGCGCGGGCTCACAAATGCGGCTTACAGACTGGGAACCCTCCCTGCTGGAGCAGCTAGAACATAAATTCATGGCAGAAAAGTAAGAATAAACAGGAGCTTTTGTGAGATTACCAACACCCCGACTCTTCAGCGGGCTGAAATCTGCCCTCAGACCGGCCATGCCTCGCTTTAAGGTTTCCGCCTTCTGGTTACTGGTGCTGGCGTGGATTTTTCTACTGGTATGGATCTGGTGGAAAGGCCCGACATGGACACTCTACGAAGAGCACTGGCTGCAGCCGCTGACGCGCCGTTGGCTGGCGACAGCCGTATGGGGATTTATCGCGCTGGCATGGCTCACCGTCAGGGTGATGAAACGTCTGCAACAGCTTGAGCGACAGCAGAAACAGCAGCGTGAGGAAACTCAGGATCCGATAAGCATGGAGCTGAATGCTCAGCAGCGCTACCTCGATCGCTGGCTACTGCGCCTGCAACGCCATCTCGACAGTCGTCGTTATCTCTGGCAACTGCCGTGGTATATGGTTATCGGTCCTGCAGGAAGTGGCAAAACCGCGCTGCTTCGCGAAGGCTTTGCCTCAGATATTATTTATACTCCGGAAATCGCACGCGGCGCCGAACAGCGGCTGTATCTCACGCCTCACGTCGGAAAACAGGCGGTCATTTTTGACGTCAGCGGTTCACTCTGTGAGCAGCCTGAGGCAGATGTGCTGCACCGCCGTTTATGGGAGCATATGCTTGACTGGCTGGTTCAGAAACGCGCCCGCCAGCCCCTCAATGGCCTCATTCTGACTCTCGATTTTCTCGATCTCCTGACGGCTGATAAGCGCCGCCGTGAATACCTCTTACAGATGTTGCGTAGCCGTTTACAGGATGTGCGCCAGCATCTTCATTGCCAGCTACCAGTGTATGTCGTCCTTACCCGGCTCGATTTGTTACATGGATTTGCAGCGCTATTTCAGTCGCTGGATAAACAGAGGCGCGACAGCATCCTTGGGGTGACGTTTACGCGTGGCGCCCATGAGAGTGACGACTGGCGTGCCGAGCTGGACAACTTCTGGAAGGTATGGGGCGATCTGATAAATCATGCTCTGCCAGATCTGATGCTGGCGCAGAGCCATGACCGCAGCTCGCTGTTCAGTTTTGCTCGTCAGATGCAAGGGAGCCTAGCTCCTCTTGTTGCACTGCTTGACGGCTTGCTGGACGGCGAAAACATGGACGTTATGCTGCGCGGTGTCTATCTCACGTCGTCGCTGCAACGTGGCCAGATGGATGACATCTTTATGCAGTCCGCAGCCCGTCAATACGGTCTTGGGAGTAGTCCACTCAGCGCCTGGCCGCTGGTGGATACAGCCCCCTATTTTACCCGTAATTTGTTCCCGCAGGTGCTGCTGGCGGAGCCAAACCTGGCGGGCGAAAGCCATGCCTGGCTTATCAACGCTCGCCGTCGCCTGACGATTTTCTCTGTCGCAGGCGGCGCGGGAGTGATACTGCTGATAACCGGCTGGCATCACTATTACAATGCCAACTACGCCTCAGGCATTCAGGTGCTGAAGCAGGCGAAAGCCTTTATGGCCGTGCAACCTCCGCAGGGGATGGATGAGTTTGGCAATCTGCAATTGCCTCTGCTTAATCCTGTACGCGATGCCACTTTGGCCTACGGCGACTGGGGCGACCGAAGCCGTCTGGCGGATCTGGGTCTGTATCAGGGCAGACGTATTGGTCCCTATGTGGAGCAGACCTATCTGCAATTGCTTGAGCAGCGCTATCTGCCTTCTTTGTTGAACGGTCTGGTCAAAGAGATGAATTCGGCACCAGCCGAAAGCGAGGAGAAACTCGCCATTCTGCGTGTGATCCGCATGCTGGAAGACAAAAGCGGGCGCAGCAATGAAATGGTGAAGCAATATATGGCGAAGCGCTGGAGTGATAAATTCCACGGTCAGCGTGATATCCAGGTGCAGCTTATGTCTCATCTCGACTATGCGCTGGCACATACCGACTGGCATGCAGAGCGGGAGAAGGGCGATAGCGATGCCATCAGTCGATGGGCGCCCTATGGCAGTCCTGTTGCTGGTGCGCAAAAAGAACTCAGCAAACTTCCGGTATACCAGCGCGTTTATCAAAGCCTGAAAACGCGTGCGCTGGGCGTATTGCCTGCAGATTTAAATCTGCGCGATCAGGTAGGGCCAAGCTTTGAGCGGGTGTTTACCTCGGCTGACGATAACAAGCTGATTGTTCCGCAGTTCCTCACCCGCTACGGCTTGCAGAGTTACTTTGTGAAACAGCGCGACGAACTGGTAGAACTCACAGCGATGGATAGCTGGGTTCTGAACCTCACCCGCAGCGTTAAGTACAGCCAGGCTGACAGGACGGAAATCCAGCGTCAGCTTACAGAACAATACCTTAGCGATTACACCGCTACCTGGCGGGTCGGAATGGATAACCTTAATGTCCGCGACTATGAATCTATCGCGCAGCTGACGGGTGCGCTGGAGCAGGTGATCAGTGGCGATCAGCCCCTCCAGCGGGCGTTGACGGCTCTGCGCGACAACACCCAACCCGCAGTCCTCTCAGAAAAGCTCTCCGATAAAGAGCGGGAAGAGGCGCTGGCTGAGCCGGATTACCGTCTGCTGACCCGTCTCGGGCATGAATTCGCGCCGGAAAACAGCGCACTGGCGGTGCAGAAAGAGAAAGAAAGCACGATGCAGGCGGTCTATCAGCAATTAACGGAACTGCATCGTTATCTGCTGGCAATACAGAATGCACCGGTCCCCGGAAAATCGGCGCTCAAAGCGGTACAGCTTCGGCTGGATCAGAACAGCAGCGACCCGATTTTTGCCACCCGTCAGATGGCTAAAACGCTGCCCGCGCCGCTTAACCGCTGGGTGGGTAAACTCGCTGACCAGGCCTGGCATGTGGTGATGGTGGAAGCCGTTCACTACATGGAAGTGGACTGGCGCGACACCGTAGTGAAACCCTTCAACGAACAGCTGGCGAACAACTATCCGTTCAATCCGGGTGCGCAGCAGGACGCCTCACTGGATGCCTTTGAACGTTTCTTTAAACCGGATGGCGTGCTGGACGCGTTTTATCAGCAGAATCTACGCCTGTTTATGGAAAACGACCTCAGCCTGGAGGACGGTGACAGTGCGGTGATCATCCGTGAGGATATCCGCCAGCAACTTGAAGCCGCACAAAAAATTCGCGATATTTTCTTCAGCAAACAGAACGGCTTAGGTGCGCAATTTGCGGTAGAGACCGTGTCTTTATCCGGCAACAAACGCCGCAGCGTGCTGAATCTCGACGGCCAGTTAGTGGATTACAGCCAGGGGCGCAACTACACCGCGCATCTGGTGTGGCCGAACAATATGCGTGAAGGCAATGAAAGCAAACTGACGCTTATCGGCACCAGCGGCAATTCCCCTCGCAGCATCAGCTTCAGCGGTCCGTGGGCTCAGTTCCGCCTGTTCGGGGCGGGGCAGCTAACGGGTGTGCAGGACGGTACGTTCAGCGTGCGCTTTACCGTGGATGGCGGGGCGATGGTTTATCGCGTACACACGGATGCGGAAGACAATCCATTCGCAGGCGGGTTGTTCAGTCAGTTCGAGTTACCGGACACGCTCTACTAAGGAGGCAGGGATGAAGAATGACGTACTCACACAGACCATCGTTACTGGCAGCGATCCTCGTGACCTGCCCGAGTTCAGCGCAATCCGGGAGGAGATCAATAAAGCTAATCATCCGTCACAGCCGGAGCTGAACTGGCGGCTGGTGGCGTCACTGGCATTGTCGATTTTCAAAACCAACGGTGTGGATCTGCATACGGCGACCTACTTCACCCTGGCGCGAACCCGCACTCAGGGCCTGGCAGGCTTTTGTGAGGGCGTGGAACTGCTGGCGGCGATGATTTGCCACGAGTGGGACAAATTCTGGCCGCAGGGCGGTGCAGCACGTACAGAAATGCTCGACTGGCTGAATATTCGCACCGGCAATATTCTGCGACAGCAACTGTCCTTCGCGCCAGCCGATCTGCCACTGCTGTATCGCGCGGAACGTGCGTTGCAGCTCATCTGCGACAAACTCCAGCAGGTGGAGCTTAAGCGTCAGCCACGCGTTGAGAATCTGCTCTATTTTGTGCAGAACACGCGTAAACGGCTGGAGCCGCAGCCTAAGAGCATTGCCGAAACCCAGACGCAGAACACGGTCAGAACTTTGGTTTACGCGCCGGAGAGCATCTCGTCAGCTTCGACAGACGCGATGCCTCCGCTGCCCGAACTGCCGGAAATCACGGTGGCGGTGCGCAGTCCGGCAAAAAAAACGGGCAGCGCGATTAAAGGGTTTATTGCAGGTATCGCCTGTAGCGCAGCGATCGTCGCTGCGCTCTGGTGGTGGCAGTTTTATCCGTCGCAGCAGCTCCTTTCGCAGGTCAAGGACAGCGGTCCAGGAGCCGCATCACTTTGGCTGGTTTCGCCCATGCTGGATAGCTATCAGCATCGCCTGCAACAACAGTCAGAGACCTCCTCACTGCAACCGCTGGAAACAGGAATGCTGATGGCTCACACTGCGAGTAGCCGCTGGCCGGAGAGTCAGCAGCAGCAAAAGGCTACCGCGTGGTGGACTGAGACGGTGAAAACACGCGCCAGTAAAAGTCCGCAGCTGCGGGGCTGGCTGCAGACGCGACAGGATTTACGCGCCTTTGCTGACCTGGTGATGAAACGCGAAAAGGAGGGGCTGACACTCTCCTACATTAAAAATGTGGTCTGGCAGGCAGAGCGAGGGCTAGGTGAGGAAACCCCTCTGGAATCCCTGCTCACGCAATATCAGGATGCCCAGACGCAGGGGCAGAATACACAAGCGCTGGAAACAGAAATTAATGAGCGGCTGGAGGGCGTAGCAAGCCGCTGGCTATTGCTAAAAAATCATTCTCTGCCAGAAACGGCAGCTAACGAAACCAGTGCCGGGAAATAATCCGGACCCGAGGAACTTATTATGGCAAATCTTGTTTATCTAACTCTTAACGGTGAACTTCAGGGGCTGATCTCGGCTGGCTGTTCTTCGCTGGACTCCATTGGAAATAAGGCGCAATTAGCGCACACGGATCAGATTATGGTGCTGGCGCTTAAACATGGCCTGACCAGGGCGCAGAATGTTAATCATCTCGCATTAAGCATTCAAAAGCCGGTAGATAAATCATCCCCTTTGCTGAGTAAGTCCATTACTGAAAATGAGTGTCTGACATGCGATTTTGAATATTATCGCACTAACCGCTTTGGTATTAATGAGTTGTATTACAAAGTGAAACTGATTAAGGCCCGCATCTCAAGCATACATAGTGAGTTGCCGCATACTATTAATAATGGTCAGGGGCAGCCAGAAGAGTCTGTATCCTTCACTTATGAAAGTATTACCCAGGAACACTGCATAGCGGGAACCAGTGCATATAGCTTGTGGGAGGAAAGGATTTTTTAACAAAATTGAAATGAGGTATATTGTTCGCATGGTTTAGTGAAACTCAAAGCTGTTGTCATGTTATAAAATATCTATTCTTCTATCTTGTTATTATGGCAGGGTTATTTTTATCAGTCTTTAATTAGAGGGTTGGAGGATATTTAAAGTTTTACCTGCCGCCGAAAATTTCTGGCGGCAGATATAGCCTGTCTACTGATAACGACTCACCAGATCTTTAACCATTAACGCGTACGTTCTTTGCTTAAGTTGATATACCTGCTGGTCGGCGGTAGCAATAATTTCTTTCTTGTTAGTCTGAGGGATCGTAACGTTGTACTCATAATTGACCGGTGACCAGGTCGCCCATTCGCCCGTCGCCACATCCACTAGCGTGAAACGCACCAGGTAACGCAGTGAGGTCGCCTCTGTTAGTTTTTCGTTTTTGTAATCTGACCAGATTGTGTTTTTTGTTGTCGGATCATATTTTCCTGACTGCAGGAGATCCTGATAAACGATGATGGCTTTCTGATGGCCTTTTGCAGCAATATATCGAAGTGCCTGCATCCAGTTCATGTTTTCTGCAACCGTTGCTTCACTGTTCTCATCTTTTTCTTTGTTACAGGAAACCACTTTTTGTCTGTCAGGAATGCCGGAAAACGTTGCCACGGAATAATATTGACTCATCTCCTGCTGCATAACCGTCTCTGGTGCACGACTGCCGGATTGTACGAGAATAACTTTTGAATTAAGTGGCACCTGGAATTCATCTTCCTCAAGCGCAGCCTGAATATCCTCTTCAGAAACCGCAAGCGTCGTTTCATTGCCAAAAATATCTTTGTCCGTCAACTGTACGGAAGAACTTTTACTGGTGGCGCTCTCTTTCCCCGTGGTCCCCGTTTTCTTTGCATCAATAGGGGAATGTGGCGCGCAACCCGATAGAAAATAGGCTGACGCGCAGAGGAATGCTATTGTCCTGGAATTCATGTCTTCGTTCCCTGATTTACAATGAAGTTATATGGTGGTGATATTTCACTGATTATATACCTGTGACATGGCAGGATAAAACATAATATATATTCATGTGCTCAATGTATTTATTGTGCGGCGTGTTTTTATTATGGTCTTAAATATTATTGATTCTTACCAGGGTAAAAATAACTCATAGCAACACAAGCGGCGGCAAATGACGCCTGTTCTTCGCCAGTGGGGTGACTTCGCGCCCGCGGGATGCATCCGTTTCCATACCCGGCATCGATCAGCCGATGATCGGCATTGATAGATAGCGCCAACATGGCTGCGTGAACTTGAAAGGATCGGCCAGTATGGGGGGGGGCTGAACGCCAGAAAGCAAAAAACCAGCCCTAAGGCTGGTTTTTCTAAATAGTGGTGCCCGGACTCGGAATCGAACCAAGGACACGGGGATTTTCAATCCCCTGCTCTACCGACTGAGCTATCCGGGCAACGGGGCGCATTAAACCCGATTGGGGCCCTTCCGTCAACGAAATTTATCGATTTCGCAACGGACTGCACACTCTCTCACCAGTTTGCTGGCAACTTAGGCAAAAAAGCGGGTCCACAGCGCGGAGAGCGGCATGGCGAGCACCAGCGCGGGGAGCATATTCACAACCGCAAACATCTTAATGCCGCAGATGCGAAGCCCCGTTGCCAGCAGCAGCAGGCCACCCACGGCGGTGAAGTCGGCCATCATCGCTGGTGTCGTTAACGGGAGAATCAGCGCGGCACAGGTGGCGAGCGCCAGCTGAATCATCAGCATCGGCACACAGATCGCGGCGACGGCAATCCCGAGCGTAGTAGCGAAGATGGTGGCGGTAAAGAAGTCGAGAAAAGCCTTGGCGATCAGAATGCTGGGATCACCGGTCATCCCTTCCTGCATCGAGCCGAAAATCCCCGTGCCGCTGGCGCAGAACAGAATAATGATCGCCACATAGTTCTGAATAAACGTCTCATGGGAACCGCTCGCCGTTTTCCCCGGGCGGGAGATGAGGTTTTTGGCTTTACTCACGGCACCATTAATCCCTTTCTCCAGATAGCAAAACTCACCTATCAGCGCGCCGAGCAGCGTCGCCAGCACCATCACAGGTAAATTGGCGCATTTGATAACCAGCAAAATACCGATTCCGAGGGATGCCAGTCCAAAGATGGAGGGCATCGAAGTGCGAATACGTTCAGGTAATCTCTGGCTTAATACCGCGCCCAGCACGCCACCCAGCAGTACGGCACCGGCATTGATAAAGGGTCCAATAACCAAAATACACTCCCGCTATTTAATCATTGATCTTGCATTATTATTACATGATGGAGGCCATAAGCTGCCTGCTTTCCCACAGAGATGTGCATAAAGTTTGTTTCTTGCACCTCAAAATGAAAGGTGACATTATTGCGCGAATTTTCCCCTCCTGTCTGGATTTCTTCTCCCCTTGAAACGGGTATTTACGCCTATGAAATCACTAAAAATTGCCGTCAGCCATGAGCTGGTGTCCGCGCTGTCCACTCACCGTGAAAAGGTGACGCTGGATAACACCGATTTTACGGACGTGGCGGCAGTCGTCATGACGTTAGCCGAAAGCCGCAGCGGTATTCTCGCGTTACTGAAACGTACGGGATTCCAGATTCCGGTATTCATCTTCTCGCAAGAGCCAGATGTCGCGCCAGACGGTGTTACCGGTGTGATTAGCGGTAAAGCGCAGGAGTTTCTGGAACTGGAAGCAGCAGCCTGTGGCTATGAAGAGAACTTACTGCCCCCCTTTTTTGACACCCTGAGTCAGTATGTGGCGATGAACAACAGCACCTTCGCCTGCCCGGGTCATCAGCATGGTGCCTTTTTCAGGAAGCACCCGGCAGGACGTCAGTTCTTCGACTTTTTTGGTGAGAACGTTTTTCGTGCGGATATGTGCAATGCAGATGTCAAACTCGGGGATCTGCTTATTCATGAAGGTTCTGCCAAAGATGCGCAAAAGTTCGCGGCAAAAGTCTTTAACGCGGATAAAACCTACTTTGTGCTTAACGGAACGTCTGCCGCCAACAAAGTGGTCACCAATGCGCTACTGACGCGCGGCGATCTGGTGCTGTTCGACCGCAACAACCACAAATCTAACCACCATGGGGCGCTGATTCAGGCGGGGGCCACGCCGGTGTATCTGGAAGCCGCGCGTAATCCGTTTGGCTTTATCGGCGGCATCGACGAGCACTGTTTTGACGATGCTTACCTGCGTGAAATGATCCGCGACGTGGCGCCCGATAAGGCCCAGGATGCGCGTCCGTTCCGCCTGGCGGTCATTCAGCTCGGCACCTACGATGGCACGATCTACAACGCCCGTCAGGTGATCGACAAGATCGGCCATCTGTGCGACTACATCCTGTTTGACTCCGCCTGGGTCGGTTACGAGCAGTTTATCCCGATGATGGCCGACAGCTCACCGCTGTTACTGGAACTGAACGAGAACGATCCTGGAATATTTGTGACCCAATCGGTGCACAAGCAGCAGGCCGGGTTCTCGCAAACGTCGCAGATCCATAAAAAGGATAATCATATCCGTGGTCAGGCGCGATTCTGTCCGCACAAGCGCCTGAACAATGCGTTTATGCTGCACTCCTCGACCAGCCCGTTTTATCCGCTGTTTGCTGCGCTGGATATCAACGCCAAAATCCATGAAGGGGAGAGCGGACGCAGGCTGTGGGCGGAGTGCGTTGAGCTTGGCATCGACGCGCGCAAGGCGATTATTGCCAATTGCAAGATGATCAAACCCTTTATTCCACCGGTGGTGGCGGGGCGTCCGTGGCAGGATCATCCGACGCACGCCATTGCCAGCGAGCGTCGATTCTTCAGCTTTGAACCGGGCGCGAAATGGCACGGCTTTGAAGGCTATGCTGAGGAGCAGTATTTTGTCGATCCTTGCAAACTGCTGCTGACCACGCCGGGCATCGACCCACAAACCGGTGATTACACGGATTTCGGCATCCCAGCCACGATCCTCGCTCACTACCTGCGTGAAAACGGCATCGTGCCGGAGAAGTGCGATCTGAACTCGATTCTGTTCCTGCTGACCCCCGCAGAGAGTGTGGAGAAGATGGCGCAACTGGTGGCGATGCTGGGGCAGTTTGAGCAGCATATCGAAGACGACACGCCGCTTGCCGAAGTCCTGCCGACCATCTTCAACAAGTATCCGGTCCGCTATCGTGACTATTCGATTCGCGATCTCTGTCAGGAGATGCACGATCTGTACGTCAGCTTCAACGTTAAAGATCTGCAAAAAGCGATGTTCCGCAAAGCGAGCCTGCCTGCGGTAGTGATGAATCCGCAGGATGCCAACCAGGCCTACATTCGTGGCGACGTGGAGCTGGTGCGCATCAGCGAAGCCGAAGGGCGCATTGCGGCCGAAGGTGCGCTGCCGTATCCGCCAGGTGTGCTGTGCGTGGTTCCGGGGGAAGTGTGGGGCGGAGCGGTGCAGCGCTATTTCCTGGCGCTGGAAGAGGGTGTGAATCTGCTGCCGGGCTTCTCGCCAGAACTCCAGGGCGTGTACAGCGAGAAGGATGCCGACGGGATCAAGCGCTTGTACGGGTATGTGTTGAAGTAGATTTTTCCTCTCCCTTTCGGGGGCGGGAGCATGATACCAGGCCGGGTAGGCGCAAGCGCCGCCCGGCTTCTTTCACTCCACACTCCGCCGGTACATCCGCCGCGGATGGCCAATCTTCCCGTAGAGCATCTCCACGCTCAAAAAACCCGCTTCCACACAGTGTTCCAGATAGCGCCGGGTGGTGGTTTTGCTTAATCCCGTCTCGTTAACGACTTCGTCGACGGAAAAACAGTGTGTCGCTTTGTCGTTGAATAGCGTTTGTACCCGTGCCAGAGTGTTCTCTTCGATCCCTTTGCTGCCGTTATCCTGGCGGTAGTTTTTGGCCTGCAGCTGATACAGCGAATCGACGTTTTGCTGATCGACAATCTTCCAAACCCGCTGCTGCTCTGCAAACTGCACGAAGCGTTCCAGGGACTGGCTCAGCCGCTTCCACGACACCGGTTTCAAAATGTAGTCGAATGCACCGTTGCGGATCGCGAGGCTACAGGTGTCCATATCGCTGGCCGCGGTAATGAAAATCACCGAGCAGTTGGCGTGCACCAGTAGAGGATTGCTGATCAAGGTGATGCCTTTGCCGTCGGGCAAATAGTTATCCAGTAAAATCAGCTGTGGTTGCAGGCTGGAAAGCAGGGACTGTGCCTCGGCAAGTGATGACGCGATGCCCACCAGTCTGAGGCGCGGATGTTTGCTAATCAGCTCTGCGTGAAGTTGTGCCAGCTCGTTCTCATCTTCAACGATCAGTACGTCGATATGTTCATGTTGCATAGTCAGTCTCTTCCAGTTCCTGAACAGGGCGCGGGGGAGTGCCCGTGGCGGGAATAAACAGCGAGAAAATAGCGCCCCGGGGCGTGTTATCGGCAACCTCAATGGAGCCGCCAGCCTGGGTGACATAACTGTCGATCAGGTACAGGCCGATACCGTGATCGCCACGCGTTTTGGTGGTGATACCGCGCTCAAAGATCCGCTCGCGGATCTCAGGCCGGATGCCGACGCCGCGATCCGCCACTTCAATTATCAGCTCCCGATCGTTGAGTTTAATCAGCACTTCCACCGGATCGTGGGGGAGCGGGGCGCGCTGGGTCGCTTCGATGGCGTTATCGAGCAGATTACCGATGATAGAAATCAGCTCTGCTTCCAGCAGCGGAGCGAAAGGCTTGTCCATCCGGCAGGCGGGATCGAAGTTTAGCTCGACGCCTTTCTCACGCGCCCGCGCCGCTTTCCCCAGCAACAGGCCGCACAGGGTCGGCGAGCTGAAGCGAGAGGAGATAAAGTCCAGCAGCTCCTGGGCATGTTCTGATTGCGCCTGAATGTAGCCAATCGCCTCTTCGTAGCGCCCCATATGCAACAGCCCGGAGAGCGTCGTCATGCGGTTCAACTGCTCGTGGCGCATGATCCGCAGGTTATCGACGTAGCGTTTTACCTGGCTCAGCTGGGCGCTCAGGGAGTCGATCTCGTTGCGATCGCGGAAGGTGATCACCCAGCCCTGAAGGGAATCCTCCAGCATAATCCGCACGCGACTGGCGATCACCGTCAGATCGTTAAAGCGGCAGATCTCATCGTGAGTATCTTTCGCCAGCATGGTCTGGGGGGTAAAAAACGCCACCGGGGCGATCACCTGGCTAATCAGCTGCCCGCGCAGTTCCCGCGCCGGTTGCGGCAAACCGAGAAGCGTGCGCGCCGCCTGGTTGATCACTTCGATCCGATAGTTATCGTCGATGGCGATCACCCCTTCGTAGATCGACTCCATCATTGCCTTTTGCTGGCGCACCAGCAGGCCGATCTCACGCGGCTCAAGAGAGAAAATCTGTTTCTTAATACTGCGGGTGAAAAACCACGAGAAGACAAACAGGGCGATCAGCAGCAGCACCGCGGCAATCAGGATGTTCACCACTTTGCTCACGGTAATGGTGTCGAGGTAGCTGGTGAGATACCCCACGGAGACAATCCCCACCACCTGCCCGGCATCGTTGAAAATTGGCGCTTTACTGCGCAGGGAAATCCCTAAACCCCCTTTGCGGATGGTGGTGGTGCTTTTCCCGTGGAGCACGGCGTCGTTATCCCCGCCGACCAGTGTTTTGCCAATGCGGTCTTCAAACACCGAATGAAACAGATGCAGCCCTTTATTATCACCAATGACAATAAAACTGGCATCGCTGTGGGAGGCTATTTGGTGCATAAAATCATGGATGGCTTTGATATCCTTTTCTTCCACCTCTTTACGCAAATTAGGAATAAGCGCAATCTCCTCCGCCTGTATTTTGGCGCGCGTGCTCATTTCCTGATATAGCTGTCTACCGACGTCGACATAATAATATCCGCCCAGTAATGCAAACAGCACTGAGAAAAAGACGACCAGCGAAATAAATAGCTTTATCTGAAACGACACTTTCATGACTATCACGCAGGGTATCAATGGGTTTTGCCAATATATCATCTTTTCCCGGCCTGATGCGGGCTTTGCCCGAAACTTGTGATCCCTTGCACAGCGCGACCAGCAAAAGAAAATGTCAAAATCAGGCTTATCTTAAGGCTAATTTAATCAATGTTATTTGTTTGTACAGTCCGGAAAAGAAACCATAAAAACCACGGCAATAAATAAGGTGTTAATCACATTAAATAAAAGAAACCATTAAAACCATAGAGGCCATAAAAACTTCGGTTTTAATATGCCTTTCCTCACATAAAGTAAGCCTTTGTGACTCTAAGCTGAACGTACAAATAACCAAGAGGCTTAATTATGAGCACTACTGACGATTCTTTCTCTGTTACCCACGACCCGATTGAAATTCAGCGGCCGTCGCTTAAAGAGCGCTGGTGGCACATTATGGATACCTGGAAAGTCGGGATCATTCCCCTGCCGCTGTTTGTGTTAGCCGGTGCGTTGATCGCCGTGGATTGTCTGGGCGGTAAACTGCCGAGCGATATCGTGGTGATGGTCGCCACGCTGGCGTTCTTCGGTTTTGCCTGCGGTGAGTTCGGCAAGCGTCTGCCGATTGTCGGCAAACTCGGCGCGGCGGCAATTTGCGCCACCTTTATTCCGTCAGCGATGGTGTACTACGGTCTGCTGCCGGATGTGGTGGTCGAGTCCACGACCAAGTTCTACAAATCCACCAACATTCTCTATCTCTACATCTGCTGCATCATTGTCGGCAGCATCATGAGCATGAACCGCACGGTGCTGATTCAGGGCTTCCTGCGCATTTTCTTCCCGATGCTGTGCGGTGAAATTGTCGGCATGATCGTCGGGATGGGCGTCGGCATGGCGCTTGGGCTTGAGCCGTTCCAGATCTTCTTCTTTATCATTCTGCCGATCATGGCGGGCGGCGTCGGTGAAGGGGCGATCCCGCTCTCCATCGGTTACGCCACGCTGCTGCACATGGATCAGGGCGTCGCCCTTGGCCGTGTGCTGCCGATGGTCATGCTTGGCGGCTTAACCGCCATCATCATCTCCGGCTGCCTGAACCAGCTCGGCAAACGCTATCCGCACCTCACGGGTGAAGGCCAGCTGATGCCAAACCGCGCCAATGCAGACGCCAGTGTGTCGCAGCCGGCGTTCTCCGGCAAAGCGGATGTGACCACCATTGCCTCCGGTGCGCTGCTGGCGGTGCTGCTCTATATGCTGGGTATGCTCGGTCACAAGCTGATTGGCCTGCCTGCTCCGGTTGGCATGCTGTTTGTGGCGGTGCTGGTTAAGCTCTGCAACGGCGCCTCTCCACGCCTGCTAGAAGGTTCGCAGGTGGTGTACAAATTCTTCCAGACCTCCGTGACCTACCCGATTCTGTTTGCCGTTGGCGTGGCGATCACCCCATGGCAAGAGCTGGTGAACGCTTTCACTGTGAGCAACCTGCTGGTGATTGTCAGCACCGTCTCGGCGCTGGTGGCCACCGGGTTCTTCGTCGGTAAAAAGATTGGTATGCACCCTATTGATGTCGCCATCGTCTCCTGCTGTCAGAGCGGGCAGGGCGGTACGGGTGACGTGGCGATTCTGACCGCAGGCAACCGTATGAGCCTGATGCCGTTCGCCCAAATTGCTACCCGAATTGGTGGCGCGATTAACGTCTCTATCTCGCTGCTGGTTCTGGGCAACTTCCTCGTCTAAGTCTTCAGGAAAGAACAATGAAACTCGCAAGTTTTCTGTATCAGGGTAAACGCAGCTACGGCATCGTACAGGCCGAAGGTGTGGTGGATTTAGGTCGCCGTCTGGGCGATCGCTACAGCGACCTCAAGGCGCTGTTGCAGGGCAACGGCCTGGCGGATGCCACGCGCTATCTCAACGATGTTGCAGATATCCCGATGAGCGCCATCACCTTTTTACCGGTGATTGAGCAGCCGGAAAAAATCCTCTGCGTAGGGATGAATTACGCCGACAAACGCAAAGAGTTTGACCAGCACAACCCGGCGCCAACGCTGTTCGTTCGCTTTGCCGATTCCCAGACCGGGCATAACTCACCGGTATTAAAACCGCGCCACTCGTGCGAATTCGACTACGAAGGTGAGCTTGCGGTGATCATCGGCAAAGGCGGCGAGAACATCCGTCGTGAAGACGCTCTTAGTCACGTCGGCGGTTACAGCTGCTACATGGACGGTTCCGCCCGCGACTGGCAGCACACCTGGTTCACCGCTGGGAAAAACTGGCGGCAGACCGGGGCGTTTGGCCCGTGGATGGCGACAGCCGATGAGATCCCGGACCCGCACCAGCTGGCAATCCGCACCTGGCTCAATGGCCGCATGGTGCAGGAAGACAACACCAGCAGCATGATCCACAAAGTCGCGGAGCTTATCGAGTATATCAGTACCTTTACCCGTCTCAGCCCTGGCGACGTGATCATCACCGGCTCGCCGGGGGGCGTCGGCAAAAAACGTACTCCGCCGCTGTTTATGCAGGAGGGCGATCGCATTGAAGTTGAGATCGAAAACATCGGTCATCTGAGCAATGTGATTATGGAAGCACCCGCGCAAACCCTGGCGGCAGCGCACTGATCAAGGCGGCAGCATGCACTCGCAACTCCCTATCGACTTTCGTCAGACGATCGTCGCGCAACACCCGGAACGCTTAAGTCAGATCCGTTATTTGCTGGCGGACAGCGGCCTGGGGCTGGACAACGACATTACGCTGTTTATAGAGGCCTGGTCCGGTTCACAGCTGGTGGGATGTGCGGGGCTGGCTGCCAACGTCATCAAGTGCGTGGCGGTGGATGAAAAGCTGAGGGGCGCGAATCTCAGCGCCCGCCTGCTGGCGGAAGTGGAAAATGCCGCGCTGGCGCGTGGTCATTTTCATCTCTTTCTCTGCACCCGCCCGTGCAATAAAGAGCGCTTCGCCCGCAGCGGTTTCTGGCCGATTGCCCAGAGCGGCAATAACGCCGTGCTGCTGGAGAACACCCCACAGGGGATCGAGCGCTACTGCCGCTCGCTGCAGCGCAGCCGCAGATGCGGGGAGACGATTGGCGCGATTGTGATGAACGCCAATCCCTTCACCCTCGGCCATCGTCATCTGGTGGAGCAGGCGGCGAAGCAGTGTGACTGGCTGCACCTCTTTGTGGTGCGCGAGGACGCATCGTTCTTCCCGTTCTGCGCCCGTCTGGAGATGGTGCGCGCCGGCGTGGCGCATCTGCCGAATGTCTCGGTGCATGAGGGGTCGCAGTACATCATCTCCCGCGCCACGTTTCCGGCCTATTTCCTTAAAGAGAGCGGCAAAGTGCAGCAGGCGTGGAGTGAAATCGACGTGCTGATCTTCCGCGACTTTATCGCCCCTGCGCTTGGGATCACCCATCGCTTTATCGGCTCGGAGCCGTTTTGCGACATCACCCGCCAGTACAACCAGACGCTGCATCAGCTGCTTGCCCCCGCGATAGAAGTAGTGGAGATGCCGCGCATCAAGGTAACAGGCAACGCCATTTCGGCGTCGGAAGTGCGCCGCTTGCTCAAAACACAGCAGTTTTCTCGTATCCGGGAGATTGTCCCGGAATCCACTTTCGCGCATCTCAAAGCGCACTACGTGAAAGATCACGCGCGCGCGGAAGTCGCATAACTATCAGGAATTTATCATGAATATTATAAGGGAGGCGCTGGCCGGAACGCAGGAGTCCAGCGACCTGATGGTGAAAATCGCCCCCGCCGACGGCGAGCTGGAGATTGTCATCCACAGTGAAGTGATTAAGCAGTTTGGCGAGCAAATTCGCCAGGTGGTCGACGAAACGCTGCGCGCCATGGATGTGCGCCAGGGGTTAATAATCGTTGAGGATAAAGGTGCGCTGGACTGTGTGATCCGCGCCCGCCTGCAGAGTGCGGTGATCCGCGCTTCAGACTCGCAGCAGATCGACTGGAGCAAAATGTCATGAACAAACTCCGTCGCAGTATGCTGTTTTTACCCGGCGCCAACGCCGCCATGCTCTCTACCGCGTTTATCTACCGTCCGGACTCTATCATGTTTGACCTCGAAGACGCCGTGGCCCTGCGCGAAAAAGACACTGCGCGGCTGCTGGTCTTCCATGCGCTGCAGCACCCGATGTATCAGGATATCGAAACCGTGGTGCGTATTAATCCGCTGAGCACGCCGTTTGGCCTGCTGGATCTGGAAGCGGCGGTTCGTGCGGGCGTGGACGTGATCCGCCTGCCAAAAACTGACACCCCGGAAGATATCTTTGAGCTGGAAGGCCATCTGGAGCGCATTGAGCGCGAGTGCGGTCGCGAAGTCGGTTCGACCCGCGTGATGGCGGCGATTGAATCGGCGATTGGCGTGATTAACGCCGTGGCCATAGCCCGCAGTTCACCGCGCCTGATCGGCATTGCGCTGGCGGCGTTTGACTATGTGATGGATATGCAAACCGAACGCGGCGACGGCACCGAGCTGTTCTATGCCCGCTGCGCCGTGCTGCACGCCGCACGCGCCGCCGGGATCGACGCCTTCGACGTGGTGTGGTCGGACGTAAACGACGAAGCCGGGTTCCTGCGCGAGGTCGATTTGATCCGCAAAATGGGCTTTAACGGCAAATCCCTGATTAACCCGCGCCAGATCGACCTGCTGCATAACGCCTACGCGCCGACGCAGCAGGAAGTGGATCACGCGAAATTAGTGATTGAAGCGGCAGAAGAGGGCGAACGCAACGGCCTGGGCGTGGTGTCGCTCAACGGCAAAATGGTGGATGCGCCGATTATTAACCATGCGCAAATGGTGCTGGAACGCGCGGCTGCCTCCGGCGTGCGTCGCTAAGGATGACACAATGAATCAGACAGAACTGCTCCACCTGAACTTCCCTCATCTGCGGGAACTTAAACCTTTTGATACCGCCCACAGTGCCACGCCGTGGCTGGCGGATGTCGACGCCAAACACCGCCGCAAACTGTGCGAAACCCTGGAAGAGGCGGTGAAGCGCAGCGGTTTGCAGGACGGGATGACCATTTCGTTCCACCATGCGTTCCGCGAAGGCGACCGCGTCATCAACAACGTGGTCGCGCTGCTCGCGCACATGGGCTTTAAAAACCTGACCCTGGCGTCCAGCTCCCTGATGACCTGCAACGATGCGCTGATCGAACATATCAAAAACGGTGTAATTACCCGTATTTATACCTCCGGGATGCGCGGCAAACTGGCGGATGCCATCTCTCACGGGTTGATGGAAGAACCGGTACAAATTCACTCCCACGGCGGACGCGTGAAGCTCCTGCAGGACGGCGAGCTGAATATCGACGTCGCGTTTCTCGGTGTGCCGTGCAGCGACGAGTTTGGCAATGCCAATGGGACTCACGGCAAATCCAGCTGCGGTTCGCTGGGCTATGCGATGGTCGACGCCCATTTTGCCCGCAAGGTGGTGCTGCTCACAGAAGATCTGGTGCCGTTCCCGAACATGCCTGCAAGCCTGGTGCAGGATCGTGTGGATTATGTGGTGCAGGTCGAGAGTGTCGGCGATCCGGAGAAGATCAGCGTCGGCGCGGCGCGCGTGACCAGCAATCCGCGCGAGCTGATGATTGCCCGCTATGCGGCGGATGTAATCGAGCACTCCGGCTATTTCAAAAACGGCTTCTCGATGCAGACCGGCTCCGGCGCGGCGGCCACCGCCTGCACCCGCTTTATGGGCGAAAAGATGGCGCGAAGCCACGTGAAAGCGCGTTTCGCGCTGGGGGGGATCACCGGTAGCCTGGTCGATCTGCATGAAAAAGGGCTGATCGAAAAACTGCTCGATACCCAGTGCTTTGACGGACAGGCCGCGGCTTCACTGGCTCGCAATCCGAATCACGTGGAGATCTCCACTAACGTTTACGCCAATCCGGGCAGCAAGGCGGCGAGCTGCGATCAGCTTGATGTGGTGATCTTAAGCGCGCTGGAGATCGACGTGGATTTCAACGTCAACGTCATTACCGGCTCTGATGGGGTGATGCGCGGGGCATCGGGCGGACACTGTGATGTGGCCGCCGCCGCGAACCTGACCATTGTCGTCGCACCGCTGTTGCGCAGCCGTATTCCGACGGTGGTGAAACGGGTGACCACGCGCTTAACGCCGGGGGAGAGTATCGACGTGCTGGTGACCGATCACGGTATCGCCGTCAATCCTGCGCGTGCGGAAATTCGCGAACGGCTGGAAGCGGCGGGGCTGAAAATTGTCGATATTGAGGCCCTGTACGCGCGGGCGATTTCGCTGACCGGCGAACCCAAACCCATCGAATTTACCGACAAAATCGTCGGGGTGATCCGCTACCGTGACGGCAGCGTGATCGACACCGTCCGACAGGTTAAGGAGTCATAATCATGACCATCGCGACACCCGTTCATTCGGGTGTCAGCCTTACGCAGATGCTGGCGGCGAAAGAGAAACGCGCCGCGCGTCAGGCTGACTGGCTTTCACATTATCAACAACCGGTGATTTCGCTGACGCTGGTGACGCCCGGTGATATCAAAGACTCTCTGCGCTATCGCAATACCATGGGCGTGGCGCTGCAGGTGTGCGATCAACTGCTGTGGGAGCACCGCTGGCAGGTGCTGGACCGCCTGGTGCTGTGGCTGCCCACGGGACCAGAAGCCATGTGGTGCGTGGCGCATCAGGCGCCAGAAATTAAAGCTCACTGTGCCGAGCTGGAACAGACGCATCCTCTCGGACGACTGTGGGATCTGGATGTGATCTGCCCAGACGCCGGGCATGTCGGACGGCGCTCGCTCGGAGAAAACATGCGCCGCTGCCTGATCTGCGATGAACCGGCGCACGCCTGTTCCCGCTCACGTCAGCATCCGGTGGAGCAGGTGGTGGCCCGCGTGGAGAAGATGATCGATGACTGGTTTGCTCGCGACTAAACCGCGCCGCACAGATGTGCCGCAGCTCGCCGAGGAGGCTCTGTGGATGGAACTGGAGCTCACGCCAAAACCGGGGCTGGTGGATAAGCTCAATAACGGCTCCCATCGCGATATGGATCACGCACTTTTTACCCGCAGTATCGCCGCCATAGCGCCGTGGTTCTCGCGCTTTGCTGAACTGGGCGCGGAACATGCCGGAAAACCCGCGGCGGAACAGTTGAGCCTGATTCGCCCAATGGGAATCGCCTGTGAGCAGGCGATGTACGCGGCGACGGGCGGAGTTAACACCCACAAAGGCGGGATTTTCGCGCTGGGACTGCTCTGTTTTGCAGCCGGGCGCGTTAACCCTGTCACTTCAGACAGTCTCTGCTGTGAGATAAGTAACATTTGCCAGGGGCTGGTGGAACGTGAACTGGCCGGGCGCAGCGGGAGGACAACCGCCGGTGAGCGCCAGTACCAGGAGCTGGGCTTAACGGGTGCGCGCGGCGAGGCTCAAAGCGGATTCGCGACGGTCAGGAAGGTTCTGCCTCAGTGGAATCGTCATCAACTCCACGATCTGCTGCTGCGGTTAATGGCGGTGAATCAGGACAGTAATCTGGTGTCGCGCGGTGGCCTGGACGGGCTGCGCTATGTCCAGGGGTACGCGAAAGATGTGCTGGCGAACGGCTGGGATCGAAAGATTCTGAATGAAATGGATAACGCGCTGATCGCCCGCCGTCTAAGCCCTGGAGGCAGCGCAGATTTACTGTCGGTGGGAATTGTTCTGGATGGGTGCGGATGAAAAGACTCATCTCCCGACGGGAGATGAGTCAAGGGATTAGCGCTTCTGGAGCAGATAGCTGTTTTCAAATCCAGGCAGGCTGCCAATCACGTCGAAGCCGTTGAAGTAACCACCCGCACGCAGTAAGTCGACCGCCGGGCCGACCTGTGGCGAGTACTGGTGATCGCGATAATCGTCAAAGACAATAAAGCCGCCAGGCACTACGGTTGGGGAGTAGAGCAGGAAGTCGATCAGGACGTGACGCCCTTCGTGGCCGCCGTCGATGTGCAAAAGTACAGTCTGAGGATTGAGTGCCAGAACGCGTTCGATGCTCAGCTCCGAATATCCGCGTATCAGGTTTACTTCCGGGAAAAGACGCTCGTGATAGAAGCGCAGCTCACTTTCCTGACAGGTTAATTCCATCGGGTCAATGCCGATCATGCGGCGTTTATGCTGACAAATTTCATTCATAAACGACGTGGATTTGCCCTTCCAGACGCCAATCTCAATGATATCGCCCGCAACATTATTATGCTCAAGCAGCCAGCAAAGATAACCGAGGCATTTCACGTGGTCGTGAAATGAAAGCTCCCGACGCGCCATGGCCAGCTCTTCCGGTAGCTCGGCTTGTGCCCGCGCCAGCGTTTCGCCAACACTATCCCAGGTCGTATCGATAATTTTTTTTATCTCAGGGTCCTGGAAGAAAACTTTCAAGTCAGCGATATCTAGCATCTTTTAACCTTATTTGTGCATCAGGAATGACGGAATGTCGATAGCAACAAATTTGCCACAATAGGTTAAGAATGAGGCGCTAAATAGGTCCCTTTTTTATAGGTATTTATCAGGATAGAAGGGGGGAACCCTCTCCCGAAAAAGGGAGAGGGAAGGGAGGATTAATGCGCGATTGGCTGTGCGCCATTCGGAACGCGGACGTGTTTGTATTTGAACAGGGCGATGAAGGCGAAGAACAGCACCAGAGAGTAACCGGCGAAGATCAGCCACACTGGCTGCCAGTCGGTAATTCCATTGGTGGTATACATCTCAACGACTTTACCGCTCACGATGCCGCCGAGAATACAGCCGAAACCGTTGGTCATCATCAGGAACATACCCTGAGCACTGGCGCGGATTTCAGGCTTAACTTCTTTTTCGACAAACACCGAACCGGAGATGTTGAAGAAGTCGAAGGCGCAGCCGTAAACAATCATCGATAGAACCAGCAGCACGGTGCCGAACGGCGTTGGGTCGCCGTAGGCGAACAGACCGAAGCGCAGCATCCATGCAAAGATACTGATAAGCATCACGTTTTTGATACCGTAGCGGCTCAGGAAGAACGGGATGGTCAGGATGAACAGGGTTTCAGAGATCTGTGAAATCGACATCATTACCGACGCGTGCTCAACGATAAAGCTACCGGAGAACAGCGGGTTGTTGTCGAAACTGTGCAGGAAGGTGTTCCCGAACATGTTAGTGATTTGCAGCTCTGCGCCCAGCAGCATGGAGAAGATAAAGAAGATCGCCATGCGTTTGTTTTTAAACAGCGCGAACGCATCCAGGCCGAGCATGGAGCTCCAGCTCTGTTTTTGCTGCTGGTTAGAAACCGGAATGTGCGGGAGCGTCAGGGTGAACAGGGCCAGCAGTACAGAGAGGCCAGCACCGATGTAGAGCTGCATATGGCTCAGTTCAAAGCCTGCGAAGCTCACGCCCCACATCGCCATGATAAAGCCGATAGTGCCCCAGATACGGATTGGCGGGAAGTCGGTCACGATATCCAGGCCCGCAGACTTAATGCGGTAGTAGGAGATGGTATTGATCAGGCCAAGCGTTGGCATATAGGCCAGCGAGTTCAGCAGGATCACCATAAACATCGCCCCTGGCGTGGTCACTCCGGCCGCCATAAATAGCGTACCCGCCCCCACCAGATGACAGAGCGCGTAAAGCCATTTCGCGCTTATCCATTTATCCGCCACGATCCCCAGAAGCGTTGGCATAAAGACCGCTGCAATACCCAGCGAGCTGTATACGGCACCGATAGACGCACCGTCGAACTTGAGCGTCACAAACATGTAGGAGCCGAGCGTGGTTAGCCAGCTACCCCACAGACAGAACTGCAGAAACGACAATATTTTAAGCTGCAGCTTAAGGTTCATGTTACTTTCCTCACAATTGAGCGGGAGATATGTTGTTATGGGAACATTCAGGGTTGTTATTTGATGCAATTCTATCAGCAGGCGAGGTTATGTTTTGTTACCTCCCGCAAAAAAATGCAATCCTCATTAATTTGCAGTTTAGATTGTGATGCAAATAACATTTTCGTATGGATGGGGCAGTGTGGGGATTATTGCCCTCTCCCGTCGGGAGAGGGCAGGGGAAAACTAGCGGCGACGATAATTCTTCTGCGCCGTATTCACCTTATACAGATAACGACGGGATTCCGCGGACGGGTGGCGAGTGGTCAGGGTTGAGTAAACATCCCCTGGCGACATGCTGTTGATGATGTTCGCGGCCTGAATTTTATCATTCGAGAACACGCGCAGTACGCTGCCTGCGCCGCCGTTATACGCGGTGATCACCGCATAGCGACGCGACGTCGGGTTATCAATCCCGCCCAGATAGACATTGCTCAGCATCGCCAGATAGGCGGTGCCGGTATCAATATTACTGGCCGGATCAAACAGGAAGCTGCGGCTAGGCATGCCGGATCTGCCCTGCGAACGGAACACATCTTTCCCGGCGCTGTGCTGGACAACCTGCATCAGTCCTAACGCATCGGACCGGCTCACTGCGTACGGGTTAAAGGAGGATTCGGTCTGCATAATCGCCAGAATCAGCGACTCATCCACGCCATATTTGCGCGACGCCTGACGCACCATGCCCACATACTTATGCGCACGCTTGTCGAGGTGGTTCGGCACCAGATTGATGGTCACGCTGTAGATAATTTTCAGGCCGTTGCTGCGGCTTTTCAGACGCGTTTTCAGCAGGTAATCGGCGAAAGAGGTGGCGCGGCCTTCCCAGCGAATCGACTGGCCGGTCTGGTCAACGACCTGCCCGTACAGGAACGGCTCTTTGGAGATGGTGATATCGTCGGCGTCGGAATAGAGATCGATAGTGCCAGGATCGTCACCCATCAGCAGGGTTTTGACAATGGCCTGACGTAAGTGCGCCGCAGGTTCGGTTCCCGCGATGGTTTCGATCGTGATCGTACCGTCATCAAAGTTGATGTGGCTACGGGTCTGGTAGGCGTCGGTGTATTTAACGTAGTCCTTCGGTCCCGCGATAAGAACTTCGTTAAATCCCCAAATATTCTCGATGTTGTGGGCAAACTGCCCCATCAGAATGTCAAAACCGTTCGTGTCCTTAACCCAGGCTTCGTTATAGCTATCGCCTTTTTTACTGGAACAAGAGACAAGCAACGGCGCAACAAGGGCTAGCGCTAGTAATTTTTTCATCATTCCGGGATTGCGTGTTGTGTTTGCTAAACTGCGGGGTTACCCCCGCACGCTGTTATTTTTCCGGCGGCGTGTAGCCTTCAATGTGCACATCTTTGCCTTCAAACAGGAAGTTCACCATCTCCTGTTCCAGCAGCTTGCGGTGTTCCGGGTTCATCATGGTGAGTTTTTTCTCGTTGATGAGCATGGTCTGCTTCTGCTGCCACTGTGCCCACGCCTCTTTGGAGATCTCGTTATAGATGCGCTTACCCAGTTCACCCGGATAGAGCTGGAAATCCTGCCCTTCGGCGTCGCGCTGCAGATAGGTACAAAAAATTGTTCTGGCCATTCTGATTCCTCGTTGTCTTGTCGAAGCTAAACGACTGCTCCGGCACGTAATTGCTGTAACAGGCGCTCCACGGGAGCTGCCAGCCCGACGGATGGCGGTTGCGCTAAGTTATACCAGAGAGCCACGCCTTCATCCATGCAAGAGGCGAAGGAGGACACGGGAAGCCACATTGGCACAATATCCAGATGGAAATGGCTGAACGTGTGGCGAAACGCCGTCAGTTGCTGGAGTTTATCGGCGCTTATCTGTCGCTGCGCCAGCCACTCACGCAGCCCCTCTTCGCTGTCAAACTGCGGGAAGCAGTACAATCCGCCCCATAAACCACTCGGCGGACGCTGCGCAAGAAACACCTCGTCGCCGTGCTGCATCAGCAGTAAAAAACCGGTACGTTCTGGCAGGGTCTGCTTGGGTTTTTTGCCGGGATATTGCGCCCATGAATGATTGGCATAGGCCACGCAAAGATTATTGACCGGGCACAGCTCGCATTTCGGTTTGGAACGCGTGCAGACGATTGCCCCTAAATCCATCATCGCCTGGTTAAAACGCTCGACGCCTTTCGCGGGCGTCACCGCTTCACTGATCTCCCATAAGCGCTTCTCGACCTCTTTCTTACCCGGCCAGCCGCCGACCGCATAGCAGCGGGCCAGCACGCGTTTGACATTGCCATCGAGAATCGGGAAATGTTTGCCTAAGGAGAGAGAAAGCACCGCGCCCGCCGTGGAACGCCCGACGCCGGGCAGGGCAGCCACTTCGTCGAAGGTTTCCGGGAATTTACCGTTATGCAGAGTCGCGACCTGCTGCGCTGCCTTATGCAGATTGCGCGCACGGGCGTAATAGCCAAGGCCGGTCCACAGGTGCAGCACCTCGTCGAGCGGCGCGTTGGCGAGATCGGTTACCGTCGGAAATCGCGCCATAAAACGCTCAAAGTAGGGAATCACGGTCGCGACCTGCGTTTGTTGCAACATCACCTCGGAGAGCCATACTTTGTAGGGCGTTTTTTCAATTTGCCAGGGCAGGGTTTTACGCCCGTATTTGTCGTACCAGTCCAGCACCTGGGCTGAAAATTGAGAGGCTTGCATGGTCATCGATTCGCTTAATCAGGGACGCAGATTGCAGCACAGCGCCATGCGACTGTAAACCGGATCTTTCCCATGCTTGCATACAGGGCTTAACTTTGGATAATGCCCGTTTCCCGAACATTCTCACAAGCAGACTACTCTTTTATGAAAAATGACGTCATTTCACCGGAATTTGATGAAAACGGTCGCCCACTGCGCCGTATTCGTAGCTTTGTCCGCCGTCAGGGGCGCCTGACAAAAGGGCAGCAACATGCGCTGGATAACTACTGGCCGGTGATGGGCGTTGAGTTCAGCGAACAGCCAGTCGACTTCGCCGCCCTGTTTGGCCGCGATGCGCCGATCACGCTGGAGATCGGTTTTGGCATGGGCTCATCGCTTGTGACCATGGCGAAAGCGCGTCCGGAGCAAAATTTTCTTGGCATTGAAGTGCACTCACCGGGCGTGGGCGCATGCCTTGCGACCGCGCACGAAGAGGGCGTAGAGAACCTGCGTGTCATGTGCCACGATGCGGTCGAAGTGCTGCACAAAATGATTCCTGACAATTCTTTGAACATGGTTCAGCTCTTTTTCCCTGACCCATGGCACAAAGCACGTCATAATAAGCGCCGTATCGTTCAGGCAGAATTTGCTGAGCTTGTGAAAAGTAAGCTAAAACTGGGCGGTGTCTTCCATATGGCCACCGACTGGGAACCTTACGCGGAACACATGCTGGAAGTGATGTCGTCGCTCGACGGGTATAAAAACCAGTCTGAGAGCAACGACTACGTACCGCGACCGGATTCACGTCCGGTAACGAAATTTGAACAGCGTGGCCATCGTCTTGGTCACGGTGTATGGGACTTAATGTTCGAGAGGGTTAAATAATGGCAAACCGTAGCCGTCGTCTGCGTAAAAAAATGCACATCGAGGAATTCCAGGAAGTTGGTTTTTCCGTCGCATGGCGTTTCCCGGAAGGTACTAGCGTAGAAACCATCGATAAGGACGTTGACGCCTTTATCGATGAAGTGATCGAGCCAAACAAACTGGCGTTTGATGGCAGCGGCTATCTCTCCTGGGAAGGGCTGATCTGCAAGCAAGAGATCGGTAAGTGCACCGAAGAGCAGCAGGCCCTTGTGCGCAAATGGCTGGAAGACCGCAAATTCGAAGAGGTCCGCGTTAGCGAACTTTTCGACATTTGGTGGGACTAACTAGCAAAGGGCCGGCAAATGCCGGCCCGTTTTGTCTTGAGGGATAATTATGATGCGCAAAACGCTGCTGGCTGTGGCATTGATGACCACCGCGTTAACTGCCCATGCGGACTACAAATGTGAAGTCACACCGCGCGACGATGTGATTCTCAGCCCGCAAACCGTTCAGGTAAAAGGTGAGAACGGCAATCTGGTGATCACGCCGGATGGCAACGTGATGTACAACGGCAAGCAATACACCCTGAGCGCGGCCCAACGCGAGCAGGCGAAAGATTATCAGGCGGATCTGCGCTCAGCGCTGCCCTGGATCGACGAAGGCGCCCTGACCCGCGTTGAGAAAGGCCGCGTGGCGCTGGATAAGATCATCGCCAAAGAGGTGGGTGAGAGCAGCAATATGCGCACCCGTCTGACCAAGCTGGACGCCCAGCTGAAAGAGCAGATGAACCGTATCATCGAGCACCGCACGGATGGTCTGACGTTCCACTATAAAGCCATCGATCAGGTGCGCGCAGATGGACAGAACCTGGTGAATCAGGCGATGGGCGGCATTCTGCAGGACAGCATCAATGAGATGGGGGCGAAAGCCGTGCTGAAAGGCGGCGGTAATCCACTGCAGGGCGTATTAGGCAGCCTGGGCGGATTGCAGACCTCGATCCAGAACGAATGGAAGAATCAGGAAGCTGATTTCCAGAAATTCGGCAAAGACGTGTGTCAACGCGTGGTAACCCTGGAAGACAGCCGGAAGGCGCTGGTGAGTACGCTGAAGTAATTATTCGTATCCACTCCCTCCCCGGGAGTGGATCTCTTCACGCTTTTGATTTTGTGCGTCAGGACTCTTCGGCAAGGAACAGCTCGAGCAGGGAGTTTAAGAACAGTTTCCCGTGTTCAGTAATCTGCCAGTACGCGTCGCATTCCGTCAGATACCCTTTCGCCAGCGCGGCATCAATCTGTGGTCGAATCACGCTTTCCGGCAAGCCGGTATAAAGCGTAAACTCCGCGCGTGGGGCCGCTTCCAGCAGACGGAAACGGTTCATGAAGAACTCAAAGGGTTTATCGTCTACCGCCACGTCGTGCTGACGTTCCAGATAGCGCCCCTCCATATACCCGCGTGGATGACGGGTTTTCGCGGTACGCAAAATACGCCCGTCAGGGAAAGTCACTTTGCCGTGTGCACCGCAGCCGATACCCAGGTAATCGCCAAAGCGCCAGTAGTTGAGGTTGTGCTGACACTGGTAGCCGGGCTTCGCGTAGGCGGACGTTTCGTACTGCTGATAACCCGCAGCCGTCAGAAGCTGATGGCCTTGTTCAAAAATATCCCACAGGGCGTCGTCGTCGGGCAGGACCGGCGGGCGCGAACCAAACAGGGTATTTGGCTCAATGGTCAGCTGATACCAGGAGAGATGCGGCGGGTTCAGCTCGATAGCCTGGCGCAAATCGTCCAGTGCCTCTTCCAGAGACTGATCGGGCAAGCCGTGCATCAAATCGAGGTTAAAGCTGCGAAGCCCCAGACCGGTTGCCAGGTGTGCCGCGCGTTTCGCCTCTTCCGGGCCGTGAATACGCCCCAGGCGCTTGAGCTTAGGTTCGCTAAAGCTCTGTACGCCAATCGAGATACGGTTCACTCCGGCGCGCTGATACTCGACAAAACGATCGGCTTCCACGGTACCCGGGTTGGCTTCCATTGTGATTTCCGCATCGGCTGCCAGATTCAGGCGCGCACGCACGCCGTCCAGCAGCGTCTGCATCGCCGGGCCAGAAAGCAGGCTCGGTGTACCGCCACCAATAAAAATGGTCTTAACTTCACGTCCCTGTGCGTAAGGTACGTCGGCATCCAGATCGGTCAAAAGATGCTGAACGTAGTCGTCATGCGGCACTTCGCCTTTCAGCGCGTGCGAATTGAAATCGCAGTACGGGCATTTCTGCACGCACCATGGGATGTGAATATAAAGACTCAGAGGTGGCAAATTAGCCATTACGTAATGCTTCCAGTAACAGTTTCAACGCGCGTCCACGATGGGAAATCGCGCTTTTTTCTTCGCGGGTCAGTTCCGCTGCGGTTTTGCCCTCAGAGGGGACAAAGAAAATCGGATCGTAGCCAAAGCCGCCATTTCCTGATGATTCGCGGGCAATCACGCCAGGCCAGCTGCCGTGGCAAACAATCGGCGTGGGATCTTCCGCATGACGCATATAGACCAGCACACAGTGGAACTGCGCCTGGCGCTGCTCGTCCGGCACCGCTTTCAGCGTCTCCAGCAGCTTTTCCAGATTTTGCTGATCGGTGGCGTCTACGCCAGAATAGCGCGCAGAGTAAATGCCCGGCGCGCCGCCCAGCGCATCGACCGCCAGCCCGGAATCATCCGCGATAGCCGGAAGGCCAGTGACCTGTGCCGCATGGCGCGCTTTCAGAATCGCGTTTTCGATAAACGTCAGGCCGGTCTCTTCCGCGGACTCGACGCCCAGCTCGGTCTGCGCGACCACATCCAGACCAAAATCATTTAATAGCGAGGCCAGCTCGCGCACTTTACCGGCGTTACCGGTCGCGAGAACAACTTTCTGCATACGTTAATCCTGTTGTGACAGTGCCGCGACTTCCGTCGGGATGTGTTGCGGGTTGAGGATTTTTACCTGTTTATGACGCCCCAGCTCACCCTTTTCAATGATGACCTGGCTTTTGGCGACGCGAAACTGTTTTGCCAGATATTTGGTCAAATGCGCGTTCGCCTGGCCGTCCACGGGAGGGGCGGTAATGGCGACTTTTAGCTCGTCGCCATGTAATCCCACTATGCTGTCGCGGCTGGCTTTCGGCTGAATATACAGCCGCAAAACCAGCCCGTCGGCGATGTGGCTGACGGCACTCATAGCGCCATCCACAGCCCCGGCAGCAGCATGTTGCCCGTTGACTGTAACAGTTCAGCGATGCCCATGTTCAGGACATACAGCAGCAGCACCAGAATCATCGGCGAAAAATCGATCCCGCCCATGGCTGGCAGCAGATTGCGGATCGGGCGCAGGAGCGGCTCCGTCAGCTGAATCATGGCGTATTCAACCGGGCTACGGCCGCGACTCACCCAGCTCATGACCGCCATCACCAGTAGCACCCAGAAGATCAGCAGGCCAATGGTTTTCAGCAGGATCAGCACCGCTGCGATCCAGATGATCGGCTGGAAGGTGACCACCATAAACAGCACGATAGCTTTGATGATACTGAGCACAAACGCCACCAGCAGAGAGGCGCTGTCGATCGGCCCCATCGGTGGGATAATGCGGCGCAGCGGCCCAATAACAGGTTGTGTGATTTTCACGACAAACTGCGAGAACGGGTTATAAAAATCACAACGAGCCCACTGCATCCAGACGCGTAACAGCAGCGCCATCGTATACAGCTCAATGACCGTTGAGAGCAGGAAAGTCAACGTCTTCATGGCGTTCCTCAGGTTTCCTTATTTTGGGGGGTAATCGCGCGCACCGAAAATGGCTGTACCGATGCGCACCATAGTGCTGCCTGCCGCGATGGCGGCTTCCATATCGTCCGACATGCCCAGTGAAAGCGTGTCTACGGTCGTGTAGCGCGCTTTAAGCGCCTCAAATGCTACAGCCATTTGCTGTGCTACGGCAAACTGCCTGTCGTAACTCGTTTCCGGTGCCGGAATCGCCATCAGCCCGCGCAGGGTCAAACCGGGCAGTTCAGACACCTGTTCGGCCAGTGCATCCAGTTCAGCCAGAGTGATACCAGACTTACTGTTCTCATCGCTAATATTGATTTGAATCAGGATGTTAAGCGGTGCCATGTCGGCAGGGCGTTGATCGCTCAACCGTGTGGCAATGCGCAGGCGATCGATCGTATGACACCAGTCAAAATGCTCAGCAACCAGCCGACTTTTGTTCGACTGCAACGGGCCGATAAAGTGCCACTCAAGATTCGTTTTCCCGGTTTGCTGGAAATAGCGAATTTTGTCCACACCTTCCTGAACGTAGTTTTCGCCAAAAGCGCGCTGCCCGGCGTCGATGGCTTCTGCGATGGCGCTCGCAGGCTTCGTTTTACTCACTGCAAGCAACGAAACTTCTTCTGAAGCACGGCCGCAACGCGTTGCAGCGGCTGAGATTTTGTCCCTGACCTGTGCCAGGTTATGCGCAATGTCGTTCATGAGTCCGAGGATGGTTGTATGGATATGGAAGAAATTGTGGCCCTTAGTGTAAAGCATTATGTCTCGGATCTACACCTGTGCAGCGACTCGTCACCGCGCTGGCGTAGATTAGGCAAACTTGAGCCGGCACCCTTTCCTCCGCCTGATGTCGCGCAGCTGTTAAAAACATGGCTGAATGACGAACAGCAGGGCGTCTGGTGGGCAAATGGACACGTGGATTTCGCGGTGACCTTGCTCAGTGGCAAGCGTCTGCGTGCCAGCGCGTTTGTGCATATCCATGGCGTCTCGCTGACGCTGAGACTTCTGCCGGAGGAGTGCCCTCAGCTCTCAACGCTTGGCGCGCCGCGCGTTATTCCCGACCTGCTCTCCAGTGACAATGGCTTGATTCTGGTGACGGGGGCCACCGGCAGCGGCAAATCCACAACGCTTGCGGCGATGGTGGATTATCTCAACCACCATTCCGACGGCCATATTCTGACGCTGGAAGATCCGGTGGAGTACGTCTATCAAAGCCAGCGGTGCCTGATTCAGCAGCGGGAAATTGGCCTGCACTGCCCGTCATTTGCTCAGGCGCTGCGGGCGGCGCTGCGTGAAGATCCGGATGTCATTTTGTTGGGTGAACTGCGCGATAGCGAAACGATCCGCCTTGCGCTCACGGCCGCGGAGACCGGGCATCTGGTGCTGGCGACGCTGCACACGCGCGGGGCGGCTCAGGCCATTGAACGGCTGGTGGACACCTTTCCGGCAGAAGAGAAAGATCCGGTGCGAAACCAACTGGCAGGAAGCCTGCGTGCGGTGCTGGCACAAAAACTGGTACGGGACCTTCAGGGCGGGCGCGTAGCGCTGTTTGAGATGCTGGTGAACACACCGGCGTCGGCCAATCTTATCCGCGAAGGGAAAACCTGGCAGTTGCCCGGTGTGATCCAGACCGGGCAGCAGGCGGGTATGCAGAATTTCGACCAAAGCCTTGCAGAGCGCAAAGCGCAGGGAAGGCTTTAGCGAAATTAAAACCCTTGCTCGAAGTAGCTTTCGAGAATAATCACCGCCGAAGCAGAATCGACGCTACCTTTGTTTAGCGCGCGGAATCCGCCATGCTCAAACAGACCTGCGCGGGCTTCAACGGTGCTCAGACGTTCATCGTGCAGCTTAACGACGACGCCAAAGCGGCCATGGATCTTATTTGCAAACTTGCGCGCACGGGCGGTGAGCGGCTGCTCGGTGCCGTCCATGTTGAGCGGTAGCCCAACGATCACGGCTTCGGGCTGCCACTCTTTCAGCAGGCGCTCGATAATGGCCCAGTCGGGGGTACCGTCCTGGGCTTTGATCGCCGTTAACGGGCGTGCCGTGCCGGTAATGCGCTGACCAATCGCCACGCCAATACTTCGGGTGCCGAAATCAAAGGAGAGAAGCGTTCCGCTCATTATGCATGCCCCGCCACACCAGGCATGGTCTGGATGTCGATACCAATGAGTTTTGCCGCTTCACGCCAGCGATCGGCGATCGGGGTTTTAAACAGAATATTCAGATCCGCCGGGGCCGTGAGCCACGCGTTATCGAGAATTTCCTGCTCCAGCTGGCCTTTCTCCCAGGAGGAGTAGCCCAGCGCGACCAGCACTTCGGAAGGCTGATTGTGCGTGCCGAGGGTTTCCAGAACGTCGCGCGAAGTGGTGATCACCGTATTATCGGAAACGCGAATGCTGGAGGAGAAACCCGGAGGCGTATGCAAAATAAAGCCGCGATCTTCTGCCAGCGGGCCACCGAGCATCACCGGCTTATCCAGGCGGATTTCCGGGGCGCGCTCTTCAGGCGTGATCTTGAGCTTCTCAAGAATGCCCTCGATTTGCAGGTTTTCCAGCGGTTTGTTGATGATAATCCCCATTGCGCCGTCTTCGCTGTATTCACAGATATACACGACAGCTCGACGGAAAATCGGGTCCTGGAGAGCAGGCATGGCAATAAGAAAGTGATGCTGTAAATTCATTGTCAGAGGTTCTGATTCCTGGTTTAAAAAGCGACAAGGCCCAGTATGCGGAGAAAGCTGGGCCTTGTCACTATTGACTTCGCCGCAGGTGGATGACCGGCGGCATGTGCGAGAGCGTTACTGCTTCAGACGTTTTTCAATCGCGTCCATCAGCATACCGGTGATCGAGACCGGGAACTCGGCTTCGATTTCGCGGATACAGGTCGGGCTGGTGACGTTCACTTCCGTCAGGCGGTCACCGATGATATCCAGACCGACGAAAATCAGCCCTTTGGCTTTCAGCATCGGGCCGACGCGGCGCGCGATTTCCCAGTCGCTTTCCGTCAGCGGGCGCGGCTCACCACGGCCACCGGCCGCCAGATTGCCACGCGTTTCGCCGCCCTGCGGAATACGCGCCAGGCAGTAAGGTACCGGCTCGCCATCGACGACCAGCACGCGTTTATCGCCGTCCACAATAGCCGGAATATAGTTCTGCGCCATGCAGTAGCGGGTGCCGTGCTCGGTCAGGGTTTCAGCAATAACACCAAGGTTTGGATCGCCTTCTTTCACGCGGAAGATCGACGCACCGCCCATCCCGTCCAGCGGCTTCAGAATGATGTCGCCGTGTTTCTGCCAGAAAGCTTTCAGCTGTGCTTTGTTACGGGTGACGAGCGTTTCTGGCGTCAGGTCGGAGAACCAGGCGGTATAAAGCTTCTCGTTACAGTCGCGCAGGCTCTGCGGTTTGTTAACAATCAGCGTGCCTTTCTCTTCTGCGCGCTCAAGAATATAGGTGCAGTAGATGAATTCGGTGTCGAACGGGGGATCTTTACGCATCAGGATCACATCGAGTTCGGCGAGGGGAATATCCTGCTCAGATCCGAATTCGTACCATTTATTGTAATTTTGCTCGACGTTCACGATGCGCGTCCGCGCGCGGGCTTCACCATTATTCAGGTACAGATCGGCCATCTCCATGTAATGAAGCTGGTAGCCGCGACGCTGTGCTTCCAGCAGCATAGCGAAGCTGGAATCTTTCTTGATGTTAATGCTTGCGATGGGGTCCATCACGATGCCGAGCTTGATCATTGTTCTTCTCCGTTAATGCTTCAACCCAGATCGCCAAAACGCACCTGGAGTGCAGTGATGGCTGTGAGTGCAGTCGTCTCAGTACGTAGAACGCGAGGTCCCAACAGAATATCAGTAAATTCATAACGTGCGGTCATGGCAATTTCGTCTGCCGACAGCCCACCTTCCGGGCCGATCAGCAGCCGCACGCTTTCCACCGGCAGCGGCAGCGTATTGATGCTGGCGCTGGCGCGCGGGTGAAGATTAAGCTTTAAGCCGCTCTCTTGTTCGGCACACCACGCCTCTAAATCCATGGGCGGGCGGATCGTCGGAATGCGGTTGCGGCCGCACTGTTCGCAAGCGGCGATGGCGATTTTCTGCCATTGCTGAATCTTTTTGTTCAGACGTTCAGCATCCAGTTTAACGCCACAGCGCTCAGAAAAAAGTGGCGTAATGAGGCTTACACCCAGTTCGATCGATTTCTGAATGGTGAATTCCATTTTTTCACCGCGCGACATCACCTGGCCCAGATGAATGTGCAGCGGAGATTCGCGGTCATCCACTTCGCCTCGCAATACATTCACCTGCACACTCTTTTTATCGGCGCGAGTGATTTCGGCGTCGAACACCTGGTTGCTGCCGTCGAAAAGCTGTACGGCCTGGCCTGCGCCCATGCGCAATACGCGGCCTACGTGGTTCGCGGCTTCGTCGGAGAGGGCGATTTCGTGGCCTGCGGTGATCGGTTCAGGGTGATAGATGCGAGGGATGCGCATAGTCAGTATTCCATCTAAAACTTCCCACTCCCGACGGGAGTGGGCGAAGTGAGGGGTAAAATAACAATTGCCGCTAGTGTAGGTTAGCTCTTTTGCGCCTGGCAAGCCCGCTGCACGTACGGGTTGTGATTCCCCTGGACTTTGGCGATGCGGTTATCGCGCTCACACTCCCAGTCGGTGACCGGATACAGCTTATCCCAGGCGCTAAAAAGCTGGGTCTGCTGGCGGGAGAGGTTCAGGTCGTAGCGATCGCGCATATAGAAGTAGGTGCGGGCGATACTGCCGCGCGCGCGGGCTGGCGGCTCGGCCACTTTCTCTTTGAAATCGACTTTCATTGTGCACTGGCCGTACTGACCTTCGCCGCCGTTCCACTGGCTGTACATGAAGTTGGCGCGGTCGCCGTTGACCTCACCCACGGCGGGCTGCAGGTTGTGCATATCACTTTCAATCTGGCGATAGACGGGATCTTTGGCGCAGTTTTTACGGCCGCCATCCTGCCAGCACTGGCGCTGATGGCCGAACTGCCATGCCGGCACCACGTGTTCCCATTCGATACGGTTAGCGCGGTTTTCATTTTTGCGCACTTTGTAACCGCAGGATTCGAGGTCAACGACCCCTTTTTTGCCCTGCCAGTTAATTTTACATCCGCAGTAGAAATCACCCGGCGCGTCGGCGTTCACTTTGACGCCTGCGGCTTTGGCCTGGGAAAAACTGTTAATACCTTCGGCCAGCGCGGGGCCTGCAAGCACCGTCGCCAGAAAGGCAACAGCGAAAGAATAGTGACGGGACATCTCAAACTCCGTGTCAAAATAAGCCCGCAACGTAGCGAAAGATGTTCCAGTATGCAATCAGTCAGATCAGGAAAGTTCCTGATTGTTCAATTGATTATTCTGCGACCAGCGGCTCGCCGCATTTAACGCAGCGGTAGATGGCCTCGCCGCGTACCACACGATTATGTCTGCGAACGGTCAGCTGGTGCTGCTGGCACTGGCAGCGGTAGGGGAAGGTATTTCGCCGCACCGATTCCAGCTCAAACTGGTGCGTACGGCGGGCGGGAACACCCAGCACGGCTTCCATCATCCATTTCCACTCTTTGCCGTGCGGTGCCACGCGGCCAAAGTGTTTCCACACCAGCAGATGCGCCAGCTCATGAGGGACAACTTCGTCGATAAACGCCTGCTGGTTTTCCATCATCAGCACCGGATTGAGACGGATCTCGTAGGATTCCAGCCACGCGGTGCCCGCCGACGTCCCGCGCTGCTGATAGACCAGTTTAGGTTCAGGGTAATTTCGCCCGAGCTTCAGGTTGGCCTGCGCGAGTTTATCCCGCAATGCGCGCATAACGGCTTGCTGGAGGGCGATGGGAAGACGTGGGGTTTTCATAGGGCCAGAGGATAATGCGGTGGATATAAACAGTAAAGCCTTCTCCGGTGGAGAAGGCTTTTCGTGTATCACCCGCTCCCCGTGTGATGGGGGAGGGCATCAGGCCAAAATAATCTTAGTTCTGCGCCCCAATCTCACGCAGTGGACGGCCTTTCATCAGGTTGCGTTCGATATGTTCCAGAGAGACGTGTTTGGTTTCCGGAACCAGCCACAGTGTCAGAACAATAAAGAACAGGTTCAGCCCGCCGTATACCCAGAAGGTATTGGCATTGCCGAGGGTATTCAGCATGGTCAGGAACGTTGCGCCGACGATCATGTTGGCAATCCAGTTCGTTGCCGTTGAGCAGGTGATACCAAAATCACGCCCTTTCAGCGGCTGGATTTCGGAACACAGCACCCAAATCAGCGGACCGGCACTCATCGCAAAACCGACGATAAACATCAGCAGCATCGCGACGGCAAAGTACTGCGCGGTCGCGGAGTGAATGCCCATATGCATCATGGTCCCCAGCACGCCCATCCCGATAGCCATCACCAGGAAACCTAAGGTCAGCGTTGGCTTACGGCCCCAGCGGTCAACCAGACCGATTGCGATAAAGGTCGCCAGCACGTTGGTCAGACCGACGATCACGGTGCCCCACATCTGCTCGGTGGTGTTGGTATACCCGGCCAGCTCAAAGATTTTTGGCGCGTAGTACATGATGACGTTCATCCCGGTGAACTGCTGCATCACCTGTAACAGCACACCGAGGAACACCGCGCGACGGAAGTTGCTGTTCTCTTTAAACAGCGCCCAGCCGGTCTGTTTGACCTTCAGGCTTTCGCGGATTTCATCAAGCTCGTTTTTAGCTTCAGCACTGGTATCACGCAGGCGCATCAGCACGCGTTCCGCATCATGGAAGCGACGTTTCGCGGCGTACCAGCGCGGGCTGTCCGGCAGGAAGAAGACACCGATCAGCAGCAAAATGGCCGGGATGATAATCACGCCCAGCATCCAGCGCCATGCGCCGCTGTAGCTGAAGGCCGTATCGGAAAGGTACGCGCCAAGAATACCGATGGTGATCATCAGCTGATACATGGAGATCATGCTGCCGCGAATTTTCTCTGGCGCGATTTCAGACAGATACAGCGGGGCAGTGTACGACGCCACGCCAACCGCCAGACCGAGCAGTACGCGGGAGATGATCAGCACTTCGACGTTAGGTGCGGCGGCGGAGCAGAGTGAACCGGCGACAAACAGAATCGCGCCAATCATCAGGCTCTTTTTACGTCCGAGACGGTAGGAGAGCCAGCCGCTGCCAACGGCACCGACGGCAGCGCCGAACATCATGGAGCTCACCACCCATTCCTGGGTATGTGGGCTGATCTGGAATTCATCGGTGATGAAGGGTAAAGCACCGGCAATGACGCCGATATCCAGGCCGAAAAGAAGTCCTGCCAGGGCTGCGAGGAAGCAGACAAAGAATGTCATCGCCTTGTTGGACGTACGCCCCTGTTTATTATTGTCAGGCATTATGCCCTCCAGTTGGGTTATCAGTTTTATCGATGTAAAGGGTAGGTTAGTACGGCGTAAAAATATGTGACGCTACTCACATTGGTGTAATCGGTTACACTCACTTATAACTGTCAGTTTTATTAAAGCTCTGAAAATATAGTGTTAATTCTGTTGATGTGCATCCCGTTTAACGCAGTTTCAGACTTAACTGAAATGAAATGTAACAGCAGATGAAGGCAGAACATGCAAAGAGATGATTCTGAAAGAAGAGCTTTTATCGCGTGGTGTAAGCGGTTTCAGTAGGAGTGGTTTGCCGGGTGGCGGCGATATCTCACGCGTGCAGGGCGTTAAAGAAATGGAGCTTACAAAAGCGAAGCGCGGGCGGGCAAAATTCCGGGAGCAGAAATGCTAAAGGCCAGCACGAGGCTGGCCTTTAAGAACGCTATCAGTTGTTAATTACAGACCGGCAGCGTCACGCAGCAGGGCGGCTTTGTCGGTTTTTTCCCATGGGAAATGTTCGCGACCAAAGTGACCGTATGCAGCGGTTTCTTTGTAGATTGGGTGCAGCAGATCCAGCATCTGGATCAAGCCGTATGGACGCAGGTCGAAGAACTCGCGCACCAGCAGGGTCAGCTGTTCGGTAGAGATTTTCTCGGTACCGAACGTTTCAACCATGATGGAGGTAGGTTCTGCCACGCCGATTGCGTAGGAAACCTGAATTTCACAACGATCTGCCAGGCCCGCAGCCACGATGTTTTTCGCCACATAACGTGCAGCGTACGCAGCAGAACGGTCAACTTTAGACGGATCTTTACCGGAGAACGCGCCGCCACCGTGACGAGCCATGCCGCCGTAGGTATCAACGATAATCTTACGACCGGTCAGACCGCAGTCGCCCATTGGGCCACCGATAACAAAACGGCCCGTTGGGTTGATGTGGTACTTGGTGGAGGCATTCAGCCATTCTGCAGGCAGAACCGGCTTAATGATCTCTTCCATGACCGCTTCCTGCAGCGTTTTCAGCGAAACGTCTTCGGAGTGCTGAGTCGACAGTACGACCGCGTCGATACCGACGATTTTACCGTCGTCATACTGGAAAGTGATCTGGCTTTTTGCATCCGGGCGCAGCCACGGCAGCGCGCCGTTTTTACGCACTTCAGCCTGACGCTGCACCAGACGGTGCGCGTAAGTGATGGGTGCAGGCATCAGCACGTCGGTTTCGTTGGTCGCGTAGCCAAACATCAGGCCCTGGTCGCCAGCACCTTGCTCAAGCGGATCGGTACGATCGACGCCCTGATTGATGTCCGGGGACTGTTTGCCAATTGCGCTTAAAACGGCGCAAGAGTTGGCATCAAAGCCCATATCAGAATGCACGTAGCCGATTTCACGCACGGTGTTACGGGTGATCTCTTCGATATCGACCCATGCACTGGTGGTGATCTCACCACCTACCAGAACCATGCCCGTTTTGACATAGGTTTCGCACGCCACGCGCGCTTTAGGATCCTGCTCAAGGATCGCATCCAGCACTGCATCGGAGATTTGGTCAGCGATTTTATCAGGATGCCCTTCTGATACAGACTCGGACGTAAACAGGTGTTTTGCCATGTTTTATTTCACCTAAGGATAATTTGGTAAGCTCAAACTGCTGTGCGGAATGGCCGTAGAAGACGATTCTACCAAGACCGGCAGGTAAATGACACCGGCAGTCTGAGTGTTAATCAGTATAGATGGATTAACATCTGGACGGCTATTTTAGGTCACTTCTTCGCCCGATTTCCAGTTTTTTTTGACTAAGGTCTCACTGTGCTGAAAACGCAGGTGGAAATTTTTCCTGACGGGGCTGGCAAGGCGCGCATTTATACTTTGCATTTTGGGAGTGATGTGGGTATAAAACGCGGCGCGCGGCTCATACAAAAAAGCGCTCGATGATTTCATCGTGTCGCCACTTCCAGCCGGGTTGAGCAGTGAACACTTAGCTTTGGCTTGAGGTTCGTCTTCTGAAGGCGGCCGTGGAGGTGATACCCGATAATGAACTCTCGTTTTCCGCTAACTCAGTTACGCTGTTCTGGCGTGCGTCTGTTTCCCGCAACTCGCATTTCTAATCTGCAAACCTGCCGATGTTATACCCATTTCGGTGCTTCTCAGGATTCCAGGGCCGGTCATCCGCTTTGTGAAAACTGAACAAGGGTGCTCTTGTTAATTCAGGAGTTATCTCGTGGTTTCGCCGAACCTTGTCATACAGAGTTCGGTTACGTGTTTTACAATGATATGAATAAGAAACCGGTCGCACGGTCTGAATTTCAGCACACTCTGCTGGAATGCGGGGCCGTTTATGGGTTGTTATCGCGGTGTGACACTGCGATAGTAGTCAACTGTTTTACACTTAATACAAAGAGTTGAGGTTCGCTATGTCTGACGACATGTCTTCGGTTTCGCCTTCGTCAGCGGGCGGACAGGGTGTACTACGTTCTATGCAGGAGGTTGCGATGAGCTCCGAAGAGGCCAGCAAGATGCTGCGCACATACAATATTGCCTGGTGGGGTAATAACTACTACGACGTCAACGAACTGGGCCATATCAGCGTTTGCCCGGATCCTGACGTACCGGAAGCTCGCGTGGATCTCGCCAAACTGGTGAAAGCGCGCGAAGCGCAAGGGCAACGTCTGCCTGCACTGTTCTGCTTCCCGCAGATCCTGCAACACCGTTTGCGCTCCATTAATGCGGCGTTCAAGCGCGCGCGTGAGTCTTATGGATACAAGGGCGACTACTTCCTGGTCTATCCAATCAAGGTAAACCAGCACCGTCGTGTCATTGAATCGCTAATCCATTCCGGTGAACCACTGGGTCTGGAAGCCGGTTCTAAAGCGGAACTGATGGCGGTACTGGCGCACGCCGGTATGACGCGCTCGGTGATCGTCTGTAACGGCTATAAAGACCGTGAATACATTCGTCTGGCGCTGATTGGCGAGAAGATGGGCCACAAGGTCTATCTGGTTATCGAGAAGATGACGGAAATCGCCATTGTGCTGGAAGAGGCCGAGCGTCTGAACGTGGTGCCGCGCCTGGGCGTGCGTGCGCGTCTGGCGTCGCAAGGTTCCGGTAAATGGCAGTCCTCCGGCGGCGAAAAATCCAAATTCGGTCTGGCTGCGGGTCAGGTTCTGCAACTGGTGGAAATGCTGCGCGAACGCGGTCGTCTGGACAGTATCCAGCTTCTGCACTTCCACCTCGGTTCGCAGATGGCCAATATTCGCGATATCGCCACGGGCGTACGTGAATCGGCTCGCTTCTATGTCGAGCTGCATAAGCTTGGCGTTAACATCGAGTGCTTCGATGTCGGCGGCGGTCTGGGTGTGGACTACGAAGGAACGCGCTCGCAGTCTGACTGCTCCGTGAACTACGGCCTGAACGAGTACGCGAACAACATTATCTGGGCGATTGGTGATGCCTGTGAAGAGAACGGTTTGCCGCATCCAACGGTGATCACCGAGTCTGGCCGTGCGGTTACCGCGCACCATACGGTGCTGGTTTCCAATATCATCGGTGTTGAACGCAGCGAGAATACGGAAGCGACACCACCGCAGGACGATGCGCCGCGTGCTCTGCAAAACATGTGGGAAACCTGGCAGGAGATGCATGAGCCGGGCACCCGTCGCTCCCTGCGTGAATGGCTGCACGACAGCCAGATGGATCTGCATGACATTCACGTCGGCTATTCATCAGGCACCTTTAGTCTGCAGGAACGCGCATGGGCAGAGCAGCTGTATCTGAATATGTGCCACGAAGTGCAGAAACAGCTCGACCCGAGCAACCGTGCGCACCGTCCGATTATCGACGAACTGCAGGAACGTATGGCGGATAAGATTTACGTCAACTTCTCGCTGTTCCAGTCGATGCCAGATGCCTGGGGTATCGATCAGCTGTTCCCGGTACTGCCGCTGGAAGGGCTGAATCATGCGCCGGAACGTCGCGCAGTGCTGCTGGACATCACCTGTGATTCCGACGGCGCTATCGATCACTACGTGGACGGCGACGGGATTGCCACCACCATGCCAATGCCGGAGTACGATCCTGAGAACCCGCCAATGCTGGGCTTCTTTATGGTCGGTGCGTATCAGGAAATTTTAGGCAACATGCACAACCTGTTCGGTGATACCGAAGCGGTTGACGTCTTTGTCTTCCCTGACGGCAACGTCGAAGTGGAGCTTTCCGACGAGGGCGACACCGTGGCGGACATGCTGGAGTACGTGCAGCTGGATCCGAAAAAACTGCTGACTCAGTTCCGCGATCAGGTGAAAAACACCGATCTGGACGCTGCGCTGCAGCAGCAGTTCCTGGAAGAGTTTGAAGCGGGTCTGTACGGGTACACCTATCTGGAAGACGAGTAACCGTTAATGCCCGGTGGCGCTGCGCTTACCGGGCCTAAGGGATACTTGAACCTGTACGAATTAACGGCGATAATTCGCAACAACATGCAGTTTCCGAATCAGTCCCTTCCTCGTCGGGTTTAACGACGCGGAGGGGATTTTTTTTCATCTATTTTTAATGCATCGACTCTACATGAGGTCAGGACATGAGCACTTTAGGTCATCAGTACGACAACTCTCTGGTATCTAACGCGTTTGGTTTTTTACGTCTTCCGATGAACTTCCAGCCGTACGACAGCGACGCTGACTGGGTAATCACCGGCGTTCCGTTTGATATGGCAACCTCCGGTCGTGCCGGTGGCCGTCACGGTCCGGCGGCCATTCGTCAGGTCTCTACCAACCTGGCCTGGGAGCACAACCGTTTCCCGTGGAACTTCGATATGCGTGAGCGCCTGAACGTCGTCGACTGCGGCGATCTGGTGTATGCCTTCGGCGACGCACGTGAAATGAGCGAAAAACTCCAGGCGCACGCAGAAAAACTGCTGGCTGCCGGTAAGCGCATGCTCTCCTTCGGCGGTGACCACTTTGTGACGCTGCCGCTGCTGCGCGCGCACGCGAAACATTTCGGTAAAATGGCGCTAGTGCATTTCGATGCCCACACGGACACCTACGCGAACGGCTGCGAGTTTGACCATGGCACCATGTTCTACACCGCGCCGAACGAAGGCCTGATCGATCCAAATCACTCTGTGCAGATCGGTATCCGTACTGAATTCGACAAAGACAACGGCTTCACCGTGCTGGACGCCTGCCAGGTGAACGATCGCGGCGTGGACGACATCATCGCGCAGGTGAAGCAAATTGTCGGCGACATGCCTGTCTACCTGACCTTTGATATCGACTGCCTGGACCCCGCGTTTGCACCGGGCACCGGTACGCCGGTCATTGGCGGCCTGACGTCTGACCGTGCGATCAAACTGGTTCGCGGTCTGAAAGACCTGAACATCGTGGGGATGGATGTGGTAGAAGTGGCGCCAGCGTACGATCAGTCTGAAATCACGGCTCTGGCCGCTGCGACGCTGGCGCTGGAAATGCTGTACATTCAGGCAGCCAAAAAAGGCGAGTAATCGGGCTGTTTGACTCGCCTTTTTGAAACCGGGCAGTGCCCGTCACCCTCATGTACTCCCAGGTGACGCTGCGCTGCCCGTGTCGTTACTGGCTTTTCTGGAGGGGATTATTTGATCCCGTCTGCCGCCATGCGATCGCGGATATGTTGCGCACGCTCTGCGGACGCCGGGTGATCGTCAAACATTGAGCTTTGACGGCCTTCTTCCAGTTTTGCCAGTTTCTCAAAGCTGGTGGCTAAGCCTGACGGATTGATCCCGCGCTTGCGCAACAGATCGTAGGAGTAGTCGTCCGCTTCTGACTCCTGACGTTGGGAGAACTGGGAGTTAACCAGTTTTTCGCCCACATCGCCCAGTTGGGATTGGGACAGACTGCCAACGATACCGCCTGCAGAGGCTGCCGCCGCACGCACGGCATTGGTGCCGAGCGCCACCTGCATACCTTTCTTCACGTGGCCGAGTGCGACGTGGCCCATTTCATGGCCGATCACCGCTTCGACTTCGTTGTCCGTCATCATGTCCATCAGCCCGCTGTAAACGCGGATACAGCCGTTCGCCATCGCAAACGCGTTCACGTCTTTTGCCATATAGACTTTGTAATTCACTGCCTGGCCGTTGATGTTATCGCCCAGCGCGGCGGCAATCTTGTTCAGACGCTGCGCGTAAGTGCTACTGGCCGGTGCGATGGTCGCTTTTCCGTCCATCTCTTTACACGCCTGGTCGCTCAGCGCGACGACCTGCGCATCGCTCAGGGAATAAGCCTGGAAGGCTTCTGCGCCAGAGCTCATCAGACCGTTTGAATCCATATTCTGACAACCGCTCAGCAGGAGCGTCGTACCCAGGGCCAGCACTATTGCACGCATTTTCATGATGTTGCTTCCGTACTCGTTAACTGAAAAAAGTCTGAAAAATGCTCCGGCAGCGAAGCCGCAGTCGCGCTAAGTATAAGGAATATCTGGAGCCCCGGGCGAGTAGATTGCGCAACATGCGAGCGTGATCCAGAGATTTCTTAAAGGGCAAAAGAATGCTCCATGTACATGCTTTGTCGCTTGGGTTACATTGTTGGCACTTTTTTCTGGCATAGCCCAAAACGCGCTGTCGTCAAGGGCGCGGCCTTTAACAGTCCGATCTGGAGTTAAAATGTCCTCACGTAAAGAGCTTGCTAATGCTATTCGTGCGCTGAGCATGGACGCAGTACAGAAAGCCAAATCCGGTCACCCGGGTGCCCCTATGGGTATGGCTGACATTGCCGAAGTCCTGTGGCGTGATTTCCTGAACCATAACCCGCAGAACCCATCTTGGGCTGACCGCGACCGCTTCGTGCTGTCCAACGGCCACGGCTCTATGCTGATCTACAGCCTGCTGCACCTCACGGGTTATGCGCTGCCAATCGAAGAGCTGAAGAACTTCCGTCAGCTGCACTCCAAAACCCCAGGTCACCCGGAAGTGGGTTATACCGCGGGCGTTGAGACCACAACCGGTCCACTGGGTCAGGGTATCGCGAATGCGGTCGGTATGGCGATTGCAGAGAAAACGCTGGCGGCGCAGTTCAACCGTCCAGGTCACGATATCGTTGATCACTTCACCTACGCTTTCATGGGCGACGGCTGCATGATGGAAGGCATTTCTCACGAAGTGTGCTCCCTGGCCGGTACTCTGAAGCTGGGTAAACTGGTTGCGTTCTACGATGACAACGGCATCTCCATTGATGGTCACGTTGAAGGCTGGTTCACTGACGACACCGCAAAACGTTTCGAAGCCTACGGCTGGCACGTTGTGCGTGGCGTTGACGGCCACGATGCAGACGCGATTAAACGTGCAGTAGAAGAAGCGCGTGCCGTGACTGACAAACCATCCCTGCTGATGTGCAAAACCATCATCGGTTTCGGTTCTCCAAACAAAGCGGGTACTCACGATTCTCACGGCGCACCGCTGGGCGACGCAGAAATTGCACTGACCCGCGAACAGCTGGGCTGGAAATACGCGCCATTTGAAATTCCGTCTGAGATTTACGCTCAGTGGGATGCCAAAGAAGCAGGCCAGGCGAAAGAGTCCGTCTGGAATGAGAAATTCGCAGCTTACGCAAAAGCCTTCCCGCAGGAAGCGGCAGAATTCACCCGTCGTATGAAAGGTGACATGCCGGAAGATTTCGACGCGAAAGCGAAAGAGATCATCGCTAAGCTGCAAGCTAACCCGGCTAAAATTGCCAGCCGTAAAGCGTCTCAGAATGCGATCGAAGCCTTCGGTCCACTGCTGCCAGAATTCCTCGGCGGCTCTGCTGACCTGGCGCCGTCTAATCTGACGATCTGGTCTGGTTCTAAAGCGATCAACGAAGATACCGCCGGTAACTACATCCATTACGGTGTGCGTGAATTCGGTATGACCGCCATTGCGAACGGTATCTCTCTGCACGGTGGTTTCCTGCCGTACACCTCTACCTTCCTGATGTTCGTAGAATATGCGCGTAATGCCGTGCGTATGGCTGCGCTGATGAAACAGCGTCAGGTAATGGTCTATACCCATGACTCTATCGGTCTGGGCGAAGATGGCCCGACTCACCAGCCGGTTGAGCAGGTGGCTTCTCTGCGCGTGACCCCGAACATGTCCACATGGCGTCCATGTGACCAGGTTGAGTCTGCGGTAGCGTGGAAATATGGCGTTGAGCGTCAGGACGGTCCAACCGCGCTGATTCTCTCTCGTCAGAACCTGGCACAGCAGGATCGTACCGAAGAGCAGCTGGCTAACATCGCTCGCGGTGGTTACGTGCTGAAAGACTGCGCAGGTCAGCCACAGCTGATTATCATCGCAACCGGTTCTGAAGTTGAGCTGGCGGTTGCTGCGTGGGATCAACTGTCTGCTGAAGGCGTGAAAGCGCGCGTGGTCTCCATGCCGTCTACCGACGCGTTCGACAAACAGGATGCGGCTTACCGTGAATCCGTACTGCCGAAAGCCGTTTCTGCGCGCGTGGCTGTGGAAGCCGGTATCGCTGACTACTGGTTCAAATACGTGGGCCTGAACGGCGCCATCGTCGGTATGACCACCTTCGGCGAATCTGCACCTGCAGAACTGCTGTTCGAAGAGTTTGGCTTCACCGTTGAGAACGTAGTCGCGAAAGCGAAAGAACTGCTGTAATCGCGTAAACGCCTGGCGGCGAGAGTCTTGCCGGGCGCTATAAAAAACCAGGTGGGTAGCAATACCGCCTGGTTTTTTTATGGGGAAAAACTGCCGGAGGAGGAGAGTAGCCTTAAATTTGCGCACTGAGGGTCCAAACGTGGCGCCTGTACTTTGCGATAGTCGCACAGTGGACCTGACGCCACGGATGACGGCCAGGACGAATATGTTTTCGCCGGAGTGGAATAATTCCGCGGAAAATGGCCGAAGAAATGTGACGCAAGTCAGATAAATGGCGAATCCCTCCGGGCGAACGTTCCTTTTATTCCCCGTTTCGCTTATTCTTGCTGAAGCGTTTCAGTCGATTAAATGTTCGACAATTGACCAATCAGTCGCAGTTTGTGACAGGCAAGGATTCCCCTCTGAGCGTAGCTGGATTACTCTTTCAGCCACCTCAATCTCAGGGATAGCCTTGCAGGAGACCTATGACCGTACGCGTAGCGATTAATGGCTTTGGTCGCATCGGACGTAACGTGGTTCGTGCATTATATGAATCAGGACGTCGGGCGGAAATCACCGTAGTGGCTGTCAATGAACTGGCAGACGCGGCGGGTATGGCGCATTTGTTGAAATACGATACCAGCCATGGGCGCTTTGCCTGGGATGTACGCCAGGAAAGAGAGCAACTGTTCGTCGGCGATGATGTGATTCGCGTCCTGCATGAGCGCAGCATTGACGCGCTGCCGTGGCGTGAATTGGGTGTGGATGTGGTGCTGGATTGTACCGGCGTGTACGGCAATCGCGAACACGGCGAGGCGCATCTGGCAGCAGGCGCGAAGAAAGTCCTGTTTTCCCATCCCGGTGGTCACGATCTCGACGCAACTGTCGTCTACGGCGTGAACCATCTCGAGCTGCAAGCCGAACACCGTATTGTCTCTAATGCCTCCTGCACCACAAACTGCATTATTCCGGTCATCAAACTGCTAGACGATGCGTATGGCATCGAATCGGGCACAGTAACCACGATTCACTCCGCCATGCACGATCAGCAGGTTATCGACGCGTATCACCCGGACTTGCGTCGCACACGTGCGGCGAGTCAGTCAATCATTCCGGTGGATACGAAACTGGCGGCCGGAATTACCCGAATTTTTCCGCAGTTTAACGACCGTTTTGAAGCCATTGCGGTTCGCGTGCCGACCATAAATGTCACCGCGATTGACCTCAGTGTCACGGTTAAAAAACCGGTAAAAGCCAGTGAAGTCAACCTGTTGCTGCAAAAAGCGGCACAGGGTGCATTTCATGGTATAGTTGACTATACGGAATTACCGTTGGTCTCAGTAGATTTTAACCACGATCCGCACAGTGCCATTGTCGATGGTACACAGACGCGGGTCAGCGGTGCTCACCTCATCAAAACGCTGGTGTGGTGCGATAATGAATGGGGCTTTGCTAACAGGATGCTCGACACCACGTTAGCCATGGCCGCACAAGGTTTCAGGTAGGGCGCAAAGTGCGCATGCAAAACTTTAAGAATCAACGAGAGGATTCACCATGTCTGTAATTAAGATGACCGATCTGGATCTGGCAGGTAAACGCGTTTTCATCCGTGCCGATCTGAACGTACCTGTTAAAGATGGCAAAGTGACCAGCGATGCGCGTATTCGTGCTTCTCTGCCAACCATCGAACTGGCACTGAAACAGGGTGCGAAAGTGATGGTAACCTCTCACCTGGGTCGTCCGACCGAAGGCGAGTACAACGAAGAATTCTCTCTGCTGCCGGTTGTTAATTACCTGAAAGACAAACTGTCCAGCCCGGTACGTCTGGTTAAAGACTACCTGGACGGCGTTGAAGTGGCTGCAGGTGAACTGGTTGTTCTGGAAAACGTTCGCTTTAACAAAGGCGAGAAGAAAGACGACGAAGCACTGTCCAAAAAATACGCTGCACTGTGCGACGTCTTCGTGATGGATGCATTCGGTACGGCTCACCGTGCTCAGGCTTCTACCCACGGTATCGGTAAATTCGCAGACGTAGCTTGCGCAGGTCCACTGCTGGCTGACGAACTGGAAGCACTGGGTAAAGCACTGAAAGAACCCGCACGTCCAATGGTTGCTATCGTTGGTGGTTCTAAAGTGTCTACCAAACTGACCGTTCTGGATTCCCTGTCTAAAATCGCTGACCAGCTGATCGTTGGCGGTGGTATCGCGAACACCTTCGTTGCCGCTCAAGGCCACAACGTGGGTAAATCCCTGTATGAAGCAGACCTGGTTGACGAAGCTAAACGCCTTCTGACCACTTGCGATATCCCAGTCCCAACTGACGTGCGCGTAGCAACCGAGTTCTCTGAAACAGCGACCGCGACGCTGAAGTCTGTTAACGACATCAAAGATGAAGAGCAGATTCTGGACCTGGGCGACGTGTCTGCACAGAAACTGGCTGACATCCTGAAAAACGCGAAAACCATTCTGTGGAATGGCCCGGTTGGCGTGTTCGAATTCCCTAACTTCCGTAAAGGGACTGAAATCGTGGCTAACGCAATCGCAGACAGCGAAGCGTTCTCCATCGCAGGCGGCGGCGACACCCTGGCGGCAATCGACCTGTTCGGTATTTCCGACAAAATTTCCTACATCTCCACTGGTGGCGGCGCATTCCTCGAATTCGTGGAAGGCAAAGTTCTGCCAGCAGTAGCAATGCTCGAAGAGCGCGCTAAGAAGTAAGCCATTCATGGGCAGGGAAACCTGCCCAAATTTCAGCGTGCTTTTTAGAGCTCGCACCTTTTCTAACGGCCGAAGATACAGGACTACGTAACATGTCTAAAATTTTTGATTTCGTAAAACCTGGCGTGATCACTGGTGATGACGTTCAGAAAGTGTTCCAGGTAGCAAAAGAAAACAACTTTGCTCTGCCGGCAGTTAACTGCGTGGGTACCGACTCCATTAACGCCGTACTGGAAACCGCTGCAAAAGTTAAAGCTCCGGTTATCGTACAGTTCTCTAACGGCGGCGCTGCGTTCATCGCGGGTAAAGGCGTTAAAACTGATGTTCCTCAGGGCGCAGCAATCCTGGGCGCTATCTCTGGTGCGCACCACGTACACCAGATGGCTGAGCACTACGGTGTTCCAGTTATCCTGCACACCGACCACTGCGCGAAGAAACTGCTGCCATGGATCGACGGTCTGCTGGACGCGGGTGAAAAACACTTCGCAGCGACCGGTAAGCCACTGTTTTCTTCTCACATGATCGACCTGTCTGAAGAGTCACTGCACGAAAACATCGAAATCTGCTCCAAATACCTGGCGCGTATGTCCAAAATGGGCATGACCCTGGAAATCGAACTGGGTTGCACCGGTGGTGAAGAAGACGGCGTGGACAACAGCCACATGGACGCTTCTGCACTGTACACCCAGCCAGAAGATGTTGATTACGCGTACACCGAGCTGAGCAAAATCAGCCCACGTTTCACCATCGCGGCATCTTTCGGTAACGTACACGGCGTTTACAAGCCAGGTAACGTTGTTCTGACTCCAACTATCCTGCGCGATTCTCAGGAATATGTTTCTAAGAAACACAACCTGCCGCACAACAGCTTGAACTTCGTCTTCCACGGCGGTTCCGGTTCTTCTGCTCAGGAAATCAAAGACTCCGTAAGCTACGGTGTAGTGAAAATGAACATCGATACCGATACCCAATGGGCAACCTGGGACGGCATCCTGCAGTACTACAAAACCAACGAAGCTTACCTGCAAGGCCAGCTGGGCAACCCGAAAGGCGAAGACCAGCCGAACAAGAAATACTACGATCCACGCGTATGGCTGCGTGCTGCCCAGACTTCTATGATTACCCGTCTGGAGCAGGCATTCAAAGAACTGAACGCGGTTGACGTTCTGTAATTTGAGTTGCTGAAAAGCGTTAAAAAGGTCCGCATTTGCGGGCCTTTTTTTATGCCTTTTCAACGGGCTGCCACGGCCGATTGTGTGATCTGTTTGGCATAATCAGCACTTTTTGTTTACCCTTTACTGACCTGCCTGTCTCCCAGTGAGATGGATTTTTTGTCTGGATTAGCAAAAGGAAGAATGAATGGATGATCTTGGTGTAGTAGATGGCATCAACAACGCGGGCACCTGGCTGGTGCGCAACCAGGCGCTACTGCTGAGTTATGCGGTGAATATCGTGGCGGCGATTGCGATTATTATCGTCGGTATGATCGTGGCACGCGTAGTGTCCAATGCGATCAACCGCGTGATGCGCGCTCGTCAGATTGATGCCACGGTGGCAGATTTCCTCTCCGCGCTGGTGCGCTACGGCCTGATTGCCTTTACGCTGATTGCAGCGCTTGGGCGCGTCGGTGTACAGACGGCCTCCGTCATCGCGGTACTCGGTGCTGCGGGTCTGGCTATCGGTCTGGCCCTGCAGGGTTCACTGTCGAACCTCGCCGCAGGCGTGCTGCTGGTGACTTTCCGCCCGTTCCGCTCCGGTGAATACGTCGATTTGGGCGGCATTGCCGGGACCGTGCTGCAGGTGCAGATTTTCTCCACCACTCTGCGCACCGTCGATGGCCGTATCGTTGTGGTGCCGAACGGTAAAATCATCGCCGGAAACATCATTAACTTTTCCCGCGAGCCGGTACGTCGTAACGAACTGTTAATCAGCGTGGCGTATGATTCCGATATCGATAAGGTAAAAGCGCTGCTGACGAATATTATTGAGTCGGATGTTCGTATCATCCAGGACCGCGAGAGAACTGTTCGTCTGAACGAACTGGGTGCTTCGTCGATCAATTTCGTGGTACGCATCTGGAGCAAAAGCAGCGATTTGCAGGAAGTTTACTGGGACGTGCTGGAGCGCATTAAGCGTGAATTTGACGCTAACGGTATCAGCTTCCCGTATCCGCAGATGGACGTGAACTTCAAGCGCGTGAAAGAACACGCGAGCGAATAAATCCGTTCTGACAAACAACGCCCGCGCGTGAATACCGGCGGGCGTTTTTTTTATCTCAGTGTCTGGTTAACAATGCTACTGACACCCTGCATCAACAGTCCCGCATCACTGATTCCTTTGTTTTCCTGCTGAGTGACCCATTCGGCCTGAACCTGCTGATACCCGGTGGCGGTTTGCCAGGCTTTCAGCTCGTCGTTTGTCAGGTAATGAATGGTCGCGCCTTCCCGTTTCATCGCGTTGGTCATCTCGGCCAGATTAGCCTCTTGCGCTGCGCCAAGACGTTTTTGCGTAGCGGCGGCCGCACGTCTGATGGCACCGCGATCCTTGACGTCGAGGCTGTCCCACACCGCTTTATTCATCACCAGCAGATATACGTGTCCGAGCCACAGGGAAGGAGAAAGCTGAATATAAGGTGCGGCCCGCTCGGCGTGAATATCGTGCCCGCTGTCGAGGTTAACCATCAGGCCGTCAAGCTGCCCGTCCTTCAGCGCTTCGGTTATGTGCTCATTCCACGGCATATCCACCGGTATGCCACCTGCGTTACGTAAAAATGACTGATGCCAGAAACTGGCCGTTCGCCATTTACTTGCGTTCAACTGATCGAGTTTTACATTGGGTTGGGTGGTGAAAAAACCTACTGGATACCCAAGGAAAAACTGCAGGTTTATCACGTTATTTTTTTCAAGCTCGTTCCCGAACTGGCGATAATCCTTGAAGATGCGCTCAAAGGCGGCAGCCTGGGCATTACCGCTGGCAGGCCCAAGAGGGAAGCTCTTAAATATCTGGTGCCGTGGAAGGAGGTCGGGCGTGTATTCGGGGACGACAGTGCCCATATCCGCAACACCGCCCTGGCTGACAGTTGTTAAGGCGTTATAGCTGGTGGACAGCTCGCCATTCCAGTGGGCGTCGATTTTCAGACGACCGAGGGATTCCGTCTCAATCGCTCTAAAAAAAGTCTCTTTTATGAGCCGGGTACGCATGTTTCCGTACGGTTCGTGATCGGTATAGCGTAACGTTGTGGTCGCGCTGGCGGTGGCAGCCCACAAGCAGGTAAACACCCATGCGGCGCAGTAAAGTAAAGCCTTCGCGTTATGCTTCATATCCATTCCTTTGGTACGGTTGCTGATACCTTCAGCATACGCTAAATCCGGAGTTAAAACGTTTGTCAGAATCTCAATACGGCATCATTAGGGTAGCTAATTAGGGATTAATATTATCAATTTCCTCTAATGAAGATCTCGCAGTATAGTCTGCCGTAACGACAATCGTGTAAGAGTATTTCCCCATGTTATCTTATTACTTTCAAGGCCTTGCGCTAGGCGCAGCCATGATTTTACCGCTCGGTCCCCAAAATGCGTTTGTTATGAACCAGGGGATTCGTCGACAGTATCACCTGATGATCGCCATGCTCTGCGCCGTCAGCGATTTGCTGCTCATTTGCGCCGGAATTTTTGGCGGCAGCGCGCTACTGATGCAGTCGCCGTGGCTGCTGGCGCTGGTGACCTGGGGCGGCGTGGCGTTCCTGCTGTGGTACGGTTTTGGGGCATTGAAAACCGCCATGAGCAGTAACCTGGAACTTGCCAGCGCCGAAGTGATGAAGCAGGGACGCTGGAAGATCATCGCCACCATGCTGGCGGTGACCTGGCTTAATCCACACGTTTATCTGGATACCTTCGTGGTGCTCGGCAGCCTGGGCGGTCAGCTGGATGTTGAACCTAAACGCTGGTTCGCACTGGGAACCGTGAGCGCTTCCTTCCTGTGGTTTTTTGGTCTGGCGATACTTGCCGCCTGGCTTGCCCCGCGCTTACGCACCGCCAAAGCGCAGCGCATCATTAATATTCTCGTCGGCGTGGTGATGTGGTTTATCGCGTTCCAGCTGGCGAAAGAGGGCATTAGTCACGTACAGGTATTGTTCAACTAAGCGTTGTCTTATGGACAACTGAAGCAGACGCGCTAAGCTTGCTGGCATGAGCCCTTAGGTGGGCACTTCGCAACATGGAGGAATAACAGTGAAGTTTAAAGTGATGGCCCTGGCGGCATTAGTCAGTTTTGGTGCAGTATCGGTACAGGCAAACGAATTGCCAAATGGACCGCACATTGTCACTTCCGGTACGGCAAGCGTGGACGCTGCTCCCGATGTTGCAACCCTTGCGATTGAAGTGAACGTGGCGGCAAAAGATGCTGCGTCAGCCAAGAAACAGGCCGACGATCGCGTTGCGCAATATCTCTCTTTCCTTGAGCAGAACGGCGTTGCTAAGAAAGACATTAACTCCGCGAATCTTCGCACTCAGCCAGATTACGACTATCAGAATGGTAAAAGCATTCTAAAAGGCTATCGCGCCGTGCGTACGGTGGAAGTGACTGTACGTCAGCTCGATAAGCTGAACTCGCTGCTGGATGGCGCGCTGAAAGCGGGTCTGAACGAAATCCGTTCCGTGTCGCTGGGCGTTGCGCAACCGGAGAAATACAAAGACGAAGCGCGCAAAGCGGCGATTGATGACGCAGTACGTCAGGCAGAGCAGCTGGCTTCTGGCTTCAAATCGAAGCTCGGCCCGGTGTATAGCGTGCGTTACCACGTCTCTAACTACCAGCCAAGCCCGATGGTTCGCATGATGAAGGCCGATGCCGCACCGGTTTCCGCACAGGAAACTTACGAGCAGCCGACCATTCAGTTCGACGATCAGGTGGATGTGGTCTTCCAGCTGGAACCCGCACAGGGCCAGCAGCAACAGCAGGCGCCTGCGCAGTAATCAATGACAAAAAAGCCGGGTAACCCGGCTTTTTTATTAATCCTGTCTCAACACCTTATGCCCGTAGGCCAGCAGTGCATCGGTGACGTTGCGCATCATGCGGCTCTCCGGCGCAAAACGGTGCCAGTACAACATCCGACGCTGATACAGCCCCGGCGTTAAGTCGATAAGTTCACCGCTCTTCAACTCTTTCTCAATCTGCAAATGCGGGATCATACAGCAGGTCGTCCCCTGACGGGCCAGCTGCACGAAGGCTTCAGACGAATTCACGATATGACAGGGCACGCTGCCCGGCGGTAGGTCGAAGTTCTGCTGCAAAAACGCCTGATGCATATCGTCGAGATGATCGAAGGCCACGGCAGGGGCTTTCAGCAGCGCGGCACGGGTGACGCCATTCGGGAAATAACGCTCAGCAAACTCTTTTGAGCCGACAAAAAGATAGTCCAGCGCACCGAGCTGATCGACCAGGCAGCTTGGCAACGCCTGCGGCTGGATACTGACCGCACCCACTACTTCGCCACGACGCAGCCGCTCCTGAGTACGGGTTTCATCTTCCACCTGCAGATTGAGGCGGATAGGGGAATCGGCCAGCACTGAGGAGAGGGCGGGCAGCAGCCAGGTGGCCAGACTGTCGGCATTCACCGCCAGCGAGAGCAGCAGCGGTGTGGAACCGGTCTGTTCATCGCCCAGCCACTCCTCTTCCAGCAGCTCAACCTGACGCAGCAGGGCCAGCAGCTTCTGCCCTTGTTCCGTCGGACGTGGCGGAACGGTACGCACCAGCAGCGGTTGTCCGAACATATTCTCAAGCTGTTTGATTCGCTGTGATACGGCGGATTGAGTGATGCACAGCTTCTGCGCTGCGCGCTCAAAACCTCGTTCACGTATGACGGCATCAAGCGCCTGTAGTGTTCTGTAGTCCGGACGTTTCATTGCGGGGCAGTACTCCTGAATTTTGCTGATTCTGCACTATGACACAAATTTCCCTTTGTGACAGACCAATTCCGACCACATCGGATCTGTAAGGGCTTTGCTCGGTAATGTGACACCGGTCACAGGGACATTCCCTGCCTGCCTGTTCTATAATACGCCCTGAGTTTTCACACCACAGGCAAAAAGATCATGACGCAGGATGAACTGAAAAAAGCAGTAGGATGGGCCGCTCTCCAGTACGTACAACCCGGTACCATTGTCGGTGTCGGTACTGGCTCGACCGCCGCACATTTTATTGATGCGCTCGGCACGATGAAAGGGCAGATCGAGGGCGCGGTATCCAGCTCCGATGCTTCCACGGAAAAGCTGAAAAGTCTCGGCATTACGGTCTTCGATCTTAACGAAGTCGATCGTCTGGGGATTTACGTTGATGGCGCTGATGAGATCAACGGCCATATGCAGATGATCAAAGGCGGCGGTGCTGCCCTGACGCGTGAAAAGATCATCGCTTCCGTCGCGGATAAATTTATCTGTATCGCGGATGCGTCTAAGCAGGTGGATATTCTCGGTAACTTCCCGCTGCCGGTTGAAGTCATTCCGATGGCGCGCAGCGCGGTGGCGCGTCAGCTGGTGAAACTGGGCGGTCGTCCGGAATATCGCCAGGGCGTGGTGACTGACAACGGTAACGTCATCCTCGACGTTCACGGTATGGAGATCATGGACGCGGTGGCGATGGAAAATGCCATTAACGCCATCCCAGGCGTCGTGACGGTAGGGCTATTCGCCAACCGTGGCGCGGATGTGGCGCTGATTGGCACCGCTGACGGCGTGAAAACCATCGTAAAATGATCTGACGGGGGGAGCCTTCCCCCCGCTAAATATTTTTCAAAAGCGAAATTCGGTGACTTGTGTCACGTTTTTTGACCTGTTCTGACGATCCTGCCGCTTTCCTGATTATCCACAGCATTTTCCTCTGACATTTCGCCCTGGATGACTTTTCTTCAGAGTGACGACGCAAACGTTCATATTGCTGCAATAGTTTTTTTTGATATGTTGGCGGGAGCGGATTTAAATCCAGCACAACATCAGTTCAGACAAAACAGGGTCGGGTAAATGGCAAAGGTATCACTGGAAAAAGACAAGATTAAGTTTCTGCTCGTCGAAGGGGTGCATCAGAAAGCACTCGATAACCTTCGTGCTGCAGGGTACACCAACATCGAATTCCACAAAGGCGCGCTGGATACTGAGCAGCTGAAAGAATCCATCCGTGATGCCCATTTCATTGGCCTGCGATCCCGTACTCACCTGACTGAAGAGGTTATTGCCTGCGCTGAGAAGCTGGTGGCTATCGGCTGCTTCTGTATCGGTACCAATCAGGTCGATCTGAATGCAGCGGCCAAACGCGGCGTGCCGGTCTTTAACGCACCTTTCTCCAACACCCGTTCCGTGGCGGAGTTAGTGATTGGCGAGCTGCTGCTTCTGCTGCGCGGTATTCCGGAGGCGAACGCCAAAGCCCACCGCGGTGTGTGGAACAAGCTGGCGTCCGGCTCGTTCGAAGCGCGCGGTAAAAAGCTGGGGATTATCGGCTACGGCCATATCGGTACGCAGCTGGGGATTCTGGCCGAATCTCTCGGCATGAATGTCTTTTTCTACGATATCGAAAACAAACTGCCGCTGGGTAACGCGACTCAGGTGCAGCATCTTTCCGATCTGCTGAACATGAGCGATGTGGTGAGCCTGCATGTGCCGGAAAACGCCTCCACCAAAAATATGATGGGTGCGGAAGAGCTGGCGCTGATGAAACCTGGCGCACTGCTGATCAATGCCGCTCGCGGTACGGTAGTGGATATTCCTGCCCTGTGCGATGCCCTGAAGCGTAAGCATCTGGCGGGCGCGGCTATCGACGTCTTCCCGACAGAACCGGCCACCAACAGCGATCCGTTTACCTCTCCGCTGTGTGAATTCGACAACGTGATCCTGACGCCGCACATTGGCGGTTCGACTCAGGAAGCGCAGGAGAATATCGGTCTGGAAGTGGCGGGTAAACTGAGCAAGTATTCCGATAACGGTTCTACGCTGTCTGCGGTGAACTTCCCGGAAGTGTCTCTGCCGCTGCACGGCGGTCGCCGTCTGCTGCATATCCACGAAAACCGTCCAGGCGTGCTGACCGCGATTAACCAGATTTTTGCCGAGCAGAGCGTCAACATCGCCGCGCAGTATCTGCAAACTAACTCGCAGATGGGCTATGTGGTTATTGATATCGAAGCAGATGAAGATGTGGCGGAGAAAGCGCTGCTGAGCATGAAGGCGATTCCGGGTACGATTCGCGCGCGTCTGTTGTACTAATCTGCGGTTTGCTGTGTCGGGGGGCGCTGACGCCTTACCCGACCTCTGGTGAATCCAAATCGTAAGCCGGGTTAGGCGTAGCCGACACCCGGCTTTATTGTTTACCTCACCACTCCCACACTTTCGACGGCGTCACCACTGCGGGCAGCGGAATATCCCATTTCTCCACCGGCAGTGCTTTTACGCCCTGACAATCATGGGCATAGCCCACCGGCTGCAAACCATACTGCTGCCAGTTTTGCAGCGTGCGATCGTAAAATCCTCCGCCCATTCCGAGACGCTGACCGCTTTCATCAAAAGCCACCAGCGGCGTGATCAGAACGTTCAGCTCGCTTAAGGGGAGGACATCGCGCACATCGAGTTTGGGTTCGCTAATTTTTAGACGGTTCACCACCAGTTCGCTGTGAGGATGGTAGTGCAAGAACAGCAGATTGCCCGGACTGAACGGGTGCAGCACCGGCAGATAGACCTTTTTCCCGGCGCGCCAGAGTTGTTCGATCAGCGGTTGGGTATCCAGCTCGCCGTCAAACGACAGAAACAGGGCGACGGTATGGGCCATAACCACAGGGGGATACGCCATCATACGGGCGGCAGCGAGCTGGGCGAAATGCGTTTGTTGTTCGGGCGAAAGCGCTCGACGATGTTTGCGGATTAACTGACGGATGTCTTGTCGGGAAGCAGGGACTTCAGGAAATTGAGTCATGATGCTTGAAGGTAGTAAAGAAGGGGAATCTCCGAGATGCCGCCGCAGGCTGTAACCCTTGAACCCTTGGTTCAAGGTGAATGTGTCGTCATAGTCTTAAGGCTTCTCGGACGAACCGAGCATGCTCACCGACCATGGAGCGCCACATTCTTGTGGTATGAAATATCGGCTCAGGGGACTGGCCCGCTTGCGAACATCTCAGAGAAATTTTGTCTTCACAGTCACTCTACCATAGTCAACTGCAAAGTGTTATTCAAACTTTTGCACCGGCCTTTCGGGGGTGCGACCCTGATCAAGCAGCGCTTGTTCAATGGTCTGTTGGAGCATTTTAATGCGTTGCTCCATGCTCGCCGCGTAGTCGCGGGTCTTCGCTTTTTCCTGAGTTAATTCATAGCTGATGTTCAACGCGGCGATGAAAACCAGCTGCTCAGTATTTGTGACTCTAGTGCGTTCTTTTAGATCTTGCAACCGCTGATTCAAATCATCCGCAGCCTGATTCAAAGCATCCCTTTGTTCAGGCGGACAATTCACTCGCAGCGAACGGCCAAAAATTTGGAGATCGACGGGTTGTGCAGACATGCCACCTTCCTGCTGATTGACTGCGCGACCTTCGCACATGGCCCGGGGGCTGCGAAGGGGCGACACTATAGCTACCCTGATATGAAGATACAAGCCCTTTTCTGGTATCTCCAGGGTCCAAAGTGGTAGCATATCATGAATATTCCTCCAACGATGACGAATGCGCATGTCTATACAGAACGAAATGCCTGGTTACAACGAAGTAAGCCAGTTACTTAACCAGCAGGGCGTGGGTTTGACCCCTGCTGAAATGCACGGTCTGATCAGTGGCATGCTGTGCGGCGGAAACAGCGACAGCTCATGGCAGCCGCTGCTTCATGACCTGACGAACGAAGGTCTGGCCTTTGGTCACGAGCTTGCTGAAGCCCTGCGCAAAATGCACTCGGCGACCAGTGATTCTCTGGAGGACGATGGCTTCCTTTTTCAGCTTTATCTGCCTGATGGCGACGACGTCAGCGTCTTCGATCGCGCCGATGCGCTGGCAGGCTGGGTAAACCACTATCTGCTGGGTCTGGGCGTTACGCAGCCTAAGCTCGATAAAGTCACCGGCGAAGCGGGTGAGGCGATCGACGATCTGCGCAACATCGCGCAGCTGGGCTACGACGAAGACGAAGATCAGGAAGAGCTGGAAATGTCCGTCGAAGAGATTATCGAGTACGTACGCGTCGCGGCGCTGCTGTGCCACGACACCTTTACGCGCTCACAGCCGACCGCACCGGAAGTCCGCAAACCGACCTTACATTAAAAAAAGAACGCACAGGAGGGTGTCATGACTCAACAGGAGTTTCTTCGCCGCCGCCAGGCGCTTTTAGCCCATATGCAGCCGGGCAGCGCGGCACTGATTTTTGCCGCACCGGAAGCCACACGCAGCAATGACAGCGAATATCCCTATCGCCAGAGCAGCGATTTCTGGTACTTCACCGGCTTTAACGAGCCTGAAGCGGTACTGGTGCTGATTAAGAGCGATGACACCCACAACCACAGCGTTCTCTTTAACCGCGTTCGCGATCTGACTGCCGAAATCTGGTTTGGCCGCCGCTTAGGGCAAGACGCCGCGCCAGAGAAACTCGGCGTGGAACGCGCGCTGGCCTTCAGCGAAATCAACGAGCAGCTCTATCAACTCATGAACGGTCTGGACGTGGTGTATCACGCTCAGGGCGAATACGCTTACGCCGATGAACTGGTGTTTGCGGCGCTGGAAAAACTGCGTAAAGGTTCTCGTCAGAATTTATCGGCACCCGCGTCCCTGACGGACTGGCGCCCAATCGTTCATGAAATGCGGCTGTTTAAATCGCCGGAAGAGCTGGATGTGATGCGCCGCGCGGGTGAAATCAGCGCGCTGGCCCATACCCGCGCCATGGAAAAATGCCGTCCGGGGATGTTCGAGTATCAGCTCGAAGGCGAAATTCTTCATGAATTCAACCGCCATGGGGCGCGCTTCCCGTCCTACAACACGATTGTGGGCGGCGGGGAAAATGGCTGCATCCTGCACTACACCGAAAACGAAAGCGAACTGCGTGACGGCGATCTGGTGCTGATCGACGCCGGGTGTGAATATCGCGCTTACGCCGGTGACATCACTCGTACCTTCCCGGTGAACGGCAAATTTAGCCCTGCGCAGCGCGCTGTTTACGACATCGTGCTGGAATCTCTGGAAACCGCGTTAACGCTGTTCCGTCCGGGAACCTCCATTCAGGACGTGACTGGCTCGGTGATCCGCATCATGGTGAACGGGCTGGTGAAACTGGGCATCCTCAAGGGCGACGTTGAAGAGCTGATTGCCGACAACGCCCACCGCGCGTTCTTTATGCACGGCCTGAGCCACTGGCTGGGGCTGGATGTCCACGATGTCGGCGGCTACGGTCCGGATCGTTCGCGCACCCTTGAGCCGGGCATGGTGTTAACCGTCGAACCGGGCCTGTATATCGCGCCCGACGCGGATGTCCCTGCCGAGTATCGCGGGATTGGTATTCGTATTGAAGACGACATCGTAATCACCGAAAACGGCAACGAAAACCTCACGGCTTCCGTAGTCAAAAAGGCCGATGAGATCGAAGCTCTGATGGCGGCGGCGCGCGTATGAGCGTGATCATTGTGGGCGGTGGCATGACGGGGGCGACGCTCGCGCTGGCCATCTCACAGCTGACGCACGGCCAGCTCCCCGTTCACCTGGTTGAAGCCGTTGCGCCGCAGACGGCGCAGCATCCAGGCTTTGATGCCCGCGCCATTGCGCTGGCGCAGGGGACCTGCCAGCACTTGTCGCGCCTGGGTATCTGGCAGGTGATTGCCGAGTGTGCGACGTCGATCAACACCGTTCACGTCAGCGATCGCGGCCACGCCGGTTTTGTTACGCTCGATGCCCAGGATTACCACATTAATGCCCTCGGGCAGGTGGTCGAACTGCACGACGTGGGGCAGCGTCTGTTCCGCTTATTGCAGGATGCGCCTGGCGTGACGCTGCACTGCCCGGCGCGTGTCGCAAGCTTCACCCGCAGTGACGCAGGGGTGAGCGTGACGCTGGATAACGGCAGCGTACTGGATGGTAAACTGCTGGTGGCCGCAGACGGCTCCCGTTCTGCGCTTGCCACCCAATGCGGTATCGAATGGCAGCAGCAGCCTTACGGTCAGGCGGCGGTGATCGCCAACGTTTCCACCGCTGTGCCTCATCAGGGCCGCGCCTTTGAACGTTTTACCGAGCACGGCCCACTGGCGATGCTGCCCATGTCGGCTGGCCGCAGTTCGCTGGTCTGGTGCCACGCATTGGATGTTATGGATGACGTGATGGCCTGGTCAGATGCGCATTTTTGCGATGAGCTGCAAAAAGCCTTTGGCTGGCGTTTAGGGCGAATCACCCACGCCGGGAAACGCGCCGCCTATCCGCTGGCATTGACCACCGCATCGCGCTCCGTGTCTCATCGTGTGGCGTTAGTCGGGAATGCGGCGCAAACCCTGCATCCGATTGCCGGGCAGGGGTTTAACTTAGGATTACGCGATGTCATGAGCCTGGCGGAGACGCTGGCGCAGGCATGGCAGGATCGCGACGATTGCGGTGCTTACTCCGTGCTTTGTCAGTATCAGAAACGCCGTCAGGCAGATAAAGAGGCGACCATCGGTGTGACCGATGGCCTGGTGCATCTGTTCGCGAATCGCTGGGCGCCGCTGGTAGCCGGGCGCAACGCGGGCCTGATGGCGATGGAACTATTCATTCCGGCACGCGACGTGCTGGCGCAGCGAACTCTCGGTTGGGTCGCTCGTTAAGGAGTTACTAAGTGCAGAATGTTGATGTTGCCATTGTCGGCGGCGGAATGGTGGGGTTGGCGCTGGCCTGTGGTTTACAGGGCAGCGGCCTGCGTGTGGCGGTGCTTGAACATAAGCCGCCGCAGCCTGTTGCGCAGGACGCACCGCCAGAGTTACGCGTGTCGGCCATTAACGCCGCCAGTGAAAAGCTGTTAACGCATCTCGGCGTCTGGTCAGAGATCACCGCGTTTCGCGCCAGCTGCTACCACGGGATGGAAGTGTGGGACAAAGACAGCTTCGGCCATATCGCGTTTGACGATGAAAACATGGGCTACAGTCATCTGGGCCATATCGTTGAAAACGCGGTGATTCACCACGCTCTGTGGCGCAAAGCCCAGAGCTGTTCCGACGTCACCCTGATGGCGCCCGCGCAGGTGCAACAGATCGCCTGGGGCGAAAACGAGGCGTTTCTGACACTGCAAAGCGGCGATATGCTGACCGCGCGGCTGGTTGTGGGTGCCGATGGCGCAAACTCCTGGCTGCGTAACAAAGCGGATATTCCGCTCACCTTCTGGGATTACCGTCATCATGCGCTGGTTGCGACGATCCGCACGACCGAACCGCACGGCGGTGTCGCGCGTCAGATTTTCCACAACGACGGCATCCTGGCGTTTCTGCCGTTAAGCGATCCGCATCTGTGCTCCATCGTCTGGTCACTGGTGCCGGAAAAAGCACAGCAGATGGAGGCGGCGACGCCTGACGCGTTCAATCAGGCGCTGTGCATGGCCTTTGATAACCGTCTTGGGCTGTGTACGCTGGAAAGTGAACGCCAGCTCTTCCCGCTGACCGGACGCTACGCGCGGCAGTTTGCCTCGCACCGCCTGGCGCTGGTGGGCGATGCCGCACACACTATTCATCCGCTGGCCGGGCAGGGCGTGAATCTGGGCTTTATGGATGCCGCAGAGCTTATCGATGAGCTGCGTCGTCTGCATCGTGAAGGCAAAGATATTGGTCAGCATATGTACCTGCGCCGCTACGAGCGCAGCCGCAAACACAGTGCAGCGATGATGCTGGCGGGGATGCAGGGCTTTCGCGAGCTGTTTGCCGGTAACCATCCGGCGAAAAAACTGCTGCGCGATGTTGGACTGAAACTGGCGGATACGCTTCCCGGCGTCAAACCGCAGCTCCTTCGCCAGGCGATGGGGTTAAACGATCTCCCTGAGTGGCTGCGTTAAGCACTAAACGTTAAATTAGACCCCCATCACACTTTCCTCTCCCGGCCTTTGTGCCGGGATGTTTCCCTCGTTTGAAATATTCTAATTCCACGCCTCTTTTCGCATTAGATTATCTAATGTCGTGTTTTTCTCATGACGGAAATTAGCCGCGTTTTTCCACAGAAAATATCAGCCTGTGCTAAATATTGTGAAATTAAAGTTAATTTAATGCGGGGTAAATCGCATTTTGCCAGTGAATAACTCTGTAGGCTTTTCAGCGTTTTTTGGTCATAAGCTAATGTGATGACCCGCTTTAGCTTATGGTTAATCGCCGATTTCGGTGGTAAGTTCAGGGGAAAGAGAACGTTTGCGTCGGCGTCCAGGAGTGATACCGACGCCGGGTTTCGTGGTGAAATTTCTCGCGAAACACAAGATTGCCCCGCTCTGCTAAATCAACGAGGACAAGATGGCTCAACAGACTCCTTTGTACGAACAACACACGTTATGCGGCGCGCGCATGGTGGATTTCCATGGCTGGATGATGCCGCTGCATTACGGCTCGCAGATCGATGAGCACCACGCCGTGCGCACCGATGCCGGGATGTTCGACGTCTCCCACATGACCATTGTCGATCTCCGCGGCAGTCGCACCCGGGAGTTTCTGCGTTATCTGTTGGCGAACGATGTCGCCAAACTCAAAACGCCGGGCAAAGCGCTCTACACCGGGATGCTGAATGCCTCCGGCGGCGTGATTGATGACCTGATCGTTTATTACTTCACTGAAGATTTCTTCCGCCTCGTTGTTAACTCCGCCACCCGCGAAAAAGACCTCTCCTGGATTTCTGAACACGCTGCCAAATACGCTGTTGATATCACCGTACGTGACGATCTTTCCCTGATCGCCGTTCAGGGTCCTAACGCGCAGGCTAAAGCCGCTTCTCTGTTCAGCGAAGAGCAACGTAAAGCGACCGAAGGCATGAAGCCGTTCTTCGGCGTTCAGGCAGGCGATCTGTTCATCGCAACGACCGGCTACACCGGTGAAGCGGGCTATGAAATTGCGATGCCGAACGAGAAAGCCGCCGATTTCTGGCGTGCGCTGGTTGAAGCCGGTGTCAAACCTGCGGGCCTGGGCGCGCGCGATACGCTGCGTCTGGAAGCCGGGATGAACCTCTACGGTCAGGAGATGGATGAAGGTATCTCTCCGCTGGCTGCCAATATGGGCTGGACCATCGCATGGGAACCGGCTGACCGCGATTTTATTGGCCGTGAAGCGCTGGAACTGCAGCGTGAGAAAGGCACCGATCAGCTGGTCGGCCTGGTGATGAAAGAGAAGGGTGTGCTGCGTAACGAGCTGCCTGTGCGTTTCACCGATGCCAGCGGCAATCTTCATGAAGGCATTATCACCAGCGGCACATTCTCACCGACGCTGGGCTACAGCATTGCGCTGGCGCGCGTACCGGCCGGGATTGGCGAGACTGCCGTGGTGCAGATCCGCAACCGTGAAATGCCGGTCAGCGTGACTAAACCGATTTTTGTTCGCGCCGGTAAACCGGTCGCCTAATCATTTTTTATCAGGAGAATTCCAATGAGCAATGTGCCAGCAGAACTGAAATACAGCAAAGAACACGAATGGCTGCGCAAAGAAGCCGACGGGACTTACACCGTTGGGATCACCGAGCACGCACAAGAGTTGCTGGGTGACATGGTGTTTGTGGACCTGCCGGACGTCGGCGCGACCGTGAGCGCGGGCGACGATTGCGCTGTTGCAGAGTCGGTGAAAGCCGCGTCTGACATCTACGCGCCAGTGGGCGGCGAAATCGTGGCCGTCAACGACGCCCTGAGCGACTCCCCGGAGCTGGTTAACAGCGAGCCGTACACCGGCGGCTGGATTTTCAAAATTAAAGCGAACGACGAAGCAGAAGTTGAAGCTCTGCTGGATGCAACCGCGTACGCAGCACTGTTAGAAGACGAGTAATTGCTTTTCACCCTCTCCCGAAAGGGGGAGGGGATCCTAATATCACCGCACGTTTAGGAACCATCGCTCATGACACAGACTTTAAGCCAGCTTGAAAACCGTGGCGCCTTCATTGAACGTCACATTGGGCCGGATGCTCAGCAACAGCAGGAGATGCTGAAGACAGTTGGCGCGGATTCGTTAAACGCACTGATCGGCCAGATCGTGCCCAAAGACATTCAGCTCGCCACGCCGCCGCAGGTAGGTGACGCGACCACTGAATACGCCGCGCTGGCAGAGCTGAAGGCAATCGCCGGTCTCAACAAGCGCTTTAAGTCTTACATTGGCATGGGCTACACCCCGGTGCAGTTACCGCCGGTGATCCTGCGCAACATGCTGGAAAACCCAGGCTGGTACACCGCCTATACGCCTTATCAGCCGGAAGTCTCCCAGGGCCGTCTGGAAGCGCTGCTGAACTTCCAGCAGGTGACGCTGGATCTGACCGGGCTGGATATTGCCTCCGCATCTCTGCTTGACGAAGCGACCGCCGCCGCTGAAGCGATGGCGATGGCTAAGCGCGTCAGCAAGCTGAAAAACGCTAACCGCTTCTTCGTGGCGGCAGACATTCATCCGCAGACGCTGGACGTGGTCCGCACCCGTGCGGAAACCTTCGGGTTTGATGTGATTGTTGACGATGCGGAAAAGGTTCTGGATCACCAGGATGTGTTTGGCGTGCTGTTGCAGCAGGTTGGCACCACCGGTGAAGTTCACGACTACAGCAGCCTGATTACTGAGCTGAAATCCCGCAAAATTGTGGTCAGCGTGGCCGCTGATTTTATGGCGCTGGTGCTGCTCACCGCCCCTGGCAAACAGGGCGCAGATATTGTCTTCGGCTCTGCACAGCGCTTCGGCGTGCCGATGGGCTACGGTGGCCCGCACGCGGCCTTCTTCGCCGCGAAAGACGAATTCAAACGCTCCATGCCAGGCCGTATTATCGGTGTGTCGAAAGACGCTGCCGGTAACACCGCGCTGCGCATGGCGATGCAGACGCGCGAGCAGCATATCCGCCGCGAGAAAGCGAACTCCAACATTTGTACCTCTCAGGTGCTGCTGGCCAATATCGCCAGCCTGTACGCCGTGTTCCACGGCCCGGTCGGCCTGAAACGCATCGCTACCCGCATTCACCGTTTTGCCGATATTCTGGCGGCGGGCTTGCAGCAGAAAGGCCTCAAGCTGCGCCATGCGCACTTCTTCGACACCCTGTGTGTGGAAGTGGCTGACAAAGCGGGTGTGCTGGCACGTGCCGAAGCTGCCGAAATCAATCTGCGTAGCGATATTTTGAACGCAGTGGGTATCACCCTGAACGAAACCACTACCCGTGAAGATATCCAGGCGCTGTTCAGCGTACTGCTGGGTGATGACCACGGTCTGGACGTCGCTAACCTGGATAAAGAGGTGGCGCACGACAGCCGCTCCATTCAGGAAAGCATGCTGCGTGATGACGCGATCCTGGCCCATCCGGTGTTTAACCGCTATCACAGCGAAACCGAGATGATGCGTTACATGCACTCTCTGGAGCGCAAAGATCTGGCACTGAACCAGGCGATGATCCCGCTGGGCTCTTGTACCATGAAGCTCAACGCCGCTGCGGAAATGATTCCGATTACCTGGCCTGAGTTCTCTGAACTGCACCCGTTCTGCCCGGCCGATCAGGCGGAAGGCTACCATCAGATGATCGGTCAGCTCTCCGACTGGCTGGTGAAACTGACCGGCTACGACGCACTCTGCATGCAGCCAAACTCCGGCGCGCAGGGTGAATACGCAGGCCTGCTGGCGATTCGTCACTATCACGAAAGCCGCAACGAAGGGCATCGTGATATCTGCCTGATCCCAAGCTCTGCCCACGGCACCAACCCGGCGTCTGCACAGATGGCGGGAATGGAAGTGGTCGTCGTTGCCTGTGATAAAAACGGCAACATCGACCTGGCCGATTTGCGTGCGAAAGCAGAGCAAGCGGGTGATAAGCTCTCCTGCATCATGGTGACTTACCCGTCCACTCACGGCGTGTACGAAGAGACCATCCGCGAAGTGTGCGAAGTGGTACATCAGTTCGGCGGTCAGGTTTACCTCGATGGCGCAAACATGAACGCGCAGGTGGGCATTACTTCTCCAGGTTTCATCGGCGCGGACGTTTCGCACCTGAACCTGCATAAAACTTTCTGTATTCCGCACGGCGGTGGCGGCCCGGGTATGGGACCAATCGGTGTGAAAGCGCACCTGGCACCGTTCGTTCCGGGCCACAGCGTGGTGCAGATTGAAGGCATGCTGACCCGTCAGGGCGCGGTCTCTGCGGCACCGTTTGGCAGCGCATCCATTCTGCCAATCAGCTGGATGTATATCCGCATGATGGGCGCGGAAGGGCTGAAGCAGGCAAGTCAGGTGGCGATTCTGAATGCAAACTACATCGCAACTCGCCTGAAAGACGCTTATCCGGTGCTTTACACCGGTCGCGATGGCCGCGTGGCGCACGAATGTATTCTCGATATTCGTCCGCTGAAAGAAGAGACAGGGATTAGCGAGCTGGATATTGCTAAACGCCTGATCGACTACGGCTTCCACGCGCCAACCATGTCCTTCCCGGTGGCGGGTACGCTGATGGTTGAACCGACCGAATCGGAAAGCAAAGTCGAACTGGACCGCTTTATCGACGCGATGCTGGCGATCCGCGCGGAAATCGACCGTGTGAAACAGGGCCAATGGCCGCTGGAAGATAACCCGCTGGTGAACGCCCCCCACACTCAAAACGAGCTGGTGGCAGAGTGGAACCACGGTTATACCCGTGAGCAGGCTGTCTTCCCGGCAGGTGTGGCGAACAAATACTGGCCGACCGTGAAACGTCTCGACGATGTCTACGGCGATCGTAATCTGTTCTGTTCTTGCGTGCCAATGAGCGAATATCAGTAATACTTAAGCTTTGACAGGAGGCCGGGTAAGGCGTAGCCGCCACCCGGCTTTTTTATTGGGAGAAATATATGGCAATTGCACTGGTTACCGGCGCGAGCCGGGGAATTGGCCGAGCGACAGCCCTGCAGCTGGCAGGCGAAGGCTACAACGTGGCGGTGAATTATCACCACAATATTAAGGCCGCGACGGATGTGATCGCTCAGATTACCGATGCAGGTGGCAAAGCCTTTGCCGTGCGCGCGGATATCAGCGACGAGACGCAGGTGCTGGCGATGTTTGACAGCATTGACCGCGAGGGAGAGCCGCTGGCGGCACTCGTCAACAACGCCGGGATTTTGTGTGAGCAGAGCACCATCGAAAATCTCTCCGCCGAGCGCATCAACCGCGTGCTGGCGACCAACGTTACGGGCTATTTCCTCTGCTGTCGCGAAGCGGTAAAACGCATGTCCTTCAAACATCACGGTAAAGGCGGGGCGATTGTGAATGTCTCCTCGGCAGCATCGCGTCTGGGGGCTCCGGGCGAGTACGTTGATTATGCGGCGTCGAAAGGGGCGGTGGATTCACTCACGACCGGGCTGGCGCTGGAGGTAGCGGCGTACGGTATTCGGGTCAACGGCGTGCGTCCCGGCCTGATTTACACCGATATCCATGCGTCCGGCGGTGAGCCAGGTCGTGTGGATCGGGTGAAATCCGCTTTACCGATGCAGCGCGGCGGCCAGCCGGAAGAGGTAGCACAGGCGATTGTCTGGCTGCTCAGCGAGAAAGCGTCGTATGTGACGGGCAGTTTTATCGAGTTAGCGGGCGGGAAGTAGTGATAATGCCCGGCGGCGTTGCGCTGACCGGGCTGGAGAGTGCTGGTCGGCGCAAGCTAAGCGCCGACCGGGTATTTAGATGTTCTCGCCGTTGCTGGCAATCACCTCTTTGTACCACGCAAAGCTCTTCTTACGGGAGCGGGACATATCGCCCGTGCCGTCATCGTGCTTGTTCACATAGATAAAGCCGTAGCGCTTGCTGTACTGGCCGGTGGTGAAGGAGACGCAGTCGATGCAACCCCACGGGGTGTATCCCATCAGGTCCACGCCATCATAGGTCACGGCTTTCATCATCTCTTCCACGTGCGCGCGCAGATAGTCAATACGGTAGTCATCGTTGATACTGCCGTCTTCTTCGACCTTATCGTATGCGCCAAAGCCGTTCTCAACGATAAACAGCGGTTTCTGATAGCGCTCATACAGCTCGCAAAGGGCATAGCGCAGGCCGACCGGGTCAATCTGCCAGCCCCAGTCGGAGGCTTTCACGTGCGGGTTCGGCACGCTGCCTTCGAAGCCGGAAATCGCGTCACCGGTTCCGCCTTCGGCTTTGACGGCGTTAGTCATGTAGTAGCTGAAACCTAAGTAATCGCAGGTGCCTTCACGCAGGATCTGCTCGTCACCCGCTTCCATGTTGATGGTAAAGCCACGACGCTCCCACTCGTTCAGCACGTAGCTTGGATAGTAGCCGCGCAGCTGTACGTCGGTGAAGACATAGCGCTCACGCATGGATTCCTGAGCGAACATCACATCTTCTGGTTTGCAGGAGAACGGATAGAGCGCCACCATCGCCAGCATGCAGCCGACTTTCATTTCTGGATTGATGCGACGCGCGGCCTTCACGGCCAGCGCGCTGGCAACGAACTGGTGGTGTAGCACCTGATACATGGTCTCTTCCGGGTTTTCATGCTCGGTATAGACCACGCCGGAGCAGCAGTAGCCGAACAGCGGCGCGCGCCAGTTACGCTGGTTGTTGATTTCGTTGAAGGTCATCCAGTATTTGACCTTGCTCTTGTAGCGCTCGAAGACCACTTCGGCAAAGCGTACAAAGAAATCCACCACTTTGCGGTTGGTCCACCCGCCGTACTCCTGCACCAGATGCAGCGGCATTTCGAAGTGGGAGAGGGTGATGACCGGTTCGATGTTGTACTTCAGCAGCTCATCGAACATGTCATCGTAGAACTTCAGGCCTTCTTCATTCGGCTGAGTTTCGTCGCCTTTCGGGAAGATTCGCGTCCAGGCGATAGAGGTACGGAAACATTTGAAGCCCATTTCGGCAAACAGCTTGATGTCTTCTTTGTAATGACCGTGGAAGTCGATGGCTTCGTGGTTGGGGTAATATTTGCCCGGTACCACTTCCTGAGTGATTTCACGCGGGACGCCGTGGGCGCCGCCGGTCAGCACGTCGCAAATGCTTGGCCCTTTGCCGCCTTTATTCCAGCCGCCTTCAACCTGGTGCGCCGCTACCGCGCCGCCCCATAAAAAATCTTTTGGTAAGGTGAGTTTTTTCATGTTTGCTATGCTCGTCTTAGGATCTATTGATTCCGAGTCTAGCAAAGCAGAATTAAATGTCACGATATAACAATTAGCCTGGAATGTAATATGTTACATCAAAAAAACAGGGCGTTTTATTCCGCCAGTTTCTTCGCCAGTTTACGGCCAATAGATTCAAGAATATAAATCACCGGAATTTGAGTCGTAATATCGTAGACGCCTGCAATACGGGTTTGCGGCACGTGCCAGGAGAGATTAAAGTCCGCCAGTTTTGCCAGGCGCGAGTGCTCGTGGCTGGTGATAGAGAGCACTTTACAGTGATGCAGGCTGAACTGGCTGGCGAAGCGCAGGATTTCCTCTGTCTCGCCCGAGACGGACAAGACAATCGCCAGCGCATTTTTCGCCATATCGTTCGTTACCGGAAAATAAGGATCGTCGATATGGTTACTGAATTTACCGATGTTTGAGAAGAATCTCGCGCCATATTTTGCAAGCGATCCGGACGTGCCCGCGCCGACAAAAATAATACGCTCTGACGATAATATAATATCGACCGCCTGCTCTAATAACGCATCAAATTCTTCGTTGTTAACGCTTTTAAAAAAGCTGATAATTTCACTGGTGCCGAAATTCGCCTGCTGCGGTTCGTTTTGTTCTAAATATAATTTAAACCGCACGCGGAATTCGGAATAACCGTCACAGTTGAGCTTGCGACAAAAACGCAGCACGGTGGTGGTGGACACGCCAGCCGCATCCGCCAGCTCGCGGATGGTCATGTAGGTCACCTTGTCGCGGTTTTTGATGACATAGTTGTAGACCATCATCTCCAGATTGTTGAGACTGGCAATGGCGGAATGGGAGAACATGCTCACAGTGGCTAAACTCACTCATCAGACTTCATCTTCAGGGAATAATAACATGCAGCCTAACGACATCACTTTTTTTCAGCGCTTCCAGGATGACATTCTGGCCGGACGTAAAACCATCACCATTCGTGACGAGTCTGAATCACATTTTAAAACGGGCGATGTTTTGCGCGTCGGACGCTTTGAAGACGACGCCTATTTTTGCACCATCGAAGTGGTGGGAACATCGACCGTCACGCTGGATACGCTAACGGAAAAACATGCGCAGCAGGAGAATATGTCCCTCGAGGCGCTTAAGAAGGTGATTGCAGAGATCTATCCGAATCAAAGTCAGTTTTATGTGATTGATTTTAAATGCCTTTGATTAAAACTCACATCTGTTAGGTGAAAATCGTTTTTAATTTAATGATTTTTAAGGACTAATCTGGGATTTGGATTTATTTTAGCTAACAGGTGTTCACTGAAATCATTCTCAGTTAGCATAGTTAAGCGATACATCATGATCTTATGTTTTCCCGGAGTCCTCTATGGTTAGCAAACCATTAACTGCGCAGGGATATTCACTGGCTGAGGAAATAGCCAACAGTATCAGCCATGGCATCGGCCTGGTGTTTGGCATTGTGGGCCTGGTGTTGTTGTTGGTTCAGGCCTTCGACACCAACGCGAACGCGATGGCGATCACCAGCTACAGCTTGTACGGCGGGAGTATGATCCTGCTTTTCCTCGCCTCGACCCTGTATCACGCCATTCCGCATCAGCGGGCAAAACGATGGCTGAAGAAATTCGACCACTGCGCGATCTATCTGTTGATTGCCGGGACGTACACCCCGTTTTTACTGGTAGGGTTAAACTCGCCTCTGTCGCGCGGCCTGATGATTGTCATCTGGAGCCTGGCGCTGCTGGGGATCTTGTTTAAGCTCACCATTGCGCACCGTTTTAAAGTGCTTTCACTGGTGACCTATCTGACGATGGGCTGGCTGTCGCTGATTGTGGTCTATCAGCTGGCGGTGAAGTTAGCGGCGGGCGGCGTAACGCTGCTGGCGGTGGGCGGTGTGGTCTATTCCCTGGGCGTGATTTTCTACGTCTGCAAACGTATTCCTTACAACCACGCAATCTGGCACGGCTTTGTGTTAGGCGGCAGCGTGTGTCACTTCCTGGCGATTTATCTGTACGTCGGACAGGTTTGATTTTTGCCCGGCGGCGTTACGCTTGCCGGGCAAAAAAACTAAACACTCACTCTTCTAACGAATACGGCAGCGGCTCAATGCTCAGGGTGTTGGCATCGTCACGCACGCGGAACACGCTGTCCGGCTCCATGTCGTTATTCATCACCACCTGCACCAGCAGACGACCATCATCCAGCTGAACGGCGGCCAACACAGTGCCCGTGCGACGCCAGTTGTCGCCCATCTTCAGCTCCAGATCTTCTCCGGCTTCCGGTACGCGGCTGGCGTGGCCTGCCAGATACCACAGGGCGCGTTTGTTGGCCCCGCGGAATTTCGCACGCGCCACCATCTCCTGACCGGTGTAGCAGCCTTTCTTAAAGCTGATGCCGCCCAGCGCCTGCAGGTTCGTTGCCTGCGGGATAAACTGCCCGCTGTTAACGGCATCGATCACCGCCAACCCGGCTTCGATGTTCAGGGCCAGCCACTGCTGGCTGTTGTTGAGCTGCGCTTCACCGCGCAGCGCTTCCGTGACGCGCTCGGCGGTGGCCACATCGGTGACCAACAGGAAGCGTTCGGCAGGATGTTCAAACCACAGAATCGAGGTAGCGGCTTCGCTCACCAGCTGTTTTTCCGCATCCGGCAGTTCATTGAACAGATTTTTCAGCGCCGCGCGCGCCTGGAAACCGGCAACGCCCAGCAGAACGTGTTCGTCATCTGCGGCGATAGTGACCTTGGAAAACACCGCATATTTCTTCAGCTCAGTGAGCTGGGCATCGCGCAGGCTGCGGCGTTCGATCAGGGCGAAACCGTCCTGACGACGGAACAGGCGCAGATTGCTCCACATCTTACCTTTGGGATCGCAATGCGCCGCCAGCAGATGCTGGTGCTCAGTCATCTGGCCCACGTCGGCGGTCACCTGGCCTTGCAGATACTTTTCGGCATCCGCGCCGGTGAGGGTTGCCAGCGCCCAGTCATCAAGAGAAATCAGCGTCAGCGGCAGACGCGCAGAGGCGACAGGCTGGCGAGGAGAAAATGGAGTAAAAGCCATAGTGATGTCCTGAATTGCATAACGCTTCGATAATGCCTAATGGTAAAAGAGACTGTAGTCATTGCAAGCGCTTTCAGCAGCCCAATTGTGCCTTATCGTTGTTCTTGCGTAGCGCTACGCAAAACAGAGTAATCCGCTTAGATTGCAGGGTTTATTCTGGAAGCGTGCTTCCAGTTGTTCATATTCCAGTAATGAAACAGCAAAAAACACGTTACACTAGAAATCGTCCCTCTTAGAGGTAGAAGAAACGTTAAGCAGGAAATCGACATGGACATTAACAACAAGGCCCGTATCCACTGGGCGTGCCGTCGCGGCATGCGTGAACTTGATATTTCCGTCATGCCCTTCTTCGAATATGAGTACGACAGCTTAAGCGATGATGATAAACGTCTGTTTATCCGCCTGCTGGAGAGTGACGATCCTGATTTATTCAACTGGCTGATGAATCATGGCAAACCCGCCGACACCGAGTTGCAGCGGATGGTGCAATTAATTCAAACACGGAATCGGGAACGTGGTCCTGTGGCAATCTGATCTGCGCGTCTCGTGGCGCTCACAGTGGATGTCTCTTTTACTCCACGGCATTGTGGCGGCTTTTATTTTGCTGATGCCGTGGCCGCTTAGCTATACACCGCTCTGGATGTTGCTTCTTTCGCTGGTGGTGTTCGACAGTGTGCGCAGTCAGCGGCGTATCAACGCCCGTCAGGGTGAGATCAAACTGCTGATGGACTCGCGGTTGCGCTGGCAGGGCAAAGAGTGGGAGATCGTCGGCACCCCCTGGATGCTGAATTCCGGGATGATGTTCCGCCTGCGTAAAGAGGAAGGGGCGCGTTGCCAGCATCTTTGGCTGTCAGCAGACAGTATGGATGCCAGCGAGTGGCGAGATTTGCGCCGGATGGTGATGCAGCAGCCGACGCCAGGACGCTAAGAAATCAGCTAAACTTCTCTGCCATTTCGCCCAGAATTTGCTCGCACCAGTTTTGCAGGCGATCTTCACTGAGATCGTACTGGTTGGTTTCATCCAGCGCCAGTCCGACAAAGAGTTCGCCATCAGCGATGATCGGTTTGACGCTTGTGAACTCGTAGCCTTCTGTCGGCCAATAGCCGATAAACGTGACGCCCTTCGGCGCGAGTTTATCGTGCAGCATCCCGAGCGCATCCAGGAACCATTCGCCATAACCCAGCTGATCGCCCATGCCGTACAGCGCAATGATTTTGCCTTCAAGATTGAGCGAGTCGAGCTGATCCCAGATGGCTTCCCAGTCTTCCTGTAATTCACCAAAATCCCAGGTCGGAATGCCAAGGATCAGAACGTCGTACTGCTCCATCTCTGTGGGCGCGTCGTCTTTAAGATTGTGCAGAGTCACCAGTTCCGGGCCAATGGTGTCGCGAATTTTCTCCGCGGCCATCTCGGTGTAGCAGGTGCTGGAACCATAAAACAGACCAATATTCATCGCGTAAACTTCTCAATACTTGCTTTGACTTTGCGCGTAGTGTACCAGAAACCTGTACCATTACGTCATAATGGCCGATAGCAGAATCACAGGAGCAGACGTGGAAAAGGATCTCGCCCTCATCGAACAATTTCTCGATGCGCTGTGGCTGGAAAAAAATCTGGCGGAAAATACGCTCAGCGCTTATCGCCGCGATTTAACCCTGCTGGTGGAGTGGCTGGCGCACCGTGACCTGTCTCTTGAACAGGCGCAGCACGACGATCTCCAGGCCTTATTGGCCGAACGCATGGAGGGCGGCTATAAAGCTACCAGCTCTGCCCGCTTGCTGAGTGCGATGCGCCGCCTGTTCCAGCATATGTATCGCGAGAAGCTGCGTGCCGACGATCCCAGCGCACTGCTGGCGTCGCCCAAGCTTCCGCAGCGTCTCCCGAAAGATCTCAGCGAGGCCCAGGTCGATCGGCTTTTACAATCCCCGGCGGTTGACCTGCCGCTGGAGTTACGCGATAAAGCCATGCTTGAGGTGTTGTATGCCACCGGGCTGCGCGTCTCGGAACTTGTCGGTTTAACCATGAGCGACATCAGCCTGCGTCAGGGCGTGGTGCGGGTAATCGGTAAGGGCAATAAGGAACGGCTGGTGCCGCTCGGCGAAGAGGCGGTCTACTGGGTGGAAAACTATCTGGAGCACGGACGCCCGTGGCTTCTGAACGGTGTGTCGATTGATGTTCTGTTCCCCAGCCAGCGCGCGCAGCAGATGACGCGACAAACCTTCTGGCATCGCATTAAACATTACGCCACACTGGCAGGCATCGACAGTGAAAAACTTTCGCCGCACGTTCTGCGTCATGCCTTCGCGACGCATTTGCTCAACCATGGCGCCGATTTGCGCGTGGTGCAGATGCTGCTGGGGCACAGCGATCTTTCTACGACGCAAATCTACACCCATGTAGCGACAGAACGCCTGCGGCAGCTACACCAACAGCACCACCCACGAGCGTGAGTGCCGAACCATAGTGATAGGATTGAAAATGAAAAAATCTTTAGTGCTGTTCTCCCTGCTGGCAGCCTCTTTTACCGGTTTTGCCCATACTGATGACGCAGCGATCAAACAGTCGCTGGCAAAACTCGGCGTGACCAGCAGTGATATCCAGCCTGCGCCCGTTGCCGGAATGAAAACCGTGCTGACCAACAGCGGTGTGCTGTATGTGACCGAAGACGGCAAGCACTTCATTCAGGGCCCAATGTATGACGTGAGCGGCGCGCAGCCGGTGAACGTGACCAACCAGCTGCTGATGAAAAACCTGAACGCGCTGGAAAAAGAGATGATCGTTTACAAAGCGGCGCAGGAAAAACACGTGATCACCGTGTTCACTGATATCACCTGTGGCTACTGCCACAAGCTGCATGAAGAGATGAAAGACTACAACGCGCTGGGGATCACCGTGCGTTATCTGGCGTTCCCGCGCGCGGGCGTGCAGAGCCAGCCAGAGCAGGATATGAAAGCCATCTGGTGTGCGAAAGATCGTAATAAAGCCTTTGACGACGCCATGAACGGCAAAGGTGTGAAACCGGCCTCCTGCGATATCGATATCGCCAACCATTACGCGCTGGGCGTGCAGTTTGGCGTCACCGGCACGCCAGCCATTGTGCTGAGTAACGGTTACGTTGTGCCGGGCTATCAGGGACCAAAAGAGATGAAAGAGTTCCTCGACGCCCACCAAAAACAGTTTGGCGGTAAATAATCCGCGTGAAAACTAAGACAAAATTGCGCCGCCGCGAGGTGGATGAAAGCGTTGATTTACCTGCCGACCTGTCGCCGCTTCTGCGCCGTCTGTACGCGGGGCGCGGCGTTCGCGCGGCCAGCGAACTGGAGCGCAGCGTCAAAGGGATGCTGCCGTGGCATCAGCTCAGTGGCGTCGAAAAAGCGACAGAATTGCTCTATGACGCGCTGCGTGAAGGGACCCGTATTGTCGTGGTCGGCGATTTTGACGCCGACGGCGCGACCAGTACCGCCCTGAGCGTCCTCAGCCTGCGCGCGCTGGGCTGCGATAACGTCACCTATCTGGTGCCAAACCGTTTTGAAGACGGTTATGGTCTCAGCCCGGAAGTGGTCGATCAGGCGCACGCGCGCGGCGCGCAGATGATCCTGACCGTTGATAACGGGATCTCATCCCATGCCGGCGTCGATCGGGCACACGATCTCGGGATCCCGGTTATTGTTACCGATCACCACCTGCCGGGTGAAACGCTGCCGGCAGCTGAAGCCATCATTAACCCCAATCTGCGCGACTGTGATTTCCCATCGAAATCGCTGGCAGGCGTAGGTGTGGCTTTTTACCTGATGCTGGCCCTGCGCGCGCTGCTGCGTGATAAGGGCTGGTTTGAGGCGCGCGGAATTGCGATCCCAAATCTGGCCGAATACCTCGATTTGGTGGCGCTCGGCACGGTGGCGGACGTGGTGCCGCTGGATACCAATAACCGTATTTTGACCTGGCAAGGGCTGGGGCGTATCCGGGCGGGGAAATGCCGTCCGGGGATTAAAGCGCTGCTCGAAATTTCCAATCGCGATCCCCTCAAGCTGGCGGCAAGCGATCTCGGTTTTGCGCTCGGCCCGCGTCTTAATGCGGCAGGGCGGCTCGATGATATGTCCGTTGGCGTGGCGCTTCTGCTCTGTGACAACATCGGCGAGGCACGCGTGCTGGCCAATGAGCTTGATGCGCTGAACCAGACGCGCAAAGAGATCGAACAGGGGATGCAGGCCGAAGCCCTGACCCTGTGTGAAAAACTTGAGCGCAGCACAGACACGCTACCCGGCGGCCTGGCGATGTATCACCCGGAGTGGCATCAGGGCGTGGTCGGGATTTTGGCCTCGCGCATTAAAGAGCGTTTTCACCGTCCGGTGATCGCGTTTGCACCTGCAGGAGACGGCACGCTGAAAGGCTCTGGACGTTCCATCCAGGGGCTGCACATGCGCGATGCGCTGGAGCGCCTCGACACGCTCCATCCCAATTTGATGATCAAGTTTGGCGGCCATGCGATGGCGGCCGGTTTATCGCTGGAAGAGGCGAAATTCGACGAATTTCAGCGCCTGTTCAGCGCGCTGGTGACCGACTGGCTGGATCCGTCACTGCTGCAGGGTGAAGTGGTCTCTGATGGCGCGCTGTCTGCGGCGGAGATGACCATGGACGTGGCGCAGATGCTGCGCGACGCCGGGCCGTGGGGGCAGATGTTCCCGGAGCCGCTGTTCGACGGGCGTTTTCGCCTGCTGCAACAGCGTCTGGTGGGCGAGCGCCATCTGAAAGTGATGGTTGAGCCGGTGAACGGCGGTCCGCTGCTGGATGGTATTGCCTTTAACGTCGATACCACCGTCTGGCCCGACAGCGGCGTGCGCGAGGTCGAACTGGCCTACAAACTGGATATTAACGAGTTTCGCGGCAATCGCAGTTTGCAGATTATCATCGATCATATCTGGCCAATTTAGCGTCACTATTCTCTATAAAAAAGGGCGTGGATTCGGTACAATCCCGCTCTTATCACCGCATTTTGACTAGTCCAATAAAGAAAAAAGACCATGTTTGAAATTAATCCGGTAAAAAACCGCATTCAAGACCTCACGGAGCGCTCCAGCGTTCTTCGGGGGTATCTTTGACTACGATGCCAAGAAAGAGCGTCTTGAAGAAGTAAACGCCGAGCTGGAACAGCCCGACGTCTGGAACGAACCTGAACGCGCACAGGCGCTGGGTAAAGAGCGTTCCTCCCTTGAAGCCATCGTTGAAACCCTGGATCAAATGTCTCAGGGGCTGGAAGATGTGTCCGGCCTGCTGGAATTAGCCGTCGAAGCCGACGACGAAGAGACCTTTAACGAAACCATCGCCGAACTCGACGTGCTGGAAGATAAACTGGCGCAGCTCGAATTCCGCCGCATGTTCTCTGGCGAGTACGACAACGCCGACTGCTATCTCGATATCCAGGCCGGTTCTGGCGGGACAGAAGCCCAGGACTGGGCGAGCATGCTGATGCGTATGTATCTGCGTTGGGCGGAAGCGCGCGGTTTCAAAACCGAAATCATTGAAGAGTCAGAAGGTGAAGTCGCGGGTATTAAATCTGTGACCATCAAAATCATCGGTGATTACGCTTACGGCTGGCTGCGTACCGAAACGGGCGTTCATCGCCTGGTGCGTAAAAGCCCGTTCGATTCCGGCGGCCGTCGTCATACCTCTTTCAGCTCCGCGTTTGTCTATCCGGAAGTGGAAGATGATATCGACATCGAAATCAATCCGGCCGATCTGCGTATCGACGTTTACCGCGCATCCGGTGCGGGTGGTCAGCACGTTAACCGTACGGAATCTGCGGTGCGTATCACCCACATTCCAACCGGACTGGTGACACAGTGCCAGAACGACCGTTCGCAGCATAAGAACAAAGACCAGGCCATGAAGCAGATGAAAGCGAAGCTTTATGAGCTGGAAATGCAGAAGAAGAATGCTGAGAAACAGGTGATGGAAGATAACAAATCTGACATCGGCTGGGGCAGCCAGATTCGTTCTTACGTCCTCGATGACTCCCGTATCAAAGATCTGCGTACCGGGGTTGAAACCCGCAACACGCAGGCGGTGCTGGACGGCAGCCTGGACCAATTTATCGAAGCAAGTTTGAAAGCAGGGTTATGAGGAACCAACATGTCTGAACAACAAGCACAGGGCACTGACGCGGTAGTCGATCTTAATAACGAACTGAAAACCCGTCGCGAGAAGCTGGCTGCACTGCGTGAGCAGGGTATCCCATTCCCGAACGATTTTCGTCGCGATCATACCTCAGACCAGCTGCACGCTGACTTCGACGCGAAAGAAAACGAAGAGCTGGAAGCGCTGAACGTAGAAGTGTCCGTTGCAGGCCGCATGATGACTCGTCGTGTGATGGGTAAGGCGTCCTTCGTGACTTTACAGGACGTCGGCGGCCGTATTCAGCTGTACGTTTCCCGTGACGATCTGCCAGAAGGCATCTACAACGAGCAGTTCAAGAAGTGGGACCTGGGCGATATCCTGGGTGCGAAAGGCAAGTTGTTCAAGACCAAGACGGGCGAGCTGTCTATCCACTGTACCGAACTGCGTTTGCTGACCAAAGCATTGCGTCCGCTGCCGGATAAATTCCACGGTCTGCAGGATCAGGAAGCGCGTTACCGTCAGCGTTACCTGGATCTCATCTCTAACGATGAATCCCGTAAAACCTTCAAAATCCGTTCCCAGATTATGGCGGGTATCCGTCAGTTCATGGTTGGCCGTGATTTTATGGAAGTTGAAACGCCAATGATGCAGGTGATCCCTGGCGGCGCGTCTGCGCGTCCGTTTATCACCCATCACAACGCGCTGGATCTGGACATGTACCTGCGTATCGCGCCGGAACTGTACCTGAAGCGTCTGGTGGTTGGCGGCTTCGAACGCGTGTTCGAAATCAACCGTAACTTCCGTAACGAAGGCATCTCCGTTCGCCATAACCCAGAGTTCACCATGATGGAACTCTATATGGCTTACGCAGATTACAAAGATCTGATCGAGCTGACCGAGTCACTGTTCCGTACCCTGGCGCAGGATATTCTCGGCACCACTGAAGTGCCTTACGGCGACGAAGTGTTCGACTTTGGTAAGCCGTTCGTCAAACTGACCATGCGCGAAGCCATCAAGAAGTACCGTCCAGAGACCAACATGGCCGATCTGGATAACTTCGATTCCGCTAAAGCTATCGCTGACAGCATCGGTATTAAGGTTGAGAAGAGCTGGGGTCTGGGCCGTATCGTGACCGAGATCTTCGAAGAAGTGGCCGAAGCGCACCTGATTCAGCCAACCTTCATCACTGAGTATCCGGCAGAAGTCTCTCCGCTGGCACGTCGTAACGACGAAAACCCGGAGATCACCGATCGCTTTGAGTTCTTCATCGGTGGCCGCGAAATCGGTAACGGCTTTAGCGAGCTGAACGATGCGCAGGACCAGGCGCAGCGCTTCCAGGATCAGGTTGATGCGAAAGCTGCAGGCGACGACGAAGCGATGTTCTTCGACGAAGACTACGTGACCGCGCTGGAGCACGGTTTGCCGCCAACGGCAGGTCTGGGCATCGGTATCGACCGTATGGTCATGCTGTTCACCAACAGCCACACCATCCGCGACGTGATTCTGTTCCCGGCAATGCGCCCGGTAAAATAAGTCACTGAGATGCAAAAAGCCCCGGCGTTCATCGCGTCGGGGCTTTTTTTATGACCTTAGATCGGCGGCAAACTGCCTGAGTGCTTTATGGGCGATGGCGACCTGCGACACCATCCATGGGCTAAAGGCCCATGGCGTCGCGGCGACAGCGTGGAACAGCGACTCCAGATCAACCCACTGAACCGCCATCACTTCATCGGGATTGAGATTCAGCGGGCTGACCAGCTTTGCGGCATATACCGGGCAAATTTCGTTTTCGACGATCCCTGAGGGGTCCGTTTCACAGTAGCGAAAATCCAGCGCGATGGGCGTCAGATCTGTGATTTCGGCGCCAATTTCATACCGACAGCGGCGAATAAGCGCGTGTTCGGTACGTTCGCCGGTTTGCGGGTGGCCGCAGACGGAGTTGGTCCAGACGCCGGGCCAGGCTTTTTTGCTCAGGGCGCGACGTGTGACAAGGCACTCCCCCTGGGTGTTAAACAACCACGAAGAGAAAGCCAGATGCAGAGGGGTATGCGATGTGTGGGCGGCATACTTTTCCTGAGTGCCGATGACCTCTCCCTGGGCGTTAACCAAAATGACGTGTTCTTGTGTGCTCATTCCGACTCCAGTACCCGAACGACGGGATGGCAACATTATATCTCACTCTTTGGCCGGCGGCTTGAATGCTGAATGCGGAAAGAGTCTTTACAGCAAAGATTGGCAACAGAATTCAGGCTGCTATCATAGGACGCCATTTACGCTGACCGAGGAGCCGCTTTGTTTGCAGGAAGCCTGACAAGAAATCCCCTGATTGCCCTTTTTTGCCTGATGCTGACGCTCATGCTGGCAGGCTGTTCGGGCAGTAAATCAGCGGATTCGGGAAGCTACTCCGGCGCGGTCTACACCGTTAAGCGCGGCGACACACTCTATAAAATCTCGCGTTCAACCGGAACGAGCGTGAAAGACCTGGCTCGCCTGAACAATATTTCTGCACCTTATACCATCGAGATAGGGCAAAAGCTCAGGCTCAATAGCGGTAGCTCGACGGCGAAAAAATCCTCTTCCTCGAAAGGTAAAACCGCCAAAGTGACGCCGTCTTACGCGGTGCCGCAATCGTCCTGGCCGCCGGTCGGGCAACGCTGCTGGGTGTGGCCTGCCAGTGGGAAAGTGATTATGCCGTACTCCACCGCAGAAGGTGGTAACAAAGGCATTGATATTGCGAATGCGCGCGGAACGCCGGTCTATGCGTCGGGTGCCGGGAAGGTGGTTTACGTGGGTGACCAGCTGCGCGGTTACGGCAACCTGATCATGATTAAGCACGGTGAGGACTACATTACCGCTTACGCGCACAACGATACGCTGCTGGTGAATAACGGACAAAACGTAAAAGCCGGACAGAAAATCGCGACCATGGGCAGCACGGGAGCCAGTTCCGTTGCGCTGCATTTCCAGATTCGCTATCGCGCAACGGCGATTGATCCCCAGCGCTACCTTCCGGCGCAGGGCAGCAAACCGAAATGCTAAGCGGTTAATTATTCACCGGTTAGCAGTCGGGAGGCTTGTGTGAACATGCGTAAGGTCTATAATGCCTTACGCACCTCAAAGCGGGCGTAGTTCAATGGTAGAACGAGAGCTTCCCAAGCTCTATACGAGGGTTCGATTCCCTTCGCCCGCTCCAGCTCTACCCCACCCAGTTCAAAACACTCACACCAGCATCAATCACTGTCTTGCAAATGTATTCCCAGTCCCGTTTTTCCTTTCGCAAGGTCCGGACGTAGGGTTAACGCAGGAATCTCATAATCTCCGGCGTTCTGACGACGATAATTCAGCGGCTCTGTGTGCCATAAGGTGTCCAGCCTGTCAGTCAGCTGCTGGCGGTAACCGGCATACTTAGCGTCGTCGGTTTTCCCGGTGCGGTAAATCAGCATTGGCGGCAGCACCGTAAAGCCTGGGTAGAAAAGCATCCCGTGCTGGATTGGAAACAGAATATCGTCGATAGCACCGTTTATGCCGCGCGGAGCGTAGTGCGATTCCCAGCCGCCGGTGGTGACCAACAGCATCGCGCGTTTACCGTACAGATTCCCCTCGCCGTACCGATCGCCCCAGTGGTGGTCGCTGTGCTCGCCCACGCCGTAGGCAAAACCGTTGGCGTACACCCGGTCAAACCAGCCTTTCATGATGGCAGGCATTGAGAACCACCACAGCGGAAACTGGAAAATCACGGCATCAGCCCAGCGTAATTTTTCCTGCTCAGCAGCGATATCCGCTGCTTGTAGGGCGTTGTCGTAGGCAAAGCGGGAGTCTACGGAAGGGTCAAAACGTTCACCGCGCAACGGGGCGAGTGAATCATCGGTATCCAGGACGGTCTTCCACTTCATGCCATAGAGATCAGAAACGTGCACCTGATGACCGGTCTGCTGCAGATGTCTGACAGCCTCATCTTTCAGCTGTCCGTTAAGCGAGCGGGGTTCGGGATGGGCAAAGACAATTAATACATTCATGAGCGATTCCTGATAGAGAAAGTCCCGTCAGAATAGGGAAATCTCCGTTATAGTAAAAATTGATTACTGCAATGACAGGTATTGCCATGATTAATTTCTCGCAACTGGATCTCAATCTCCTCCTCACGCTGCAGGTGCTCCTCGACGAGCTGAATGTGACCCGGGCAGCGAGGCGCTTGAACCTCTCCCAGCCCTCCGTCAGCGTCCAACTGGCCCGGCTGCGGGATGTTTTTAACGATCCGCTGCTTCTGCCGGGGCCGCGCGGGATGAGGCCAACGGCCCGAGCCGACGCCCTGCGGGAACCGCTGCGTCAGGCGCTGGCGGCTCTGGAGTCGGTGGTCGCCCCGGCGGCATCATTCGAACCAGAGAAAACGGAGAATACCTGGCGCGTGGCGGCCACGGACTACATGGCGACGGCAATCCTGCTGCCCGCGCTGGAAGCGCTCCGTCAGGCAGCGCCGCTCTCGCGCCTCGCCGTGTATGAGCTTAATCCGCAGCGGATTTTGCGGCAGGCTGAGCAAGGCGATATCGATCTGATTTTTCATACCCGGGAGGGGGCGCCCGCGTCACTGCATCAGCGGGTGATCTTCACCGAGCGCTATGTTCTGGCAGGCCGTCGCGACCATCCGGCGCTCCGAACGGGCGTCACGGCAAAGCAGTTTTCACAGATGGAACACGCGATAGTCTCCCCGGATGGCGGCGGCTTCTGGGCTGCTACTGACGTGGCGCTGGCCCGCAGCGGGCTGGCGCGAAAAGTCGTGCTGTCGGTGCCGCATTTCCTGTTCCTGGTCGAAGCGCTGTTGAAGACCGATCTGGTGGCGGTGGTGCCGGAAAGGCTCACGCGTAATGTGGCGGGATTAACTGTCTCAGCGCCGCCTGTCGACGTGGAAGGCTTTGATATGCTGATGCTTTGGCATGAACGGTTGCATCGCGATGCGGGCCACGTCTGGCTGCGTCAGATGCTGATGACACCGCTCGGCTGAGCCATAGTCACCTCGTGATATCAGCGCTATGCTTATCCCGAACGCATAACAATAACAGAGGCAATGTCATGGATAAGGATTTACTGGACGCGGGGTACCGGGCCTATACCGGGGAAAAGATCGATGTCTACTTCAATACGGGGATATGCCAGCACTCAGGAAACTGCGTGCGCGGCAGCAGCAAGCTGTTTAATCTGAAGCGTAAGCCGTGGATCATCCCCGATGAAGTGGATGTCGAGACGGTCAAGCGAGTGATTGATACCTGCCCGAGCGGTGCCCTGAAGTACCGCCAGAAATAAGCGAGGAACCATGGATATTCTGGAAGGCCATAACAAGTTTTACGTCAACGATGCACAAGGGAATCAGGTTGCTGAAATTGTGTTTGTTCCGACCGGGGAGCATCTGAGCATTATCGAGCACACGGACGTCGATGCCAGCCTGAAAGGGCAGGGCGTAGGAAAACAGCTGGTGGCGAAAGTGGTCGAGAAAATGCGCGCGGAGAACCGCAAAGTTATCCCGCTGTGCCCGTTCGCCAAACACGAGTTTGATAAAACGCGCGAATACGACGATATCCGCGCCTGACTTCAGCACCGGCTCCCGCCGGTGTTTTTTTATCTGAACTGTCCGTAAATCAGAATGACGGATATGACCACCATTACCCCACCTGAAATCATGCCCACCACCCGCGCCGCCTGCGGGCGTGTGGCTAATAGCGCCCGTGAACCGTAGCCCACCAGCAGGTAGATCAGCGTGCAGGTGAGCAGGTGCATCATCGCCAGCGCGGACATCTGCACAGGCACCGACCAGCTGCCTTTGGGGTCGGTAAATTGCGGAAGCAGCGCCAGAAACAGCAGGAACACTTTCGGGTTCAGTCCGCTGATACAAAGCCCTTTTAGCGCCCACTGGTTCCAGCTTCCGTCCTGCTGCTCAGCGGCGCTGACCGTGGCCGGATGGCGCAAAATCGTCACGCCCAGCCACAGCAAATAGACGGCACCCAGGACGGTCAGCAGTGACAGCGCCAGAGGATGCCCGGCGATCAACACCCCGACACCCGCCACCACAATAACCGTCGCCAGCAAATGCCCGGACATCAGCCCCATCACAGCCGGGACCACGCGGCGCCCGTTGATCCCCGCGCTGATGGCATAAGCCCAGTCGGCACCTGGCGTCATTATCAGCAGAAAAGAGACCAGCCAGAACCCGACGACGATACTCATTTCCATTCTTTGATCACCCTTCAAAAATGACATTAGCGGAAAGAAAGAATATCGACATCCAGGCGAAATGAGCTTCCAATGTTATGCTGAAAACAGGGCTAAAATGAGAAACTCTTCTAAATGGATAGCATCGATCGAAAAATACTTGCTGAGCTACAGGTGGATGGCCGTCTGTCGCTTACGGAACTGGCCGAACGGGTAAACTTAAGCCTCTCGCCCTGTCATCGACGCGTGCGCGCCCTGGAGCAGAGCGGGGCGATTACGGGCTATCGCGCAAATCTCGATCCCGCGAAAATGGGCTTCAATTTTGTGGCGATTGTTTTTGCGACGTTAAAAGAGGGCGACAAGCGGGCCGTCAGCGCCTTTGAGGCGGCGGTGGAAGAGATCCCGCAGATCGTGCTGGCGCAGCGTCTGTTCGGCGATCCTGACTATTTAATGCATGTGGTCACGCGCGATCTCCCCGCGTTCCAGAAACTGTACGATGAGAAATTATCGGCAATGCCTGGCGTGCAGCATTTGCGCTCGACGCTGGTGATGAAAACCGTCGTGCAGGATCGGCCATTCCCTCTCGACACCTTAAAACAAGGATAACCCGATGATAGAGACACCACGACTGCTGCTCCGGCAGTGGAGGCCAGAAGATCTCGCCCCTTTTGCGGCACTCAATGGCGACAGCGACGTCATGCGATTTTTCCCGGCGACCTTGACGCGGGAAGAGAGCGACAATCTTGCCGCGCGATTTCAGGAAGGCATCGCCGAACGCGGCTGGGGATTCTGGGCCGTTGAGTTAACCGCGACGGGGGAGTTTGTCGGTAGTCTGGGGCTGCACCCTCAGCCTGACCGTTTTGCCTTTTCACCCTGCACGGAGATTGGCTGGCGTCTGGCAAAACCGTTCTGGCATCAGGGGCTGGCGTACGAGGCGGCCACGGCGGCGCTGGAGTATGGCTTTAAAACGTTGGGGCTGAGCGAAGTAGTTTCATTTACCTCGGTGCTGAATGCGCCGTCAGAGAACCTGATGAAACGCCTGGGGATGATAAAAGAGGGCGAGTTTTTGCATCCTGCGCTCGCCCCCGATCATCGTCTGGCGGAGCATGTGCTTTATCTTAAAGCGCGGCAAGTGTAGCCCGGAAAGCGAAGCGCTCACCGGGCCTGCATGAGGGCTAACCGACAAACATGACCGACACGCACAGCACGCCGACGATCAGCGTCAGCAGATTGCCGAAAGAGCGATAAGGTTTCAGCGTCGGGATGAGATAGGTGGAGAGCGTCGGCATGATGAAAAGAATCATGGCGATCAAAGGCCCGCTGATGGCGTAAATCATCGAAATCGCGTTCGGGTTGATGAAACAGACCACGAAGGTAATAAACGACACCACCATGATCGATACCGCGCGATTAAAGGCGCGGCTCTTCTTAATGCCCACCTGATGCAGCGACGATTTAACGATCTCCGTCGCCCCTTCAATGACCCCAAAATAGGTGCCGAGGAAAGATTTCGACATCGCCACAATCGCCACCACAATGCCCGATATACCCAGCCATGCCGGGGAAGATGGCATCATCGAGAGGGCCGAGAGAATTGTTACGCCCTCTTCTTTGGCCGCCACGATGTACGACGGCGGAATCGACAGCAGGCAGCTGAAGACAAAGAACAGCACGCTCAGGCAAATAATCAGGTACGCGACCTTCATGATTTTTTTGCATTTACCCATGGCCGCATCACCGTACTTTTCACGTCTGTCGACGGCGAAAGTGGAGATGATTGGCGTATGGCTAAAAGCGAAAACCATCACTGGAATAGAAATCCATACCTGGTGCAGCGTGTGCTGATCGAACGCCATCTGGCTGGTCAACAGCGACGGCTGCCAGCTGCCGGTGAGATACAGGGACACAAACAGGAAGTAGGCGATCAGCGGGAAGACCAGAAAACCCATCACCTTGAGGGTGATATGACGGCCCGTTAAGAAGATCAGATTCAGCACCATCACCACGCCAAGACTCACCAGCACGCGCACGGTGGTGTCGACGGTCAGATGCTTCGCCAGCTGTTCTGTTATCGAGTTGGTGATCGCCACGGCGTAAATCAGCACCACCACGAAGAAGGCGACAAAATAGAGCATGGTGATCAGGTTGCCGATCTTTTTGCCGTAGTAGTGCGCCACCGCGCTGGTGATCCCTTCACTGCCTTTGGCGTTCGACGACAGGATAAACTGGGCCAGCGCTTTGTGCGGCCAGTAGGTTAAAGGATAAGCCACGAGGGCCGTAATGAGCAGGACAATCGCGCCTGCGGAGCCGAGCTGAATGGGCAAGAACAGGGTTCCTGCGCCCACGGCAGTGCCGTAGAGGGCGAAACTCCAGAGAGTCTCTTCTTTTGACCAAATTTTCGACATTAGAGCAACGTATCAACTATAAAACGAACAAAAAGGAGGGTAATTTACCATAATTATGCGTTGAAGGCGCAGTTGACGTCGCGGGTATGGCCGGAAGAGGGTTCCGGCCTTAGAGGGATCAGTTCGCCAGGGCACGTCGTTGCTGGCGGCGCTTGATGACTTTTTCGCGCAGCGTGTCGTACGCCCAGTTATAGAACATGGTGTACGGCAGGAAGAACAGGAAGAAACCGATCTCCAGGGTAAATGCCTGCAGCAGCGTCACGCCGAGCACCGCCGAGACGATCGACACCCCGATTACGATAAAGCCGCACTCAAAGCCCAGAGCATGGAACGCACGCACTTTTGCCGTGCGGGTTACGCGGTGAACGGGCCACAAACGGTCAAATCCATAGTTATAGATAATATTCCAGACCATCGCTGTGGTCGCTAGGATGATGGTGAGTCCACCCATTTCCATCATCGAACGCTGCATTAACCAGGCGGCGGTAGGCGCCAGAATTGCCGTGGCAATCCCTTCGAAGCACACCGCGTGGAAGATACGCTCCGGCAGTTTTCGTTTTTGTACATTGTGTTGCATAACCTGACCTCATGAATTCGCCGGAATGGGCGTTGATGTGGCCTATTTTTATCGTAATTTGTGATATATAAAAGATACTATCCATCGATAAAATAGATACCTTATGCGCTACTCTCCCGAAGCCCTTACCGCTTTTGTCGAAACCGTGGCTACCGGTTCGTTCTCCGCTGCGGCGCGACGCCTGCGTAAAAGCCAGTCCACTGTCAGCACCGCGATTGCCAATCTGGAGGCAGATCTGGGGTTTGCCCTGTTTGACCGTTCCGCCCGTCAACCGGTGTTAACCGAACAGGGCGAGCAGGTGCTGGGTTACGTGCAGTCGATTCTGGCCGCCAGTGCGCGTCTGGACGAACTGGCCGTCTCCCTGACTGCCCAGACGGAAGCGCGGCTGACCTTTGTGCTCTCGGACACGCTCAACCCGGACGTGCTGGAGGATCTGATGATCCAGTTCGACAAGCGCTTTCCGCACACGGAATTTGAGTGTTTGATTGGCGAGGAAGAGGACGTCATCGATCTGCTGCAAAAAGAGCGTGCGCAGGTAGGTCTTACGGAAGCGCGTGATATTTACCCCACCGGGATCGGCGTGATCCGCCTGCCGATGCAAACCCAGATGGCGATCTATGTTGCCACCACCCACCCGCTAGCGGCGCAGGGGAGAGTGGAGGTGGATGAGCTGCACGGCTGGCGCGAACTGCAGCTGAGCACATATCTGGAACGGGAAACCACCCAGGTGCGCGGCCCCATCTGGTCTGCGCCTAACTATCTGCTGCTCCTCAGCATGGCGGTGCAGGGCTTCGGCTGGTGCGCGCTGCCCTGTGCGCTGGTGGAAGAGTTCGCCGCGGCGAAAAGCCTGGTACAAATCAACGTTCCCGGCTGGCCGCGCACCATCGCCATCGATCTTCTGTGGAACAAACGAAGCCCGCCAGGCGTCGCCGGAAGCTGGCTGCGCCAGTATCTGCAGGACGCGCGCTAATCCTGTGACAAAACTCACTTTTTTTAAACAATTACGTTAATTGTTGATAACAATGCATCTACTATCAGCGGTGTCATTTTGCGCAGAGGTAGAGATGAAAGAGGTCGTGATCGTGGGGGCGTTGCGTACGGCAATCGGCTGTTTCCAGGGCGCGCTGGCTCGCCATTCTGCAGTGGAGCTGGGGAGCGTGGTCGTCAGGGCGCTGGTCGAACGCAGTGGAATTCCCGCCCATGAAATAGATGAAGTGATCCTGGGCCAGGTGCTGACGGCGGGCGCCGGGCAGAACCCTGCGCGTCAGGCGGCACTGAAAGGCGGGCTGCCGAATACCGTGTCGGCGATCACCATCAACGACGTCTGCGGTTCGGGTCTGAAAGCGCTGCATCTGGCGACGCAGGCGATCCAGTGCGGCGAGGCCGATGTGATCATCGCCGGCGGCCAGGAGAACATGAGCCGCGCGCCGCACGTCCTGACGGACAGCCGCACCGGCGCACAGCTCGGCAACAGCCAGCTGCTCGATAGCCTGGTGCATGACGGCCTGTGGGATGCGTTCAACGATTACCATATGGGCGTGACCGCAGAAAACCTGGCGCGGGAATACGGCATCAGCCGAGAGCTTCAGGATGCCTACGCGCTCAGTTCACAGCAAAAAGCGCGTGCCGCCATCGACTCAGGGCGTTTTCGCGATGAAATCGTGCCGGTGGACACTCTGCGCCACAACGGCGAGCTGCTGATTATCGATACGGATGAACAGCCGCGCACGGATGCCAGCGCGGAAGGGCTGGCTAAACTCAATCCTGCCTTTGAAACGCTCGGCTCGGTGACGGCGGGCAACGCCTCGTCGATCAACGACGGCGCAGCGGCGGTGATGATGATGAGCGAAAGCAAAGCCGAAGAGCTGAATCTGCCGGTGCTGGCGCGCATCAAAGCGTTCGCCAGCGTGGGCGTCGATCCTGCCCTGATGGGCATCGCTCCCGTATATGCCACGCGCCGCTGTCTTGAGCGCGCGGGCTGGCAGCTCAGCGACGTGGATCTGATTGAAGTGAATGAAGCGTTTGCCGCACAGGCGATATCGGTGGGGAAAATGCTGGAGTGGGATCCGAGCCGGGTGAACGTCAACGGTGGGGCGATTGCACTTGGGCACCCGATTGGCGCCTCCGGCTGCCGTATTTTAGTTTCGCTGGTGCATGAGATGACCAAGCGCAATGCGCGCAAAGGGCTGGCGACCTTGTGCATTGGTGGCGGACAGGGCGTGGCGCTCGCCATCGAAAGATAATCGCACTGAAATAGTTCTCTCTTAAGAAGCCTCCTTATTGGAGGCTTTTTTGTGTGCGCCTGAAATCTATTTTTACGCTTATGAGATGATTCTAAAGCCTCCGGTTAAATCCAGAAACTTCATATTCTGATCAAATATCCTCTTTTTGTGATCTTAAACCTGAAATTCCCTTTTAATACCCGATGTTTGTTGATGGGTGTCACGTCGATCTTTGCCAAAAAAATTGAAACAAATAATTACGATCTCGATCACTAAAATATCGTTATTTAAAAAATAAAATGCAATTTCATAAAAACGAAACATAATTTTATTTGAGGGTTTTGTCATGTTTAAAAAATCTCTGGTCCTTGCTTCTCTCGTTGGTGCGTCTTTCGCAGCTCAGGCTGTTACCGTTGATTTACGTCACGAATACATCGACAGCGGCTCGAACGCCGACCGTGTTTCCGTGTCACACCGCTTCGCCAATGGCTTAGGTTTTTCCGTTGAAGCAAAATGGAAATCAGGCGGCGACAAAGCCGATCAGCCTTTTGCGGATGTCGTCGGTAACGGCCACGAAGACCAGATTAGCTGGCGCTGGAAAGCCACCGACAATATTGCGCTGACACCGGCATTTACCATCGAAAGTAATGACAGCCGTACCATCTATAAACCGAATCTGCATTTGCAATACAGTTTCGACAGTGGCTTCTATGTGGCTGCACGTTATCGTTACGAATATACGCGCTATCCTTCAAGCTCAAATAAAGACGACGATAAAGTTAACCGTGGCGATGCGTGGGTAGGCTGGGTAATGGGTGATTTCCGTACCGAGCTGAACTATGTCTACGCGAAGAGTTCAGAAGGGATGATTCGTAATAATAATAAAGATTATTCCAACGAATATAACGCCAAGCTGGCATACAAATGGGATAAAAACTGGGCGCCGTATGTGGAAGTGGGCAACGTGGGCGTGAAAGAGACCGACGAACGTCAGACGCGTTTCCGTTTAGGTGTGGCATATTCCTTCTAAAAAATAATAAACAGTACCTCCGGGAAAAAGCCGGCTCGCAAGAGCCGGTTTTTTTATGCCTGGCGGCAGGGGGTATTCGCCTGGTCGAGTTGGAATCACGAGCAAACAGATGTTCTTCAAACCAAAAAAAAGCCCTCCAGGAGGAGGGCAAGGCCAGTTACAGAAACACTAACTTAAATCATGCATGCAACATTTCAGGTTGCTCGGGGAGTTTCGCGATATAGAGAGCGGGTTTGCCGTCTTTATCGGAACTGAACAGCACCGCTTTATCATCCGGAGTAAAGGATGGATGCGGATGGGTCACCTGCCGGCTGTTTGCCACGGTGGCCCAGGAGGTATCGTGACGGGCGATGCGGAAGTGCGCTTTTTTCGCCACGTCAAAGGCGTACAGATAAGGATCGTTATCGATGGTGTAACCGCTGGTGTCTTTCACATCCACCGGCGTACCAGAACCGTCGCCGACCAGCAGCGTGCCGTCAAAGTTGCTCATCAAATGAGAACAGGCTGGCATCTGCATGACCGCGTCGTTGACGCCGGTGTCCGGGTTAAAGCTGTAAATGGTGCGACCCTGCTGACCTTTCAGATACGAGACATACACCAGCGCAGAGCCGTTTGGCACCCAGAATTCGTGCGTGCAGCTTTCGCCTTCGGCGTGCTCTTTCACTTTGCGCACATTGCTGCCGTCTTCGTTCACCATCCACATCCGCGCATCCACCAGGTCGTGCGGGCCTTCGTGGCAGAAGGCGACGGTATTGTCGTCGAACGGGCGATAGATAGGGTGGCCGAGCCAGTTTTTCTCTTCGTGAATGGTCGCGCTTTCACCGGTTTTCAGATCCACGCGCAGCAGGCGGCAGTGTGGCCCTTTGTGGAAGAAGTCGTGGAAAATTTTCCAGTCGTTCAGTGGCGTCCAGTCGCTTTTGGCGATCTCGATCCCGACCAGTTTGGTGCAATCGCTGTTGGCGACCCAGGTGCCGTAGCCGACCCACTCGTCGGAGACGCGATACACTTCGCGCTCGACCAGCGTGTCCAGATTCACTTCCAGCAGAGTGCGGTCGTTTTTGACGTAATAAAGGGACTTATCGTCCGGCGAGAGAAAACCGCCAAACGTATTGTCACCCGCGCCTTCCGTCAGCTGCACCGCTTCGGCTTTTTTCAGATCCAGCAGATAGTAGTTCCAGTGGCCGTCGAACTCTCCGGCGAACAGCAGATGGCTGCCATCATTAAAGAAGCACTTCTGATAAAAGTAGTTTCGATGACAGGTTACTTCCGGTGGGGTCAGGCGGGTGATTTCCACGCCTGTATCCGGATCGCGGCTGACGTCATAGTTCAGCTTGACCCGCATACCTTTAGCCATGATGCGCTCCTTTAATATGACCGCAGGATACTTTCTGCCAGTCAGATCTGAATGTGAGATAAGTTAAAAACTGAGTGTTAAATTATCAAAACATCGTTTCAATGTGTGTGACTGATGGCGCACTTTGTAAGAATAATTGTTTGTCGTGAGGGCTATCTTTGATTTTGAACGTGGAATGTTTTCTCTGCGGTCAAATCTTAAAGGTTTTATAATTGATTGTTTACTATGATAAATATTCTGCACTTGTTTTCCGTGTGCTGCCTCTGCATCCCTGTCAACGCTTAACAATCGTGATCCAAACTACACTTCTGTTATTAAGATGCAGAAAAAGTGAAACATCGTTTTAAATGTAATTGAAAACCCATTTCGCAGCGGATACTATGTGCTCATAGAGAAAACGGAACGTTGTTTCGTTAATCATCCTTGCCCTCGGGCACGATCAATTCTGGAGGTAAATGTGGACGTCAGACAAAGCATCCACAGCGCGCACGCTAAAACACTGGATACTCAGGGTCTGCGCGATGAGTTTTTAGTTGAGAAGGTGTTTGTGGCCGACGAATACACCATGGTGTACAGCCACATCGACCGCATCATCGTCGGCGGGATCATGCCAACCACTAAAACCGTTTCCGTGGGTGGCGAAGTGGGTAAACAGCTGGGCGTCAGCTACTTCCTGGAGCGTCGCGAGCTGGGTGTGATTAACATCGGCGGGCCGGGCACTATCACGGTAGACGGCACCTGCTATGAAATCGGTCACCGCGATGCCCTGTATGTCGGCAAAGGCGCGCAGGAAGTGGTGTTCGCAAGCATCGATAACAGCAAACCGGCGAAGTTCTACTACAACTGCGCACCGGCGCATACGGCATACCCACCCAAAAAAGTCACTCCAGCGGATGTTGCGCCAGTCACCCTCGGTGACAACCTCACCAGCAACCGCCGCACCATCAACAAATACTTCGTTCCTGATGTGCTGGAAACCTGCCAGCTCAGCATGGGCCTGACCGAACTGGATCCAGGCAACCTGTGGAACACCATGCCGTGCCATACCCATGAGCGCCGCATGGAAGTGTATTTCTATTTCAACATGGACGAAGACGCCTGCGTGTTCCACATGATGGGGCAGCCACAAGAGACGCGCCATATCGTGATGCAAAACGAGCAGGCCGTGATTTCGCCGAGCTGGTCCATTCACTCCGGTGTTGGCACCAAAGCCTATACCTTCATCTGGGGTATGGTTGGTGAAAATCAGGTCTTCGATGACATGGACCACGTCGCTGTTAAGGATCTGCGCTAGTCGCGGGCAGTGAAGCATAAACCTGCCTGTTCGTGACAGGCTCTGAAAGATTAAGGAACAAATATGATTCTGGATGCATTTTCTCTGCAGGGTAAAGTAGCGGTCGTAACCGGGTGTGACACCGGTCTGGGCCAGGGTATGGCGCTGGGTCTGGCGGAAGCGGGCTGTGATATCGTGGGGATCAACATTGTTGAACCGACTGAAACCATCGAGCGCGTGACTGCGCTGGGTCGTCGCTTCCTGAGCCTGACTGCGGACCTGCGCAAAATCGACGTGATCCCTGAACTGCTGGATCGCGCCGTGGCTGAATTTGGTCATATCGATGTGCTGGTCAACAACGCCGGTCTGATTCGTCGTGAAGACGCGATCAACTTCAGCGAGCGCGACTGGGATGACGTGATGAACCTGAACATTAAGAGCGTGTTCTTCATGTCTCAGGCGGCGGCGAAACACTTTATCGCCCAGGGTAACGGCGGCAAAATCATCAATATCGCCTCCATGCTCTCTTTCCAGGGTGGCATCCGTGTGCCGTCTTACACCGCGTCAAAAAGCGCCGTGATGGGCGTGACCCGTCTGCTGGCAAACGAGTGGGCGAAGCACAACATCAACGTCAACGCGATTGCACCAGGCTATATGGCGACCAACAACACCCAGCAGCTGCGTGCGGATGAACAGCGTAGCGCGGAAATTCTCGACCGCATCCCGGCGGGCCGTTGGGGTCTGCCAAGCGATCTGATGGGGCCGATTGTCTTCCTGGCCTCCCCGGCATCTGACTACATCAACGGCTACACCGTTGCGGTGGACGGTGGCTGGCTGGCGCGTTAATTCTCGCCTTATAAAGAAAACCTCTGCCTGGTGCGGAGGTTTTTTTTGCCAAAAAATCAGCTTGTCCATATTCGCAAAGTCATAAAATCCATAGTGAAAATCCATGATGGATGCATATCACAACTTTATTGCTTATAAATTAATGCATTAACAATAAATGGTGATTAATTACCCAGAGTTGAAATTGTAATGTCCATCACAGATCGCTACTGCCCAGCCAAATAATCCATAACTTCGCGTCTAACAGCCTGACACTTTTGCTGGCTTTCTCGTAATTTCAGTTAACGTCTTAACGCTGTTCAGGCAGGAAATTATGACATCTATCAATGACTCTACCTTTATGCCCCGCGCCCTGCGCGATACCCGCAGAATGAATCTGTTCGTGTCCGTTTCAGCGGCAGTGGCCGGTTTACTGTTTGGGCTGGATATCGGCGTGATCGCCGGTGCGCTGCCGTTTATCACCGACCACTTTACGCTTAGCAGCCGTCTGCAGGAGTGGGTGGTGAGCAGCATGATGCTCGGCGCGGCGCTGGGTGCCCTGTTCAACGGCTGGCTCTCTTTCCGGCTGGGGCGTAAATACAGCCTGATGGTGGGGGCAGTGCTGTTTGTCGCCGGTTCGCTCGGTTCCGCGTTTGCCACAGGCGTTGAAGCGTTACTGCTTTCCCGGGTGCTGCTGGGTGTAGCGGTGGGGATTGCATCCTACACGGCCCCGCTCTACCTCTCTGAAATGGCGAGTGAAAACGTGCGCGGAAAAATGATCAGCATGTACCAGCTGATGGTGACGTTGGGTATCGTGCTGGCATTTCTTTCGGATACCTATTTCAGCTATAGCGGCAACTGGCGCGCAATGCTGGGCGTGCTGGCGTTGCCCGCCGTACTGCTGATGGTGCTGGTGATTTTCTTGCCAAACAGCCCGCGCTGGCTGGCACAAAAAGGGCGCCACGTGGAGGCGGAAGAAGTGCTGCGGATGCTGCGCGATACCTCGGAAAAAGCGCGCGAAGAGCTGAATGAAATCCGCGAAAGCCTGAAGCTGAAGCAGGGCGGCTGGTCGCTGTTTAAGGCCAACCGCAACGTGCGCCGCGCGGTGTTTCTTGGGATGCTGCTGCAGGCGATGCAACAGTTTACCGGGATGAACATCATCATGTATTACGCGCCGCGCATTTTCAAAATGGCCGGTTTTACCACCACCGAACAGCAGATGATCGCCACGCTGGTAGTGGGCCTGACCTTTATGTTCGCCACCTTTATCGCCGTATTTACCGTCGATAAAGCGGGGCGCAAACCGGCGCTGAAAATTGGTTTCAGCGTGATGGCGCTTGGAACGCTGATCCTCGGCTACTGTCTGATGCAGTTCGATAACGGCACGGCTTCCAGCAGTCTCTCCTGGCTCTCCGTCGGCATGACCATGATGTGCATCGCGGGCTATGCGATGAGCGCTGCGCCGGTGGTGTGGATCCTGTGCTCGGAAATTCAGCCGCTGAAGTGCCGCGACTTTGGTATCACCTGTTCCACTACCACCAACTGGGTGTCGAACATGATTATCGGCGCGACCTTCCTGACGCTGCTCGACTCCATCGGTGCAGCGGGAACCTTCTGGCTCTATACGGTGCTGAATGTGGCGTTTATCGGCATCACGTTCTGGCTGATTCCTGAAACCAAAAACGTCACGCTGGAACATATCGAACGCAAGCTGATGGCCGGGGAGAAGTTACGCAATATCGGCGTCTGATTTTTGCTGCCCGGCGGCGCTACGCCTGCCGGGCTTTTTTTACACTCGCGCTAAATACAACGCCGGCATCCCTTCCTCATCCGACGTATACAACACCCACTGATTATCCGGCGAAAACGACGGGTGCGGATGCGTCACCTGGCGGTCCCCATCAAGCACTTTCCAGCTGGTGTTATGCTGGCAAACGGCGTGTTGCGTTCCGGTAGCAATATTAAATACCCAGATAAAAGGATCGTTCAGGCTGATATCGCCCGTGTTGTGCGGCGCGCCGTCGCCCACAATCAGCGAGCCGTCGTGGTTACTCATCAGATGCGAACAGGGCGGGATTGCCATCAGCTGACGATTTTCCAGCGTCAGCGGATCGGCGCTGCAAAGATAGCGCTGAGGATCGTTCTCCTTGTGCGCGACGTAATAGAGCGCGGAACCATCCGGCACCCAGAATTCATGGGTAAAACTTTCCCCCGGCGCATGCTGGCGCACCTTGCGAAGCTGGCTGCCATCGGGTTTGATGAGCCACATGCGGGCGTCGATGGCATCGCGCGGTCCTTCATGGCAAAACGCCACTGTGCTGTCGTCAAACGGACGATAGATCGGATGCCCGAGCCAGCGTTTTTCCTGCAAAATCACCTGCTGTTCGCCGGTGCGTAGATCAATATTGATCAGGCGGCATTCGGGCTGGGTAAAGTAAAACGCGCGGAACTTGCTCCAGTCGGTCAACGGCTGCCAGTCACGCTTTTTGATTTCGACCCCGACCAGTTTTGTGCAGTCTGAATTCGCGACCCAGGTGCCGTACGCCACCCACTCGTCGTCGACCGCATACACAATCTGCTCTTCGAAACTGTCTAGATAGACGCGCCGCAGTTCGCGGTTGTTTTTCACATACCACAGCGCGTTATCATCATGAGATAAGAACCCGCCGAAGGTGTTATCACCCGCACCGTCGGTGAGCTGGGTGGCCTGCTCTCTGGCGATATCGAGCAAGTAGTAGTTCCAGTGGCCCTCAAACGCGCCGCCAAAAATCAGCTTGCTGCCGTCCTGAGTAAAACACTTTTGATAGAAGTAGTTGCGATGACAAATGATGTGCGGGGGCGTCATCCGTATCACCTCGTGCCCTGTTACACTGTCCTGGCGCGTGCGAAAATTCAGCGGGATGATTTTGCCTTTCATAGCGTGTTCTCCGGATAAAAAAATACCCTGCCACCGGAGGTAGCAGGGCAGGGAAGGTCACAGGTATTAGCGCATCGCGCGTTTCAGGATACGTTCAGCCTGACGCTGGAAGTCGGTTGCCGTCTCTTCCACGGATTTCTGACCGTAGTCGAGATACTGAAGGGAGGTGCCGAACTGCGCCACGATCTGCGGGTCGTCAAAGTATGGCGAGACAGAGAGTTTAGCTGGCAGAGACTGCGCCAGGCGCAGGCCCGCGACGGCCGGATCGTTCTCTTTGATGGTGCCGTCTTCTGTCAGGTATTTCACCGCCACTTTACTCAGCGGCACGCCGCGCTCCAGACCCAGCGTATCCACCCCTTCTTTGCTGTTCAGCAGGAAGTTAATGACTTTTGCGGCGGCTTCCGGGTTTTTGCTCGATTTACCGATGGAGAGCATCTGCGCCGGTTTGAAGAACAGGCCCGCATCCGTTGCGCCTGGCAGCATTGGGTAGCTGCCCAGCTCCAGTTTCGCCGGTGGCTTCAGGTTGTCGGAATACTTGTTAATGGTGGAGTTCCACATGTAGGTACCGCCCCATTCACCCTGAATCCACGGCTTCATTTCATACATGTTGCTCTTGCCGAATGACGCGTAGTATTTGGTGTCTGGCATCACGTGGCTATCCACCAGATCTTTGTAAGTCTGGAAGAATTCCACCCACTGCTCTTTGCTGTAGGAGAATTTTTTCGCTTTTTCGTCAACGGCTGGAATGTTGTATTTCTGAATCATATAGGAGTTCAGCAGCGCCAGCGTGTCCTGATGTTCCAGAACTACCGGGTAATACTGTTTACCCAGTTTGCTCTCAAAGGCTTTACCCGCGGCTTTCAGCTCGTCCCAGGTTTTCGGGTATTCGACGCCCGCTTTTTTCCAGGTCTCATCGTTAAAATAGAACACGCGCGCGGTCACGGAGATCGGGATACCGTTCAGCTTGCCGTCGACAGTGGTGGACTGCAGCTCTTTGGCATCGAACTGACTTAAGTCGATCACGTCTTTCATTTTGTTGAGATCGTAGAAGCCGTCGCCGGTTTTCGAGAAGATCGGCAGCCAGTTCCAGTTAGTCTGCATGACGTCCGGCTCGGTGCCGCCTGCAATCTGGGTGGTCAGACGCGACAGGTGGCCGTCCCAGCCGGTGTACTCGGCTTTGACGTTAATGTCCGGGTGCTGTTTGTGGAACTCTTCTAACGCTTTCAGGGTAACCTGATGGCGGCCATTACCCCCCCACCAGGACATACGTAAATCAACATCTTGCGCCATCGATGGCAAAGCAGTAAGGCCCAGGGTAGCGGAGATTGCTGCGCTTAAAAGCACTTTTTTCATTTTTATAACTCCAGTTAGATTGAGATGTTCAGTTCAGTTTTTGCATCAAAAATGTGGCACTTATTCATATCAAACTTGAAATACACCTTACGATGAAGTCCTTTATCAATCATGGGTTTAGCTTCATCGGAAGGAATTCGGGCAGTCAGTTCGTAATCAGAGACTTTCAGGTAGACGAAGAACTCGTGACCCATGTTCTCTACGCGTACCAGCTCGCCGCTGCAGCTACCTTCTGCGAACGGCTCGTCAGAGACAGAGACGAATTCCGGGCGGATGCCGTAGAAGGTGTCTTGCGCCTGATGGCCGACCACTTTGTCGTGCAGGGTTTCGCTTAATGGCATCGTTTCATTGCCGATGCTCAGCGCCAGACGGCCCTGCTGATCGACCAGTCGAGTGGCGCGAATATTCATCTCAGGCGCGCCGATAAACCCGGCCACGAACATGTTTTTCGGTTTGTGGTAGAGGTTGTCCGGGGTATCCACCTGCATGATGTGACCGAGTTTCATCACGCAGATGCGGTCGCCCATGGTCATCGCTTCCGTCTGATCGTGGGTGACGTAAACGGTGGTCGCCGGTTTACCGGATTTCTTCAGCTGTTTGTGCAGGTCAGAAATACGGATACGCATTGAGGCGCGCAGCTTGGCGTCGAGGTTGGAGAGCGGTTCATCGAACAGGAACACGTCAGGTTTTTTGACGATGGCGCGGCCCACGGCCACACGCTGCGCCTGACCGCCGGAGAGCTGGCGCGGTAAACGGTCCAGCAGCTCTTCCAGTTCGAGGATTTTCGCGGCTTCGTTGACCTGTGCTTCAATCTGATCTTTCGGCATTTTGCTGAGCTTCAGACCGAAGGCCAGATTTTCACGCACGGTCATGTGCGGATAGAGCGCGTAGTTCTGGAACACCATCGCAATTCCGCGCTCTTTTGGCGCGAGGTTGTTGACGATCTTCTCGCCGATGCGGACTTCGCCACCGCTGATGGTCTCAAGACCCGCCAGCATACGCAGAGTGGTCGATTTGGCGCAGCCGGATGGCCCGACGATCACCATAAATTCCCCTTCAGCGATTTTCAGGTCGATAGCATGTACCGCTTTGAAGCCGTTGGAGTAAACCTTTTCCAGTTTGTTGAAAATAACTTCAGCCATGATATTTCCCTCTTAACCTTTAATTCCGCTGCTGGTTACGCCCTGTACGAAGTAGCGCTGTGCCAGGAAGAAGACAATGATGGATGGCAGAATGGAGATGCTCGCCATTGCCAGAATTTCGTTCCACGGCGCACCTTCGGTGACGTCGATGGACATTTTCAGAGCCAGTGCAATCGGGTATTTATCCACGCTGTAGACATAAATCAGCGGCCCGATGAAGTCGTTCATTGACCACATGAACTGGAACAATGCGACGGAGATAATGGCCGGTTTCAGAATCGGCACCACCACATACCACAGCACCTGCAGGGAGTTGCAGCCGTCGATCTGTGCGGCCTCTTCCATGTCACGCGGAACACCGCGCAGGAACTGAATCAGCATGAAGACGAAGAACCCTTGGGTGGCGAACGCCAGCGGCAGGTACAGCGGCATATAGCTGTTCAGCATGCCCATTTCGCGGAACATCAGGTACTGCGGGATCAGCAGTACGGTGCTCGGCAGGAGCATGGTGGTGATGAGCGTGGCGAACCAGAATTTCTTCCATGGGATCTCGAAGCGGGCAAAGCCGTACGCCACGATGGTGGAGGAGATAATGGTCAGAATCACTTTCGGAATCACATACTTAAAGGTGTTCAGCATGTAATGGCCAAAGTTGTACTCGGTACCGGTTTTCCAGCCGTTGATAAAGCCGTCCCAGGTGGCGTGTGCGGGCCACAGGCTCAGGGTGGTGAAGATCTCGTGGTTCGGTTTGAACGACGCCGAGAACATCCACACCAGCGGATAGAGCATCAGCAGGCCAACAAACAGCAGGATCACGTAGCGGATACTGGCGTTGATTTTCTCTTTGCGCAGCGTGCGGGCCACTTCGCGTTCCGCGATGCTTCTCGCCGTGGAGAGTTCCTGAATATCAGCCATTTTTGCCTCCCTTATCGGCAGAGTAGAACACCCAGTATTTCGAAGATTTAAAGGCGATAGCGGCAAAGACCGCGACGACCAGGAACAGGATCCAGGCCAGCGCTGCGCCGTAACCCATATCAAAGTACTTGAAGGCGGTGTCGTAGATGTAAAGCGAGAACAGATAGGTCGAATAGGTTGGTCCACCGCCCGTTATCACATACGGACCGGTAAATTCCTGGAACGCCTGGGTGGTCTGCATAATGAAGTTGAAGAAGATCACTGGCGTAATCAGCGGCACGGTCACTTTCATGAACATCTGCCATTTGGAAGCGCCGTCGATCATCGCCGCTTCATACTGAGACTGCGGAACGTTTTGCAGAGCGGCCAGGAAGATGACCATCGCGGAACCAAACTGCCAGACGCGCAGTAAGGTGACGGACATCAGCGCCAGAGACGGTTCACCGAGCCAGTTCACCGGGTCCAGACCAAATACGCCGATAAAGCTGTTCAGCAGGCCATCAATCGCAAACAGCGCGCGCCACAGAACGGCAATAGCGACGGAGCTGCCGAGGATTGATGGAATATAATAGGCTGTTCGGAAGAATCCAATGCCGCGTAATTTAAAGTTCAGGACAAACGCAATTCCCAGCGCAAAGGCCAGCTTCAGTGGGATGGTCAAAAATACATAGGCAAAGGTGACGCCCATGGATTTCCAGAAGAGGGTATCTTCTGTAAACATGTAGCGGTAGTTTTCAATGCCGTTAAATACCGGCGGGCTCATCAGATCGTAATCAGTGAAACTGAGAAAGAAAGATGAAACAAAGGGAAACGCGGTAAAGATTATCAACCCGATTATGTAGGGTGATATCCACGCTAGCCCCAGCATTTTGTTTTCATTCATACATACCTACCTGGCAATCAATGGTTTAAAACGGAATCTGCTGGTGGTGCTGCTGCCCGCATCGGTTTTACGAGACGGGGAAGCGAGTGTTCGGTGTGCGTCGCACGAGGTCTACTCCATTTACCTGCTGATAAATAAGATGTTTTATCATTCCATTTGGACACGCCTTGTCTGGGTTTCAAAAACAAACGAACCGTTGTTCTTGATTTGTAAAACATCGTTTTAATTTATTTTATTGCGATTTGTTTCTGCGTCATTCTATTAATGATGGAAATGTGATCGCTGTCGAAACGCTGTTTCAATAAGGTGAGGTGGCTGGCAATTTTGACTTTTAGACAGAAGAAAAGCCGAAGGAGGAGATCGGTGACGGGTGAAACATGTGTCTTTGTAACATTCAATAACTCATTGCGACTAACTACTAAATTTCGTAGCGCATTCCTCATTTTTTGCAAACGCACATTCAGATGATTCTTAGTTTCGGGTATCATCCATTTCACCTAACTGTGATTGGCAGGATTTCACTGCAACTCAACCAGAAGAATTAGAATGTCTGCTATGGATATCAAAAAAAGCACGGAGCTGCATTTTGCCAGTTATCCACCCCCGGTCGTTGCCCAGAAAGAAATTGACCTCCTGGGGCTCTTCGAAATCTTATTTGCTGCCAGAAAGCGGATTATTGTTGTGGTTTTCGCTTTTGCTGTAGTGGGGCTTATCGCCGCCTTCCTGATGCCACAAAAGTGGACCAGTAAAGCGGTAGTGACTCCCGCGGAGCAAACCCAGTGGAGTGACGTGCAGAAAATGCTGATCGCGCTGCAGGTGCTGGATGTCGATGTCAGCGTTAAGCGTTCGGACGTCTTTAACCTGTTTATCAAAAAGTTTCAGTCTCAGTCGCTGCTGGAAGAGTATCTGAAGACCTCCCCCTTCGTGATGGCGCAGTTAAAAGATGCTGAGATCGATCCGCAGGACTTGCATCGCGCGGCGGTGAATATTGCCGAACGTATGACCGCGACCGATAACGCAGCAGCCAAAAATTCCGATAAAGCGCCCTACGCGTCATGGACGTTGAGTTTTAGCGCACCGACGGCGCAAGACGCGCAGATCGTGCTGAAAGGGTACATCGATTACATCTCTGCCATCGTTGAGAAAGAGACGATGCTCAACGTGCGTAACGCGCTGGAACTGAAAACGCAGATGGAAAAAGAGCGGCTGGAGCTGGACCGTGTCCGTCTGACGACGATCCATAACACCAATCTTCAGCGCCTTAACTACTCTCTTGAAGTGGCGAACGCCGCCGGAATCAAAAAGCCGGTCTACAGCAATGGTCAGGCGGTAAAAGATGATCCTGATTACTCCATCGCGCTGGGCGCGGACGGCATTGCGCAGAAACTGCGAATTGAGAAATCGTTGAAAGATGTGGCCGAGCTGAACGCCGATTTCCAGAACCGCGAATACCATCTGGCTCAGCTGGAGAAGCTCTCCATCAATGATGTGAATTTTGAACCGTTCAAGTATCAGCTTTCGCCGTCGATGCCGGTGAAAAAAGACGGACCGGGCAAGGCACTGATCATTATCCTGGCCGCTCTGATCGGCGGAATCGTGGCTTGTGGCAGCGTGCTGATTCGTGAGGCAATGCATGCACGTTCACCGCTACCAGAGCATGAACTGGCGACGAACTAAATCGCATTGATGACGAGAAGGGCGGGGTAACAACCGCCCTTTTTTATTTATTTGAGGAAATCTTCGCGCACGGGGGTGAAGGTATCCAGGAGCGTGCCAGGTTTCAGGCACACGCAGCCGTGCATCACGTGCGGCTCTTTATAGAGAGTATCGCCCGCCGTCACCACGTGCTTCTCTTCACCAATGGTGAACTCGAATTCGCCGGACAGCACATAGGTTAACTGTTCGTGCGGATGGTTGTGCATTGGCCCAATCGCCCCCTGCTCAAAATTGACTTCCACCGCCATCATCTTGCCGTCGTGCGCCAGAATGCGACGCGTCACGCCATTGCCCAGATCCTCAAGCTGTGTCTCTTTGTGGAAAATAAACATCGTGGTGTCCTGTTAATTAGTGAAACATTGTTTTAATTAATTTATATCAGCGCGAGTGAAAAGGAAACGGCAAGCCAAATAACTGGAAACAGGATCACAAGTTTGCTTCACTGGAGAAATCTGAACAGGAGAACATATGAAAACGATCGGTCTGCTGGGAGGAATGAGCTGGGAGTCCACCATTCCTTATTATCGCCTGATTAATGAAGGCATCAAACAACGTCTCGGCGGCCTGCATTCGGCGAGTCTGCTGCTGCACAGCGTCGATTTCCATGAGATTGAGGCCTGCCAGGCCAGCGGCGAGTGGGATAAAGCAGGCGAAATCCTCGCACAAGCGGCCCTCGGGCTGGAGCGTGCGGGCGCGGAAGGCATTCTGCTCTGTACCAATACCATGCACAAAGTGGCGTCACATATTGAGGAAAGCTGCTCGCTGCCGTTCCTGCATATTGCCGATGCCACCGGGCGGGCCATAACCGCCAGCGGGATGACGCGCGTGGCGCTCTTGGGGACACGTTACACCATGGAGCAGGATTTCTATCGTGGGCGACTGGAGTCACAGTTCGGCATTGAAAGTTTGATCCCCACCGAGGCCGACAGGGCGCGCATCAACCAGATCATCTTTGAAGAGTTGTGCCTCGGTACCTTCAGCGACGCCTCGCGCCACTATTATCTCGGCGTGATCGATAAACTCGCGGAGCAGGGCGCCGAAGGGGTGATCTTTGGCTGCACCGAGATTGGCCTGCTGGTTCCGGCTGACGAGAGCGTGCTCCCGGTCTTTGACACCACGGCAATTCATGCCGCCGATGCCGTCGAGTTTATGCTGTCGTAAGAGGCTAGTTTTGCAGGTCCGGTAACTGCTGCGCCACCCGGTGGGAGTGCTCTACCAGATGCGCCGTAAACGCATCGACCAGCGCAGACGCCGGGCGATGCAGCGGACGAATCAGGCTCACGGTAAAGGGAACGGAAATGCTAAAGCGGCGGATCACAATCCCGCTTGCGGCATAGTCCAGCGCCGTGAGCGGATTCACCACCGCAATTCCCACGCCCGCCCGCACCATCGCGCAAATGGACGCCGCGCTGTGGGTCTCCACCACCATCCGTCGTTTCACCTGATGTTCCTGGAACAGCGTATCCAGCAGCTGTCGGTAGCTGTCGGTCTGTGACAGGCTGATATAGTTTTCGCCGTGGAAATCCGCCGGCGTCAGCACGCTTTTGCTGGCAAGGCGGTGGCCCTCAGGCAGCACGCAGACTTCATCCAGAGACAGCAGTTCAGTGCGCTCCGTTCCCGCAGGTGTGACCAGGGTTTCGGTCAGGCCTAAATCGTGGCGCTGCGCCGAGAGCCACTCTTCAAGCAGCGGCGACTCCTGCGGCACAATAGTGAGGTTCACGTCGGGATAGCGGGCGAGAAACGGCTGAATCAGCGGCGGCAGGAACGACTGGGAAAAGACCGGCAGGCAGACAATTGACAGCTCGCCCTGGCGGAATTCCCGCAGACTCTCCGCTGCACTGACGATGCGGTCCAGGCCGTACCACGAGCGCTGAACTTCTTCGAACAAGCGCAAACCCTGCACCGTCGGATGCAGCCTGCCGCGCGTACGCTCAAACAGCGTCAGCCCTAGCACTTTTTCAAACCGCGCCAGCTCGCGGCTCACCGTGGGCTGCGAGGTGTGCAGCATCTGCGCGGCTTCGGTCAGATTACCAGTGGTCATCACCGCGTGAAAAATTTCGATATGGCGTAGGTTAACGGCGGGCATAGGGCACCTGTTTTGATCGGGAATCCATATCATTTTTGCATAGACTCGCTATAAAACGATATTTTTTATTATCTTCGCGCTGTGGCGTAATGTTAAAAAATGACGTTACGCGGAGAACACCATGCCACGCCCCCTGAATAGTACCGATACCGATCTGAATGCCGAGAACCTGCTGCGCTTACCCGCTGAGTTTGGCTGCCCGGTCTGGGTTTATGACGCGCAGATCGTTCGCGAAAAGATTGCGGCGCTGCATCAGTTTGACGTGGTGCGTTTCGCGCAAAAAGCCTGTTCGAACATCCATATTCTGCGTCTGATGCGCGAGCAGGGCGTGAAAGTGGATTCCGTTTCGCTGGGTGAAATCGAACGTGCGCTGGCGGCAGGGTACGATCCGAAGCACGACAGCGAGGCGATTGTCTTCACCGCTGACGTGATTGACAGCGCGACGCTCGCCCGCGTGCATGAGCTGCAGATCCCGGTCAACGCCGGTTCGGTGGATATGCTGGAACAGCTGGGGCAAGTTTCGCCGGGCCACCGCGTGTGGCTGCGAGTCAATCCGGGTTTTGGTCACGGGCACAGCCAGAAAACCAACACTGGCGGTGAAAACAGCAAGCACGGCATCTGGTATACCGACCTCCCTGCGGCACTGGAAGTGCTGCAGCGCTACAACCTGACGCTGGTGGGCATTCACATGCACATCGGTTCCGGCGTTGATTACGGTCATCTTGAGCAGGTGTGCGGCGCGATGGTGCGCCAGGTGATCGAATTCGGTCAGGATCTGGAGGCGATTTCCGCCGGTGGCGGCCTGTCGATCCCATATCGCGAAGGGGAAGAGGCGATCGATACAGATCACTACTACGGCCTCTGGAGCGCGGCGCGCGACAAAATTGCCGCCCATCTGGGCCATGCGGTCAAACTGGAAATCGAGCCGGGACGTTTCCTGGTGGCAGAGTCCGGCGTGCTGGTTACTCAGGTCCGCAGCGTGAAGGCGATGGGGAGCCGACACTTCGTGCTGGTGGATGCAGGCTTTAACGATCTGATGCGCCCGGCGATGTACGGCAGCTATCACCACATTACTGCGCTGGCAGCGGATGGTCGTGACTTAACGCAGGCGCCGCGGGTTGATACCGTGGTCGCCGGTCCGCTGTGCGAATCGGGCGATGTCTTTACCCAGCAGGAAGGGGGCAAAGTGGAAACCCGTGCGCTGCCTGTCGTTGCGCCGGGAGATTACCTGGTGCTGCACGATACGGGGGCGTATGGCGCGTCGATGTCGTCCAACTACAACAGCCGTCCGTTGCTGCCAGAAGTGCTGTTCGATAACGGCGTGGCGCGGCTGATTCGCCGTCGCCAGACCATTGAAGAGCTGCTCGCGCTCGAACTATTTTGAGGTGTAAAACGGCCCTGTCGTAACCGAATCGCGCAACATGAGCGTACCGGTAAACGGCGGGATCGTCTCGATCGGCTGGTGGTTAGCCAGCCGAACCGCCTGATCGATAGCCGTGACGATCATATTATCGATTGGCAGATAGACGGTGGAGAGGGCGGGTTCCAGCCATTTGGCGCTCGGCGCATCGTCAAAACCAAACAGCGAAATGTCCTGCGGAATATGCAGCCCGGCCTGATGCAGCGCTTTAGACGATCCGAGTGCCATATCATCGTTACAGGCAAACAGGGCGGTAAACGGGACTTTCTCGTTGAGCAGCTCGTTGCACAGCTCGTATCCCCGCGTCATGCCCGCATCCCCATACTTCACCCGACGATCGTCCCAGGCAATGCCGTGTTTTTCCAGCGCCTGACGATAACCCATCAGACGTGCTTTACCCGTTGGCGTATGAATCGGCACCGTAATGCAGGCGATCTCCCGATGGCCCTGGCTAATCAGATAATCGACCGCTTTAAACGCCGCTTCCTGCTGCTCGAAAAAGACGCATCGATCGCGCGCCAGACTGACGTCGCGGTTAATCACCACCAGCGGCATTTTCACGCTGTTGATAAGCTTCATGATCGCTTTTTCGCTCATATAGCGCGTGTACAGCACAATGGCGTCGCACTGGCGGTCTGCCAGCATTTGCACCGCCTGCTCTTCACGCTCAGGCGCGTCATGGCCGTCGGTGACGATCAGCTGCTTGCCGTGCGTTTCCGTCTGGCGCGATGCCTGCTGCAGCAGACGACCAAAGTAAAAACCGTCAAAGGTTGAGACCACCAGACCAATGCTGTTACTGGTCTGGTTCGCCAGCGACTGCGCGAGGAAATTTGGGCGATAGCCCAGCTCTTCCATCGCGTTAAATACCTGCTGACGCGTACTCTCTTTGACCTGACCTGTGCCATTCAGCACGCGCGATACCGTGGCTTTCGACACACCCGCGCGTAGTGAGACATCCAGCATTGTTGCCATTAGACATTCCTGCATTCACGTAATCGTCCGCAGTTTATCACAGACCCTCAGGCGCATAAGCGAGACGGCGAGGGGAAATCCCTATCGCGATCACGGTTCAGCATAAAACGGGGTAACTGGCATACCAAAGTGGTGAAAAATCATGATTTGGAATACCTCTGGCCGCATTGAGAGTTGAATCACAGAACCCTAAGCGACCTGAAGCTATTTTTGGTATGCCAATAGTATCCGGCTGTACACCTTATTCTCTATCCAGGCGGCTTCATGTGGCAGGACGGCGGCACCCGTACCCATCCCGATGCACTTACGTTAGGCAGCGTTTCGGGTGAGTGGGTGCAGCCAAAACCCTGCAACGTGAAAGGCGACGGGTATAAAAGCCCTTTTACTGAGGTATTACCTTATGGCAGTGCAGGAAAAACTGATCGACGCTCTGGGCAGTTTCGCCACTAAATTCAACAGCTATCGCTATATCATGGCGATAAAATCTTCGTTCATTACCTTAATGCCGGTCATCATTGTGGGCGCCTTCTCGGTGCTGATTTCCAACATGGTGCTGGACCCTAAAAACGGCCTCGCGAGCTTCCAGTCCCTCTCGTTTCTGGCGGCGCTTAAGCCGATCACCAGCGCGATAAACTACGCCACGCTGAATTTTCTCAACATTGGCGCGGTATTTTTAATTGGTATTGAGCTTGGGCGTATCAACGGTATCAAATCACTATTTCCGGGCCTGCTGGCAGTGATCTGCTTTATCTGTGTCACGCCGACCACCGTCGAAATGCTGGTCGACGGGCAGATGCACGTGGTGAAAGACGTGCTGCTGCGCCAGTTCTCAGATACCCGCAGCCTGTTTCTCGGCATGTTTATTGCCATTCTCTCCGTCGAGGTTTACTGCTGGCTGGAAAACCGTCCAGGGCTGAAAATCAAAATGCCTGATACGGTCCCGCCAAACGTTTCAGCGTCGTTCTCGGCGCTGATCCCGGCGATTATCACCACCACCGCCATTGCGACCTTCGGTTTTATCTTCCATCAACTGACCGGCATGTACCTGTATGACGCGGTCTATCAGGTGGTGCAGCAACCGCTTGAGCGCGTGGTGCAGAGCCTGCCGGGTATTCTGTTGCTGATGTTCGTCGCGCAGCTTTTCTGGGTAATCGGCATCCACGGTAATCAGATGATCAAACCGATCCGCGAGCCGTTGCTGCTGGGGGCGATCACCGTCAACATGAGCGCCTTCGAGCAGGGCAAAGAGATCCCCAACATCATCACTATGCCGTTCTGGGATGTGTACATGAGCATCGGCGGATCGGGTTTGACCATCGGCCTGCTGATCGCGGTGATGATTGGCACGAAGCGCAAAGAGATGCGTGAGATCGCCAAGCTCTCTATCGGGCCGGGGATTTTTAACATCAACGAACCGGTGATCTTCGGTATGCCAATCATGCTCAACCCCATCCTTGCGATCCCGTTCATCATCACTCCGCTGGTGACCGGCTCGATTGGCTATTTCGCGACGGTCACCGGTTTCGCCGGAAAAGCCGTGGTGATGGTGCCGTGGACTACGCCTCCGCTGATCAACGCCTGGCTGTCGACGGCGGGATCGATGGGAGCGGTGATCACCCAGCTGATCTGTATCGTCACCGCCGTGCTGATCTATCTGCCGTTCGTGAAAATGGCCTCACGCCGCGCGGAGCAGGCGGCCCTGCAGGCGCAAAGCCAGCAAGCGACAAATAACGTATGAGGATCTCATGAGCACAAAACACATCTCGATCCCGCAGGATTTTATTCTGGGTGCCGCCGCGTCGGCCTGGCAAACGGAAGGCTGGAGCGGCAAAAAAGAGGGGCAGGATTCGTGGATCGATCTCTGGTACAAAAACGATCGTCACGTCTGGTATAACGGCTACGGCCCGGCGGTGGCGACCGATTTTATCAACCGCTTCCGCGAAGACGTGGCGCTGATGAAACAGGCCGGGCTGACGCACTATCGTACCTCTATTAACTGGTCGCGGTTTTTGACCGATTACGAAAACGTGACCGTCGATGAAGAGTACGCGGCGTATTACGATGCTCTGTTCGACGAAATGCACCTTCAGGGCATTGAGCCGATGATCTGCCTGGAGCACTACGAGCTACCGGGCGCGCTGCTGGAAACCTACGGGGGCTGGGCCTCAAAGCAGGTGGTGGAACTCTTTGTGCGTTACGCCGAAAAAGTGTTTGAACGTTATCACGGGAAAGTGACGCGCTGGTTCACCTTCAACGAGCCGATTGTGGTGCAGACGCGCGTTTATCTCGACGCGCTGCGCTGGCCCTACGAGCAGAACACAGGCACCTGGATGCAGTGGAACCATCACAAAGTGCTGGCGACGGCGAAAGTGGTGAAGCTGTTCCGTGAGAAAGGCTACCGGGGAACCGTGGGCTGTATCCTGAACCCGGAAGTGACCTATCCGCGCTCGAAAGCGCCCCATGACGTGCGCGCGGCAGAGATCTACGATCTGTTCTATAACCGCGTCTTTCTCGACCCGCTGGTACATGGGCGCTATCCACAGGCGCTGTTTACCTTACTTAAGCAGCACCATGTTCAGTGGGAGTACAGCGCGGATGAGCTGGCAATCATTGCCGAAAATACCGTCGACGAGCTGGGGATCAACCTCTATTACCCGCACCGGGTCAAAGCCCCGTCGCGGGCCTGGCATCCGGAAACGCCCTTCCATCCGGCCTACTACTACGAGCCGTTCGAGCTGCCGGGGCGCAAAATGAACGCCTCGCGCGGCTGGGAAATTTATCCACGAATCATCTACGACATGGCGATGCGTATCAAAAACGACTATCGCAACATCCCGTGGTTTGTGGCGGAAAGCGGAATGGGCGTGGAAAACGAAGGGCAGTTCCGGGGCAGCGACGGGGTTATTGCCGACGATTATCGTATCGCGTTTATCAGCGAGCACCTCTATTACACGCTGCTGGCGCGCGAAGAGGGGGCAAACTGCCACGGCTATATGCTGTGGGCGTTCACCGATAACGTCTCGCCGATGAACGCGTTCAAAAACCGCTATGGCCTGATTGAAATCGATCTGGCCGATAACCGCGCCCGCCGGGCGAAAAAGTCGGCGGCGTGGTTCCGAAAGCTGCGCGATGAACGCACGCTGACGCTGACTGTCGATGATGAATGGAAATAGGCTAATCACGACGCAGGTTCTGGTAAAATAGCCGCCAACTGGCCGGGAGGATGCCCGGCCCGAGCGTCAACTCAACTGTCAGTACAGGTGAAATCGTGGAGAAGGCCGTCGTTCCGCCAGAAAAAAAACAGTACCAGGAGATTGGCGATGATCTGCGCACGCAAATCATCGACGGTCACTATCCTGTGGGGTCCCGTCTGCCGCCTGAGCGCAATATCGCCGAGACGTACGGCGTCAGCCGCACCATCGTGCGCGAAGCCTTACTCATGCTGGAGTTGCAGGGTACCGTCGATATCCGTCAGGGTTCCGGCGTTTACGTGATGCGCATCCCCGAAGAGCACGAAAACGAGGAAGAGCGCTTTTTAAATAGCGACGTCGGCCCGTTTGAGATTTTGCAGGCGCGCCAGCTGCTTGAAAGCAATATTGCCGCCTTTGCCGCGAAAATGGCGACCCGCGCGGATATTGATAATCTGCGTCGCATCATCGAGCAGGAGCAGCGCGCGATTGCCGCCGACGATCACAGCCAGGATAACAACAAGATGTTCCACCTGGTGCTGGCGGGCGCAACGCAAAACCAGATGCTGCTGGCGACTGTCGAGAGCGTCTGGCACCACATGGACAGCAGCCCGCTGTGGCAGCAGTTCAACGTTCACATCGCCAGCCGCGCGTATCGCCTGAAGTGGCTAGGCGATCGCCAGACCATTCTCGCGGCCCTGCGTCGTCGCGACGTGATGGGGGCGTGGCAGGCCATGTTCCAGCACCTGGAAAACGTCAAAAAAAGCCTGCTGGAGCTGTCGGATGAAGACGCGCCGGATTTTGACGGCTATCTTTTTGAATCTGTCCCGCTTTTCCAGGGAAAACTGGTGTGAAGATCATTCCCCTTTATGCCGCTGCGCACCATGCCCAGCGCGTAACCGACTGGCTATGGCAGGCGTTTGGTGACGGTTTACCGCGTGAATTCTTTGCCAGCATCATCGAATACAGCCAGACGCCGGGCGCACTGCCGCTCACGTTTGTGGCGGTCGAGGGCGAAACACTGCTGGGCACCGTCGGATTATGGCGCTGTGATTTGATGACGCGCCAGGATCTCTTTCCATGGCTGGCGGCGCTGTACGTTGATGACGCCGCGCGCGGGAAAGGGCTGGCGGGGCAATTGCAGGAGCATGTGATGGGTTATGCCGCAAACGCCGGGTATTCCGAGCTGCATCTCTGGTCAGCCTGCCGGGACTTTTATGAGCGCTACGGCTGGCAGTACATCGGCGATGCATTGGAATACCCGAATAAAACCGTCCATCTCTATCGCTATTCGCTGACCGGATCTGCGGGGGCAACCACGGAGTGACGGCGAACCAGCGTCGGGCTGAACAGGTGAGTGATATCTGGCGGCGGGCGTTTTTCGGCCAGCGCCAGCGCCAGTTCAGCGGCCTGCGTTGCCATGGTGACAATCGGATAGCGCACGGTGGTTAAGCGCGGGCGCACGTAGCGCGCGACCAGCACATCATCGAAACCAATCAGCGAAATTTCTGCCGGTACGTCGATACCGTTATCGTTCAGCACACCCATCGCACCCGCGGCCATCGAGTCGTTATAGCAGGCCACGGCGGTGAAATTCCGCCCACGACCTAACAGCTCCGTCATCGCCTGCTCACCGCCGCTCTCGTCGGGTTCGCCATAGGTGACCAGACGATCGTTGCACGGCAGGCCGCTTTCGCGCAGGGCATCGTAATAGCCGCGCAGACGATCTTCGGCATCGGAAATCTGGTGGTTTGAACAGAGATAACCAATGCGCGTATGACCCTGCTGGATCAGGTGGCGTGTGGCAAGCCAGGCGCCGTAGCGATCGTCCAGCGCCACGCAGCGTTTCTCATAGCCGGGGATAATGCGGTTAATCAGAACCATGCCGGGGATCTGCTTCATCAGATGTAGCAGTTCGGCGTCGGGGAGGACTTTGGCGTGAACCACCAGGGCGGCGCAGCGATGGCGTATCAGCTGCTCAATGGCCTGGCGCTCTTTTTGTTCGTTGTGGTAGCCGTTGCCGATCAGCAGGAAATTGCCGGTCTGGTACGCCACCTGTTCAACCGCTTTGACCATCGCGCCGAAAAAGGGATCCGACACGTCGCCGACCACCAGACCCACGGTTTCCGTCGACTGCTGCGCCAGGGCGCGCGCGTTGGCGTTGGGATGATAGTTCAGGGTTTCCATGGCGCTTTGCACGGCCTGACGGGACGCATCGCTGGCTTTCGGTGAATTGTTGATGACGCGAGAGACGGTCGCCACAGAAACACCCGACAGACGAGCCACATCCTTAATTGTCGCCATTAAATACCTTCTTTAGGGGGTAAGCGTTTACACACTCAATAGTGTTGCGGAAAACCGAGGTGCATTCAAGGGCTGGCCCGCAATGCACCTCGCAAACGTGACGCAGAACATGGGAAAACAGTGTAATCGTTACACGGGGAAGCATGTCAGAATAATGTCAAAGCGAACCTTTGCTTACACTTTGCGGCAGGCTGTTGCGATTGTCTGCTGGTGGAGAATGTGAACAGATTGCTAAAGTCGAGATCCCAGAGGTATTGATAGGTGAAATCGACTCCGGTTGATTAACACGAATTACACCAACCTGCGTCCATACGCAGGTTTTTTTTGTCTGTAACTTCAACATGTAACAGCAATCGATATTTTTCACACCTGGTTGCACTTAGGCTCATTCCCTTGCGTTTTCGCGCTGGCGAAGCGCATTGCCAGCAGCCACAATCAAGATCCCAGAGGTATTGATTGGTGAGAATTCTTGGTACGGTTTCGTACTCATCTCTTGCACCAGCCTGCGCGGATGCGCAGGTTTTTTTTCGCCTGAAATACGCTACCTCTCCTCCCGCCTGCACTTCTCGTGTAATCTGCCACAATTTAGCGTAACTCTAAAATTTAACAGGCAAAGGGAGTTGAAATGCTATTTGGGTTCTTCCGTACCTTGTTTCGTATCCTCTTTCGCGTCCGCCTGACGGGGGACACTCAGTCATTGCGCGGCGAGCGCGTGCTCATCACTCCAAACCACGTCTCCTTTATCGACGGCGTTTTGCTGGCACTTTTCCTGCCTGGCCGCCCGGTCTTCGCGGTCTACAGCTCCATCAGCCAGAAGTGGTTTATGCGCTGGCTGGCGCCGCTGATTGATTTTGTTCCCCTCGATCCGACCAAACCGATGATGATTAAACATCTGGTGCGCCTGATCGAACAGGGCCGTCCGGTGGTGATTTTCCCGGAAGGGCGTCTTACCGTGACCGGCTCGCTGATGAAAATCTACGACGGCGCGGGGTTTGTCGCGGCGAAATCGAAAGCCACCGTGGTGCCGCTGCGCATCGAAGGGGCAGAGCTGACCTATTTCAGCCGGCTGAAAGGGCTGGTGAAGCAGCGCCTGTTCCCGCAAATCACCCTCCACATTTTGCCTCCGACCACGCTGCCGATGCCTGAAGCACCGCGTGCACGGGATCGCCGCAAGATCGCAGGCGAAATGCTCCATCAAATTATGATGGAAGCGCGCATGGCCGTGCGCCCGCGCGAAACCTTATATGAATCGCTTCTCTCCGCGCAGGACCGTTTTGGCGCGAAGAAAAACTGCGTTGAAGATATCAATTTCACGCCCGATACCTATCGCAAGCTGCTGACCAAGACCCTGTTTGCGGGCCGTATTCTGGAAAAATACAGCCAGCACGGGGAAAAAATTGGTCTTATGCTGCCTAACGCCGGGATCAGCGCGGCGGTGATTTTCGGTGCGGTCTCGCGCGGACGCATTCCGGCGATGATGAACTACACGGCGGGTGTGAAAGGGCTGACCAGCGCGATAACGGCTGCGGAGATCAAAACCGTTTTCACTTCGCGCCAGTTCCTCGACAAAGGCAAACTCTGGCATCTGCCGGAGCAGCTCAAGCAGGTGCGCTGGGTGTTCCTCGAAGATCTAAAAGCTGACGTTACCCTTGCCGATAAGCTGTGGATCTTTGCTCATCTGCTGGCGCCACGTCTGGCGCAGGTTAAACAGCAGCCGGAAGATGCGGCCATTATTCTTTTTACCTCCGGTTCTGAAGGCAATCCGAAGGGGGTTGTTCACTCGCATAAAAGTATTCTGGCGAACGTCGAGCAGATCAAAACCATTGCCGACTTCACCGCGAACGATCGTTTTATGTCGGCGCTGCCGCTTTTCCACTCCTTTGGCCTGACGGTCGGGCTGTTTACGCCGCTGTTCACGGGCGCCGAAGTGTTCCTTTATCCTAGCCCGCTGCATTACCGAGTTGTACCGGAACTGGTGTATGACCGTAACTGTACGGTGCTGTTTGGCACCTCAACGTTTCTTGGCAACTATGCGCGTTTCGCCAATCCGTATGATTTCTTCCGCGTGCGCTATGTGGTGGCGGGAGCAGAGAAACTGCAGGACAGCACCCGTCAAATCTGGCAGGACAAGTTTGGTCTGCGCATTCTTGAGGGTTACGGCGTGACAGAGTGTGCCCCGGTGGTGTCGATCAACGTGCCGATGGCGGCGAAGCCTGGCACGGTCGGGCGCATTCTGCCGGGCATGGACGCACGTCTGTTAGCGGTGCCGGGCATTGAAGATGGCGGTCGCCTGCAACTGAAAGGGCCAAATGTGATGAATGGCTATCTGCGCGTGGAAAACCCAGGCGTGCTTGAAGCGCCGACGGCGGAAAACGCGCAGGGCGAGGTCGAAACCGGCTGGTATGACACGGGCGATATTGTGCGCTTTGATGAGCAGGGCTTCGTGCAAATCAAAGGCCGCGCCAAACGCTTTGCCAAAATTGCCGGGGAGATGGTTTCGCTTGAGATGGTAGAACAGCTGGCGACAGCGGTTTCTGCCGACAAAATGCATGCCACGGCGATTAAGAGCGACGCGAGCAAAGGCGAAGCGCTGGTGCTCTTTACCACCGACAGCGAGCTGAAACGCGAGCAGCTTCTGCACTACGCCCGCGAGCATGGCGTGCCTGAGCTGGCCGTGCCGCGCGATATTCGTTATCTGAAACAGTTACCGGTGCTCGGCAGCGGTAAACCCGATTTTGTCGCGCTGAAAGGCATGGTTGATGAGGCGGAACAGCATAATGCGTGAGTCAGTACACACTAACACCTCCCTGTGGTCGAAGGGCATGATGGCGGTGACCAGCGCTCAGTTCCTTTCGGCCTTTGGCGACAATGCGCTGCTATTTGCAACGCTGGCGCTGCTGAAAGCCGAGTTTTATCCGGACTGGAGCCAGCCCATCCTGCAGATGGTGTTTGTGGGTGCTTACATCATTTTTGCGCCGTTTGTCGGGCAGGTGGCTGACAGTTTCCCTAAAGGGCGCGTGATGATGTTCGCCAACAGTCTCAAACTGCTGGGCGCGGCGAGTATCTGCTTCGGCTTTAATCCCTTCATCGGCTACACGCTGGTGGGGATTGGCGCGGCGGCGTATTCACCGGCGAAATACGGGATTCTGGGTGAGTTGACCACCGGCGACAAACTGGTTAAAGCCAACGGCCTGATGGAGTCCTCGACGATTGCCGCCATTCTGCTCGGCTCCGTCGCCGGTGGTGTGCTGGCGGACTGGCATGTGCTGGCCGCGCTGGGGGTGTGTGTGCTGGTGTATGCGGGCGCAGTCGTGGCGAACCTGTTTATCCCGACGCTGCCTGTGGCGCGTCCGGGGCAATCCTGGCGCTTTACGCCGATGACGGCCAGTTTTTTCAATGCCTGCCGCGTGCTGTGGCGTAACGGCGAAACGCGCTTCTCCCTGCTGGGCACCAGCATGTTCTGGGGCGCGGGCGTGACGCTGCGCTTCCTGCTGGTATTGTGGGTGCCGACGGCTCTCGGGATCACCGATAACGCCACGCCTACCTATCTCAACGCGATGGTCGCTGTGGGGATTGTGGTCGGGGCCGGGGTGGCAGCGAAGCTGGTCACCCTGGAAACCGTATCGCGCTGTATGCCTGCGGGGATTTTGATTGGTGTTGGCGTGCTGTTTTTCTCCCTGCAACATGCGCTGCTGCCGGCTTACGTGCTGCTGATCCTGATTGGGATGCTCGGTGGTTTCTTTGTAGTACCGCTGAACGCACTCCTGCAGGAGCGTGGTAAACAGACCGTCGGGGCGGGTAACGCGATTGCGGTGCAAAATCTCGGTGAAAACACCGCGATGCTGCTGATGCTGGGGCTGTATTCCCTGGCGGTTAAAGTGGGATTACCGGTCGTGGGCATCGGTGTCGGGTTCGGCGGGTTGTTTGCGCTGGCAATTGCGGGGCTGTGGCTCTGGCAGCGTCGTCGGTAACGGATTGCCGGGTGGCGACTTCGCCTTACCCGGCATACCAGATCAAAACGCGTTACGGTGCCGGATAGGTGTAAACCTGATGCACCGCCTCAATCTCCGCCAGCACCTCTTCGCTCAACTCCAGATGGAAACTGTCGATGTTCGTTTTCAACTGTTCCATTGTGGTGGCACCCAGCAGGGTGCTGGCCACGAACGGCTGACGACGCACAAAGGCTAATGCCATTTGTGCAGGGTCCAGACCGTGACGTTTCGCGATATCAACATACGCCGCAACGGCTTTCTGCGTTTGCTCACCGCTGTAGCGGGTAAAACGGCTGAACAGGGTATTACGTGCCCCGGCAGGTTTTGCGCCGTTGAGGTATTTACCGGTCAACGTCCCGAAGCCGAGGCAGGAATAAGCCAGCAGCTCAACGCCTTCATACTGCGTCACTTCCGCCAGACCCACTTCATAACTGCGGTTAACCAGGCTGTAAGGGTTCTGAATGGTCACAATGCGCGGCAAATCGTGCTTATCGGCCAGATGCAGATAGCGCATCACGCCGAACGCCGTTTCGTTCGAGACGCCAATGTAGCGGATCTTACCGGCGCGCTGACACTCGGTCAGAGCTTCCAGGGTTTCGAGCAGGGTCACCACCGGCGCGCTGTCGCTCCAGGTATAGCCCAGTTTACCGAAGCAGTTGGTCGGGCGCTGAGGCCAGTGAACCTGGTATAAATCGAGATAGTCGGTCTGCAGGCGCTTCAGGCTGGCATCCAGCGCGGCGCGGATATTTTTGCGATCCAGAATCTGATTCGGACGAATACCCGCGTCGTTATTGCGCGACGGGCCGCTGACTTTCGACGCCAGCACCAGCTTTTCGCGATTGCCGTTTTTCGCCAGCCAGTTGCCAACGTAGGTTTCGGTCAATCCCTGGGTTTCCGGGCGCGGAGGCACCGGATACATTTCGGCCACATCAATCAGGTTGATCCCCTGGCTGACGGCGTAATCGAGTTGCGCATGGGCATCGGCTTCGCTGTTTTGTTCACCGAATGTCATCGTGCCCAACCCCAGTTGGCTGATCTCCAGAGTGCTGTGGGGGATACGGTGATAATGCATAGCCGGCTTCCTATACTGTGTAAATTGACGGCGTCAGGACTCTCCCCGACGAAGGACTATAAACATGGCAGAGGGGGAGCAAAAGGGGAAGAAAAAAATCAAAAAGGCCAGTAAGCAACTGACCTTTAACTGTTTATCTTTCGATGATTTGTGAAACTTCGTCGCGATTGATCTGCATCTTATTGCCCTGCTGATCGTTGTAGCTTACAAGACCGGTATCGTCGTCGACTTCAGGTTTGCCGTCAGTCAGTATCATTCGACCGTCTTTTGTCGCCATAACGTAATCACTACTACAACCTGAAACCGCAAACGCTAAACCCACCGCTGAGATTATCACTGCCCATTTTTTCATCGTTATCATCCTCACCTGGCTCGTATCACATCATAGTGTAGTAATAACCTGAGAAAGCGTCAGGAGGAAGCAGTAAAATCTTAAACATCAGGTGAATGTGTTTGATTCAGTTCAAACTTCGGCTAAAAACCGCGTTTAAGCGAAAAAGTGACGAGCCAGCAGAGCACCGGTGAAGTTCTTCTTTAAATAGAAGCCGCGCGGCAGCGTCAGGATCGGTTCTCCCTGAGCGCCAATCGCTTCGGTCAGCGCCTTGCTGTTAGCGGCTTTCGGGCGTAACTGCATCACCTCGCCATGACGCGCGGTAATCCGCTCGACCTGACCCAGCACGATCATATCCATTAGCTCCTCCCAGTCCTGCGAAAGCTGCCGCTCTTCCTCTTCGTTTGGGCTCCAAAGCAGTGGCGCACCCACGCGGCGATCTGCAAGGGGAATTGCCCTGTCACCTTCGATGGGCACCCACAGCACGCGCTTGAGCTTATGGCGTACGTGGCTCATTTCCCAGGTCACACCCGTATTTCCGGTGAGCGGTGCAACGCAGACAAAGGTGGTTTCCAGTGGTTTTCCCTGGCGATCAATGGGGATGGTTTTAAGCTCCACCCCGAGAGCGGCAAAATCCTGCTCGGGTTTACTGCCCGCGCTTGCGCCAAGCCAGCGCTCCAGCAACACACCGATCCAGCCTTTATCCCGTTTCAGATCCGCAGGAATCGGCAAGCCCGCCATGGCCGCCAGTTCGCCGAGCGAGTAGCCCGCGACGCGCTGCGCCTGCTGCAATAACTGCGCTTCAGTGGCCGGAGGGGAGGTGAGTGGAAGGAGCGGAAGCATAACGTTAAACCTTTGATTAAAAAATGAACCGTAAAAGCAGACCTTGTGGATAGAGTTTAACTATTTCTTTGGCGATATGGCAGGCTTATGATTTATCAGCATTTTTAAGACAAATCCACTGCCGGATAAAAAGGGTAAAATCGGGTTGTTCAAAACTGGTCACTGACAATGAACAGGATCTTACACCATGTTATCCACAGAAAAGTGGGATAAGTGGGAATAACCCTCACTACTGTTTCAATTTACAGCCTTGACGTGCGACGAAAATCGAATTTTCACACAAATAGTGTCTAAGTTATTGGCACAATCTGTGGATAAAACCGACGCTGTTCGATCTTTCATCAGCACGCGGATCTCTCATGTGATGATCGTCACGTTATGGCGTATTATTCACAGGCATTACCCGTTAACTTTATGAAATATAGTGATTTATTCAGCAGTGAGATTGCGAGGTGATTTCCTTCCCGCAATGTTGTCCAGCGGTAATTCCATACTTCTTCACAACTATATCCACAGAAAAAGTGAATAAAATGGCCCTTTGCGTCCGTCATCTGTTTATAACTTGAGTGAAAATTGTGAGTTATTCAAATGTTATTCGTTCGCAGCCCTGCAAGAGAGTGGTTTACCGCCTCACAGGAGTATGAAACAATCGATCATATATAAGGTTTAGTTTGAGGTAGTCCGGTGATTGATGACGATGGCTACCGCCCGAATGTAGGTATCGTAATTTGTAATCGTCAGGGCCAGGTTATGTGGGCAAGACGGTATGGTCAGCACTCCTGGCAATTCCCGCAAGGCGGGATCAATCCAGGAGAGTCCCCAGAACAAGCGATGTATCGGGAGCTGTTCGAAGAAGTCGGCTTAAGCCGAAAAGATGTTCGCATCCTGGCTTCGACCCGCAACTGGTTGCGTTACAAGTTACCGAAACGTTTGGTGCGTTGGGACACAAAGCCGGTTTGTATCGGCCAGAAACAAAAGTGGTTTCTTCTGCAATTGGTGAGCAACGACTCGGAAATCAATATGCAAACCAGCAGTACGCCAGAGTTCGATGGCTGGCGTTGGGTGAGCTACTGGTATCCCGTTCGTCAGGTCGTGTCCTTTAAGCGCGACGTTTACCGCAGGGTGATGAAAGAGTTTGCAAGTGTGGTGATTGCGTTTCAGGAGGCCCCTCCTAAACCGCAAAGCCCACCTGCCTGGCGACGTAAAAGAGGTTAAGCAACGCACATCATGCTCACCCGCTTGCGAGAAATAGTCGAAAAGGTTGCCAGTGCTCCGCGCCTCAATGAGGCGCTGGACATTCTGGTGACCGACATCTGTCTTGCGATGGAAACCGAAGTCTGTTCGGTGTATCTGGCCGACCACGATCGACGCTGTTATTACCTGATGGCGACACGTGGGTTGAAAAAACCGCGTGGTCGCACCGTTGCGCTCGCCTTTGATGAAGGGATCGTTGGCCTTGTTGGACGGCTGGCGGAACCCATCAACCTCGCCGATGCGCAAAAACACCCCAGCTTTAAATACATCCCTTCCGTCAAGGAAGAGCGTTTTCGCGCGTTTTTAGGTGTCCCTATCATTCAGCGCCGCCAGCTTCTTGGGATACTGGTGGTGCAGCAGCGTGAGCTTCGCCAGTTTGACGAAAGCGAGGAGTCATTCCTCGTGACGCTGGCCACGCAAATGGCCGCAATCCTCTCCCAGTCTCAGTTAGCCGCACTGTTTGGCCAGTATCGCCAGACGCGTATCCGTGCACTGCCCGCATCGCCGGGCGTGGCCATCGCCGAAGGGTGGATGGACGCCACGCTGCCGCTCATGGAGCAGGTGTACGAAGCCTCAACGCTGGACGCTGCCCTTGAACGCGAACGTCTGACCGGTGCGCTGGAAGAGGCCTCCAACGAATTCCGTCGCTACAGTAAGCGTTTTGCCGCAGGGGCGCAGAAAGAGACGGCAGCGATTTTTGATCTTTATTCCCACCTGCTTTCCGATGCGCGCTTGCGCCGCGAACTCTTCGCCGAAGTAGACAAAGGATCGGTGGCGGAATGGGCGGTGAAAAAGGTCATCGAACGGTTCGCCGAGCAGTTTGCCTCCCTGACAGACGGTTATCTGAAAGAGCGTGCGGGCGATCTACGAAGTCTGGGCCAGCGTCTGCTGTTCCATCTCGACGACACTATTCAGGGCGAAAATGCCTGGCCGAAACGCTTTGTGCTGGTCGCCGATGAACTATCGGCTACCACTCTCGCCGAACTGCCGCATGACCGACTGGCAGGCGTCGTGGTGCGCGATGGCGCAGCCAACTCCCACGCGGCCATTATGGTGCGCGCGCTGGGTATTCCCACCGTCATGGGCGCGGATATTCAGCCTTCGGTGCTGCAACGCCGCACCCTGGTGGTCGACGGTTATCGCGGTGAGCTGCTGGTCGATCCTGAGCCGGTTCTGCTGCAGGAATATCAGCGATTAATCAGTGAAGAAAATGAATTAAGCCGCCTGGCGGAAGATGACGTCGATCTGCCCGCGCAGTTGAAAAGCGGCGAGCGGGTTAAGGTGATGCTCAACGCGGGCCTTAGCCCGGCGCACGAAGAGAAGCTCGGCAGCCGCATCGACGGCATTGGCCTGTACCGCACTGAAATTCCGTTCATGTTGCAAAGCGGCTTCCCTTCCGAAGAGGAGCAGGTGGCGCAGTATCAGGGAATGTTGCAGATGTTTAACGACAAGCCCGTCACCCTGCGAACGCTGGATGTTGGCGCGGATAAACAGCTGCCGTACATGCCCATCAGTGAAGAAAACCCGTGCCTTGGCTGGCGTGGGATCCGCATTACGCTCGATCAGCCGGAGATTTTCCTGGTGCAGGTACGCGCCATGCTGCGTGCTAACGCGGCCACGGGAAATCTCAGCATTCTTCTGCCGATGGTGACCAGTCTGGACGAAGTCGACGAAGCGCGTCGCTTGATCGAACGTGCTGGCCGCGAAGTGGAAGAGATGATCGGTTATGCGATTCCCAAACCGCGCCTCGGCGTGATGCTTGAAGTCCCATCGATGGTCTTTATGCTGCCACAGCTGGCCAACCGTGTGGATTTCATCTCGGTCGGTACGAACGATCTGACTCAGTACATTTTGGCGGTGGATCGTAACAATACGCGCGTCGCGAGCATTTACGACAGCCTGCACCCGGCGATGCTGCGTGCGCTGGCGATGATTGCGCGTGACGCCGAATTGTACGGAATCGACCTGCGCCTGTGCGGTGAAATGGCAGGGGATTCCATGTGTGTGGCGATCCTGATCGGTCTTGGCTTCCGTCATCTGTCGATGAACGGTCGCTCGGTGGCGCGTGTGAAATATCTGCTGCGCCACATCGAAATCGAAGATGCTCAGGAACTGGCAAAACGCAGCCTTGAGGCACAGCTGGCGACGGAAGTCCGTCACCAGGTCGCGGCCTTTATGGAGCGTCGCGGCATGGGCGGTTTGATCCGCGGTGGTCGCTAAACTTTCCCATTCCCTACACGAATGGAGCGACACTCTGCTCCATTCTCTATACACATCTTTTACATCTCAGGCGCATCCTCCGCGCCTGCCTTGTGCTATGATTCGCAACTTTGGAGCGTGGGTTAACCCTGCGCGCGCTTATTTTTCGCTGTCCACTTTCAGCGGAATAACAACATCTTGTGGTGACAGATGAACAGTGGTTATCTGCATTTTCCGGAATTTGATCCGGTCATTTTCTCAATCGGTCCCGTTGCGCTTCACTGGTACGGTCTTATGTACCTGGTCGGCTTCATCTTTGCCATGTGGCTTGCGGGTCGTCGCGCCAGTCGTCCGGGCAGCGGATGGACGAAAAACGAAGTTGAAAACCTGCTCTATGCCGGGTTCCTCGGGGTATTCCTCGGTGGGCGTATCGGCTATGTGCTGTTCTACAACTTCCCGATTTTCCTGAACGATCCGCTTTACCTGTTCCGCGTCTGGGACGGAGGCATGTCCTTCCACGGCGGTCTGATAGGTGTGATTCTGGTGATGGTCATCTTCGCCAAACGCACCAAACGCAACTTCTTCCAGGTGGCTGATTTTATTGCCCCACTGATCCCGTTTGGCCTCGGCGCGGGTCGTCTCGGCAACTTCATTAACGGAGAACTGTGGGGTCGTGTCGATCCGAGTGTCTCCTTTACGATGCTGTTCCCGAACTCACGTGCGGAAGACCTTGCGCTGCTGCCTTCCCACCCAGAGTGGCAGTCTATCTTCGACACCTACGGCTCACTGCCGCGCCACATGTCTCAGCTGTATGAGCTGGCGCTTGAGGGTGTGGTGCTGTTTATCATTCTGAATCTCTTTATCCGCAAGCCGCGTCCAATGGGTTCCGTCTCCGGGCTGTTCCTGATTGGTTATGGTGCGTTCCGAATCATCGTTGAATTCTTCCGCCAGCCGGATCAGCAATTCACCGGTGAATGGGTACAGTACATCAGCATGGGGCAGATTCTCTCCATCCCGATGATTGTCGCGGGTATCATAATGATGATTTGGGCGTATCGTCGTCGTCCACAGCAACAGCTTTCCTGAGGAACCATGAAACAGTATCTTGAATTGATGAAAAAAGTGCTCGACGAGGGCACGCCAAAAAACGATCGCACCGGCACCGGAACGCTCTCTATTTTTGGCCACCAGATGCGCTTTAACCTGCAGGAAGGTTTTCCGCTGGTGACGACCAAGCGCTGCCATTTGCGCTCGATCATTCATGAACTGCTTTGGTTCCTGCAAGGCGATACCAACGTGGCCTATCTGCACGAAAACAACGTCTCGATTTGGGATGAATGGGCAGATGAGAACGGCGACCTCGGCCCGGTCTACGGCAAACAGTGGCGCGCGTGGCCAACGCCAGATGGCCGCCACATTGACCAGATTGCGACCGTGCTAAACCAGCTGAAAAACGATCCCGATTCACGTCGCATTATCGTCTCAGCCTGGAACGTCGGAGAACTGGACAAAATGGCGCTGGCGCCTTGCCACGCCTTCTTCCAGTTCTATGTCGCTGACGGCAAACTGTCCTGCCAGCTCTATCAGCGCTCTTGCGACGTGTTCCTCGGTCTGCCGTTCAACATCGCCAGCTATGCATTACTGGTTCATATGATGGCGCAGCAGTGCGACCTTGAAGTCGGTGATTTTGTCTGGACCGGTGGCGATACGCACCTGTACAGCAATCACATGGAACAAACGCACCTGCAGCTGACTCGCGAACCGCGCGCACTGCCGAAGCTGGTTATCAAGCGTAAGCCGGAATCCATCTTTGACTATCGCTTCGACGATTTCGAGATTGAAGGCTACGATCCCCACCCTGGTATCAAAGCCCCTGTCGCTATCTGATAGATCAAATCCTGACACAACCGGTGCTCTTTAGCGCCGGTTTTTTTTGCCCAGATTTCACCTTTACGAGCGGCTTTCCAGCGTTTTTGCAACGCAATGCAACGGATGATTTTCACAGGAAAGCGCCTCGTAATCTTCACTTTCTGCTGTCGTTTTTCTGTGCGCTTCCCTCCACACTCCGGGCATGAAAAAACAACGCGGCTTTACGCTTATCGAAACCATGGTGGCAATTTCCCTTGTTGTCATTCTCAGCGCCACAGGGCTGTCGGGCTGGCAGAGTTGGCAGCAACAGCAACGCCTGTGGCAAACCGCCCATCAGGTACGTGACTACCTGGTACAGCTTCGCAACGATGCGAACGGTTATAACCGGGATCATCTCATCGTGGTGAATAAGGACGGCGAAAAGGCATGTCTTGCGACGACGAAAAGTGCGGACTGCCAGACTCAGAGCGGGCTGGTCCTCAATTTGCCATGGCCGGAAGTCACGATTGCAGAACTGACGAAATCCCTGGCGTTTTATGGATTACGCGATACCGCCTGGCCCGGGAGGATACGCATCAAAAGCCCAGCGGGAGAATGGCTGGTTATCGTGTCGAACACCGGGCGTATCAGGATGTGCAACAGCACAGGGAAGGGAACATGTTGAAAAACCAGCGCGGCTTCTCGCTGACCGAGGTACTCATCGCAATGGCAATTAGCAGTATTTTGCTGCTGAGTACCGCGCGTTTTATGCCGGCGTTACAGCGAGCCATTCTCAAGCAAGAGCAACAGCAGGAGCTAGAAGAAGAGGTCTGGCTCAGAGCCACGGCTATCGGCAAGCAGCTGCAAAGGGCCGGATACTGCAACGGCTCTTGTCAGGGGCCCGCGTTGACAATGGGTAGGGCAGGGCGCTGTGTCATTGTGCAATGGGATGCCAACAGCAATGGGGGCTGGGAGAATGCCCCCTCGACAGAGGCGGAGCAAACAGGGTTTCGCCTGGAAGCTGGCGCACTTGAAACCCAGCGGGGAGCCACAAGCTGCGAAGGAAAAGGCTGGGAGAAGTTGACCGAACCTGAACGTGTGTTGGTGACTCACTTCCTGGTGAGCAAAATTGAACACACTGGCTTTGCGCCTGAGCTAAGTATCGAGCTGGCTGTTTCCACAACACATCCACACGCCGAGCCAATACAGGTCACACATCGTGTCACAGGATTTAATCTGTGAAACGTCAGCGGGGGATGTCATCGCTTGCGCTGGTCCTGTTGCTCCTTGTGATCGGCAGCCTGACCCTGACCGGCCTTAATCTGCAGCTCGATGCTTTTACGCGGATGGTGAGCCGTGAGCGGCAGCTGATTTTACAGCAGGCCAACGTCCAGTCGGCGCTGGAGTGGGGCAAAAGCCAGCTCTGGCCGGTGGGGCCAGGTATTCAGTGCAAAAAAGGGCTACAAGGGCGAGTCTGTCTGCGCGTCACTGAAGACAATCGCGTCCTGCTTATTGCGGGGAGTGGTGAGCTGCTGCTGTGGCGCGGCGGGATAATCCAGGACGGGCGAGTGGTGTTCTCCCGCCATGGCTGGAGCGATTTTTGTCCATTGAAGGAGAGCGCACTGTGTCAGCTACCTTAGCCCGGCAAAAGGGATTTAGTATGGTGGAAGTGCTGTTAGCGATGATGCTGCTGGTTATCGTCATTACTGCGCTGTCTGGCTATCATCGGGCGCTGGCAGCGCGATTTACAGCTTTCAATCAGTATCGCCAGCTCTGGCACTCTGCCTGGAGCCAGACCCAGCTGTCACAGGGGACATTACCGGATGGCTGGCGGATAAACAGGGGGCAGACAATGCAGGCTGGATGTGTCAGCATCTCGGTCACTATAATTTCGCCTTTGGGGCGGCAGGGTCAGATGACACGCCTGCATTGCCCGCTTAGTCAGTAGTCGGGAGCGTCTATGTTACGGGTCTACCACTCAAATCGTCTGGATGTGCTGGAAGCATTGATGGAGTTTATCGTCGAGCGCGAGCATCCTGCCGATCCCTTTGAGCCAGAAATGGTGCTGGTGCAAAGCACCGGTATGGCTCAGTGGTTGCAAATGTCCCTGGCGCAAAAATTCGGTATTGCGGCAAATATCGAGTTCCCGCTTCCGGCGAGTTTTATCTGGGAGATGTTTGTTCGCGTCCTGCCGGACATCCCCAAAAAAAGCGAATTCAATAAGCAAAGCATGAGCTGGAAGCTAATGTCGCTGCTGCCGGATATGCTGGCGAGCGATGCGTTCGCCATGCTGCGCCACTACCTGAGCGATGATACCGACAAACGTAAACTGTTCCAGCTGGCCTCGCGGACGGCGGATCTGTATGACCAGTATCTGGTCTATCGCCCGGAATGGCTGACGTCCTGGGAAAAAGGTGCGCTGATTGACGGCCTGCCTGAGGCGCAAATCTGGCAGGCCCCGCTGTGGAAAGCGCTGGTGGAACACACCGAAAAACTGGGTCAGCCGCAGTGGCACCGTGCCAACCTTTACGAGCGGTTTATCTCAACCCTCGAAAAGGCCTCTGAACCGCCTGCCGGGTTGCCGTCGCGCGTCTTTATATGCGGGATTTCCGCTCTGCCACCTGTTTACCTGAGCGCGCTAAAAGCCCTGGGCAAGCATGTCGATATCCACATTCTGTTCACCAACCCGTGTCGCCATTACTGGGGGGATATTCAGGACCCTAAATGGCTCGCCCGTCTCGTTGCTCGCCAACGGCGGCGGATCTTTGAAGAGCGTGCGATCCCGCTCTTCAAAGACAGCGACAATGCCGCGCAGCTCTTTGATGAAGAAGGCATTCAAAACTTACCGAATCCGCTGCTGGCCTCCTGGGGAAAATTGGGGCGTGACTACATTCACATGCTGTCCGATATCACCTCGTCCGGCGAAGGCGATGTGGATGCCTTTGCGGAGATCACTCCTGACAGCCTGCTGCATAACGTGCAACTGGATATTCTCGAGCTGGAGAACCGCGCCATCGCGGGGATCACAGCCGAAGAGTTTGCCCGCAGCGATAAGAAGCGAAAACTGGATCCAGAGGATCGCAGCGTTACCGTACATGTGTGTCATAGCCCGCAGCGCGAAGTTGAAGTGCTTCATGACAAGCTGCTGGCGATGTTGCAGGACGATCCTGAACTGACGCCGCGCGATATTGTGGTCATGGTGGCGGATATCGACAGCTATAGCCCGTTTATTCAGGCGGTATTCGGTAGCGCCACCGGCGAGCGATATCTGCCTTATGCCGTTTCCGACCGCCGGGCGCGCCAGTCGCATCCCGCTTTGCAGGCGTTTATCAGTCTGCTTGCTCTGCCCGATAGCCGCTTTATTTCGGAAGATGTGCTGGCGCTGCTGGATGTTCCGGTGCTGGCTGCTCGCTTCGACATCGACGAAGAGGGGCTGCGCTATCTGCGCCAGTGGGTCAATGAATCGGGTGTTCGCTGGGGGATCGACGATGATAACGTCCAGGAGTTCGAACTCCCGCCGACGGGGCAGCACACCTGGCAGTTCGGCCTGACGCGTATGCTACTGGGCTATGCAATGGAGAGCCATCAGGGGGAGTGGAATGAGGTTCTGCCTTACGATGAATCCTCAGGGCTGATTGCCGAACTGGTCGGCCATCTGGCTTCACTGTTAATGCAGCTAAATCGCTGGCGGCGCGAGCTGATGCAGTCTCGCACACTGGAGGAATGGCAGCCACTGTGCCGGGAAATGTTGAATGATTTCTTCCTGCCCGACACGGACACCGAAGCGGCGATGGCGCTTATCGAACAGCAGTGGCAGGCCATTATCGACGAAGGTATTTCATCTCATTATGGCGAGGCTATTCCGCTCTCCTTGCTACGCGATGAACTGACGCAGCGCCTGGATCAGGAACGTATTAGCCAGCGCTTCCTTGCTGGTCCCGTCAATATTTGTACGCTGATGCCAATGCGTTCGATTCCGTTTAAGGTGGTTTGCCTGCTCGGAATGAACGATGGTATCTATCCGCGTGCTTTGGCGCCGCTGGGCTTTGATCTGATGAGCCAGCAGCCGAAGCGTGGTGACCGTAGCCGACGTGACGATGACCGTTACCTCTTCCTCGAGGCGTTGATTTCGGCCCAACAAAAGCTCTATATCAGCTATATCGGGCATTCCATTCAGGATAACAGCGAGCGCTTCCCGTCAGTACTGGTGCAGGAACTGGTCGATTACATTGGGCAAAGCCACTATCTACCGGGTGATGAGGCGCGTAATTGCGACGAAAGCGAACAGCGGGTAAAAGCTCACATCACCTGTCTCCACACCCGCATGCCGTTCGATCCGGCTAACTACGTCGATAACGAACAGCAAAGCTATGCCCGCGAATGGCTGCCCGCTGCGAGGAAAGAGGGGCAAGCCCATACGGATTTCATTAAGGAGCTTGAGCCTCGTTTGCTTGAGACGCTCACTTTTGAGCAGTTGCAACGGTTTTGGGCGCACCCGGTACGCGCGTTTTTCCAGCAGCGGTTGCAGGTGAATTTCCGCTCCGAAGAGAGCGAGATCCCTGATGCAGAACCTTTCACCCTCAATGGATTAAGCCGCTATCAGCTGAATCAACAGCTGCTTAATGCGCTGGTTGAAGAGGAAAATGCACAAACGCTGTTTCGTCGCTATCGGGCCGCAGGCCAGCTCCCGTATGGCGCCTTCGGGGAGATCGCCTGGGATATGCAGCGTCAGGAGATGCAGGCTCTGGCCGACCGCGTTATTGAATTCCGTCAGCCGGGAAAAAGCCTTGAAATCGATCTGACCTGCAACGGTATTCAGCTCACGGGCTGGCTACAGCAGGTGCAGCCGGACGGGCTACTGCGCTGGCGTCCTGCCATGCTCAGTGTGTCACAAGGTTTGCAACTCTGGCTCGAACATCTTGTCTACTGTGCGGGCGGTAACGAAGGTGAAAGCCGTTTATTCGTCCGTAAGGACGGCGAATGGCGCTTCCCACCAATGGCGTCCGATCAGGCTCTGGCCTGTCTCGAACCCTATATCGAGGGCTATCGCCAGGGAATGAACAAGCCGCTGCTGTTGCTGCCAGAAAGTGGGGGGGCGTGGATAAAAGCCTGTTACGACGCGCAGAATGATGCCATGTTAACGGATGACGCCTCGCTGCAAAAAGCGCGCAGCAAGTTTTTACAGGCGTATGAAGGAAATATGATGGTGCGCGGAGAGGGTGATGATGTCTGGTATCAGCGGTTATGGAGAACCCTTGAGCCGGAGTACTTCGACGCCATTACGCAAGAGGCTCAACGCTATCTGTTACCTTTGTTTAAATATAATCAGTCCTGATGATTGTATAAAAATTGCGCAGAGGAAAGCGTTCATTTATTATGCCCATCTTGTCACGGACTGATGTACCAACATAAAGAGATGCTGGCGTGCCCAGCACGCAAATTGTTAATGATGTAGCCGTGATGAAGAGGTAGTGAATGCCAGGCAGCACCTTGTTAAAAGCGTTTGTTTTGTTTGTCGCCCTCTGGGCACCCCTCACTCAGGCAGATACCGGTTGGCAGCCCGTTCAGGAAAAAATCCATAAGAGCGAAAAAGACACCCGCCAGTATCAGGCTATTCGTCTTGATAACGGGATGACTGTGCTGCTGGTCTCCGATCCGCAGGCGATTAAATCGCTCTCTGCGCTGGTCGTACCCGTCGGTTCGCTGGAAGACCCCGATTCGCATCCTGGTCTTGCCCATTACCTTGAACACATGACGCTGATGGGGTCCAAAAAATATCCGCAGCCGGATAGCCTCTCTGAATTCCTCAAAATGCACGGTGGCAGCCACAATGCCAGTACGGCACCTTATCGCACTGCGTTCTATCTTGAAGTCGAAAATGATGCGCTGGAAGGGGCGGTTGACCGTCTCGCTGATGCCATCGCGTCGCCTTTACTGGATAAAAAGTATGCCGATCGCGAGCGTAACGCCGTCAATGCCGAACTGACCATGGCGCGCACGCGAGACGGTATGCGCATGGCGCAGGTCAGTGCCGAAACAATTAACCCGGCGCACCCAGGCTCGCGTTTTTCAGGGGGTAACCTGGAAACCCTGAGCGATAAACCCGGCAGCCCGGTTCTCGATGCCTTACACGCTTTTCGTGATAAATACTATTCCGCCAATCTGATGAAAGCGGTAGTTTACAGCAACAAACCGTTGCCGGAGCTGGCGCGTCTTGCGGCACAAACCTATGGTCGCGTGCCGAATAAAAATATCGAAAAGCCGGAGATCACCACGCCAGTGGTCACGGATGAGCAAAAAGGGATCATCATTCACTACGTGCCTGCGATGCCGCGTAAAGTGCTGCGTGTCGAGTTCCGTATTGATAACAATACCGCGCAGTTTCGCAGTAAGACGGATGAGCTCCTCACCTATCTGATCGGTAATCGCAGCCCGGGCACGCTCTCTGACTGGCTGCAAAAGCAGGGGCTGGTAGAGGGGATCCGCGCTGATTCCGATCCTGTCGTCAACGGCAACAGCGGTGTTCTCGCGATCTCGGCAACCCTGACCGACAAAGGCCTTGCGCACCGCGATCAAGTGGTTGCGGCGATCTTCAGCTATCTGTCGTTGCTGCGCGATAACGGTGTGGATAAAAGTTACTTTGACGAACTGGCCCACGTGCTGGATCTCGATTTCCGCTACCCGTCGATCACCCGCGATATGGACTATGTTGAATGGCTGGCTGACACCATGATTCGCGTTCCGGTGGAAAATACGCTGGATGCGGTGAACATTGCCGATCGCTATGACGCCGATGCCATCAAAGCGCGCCTGGCGATGATGACCCCGCAGAACGCCCGCATCTGGTATATCAGCCCGAAAGAGCCGCATAACAAAACCGCGTACTTTGTCGATGCGCCGTATCAGGTGAATAAAATCAGCGCGCAAACCTTCGCTGACTGGCAGAAAGAGTCCGGCCAGATTGCGTTAAAATTGCCTGAACTTAATCCGTACATTCCTGACGATTTCACGCTCATCAAGCCTGCAAAGGAATACCCGCATCCGGAACTGATCGTTAACGAACCGACATTACGTGTGGTTTACACCCCAAGCCGCTATTTTGCCAGTGAGCCGAAAGCCGATGTCAGCGTGGTACTGCGCAATCCGCAGGCCATGGACAGCGCCAAAAACCAGGTGATGTTTGCGCTCAATGACTATCTGGCGGGGATCGCCCTGGATCAGCTCAGCAATCAGGCGGCTGTCGGTGGGATCAGTTTCTCCACCAACGCCAACAACGGGCTGATGGTCAATGCTAACGGTTACACCCAGCGTTTACCGCAGCTTTTCCAGGCGCTGCTGGAGGGGTATTTCAGCTATACGGCGACCGAAGAACAGCTGGAGCAGGCCAAATCCTGGTATGCGCAGATGATGGATTCGGCGGAAAAAGGCAAAGCTTTTGAGCAGGCGATTATGCCTGTGCAGATGCTGTCGCAAATTCCGTACTTCCAGCGTGAAACGCGCCGCGCGTTGCTGCCGTCAATCACCCTGAAAGAGGTGATGGATTACCGGACGGCCCTGAAAACCCATTCGCGCCCCGAGTTTCTGGTTGTCGGCAACATGAGCGAAGATCAGGCTAAAACTCTCGCGCAGAATGTTCGCAAACAGCTGGGTGCCAACGGCAATGAGTGGTGCCGTAACCAGAATGTGCTGGTGGAAAAACAGCAGAATGTGATCTTTGAAAAGGCGGGGAGCAGCACGGATTCTGCGCTGGCCGCAGTATTTGTGCCGACCGGCTACGATGAGTATGCCAGCTCCGCCTACAGCGCGGTGCTGGGGCAGATCATCCAGCCGTGGTTCTACAATCAGTTGCGTACCGAAGAGCAGCTTGGCTACGCGGTGTTTGCGTTCTCGATGAACGTGGGTCGCCAGTGGGGACTGGGCTTCTTGTTGCAGAGCAGCGACAAACAGCCCGCGTATCTGTGGCAGCGTTATCAGGCCTTCTTCCCGCAGGCTGAAGAGAAACTGCGCAAAATGACGCCGGAAGAGTTTGCTCAAATTCAGCAGGCCGTAATCGCGCAGGTGCAGCAGGCTCCGCAAACCTTGGGCGAAGAGGCGTCGCAGCTGAGCAAAGATTTCGATCAGGGTAATATGACCTTTGATTCACGTGATAAAGTAGTGGCCGAGATAAAACTGCTGACGCCTCAAAAGGTTGCCGACTTCTTCCACCAGGCGGTGGTGAAGCCGCAAGGCATGGCATGCTTGTCTCAGGTTTCCGGCAGCCAGAACGGGAAAGTGGATTATGTGAATCCGCAGGGCTGGAAAGTCTGGGAGAGCGTCAGCGCACTGCAGAAATCGATGCCCTGGAGTAAGAAAGAATGACCGATACCGCTGAGTCCCTTGATCCCTTACGTTTGCCGCTACAGGGCGAACGATTGATTGAAGCCTCAGCGGGAACGGGAAAAACCTTCACCATTGCCGCCCTCTACCTGCGCCTTCTGTTAGGACTGGGCGGCAATGCTGCGTTTGGGCGCCCGCTCAGCGTGGAACAACTGCTGGTGGTGACCTTCACCGAAGCGGCGACAGCCGAACTGCGCGGACGTATTCGTGCGAACATACACGAACTGCGCATCGCCTGCCTGCGCCAGACTACCGACAACCCACTTTATGCTCGTCTTCTTGAAGAGATTGCTGATAAGCAGCAGGCCGCTCAATGGCTGCTTCTGGCCGAGCGTCAAATGGACGAAGCCGCCGTCTTTACCATTCACGGTTTTTGCCAGCGCATGCTGAGCCTGAATGCGTTTGAATCGGGCATGCTTTTTGAACAGCAACTCATTGAGGATGAATCCGAACTGCGTCATCGGGCGTGCGCGGACTTCTGGCGTCGTCATTGCTATCCGCTCCCGCGTGATATCGCCGAAGCGGTGCATGCCTTATGGAAAGGGCCGGAAGAACTTTTACGCGCTATCGAACGCTACCTGCAAGGCGAAGCACCGGCGATAAAATCCCCGCCGCCTGCGGATGAAACGCTGGCTGCACGGCACGAGAAAATTATTTCGCTGATAGCCGCCCTGAAGCAAAAATGGTGCGAGTCGGTTGCCGATATCGACGCCATTCTTGAAAATTCCGGCATTGACCGCCGCAAATTTAACCGTGGTAATCAGGCGAAATGGATCGAAAAAATCAGCGCCTGGGCGCAGGAAGAGACGCGCAGCTATCAGCTGCCCGATGCGCTGGAGAAGTTTTCTCAGAGCTTCCTGGTGGAGCGCACCAAAGCTGACGGTATCGTCCCTGAACATCCGTTGTTTGTCGCGATAGAAACACTGCTGGCGCAGCCGCTGACCCTTAACGATCTGATGATCACCCGTGCCATGGCCGAGATCCGCGAAACCGTTGCGCGTGAAAAACGTCGTCGTGGCGAGCTGGGTTTCGACGATATGCTAAGCCGTCTGGATGCGGCACTCGGCAGTGAAAATGGCGACGCGCTGGCAGCGGCGATCCGCGCCCGCTTCCCGGTAGCAATGATCGATGAATTCCAGGATACCGACCCGCAGCAATACCGTATTTTCCGCCGTATCTGGCGCAGACAGCCCGAAACGGCGCTGTTGCTGATTGGCGATCCTAAACAGGCTATCTACGCCTTTCGCGGCGCGGATATCTTCACCTACATGAAAGCCCGCGGAGAGGTCGAAGCGCACTATACGCTGGACACCAACTGGCGTTCCGCGCCTGGAATGGTGGCGAGCGTAAATACGCTTTTTGAGCGTATGGATGCGGCTTTCATGTTCAAGGAAATTCCGTTTTCGCCCGTTAAGTCGGCTGAGAAAAACAGCGCACTGCGCTTTGAGCTCCGTGGCGACGTTCAGCCTGCGATGAACTTTTGGCTGATGGACGGCGAAGGCTGTGGCGTCAGTGATTATCAGAACGTGATGGCGCAGCAGTGCGCGGCGCAGATCCGCGACTGGCTCAGCGCCGGTGCGCAGGGCGAAGCGCTACTATGGAAAGGTAACACCGCTAAAGCGGTCAGCGCCTCGGACATTACCGTGCTGGTGCGCAGTCGTCAGGAGGCGTCGCTGGTGCGCGATGCCCTCACGCTGCTCGCGATCCCTTCTGTTTACCTCTCTAATCGCGACAGCGTGTTTGAAACGCTCGAAGCGCAGGAGATGCTATGGCTGTTGCAGGCCGTGCTGACGCCTGAGCGGGAGAGTACGTTGCGCAGTGCGCTGGCAAGCTCAATGCTCGGTCTTAACGCGCGTGATATTGATGCGCTGAATAACGACGAAAGCGCATGGGATGCGGTAGTTGAAGAGTTTGCGCATTATCGTGAGCGCTGGCAAAAACGCGGCGTCATGGCGATGCTGCGCGAACTGATGGCTCAGCGTCATGTCGCTGAAAATATGCTGGCGACCGCAGGCGGTGAGCGCCGCCTGACCGACATTTTGCACATCAGCGAGCTTTTACAGGAAGCGGGATCGCAGCTTGAGAGCGAACATGCGCTGGTGCGTTGGCTGTCGCAGCATATCGCCGATCCTAACAGCAATGCGGCCAGTCAGCAGATGCGTCTCGAAAGCGACAAACATCTGGTGAAAATCGTGACGATCCACAAATCAAAAGGGCTGGAATATCCGCTGGTTTGTCTGCCGTTTATCGCCAACTATCGTGCGCAGGATCAGGCGTTCTATCACGATCGCGTGTCGTTTGAGCCGGTGCTCGATCTCAGCAAAGCCGATTCTAGTATTGAGCTTGCCGAGGCGGAGCGTCTGGCGGAAGATTTACGCCTGCTGTATGTCGCCCTGACGCGCTCCGTCTGGCATTGCAGCCTGGGCGTTGCGCCGCTGTTCCGCCGTCGCGGCGAGAAGGCGGGGGAGAGCGATTTCCATCAAAGTGCGCTCGGGAGGCTGATTCAAAGGGGTGAGCCAAAAGATGCCGCCGGGCTGCGCCAGTGTCTCGACGCGTTATGTGATGAAAATATTGCCCTGCAGATCCCCGGCCAGCCCGATCTTTCCCGCTGGCAGATGCCAGAGCCATCGGTGCCCGATTTAGGCGCGCGGCAGATTACGCGTGCGCTGGTGGACGACTGGCGAGTCACCAGCTATTCCGGCCTACAGCAGCACGGACAAAACATTGCGCAGGATCTGATGCCCAAACTCGACGTAGATGCGTCGGGCGTAGGTGAGGTGGCGGCAGAACCCGAGTTGACACCGCATCAGTTCCCGCGCGGTGCGTCGCCAGGCACATTTTTGCATAGCCTGTTTGAAACGCTCGATTTTACGCAGCCGGTATCACCGGAGTGGGTGCTGGAGATGTTGCAAAAAGGCGGGTACGACGCCCAGTGGCAGCCGGTACTTACCGCGTGGATCACGGCGATTTTACAGGCCCCGCTTAATGATTCGGGGATCTCCTTAAGCCAACTCACGGCAAAAGAAAAACAGGTTGAGATGGAGTTCTATCTCCCGATTGCCGGGCCGCTCACGGCGACCGCACTGGATGCGATTATTCGCGAGCATGATCCGTTGTCGAAGAACAGCCCGGCGCTCAATTTCCGCCAGGTGAGCGGGATGCTGAAAGGCTTTATCGATTTGGTGTTCCGCCATGAGGGGCGCTACTACCTGCTTGATTACAAATCCAACTGGCTGGGCGAAAACAGCGAGGCCTATACCCGCCAGGCAATGGCCGCCGCAATGCAGTCGCACCGCTATGATTTGCAGTATCAACTTTATACCCTGGCGCTGCACCGCTACCTGCGCCACCGCATCGCAGATTACAACTATGAAGACCATTTCGGCGGTGTGATTTATCTGTTTTTACGTGGCGTTGACGCCCGGGATCCGCAGTCGGGGATCTTTACCACGCGCCCGGATCCGTTGTTGATTGATAAAATGGACAGACTGTTTGCCGCAAGCACGGAAGAGGTGGCCCAATGACAATGAAAGAGCGGTTACTAGAGGCGGTAGAGCAGCGTGCGCTGCGCCCTCTGGACGCGCAGTTTGCCATGATGGTGGCGGATAACAATGCTGCGGTCATGCTGGCCGCCGCGATCCTCAGTAAAGATGCCGGTGAAGGCCATGTGTGCTTGCCCCTGTCACGCCTGGTACCGGATGAGAAAATGCCCGCTCCGCTGCAGGCCTGTTTCGCCCTCCTCGGCGAAACGACGGACTGGCAAGACGTGCTACTGCGCTCTGACGCCGTCAGTCACGGTGATATTCCGACGCCCTTGATTCTGTGTCATGACCGACTCTATCTCAATCGCATGTGGCGTAACGAGCTGGCGATTGCGCATTTCTTTAATGATTCCAATCAGCCGCTGCCCTATGACGATACTGCACTGATTCAAACCCTGAATGACCTGTTCGGTGATTCAGAAACGGTGAACTGGCAAAAAGTGGCGGCGGCGGTAGCCCTGACGCGGCGCATTTCGGTGATTTCTGGCGGGCCAGGGACGGGGAAAACCACCACCGTCGCAAAACTGCTGGCGGCGCTGATTCAGATGGCGGGCGAGCAGAAATGCCGTATCCGGCTGGCTGCTCCCACGGGCAAAGCGGCGGCAAGATTGACGGAATCACTGGGCGGCACGCTGCAAAAACTGCCGTTGAACGATGCCCAGCGCAAGCTGTTCCCGAATGAGGCCAGCACGCTGCACCGCCTGCTTGGCGCCCAGCCGGGCAGCCAGCGTCTGCGCTATCATGCAGGGAATCCGCTGCACCTGGATGTGCTGGTGGTCGACGAAGCCTCGATGATCGATCTGACGATGATGTCGCGCCTGATCGACGCGCTACCGCCGCACGCCCGCGTGATTTTCCTGGGCGATCGCGATCAGCTGGCCTCGGTTGAGGCGGGGGCCGTGCTGGGGGATATCTGCAATTATGCCAGCGCAGGCTATACCCTCGCGCGCGCGCAGGAATTATCGCACCTGACCGGCTGCCCGATTGAAGGGCACACAGAAGAACGGGCGGGGGCCTTGCGCGACAGCCTGTGCCTGTTGCAAAAAAGCTACCGTTTTGGCAGCGATTCCGGTATCGGCCAGCTCGCCGCCGCCGTTAACCGCGGCGATCGTGCGGCCATCAGAACGGTATTTAACGGCACATTTGACGACATTGAGAAAAAGCCACTCCAGACGGGCGAAGAGTATCTCGCCATGCTCGAGGATGCATTGCAGGGTTATCAGCGTTTCCTTCTGAGCGTGCAGCAACAGGATGCACCGGAAGCTGTGATTGCGGCCTTCGGTGAGTATCAGCTTTTGTGCGCGCTGCGTGAAGGGCCGTTTGGCGTCACCGGGCTGAATGAACGGCTGGAGCTGGCGTTAGCGCAGAAGCGGAAAATCTTCCGCCAGCCGCATTCCCGCTGGTATGAGGGGCGTCCGGTGATGATCTCCCGTAATGACAGCGCCCTTGGACTGTTTAACGGTGATATCGGCATTGCACTCGATCGCGGCCAGGGGCTGCGCGTCTGGTTCCAGATGCCCGATGGCAGCGTGAAATCAGTGCAGCCAAGCCGTCTGCCGGAACACGAAACGGCGTGGGCGATGACGGTGCACAAATCGCAGGGTTCGGAATTTGATCACGCGGTGCTGATTCTGCCCGCGCAAATGTCGCCGGTAGTGACGCGCGAGCTGGTGTATACCGCCATCACCCGCGCGCGGAAAAGGCTGTCGCTGTATGCCGACGAGCGTGTGCTGACGCAGGCCGTGACGACGCGTACCGAGCGGCGCAGCGGGTTAAGCGCGGTGTTTGAATCTGCCTGATTGTTTGGCTCCCTCTCTGTTCGGGAGAGGGAAGCGCATGGCCTGTGGGGTTAACTCAAGTCCGCCATCAGCACCTTCGAACGTCGCTGATAGTTGTACATCTCTTTTTTACTCTCCGGCAGCAAATCAATATCGACCGGTGTAAAGCCGCGTTCCTGGAACCAGTGAATGCTGCGGGTGGTCAGGACAAATAATTTATTCAGGCCGATCTGACGTGCCTGGGCGGCGACCCGCTCAAGCAGCACTTCGCCGCGCGAGGAACTGCGGTAGTCTGGATGCACTGCCACGCAGGCCATCTCACCGATTTTCTCTTCCGGGAAGGGATAGAGTGCCGCGCAGGCGATAGTCAGGTTGTCGCGCTGGATGATGGTGAACTTGTCGATCTCCATCTCCAGTTGCTCGCGGGAGCGACGGACCAGAATCCCTTGCTGCTCCAGCGGCCGAATAAGCTCCAGAATCCCGCCAATATCGTTGATCGTGGCGCGACGAATCTGTTCCGCACTCTCCATCACAATCTGCGTACCAATACCGTCGCGCGAGAACAGCTCCTGCAACAGCGCGCCGTCTTCCTGATAACTGATCAGGTGGCTGCGACGCACGCCGCTGCGACAGGCTTTGACCGCGCCGCGCAGGAAACGCACGGTGCCGGAGTGGTAATCGCCTTCCGCTTCCAGCGCTTCGACGCGCGCCTGGGCTTCGTTCGGGAAAAGCTCCGAAACGATATCCCCTTGTTCGTTAAACACGCCCTGCGAGGAGCAGAAACCGATCATCTTCTCAGCTTTGAGTTTGATCGCCAGCTGCGTTGCCACCTCTTCGGAGGTGAGGTTAAAACTTTCGCCCGTCACGGAGACGGCAACCGGCCCCATCAGCACAATCGCGCCGTTATCGAGCTGGCGATGAATCGCCTCTTCGTCGATACGACGGATACGCCCGCTGTGGCAATAATCCACGCCATCATCCACGCCCAACGGCTGGGAAATAATAAAATTGCCGCTGACCACGTTGATATGCGCGCCCTGAAGCGGTGTATTGTTGAGGCTCATCGACAGACGCGCAGTGATATCGAGCTGCAAAAGCCCGGCTGCTTGCTTAACCAGCTCCAGGGTTTTGGCATCAGTCACGCGGGTGTGCTTGTGATAAATCGGCTCGTGGTGGTGGGCGGCCAGATTGGCGTCGATCTGGGGACGCGCGCCGTAGACGACCACCAGGCGAATACCGAGGCTGTGCAGCAAACCGATGTCATTGACAATACTAGAAAAGTTCTCGTGTTCGATGGCTTCGCCACCCAACATGATGACAAACGTTTTTCCCCGATGGGTATTGATGTAGGGAACAGAATGGCGGAATCCCTGGACCAGTTCGGTTCTACGTTCCTTTACCACGGCACAACCCCTCAGTGAATGTTTATTCGTATTTTCTGTATTTTTATTCGATTATTGCCGCGCGCGCAACCCTAAATTCAGTGTAAACCAGAGAAAAAATTAAGTGATGCGTGCCTTACTGCATGATTGTTTACCCTTTTATAGATGACAGGTTATGCATCATTCGCTAAAGTTTTCGGTCAATTTGGACGTTTTGTAGATAAATTCGTTTTCTTGCTCGGGAGAAGCATGTCGGGATCCAAATCAACAATAAGCCGCCGCCGCTTGTTACAAGGGGCCGGGGCGATGTGGTTGCTGAGCGTCAGCCAGGTTGCATTCGCCGCCGTCAGTCAGGTGGTGGCAGTGCGTGTCTGGCCGTCTTCGACCTATACGCGCGTGACGGTAGAGTCTAATCAGGTACTGAAATACAAACAGTTTGCGTTGAGCAATCCTGAGCGTGTGGTGGTGGATATCGAGGGCGTAAATCTGAACTCGGTGCTGAAAGGCATGGGGGCGCAGATCCGTGGCGATGATCCTTACATTAAATCTGCCCGCGTCGGCCAGTTTGATCCGCAAACCGTGCGCATGGTGTTCGAGCTGAAGCAGAACGTTAAACCGCAGCTGTTTGCGCTGGCTCCGGTGGCCGGTTTTAAAGAGCGTCTGGTGATGGATCTCTATCCGGCTAATGCGACGGACATTCAGGATCCACTCCTCGCCTTACTGGAAGATTACAACAAAGGCGATCTTGAGAGGCAGGTTCCTCCTGCTCAGAGTGGCCCGCAGCCGGGTAAAGCGGGGCGCGATCGCCCGATTGTGATCATGCTCGATCCTGGCCACGGCGGAGAAGACTCCGGAGCGGTCGGGAAATATCGAACGCGTGAAAAAGACGTGGTGTTGCAGATTGGTCGCCGTCTGAAGGCGTTGATCGATAAAGAGGGCAACATGCGGGCGTATATGACGCGTAATGAAGATGTGTTCATTCCGCTGAAAGTGCGCGTGGCGAAAGCGCAGAAACAGCGCGCTGACCTGTTTGTCTCCATTCACGCCGATGCCTTTACCAGCAGACAGCCGAGCGGTTCGTCGGTCTTTGCCCTGTCGACCAAAGGGGCGACCAGTACCGCGGCGCGACTGCTGGCGGATTCCCAGAACGCCTCTGACCTGATTGGTGGGGTGAGCAAGAGTGGCGATCGCTATGTCGATCACACGATGTTCGACATGGTGCAGTCGCTCACCATTACCGACAGTCTGAAATTTGGTAAAGCGGTGCTGAGTAAACTCGGGAATGTGAACAAGCTGCATAAAAACAGCGTTGAGCAGGCGGGCTTTGCGGTGCTGAAGGCGCCGGATATCCCGTCGATTCTGGTCGAAACGGCGTTTATCAGTAACGTCGAAGAGGAGCGTAAGCTCAAGACCGCGAAATTCCAGCAGGAAGTGGCAGAGTCGATTCTGGCGGGGATTAAGGCGTATTTCTCGGATGGCGCGACGCTGGCCAGAAGAGGGTAGATGGCATGAGCCGGGTTCACGCCCGGCAAATCCACAAACTGCAGATACAAAAAAACACCCTTGAGGGTGTCTATTGTTTTTCGAAGAATTGGTTGCGGGGGCCAGATTTGAACTGACGACCTTCGGGTTATGAGCCCGACGAGCTACCGGGCTGCTCCACCCCGCGTCCGTCTTTCTTCTATTTTACATACTACTGCTTAAAACTTGATTGGTTGCGGGGGCCGGATTTGAACCGACGACCTTCGGGTTATGAGCCCGACGAGCTACCAGGCTGCTCCACCCCGCGTCCGTCTTTCTACTGAGCAAAAACATCGTAGAAATTTACTGCATCAAATTTTAATTGGTTGCGGGGGCCAGATTTGAACTGACGACCTTCGGGTTATGAGCCCGACGAGCTACCAGGCTGCTCCACCCCGCGTCCGTGGATGCGCACTATACTCGGATAGGTTTTTGATGCAACCCTTTTTCTCATAAATACCAAAATTAGTATGTAAAATGAACGACATCGCCCTGTTCGGACGATTAATGCGCAAATCCTGCCTCAGGATGCGCTATCAGATTTCAATAGCCTGAGGGGTTTGTTATCTTCTTTATAGAGACTCAGGGCAACTTTAAGACGAGATATAATGAAAGGACGATGGGCGAAGTATCTGATGACGGGCGCAATGGTAGCGATTCTTGCGGCCTGCTCCTCTAAACCGACCGATCGCGGTCAGCAATATAAAGACGGGAAATTTACCCAGCCTTTCTCTTTAGTTAACCAGCCGGATGCCGTGGGTGCGCCGATCAACGCGGGTGACTTCGCTGAGCAGGTCAGCCAGATCCGCACCGCGTCACCGCGTCTGTATGGCTCGCAGAACAGCGTCTACAACGCCGTTCAGGACTGGCTGCGTGCAGGCGGCGATACGCGCACTATGCGCCAGTACGGCATTGATGCCTGGCAGATGGAAGGGGCCGATAACTACGGTAACGTCCAGTTCACCGGTTACTACACGCCGGTGGTTCAGGCGCGACACACCCGTCAGGGAGAGTTCCAGTATCCTATTTACCGCATGCCGCCAAAGCGTGGCCGCCTGCCGTCTCGCGCAGAGATCTATTCCGGTGCGCTGAACGAAACGTATGTGCTGGCCTACAGTAACTCGCTGATGGATAACTTCATCATGGATGTGCAGGGCAGCGGGTATATAGATTTCGGTGATGGTTCACCTCTTAACTTCTTTAGCTATTCCGGTAAAAATGGCCACGCCTACCGCAGTATCGGCAAAGTGCTGATCGATCGCGGGGAAGTTAAGAAAGAAGATATGTCGATGCAGGCTATTCGCGAGTGGGGCGAAAAGCACAGCGAAGCGGAAGTGCGTGAGCTGCTGGAGCAGAACCCGTCCTTCGTCTTCTTTAAACCGCAAAATTACGCACCGGTGAAAGGGGCCAGCGCGGTTCCGTTGATTGGACGTGCATCCGTGGCTTCCGATCGTTCTATTATTCCGCCGGGCACCACGCTGTTGGCAGAAGTGCCGACCCTGGACAACAACGGCAAATTCAGCGGTCAGTATGAATTACGCCTGATGGTGGCGCTGGATGTCGGTGGGGCCATTAAAGGCCAGCACTTCGATATTTATCAGGGCATTGGTGCGGATGCGGGCCATCGTGCGGGCTGGTATAACCATTATGGACGCGTATGGGTTCTCAAACCCGCAGCAAGTGCTGGCAACGTTTTCAGCGGCTGAATGTGGTAATCTAGCGCGTAATATTTACCGCCTTCTCCTGTGATGGAGAAGGACAGGGTGAGGATAAAACCTCACCCTTTTTACATCCTGAGGTCTTATGTCTGCGTTAATCAGCGATGCCTGGCGTCAACGTTTTGGCGGTACGGCGCGTTTATATGGTGAAAAAGCCCTGCAACTGTTTGCGGATGCGCACGTCTGCGTGGTCGGTATTGGCGGAGTCGGCTCCTGGGCGGCCGAGGCGCTGGCGCGTACCGGCATTGGCGCGATTACTCTTATTGATATGGATGATGTTTGCGTCACCAACACCAACCGTCAGATCCACGCCCTGCGCGATAACGTTGGCCTGGCGAAAGCGGAAGTGATGGCAGAGCGCATCCGCCTGATTAACCCGGAATGTCGCGTCACGGTGATTGATGATTTCGTCACCGCCGATAATGTGGCGCAATACCTGGGCACCGGCTTTAGCTACGTGATTGATGCGATCGACAGCGTGCGTCCGAAAGCGGCCCTGATTGCCTACTGCCGACGCTACAAGATCCCATTAGTGACCACAGGCGGGGCGGGCGGTCAAATCGATCCGACGCAGATCCAGGTGACGGATCTGGCGAAAACCATTCAGGATCCGCTGGCGGCTAAACTGCGTGAAAGGCTGAAAAACGATTTTAACGTGGTGAAAAACAGTAAAGGTAAGCTGGGGGTAGACTGCGTGTTCTCAACTGAAGCGCTGGTCTATCCGCAGGCAGATGGCTCCGTCTGTGCCATGAAAAGCACCGCGGAAGGGCCGAAACGAATGGACTGCGCCTCAGGCTTTGGCGCGGCGACAATGGTCACCGCAACCTTTGGTTTTGTCGCTGTCTCTCACGCCCTGAAGAAAATGATGGCCAAAGCCAACCGTCAGGCCTGAACCTGACGGGCGGCGTTCAGCACCGCTTCGCTCAATGCGGACAGGCCCTGGCTGCGTGAGGCGCTCAGTTGTCCGCGCAGCCCCAGCTCGTCAAACAGCGCCAACGGATCGCCATCCAGCAATTGCCGGGCGCTTTTGCCTTCCACGGCGGTGAGCAGAACTGCCAGTAAACCGCGCACGATCCGCCCTTCGCTGTCGCCAAAGAAATGCAGCTTCTCCCCGGATGTCGTCACACCCAGCCAGACGCGATTTTCGCAGCCTGGAATTTCTTTCGCCTGCGCTTTTAACGCATCAGAAAGTGTGGGGAGTTGCTTGCCCAGTAAAATCAGCTGTCGATATTTATCTTCCCACTGGGTGAGCGGGAGGAACGTCTGTCTCAGCGTCTCTTCAGTGATTACGCTGCCGAAAGGGTGTCCGGCTAAGGATGAGCTCGTCATTAATCCACCAGGAGTTCAAGGGCGCGATCGACGGCCGCCACCAGGGCATGAACGTCGCTTTGCGTGTTGTAGGGGGCAAACGAGGCGCGCAGCGTGCCACTGACGCCGAGTGCTGCAAGCAACGGCTGTGCACAGTGCTGCCCAGCGCGCAGGGCGATACCGTATCCGGCCAGCAGGGTCACCATATCGCTGTGGTGAACACCGGCAAAATCAAACGCCAGCAGGCTGGAATCCTGGACGCGGAACGAGCGGAATCCGGGACGTTTTTTTAACTCTTCTTCTGCAAGTGTGGCCAGCCCACGGCTCCAGCTTTCGGCTTGTTCGACGTCCGTCTCAGCAAGCCACCCCAGCGCGGCGCTCAGCCCTATCACGCCCGCCACGTTTGGCGTACCGGCTTCGAGGCGGTAAGGGAGCTCCTGGGTTTTGAAACCGTCAAAGGTCACTTCGGTGATCATCTTTCCGCCGCCCAGCCACGGAGTCATTTGTGCCAGCAGTTCCGGTTTGCCATACAGCGCGCCGATCCCGGTTGGGGCGTAAAGCTTATGGCCGGAGAAAGCGTAAAAGTCGATATCCAGTTTGCGGACATCCGCCGGGAAATGTACAACGCCCTGCGCGCCGTCGACCATCACAACCATGCCGTGGCGGTGTGCCATTTCAACGGCACGGGCCAGATCCGGGCAACCGCCGGTGACATTCGACATTTGCCCGAGGGCCAGAATTCGGCTGCGCGGGGTGATGAGCTCGGGTAAACGCCCGACATCGGGCAGTAAATCCGCGCCCAACGGCAGTTTTACGATCCGGGTGCCCGTTTGTTCCGCGACCATCAGCCACGGCACTAAATTGGCATGGTGCTCGGCCTCGCTCACGATAATCTCGTCGCCCGGTTGCAGGAGCGGGCGAGCGTAGCACTGGGCGACCATATTGATTGCCTCGGTGGTGCCACGCGTCCAGACGATATTTTTACCGCTTTCGGCGTTCAGCAGACGCGCGACCTGATCGCGGGCAGCTTCATAGCGCGCGGTCAAACGCTGCGCCTCGGCAAACTGGCTGCGATGCACATTCCCGGCGCTCAGGCTGTAGAACTGATTTGTCGCGTCAATCACGGCCTGCGGCTTGAGCGCTGTGGCGGCACTGTCGAGATAAACACCGGCATCGGCCAGCGCCGGAAACTGTGCGCGAAAATGCGCAGGACTGAAAGCGTTCATGGAATTCCTCATATCAATATGGAGATCGTCGCGCAATTTCGGCGGCAGGGCAAGGTTGTTGATCGCTATCGGAATTGTCTGTTTGTCCTGGCAGGTCTTGAGAAGCAGGTTATGCTGAATAGTGTTAGGTGAATGTTTTAGCCTGTTTTAAAACTAGGATTGAATAGCATTAATTGCTAAAGGAGAAAATTATGAACAAGACTGCCGCAATCATTTCTGCCTGTGTATTTACTTTTGCCCTGAGCGCCTGTTCTGGTAACAACTACGTGATGCATACCAATGATGGCCGAACTATCGTCTCTGACGGGAAGCCAAAAACCGATAATGAGACCGGGATGATCTCGTATAAAGATGCGAACGGGAACAAGCAGCAGATCAACCGTACTGACGTGAAAGAGATGGTTGAACTGGATAAGTAACAGATTTTAGACCAAAAAAAAGCACCGCAAATAGGCGGTGCTACATTAATCACTATGGACAGACAGGGTAAATGTACAGGAAGTGAAAAAAGGGTAGCTTCGCTACCGTGATCTGAATTGCAGACCAATTGCAAACACAACAACACAACATCACAACCGTAAGCCAAAAGCCCTTCAGAACACGCATTCCAAAAAAAGCTTTTCGTTCCGGCTCAGGAAGTGCCGCCACTATAGGTATTTGCTGGTAGTTCCTCAACGGACAAATTATAATGGCTCAGATAAAAAAAACTAATAGGTTAAACGTTGTTTCCTATGTGTTAAATACCTTTAACATCTAAGCCTAATACCCATGTCGAAGCGATTACCACCCCTAAATGCATTACGCGTTTTTGATGCTGCAGCACGCCATCTGAGCTTCACGCGCGCGGCCGATGAGCTTTTTGTGACGCAGGCCGCAGTAAGTCATCAAATCAAGTCTCTGGAGGATTTCCTGGGGCTTAAGCTGTTTCGCCGCCGTAACCGCTCCCTGCTTCTGACGGAAGAAGGGCAGAGCTATTTTCAGGATATCAAAGACATTTTTTCCCAGCTCACTGAGGCGACGCGCAAACTGCAGGCGCGAAGCGCTAAAGGTGCGCTGACGGTCAGTTTATTGCCCAGTTTTGCCATTCATTGGCTGGTGCCACGACTCTCTAGCTTTAACTCAGCTTATCCGGGAATCGACGTCAGGATCCAGGCGGTGGACCGTCAGGAAGACAAACTGGCGGACGATGTCGACGTCGCTATTTTTTACGGTCGCGGCAACTGGCCGGGCTTGCGTGTTGAAAAATTATACGCAGAATATCTCCTGCCGGTGTGCTCCCCGCTGCTGCTGACCGGCGACAAAGCGTTGAAAACGCCTGCCGATCTGGCGCAACATACACTTTTACATGATGCTTCTCGCCGCGACTGGCAAACTTATACCCGCCAGTTGGGTCTTAATCATATTAATGTGCAGCATGGCCCCATCTTTAGCCACAGCGCGATGGTGTTACAGGCTGCCATTCACGGACAGGGCGTGGCGTTGGCAAACAACGTGATGGCGCAGTCCGAAATTGAGGCAGGCCGCCTGGTCTGTCCGTTTAATGATGTTCTGGTCAGCAAGAATGCGTTTTATCTGGTTTGTCATGACAGTCAGGCAGAACTGGGTAAAATAGCCGCCTTCCGGCAGTGGATACTGGCGAAGGCGGCACATGAACAAGAAAAATTCCGCTTTCGTTATGAGTAATCATCTCTTTTGTGTGCCGGGCACGCATAACTTTAGGACAGAAACATGACCAGCCGTTTCATGCTGATTTTTGCCGCGGTGAGTGGCTTTATTTTTGTCGCACTGGGCGCGTTCGGCGCGCATGTGTTGAGTAAGACCTTAGGGGTCGTCGAAATGGGCTGGATTCAAACCGGCCTTGAGTATCAGGCATTTCACACGCTGGCTATTTTTGGGCTGGCGGTGGCAATGCAGCGTCGCATTAGCATTTGGTTCTACTGGAGCAGCGTATTCCTCGCACTGGGGACCGTTCTGTTCAGCGGCAGTTTGTACTGCCTCGCACTTTCACATTTGCGCCTTTGGGCGTTTGTTACACCCGTCGGCGGCGTCAGTTTCCTCGCCGGGTGGGTATTGATGTTTATCGGAGCTATCCGTCTGAAACGCAGGGGCGTTGTTCATGAGTAAGGTTGTTTTATATTGTCGCCCGGGGTTTGAGAAAGAGTGCGCCGCGGAAATTACTGACAAAGCGTCACGTCTGGAAGTCTTCGGCTTTGCCCGCGTCAAAGAGCACTCGGGCTACGTGGTGTTCGAATGCTATCAGCCTGACGATGCGGATAAGATCGTTAGCAAGTTACCGTTCAGCTCGTTGATTTTTGCCCGTCAGATGTTTGCCGCGGGCGAACTGCTGACCGATTTGCCGCCAGAAGATCGTATTTCCCCTATCTCTGGCATGCTGCAGGGCGTGGTGGAGAAGGGCGGCGATCTGCGTGTTGAAGTGGCTGACACCAACGAAAGCAAAGAGCTAATGAAGTTTTGCCGCAAGTTCACCGTTCCGCTGCGCGCTGCGCTGCGTGAGGTGGGCGTGCTGACAAACTACGAGACGCCAAAACGTCCGGTGGTGCATGTCTTCTTTATTGCGCCGGGCTGTTGTTACACCGGTTACTCCTACACGACGAACAACTCGCCGTTTTATATGGGTATCCCGCGTCTTAAATTCCCGTCCGATGCGCCAAGCCGTTCTACGCTCAAACTGGAAGAGGCGTTCCACGTCTTTATTCCTGCCGATGAGTGGGATGAGCGCCTGGCGAACGGGATGTATGCCGTGGATCTGGGCGCTTGCCCTGGCGGCTGGACCTATCAGCTGGTCAAACGCAACATGTGGGTTTCGTCTGTCGATAACGGCCCTATGGCGCAAAGCCTGATGGATACCGGGCAGGTGACCTGGCTGCGTGAAGATGGTTTCCGCTATCGCCCGACCCGTAACAACATCACCTGGATGGTGTGCGATATGGTGGAGAAACCGGCGAAAGTGGCCGCGCTGATGGCAACCTGGCTGGTGAACGGCTGGTGTCGCGAGACGATCTTCAACCTTAAGCTGCCGATGAAAAAGCGCTATGAAGAGGTCTCTCAGAATCTGGCGTATATCCAGGAACAGCTGAATGCCCAGGGGATCAATGCTGAAATCCAAGCGCGTCAGCTTTATCACGACCGTGAAGAAGTGACCGTGCACGTCCGCCGCTGGTGGGCTGCCGTGGGTGGACGTCGCGACGAGCGATAACGCCTGTCTGTGTGCCCGGTAGCGCTATGCTTATCGGGCACACTCCAGGTCCTCCGGCAACTTTCTGACCTGAACCTACCGCTCCAGCCGCAACTGCTGCAAATTCCCGTCTAACTGCAAATCCGTCTGTAACCGCGCCACATCCCGGCAGATAAACGCCATCTCTTTATGCGCTTCCAGCTTCTTGCGCCACTTCTCGGGAACATTCTCCAGGTGGGCGTAAATCCCTTCCAGATCCTGAAAATCCGTTAACAGCTGCGCAGCACTTTTGGGGCCAATCCCGGCCACGCCCGGCACTTTCGAGCTGCTGATCCCGGCAAGCCCCCAGTAGTCAGGCAGCTGTTGCGGCGAGACGCCAAATTCACTGGCGATAAAAGGGGCATCGAGCCAGCGCTTTTGAAAGTAATCGCGAATACGAATGGTCGGTGAGAGTAGCTGGCAGTAGCCTTTGTCGGTGGAGACGATGGTGGCCTGATGCCCGGCGCCCGCAACTTTTATCGCCAGCGTCGCAGCCAGGTCGTCGGCTTCGTTGCCATGCGCGCCCCAGCACGGTACACCGCGTGTTTCAAAGGCGGCGCGAATGGCGGGCATTTCGGCGTGGAGATCGTCGGGCATCGGTGCGCGTCCGGCTTTGTAATCCGGTAAACGCTGGTGCCGCCAGCCTGTGTTACGTGCTTCGTCGTCGAAAACGGCCACTGCGTGAGTGGGCTGGCTGTGGCGAATAAGCTGCTCCAGCGCATGCAGGCAAGTGTCCTTGCAGGGTGTGCCTTGCACCGCATGAATACGGCGAATCAGGTTGAGCGCGTCGACAATAAGCAAATGAACAGCCACAGATAATCTCCCTTCTGTTAATGAATAAAGGGTAACACTGTCAGCAGGATGAAACTACGAGAGGCGTGGGAATTGGGAAGGCGCCTCGCAAAAGCGAGGCGCACAGGTTTAATCGCAGGTCACGATTTTCATGGCCAGCCCGCCGCGAGAGGTTTCGCGGTATTTGGCATTCATATCTTTGCCGGTCTCGTACATGGTTTCGATAACCTTATCGAGGCAAACGCGCGGCTCACTGGTACGGCGCAGGGCCATACGCGCGGCGTTCACCGCTTTAACGGAGGCAATCGCGTTACGCTCAATGCACGGTACCTGCACCTGACCAGCAACCGGGTCACAGGTCAGTCCGAGGTTGTGCTCCATGCCGATTTCCGCCGCGATACAGACCTGCGTTGGGCTACCGCCCAGCAGTTCCGTCAGACCCGCTGCCGCCATGGAACAAGCCACGCCGACTTCACCCTGGCAGCCCACTTCAGCGCCAGAGATCGAGGCATTCATCTTATACAGTGAGCCAATCGCGCTGGTGACGAGCAGATAGCGCGCCAGCGAGTTAGCGTTCACTTCACGGATAAACTTATCGTAGTACGCCAGCACCGCCGGAACGATACCGCACGCGCCGTTAGTCGGTGCGGTAACCACACGCCCGCCTGCGGCGTTTTCTTCGTTAACCGCCAGCGCGAACATGTTGATCCAGTCAACGACCGCCATCGGGTCGGTGGTGGTTTTGTCGGTGCTCACCAACATACGGCGCAGCGCCGCAGCACGACGCGGTACGCGCAGTTTGCCCGGCAGCACGCCTTCGGTGGTGATGCCGCGCTCGATACCGCCGCGCATCACATCCCAGACGTTTTTGAAGTGCTGTTCCAGCTCTTCTTTGCTGTGCAACGCCAGCTCATTTTTCATCATCAGACCAGAAAGTGACAAGCCGCTTTCCTGACAATGACGCTGTAAATCCGCCGCATTTTTGTACGGGTAAGGTACCTCAACGGAAGAGTTGCTGGCCTGACCAAAGTGGTCTTCGTCGACGATAAAACCGCCGCCGATGGAGTAATAGGTTTGGCTGTAAATCGCCTTTTCGCCTGCCAGCGCGGTAATACGCATACCGTTCTCGTGCAGGGAGAGGTTGTCGGCATGGAAGTTCATGCACTTATCAACCGGGAACTCGACTTCATGGTCACCGTTTGCCAGCAGCAGGCGGCCATGAGTATTCACGTCCTGAATGAATCCAGGAATTGCGTCAATATCAACGGTGTCCGGCAGATTCCCCGCCAGGCCCATAATAATGGCGATGTCAGTATGGTGGCCTTTACCCGTCAGAGACAGGGAGCCGTAAACATCGACAACCACGCGTGTGACGTCGTGCAGAATGCCGCGTGAAATCAAGTCATCCGTGAATTGTTTACCGGCTTTCATTGGCCCGACAGTATGAGAGCTGGAAGGTCCAATACCGATTTTGAAGATATCGAATACGCTAATCATGATGCGTCCCTTGCTATCAGTCAGAGGAGGAGTGCGCCGTCCGAAGACGGCGCAGGAGGTGTTAGCTGAACAGAGAGAAGAAAATCGCGGAGATGGCAATCAGACCCATAATCACAACGAAGACGTTGCTGATGTGGCCGCTGTATTTACGCATTGCCGGGACTTTCTGAATCGCGTACATCGGCATCAGGAACAGAATCATCGCGATGATTGGACCGCCCAGGGTTTCGATCATGCCGAGGATGCTCGGGTTCATGGTCGCCACAGCCCAGGTCGTCAACAGCATGAACAGTGCAGTGATTTTGTTCAGTTTGTTAACTTCAATGCTTTTGCCTTTACCGCGCAGGGATTTGATCACCATACCGTTAAAGCCTTCACGTGCGCCAAGGTAGTGGCCGAGGAAGGATTTGGTGATAGCGATAATCGCGATGATTGGCGCCATCCAGGCAATCAGCGGTGCGTTAAAGTGGTTAGCCAGGTAAGACAGAATCGAGATGTTCTGTGCTTTCGCAGCTGCCAGATCCGCCGGGGAGAGGCTCAGTACGCAGCTGAACACGAAGAACATCACGGTAATAACCATCATGATGTGAGCGCGAGCCAGGATGCTGGAGCACTTCTTCTCTGCGCCCTGACCGTACTCTTCACGTTTCGCCACAGCGAAAGAGGAGATGATCGGGGAGTGGTTGAAGGAGAAGACCATCACCGGAATCGCCAGCCACAGAGTCATCAACAGGCCGTTACCGGTTGCCGATGCGCTGCTCAGGGAGAGGGTTTCCAGCGCTGCACCGTTCCACTGTGGAACCAGGTAGAAAGCCAGCACCATCAGGGCAATCACGAACGGGAACACCAGAACGCTCATCGCTTTAACGATCATCTGCTCGCCGAAACGAACGATGGTCATCATACCCACGATAAGGATCAGAGACAGAATAGCGCGCGGTGGCGGCGTCATGTGCAGCTGGTGCGTCATGAAGCTTTCAACGGTGTTGGTAATCGCCACGCTGTAAACCAGCAGAATCGGGTAAATCGCGAAGAAGTAGAGCAGGGTAATCAGTTTACCTGCGCCAACGCCGAAGTGCTCTTCAACAACTTCAGTGATGTCTTCGCCTGGGTTTTTACCGGACAGCACGAAACGGGTCAGGCCGCGGTGTGCAAAGTAAGTCATCGGGAAGGCAATGATAGCCATGATGATCAGCGGAATCAGACCGCCAACGCCTGCGTTGATCGGCAGGAACAGGACACCTGCGCCGATTGCTGTACCGTACAGGCCCAGCATCCACATGGTGTCCGTTTTGCGCCATCCACTTCGGGATTCTGTCGAAGCAATGGTGCTGGTTTGAGTGGTTTCCATCTATTTCTCCTGGAGGAAGCAATTAGTCAGGCTTTTTAGTCAATTCCGATGAAAAAGGGCCCGACGGTAATATGAAATTCGTTCAATGACGGTTTTTTTATAATTTTTGCCCGTAACTATTGGCGGGCGGAAAGATACATTTAAGTAATGAATGTATCAGTGATCCTGATCCCAAATGCAATAATCCACTTTTGAAGTGGGCATATTTAGACCAAAAAACTGTTAATAAAACGTCAAAGCGGATTTACGGGCGCGAAGGCTACCATTAACGACATACGGCGTGAAAGATCGGACAGCGAGATACGTGGCTTCCGCTGTAAAGATGGCGATTTTTAGTTTTTTCTTGCAGGTAATTTGGATTAAGGCTGATAAATCACGGTTTGAAAATCAAGGTAATCGTTTGCGTTCGCGTCGGAAATGTAAATAAGATAAGTAATGCCTATGTTTTATCAGAAGAAATGAAAAAGCCGGGCAGTGCCCGGCTTAAATTGAGTGAAAGCAACTGACGGTCAGGCGCAAATCTCATAACAGGGGATATAGGCCGAGCCGGGCAGCTTCATACGGTGCTGGGCGACAAAGCCCTGCAGCAGATCGTCCATGCGGCGCATCATCTGGCTGTCGCCGTGGATTTTGTACGGACCGAACTCTTCAATGGCGCGAATGCCTACCTCTTTCACGTTACCGGCCACGATGCCGGAGAACGCACGACGCAGATCCGCGGCCAGCACTTCAACGGGCTGATCCGGATACAGTTTCAGGTTTGCCATATTCTCGTGGGACGGTTCGAACGGCTTCTGAAGGTCTGGCGCGATGCGGATCGACCAGTTAAAGCTGTACGCATCGCCCGTATCACGGCGGTTCTCTTTGACCAGCGGCATCGCCTTTTTCATCTGACGCGCCACTTCTGCCGCATCGTCAATGATAATGCGGTAGTGGCTACGCGCCGCTTCGCCCAGGGTGTGCACGATAAACTCATCCAGCACGCGGAAGTAATCGGCGCTCTCTTTTGGCCCGGTCAGGATCAGCGGCAAGACCTGATTTTTATTCGCCGGATTCATCAGAATACCCAGCAGATAAAGCAGCTCTTCCGCCGTTCCGACGCCGCCCGGGAAGATAATGATCCCGTGTGCGATACGCACGAAGGCTTCGAGACGTTTCTCGATATCCGGCATGATGATCAGCTCATTCACCAGCGGGTTCGGTGGCTCGGCCGCGATAATGGAAGGCTCCGTCATACCAATGAAACGGCCTTCTTTATAGCGCTGCTGCGCGTGGCCGACCGCTGCGCCTTTCATTGGCGCTTCCATCGCGCCAGGACCACAACCGGTGCAGATATTCAGTTCGCGCAGGCCGAGCTGGGTGCCTACGCGGCGTGCGTAGAGGTATTCAGTTTCGTTAATAGAGTGGCCGCCCCAGCAGACAACCATGTTAGGTGCCTCGCCAACGTGCAGGGCGCGAGCATTACGCAGAATGGAAAAGACCAGGTTGGTCATGTGTGCCGAGCTTTCCAGATTAAGGTGCTGGAAGCGCCCGGCATTGTGAATTTGTCCGTTAACAAACAGGATGTCGCGCAACACGGCGAACAGGTTGGCCTGCAGAGAGCGAATGATCCGCCCATCAACAAAGGCCTCTTCCGGCGGATTTATCACTTCAAGCTTCACGCCACGCTCGCGGCGCAACACGTTGATATCAAAGCTTTCAAAGCGAGACAGCAACTCTTTACTGTTATCTGTCAGACTTCCGGAGTTCAGAACGGCAAGTGAACAGTTGCGAAACAGTTGATACAGGTCACTGCTGGCCGTGCGTTTAAGCATGTCCACTTCCAGCTGCGACAACATATCCATTGAGCCAAGCGGGCTAATATGTGTAATCAAGTGAGCTCCTTACGGGATAAAGATCTTCTTTCCCTGTTGATTACAATAGCCCTGGCTTATGACGTTTCACAACCTTAGACGCGGAATACAGCCCGCATATTTCACAAATTTACTGACGAACCAGGCGTCCGGTGGCCGGAACAAAGTCAGTATTGGTGCGCCACGGGTTAATGTCCAGCCCGCCGCGACGGGTGTAACGGGCGTATACGCTCAGTTTCTCCGGCTGGCAGAAGCGCTGGATATCATTGAAGATGCGCTCGACGCACTGCTCGTGAAACTCGTTGTGATGGCGGAACGACACCAGATAACGCAGCAGTTTTTCACGGTCAATTTTCGGGCCGCGATACTGAATTTGCACTGAGCCCCAGTCAGGCTGGTGGGTGATTAGACAGTTGGATTTCAGCAGATGGCTGACCAGCGTCTCTTCAACGACTTTTTCGCCCGCCGCGTTTTGCAGATAATCGGTACTGAATTCGTAGCTCTCAATCTCGATCTCCTGATCGTCAATGCAGGTGCCGTGGAAATGCGCCACCGGCTGACCTTCCAGCTCATTCAGACGATACAGCGCCACGGTCACGTCACCCTGCGCGCAGGCACTCAGATCGCGCGCCAGTGTGCGCTGCACCTCCTCCCAGGAGTCAAAACGTGTCTGGTTAAAGCTGTTGAGATAGAGCTTAAAGCTTTTGGACTCCACCAGATTCACGCTGGCGTAATCCAGCTCAACGTGGCCCACGGCGACCTGCGGCAAACCGCGCGCGTTGAGCCAGGAGAGTTCGTAAAGCGTCCAGATATCACCGCCGACAAACGGCAGTGCATTCGCGGACAGCCCAAGTGGATCGCGGTTTAGACTGCGTGGAACGCCCTGTAGCAGGGTGGCGTCATAGGTATCGCGGTAATCAGTGGTTTTGCCCAGCGTTAAGCCTGATAACGCCTGATGATTTTCGTAAGACATGTTTCATTGTCACTTTGCAGGTAAACTATAGGCACAAGTTTATCCTGTCTTACGTGAAGAGAGAAATCGGTGGATATTGAGACTGCAAGTGCCCTGACGGCGTTCACGACGCGCTACTGCGATGCATGGCATCAACAGCATGACACATGGCCGCAAAGTGAAGAGTTATACGGCGTGCCGTCACCGTGCATTATTACGACGCTCGACGATAAAATCATCTGGCAGCCACAGCCCTTCACGGAACAGCAGAATGTAAATGCGGTTGAGCGCGCCATGGACATTGTGGTACAACCAGCCGTTCATGCGTTTTACACCACACAGTTTGCCGGGGATATGCGCGCCCGTTTCGGCAATCAAACGATGACGCTGCTACAGACCTGGAGCGAAGAGGATTTCCAGCGAGTTCAGGAGAACTTGATTGGACATCTGGTGACGCAAAAACGCCTGAAGCTTGCACCGACGCTGTTTATCGCGACGCTCCACAGCGAACTGGATGTGATCGCTGTTGCTAACCTGAACGGCGAAGTGATCAAAGAGACGCTCGGCACCCGCAAACGCGATGTTCTCGCCCCCTCACTTGCGGAATTCCTTAATCAGCTCGACCCCGTTTTGTAATCCGTTATGCTACAGACTTTGTGAGAGATCTCTTACAAGGCTTGTGAGAGATCGCCGTCATATAACCGCATGACGTAATCAGTTATTCATTTAATAACGATTTATTTCATATGGTTAGGTTGTAAATGCCGCGTTGTCATCGCAACAATGATAACGGTAAGCCTGATTAGGTGGGTTGTAAGACGAAGCGTAATAGGGGATTCTATATCCCGTCGACAGGATGACGACACGAGAAACGAACATCAGGATGATGACGTTACTCACACAGGACACGTCAGGATGGCGCGGCAGGAAGGCTTCAGGATTGAAGCAAAAGGATCACGCAGGATGCGTAAGGGACACCTCCAGGACGGAGAATGAGAACCGGACATGATGCCCGGTGGGTCAGGAAGGCCAGGACGTTTCAGGATGAAACATTCACATCAGGATGATGTGAGCAGGATGCGCGGTTACGGACGATCAGGCCTCACGGCCACTGGAAAAGTTGTCACGGACGAGCAGGGAGCACAAATTGTAGCTGGAATGCTGCGAAACGAACCGGGAGCACTGTTTATACAGTGCTCCCTTTTTTTATTTCTGCGCCCCGGAATGCTATGCTGCGCGCCGTTCAGTTTTTCAGTTGAGGTTTTTATGACGCATAACGACAGCGTTCGTGCGCAGTTGCACGCTATCGAAGCTCTGATGCGCCTCCATCAGCTGTGGCAGGAAACGGCGCCGCAGCAAGAGGCCTTCGCCAGTACCCAGCCATTCTGTCTGGACACCCTTGAGCCGTTTGAATGGCTGCAGTGGGTGCTCATCCCGCGCCTGCACGCGCTGCTGGATGGCGGCCATCCGCTGCCCCACGATTTTGCCATCTGCCCCTATTATGAAATGGCGCTTGATGCGCAGCACCCGGCGCGCGATGTCGTGCTGATTGAACTGCAACGCCTGGACACGCTGTTTTCCGGCGGCCAGGCATGACCATTGAGATCCTCTACCAGGACGAGTGGCTGGTCGCGGTCAATAAACCGTCTGGCTGGCTGGTCCACCGTAGCTGGCTGGATCGCGATGAGAAAGTCGTGGTGATGCAAACCGTGCGTGATCAGATTGGTCAGCACGTGTTTACCGTCCACCGTCTTGATAGGCCTACCTCAGGCGTCCTGTTGATGGGGCTTTCCAGCGAAGCCGGACGCCTTTTGTCTCAGCAGTTCGAACAGCATCAGATTCAAAAACGTTATCACGCCATCGTGCGCGGCTGGCTGATGGACGAAGCGACGCTTGATTATCCGCTGGTCGAAGAGCTGGATAAAATCGCAGATAAATTTGCCCGTGATGATAAAGAGCCGCAGCCAGCAGTGACAGATTATCGCGGTCTGTCGACGGTCGAAATGCCCGTTGCCACGGGTAAATTCCCGACCACGCGCTACGGGCTGGTGGAGCTTGAGCCTCATACCGGGCGCAAGCACCAGCTCCGTCGCCATCTCTCCCATCTGCGTCATCCGATCATTGGCGACAGCAAGCACGGCGATTTGCGCCAGAACCGCAGCGCCGCCGAGCATTTTGGCTGCAACCGCCTGATGCTGCACGCCAGCCAGCTCAGCCTGACGCACCCCTTTACCGGCGAACCGCTGGTGATCCGTGCGGGGCTGGATGACGTCTGGATGCAGGCGCTGTCACAGTTTGGCTGGATGGGACAACTCCCCGAAAATGAAAGGGTTGAGTTTGTGGCGAGCAACGTTCAGGATGAACAGCAATAGCGATAATGAAGGGAGTGAAGCATGGCTGAAGTAGGCATTTTTGTCGGCACAATGTACGGTAACTCGCTGCTGGTGGCCGAGGAGGCCGAGGCGATTCTGTTAAGTCAGGGTCATAAAGCGACGGTCTATGAAGATCCGACTCTTTCCGACTGGGAAAAATATAAAGATCAGTACGTGCTGGTGGTGACATCAACAACCGGGCAGGGCGATCTACCAGACAGCATTGTGCCGCTCTTCCAGGCAATCAAAGACACGCTGGGCTATCAGCCCGATACGCGCTACGGCATTATCGCCCTCGGTGACAGCAGCTACACCCATTTCTGCGGGGGCGGTAAGCAGTTTGACGCCCTGCTGCAGGAGCAAAGCGCGCAGCGCGTGGGTGAGATGCTGCTGATCGACGCCGGTGAACACCCGGAGCCAGAAAGCGAATCCAATCCATGGGTTGAGCAGTGGGGCGCGTTGCTCAAATAACCCTTCGCCGGGGGGCTGTTATGCCTTACCCGGCCTCAAACCTCGGCCTACAATGTAGGCTCGTGCAAGCGCAGCACCGCCAGGTAATCTGGCTCACATTCTTCCCCATTTTCGTGAACCATCTTCCACTCCCCTGGGCTTTTGCCACAAACAACCTCTAACTCGTGCGCCAATGTTGTGTTGATGCACGGTGAGGCTGCTGCCTCCTCTTACATATACTTTTCCCGTCAGTTACCAAAAAAAGCAGTTAGAAACCATAAAACGGCTCTGATCCGTACCAGAAATGCCGTACAAAAACTGCAAAACACTAACCTCTCATTCTGATTACCCTACAGGTTATGTCGTACAGAATGAACCTGGCGCAAGCCAAGATTCAGGAGTGCAACAATGAGTACATTAAGCCAAGCGGCGAGCAGCGCTGAGAAGCGCACCAATGCTCGCTACTGGATAGTGGTGATGCTGTTTATCGTCACGTCCTTCAACTATGGCGACCGCGCCACGCTGTCGATTGCCGGCTCTGAAATGGCAAAAGACATCGGGCTTGACCCGGTCGGCATGGGATATGTCTTCTCCGCATTTTCTTGGGCCTATGTGATTGGCCAAATCCCCGGCGGCTGGCTGCTTGACCGCTTCGGTTCCAAACGCGTTTACTTCTGGTCCATCTTTATCTGGTCGATGTTTACGCTGCTGCAGGGCTTCGTCGATATTTTCAGCGGCTTCGGCATTATCGTCGCCCTCTTTACCTTACGTTTCCTGGTCGGGCTGGCAGAAGCGCCCTCCTTCCCTGGCAACAGCCGTATCGTCGCGGCCTGGTTCCCGGCGCAGGAGAGGGGCACGGCGGTGGCGATTTTTAACTCCGCCCAGTATTTCGCAACGGTCATCTTCGCACCGATTATGGGCTGGCTGACCCACGAAGTGGGCTGGTCACACGTCTTCTTCTTTATGGGCGGACTGGGGATCATCATCAGCTTTGTCTGGCTAAAAGTGATCCACGAACCGAATCAACATCCGGGCGTGAACAAGAAAGAGCTGGAGTACATCGCTGAAGGCGGTGCGCTGATCAACATGGATCAGAAAAACGACAAGGCCAAAGTGCCGTTCAGCCAGAAGTGGGGCCAGATCAAACAGCTGATAGGCTCACGGATGATGATTGGCATCTACCTTGGGCAATACTGCATTAACGCCTTAACCTACTTTTTCATCACCTGGTTCCCGGTCTATCTGGTGCAGGCGCGCGGAATGTCGATTCTGAAAGCGGGCTTTGTGGCCTCGGTTCCGGCGGTGTGCGGCTTTATCGGTGGCGTGCTGGGCGGGGTGATTTCCGACTGGCTGATGCGTCGCACCGGTTCGCTGAATATCGCGCGTAAAACTCCGATTGTGCTGGGCATGCTGCTCTCCATGACGATGGTGTTCTGCAACTATGTGAGTGCCGAATGGATGATTATCGGCTTTATGGCGATGGCCTTCTTTGGCAAAGGGATTGGTGCGCTGGGCTGGGCGGTGATGGCAGATACTGCGCCGAAAGAGATCAGCGGCCTGAGTGGCGGTCTGTTCAACATGTTCGGTAACATTTCCGGCATCGTTACCCCAATCGCCATCGGCTACATCGTTGGGACCACCGGCTCCTTCAATGGCGCACTGATTTACGTAGGCGTTCATGCGCTGGTGGCGGTTCTCAGCTATCTGGTGCTGGTGGGCGATATCAAACGCGTTGAGCTGAAACCGGTCGCGGGGCGTGCATGATGAATACACAGTCAAGTCCAGTCATTACCGACATGCAGGTCATTCCGGTGGCCGGTTACGACAGCATGCTGCTCAACATCGGGGGGGCCCATAACGCGTATTTTACGCGCAATATTGTGGTGCTCACGGACAACGCCGGGAATACCGGCGTTGGTGAAGCGCCTGGCGGTGAGGTGATTCTCCAGACGTTGCTGGACGCCGTTCCGATGGTTGTCGGCCAGCAGGTCGCGCGACTGAACAAGGTGGTGCAGCAAGTACACAAAGGCAATCAGGCCGCCGATTTTGATACCTTCGGCAAAGGGGCCTGGACGTTCGAGCTACGGGTGAATGCGGTGGCTGCGCTCGAAGCGGCGCTACTCGATCTGCTCGGTAAAGCGCTGAACGTGCCGGTGTGCGAACTGCTGGGGCCGGGCAAACAGCGCGATGCCGTCACCGTGCTCGGGTATCTGTTCTACGTGGGCGATCGCAAGAAAACCGATCTGCCCTATCTCTCCAGCACGCCGGGCAATCATGACTGGTATCACCTGCGTCATCAGGAAGCGCTAACCAGCGAGGCGGTGGTTCGCTTAGCCGAGGCGGCACAGGATCGCTACGGCTTTAAGGATTTCAAACTCAAGGGCGGCGTCCTGCCTGGCGAGCAGGAGATCGACAGCGCCCGAGCCCTGAAAAAACGTTTCCCGGATGCGCGAATCACCGTTGACCCTAACGGTGCCTGGCGACTGGACGAGGCGATTTCGCTCTGCAAAGGGCTTAACGACGTGCTCACTTACGCGGAAGATCCGTGCGGGGCCGAGCAGGGTTTCTCCGGTCGCGAAGTGATGGCGGAATTTCGCCGCGCGACAGGGCTGCCGGTGGCAACCAATATGATCGCCACGAACTGGCGCGAAATGGGCCACGCGGTGATGCTCAATTCCGTGGACATTCCGCTGGCAGACCCGCACTTCTGGACGCTCTCCGGGGCGGTGCGCGTCGCGCAGTTGTGCGACGACTGGGGCCTGACCTGGGGCTGTCACTCGAATAACCATTTCGATATCTCACTGGCGATGTTTACGCATGTGGGGGCCGCGGCTCCCGGCACACCCACGGCTATCGATACGCACTGGATCTGGCAGGAGGGCGACGCGCGCCTGACCAAAAATCCGCTGGAGATAAAAGACGGCAAGATTGCCGTCCCGGATGCGCCGGGGCTGGGCGTGGAGCTGGACTGGGATCAGATCCACAAGGCCCACGAACTGTATAAGACACTGCCAGGTGGCGCGCGCAACGACGCAGGCCCAATGCAGTATCTCGTTCCCGGCTGGACGTTTGACCGCAAACGCCCGGCGTTTGGTCGTCACTAATTAAAAGGATTGCACCATGACCACTTTCTCTACTCCTGTCGTCACTGCCATGCAGATTGTTCCCGTCGCGGGCCACGACAGCATGCTGATGAACCTGAGCGGCGCCCATGCTCCGTTCTTTACCCGCAACATTGTGATTATCAAAGACAACTCCGGCCACACGGGCGTGGGCGAAATTCCTGGCGGCGAGAAGATCCGCAAAACCCTGGAAGAGGCGATCCCGCTGGTGGTGGGCAAAACCCTGGGCGAGTACAAAAATGTCTTAAACGCCGTGCGCGCCACCTTTGCGGACCGCGATGCGGGAGGCCGTGGGCTGCAAACCTTCGATCTGCGTACTACCATTCACGTGGTGACGGGGATCGAAGCAGCGATGCTGGATCTGCTGGGGCAGCATTTAGGGGTTAACGTGGCGTCGCTGCTGGGTGAAGGTCAGCAGCGCAGTGAAGTCGAAATGCTTGGCTATCTGTTCTTCGTCGGCGATCGCAAACTCACGCCTTTGGCGTACCAGAGCCAGCCGGACGAAAAATGCGACTGGTATCGCCTTCGTCACGATGAAGCCATGACGCCGGATGCGGTGGTACGCCTGGCGGAAGCCGCTTACGAAAAATACGGCTTTAACGATTTCAAACTGAAAGGCGGCGTGCTGGCGGGCGAAGAAGAGGCCGAGTCGATTGTCGCGCTGGCGAAACGCTTCCCGCAGGCGCGCGTAACGCTGGATCCAAACGGGGCCTGGTCGCTTAATGAAGCGATCGGCATCGGCAAACAGCTGAAAGGCGTACTGGCGTATGCAGAAGATCCATGCGGTGCGGAGCAGGGCTTCTCCGGACGTGAGGTGATGGCCGAGTTCCGTCGCGCGACTGGGCTGCCGACGGCGACCAATATGATCGCCACCGACTGGCGTCAGATGGGCCATACGCTGTCGTTGCAGTCGGTTGATATTCCACTGGCGGACCCGCACTTCTGGACAATGCAAGGCTCCGTGCGCGTGGCGCAGATGTGCCATGAATTTGGGCTGACCTGGGGCTCGCACTCCAACAACCACTTTGATATTTCACTGGCAATGTTCACCCATGTGGCCGCCGCCGCGCCGGGCAACATTACGGCGATTGATACTCACTGGATCTGGCAGGAGGGCAATCAGCGCCTGACCAAACAGCCGTTCGAAATCAAAGGCGGAATGGTGCAAGTGCCGACCACGCCGGGTCTGGGCGTAGAGCTGGATATGGATCAACTGATGAAAGCGCACGAACTGTATCAAAAGCATGGCCTGGGCGCGCGCGACGACGCGATGGCGATGCAGTATCTCATCCCGGACTGGACGTTTAACAACAAGCAACCGTGCATGGTGCGCTAAGTGTGAATGCCGGTTCCTGCGGGAGTCGGCATTTTTGTTTTCAGCGCGGGTGTATGCTCAATCCAGTCAACAGGCGTAAGGATGGCTTATGAAAATAGTAATCGCACCGGACTCGTACAAGGAGAGTTTGAGTGCTCTTGAGGTGGCGACGGCAATCGAGCAGGGATTTCGCGAGATTTTCCCCGACGCGCACTACGTCAAACTGCCCGTTGCCGACGGCGGCGAAGGGACGGTGGAGGCGATGGTTGCAGCCACACAGGGCGGTATTATCAAGGTGCGGGTCACTGGCCCCTTAGGCGAAAACGTGGAAGGGTTCTACGGCTTATCCGGCGACGAGCAGAGCGCATTCATTGAAATGGCGGCGGCGAGCGGCCTGGAGATGGTGGCGCCTTCCTTACGCAATCCGTTGAAAACCACCTCCTGGGGGACAGGCGAACTGATTCGCCACGCCCTTGATGCAGGCGTTAAACACATCATCATCGGTATCGGCGGCAGCGCCACCAACGACGGCGGAGCCGGAATGGTGCAGGCACTCGGCGCGAAGCTACTGGATGCCGAAGATAATCCTATTGGCATGGGCGGCGGCGAGCTTGAGAAGCTGGCGCGGATTGATATCAGCGAGCTGGATACCCGCTTGGCTAACTGTCGCATTGAAGTGGCCTGCGACGTAACCAATCCGCTGACGGGCAAAGAAGGGGCATCGGCGGTGTTTGGCCCGCAAAAAGGGGCGACGCCGGAGATGATCGCCCGGCTCGATGATTCTCTGGCCCATTACGCGAAAATAATCGCCCGCGACCTGGATATCGACGTCCTCAATCTGGAAGGTGGCGGGGCGGCTGGCGGGATGGGCGCAGCGCTGTATGCGTTTTGCGGCGCAGAGTTGCGTCAGGGCATTGAGATTGTCACCGATGCGCTGCATCTGGATAACCACGTCGCCGATTCTGACCTGGTGATCACCGGCGAAGGACGCATCGACAGCCAGACGATCCATGGCAAAGTTCCCGTTGGCGTGGCGAAAGTCGCCAAACGTTACAACAAGCCGGTTATCGGAATTGCGGGCAGCCTGACGGCGGATGTCGGCGTGGTGCATGAGCACGGTATCGACGCGGTATTCAGCGTGATTTACACCGTCTGTACGCTGGAAGAGGCGCTGAAAAATGCAGAAGAGAATGTGCGGATGGCAGCGCGGAATATTGCTGCAGTGTTGAAAATTGGCATGAGCGCGTAGTTTTTCCTGGCCCTCTCTCACACGGAGAGGGCCAGGCAGAAGGGGCTAAATAAGAAAACTACCCCCCTAATACTTTCCTCGCTTCCCGCGTCACATTATCCATCTCATCCAGCAACTCGAGAAACTCCGGCTCCAGCTCAGATTCCGCTGTGCCCGAGCGCAGCTGCTGTTCCAGCAAATGACAAAGGCTTTTCAGACGCGGAACCCCGCTGTAGCTGCAGCTACCGTGCAGTTTATGGATCGCTTCGAGGAGATCGTCCGGGTGTTCCCCGACCAGCTGTTCTTCCACTTTGTTACGAATTTCCGGCAGGAACGCGACCAGCATTTGCAGCATTTCGCGTGCCAGATCGGGTTTCCCGGCCGCCTGACGCAGCGCCAGCTGCCAGTCGAGCGTGGCGTTCGGGTTTACGCTGAACTCTGCCGGTTCTGGCATCGCTAAAGACACTCCGGTCGCGAAGCCCGGTTTATAGCGCAGCAGCAGGCTGTGCAGCTTCTCTTCATCGATCGGTTTAGCCAGATAATCATTCATTCCGGCGCTGAGCAGTTTCTCTTTTTGCCCGGCCATAGCGTGAGCGGTTACCGCAATCACCGGCGTCTGCTGCTGATGCGGCAGCTGGCGAATCAGCTCGCAGGCGCGGATGCCGTCCATGCCCGGCATCTGAATATCCATCAGGATCAGATCAAACTGCATCTGTTTGGCCTGTTCAACCGCCTGAGGGCCGCTGGTGCACAGCTCAACGTGATGCACCTGATCCTCCAGCAATACGCCGATGAGTTTCAGGTTAGCCGGATTGTCATCCACCGCCATCACGCTCATGGGCAGCTTGTGATCTTCACTCGAGACAGGGATCGCCTGATGATTAATGCGGCAGTATTCCGTCAGCGCAGGCAGCAGGCGCGTGGCGGTAAGGGGCTTTAACAGACAGGCGGCGGCACCGTCATTTTTCAGCTCTTCCGCGTTAAGCTGCGCGTGGCACGGCAAAGCCAGGAGCAGGTAATCGGTCATCGATGCGGCCTTCGCCAGCCGCTCCTGCTGCATGGTCAGCTCACCGGTAAACGTCACGGGAATGCCCATCAGCAGAATATCGTAATGGTCGACTGCCAGCGCCGAGAACGTCGGGCTGTAAATCACCTCCAGCGGCGTGGTGCTGAGCACATCCAACGTGCTCTGCGCGGCTGCGGCGTTGGGTTCGATATAGGCCAGACGCTTACCGCGCAGGCAATCCGTCATCGGTCCGTCCGTCACCACGTTCGGGTTCAGATCGAGATTAATATGGAACCAGAAGGTCGAGCCGCGATTCGGCTGGCTGTGGAAGGAGATATCGCCGCCCATCTCTTTGACCAGTTTCTGGGTGATCACAAGCCCCAGACCTGTCCCGCCGTGGCGACGCGAGATGCTGGCATCAGCCTGCCGGAACGCCTGGAACAGCCGCGACTGATCGCGCTCGGGAATACCGATGCCCGTATCGCGTATCTGCACCTCGATCTGCACTTTGTTATTGCTTATCGCCCGGCGCTCGACCAGCACATCGATGTTGCCGCTCTCGGTAAATTTGATCGCGTTACCCACCAGGTTAGTGATCACCTGCTGCAGGCGCAGGGGATCGCCGATGACGTTATCCGGCACGTCGTTTTTGATGTTCAGCGTTAGCTCAAGGCCTTTGTCATGGGAGGAGTGGGCCAACAGAGTGACCACCTCATCCAGCGTGCTACGCAGCGGGAAGGGAATACTTTCGAGGATGAGCTTGCCCGCCTCCAGCTTGGAGAAGTCGAGAACATCGTTGATGATCGCCAGCAGGTTATTGGCGGAACGCTCGATGGTGTGCAGGTGATCGCGCTGGGTCGGATTAAGCTCCGATTTGAGCGTCAGGCGGGTAAAGCCAATCACCCCGTTCAGCGGCGTACGCAGCTCGTGGGACATATTCGCCAGGAACTCCGATTTGATACGCGCCGCTTCCTGAGCGCGTTTCTTCGCCAGATCCAGCTCGACGTTCTGGATCTCCATCTGCTCTAAGGTTTCGCGCAGATCGGAGGTCGCCTGGTCGACGTTGTGCTGCATCTCTTCGTGATAGGCCGCCAGCGACATTGCCATCGAGTTGATGCCGTTTTTGAGCATATCCAGCTCGCCGAGCATAAACCCTTCGACGCGGCTATCGAGCTGCCCGCGACGGATACGGTCGACAGTATTCACCATATTGCGAATCGGGCTGGTGACGTCACGCATCAATCGCCAGCCGAAAATCAGCGCAATGCCGATACAGAACAGCATCATGACGCTGGAGATGAAAATTTCTTTGTACTGTTGCAGGCGCACCGACTTGAGATCCAACTCCAGCGCCACATATCCCAGAATATTATTACTGGCCTTGGCATCTGATATGGCCGATTCATCAGGTGAATAGCTTTCCGAGATAATGGGTGTGCGCAGGATCATGATGTCGCCACGTCGCACCACGCTCAGATGGCGCGGGAAAGGCGTACCGTCGGGGATTTTAAGCTCGCCGGGATCGAGATGAAAATTCGACGTGACAAACAGCCGGTTATTCTCGTCATAGACCGAAATGGCGCGCACGATTTCTGAATGCCGCCGATGCAAAACGCTGATTAACTGGCCGAGGGAATCACGGTTTTGCAGGTTCATGCCGTATTCGCTGGAGACGGCCAACGGTTCGATGATGCTGGCTCCCGCATCTTCCAGTTGACGCTGCAAGTCATTGTAACGGTGCACAACGAAGAAGATGCTCAGCAGCAAACCGATTAAAACGGTCGGGGCGAGGATCAAAATCATCATGCGCGCGCGCAGGCTGTAGTTGGTCATGGAGTTCCGTTATGGGACAATTAGAGTCATTATGTTTATTTGAGAAAATTCTCGGCAATGGCGCAATTCTACTCTGCAAAGCGACGCGTTACGACGCGTCAGATCATAACTGTTGATGTCACCGACCTTGACCCCTTCGGCCAGGGCGTTGCGCGTCATAATGGTAAGGCGGTGTTTATCCCCGGATTATTACCCACTGAGCGTGCCGAAGTCACCCTGACGGAAGACAAGAACAAGTTTGCTCGCGGTAAAGTGAAGCGTCGCCTTAATGATAGCGCGGAACGCACAGCGCCCCGCTGCCCGCATTTTGGCGTGTGCGGCGGCTGTCAGCAGCAGCATGCCAGCGTTGCCCTGCAACAGCGCAGCAAAAGCATCGCGCTGGCACGCCTTATCAAGCATGACGTGAACGACATCATCGCCGGCGAGCCGTGGGGCTACCGCCGTCGCGCTCGTCTGAGCCTGAACTATCAACCGAAAACGCGAAAGCTGGAGATGGGTTTTCGCAAGAGTAGCGCCAGTGAAATTGTCGACGTGAATCAGTGCCCCGTTTTGGTGCCCCGTCTTGAAGCATTGCTTCCGGACCTGCGCAACTGCCTGTCTGATCTACAGGGCGTGCGTTTGCTGGGGCATGTGGAACTGGTACTGGCCGATAACGGCCCGCTGATGGTGCTGCGTCACACTGCGCCACTTTCTGCCAAAGACCTCGAAAAACTGGAACGCTTTTCGCATTCTCACGAGCTGGCGCTTTTTCTTGCGCCACAAAGCGAGATACTTGAGCAGGTTACAGGTGAAACTCCCTGGTATCTGTCGGACGGGCTACGCTTAACGTTCAGTCCGCGCGACTTCATTCAGGTAAACGACGGCGTAAACCAGCAGATGGTCGCCACTGCAATCGCGTGGCTGGATGTTCAGCCCGGTGACCGGGTACTGGATCTGTTTTGCGGGATGGGGAATTTCACCCTGCCGCTGGCAAAACGGGCGGCCAGCGTTGTCGGCGTAGAAGGCGTCGAGGCGCTGGTGGCGAAAGGGCAGGAAAATGCGCAGCGCAACGCGTTGCACAATGTGACATTTTTTCATGAAAATCTGGAAGAAGATGTCACCCGGCAGCCGTGGGCAAAGCACGGTTTCGATAAAATCCTGCTCGATCCGGCTCGCGCCGGTGCGCCTGGCGTAATGCAGCATATAATTAAACTCGCGCCAAAACGCGTGGTCTATGTTTCCTGTAACCCGGCCACGCTCGCCCGCGACAGCGAGGCTATATTGGGCGCGGGTTACCAGATTCAGCGTCTGGCAATGCTGGACATGTTCCCGCACACTGGGCATCTGGAATCAATGGTGTTGTTCGAGCAGAACTAACGAATTTCGGCTTGTCGAATTCGACAGGCCCTTGTCCCTAAAGGAGAGGACGATGGTTGCGGTAAGAAGTGCACATCTCAATAAAGCTGGTGAGTTTGACCCACAAAAATGGATCGCAAGTCTGGGGATTTCCAGCCAGCAGTCGTGTGAACGCTTAACCGAAACCTGGGCCTATTGTCTGCGCACAACGCAGGGACATGCCGATGCCGAACTGCTGTTGTGGCGCGGCATTGAGATGGTTGAAATCCTCTCCATGCTGAACATGGATCTCGAAACGCTGCAGGCCGCGCTGCTATTCCCGCTGGCAGATGCCGAAGTGGTGAGCGAAGACGTGCTGCGTGACAGCGTCGGAAAGCCGGTTGTGGCGCTTATTCACGGCGTGCGCGATATGGCCGCCATCCGCCAGCTAAAAGCCGCCCAGACAGATTCCGTCTCCTCGGAACAGGTAGATAACGTCCGTCGCATGCTGCTCGCGATGGTGGATGATTTCCGCTGCGTGGTGATTAAGCTTGCCGAGCGCATCGCACACCTGCGTGAAGTGAAAGACGCGCCGGAAGATGAACGCGTGCTGGCAGCGAAAGAGTGTACCAATATCTACGCGCCCCTCGCGAACCGCTTAGGTATCGGCCAGCTGAAATGGGAGCTTGAGGATTACTGCTTCCGTTACCTGCACCCGGCAGAATACAAACGCATTGCCAAACTGCTACACGAACGCCGTATCGATCGTGAACACTATATCGACGAGTTCGTGGGCGGATTGCGCCAGTCGATGAAAGAAGAGAACGTGCGGGCGGAGGTCTATGGTCGTCCGAAGCACATCTACAGCATCTGGCGCAAAATGCAGAAAAAACATCTCGCTTTTGACGAGTTGTTCGACGTGCGCGCAGTGCGCATCGTTGCCGATCGCCTGCAGGACTGCTACGCCGCGCTGGGGATAGTGCATACTCACTTCCGCCATCTGCCAGATGAGTTCGACGACTACGTGGCGAACCCGAAACCGAACGGTTACCAGTCGATTCATACGGTAGTGCTCGGGCCGGGCGGTAAAACGGTCGAGATTCAGATTCGTACCAAACAGATGCATGAAGACGCCGAGCTGGGCGTCGCGGCGCACTGGAAATACAAAGAAGGCCCATCCAGCGGAACGCGCACTGGCCATGAAGACCGCATTGCGTGGCTGCGTAAGTTGATTGCGTGGCAGGAAGAGATGGCCGACTCTGGCGAAATGCTCGACGAAGTGCGCAGCCAGGTCTTCGACGATCGGGTCTACGTCTTTACGCCAAAAGGCGACGTTGTCGATCTGCCTGCCGGGTCTACTCCCCTCGATTTTGCCTACCACATCCACAGCGACGTGGGGCATCGCTGCATCGGCGCGAAGATCGGCGGGCGCATCGTGCCCTTTACCTATCAGCTGCAGATGGGCGATCAGATTGAAATCATCACCCAGAAACAGCCAAACCCGAGCCGCGACTGGCTGAACCCGAACCTGGGGTATGTCACCACCAGCCGTGGGCGCTCCAAAATTCACGCGTGGTTCCGTAAACAGGATCGCGACAAGAATATCCTGGCGGGTCGCCAGATCCTCGATGATGAGCTTGAGCATTTAGGCATTAGCATCAAAGAGGCGGAAAAACACCTGCTGCCGCGCTACAACTTCAATGAGCTCGATGAGCTGCTGGCGGCCATTGGCGGGGGCGATATTCGCCTCAACCAGATGGTGAACTTCCTGCAGTCTCAGTTTAACAAACCGAGCGCGGAGGAGCAGGATGCGGCGGCGCTGAAGCAGCTTCAGCAGAAAACCTATACTCCTCAGCATCGCAGCAAAGACAATGGCCGCGTGGTAGTGGAGGGCGTCGGCAATCTGATGCACCACATCGCTCGCTGCTGCCAGCCAATACCTGGCGATGATATCGTGGGCTTTATCACTCAGGGGCGCGGGATCTCCATTCACCGCTCCGACTGCGAACAGCTGGCAGAACTACAATCTCACGCACCAGAACGTATTGTGGATGCGGTGTGGGGCGAAAGCTATTCCGCGGGTTACTCGCTGGTGGTGCGTGTCACCGCCAACGATCGCAGCGGTTTGCTGCGCGATATCACTACCATCCTCGCCAACGAAAAGGTCAATGTCCTTGGCGTTGCCAGCCGCAGCGATACCCGCGAGCAGCTTGCGACTATCGATATGACTATCGAAATCTACAACCTGCAGGTGCTGGGCCGCGTGCTTGGCAAGCTGAATCAGGTGCCAGATGTGATTGACGCTCGACGTCTGCACGGCGGGTAATAAACCAGAGGCCACTCAATTTTTTCGGTGGCCTCTCCGCTGAGGCGGGCACATTTCCGAATTTTTTCCTCAACACTCATATTTACGCGTATGCGCAGTAAACTCTCTCCGGTATTTACATTTAAATGTGTAATTGTTGTTTAACCGCAGTGGAGGCACTTATGCTTTATGGATCAAAGGAAGAGTTTGAGACTCAGAAAGATAAATTTTTTTCGATAGCACAGCATTTGTGGATGACAGAACCTTTTTACTTTAAAGATACAGACTATTTTAGCCGAATTGACGATGTGGTCCGACAGATAGAAATTGAAATTAAGATGGATTGCCTTTCATGGTCGGGTGGTGAGGAAATATTAAAATATAAATCGGATGTTCTTAATTATCAGCGTTCGGTGATTATGAATAATAAAATTTATTCACGGTGGATGGCTGAACAAGAGTATAAAGATAAAAGAGCAGCGGAGTTATATAAGTTATACACCAAAATAATAGGTTTTCTGGCAGGTATAGGTCAGGTTATTAGCGGTGTGGGGCTATGTGTATCAACGGTTGGTGGTGCAACAGTACCTGGAGCTGCCATGATTCTGCAAGGACTGAACAATACCTATGAGAACGGCTATTATCTTGTTGCTTATGAAGAGGCGTCCGGCCCACTCAGAGACGCATATCATTATGCAGCGAAAAAGACTGGCTTTAATGAGACTCTAGGGGACATTGCATACGGCACAATCGATCTAGTCCTGTCCGGATATGGCATGGCCAGAAAAATTCCTACGCCGAGAGAAAAGTCATGGAGTCTGTTTGGCATTCGATTACACCAGACAGACTATGTCAGAGGAGTGATTGACATGACGAAACCTGTTTTTATGCTTGAGATCATTAGCGATGAAGTGACTGTTTTATCATTGATGCCTGCTTACAATGAAAATGACGTGAGGCATTAAGCATGGAACAGGACTTTATTCTTTTATCAAAACCCTGGTATCCAGTCATGGTGTATTATTTAATGGGGGCGGTTGTTTTTATTGGTTGTTATTTTTTGTATCGTCTGGTGAAAGGTAATTCGAGTACACTCTGTCGGTTTTTGTTGATTATTGTCACAACGCTTTGCTGTGCTATTCACATTGTCACAGGATACTACGACGTGGTGGGTTATCACGGCTATGGCTATAGTATTTTGCGTGCGCACTACATAGCTGATTACGAAACGATCCGTTACGGTGTTATTTTGTTCGTCACCCTGAATGGATTATTAATCTGCCGAGTATAGTGCAAGGGGATGGCAGTCATCTGGCAACACGTTATCATGAGCGAAAGTGAAGATGATAAAGAGGCCGTATGACTGTCACCACCAATAAAAACCAACTCGACCGCCTGCTCGGCATTATGAAACGTCTGCGTGACCCGGAAAACGGCTGTCCGTGGGACAAAGAGCAGACCTTCGCCACCATCGCCCCTTACACCCTCGAAGAAACCTACGAAGTGCTGGACGCTATTTCGCGCGAAGATTTTGACGATCTGCGCGGTGAACTGGGTGATCTCCTTTTCCAGGTGGTGTTTTATGCGCAGATGGCGCAGGAAGAGGGGCGCTTTGATTTTAATGATATCTGTGCCGCCATCAGCGACAAACTCGAACGTCGCCACCCGCATATTTTTGGCGACGCGACCGCTGGCAACAGCGAAGAAGTGCTGGTCCGCTGGGAGCAGATCAAAAGCGCTGAACGCGCTGAAAAAGCACAACACTCCGCGCTGGACGATATCCCATTAAGTCTGCCGTCCCTGATGCGTGCGCATAAAATTCAGAAGCGTTGCTCCGCCGTGGGCTTTGACTGGACCTCTCTTGGCCCGGTGCTCGACAAAGTGTACGAAGAGATCGACGAAGTGATGGATGAAGCTAAGCAGGCGGTGGTGGATGAAGCTCGCCTGGAAGAGGAGATGGGCGATCTGCTGTTTGCCACGGTCAACCTCTCGCGCCATTTGGGCGTCAAAGCCGAAACGGCGCTGCAAAAAGCCAACCTCAAATTCGAACGTCGCTTCCGCGAAGTCGAGCGGATTGTTGCGGCACGAGGCCTGGAAATGACCGGCGTGGACCTCGATTTGATGGAAGAGGTGTGGCAGGAAGTAAAACGCCAGGAACATGATCTCTAACGGATTTTTGCGATCAAGCGCAATTTGTGTGATTTTATAAATGACAAGCGCTTGATTTGCGTCAAAAACATTTACCCAAAAGGGGCTATTTTCTCACTCCCTATGTTTGTCAAAGCCTGAGACAGGAGACGGAGAATGAAAGTTTGTGGCGCTCGCCGTGTTCGGGTATACTACTTTCCCGTCTTGGTTATTCCATCGTTCCAACCTAACTTCTCAGGTTCAGCATGACAACGAACTATATTTTTGTGACCGGCGGGGTTGTATCCTCTCTGGGTAAAGGCATTGCCGCAGCCTCTCTCGCGGCCATTCTTGAAGCCCGTGGCCTCAATGTGACTATGATGAAACTGGATCCGTACATCAACGTCGATCCAGGCACCATGAGCCCAATCCAGCACGGCGAAGTGTTCGTTACCGAAGACGGCGCTGAAACCGATTTGGACTTAGGTCACTACGAGCGCTTCATCCGTACTAAAATGAGTCGCCGCAACAACTTCACCACGGGTCGTATCTACTCTGACGTTCTGCGTAAAGAACGCCGTGGCGATTACTTAGGCGCAACCGTTCAGGTTATCCCGCACATCACCAACGCTATCAAAGAGCGCATCATCGCAGGTGGCGAAGGCCACGACGTTGTGCTGGTTGAAATTGGCGGTACCGTGGGTGATATCGAATCCCTGCCATTCCTGGAAGCGATTCGTCAGCTGGCGGTTGATATTGGTCGTGAACACGCGCTGTTCATGCACCTGACGCTGGTGCCATACATGGCGGCAGCCGGTGAAGTGAAAACCAAACCGACGCAGCACTCCGTGAAAGAACTGCTCTCTATCGGTATCCAGCCGGATATCCTGATCTGCCGCTCCGATCGTGCCGTTCCGGCCAACGAGCGCGCGAAAATTGCATTGTTCTGTAATGTTGCTGAAAAGGCTGTGATTTCTCTGAAAGACGTCGATTCCATTTATAAAATCCCGGGCCTGTTGAAATCACAGGGTCTGGACGATTATATTTGTAAACGATTCAGCTTGAACTGTCCGGAAGCTAATCTGTCAGAATGGGAACAGGTTATCTACGAAGAAGCTAATCCGGCAGGCGAAGTGACTATCGGTATGGTCGGTAAGTACATTGAACTGCCGGATGCCTATAAGTCTGTGATTGAAGCGCTGAAACACGGTGGTCTGAAGAATCGCGTGACCGTTAACATCAAGCTGATTGATTCGCAGGATGTTGAAACGCGCGGTGTCGAAATTCTGAAAGATCTGGATGCTATTCTGATCCCTGGCGGCTTCGGCTACCGCGGTGTTGAAGGCAAGATCGCTACCGCACGCTTTGCGCGTGAAAACAATATTCCTTACCTCGGCATTTGCCTGGGTATGCAGGTTGCGTTGATCGAGTTCGCTCGTAACGTAGTCGGGATGGAAAACGCGAACTCTACGGAATTTGTGCCAGACTGTAAGTACCCTGTTGTGGCGCTTATTACAGAATGGCGTGATGAAGACGGCAACGTCGAAGTCCGTACTGAGAAGAGCGATCTGGGTGGCACGATGCGTCTTGGCGCTCAGGCTTGCCAGGTGTCTGACGATAGTCTGGTTCGCAAAATGTATGGTGCGCCAACCATCACTGAACGCCATCGTCACCGCTACGAAGTCAACAATATGCTGTTGAAACAAATCGAAGCTGCGGGTCTGCGTATCGCGGGCCGCTCCGGGGATGATCAGTTAGTCGAGATCATTGAGGTGCCAAACCATCCGTGGTTCGTCGCCTGTCAATTCCACCCGGAATTTACTTCAACGCCGCGTGACGGACATCCGCTGTTTGCAGGCTTTGTGAAAGCCGCGAGCGAATACCAGAAGCGTCAGGCGAAGTAAAAAAGTTAGAACGGCAACGCGTACCATCGGTACGCGTTGTTTGTCTGGAGTTTTAGTTTAACTTGTACTGAGGAAAATCTAATGTCCAAAATCGTTAAAGTCATCGGTCGTGAAATCATCGACTCCCGTGGTAACCCGACCGTTGAAGCCGAAGTTCACCTGGAAGGTGGTTTCGTCGGTATGGCAGCTGCTCCGTCAGGTGCTTCTACTGGTTCCCGCGAAGCGCTGGAACTGCGCGATGGCGACAAATCCCGTTTCCTGGGTAAAGGCGTAACCAAAGCTGTTGGCGCGGTTAACGGTCCTATCGCTCAGGCAATCCTTGGCAAAGACGCCAAAGACCAGGCTGGCATCGATAAAATCATGATCGACCTGGACGGTACTGAAAACAAATCTAACTTCGGTGCGAACGCAATCCTGGCTGTGTCTCTGGCTAACGCCAAAGCGGCTGCAGCGTCTAAAGGTCAGCCGCTGTATGAGCACATCGCTGAACTGAACGGCACCCCAGGCAAATACTCCATGCCGGTTCCGATGATGAACATCATCAACGGTGGTGAGCACGCGGACAACAACGTTGATATTCAGGAATTCATGATTCAGCCAGTTGGCGCGAAATCCCTGAAAGAAGCGGTTCGTATGGGTTCTGAAGTGTTCCACAACCTGGCTAAAGTTCTGAAAGCTAAAGGTATGAACACTGCTGTTGGTGACGAAGGTGGCTACGCGCCTAACCTGGGTTCTAACGCAGAAGCTCTGGCTGTTATCGCTGAAGCAGTAAAAGCAGCGGGCTACGAGCTGGGCACCGACATCACCCTGGCGATGGACTGTGCAGCATCTGAATTCTACAAAGACGGTAAATACGTTCTGGCTGGCGAAGGCAACAAAGCATTCTCCTCCGAAGAGTTCACTCACTTCCTGGAAGACCTGACCAAACAGTACCCAATCGTCTCTATCGAAGACGGTCTGGACGAATCTGACTGGGATGGTTTCGCATACCAGACTAAAGTTCTGGGCGACAAAATCCAGCTGGTTGGTGACGATCTGTTCGTAACCAACACCAAGATCCTGAAAGAAGGTATCGACAAAGGCATCGTTAACTCCATCCTGATCAAATTCAACCAGATCGGTTCTCTGACCGAAACTCTGGCTGCGATCAAAATGGCGAAAGACGCTGGCTACACTGCCGTTATCTCTCACCGTTCAGGCGAAACTGAAGACGCTACCATCGCTGACCTGGCTGTTGGTACCGCTGCAGGCCAGATCAAAACAGGTTCTATGAGCCGTTCTGATCGCGTAGCGAAATACAACCAGCTGATTCGTATCGAAGAAGCACTGGGCGAAAAAGCTCCGTACAACGGTCGTAAAGAGATCAAAGGTCAGTAATCTACTGAGCTTTCACTCTTAAGAAAAACCCGCTTCGGCGGGTTTTTTTATCCCTGCATGAACACCACCTCCTATGGAGGTGGTCAGCAATAAGTTGGCTCTGCCAATAATGCTACTCATGGGAAAATCCGAATCTGTTATCCCCATAACTGATAAGGATTTAACCATGA